>NZ_JAHKPU010000032.1 GCF_018860505.1 Pacificibacter marinus
CGCCGTCGCCACTCATCGCTGGGCGGCAAAAGCCCCTTGGCTTTCGAGCGAAAGGCCGCATAAATGAGTTCAGAGACCGGAACGTACACGAGGCAAGACCATTTTTGATCTTGTCTGAAAAGTTCCGTCGCTTCGTCATTCTCGTATCCATTCATTCGTGTTGGATACACCTTAGCACGCTGCCCAAATTTGCCGGACCACTTCAGTTGGAACAGCTCACGCTGCGCCACGTGTTTGCATTGAATGCCCCAGCACGCCCAAAACCACACTTTACGCCATGCATACTGAATTACGCCGTACAAATGGCGCTCCATTTCGGGGCGGCGTTTTTGCTGGTGAAGCGCGCAACAACAGGTCATCATGTGCCCAGTAACATATGAGACATGCCGTGACCGACACCAAGCCATCGATGATCTTTGTAACGCGCAAATTTCCCCCTGCGATCGGCGGGATGGAAACCTATTCGGCGCGGCTTTGTGATGGCCTAAAAGACAGCTATGACGTCACGCTTTTGGCCTGTGCAGGCCGCGAAAACGGCGCGCCGCCCAGTGAGAAAACACTGCTCACTTTTGGCTGGCGCGCCTTTTGGACTATTTTACGCACCCAACAGGCCCCACGCGTTTTACACGTCGGCGATATGGCGACATGGCCTTTGGCTTTGCCTGCCAAACTCAAACGCTGGCCCACGCGCATCATATTGTCTGCCCATGGCACGGATGTCAGTTATCCTTTGCGCGGCGGACTTAAGGGGCGTTTGTACGGTGCTTATCTGCGGCTGGGGCGACGTCTTTTGTCTGGCGCGTGCGTTGTGGCCAATTCTGGGGCCACTGCTGCTGCCACGCGTGATCTTGGCTGGAGTGATGTCGCTGTGGTGCCTTTGGCGTCTGATTTACGTGGCACTGATACAGCCCCCACGCCCACACGATCTTTACTGTTTGCAGGGCGTATTTTGCCACTCAAAGGCCTGTCATGGTTTGTCGAACACGTCCTGCCTCAGCTGCCTGATGATATCACGCTGCAGGTGGCGGGCACCATTTGGGATGACAAAGAGGCACAATGTTTGAAGCACCCGAAAGTGGACTATTTGGGGCCTGTGCCACAAACGAAACTGATTGAGTATTACGCGAATGCTTTGGCCGTGATCATTCCAAACATCCCGTTGCAAAACCGCACATTTGAAGGCTTTGGACTGGTCGCAACCGAAGCCTCGGCTTGTGGCGCGGTGACGCTGGCCTCAGCCTCTGGAGGCTTGAGCGATGCTGTCATTGAGGGCACCACTGGATTTTTACTTCCCCCCCAACAGGCCCCCGCTTGGACCCACAAAATCAACGATATTGCAAGCTGGTCCCCTGAGACCCGCGCGGACTTTGTCAGCCGCTCCATGCAAACTTGCATCGCCTATTACAATTGGGAACGTGTCGTCGAGGAAACAGTTGCAACATATGACGTCTGATAAAGCGGCACAAACCGTCTTTTTTCTAACTTAGGTTGCTTGAAGCCGATTGGTCCTAAATACTGCAACCAAACATAAGAGTGGGCAGTATCCGAATAGACGAGACAATCTCGCGGCGGATAAAGACGGAGAAACAGGTTGAAACTCATCATTCAAATACCGGCGTTCAACGAAGTTGGAACGCTCGCGGAAACCGTGGCAGACTTGCCGCATCAGATTGATGGCATTGATGTCATCGAATACCTTGTGATCGATGATGGCAGTCACGATGGCACGTCTGATTTGGCCCGCGAATTGGGGGTTCACCACATAGTGCGCCATACTGGAAATCGCGGACTGGCCCGTGGGTTTCAAACGGGCATCGATACTGCTTTGTCGCTGAGCGCGGATATCATCGTCAACACAGATGCGGACAATCAATATGCTGGGCAAGACATCGAAAAGCTCGTGCGCCCGATTTTGGATGGCACCGCCGACATCGTGATCGGCGATCGTCAGGTGGGCGATCACGCGCATTTTTCTTGGCTCAAACAACGTTTACAGCAAGTGGGCAGTTTCGTGGTCGGGCGTCTATCCAACACAAATATCCCTGATGCCGTCAGTGGGTTTCGCGCTATAAGTCGCAAAGCCGCCCAACGCATTCACATTTTGTCGGATTTTTCCTATACCACAGAAATGTTGATCCAAGCGGGACGCAACCGTTTGACCGTGATCGCCGTCCCGATCCGCACCAACGAAGTGGATCGTCCATCGCGGTTGTTTGGCTCTATTCCAGGGTTCATAATGCGCACAGGAACGACCATCGTGCGCGCCTATGCGATGTATTACCCGCTCAAAGTGTTCATGGTCATCGGGCTTGTTTCGGCTTTGATCGGGGCGGCGCCAATCCTGCGTTTTATCTATTTCTTCTTTATTGATGGTGGCCAAGGTCACATTCAATCCTTGGTCATTGGTGGCACGCTGTTCATGCTCGGGATCGTGGCGATGATGCTTGGCATTTTGGCGGATTTGATCGGTCGCAATCGGCAATTGCATGAGGCGACTTTGGAGCGGATCAAACGGGTCGAATACATGCTGGCCGAAGCGCAAAACGTTGCCAAGGTTCCAGCCCCAAAAGCCAAAGCCCCTGCCACAGCGAAAGCGCCCACCAAAGCGAAGACGGCTTCCAAAAAGACAGCCACGGCCACGTGATCTCGATGCGCGTTGACATGCCCCATTGGACCGACCTGCCATGATACGTCTGCTCACAGCGACAGGTGTTTTGGTGTCCCTATTGGCCATCGGCTGTGTCGGCTATGCAATCCATTCGAACTGGGCCACAATCGCAGCATTCGACTATGCGCAGATGGACTTTAAAATGGCCGGAGCATCCGTGCTGTTATACGTGTTGTGCATTGTCGTGGCCGGCCTGAATTGGACCCAAATCCTGCGTAACATGGATAAATCCTTGCGCATCAGGCCCGTGTTCTCGGTGTTCATCGTCGCGCAATTGGGCCGCTATCTGCCAGGCAATATCGGGCATTTCGTTGGCCGCGCTGTTTTAGGGCGCGCGCTCGGTATTCCGCTCACGCTGATGGCCGTAACCTCAGTGATTGAAGTCTTAGCGGCGCTCGCGGCAGGTGCCGTGATCTTTATTGTGGTTTATGTGTTCGTCCCCGATATTTTCGCACAAGCGCTGGCTTTTTTGCCCCCACAGGCAACTCCCATGCGGGTGATTTTGCTGTTATTGGCCATCATGTTGGCGGCAGCTTTCGTGACGCGAAAGTTCAAATCGCGCGAAGCGATGCCACGCATCGGTGCTGGACTGTGGACCGCAGCAACTGGACTTGCGGGCCTAAGTCTCGTGCTGACAGGACTGTCATTTGGGGTGTTTATGCACAGCATCGCAGCGCTAACATCCGAACAGTTCGTACTGACCTTAGTGGTCTTTGCGATGGCATGGTTGGCGGGTTACGTGACCCCGGGTGCTCCGGCAGGTTTGGGCGTGCGCGAGGTTGTCATACTGGCGTTTTTAACGCCTGTTTTTGGCGCAACATCGGCTTTGACAGTCAGCGTGTTGCATCGTGTGATGTGTACGATCATCGACTTGGTGACATCCGCAATGGGTGTAGGGCTTTATATTTGGGTGAAGCGAGACAATGAAAAACTACGGAAATAAGTTGGATTTAGGTCTCATTTTGACTATTGCTCTCACGCTTTTGGCCAGTTTGCATTTGGCTGTATTCCAAAAGATCAATTGGGATGAGTTTTACTATCTCTCGCAGATCCATGATTATGGGCGCGGCACTTTTTCAACCGCCTTGCAAACGATCCATGTGCATTTTGGACTTTCGCTGACTACGACAGACCTCAACGAGGTGGATCAAGTCGTGATCGGGCGCTTGGTCATGTGGCTGGCTTTGGTAGGCACGGTCACGGCGATTTATGTCACGGCACGTGCCTTTTTCAGCCGCTCTTGCGCGCTGTTTGCGGGGCTTGTCTATTTGTCGTTCAACTACACGCTTGTGCATGGCACCAGTTTTCGCACCGATCCATCGGCCGCTTTTCTGATAATGACCTGTCTGGCCATCGCCATAAGAGCCCCCCTTGGCGTCTGGGCGATACTTGGGTTCTCGGTTTGCGCTGCTTTGTCTGCGCTGATCACTGTGAAGGTGGTGTTCTATCTGCCAGCCTTTTTGGCAGCTATTCTTTGGCGCTTATCAACAGAGCCGCGCAAGGCCCCTGTTCTTATGGCGATCTTGGCGATGCTCGCGATCAGCGCTATGCTCTTTGGTCTGGGCTACAACTGGCATCAAAGCACCTTGGCCGATGCAGGTTTGGCAGGATCCAAAGCGATGTTGTCCAATGCCGCCAACACGACCTTGATGCCGTCCATTTTGTTCCCGCGCTGGCCCTATATATTGCACAACACTTACGCATCATTGGCGCCAAGCGTTATCGTGCTTGTAGGTGCGCTTTTGTTGCTAATCAAAGGCAAACACTTAACAGGGCATGGATTGGCCGCAGTCGTGGTTTTAGGGTTGGCTTTGCCGCTGGCGTCATTCGCCATTTATCGCAATGCATTTCCCTATTATTTCCCGTTTATTTTTCCGCCTGCAATGATTTTAAGCGCCGCTGTTTTCGAGGCCGCAAAATCCCGTGTGCCACTTTTGGCGGGCTTGATTGTGGCCTGCCTGTTCACATCTGGCAGTTCTTGGGTGGATCGTTTGAGCGCCTCAAAGCACCCGCAAGCTGTCGTCCTTGACGCAGTGCACGAGGTGTTTCCAGAACCCGTTGCCTATATTGACCGCAATGGCTCCATCGCGCGGTTTCCCAAAGCAGGGTTCTTTATGAGCACGTGGGGCGTGTTAAATTACCGCAATGCAGGCGTGCCAGTCTTGTCACAAGCCATCAACAGCCAGACCATCCCGCTTTTGCTACTCAACAGCCCTCAGCTTGAACACGCGGTATCACCAGAGACCAGCATGACGCGAACACCACTGTTTGAACTAGACCGTGAGGCCTTAAAATCCAACTTTATCCCCCACTGGGGGCCCATTTGGGTCGCAGGCAAGACTCTGATGGCAACACCGCAAGCGCAAGTCATCACATTGCGCACCCTTGGCACCTATACGCTAGAAGCATCCATGCCTATTTCCGTAAACGGCACCCTCTTAGGTCCTGGTGCATCAATCACAGTTACAAATGCGCCAATGAGCATTCAAAGTAATGTCGCGCAAGAAATCACATTGCGCTGGGGAAAGGATTTGGTCGTGCCACAAACGGCTGTGCCACAACAAGCGTTTTTTACTGAATTCTAGGACCCAAGCAAAGTAAGCCATCCAGTGTCGTCACATTGGTAATCTCCCCATTTTTGGGGTCCAGCCGTAGAATTCAGGCGGCTGTTTACAGTTTCATTGCGGGTGTGAGGCTGCCGATGCACATATTGGGTCGCTCGTTGTTATAAGCCCAGAGCCATTTCGTTGCCTGATCCTGTGCCTGCTCGATCGTTTCAAAGATGTATTGGCTCAACCATTCGCTACGAACGGTGCGGTTGTAGCGTTCGATGTAGGCGTTTTGCTGCGGCTTGCTGGGCTGGAGTATTCCAACCGGATGTTGCGTTTCTCAGCCCATTCTATGAGCTTTCCACTAACATACTCTGGGCCGTTATCGACGCGAATTGCTTTCGGCTGGCCGCGCCACTCGATGATTTGGTTCAAACTGCGCACGACACGTTCAGCGGGCAACGAGAAGTCTACTTCGATGCATTGCCCTTCGCGATTAAAGTCATCCAACACGTTTAATGTGTGGATAGAGCGGCCATCTGCCAGTTGGTCCGCCATAAAATCCATGGGCCAGGTGTCGTTTGGGACCTCAGGCACGGCCAGCGACTCAAGACTATCACGTTTCAGTCGCTTCTTGGGTTTGATCCGCAGGTTCAGCTCCATCTCGCAGTAGATCCGGTAAACCATTTTGTGGTTCCAGCCGTAGCCCTGCGCGTTGCGCAGGTACAAAAAGCATAGGCCAAATCCCCAAGATCGCTTGTCCGCTGTCAGTCGTTCCAGCCAATCTGAGAACTCTTCGTTCTCATCACTCAGAACCGGACTGTAACGATAGCACGTCTCACTGATCTCAAACGCACGGCAGGTCAGTGCAATGCTGACCCCGTGCCGTGCGACCGCGTTCATGGCCATCTCTCGCCTTAGAGATGGTCTTTCCACGGGGCCTAAGTAGACGGTTTTGACCTTCGTGCCTGAGCTGTTTTCGGTTTTCGAGGTGCGGGTGCCATCGGGCCACTAGGTGTAAGGCGCTGTGCCGCCGCCTGTGGCGCTCAGAGGTCGGTTCTAGACATTGACGGCATAGTGCCAATGGCGGCTTATCAAAAACGGATGCCCGAAATTCTATTTGCAGCGAACGTTCGATTCCCGCCGATTCTGTTGAAAAACTAACGGTTGCGAGTGCAGAAATGGGACTTCCAAATTCGGCGCGAGCGCCTTTTTTATCGGGCTTTGCTCGTTTGCTGCGGTGCAGGAAAGATCCCTCTCGTGCATTGGCTTTGCCAATACCCTGCCGGGCAATGCTTGGCTAGTTTGCGGAGGTTTTGGGCGGTGGCAGCGAGTAGAAATTCGTCATTTGTCGCAAGCGGGGTCGTCTCGCTATCGCGCTCGGTCGTCACTGGATCTGTCACGCTTTCGTGCCGCCCCAAGTGCTCGTTTAAGCCACTTTCCTTTCGAAAGCGACGGGGCTTTTCCAGCCCAGTGCTGAGTGGCGGCGGCGCGAATTTACGAGGCCATTGATGTATTCAAAGATTGCCATCTCAGCTTTCCGTCTTGTCTCCCAAGGATGCCGCCAGATCAGTTCAGCCTTGATCACTGCCCGGCAGGGGTTTTGAAGAAGGTGAGGAGGATCAGAAAACAGTCTGGGAGACTGTTTTCCCGACGCAAGACTGCCGCGTTTTGCGCCTTTGAATGATCTCCCAGATCATTCAATCCGCTGGCGCGGACCAACTTAAACTCATAGCAATTTCCTTTGCCGCTCATCGATATCTTGAAGCCGTGCTTGCGTAGGATTTTCTGGTAATCGTGGGAACAGTATTGCGACCCACGATCCGTGTGATCGATACAGCCTTTTGGTGGTTTCCGGAACGCGATGGCCATATTCAACGCCCGGATTGCTAAATCGCGTTTCATTCGATTGCTTACAGCCCAGCCGATCACGCGCCTCGAATACAGGTCCAAGATGACCGCTAGGTACAACCATCCTTCACGTGTCCAAATGTAACTGATGTCACCTGCCTGTTATCTGACAGGGTATTGCGCAGCAATGTCCCGAGAAGGCATTTCTGATTGGGCGCATCAGCGTTGAAGTCACGATTCAGCAGGTTCGGTGCGATGTTGAACTTATGATTGCTGCCTGTGGTCACCTTATGTTTGCGGGCTCGCACAACGGATATGCCGTTCTCGCGCATCAATCTGCCGACTTGGCGGTGACCGACGTCCAGACCAATCTCTTTAAGCTCCTCAGTCATGCGTGGCCTGCCACTCTCTGGACATTTCCTACGGAAATACCCTGCCGTGCAACGCATAGCTACCAAGACTGAGACGCGACTGTTCTTTGATATGCGCCAACGTCACCATATCAGACCGTTGTCTGCGACTGGCTGTGCGGTTATGAAACGCCCGTAAGCCGCGCGCGCTGACATTCGTCACATGGCACATCCGTCCAATCGAAAATGCAGATTGGCGTTCTTCCCCTCTTATCGAAACTGCGTTTCGACTGCAGGGCAGTGGATAAACCTAAACCTCACGGCTTTTGGCTCGCAAAGAACACCGTGGCCTTTTTTAGAATCTCCCTCTTTCTCCGGGCAAGCCGTCCCCCAGACGGTTTGCATATCCGGATCAAGTCCTTGAGAAGACGGTTCTCGCGTCGAAGCCGATCATTCTCTTTGGCGAGGTCCAAGTCCTCTTTCGACACCACATCCGTGCCGCGATGTGCTGTGATCTTTCGCATGCGTGCTCGGACCCGTAGCGCTACACATGCTCAATGTTCAGCGTCGACATGCCAACGCCCACCTTCTCGGGACATTGCTGCGCAATACCCTGCCAGGCAGTGCATGCCGCCGACACACATCGACAGTCTTCTCGCCAGCTTCCTGTTCCTTGATCATCGCTATGATTTGTTCGTCCGTAAATCGTGCCTTCATTTGTCCGTCCTTTTGTTGGGCAGACTCTACACAAATCTGGAGGAGTTTTAGGGGCTCAGGTCAGGTCCATAGGAACGATAACGGGGTGCTAAGCCTTTACCTTAGATTCTGGCAACAGAAAAATGAGACCAAGTAAAACTCAAGTGTGAGGTGAATTTTAACCACGAATTTCACCATGGCTCTAATCCCAGAAAAATATATAAAATAGTCGTTCGCTCGGTAGGTCGTCGTCCTATCACGATAGATCATGCCCAGTACAGATTAGGACCATTGGAGTTTCCTAAAAAACTTCAGCGTTGGACCAAATGGCAATCTAAAACCCGCTATTCTGTATCGGATGTTCATAAGACTGCTGGAATGGTTGCTACAAGGATGTGAAAATATCGACCAATGGAAGCAGGGGTGACATATTCGAGATCAAGATCTAGCATCTGGATGGGACTGAGCTTGTTTCGACCGCTGATTTGCCATAACCTGGTCATGCTCGGAGGCACTTCATGGCGCAACGCGTATTTCTTCGGGAAGAGAGAGACTTCTTCCACAGTATGCGGGCGTGGTCCCACAAGCGATATATGCCCAAGCATTACGCTGAATAGTTGCGGAAGTTCGTCAAGGCTTGTTTTTCGAAGAATCTTCCCAGTCTTGGTGATCCTTTTTTCCATACCCGTCTTGTACTGCCCCCGTGAAGGGTCGGCGGTCTTGAGCACTTCCAGAAGATGTTCATTTCCGGCGTTAGTATCATGTGTCCTGGTCCGGAACTTGAAAATACTGAAGATCTTGCCTCGATACCCAACACGTTCCTGCAGGTAAAATATCGGGCCCGGAGAGTCTATCCGAACCGAGAGCGCGGATATCAACAGAATAGGCGCTGCGATGATGATAAGAAACGGGGTCATCAGAAAATCCATCACGCATTTGTATCTGGGGACCAAATACCTTTCGGACAATATTTCTTGATTATGATCTGTCTTTAGGGAACTCACGTGACTAGCTACTCTACTAGATCGTTGAAATGATCTGCGATCCGCAACACAACTTCATCACTTAAGCCCAGACCGGACGGGAGGGAAAGACCGCGCCCAGCGGCCTCTTGAGCTCTGGGCAGCGAGACATGATATGCGCCGGATGTGATCGCAGGCTGCATATGGCAGGGAACGGGGTAATGTATACCAACGGGCACGCCTTTGCGTCGCAACTCTTCGCAAATGCGATCCCTATCGGCGATCTGCACCACAACTTGGAGTGTCGCGCGAGACGACCCCAGGCGGATCATTGAAAATAAAAGCAGGAGGCTGAGCCAGATGGTTCCTGTAGAGATCAAATATCTCGTTCTTTCGTTTATTCCAACTCTGCAGATGCGGCAATTTTATTGAAAGGATGCGCGCTTGAATTGCAGACCATGTACAGCGCAGAAATTCATTGCGTCATCCATATTACAGGCATGACCAAAGAGATGGACTGCAATGAGTGCCCGCGTCTTCGAGACTTAGCAGTAGGCTATCCACTTCGATATCACAAAAAACTGGTGTCGCCCCACATCTTATGGCGGCAGCTGCCGTGGCGAAGAATGTGTTGGCCGGAAGAATGACCTCAGCGCCTGCAGTTGTCTGTTTCCATGGCTCAGCGTTTCGACGAGGCGGAACGACTGCGGCCGTGCTGCGGTCGGAGATGGCGCCGAAAGATTTGTGCGTGTCGAAGGCGCCATCAGCGGTGACGCTGTCGATATCATGATCCGTGTCGATCTGGGCAAGCAAATCTGGAAGCATCGATGCGTCGACGACGTTACTGCTGCTCACTGGCTGCTTCGGGCCGGTCGCAGCCGCCAGTGAACCTTCAATACACTTTGATGACTTTTTGTGATGCGGCGAATGTCAGCTTTGGAAGTGTGGTTTAAACGGATCGCCGCAACACAGGATTCAAATTTCTCTGCTGGGGTTTGGTATTGCAAGGTCTTTCGGGGGCGCTCGTTGAGTTGGCGCGCGACAGCGCTGAGTTTGGCTTGATCAGGGCAGTGATAACGCTTTGGGTGTCCTTGTTTTCGACCTTTGCCAACATCACAAGCTATATAGCTGTTGTTAGATCCCACGATGAGCTCGTCCTCCCAGTGCTCTGGCATGGCCCGACCCTCGACCTCCGAAGGGACGGGGTCGCCCCCTTGATCTTGCGCAACTTGAGCCCTTTCTGGGTCGCATGGCGGGACCATCTGATTGCGCGTGGACTGCGCAGACACTCCTATAATTCCTTATTCAAGACCCCACGGGTCTGCACATAAAGGCTGCGATAGAACGTCTCGTGGGACACGCGAAGATGCTCGTCCTCGGGATGTTTCCGCTTGAGCCAACCCGCTACCTGCTGCGGCGACCATTTCCGTCGCAGCTTGCGTGCAATCAGTTGGCACAATGGATCATTGAACGCGAGCTTACATGATTTGGGCCGTGTTGCGCAGTCCCAAGCCCGTTGATCCGAGCGCGCCCAATGCTGCGGCCACCCCTTATCTGTACAAACCGTATTAACGACAGAACTCGCCGGTCATCACCTCACCGTTGTTTGTGACCGTTTGAGTTGTGAATGAATAACACCCCTCGGTCTCAGCTGGCGCGTAGCGGATGAAATAGGGGTCACCTTCATATGTGTAATCCATACTGCGGCTTCCATCATCGTTTTGCGTAAACACTAGATCGTCAACCCCACCTTGCGGAGGACGACCTGGCTGCGCCCCGCCACCTGTTGCAGCAGACAAAGGACGCACGCGGGGCAAGGCATCGAAATCAGGGACTTCGCCCATGAGGCATTGAACGATGTAAGGGGAGTCGGGTGATGTGTGATAGCGGTAGCCAAACACCTCGTCGGGTTGACCATTGCACACATCCAACGTCCCATCGGCAATCGCAGTACCGTCAGGATTGGCATCGCTGTAGATCGGAAAACCGTCAAAAGCCCAGCCAATAATTGCTGCGTCGCCAGCGTTTTTCATTTGCTCAATCATGCAGGTGGGTTTGGCGTGATAGTGGTAATCATCGCCCCGCCCCGCGTGGCCGCCGCAGACATCCAATTGATTGGTTTGCAACGTGTCGTGCTGCGCTTGATGGTGCGCGAGATCGGCCTCAGTCATCTCGCCGCCGCCTGTGTAATCGTAAATCGGCACACCGTTCACGGCCACGCCCAAAGCCGCATCGCGAGTCAAAGGCGTGGTCCCCAGCGTTGGCGTCAAGATGATCGGCGCGGCATATTCTGCAGGTACGGGAACCTGTTCGTTTGTGCCGACAATTCCCGTCATCAAGTCGTGATCTGGGTATGTGTCAGATGTTAAAATGGCGTGGCTGTCGGTACAGGTCACTGTGACATCGCCCTCAAATCCCGCATCCGCGACAGAGGCGGCAACCACGCTACACTGATCGTCATGAGCGCTGGCGTATGTGGGAATAGAAATAATTGAAAAAGCGATGAGCGCGATAGGTTTGGAAAGGGTCATAATTTGACGGTCCTAAATATGATTATTCAACGGTTAAGCGGCACAGAACAGTGTTGCTTTGTTCAAGATCAGGACCCCAGATCAATTCAGCACTCTCAGCCCAATTGATTTCGTCGTAGCCATCCTTGGGGCTGACCTCATGTTCAGAATAGACATTTGCTTGCGGCCAATCTGATGCGTCAAAAGCGGCTGTGTCCCATCCTGCGGGTTCATCAGATATATCAAAGGTGCAGGTCCCTTCGCCAGCAACAGGATCAGACGATGTTTCGCAGGATTTATCGAGCGGGGCTGTATGGATCACAAGACACTGCCAGCCATCGTCGCTTACAGCGACAGGCTCACCTGCCTCATCTAAAATCTGCAATATCACGCCCCCATCGCCCATTTGTTGGCGCGGGGTCCCAATGTATTCCAACCCTGTATCGTTCTCTTTGAAATCCTTGGCGACCAAACCAACCACAAACGGGCGCTCGGCCTCAAAGGTAAAGCTTTCAGCATTGAACGACCGCTCTGTGGTGATCGAAACACTGTCTTGTGCAACCTGTGCGCCATCAATGCGCATCTCAAACCAATTGTCGGCCCAAACATCTGCCGAAAGAGTTTCAGCTGAAAGCGGAAGTACAGTTGTGGCCAGCACAGCCAATGCGGTGAGAGCGGTCTTCATGATTGGATCCTTTTCTGAGGCAATACATCTATAACGTAGCCGATGTATTTTTCCGTCGGAAAAAAGTATAAATTATGAAAAAACTATGAGACATTTTGCCCCCAAGAGCTATTTCGACCAATTGGAGCTTCAACACTACTAAGTGCCGACCTTCACGGTTAACCTAGCGAAATTCCGTTTCCCGCCCTGCCTTAGATGCGTAAGAATCTGGCATTCGCTATAAGGTGCTACATTATGCTGCGTCATCACCAAAGAGCGGGCAAAGATCGAGAATCTGAAACTGTTGCACCGTTTTGATTCCAGTGATCCCGCCGATGATCTGCGCCACGATCATGCGATTGCTGACGCATAGGCACAGGTGAATACGGACGGCCTGCACGGCGCGGCGTCTGATCAGCCATTGGTCTCTTTGAATCTGGACACCATCCGCGATGACCTTTCAAGCGAAGTCCGCCAGAACATCATTCAGCGCGAGCAATGCCAATCGCTGAAAATGCCTCACCAGCTGATCACGCTTTACCTCGCTCTAATGCTCGCTAGATTGTGAACACAGCTTACCACGTTAGGGCTGGTGGTTTGACGCAGGACACACATCTTGTAACTACATTGAACAGGGCTCAAGAGGACATGACATGACATATACACCACCTAAGGTTTGGACTTGGGACGCAGAGAGCGGCGGCAAGTTCGCCAGTATCAATCGGCCTATCGCTGGACCGACCCATGACAAAGACCGGAAAGTGGGCAAACACCCGCATCAGCTTTATTCACTCGCGACCCCCAATGGCGTCAAAGTTACCATCATGTTCGAGGAACTTCTTGAAGCGGGCTTTTCCGAGGCAGAATACGACGCATGGTTGATCAACATCCAAGACGGCGATCAATTTGGTTCTGGCTTTGTTGAGGTCAACCCAAACTCCAAGATCCCTGCCCTATTTGACGAAACCAACGGTGTGCGCATTTTCGAATCCGGTGCGATCTTGCTGTATCTAGCCGAAAAGTTCGGAGCCTTCTTGCCAACGGACCCAAAAGGTCGGACCGAGACCTTGAATTGGCTGTTTTGGTTACAAGGCTCTGCCCCCTACCTTGGCGGCGGCTTTGGTCACTTCTATGCTTATGCGCCAGAAAAATTCGAATATCCGATCAACCGCTTTGCAATGGAAACCAAACGCCAATTGGACGTGTTGGATCGACGTTTGGGGGAAAGTCAGTATCTGGGCGGGGATGCCTACTCCATCGCGGATATCGCAACATTCCCGTGGTACGGCGCGCTGGTCCAGAACATCATCTATGACGCGGCAGAATTCCTTGACGTATCCTCTTACAAGAACGTCAATCGTTGGGTCGACGACATCGCCGCCCGCCCTGCTGTGATCCGCGGTAAGATGGTGAACAAAACATCTGGCGACGAGTCCAAGCAGCTGCGCGAGCGGCATGACGCAAGCGATTTTGACACGCAGACATGGGACAAAATCAAACCATCAGAGTAGCAAGAGCACTGTGGCAAGACGTCAACAAAAAGCGGGGCTGCTGATCTGCGGCCCCGCTTTTCAATGCAAAATCACATATTGGGATAGTTCGGCCCATCACCGCCTTGCGGGGTGGTCCATGTGATGTTCTGACTTGGGTCTTTGATGTCGCAGGTTTTACAATGCACACAGTTTTGGAAGTTGATCACAAACTCTGGCGCGCCAGCTTTTTCAACGATTTCATAAACACCTGCGGGGCAATAACGTTGCGCAGGTTCAGCATATTTGGCCAAATTAACTGCGATAGGCACAGACGGATCAGCCAATTTCAAATGGCAGGGCTGGCTTTCTTCGTGGTTTGTCGCGGCAAAGCTGACATTGGTCAGGCGATCAAAGCTGAGAATACCGTCCGGTTTCGGATAGGTAATTTCGGCAAAATCTTTCGCCTCGCCAGTCGCTTGTGCGTCGTTTTTGCCATGCTTCAATGTGCCAAAGACTGACAGTCCGAGCAAAGAATTAGTCCACATGTCTAAGCCGCCAAGAACCGTCGAGGCCAAAGCCCCCCATTTGGCCCACAAAGGTTTAACGTTGCGTACCTTTTTCAAGTCATCGCCGATATCTCCGTCACGCACAGCTGTCTCGTAATCGGTCAGCTCATCGCCTTCGCGGCCTTCAGAAATTGCCATGGCCGCAGCCTCGGCTGCCGCGATGCCAGACAGCATCGCATTGTGGTTGCCCTTGATGCGCGGCACGTTGACCATGCCCGCAGAACAGCCCAACAAAGCACCGCCCGCAAAGGTCAGTTTCGGCAAGGATTGCAAGCCCCCCTCAGAGATCGCACGCGCCCCATAAGCGATACGTTTGCCGCCTTCCAACAGATCCGCCACAGCGGGGTGATGTTTGAAGCGCTGAAATTCCATATAGGGCGACAGATAGGGGTTCTCATAGTTGAGATGCACCACAAACCCGACGTAGACCTGATTGTTTTCAATGTGGTAAATGAAGGACCCACCACCGGCATTACTGTTCAGCGGCCAGCCCATCGTGTGTTGGACGGTGCCTTCTTTGTGTTTTGACGGGTCGATTTCCCAAATTTCTTTCATGCCAAGGCCGAACTTTTGCGGCTCGTGCCCCTCGGACAAATTGAACTTGTCTATCACGATTTTAGAGAGGGAGCCACGCACACCCTCGCCCAGCAAAACGTATTTGCCGCGCAATTCCATGCCCGCTTCATAATTGGCACCAATGCTGCCGTCCGCTTCGCGGCCAAATTCGCCAGCAACAACCCCCGCAACGCGGTCGCCTTCCATAACCAATTCAGATGCGGCCATACCTGGGAATACTTCAACACCAAGCTCTTCGGCTTGCTCAGCCAACCAGCGACAGACATTGCCCATCGAGACAATGTAATTGCCGTGGTTGGACATTAGTTTTGGCATCGGCCAATTCGGGATACGTACAGAGCGCTTATCGGTCAAAAACAAGAAATGATCTTCGGTCACAGCTGTCTTGATTGGTGCTGATTTTTCTTTCCAATCGGGGATCAAACGATCCAATCCGATGGGATCAAGAACCGCACCAGACAGAATATGAGCGCCAACTTCAGAGCCCTTTTCCAGCACCACAACCTCAAGATTGGGGTCGAGCTGTTTCAACCGGATCGCAGCGGAGAGGCCTGATGGCCCCGCCCCCACGATCACGACGTCATAATCTATGCTTTCGCGCAGTGGAGCGTCTGTTTCATTGCTTGTTTGCGACATGATTTAGCCCATTCTTTCAGACGAGTAGCTGCCCGGTGACGCAGACACGACCACAGTTTTGTTGCCATTCAAGAACACGCGGTGGTTTGCGTGGGCGTGGATGGCACGGGATAGAACTTGCGCTTCAACATCGCGCCCCAAAGACACATAATCCTCTGGGCTTTGCGCATGGGTAATACGCACAACGTCTTGTTCAATAATCGGACCTTCATCAAGATCAGCAGTCACATAGTGAGACGTTGCACCAATCAATTTCACGCCGCGCGCAAAGGCTTGTTTATACGGGTTAGCACCCTTGAAGGATGGCAAAAACGAGTGGTGGATATTGATGATGCGACCTGACATTTTGGTACACATATCGTCAGACAAAATTTGCATATAGCGCGCCAAAACGATCAATTCCGCACCAGAGTCTTCGACCACTTTCATAATCGCGGCTTCGGCTTCTGGTTTGTTATCTTTGGTCACTTTGATGCAATGAAACGGCAGGTCGTTGTTCACCACAACCTTTTGATAATCCATGTGGTTTGAAATCACAGCAACGATTTCAATCGGCAAAGCGCCGATTTTCACGCGGTACAAAATATCATTCAGACAATGACCAAAACGGCTGACCATAATCGCGACTTTCATCTTGATGCTTTCGTCATGGAAAGCAAACTGCATGTCGAAAGGCTTGGCCACTGCGGCGAATTCGGCCTCTAGATCACTTTGGGACACGCCATTTTCAGAGGTAAAGCTGACTCGCATGAAAAATTGATTGGTGTCCAGATCGTCATACTGCGAGCTGTCTGTGATGTTGCAACCGTGGTCAGACAGAAAGGTCGCGATAGCTGCAACGATGCCGCGGCTGGCAGCACAGGTCACGGTGAGGCAATGGTTTGTCATAGTCATATGTCCTTTTCAAGCGCCCAAAAGCACTGGTTCAGGGAGAGAATTAAGGTGGCAACACGCACTGAGAGTGTTAACCAAGAGACAGGCGATGGTCATCGGGCCGACGCCACCAGGCACTGGTGTGATCGCGCCCGCGACCTCTTTGGCCGCATCGAAATCGACATCGCCCACAAGTTTGGTTTTGACGGTGCCATCGTCTTTCACGCCATTTTCAGGCGCAGGCACACGGTTGATACCCACATCAATCACGGTGGCACCGGGTTTAATCCAATCGGCCTTCACCAGTCCAGGCACCCCTGCTGCGACAACAATAATGTCGGACATCCGTGCCAGTTCGGGAATATTGGTCGAGGATTTATGCGTGACAATCACCGTACAATCCGCGTTCAACAGCAGGCGCCCCATGGGTTTACCAACGATGTTGGAATGACCGATAACAAGCGCGGTTATGCCCCGAAGATCAGGATAAATCTGCGCCAACATCATCATGCAGCCACGCGGCGTACAAGGCACGATGGCGTCCTGACCCGTGCCGACCATGCCGACATTGGTGGTGTGAAACCCGTCCACGTCTTTATGCGGATCAATCGCGTTGATCACGAGCTTGCTGTCCAGATGCACTGGCAGTGGCAATTGTACCAAAATGCCATGCACCTCAGGATCGGTGTTGAGCCGTTCAATCAGGCTCATCAGTTCTTTTTCCGAGGTGTCGGCAGACAGGCGAAATTCAAAGGAATTCATGCCTGCCTCAATGGTTTGTTTGCCTTTGGAGCGCACATAGACCTCAGAGGCCGGATCGTTGCCAACAAGGACAACGGCCAAGCCGGGAATGATCCCGTGCTCGGCTTTAAGCTGTGCAACGGCATTTTTTACAGTCCCACGCACCGTTGATGCGAGAGCCTTGCCGTCGATGAGCTGCGCTGTCATTTGAGTTGCTCCGTCAAAGCAGGAACCGCGTCAAACAGGTCTGCGACCAAGCCGTAATCGGCCACTTGGAAGATCGGCGCCTCTGAATCGCTGTTGATTGCGACGATCACTTTGGAATCTTTCATGCCAGCCAAGTGTTGGATCGCACCTGAAATACCACAAGCGATGTACAGATCTGGGGCGACAACTTTACCCGTTTGCCCGACCTGCATGTCATTGGCGGCAAAGCCACTGTCAACCGCCGCACGCGAGGCGCCAACGGCACCGCCAAGTGTATCAGCCAGCGCAGAAATGATTGCAAAGCTTTCTTCCGAGCCAACGCCACGGCCACCTGAGACAACAACACCGGCAGATGTCAGTTCAGGGCGATCGCTGGTCACAACACGGTCTTCGACCCAACGCGAGCTGTCTACAGCCTCTGCCGCATCGATAACCTCTATGGACGCTGCGCCGCCATCCGCCACTGCGTCAAAGCCAGCGGTACGAATAGTCATCACTTTGATCGCGTCAGTAGAGGTCACAGTTTGGATCGCATTGCCCGCATAAATAGGACGTTGGAACGTATCCGCGCTGTCCACGGCAATCACATCAGTGATCACCATCACGTCGAGCAAAGCGGCCAAACGCGGAAAGCTTGCTTTGGCTGATGTGGTCGCGGGGGCTGCGATATGGGTGTAATTTGGAGCAAGGGATTGCAGCAATTTGGCGTATGCTTCTGGCATTTGGTGGCCGTAGTCAGCCCCTTCGACGTGAAGCACTTTGTCCACGCCCGCCAATGCGGCAAGTGGGGCCGGATCAACCCCCTCGCCTGCGGCCAAAATGGTGACCGGACCAAGCGAGGACACAGCCGCCAGCGCTTTGGATGTTGCATCAATAGATATTTGCGAGCCGGAGATTTCGGCGACGAGAAGAACGGACATTATACCACTCCTGCTTCTTTAAGTTTGGCCTTGAGTTCTTCAACAGAACCAACGATTTCACCTGCCGCGCGTGCAGCGGGTTCGACAGTTTTCACAACGGTCAAACGCGGTGTAATGTCCACGCCGTACTCCGCGGCGGTGGTCGCTGCGAGTGATTTTTTCTTGGCCTTCATGATGTTCGGCAGTGACGCATAGCGTGGCTCGTTGAGACGCAAATCGCAGGTTACAATCGCTGGCATGTTCACATCGACAACTTGCAAACCACCATCAACTTCGCGCGTCACACGCGCCACGCCATCGGTGATTTCCAGCGCAGAGGCAGAGGTCGCCTGCCCCCAACCGAGCAAGGCACCAAGCATCTGACCGGTTGCGTTCATGTCATTGTCGATCGCTTGCTTGCCCGCCAAAATCAAATCAGGAGTCTCGGCCTCAGCAACTTTTGCCAAAAGCTTGGCAACGGCCAAAGGTTCGATATCTGTGTGCACATCGTCTGCCGCTTCGATCAAAATTGCGCGGTCTGCCCCCATGGCCAGCGCAGTGCGCAGCACGTCTTCGGATTTTTTCACGCCAATGGTGACCACAACAACTTCCGAAGCCACGCCTTTTTCTTTCAGACGAATGGCTTCTTCCACTGCGATCTCATCGAACGGGTTGATCGACATCTTTACGTTGGCAAGCTCAACACTGCTTTCATCTGCCTTCACGCGGACTTTCACATTGTAGTCAATGACGCGTTTGACCGGCACTAAAATTTTCATCACATCGCTCCTTGGGAGATTAAGGGAGATTAAGTTCATTCAAAATGCGCCTGAAGCGCGAAATTATCGCATAGATAGACCAGAGCCAGCCGTGACGATTGAATGCTTGTCGCGGCTGGTTCGACCCGCGATGCACAAGGGGGGCGTGCACCGCAGATCAACTGGTTCAGCCTTTGAGGACCAGCACAAGGCCGGTCACTCGTTTGCTATTTAGCCCCGCATGAGTGCGTAGGATGGATCGTAGGGGGACATTTCAATCACTTCCGCGCCAACCATATCGCCCAACAAATCGAGCTCCATCTTGGTGCCCACAGCTGCCAGCTCTGGCTTAACGAACGCATAAGCAAGGTTCATGCCCACACGGTGGCCATAATCGCCAGATGTGATCGTGCCGACCACTTTTCCGTCCAGCATCAAAGACGCGCCACCATGTGCGGGTGCATGGGTTGCATCGATTTTGAAACAGGCAAGCTTGGCTTGAACACCAGCTTCTTGGCGTTTGACCAAAGCCTCTTTACCGATGAAGTCGACTTTTTCCATTTTGATAAAACGATCCAAGGATGTCTCGAATGGGTCAAATTCGGTCAGCAAATCAGCTTTCCAGTGCATAAAGCCTTTTTCCATCCGCATGGAGTCAACCGCACGGGCTCCAAACAGACCAAGACCGTGCTCTTTACCTGCGGCGCGCAGGGCGAGGTACACAGCGTAAAGCGATGCGTTTGGTACATGGATCTCATAGGCCAATTCGCCAGAGAAGCTAACGCCAAGGACAGTCACAGGTGAGAAGCCGATGAACGCTTCGCGCACTGACAACCATTTAAAGCCTTCTTTAGACCAGTCGCCGCGGCTTGTGGCTTCAAGCACTTTACGCGCTTTTGGTCCAGCCAAGACAAGAATAGTCTGATCATTTGTCAGGCTCTTGATTTGAACGTCCTCGTCCGCATTCAAGTGCTTTTGCAACCAATCCATATCGTGGAATTCAGCAGCCGCAGCAGACCCGAACCAAGCACGCTCTGGCCCGCGATCACTTGCTGGAATATTCGCAATTGTCGCTTCGCCTTTGACCATACCGTGGTGGTTGAGCATGTAACCCAAGCCAACGCGGCCGTCTTTTTTGGTGACGTTGCCACAGAACATGCGGTCCAAGAACGCGTGACGATCCGCGCCAGTGATCTCGAAGCGGTTGAAACCGTTGACTTCACACAGACCAACGTTTTCTTGCACGTTTTTCACTTCAGCGGCAACGATGTCGAAAGTCTCGTCGAACAGGAAGTTCAAAGACGGGTGGAAATCAGACGTTGGCTTGATGTAATCCATACGCTCCCAGCCGTTCACAACAGTGAATTCAGCGCCTTCAGCGGCCAATATTGGCGTCAAAGGAGTTGTTTTCGCTGGGCGACCTGCGGGGCGGTGTTCATGTGGGAAATGGAACCGGAATTCATTTTGGTAATCTTCGATCGCTTTCAGGGCGGTCAATTCAACATTGGTGTGACCTGTGAAACGACGTGGATCGATGCACCATGTGTCAAATTCTGCTTCGCCGTGAACGATTTGTTGTGCAAGCATCAACCCGTGACCACCGCCTTCACCAAGGCCTGCACGCAGACCGATGATACAGAAGGCGTTGCGTTTGCCAGGAATAGGTCCAACAAGCGGCGCGCCATCGATTGTGTAGGTAATTGGACCGTTCACAATCGCACGGATTCCGGTTTCTTCCAAAGCTGGCATACGTTCAAACGCACCGGCCAGAACATCCATAACGCGGTCCAGATCGTCTGGGCAAAGCGCGTTGACAAAATTCGGGTCGATGCCGTCCATGCCCCATGTTTTACAATCTTGCTCATAGAACCCAACCAAAAGGCCGTTCTTTTCTTGGCGGCAATAGTAATCTGAGATCGGACAACGCAAAAGCGGCATGCGCTTGTCTGATTCCACGATCGCAGGAATGTCTTCGGTTAAGAAATACTGGTGCTCCATAGAGGCAACAGGGTGGTGAACACCCATCATCGCACCCACTTCGTTCACGCGGTAGCCACAGGCGTTGACCACGATTTCACAATCGATATCGCCGTGTTCGGTGTGCACTGTCCATGTGTCGTCTTTATGCTGGGTCAGGCCAGTCACAGGTGTGTTACGATAGACTTCGGCGCCGGCTTTGCGGGCACGACGTGCAAGCGCTTGGCACAATTGCGCTGGGTCGATGTCGCCATCAGAGCCATCCCAAAGGCCGCCGAGTAGGTTATCAGTAGAAATCAACGGGTGGCGACGCGCACATTCTTCTGCGTCGAGGACTTCGAAATCAACGCCCATGCCGCGCGCCATAGACGCGAAGTGGCGGTAGCCCTGCATTTGCTCTTCAGTATTGGCCAAGCGGATACCGCCGTCACCGTGGTGATACCCAACGGGATAATCGGCGTCTGCTGCCAGTTCTTTGTACAGTTTGATAGAATGGCTTTTCAAACCAACCATCGTCTGGTTACCACCAAAGTTGGTGACTTGCGCCGCAGAGTGCCATGTTGTGCCCGATGTCAGCTCATTACGTTCGACCAAAACAACATCGGTCCAACCTTCTTGTGTGAGGTGGTACAGCGTGGAACAGCCAGCAATGCCCCCACCAATAACAACAACGCGTGTTTGAGTTTTCATATCGATCTCACTTTTAAAATATGGATTTGTATCTTCTAAACCTGAGCGAACAGTCACCGTCAATCGTTCAAATTTAAGTTCACAAAAACAGAACGACCCACTAAAAAATACAGAACAAATCTTACTGGAGACACTGATGAAAAACCCATCAAAAACATCAAAAACATCAAAATACGTGGTTTTTATTCATGAAATAAGGGTTTTCAACTTAAAATAGCCTATAACGTAGCGCACATTTTTTTAGCAACTTAAAAACCTAAGGAATATATACGGTTCACAAAAAACCACTCCAAAGCTGTATTCAAATTGATTCTGAACAGGCCAAAGGCTATGATGCAGCATGATAGATACTCTCACCACATCCGCCATACTCAATGACTTTCCCGACCGGCTGACCATACGGGGCTTACGAGTCTTTATTGCGCTGGAAGACACCAAATCCGTTGCGGAAGCGGCAAAGGCCTTGGGGTTGAGCAAGTCCAATGTTTCGCAACAAATCACCACGATGGAACAAAACCTTGGCACGCTCTTGTTTGATCGAAAGCAAAAGCCGATTTCGCTAACCCCTGCGGGTCAAGTTCTCAGTCTGCACGCCCACCGCGTGGTGGCGATGCTCTTAGCGGCAGAAGCCTCGCTTGGGGAATTCACCGTTGCAAATCTACCCGTGTTGAACTGTGCGATCATCGATGACTTGGATGCCTCCCTGACACCGGTGATGGCCACATCGCTGCAAACGCAACTGCCACGCAGTTTCATCAACACCTTTTCTGGCCGATCTGATCACGTGACGGCCCGTTTGGAGTCGCGCGAAGCGGACATCGCGGTGACAGCCACCATTCCTACCAATACGCTTAAATTTCAAGTGCAACAATTGTACCGCGAACAATTCGTCTTGGTGACAGCGCGGGGCACCTATCATCCCACGAATGAATGGCGCAGCGCTCTGCGCGCTATGCCATGGGTGCAATATTCCGAAGCTATGCCGATGGGGCAATTGGTTGCAACGCATCTCAAACGTCTAGGCTTTGATGCGCCCCGACGGTTTTCCTTTGAAACAAGTCGTTCGGTTATCGCCACTGTCGCCCGCACTGGTGGCTGGACATTAGCCACCCCCTTGAGCATTTTGGATGCCAGTCGATTTCGAGACTTGGTGGATATCCATCCCCTGCCCTTTGCCAATATTTCGCGCCAAATCTATTTGATCAATCGTATGAATGAATTGGGCGCTTTGCCCGAAGTCTTGGCCAAACAGCTGCGCGATTTTCTGCAAAATGAACTGTTCCCTGAATTTAGCAAGACAGCTGCGAATGTGTCACAAACGCTCGATGTGTTCAGCGAGACCGTGATCTGAATGCGGCGCTCAAGTAAACCTATCCTTAGACCTAAAAAACCACCGTTCGCGTCATGCAAACGGTGGTTTTATTTTTAACAAGATCGAAAAGATCTTAGCTGCGGCCTTTCCATGGCACCAACCAGTTTTCGGCTTTGCGCATCAAAATATCGATGCCGAAACCGATCAAACCAATCACAATAATCCCCATCAACACGATGTCAGTGGATTGGAACTTGGACGCAGTGACGATCATTTTGCCGATGCCTTTTTCGGCAGCAACCAATTCAGCGGCCACAACTGTGCCCCAGCAAACGCCCATAGCAACGCGCGCACCGGTAAAGATTTCCGGCAGTGAGTTTGGCACGACAACATGGCGCAAGATTTGCCATTTGTTGGCCCCCAAAGAATAAGCGGCCTGCACTTTGGTGATATTGACCCCAGATACGCCAGCACGGGCGGCGATGATCATCACCCAAAGAGCGGCAAGGAACAGCAGAACAATCTTACCTTGTTCGCCAATACCGAACCAAATAATCACAAGCGGGATCAAAGCAAGCGGCGGAACCGGACGCATGAACTCGACGATGGGATCAAACCAACCGCGCGCCCAGCCGGACAAGCCCATAGCGTAACCAAGCGGAATTCCCACAAGCGAACCAAGCACAAAGCCAGCAACAACTCGCCACAACGACCAACCTATGTGTGAAAACAAGGATACATTTTGATAGCCTTCTGTGGCGATTTCATAGAAGCGAGCGGCCACGGATTCTGGTGCTGGAAGCCAAATGGGCTCCATCTGCCAGCCAGCATTGGGTGAAAAATTCAGCGACCCTTTGGCTGTCATCGTGACAACACCATTTGGCACTTTGACTGTATCACCAGGGGTGATCGCTTTGCCTTCGATGGCCGTGATCTTTGCATCGTCGCCGTCATTGGCCTGTGCGCGGATCAAAACAGACCGCCATGCGGCCACTGTAGCTGCATCGTTTTGTGCAAACCCTGTTGATGCGTCCACCTCAGGCGCGTCCACATCAGCGCCGGCTTGATGTACCAAAACATCGACTATGGCGTCAGCCGTGTCACCGCTTGGGCTTGTGGAAGTGTAGGTAAAGCTGGTGTCGCCCATAAAGGGGCCAGGCATGTGGATCGGAACCAATTTGGACCCTGTAAACGCCCCCCAAACCAAGAATACGGCGATAACAGAGATGATTGATGCGACACGATCCGCAGTGACGGCACTTTCATCACCGAAAGTGACCGTTTTCAAAGACGTGTAATCCGTGGCTTTTCCCAAAGCCGCGCGGATCACCTTGGCTAAGAAAAACGCGCCTATGAACAAGCCAGCATAAATTGCGAGTACGATTAAACCAGACATAGCTATTCGTCTCCCCCGCCCATAATTTCTTCTTCCATTTCCCAAATCATTTCGAGAATTTCCTTTTTGGTCTCGCCGAAGGCAGGGTCTTCTTTGACCACACGCAAATCAGCGCCAACTGCCCGTTCTGCAAACGGAAGACGGTATTCTTTAAAGATGCGCCCTGGCCGTGGCGCCATCACCAAGAGGCGTTCGCCCAACAGCAGCGCTTCATCAACCGAGTGGGTGATCAAGATAATGGTTTTTCCGGTCTTCTTCCAAAGATCCAAAACCAAACCTTGCATTTTTTCGCGGGTCAAAGCGTCCAGTGCGCCCAGCGGTTCGTCCATCAAGATCACGTCGGGATCGTTGGCCAAACACCGCGCCAGTGCAACGCGTTGCTGCATGCCACCCGACAGTTCATAAACAGCTTTGTCTTTGAAATCGCGCAACCCCACGGTATCCAGCAGGTTTTCAACGGTCGTGTTACGTTCCGTTTCGGGCATATTTTTCATACGCGGGCCGAATTCAACGTTTTCGCGCACACTCATCCATTCAAACAATGCGCCTTGCTGAAACACCATGCCACGCTCTGCACTGGGTCCCGTGACTGTCTCGCCACCCAATGTGACGACGCCGTCAGTTGCTGCAAGAAACCCCGCTAAGATATTCAAAAGGGTTGATTTTCCGCAACCCGACGGGCCTAGAACCGAAAGCAGCTCCCCCTTTTCCAAATTTAGGGAAACGTTTTGTAAAGCTTGCACATGAGAGCCATCCGGCAACTCGAAACGCATGGAGATATCATTAATTTCTAGAGCACCCACAAGGTTCTCCTCTTTCATACTCTTTTTCGGGACATATCAAAAAATGCGCAGGACGATTGCCCCGCGCATTGAGTATGCAATTACTTGATCGCAGCAAGTGGACCAGTGGACACTGTATCATCGTAGCTCTCGAGCGCTGATGGAATGGATTCAGCTTCAACGAACACGTCAGCAACGCCTTTCATGTAGGCTTGCGCCGCGCCACCAAGCCATTTTTCAGACAACTGATCTTCAACGGATGGGAAGTTAAATGTGGCCATAGAGGCCGCGGCTGCATCTTCATCCATGCCTGCTTCCACGGCCACTTTTGTCAACATATCAGCAGGTTGATCTGCCATCCAAGCCGCGTTGTATTCAGCAGTAACAGCCAAGAATTTGGACACAATTTCTTCATTTTCAACAACAAAATCAGATGGGCCTGATGTCACGTCAAAAACCAAGATACCGATGTCTTCTTTTTCAGTGCCTGTTAGCAAAATGTTGCCATGTTCTTTCATGCGCGACAAAGCACCACCCCAACCACAGGCAAAATCAACAGAGCCTTGCGCCAAAGCCGCAGCACCATCTGTTGGCGCCATGTCGATGATTTCCAAAGATGCAAGGTCGACACCGAAGTGTTCCATTTGTTTCAAGAAACCGTAATGCGCGCCCGTGCCAAGCGGAACAGCCACTTTTTTACCCGCCAATTCATCGGCGCTGTCTTTGTCGATTTCAAGCTCAGCCGCAACCACACAGTTATCGTTTTCTGCGTAGCTCACTGCCACATCAAGCATTTGCAACGCTTGACCTGAAGATGTCGCAATAACGAAAGGAGGCACACCTTGGCTGACAGACAATTGTACATCGCCAGAGGCCATAGCAGCAGACATTGCTGTGCCTGTGTCAAAGCTCACCCAGTTGACAGGCATGCCAAGCGCTTCGGCGTATTTTCCGTCAGCTTTGGCCGCAAGGAATGGCATTGGCCACTCAAGAAAATACCCAACAGTCAGTTCATCAACAGCAAATGCAGGTGTTGCAACGCCGAGTGCTGTCAAGGCCAGTGCAGATGAACCTGCAAGGGATTTAAGTGTTTTAGAAAAGATCATTGATAGCTCCATATTGGTTTTTTGGCACATAGTTTTGGCACATAGTGATGCCTTAGATTGTGATCGGTTTTTCCGATTCTGGTAGTGTTTTTCTTTGATTTCATAAGGATACGCAGTTTAAACTGCGTTTCAATTTTGGACGCCCCTTTTTTATGCACTGCCTAGAAATGCACCTTACGTTACGACAAGATAGATCGAAAACCAAACAAGGTCCAACCCAGATATGCAGGTCATTTTGGCGAGGCAGCTCCAATATTTGGAGCCACCGTTTTTGTTTAAGCACAGGTCGGTATCGCGCTCAAAGCGCGGTCAAGTGTTTCCGTAATTTGGTTGATTTCGCTTTCGCCTACGATCAAGGATGGGGCAAGACATAGCGTGTTGTTAAAGCCTTCAATCGCGCGGGCTGTTTTGCCAATCAAAACGCTTTCAGCGTCACAGCCAGCAACCACTTTATCAACCAAAGCCTCTGCCAGTGGTTCGCGCGTCTCGCGATCTGCGACCAATTCAAGACCACAAAACAGACCTTGGCCGCGCACATCCCCAACGATTGCATGACGATCTTTGATCTCAAAAAGCTTATCCATCAAATAAGCGCCCATCTTTTTGCTATTATCCAGAAGATTTTCATCTTCGATAATGCGCATATTTTCCATCGCAGCCGCTGGTCCAGCCGTACAGCCGCCAAAGGTCGAGATGTCACGGAACATGCTCATTGGATCTGCGGGATTGGTGCGGAATTTTTGGAACACGTCTTCGGTTGTGATCAAGCAAGAAATCGCAGCGTAACCAGACGCCACACCTTTTGCAGTGGTGATGATGTCAGGTTTGATGCCGTAGTTTTGGTACCCAAACCACTCGCCCGTACGCCCCATGCCGCAGACAACTTCGTCCATGTGGATCAAAATATCGTATTTTGTGCAGATTTCCTGCAAGCGTTCCCAGTAACCCGCTGGCGGTGTGATAACGCCGCCGCCTGCTGTCATTGGCTCAAGGCAGATCGCGCCAATGGTGTCTGGACCTTCGCGCAAAATGACCTCTTCAACCGCATCGGCCGCGCGAACGCCATAGTTTTCAACGTCCCATTGCGCCCTGTACTCAAGGCAGTGCGGCACAGCAACAAAGCCATCAGGAAACGGACCAAAATGCGCCTTGCGCTGGCCTTGGCCTGTGGCTGCCATCGCGCCAAAGGTGCTGCCGTGATAGTCGCGATCACGGTACAAGATTTTCCATTTTTTGCCACCGTGATGTTGATGCGCGATTTGGCGCACCATTTTAAACGCTTTTTCATTGGCTTCGGACCCTGAGTTCAAAAAGAATACCCGATCCAACCCTGGCGTTTTAGATGTGATCTGTTCAGCAAATTGTGCGGCAGGAACAGTTCCCATGTTACCGCCAAAAAAGTTCATTTTAAGAACTTGATCGCGGATCGCATTGGCCATGCTTTCGCGGCCATAACCGACATTCACAGTCCACAGACCGCCCGACACACTGTCAAGGAATTCACGACCATTTTGGTCCCACAACTTCATCCCGCGTCCTTCAACAAAAATACGTGGATCTTTTTGGTCAAGTGCGGCGTGTTGAAACAGGTGATGCCACACATGCGCACGATCCGAGTCTACAGTTGCGCGAATATCGTTGATTTGAGTCATTTCCATGAGACGGGTTTACCTAAGCGTTAAGAAACTATTTTTGCAGATCATCGCGGAAATGGCTGCATTCGATAGAGCCAGTTTAGAAATCCGAATGGAGCCAGATAGAGCAACCTTCCTTATTTTGCTAATTTTTCAGGCAATAGCACAAATAATTGTAGTACATATTAAGCAAATCCGCTTTTCCACCCGCTCAACGCTTTAAACTGGCACCTTAATTGGTGAAAAGAGCAGAGCCAGTACATCAAGCATGGCTCACCGCAAAAGAAAGTCACAGATGCAAAATCTTCCCTTTTCCATAGATCGCGACAGCGCTGAGCCTCTGCAACGCCAGTTGCGTCGTGCCTTCATCGATGCGATTCATGATGGGCAGATGGTCGTTGGGCAAAAAATACCATCCTCGCGTGCCTTGGCCGAACAGCTCGGTATCGCGCGCAACACAGCAACCGCTGTCTATGATGAACTGATCGCGCGTGGGTATCTGGAAAGCCAAGCCCGACGGGGATGCTTTGTGTCTGCACGTGGGGCCGAGCAAGATGAAAACACCGCTAAGCCGTCAACTTTGGATTGGAATGCGCGTATGCGTGTGCATCCGTCAAGATTCAATCACATCCGCAAGCCACTGAATTGGAAGGATTATTCATATCCCTTCATTTATGGTCAAGTCGATCCACGCCTGTTTCCCGTGAATGCATGGCGCACCGCATCACGCGACACTTTAGGACGGGCCTCGATTGACTGGTGGGCTGCAGATCGCGCCGTTGATGATGACCCAATGTTGATCGAGCAAATCCGCACTCGAATTTTGCCTGATCGCGGCGTTTACGCCCGTCCCGAAGAAATACTGATCACATTGGGTGCCCAAGAAGGATTTTACCTATTGGCGCGCATGCTATCAGGCCCCGGTGCGCGGGTTGGTTGCGAATATCCTGGATATCCAGATTCCCGCTTTATTTATGAACTCTACGGTGGACAATCGGTGCCTTTGCCAATCGACGCACAAGGGGCGCGCATAGCACCCGGTTTGGGGTTGGATGTGGCCCTGTTAACGCCAGGGGCGCAATGCCCGACCATGACTTTGATGACAGATGCACGCCGCGACCAGATTTTAAATCTTGCGGCCCAAGAAGATTTCTTGATTGTCGAAGACGATTATGAAGGCGAAGTGTCTTTTGCCCGCGACACAGCTTTGAAAGCGCGCGACAAAGACGGACGCGTTTTGTATCTTGGCACCTTGTCCAAAGTCTTGGCCCCTGGTGTGCGGCTTGGCTTTATGGTGGCCCCACCAGAAGTCGTGCAAGAGGCGCGCTGGCTGCGCCGCTTGATGCATCGTTCTGTGCCACTGAACAACCAGCGCGCGGCCGCTATATTTTTAGCCGAAGGGCATTATCTCGCTCTGGTGCGCAAATTGCGCAAAGTGCATGCCGAACGGTGGTATCGTGTCATGGAGCACATCGATACATTGATGCCCGGCTTTAAAGTGCCTGACCCCTGCCAAGGCGGGGCAAGTGTTTGGCTGGAATGCCCCGAAGGTGTCGATGGCCGTGATTTGATGCGCGAGGCGATGAAAGCTGGCGTACTGTTTGAAAGCGGCGATCCCTTTGTGCGCTCTGAAGACGCAGGTCGTTTCTTGCGCCTTGGGCTATCGCTGATCGAAACCGACGCCATCGTGCCAGGGATGCGTGTTCTCGGTGAAGTCGCGGCACGATTGGCGGACTCTGCCCCCACTGTGGCCCCATAAAAACCCAAGGCGTGGACCAATCGCCGCCTAGCAATGCTGTCTAGGGGCTGGATATCCCTATAGACATCTTGATTCGAGAAAGCCCAGATTATGATCCTTAGCACCACCATCCTTGTTCTTGTCGCGGTTCTATTTTCCGCCTTCTTGCGCGGCCTCGCTGGGTTTGGATTTGCCTTGGCTGCCGTACCAATTGTGTCTTTGGTTTTGTCGCCGCTTGAGGCGGTGACACTATCGATTTTGCTGCAAGTCGTTGTCGGCGTGCGCGATAGCTTGACCCTATATGGCGAGGTTCATAGACCCTCGCTTTTGCGCCTATGCATCGGCGCCATCGTTGGAATCCCTGTTGGCGTTTTGGCCCTTACGGCTTTGAGCGCCGATTCCGCGCGGATCATGATTGCGGTTGTTGTCTTAGCTGGTTTGATCATTTTGCTGCGCTACAAACCCAGCACCGCAGAACCCAACGGTCCGCTGGCGGTTGTTGCCGGTGTTATCGCAGGTGCCTTTACAGGCTTGGCAGCCATGCCCGGACCACCCGCTGTCGCGTATTTCTTGGGCACGAGCTTGCCACCCAAACAAACACGCGCATCCTTGTTGTTGTTTTTCTTTGTGGTGTGCATCTTGGCGACACCAGGTCTGTATTTTAAAGGCGCATTGACGCAATCCACACTGGTCATGACCGCTCTGTCTATCCCCTCAATGGCGCTCGGCACATGGCTTGGCACCGCCACATTTAAACGCCTGAACAGCACGCAGTACCGCAATATTGCCATTGGCGTCATGGCCATCGCGGCCATTCTTGCAGGCGCGCGCGGGATTGCGGCTTACATGTGACCCTAGGCTGAATGCCAGCGACAGTTCCTAATGTTATACATTAATACAACAAGACAATTGTCTGTTATAAAATAAAAATCGCCCCAAATTTGGAGGCGATTTTTTTAATAAGTGCAGCCACGTCAAACGAATGCAGCGCCTTAGCCGCCGTAGCTGCGCGTGCCTGCAGATTTCCCAAATCCACCGCGCGAGGCAACGCTGGCTTTGGTCATCGGCGCCTTACCTGCGGTTGCTGCGGGTTTGGTAAACTGAGAGCTGCTCAAACTCCCCTTGCCTTTGTTTCCTGAATAGCTCGCGTTACCAGAAGCGTTGGTATAACCGCCGCCTGCCTTTTTGTACAATGGCTGCGAGCCCGCCATTCCAGCACGATTGCTAAGCATATTACCGATCAAATAGCCCGTCAGAAGTGGCATAAAAATACCGCTTGAACCGCCGTTTCCGACCTGAGCCGCCTCAGTCCCACAAGCACCTTCGCCGTGCTGGCTTTCGCAAACCTCGACACTGTCGTAGCGTGGAGCGGCTTCAACATGCAGCGCTTGAGCTTCGGCAAAGGCCACATCGCAAGCCTCGGTTGAGGCCAATCCGCCCTGCCCGACTTCAGCCTTACAGGTCGCAAGATCAGGATAGGCTTGGGAGTCGATTTTTTCCTCTTGGCAACCAGCCAATGCGAATGAGGCTGCACCGAGAATGCTCAAAGCGACGGTTTTAGAACGTTTTGACATAGGGATATCCTTTGAGATCAATCGCGAATGAAATGGGGTTTGAAGCGGGACAGGTCTTGAGTGATGCGCGAGCGATCTTCGCGGACACTCATGCCGACACATTGCGTGCCAACGACCCAAGATCCGATGACAGGGCGATACCCATCGAACTCAGGCAAGGCGTGATAGGCCTGCACAATTTGCGGAAAGGCACTGTAATCATCATTAGGGGCTGTATCAGTTGTGGCCCCATGCTCGATGATGGAAACGGATGCACCTTCGCGTGAAAAGATCGGTTTGCGCACATGACCCGCCCGCAATATGTCAGACGCGCGATCAAAGGCATCCGACACATGGGGCGCCACTGCGCCTGTACCATTCAGTCCGCCAATGACATCCTCTTCAAAAAAGGCGGGCAATAGGTTTTTGTGGCCTTCAAACATGTTCCACAACACAGGCAACAGCCCCTTGTTGGACACGACAGATTTCCACGCAGGTTCGATCATCAGACAGTTGGCACCCTCGATATGCTGGGCATAGTCATCGCGCAGCATATCTTCCCAAGGGTAGAGTTTGAACAGCGCGCCGATGACGCGGGCTTCGTCGTCCAGAAACTGCCCCTCTTTGCTCAGACCCAGCTTTTCCAGATCAAAGTAATGCGCACCAAGTCCCGCCTCGCGGGCGGCCCAACCCAGCATTTCAACCGTGCCGTAGTCTTCGGGATTGCCGCTCATCGCGGTGAAATGCACATCCATCGCATTGTCGAATAAGGCCTTGAAACGATCAACTAAGGCCTCATGAATGCCGTTGAATTGATCGTCGTCTTTTCCAAGCACGCCCAGCTTGATCTGGTCTTCCAGCCAAGTCCATTGATAGGAGGCGGATTCAAATAAAGACGTTGGTGTATCAGCGTTGTATTCCAACAACTTAGCGGGTCCGGTCCCATCATAGGCCAAATCAAATCGACCATAAAGCTCAGGATCACCTCGGCCCCAGCTGTCTTTCACCAAATCGAAATACGCGGCAGGAATGCCTAATTTTTCGAGCAATTCTTCGCTTTTGACAATCTCAGCCACGGCATCGCGACACATCGTGTGCAATTCGGTCGAGGGGTCTTCGATGTCATCCTCAATTTGACGCAACGAGAATTCATAGGCCGTGGTTTCGTCCCAATAGGGCTCGCCATGCATATCAGCAAAGGTAAAACCCAATTCAGCCGCTTGGTCGCGCCAATTTGGCCGTTCAGGCAGTTTGACTTTGCGCATGAGATCCCCCCAGAATAGTCGCTTGAGCCTCTACATAGAGGGGAATGTGCGCTTGCACCAGACCGGCTGCGCGAGATCAATGATTTGCAACCCGCGCGAGCCGTATCGATAAGGTCAACGCAGTCTCAGGCCTGTAGGCGCTCTGCGTGCCACGCCAAATGATCATCCATAAAGGTCGAGATAAAGAAATAAGAGTGATCGTAACCATCTTGGAGGCGCAAGGTCAGTGCAATGTCAGTGCCAAGGCAAGCATCCTGCAAGGCATGCGGGTTACATCCGTCAAAGAAAGTGTCCGACACGCCTTGATCGACCAAAATGGCAGACAGACGCGCGCCTGATTTGATGAGTCTGACAGCATCATATGGAGCCCATTTGGACTCGTCTGGTCCCAGATAGGCCGCAAGCGCGCCTTTGGACCAATCTGCCGTCGAAGGGTTGGTGATCGGCGCAAAGGCAGAACAGGATTTAAACCTATCAGGATTTTTCAACGCGATGGTCAGCGCACCATGACCGCCCATGGAATGACCGGTGATCCCTTGGCGAGACATATCCACAGGGAAATGTTCTGCAATCAAGTCTGGCAATTCTTTTGTGACATAAGAATACATCTGAAAATGCGCAGCCCACGGGGCTTCTGTCGCGTCAACGTAGAACCCTGCCCCTTGCCCCATCTGCCAACTCTCTGCATTGGCCACATCATCGCCGCGAGGCGAAGTATCAGGGCAGACAATGATCAAACCAAGCTCAGCCGCTTTGCGACGGTATTCGCCTTTGTCCATCACATTGGCATGCGAACACGTCAGGCCGGACAGATACCAAAGAACGGGACATTTCTGTGACGCGGCTTGAGGCGGCACAAAAACAGAAAAGGTCATCTGTGTGCCTGTGGCGCTGGATTGATGGGTGTAGACGCCCTGCGTCCCGCCAAAGGAAAGATTGGTTGAAACGGTTTCCATCTTGCATCTCCAAATTAAAATATCACGCGTGATACACGGTTTGAAGAAATCTATCTGAGGACGTGCTGCAGGCAAAGGCCTCTAGTAGCCGCAATCAATGATTTTGCTGCGCGCTGGCGCATTTCATATTGATCAAAAATGCAAAGGACTCTGTGTGTCATATCCCATTGCCGAACATCATCGCAGGCAAAGACACGAAAAACCCCCGCAGCCTAGTGGCAACGGGGGTCAAGTCTTGCAATACGTTTTACGTATATATTCAGGCGTTCGTTCCGCGTGCAGCTTCGCGCGCAACCATTGGAATGTCAGAACGTTTGATGCCGATGTCTGCCAGTTCACGATTGCTCATGTTAGACAGTTCAGACATGTAACGGCTTTCAGCCACGGAAAGCGCGAACTGCTTGAAGAAGTTTGAAATGACGGTTGTGAAGCGCTCTGTCAAAGAGGATTGAGCGATCTGTGCGTTTGAAGTTGCGTATGCCATTTTAATATTCCTATCTTTCGGTTCGGATGTCGTTTGTGTGAAGGCGCTGTGATTGGCCTAAATTTCTATGTCTCTTGTTAGGCGTTTGCCCGTTTGCTTGAGTTGAATATGGGGTAAATGCTGCGATGCAACAATCCACAATGCGAGAACCCCGCCATGCGTCAAATGCATACATAAATCTTCAGCATATGCGTGGAATACATATCTCCCTTTCGCCTGCTGCAATGCAGAAAAAACAGATTGACTTGTCTTGGTGAAATCCGCGCTTGCGCAAACGTCTAAAGACCCGAAATCAAAAAAAGGCCCCGCGAATGCAGGGCCTTTAACATAAAAAATAATGTAAAATATTACAGCGCCAAAGCCGCCTCATGGGCAGGCAGATAGTCAAGCCCTTGAAATTGCGCCACAGGCTCACAGGTCACTTTCCCATGCGCCACGTTAAGGCCTTCCAGCAGATGTGGATCAGACAACAAGGCTTCTTTCACGCCCATATCCGCCAGTTTCAAAAGATGCGGCAAGGTCGCGTTGTTCAATGCATATGTAGAGGTGCGCGCCACAGCGCCCGGCATATTCGCCACGCAGTAGTGCACGATGCCTTCCTCGACATAGATCGGATCGGCATGAGTTGTCGCCTTCGAGGTCTCGAAACACCCCCCTTGATCGATGGCGACATCCACCAAAACAGCCCCCTGTTGCATCGTTTTCAACATCTCACGGGTGACAAGCTTCGGGGCCGCGGCACCAGGGATCAGCACAGCGCCAATCACCAAATCAGCAGTCGCAATAGCAGTCGCTAATGCGGACTTGCTGGAATACAGCGTTTTGACCGTGCCACCGAATTGCGTATCGATGCTTTCCAGCGCCTCATTTGAGCGATCCAGAATGGTGACATCCGCCCCCATACCGACAGCCATCGCGGTGGCATTGCGCCCGACAACACCGCCACCAATGACGATCACTTTTGCAGGGGCCACACCAGGGACGCCGCCCAGCAAAACACCGCGCCCCCCTTGGGCTTTCTCAAGCGTATGTGCGCCAGCCTGAGCAGCCATACGGCCAGCGACTTGGCTCATCGGCTTAAGCAATGGCAGACCGCCAAAGGGCGATGTCACCGTTTCATATGCGATACAGATGGCCCCAGAGGCCATCAAATCGACCGTTTGCGGCGCGTCTGGCGCGAGGTGTAAATAGGTGTATAGCGTTTGACCTTTGCGCAGGCGCGCGCGTTCAACCGCTTGGGGTTCTTTAACTTTAACGATGATATCCGCCGTGGCGAACACATCTTCGACAGCAGCCAGTGTGGCACCGACCGCGGTGTAATCTGCATCTTCAGCGCCTATGCCTAAGCCAGCACCATGCTCAACCACAACGTCGTGGCCATGTGCCACAAGCTCTGCTGCGCTTTCTGGCGTCAAGCCTACGCGGTATTCATGATTTTTGATTTCTTTAGGACAACCGATGCGCATGTTCATTCCCTCCATGTTCGCTTGGGCTCAAGCTTAGCATCGCGATTTTGGGATGTTCTTCGTCATTATGCTCTGAATGGTGCAGAGGTGAAACTTATGTCCGAACTTTCGTCTTAAAGTGAAAATAAATCCCGATTTTAAAACTCGAATGGGATATTACCCCACGCTAAAGCTGAATTGGGGCGAATCTTATGGTGTGGTTTTAACCCTTCAGCTTGCGCCCTGCCCGCGCTTTATGGTCTATGGACGCAAAGCAATTCGGAGCATTGATATGACCACCATCCAAGCCGTCACCATCGGGGACAAAAGCCTTAAAGGCGCCGTCACGCTTGCCAACGATCTGCCATTTGGCTTGATCTGCGGTCCTTGCCAGCTGGAAAGCTTGGATCACGCACGTATGCTCGCGGAAAAAATCGCGGCGGCTTGCGACGCCACAGGCACGCCATTCATTTTCAAAGGCTCCTACGACAAGGCCAACCGCTCGTCATTGTCCGGCGAACGCGGACTTGGGTCAGAAGCGGGCCTGACAATCTTGTCGAAAATTCGCGATGAATTTGGCTGTCCTGTTCTCACAGATGTGCATGAGACACATCATTGTGCCATGGCAGCGGAGTTTGTCGATATTCTGCAAATTCCTGCGTTTTTGTGCCGCCAAACCGATTTACTTTTGGCTGCGGGCGAAACAGGAAAGACCATCAATATCAAAAAAGGTCAGTTTTTGGCCCCTTGGGACATGGCAAATGTCGCTGAAAAAGTCGCCTCAACCGGCAATCGCAACATCATGCTATGTGATCGTGGCACGTCTTTTGGCTATAACACGCTTGTCAGCGATTTCCGCGGTTTGCCAAAGATGGCGGAAACCGGATACCCCGTTGTGTTCGATGCGACGCATTCCGTGCAGCAACCCGGTGGCAATGGCAATTCATCGGGCGGTGATCGCACTATGGTGCCGCCTTTGGCCCGCGCAGCTGTCGCTGTTGGCACTGCTTGTCTGTTCATTGAAGCGCATGAAGACCCTGATAATGCGCCTTCAGATGGTCCAAACATGGTGCGGATCGAAGATCTACAACCGCTTTTGGCAACATTGCGTGCGCTCGATCAGGTTGTGAAGCCCCAGTAAACTACGGTTTCGAATGCAATGAAAACATCTCGCGCTATGGGCGTCTTATCGTCATATGCCAAAGATGTCGCCCAAGCATCAAAAGTTTGCTTGGGCAGATTACGCTCACAAAATGGCATATGAAAATGCCGCAGAATTCAGCTTTTTTGTACTTTGCTTACAATCTTGAAACGGGCCATCCAACTCAGTCTTCAAGCGATATATTCATGACCAAAATTTCCCCTACCGACCCTGTTTCCTCTATTCGCAACCTCGGACCGGCCACCGATGCGGTCTATGCCCGTGCTGGAATCACCACAGCGACACAGTTGCGCGACCTTGGTCCTGATGCGGCTTACGCAAAGTTGCTCAAATCCGGTGCACGCCCACATTTCATCAGCTTTTATGCCATGGTGATGGGGCTGCAAGGACGGCCTTGGAATGACTGCAAAGGCGAGGAAAAAACCGCACTGCGTGAACGCTTTGATGCGATTAAAGATGGTGTGACGGCTGACCCCTTGTCAGGAATTGAGAAGATTTTGAATGAGATCGGAGTGATTGAAACCCGATAGGTCTCTGGTCCTGCAACACACTCTGTTGAACGTGATCTTTAGGCCGCAATCGGCGAAAACCATTCAACAAAAAAGGCCACTCATATGAGCGGCCTTTTCTAATCTACATGGACCTAATTCAGATCCGTGAGGCAGAGCCTCTTAGCCAACCAATTCAAGACCGGAGAAGAAGTAAGCGATTTCTTCTGCAGCTGTTTCTGGAGCGTCTGAACCGTGAACAGAGTTTTCGCCGATAGACAAAGCGAATTCTTTGCGGATTGTACCCTCTTCAGCGTCTGCTGGGTTTGTTGCGCCCATAACTTCGCGGTTTTTCGCGATGGCGTCTTCGCCTTCGAGAACTTGAACAACGATAGGCTCGGAGATCATGAATTCACACAATTCGCCAAAGAAAGGACGCTCAGAGTGAACGCCGTAGAATTGCTGCGCTTGTGCAAGTGTCAATTGGATGCGCTTGGATGCGACAACGCGCAGGCCAGCTTCTTCGAATTTCGCAACAATCGCACCTGTCAGGTTACGTTTTGTGGCGTCTGGTTTGATGATAGAGAAAGTGCGTTGGATAGCCATGGGAATGCCTCATAATGCAAAGTTAAAGTGCTGTGAGGCGTCTTCACGCCCCGTTCTCGCGCCGCATAGCACGGGACTTAAAGTTTGGGAAGAGAGTACTCAAGCTATTGCGTTAAACAATGCGGTTTCAAAAAGATTTTTCAAAAACAAGGCTACAATCAATCGCACGGTAGTCAAATAAGGCGATGTTTGACTGATGAATGGCCTGTGCACATGACATACGCGGGCGCGCGCCCTTGATTTGGAATGTTTCGGGCCGAAAAGACCCCCCTATTGTTATTTTTGTATCGCTGCGGGCCATGGTCGTCGCGGGATAAAGTCCATCATAACTGTTCATCGAATAGGTTGCGAAAACGCCAATATTACCGACCCCCTTAAACCCGCGGTTGATCTGGGCTGAGACCTGATGCTGCACATATGAATTATGGTCTAAGCCAGCTTTAAATCCTGAAAGACTATAGCCCAAAGCGGCATTGGTTTTGTCGGCAACAGGGAAAGCATATAACAGATTGCCTTTGGCAAACTGACCGCTCAAATCGGCATTGGAAATATCAGTCCGATCTTGCACATCCAAACCGATCGTCACCTGTTTGCCATCACCCAAATGCCATTTGTGGCTGTATTGAAGGCCAAAATCACGGCGGTAAAGCTCTGCGTCCCCATCAAATCGCAAATACGAATAGGCCTCAACAGTGCCTTCACCACCGATATAGAATTGCTCTTGTTTAACGCCGAACCTCAGCCGTGTGGATTGTAGGTCGTGATCCTCATACAGGCTTTGCCGCAGTTGCGCGCTCAGTCCAATTCGAGACCCGCCTTGCGTGACGAAAGCGTAGTTGAGCGTCCCGCCCAGAGATAGACCAACCCCACTTTCGGCGTTTCCGTCACCTGTTGGGACAAAAGTGCCCAATAAGGTCTCAAAACGATCATTATAGGTGTAGCGGTAAACGTTGCTTGACGGCAAAATCGCAAAATCGGTGTTGAACGTCCAAGGGGATTTTTCCTCAACCGACTTGAGTGCCTTCAATAAAACACGCCTGTCGTTTTCTGTCTTGGGCGATTTAAGCAAGGTGCGAATATGAAAGCGCGCTGCATCATATTTTCCAGCTTGAAAAAGCCACCCCGACAGCGCCCAGCGGGCCTGCCTATTGTCAGGGTCCTCTTTAAGCGCATTAAGAACATTCGACAGGTTTATGGCTTTGGGCTGCGCCTGCGCCTGTGCAGATGGCGAGCACAAAACAATAAAGGCTGAGGCGATCCCCAAAGAAAGACAGAAACCAAAAATCGATTTCATTTTGAAACACCTACCAAGGACAATAAACACGCGCTGTCGCCGCATCGGAAAAGTCGTACCGTAAACACAGAAGGATCACAAAGACCCCTCTACTTTTTTCGTCTTAAATTAGACTATTTAGCAACATTAAGGCCACTCCTGATCCGGTTATATAACCTGCGAAATGTCCCCTTCCTTGGGATTCAAGTGATATGATTATAGCACTTTGATGTGACGTCTAGGTGTGACGTTTAAAGATGACCACATATGAACAGTTTTTCCCGATACCTGTTCAACACAAAACAAATTATTTCTATTCTTTCGTTTTGCTTAAAATCCGCCTCATGCTTTGCCGAATTGTTGGAATGACATCCGTTTCAAACCAAGGGTTTTGCTTAAGCCATCTGTTGTTTCGCGGGCTTGGGTGGGGCAATACAAATAAACGATCTTGGCCTTGCCAAGACAGTTTGACAGCGTCAGTAACGGTCTTTCCTTTCAGGTGAGGCAGGTGCCATGCGATGGCATAAGCCCCTAAAACCAAAGTCAATTCAACGCGTTTGAGAGCGTCCATGGTGTTTTTGCGCCATGTCGTCGCACAAATATCCGGTGGTGGTTTGTCCCCAGAAGACCCCGTACCGGGAAAGCAAAGCCCCATCGGAAAAATGCCGATCTGAGGATCCTCATAGAAAGCAGACTTATCAATCCCAAGCCAGTCACGCAAACGATCCCCCGACGGATCGTCAAACGGTCGATTTTTCAAATGCGTAATGCGACCAGGAGCTTGACCAACAATCAAAATCTTTGCGCGCTCGTCGAGCTGAAAAATGGGATTTGGACCTAGCGGCAGGTCGTTACACAGTCGGCAGGCCAGCATCTTTCGTTTGAGCGTATGAAAGTCCTGTTGCATCCATTCCCAACCAAACCGTTTCAATAGCCACGGACTGAATTCTTGCGTGGATTTCTTTTCATACTTTCCAGCGCCTGTCAGCAAGTGGCTTTATCGATCTTTTGGTATCATTCGCCAACCATTCTCGTGATTTAATCTCTTTTTCCACAGAATGACCGCGATACGATCTGAAGTAAGCCGCCAGGTCCGTCAAACTGCCCCGCGATAGCGGTGTCGCTCTTGTTGTAATAAAAAATCACTTTTGGTCGACAGAATTTTAGCGCTGACGCGTAGAATTATGGAAGGCTGGTTACCAAGCCAGTTCAACTGAGATTTGAAGGATTTCTAACAATGGCGATTTTACGCAATCTGGGTCTTATGACTGCGCTCATGGTATCACCGCTCGCAGCTGTCGCCCACCATGGCAGCAGCGGTCAGTTCGACACCAGCACAACGGTTGAACTGTCCGGTGAGATCACCCGCATACGGCTCGTGAACCCGCATGCCTATGTATATTTCGACTCGACGGATGAAAACGGCGAGACCGTGAATCTTCGTTGCGAGTTGCAGTCTGGATCACTTTTGAAACGCAATGGTTGGACCACGGATATGTTTGAGATCGGCAGCACGATTTCCATCATCGGTTCGCCAGACCGCACAGACCCAACCACCTGTTACATGAGCCAAGTCACCTTTGAAAATGGCGTTGTGGCAACGCGGTATAGTAAGTTTGACGACCAAGGCGCGATTGAGGCTGAGCAGCGCCAAACTGAGCGCGATGACGGCACGCCCAATATTGACGGCAACTGGGCTATGGTGCGCGAAGCGGGCGCACCTCCCGGTGGTGGTGGCCGTTCGACAGTCGAGCTGACCGAAGCAGGTGCCGCCGCCATTGAGGGCGCAACCGCAGATGACAACCCGCGCTATCAGTGCGCGGCCACAAACATCGTGATGGACTGGTGGTTTGATCAGATGGTGAACACCATCGAGCAGGGTGATGATCAAATCACAATGACTTACGGGTTTATGGATCTTGAGCGCACCATTTATCTTGATGGTACAGAAATGCCGGATGATTACGTGGCACATCGCGCCGGATTTTCAACGGGTGAATGGGATGATGAAACGCTTGTTGTGACCACCACAGGATTTGATGAAGGATGGATCAACGCTCCGATGAGCGAAGGTGAAGGCCCTGGCTCACGTCCTGAAGGAGACGATGGTGACGCAGCAGATCGACCTGCGGGCCCCGAAGGTGCTGGAGGCCCGCCATCCCCAGTGAAAAATAGCCCTGAATTGATTGTGACTGAAACGTTTACACTCAACGATGACGGCACCGTTTTGACGCGAAACTACACGTTTGAGGATCCTCTTTACCTTGAGGCTCCGATCTCTGGGTCTGACGCGGTTACCCTCACAAACGATGCCTATGAAGACTATGCCTGTGATGACCTGACTGAAGAACGCTCAGAGTCTGCAGAGTAATCTATGGGGCCGCACAATCGCGGCCTCAACGCTTTTCATTCACGAACAGATTAAATTGCCCCGCCACCCGACGCCGTCTTACGCGGCGGGGCACGACCGTTGACAGAAAGACATGACATGGAAATGCTATTCTGGTTGGAGGATTCAATCGTCGGTTTGACGGTCTCCAGCACCCAATGGGGTTATCCCATTGTTCTCTCGCTTCACGCGGTTGGCATGGCAACCCTTGTGGGTGTGGCTTTGATGCTGACAATTCGTGTTTTGGGCTTTGCCCCAAACATCCCCGTGACCTCTATGGCACCTTATTGGCGCGTGGCTCTTGGTGGATTCATATTGAATTTGCTGTCGGGCAGCGCGCTGTTTTGCGGCAATGCGTCTGAGCTGTTTTTCAACTGGGCGTTCCGTATCAAAATCGTGTTGGTCTTTATCGGTTTGGCGCTCACATGGCGGTTGGTGCAAATCTGCGTCAAACGCACGAATGAGGTTTCACCCGCGCATCGCAAACTTGCTGCATTGGCAATGGCAACATGGATCGTCGCGATCATTTTTGGCCGTCTCATTGGTTACTGGTCTTAAGGGGAACATGATATGAATACCTTGCTCAACTGGGTCATCGATACCTTGAATTCAACGGCGCTCAGCGGGTTTATCATGACCAACGCCTATCTGTTTCCGTTTTTGGAAATGGCGCATTTCATTGGGCTGTGCCTGCTGTTCGGGTCGCTGATTGTGGTCGATTTGCGTGTGGTTGGTTTTGCCAAATCCGTGCCAATCGCGCGCGTCGATCTGTTTGTGCGCTTTGCTCTAATTGGCTTTGCGATCAATCTGATGTCTGGAGCATTGTTCGTGGTGGGGGATTCCGATCGCTACCTCGTGAACTATGCGTTTTGGACCAAGATGGGGTTGATTGTCCTTGCGGGTCTGAACACCGCGTATTTCGTGCGTCGGATCAAACCGCAAATGGATCGCGGCGTGACCTCGCAAAATCTGACCAATGGTGCAAAAACCGTGGCTTGGCTGTCCTTGACCTTGTGGACCTGCGTTATCATTTTGGGGCGATTTATTCCCTATGTTGAAGACCTATAAATCGCGCGCTGCCCTGCCCTTGTGGATATTGATTGCAGGGCTTTGCATCGCCTCAACAGCTTCGGTTCAAGGCGTTGCTGCGCAAGATCAGGGGTTTCTGGCAAGCGCCTCAGGTGTTCACCTCGGCCCCATTTTTCATCCATTTCAACAGCTGCGAACGTCCTGTTGTTTGCAGCAAGGCTGACCTTGTTTGACATGCAAACGGCTGGCTATTTCACCACATAACGGAGACATGATCATGAACCTTACCACGAAACTCACCCTTGGTGCCTTTGCGGGCGGCGCTTTATTGGTTATCGCTGTCTTACCTGCTGAATACGGTATTGATCCGACAGGTTTAGGTGAAACATTCGGTCTGGACGCTTTATCCACTAAGCCCATTACCATCGCGCAGTTTGATGGCGATCTGTCGTTTAATGTGGGCGATTACGACCCGACAGCAGAACGGATAGATCAATCTGTGCAAGGCCTGATCCATCTTGAAGATGCGCCTTTTCACAGTGAGGTCATCGATATCCAGATCGAGGATTACGGCGAGGTTGAATATAAATTCGTCATGCCCGCCGACACAACATTCGTCTATTCGTGGCAGGTGTTAGAGGCGCAGGGCGATGGCGTCTATTATGATTTTCACGGGCACCCCTCATCTGAGGACGCGGTGAATTTTCCCGAGGGGTTCGAGATGGCCTATGCCAAAGGTGAGGGTTTGACCCAAAGCGGGTCTTTCACTGCGCCATTTGCAGGCTACCACGGGTTCTACTTTATGAATATCGAAGAAGGCCCCATTACGGTACGCCTCAACATCAGCGGGTATTGGGACGAGAGCAAAGAAATGTACCGCGCCATTCAAGGCGAGGTCGTCACCAACGAAGCGTTCTAGTCAAATTAAGCGCCGCCACTGGGGGCATGTGGTGACCTGCTCCACAGTTTGAATGCGTTTTTTTGATAGGCATATTTTGACAGGCATATCTTGTCTGTTCCACAAACTCATAACCAATGTGGGTTTGTGGCCCCTCACCAGCCTCATGACCCTATGAGGAAGACATACCCCTAAACATCATACGCTTACCGTATGTCAGTCGCACCGATACGATATTTGAGTTTCGCACGGAACTAACCTTACCCTTTGAGCAGATATTTTCATTCCAGAAGTCTGCTCACAGAAAGTTAGTAAAAACATGACAACCAAACCTTGTATCATCTGCATTGCGATGACTGGATCGCTTCCCAGCAAAAAAGATAATCCAGCGGTTCCGATTACAATTTCAGAGCAGATTGAATCGACACACGAAGCCTATGAGGCGGGTGCTTCCATTGCGCATTGTCATGTTCGCTGGGACGACGGGACACCAACTGCCGATCCAGAACGATTTGGCTTGTTGCAAGAAGGGCTGATCAAACATTGCCCTGACATGATCATCCAGTTTTCAACTGGCGGCAAATCCAGCTCAGGGGATGCACGCGGAAAAATGCTACCCCTGCGCCCCGATATGGCCTCGCTCAGCACAGGGTCCAGTTCTTTCCCGAACAACGGTGTCTTTGCAAATCCGCGCGACCTTGTTGAATGGCTTGCGTTGGAAATGGTCAAATATGACATCAAACCTGAGCTTGAAATCTTTGACCTGTCACACCTGCATCAGGCCGCGGCACTGCAAAAGTCAGGTCACATCAAAGGGCCACTATACGCGCAATTTGTCATGGGTATTAAAAATGCGATGCCTGTCGATAAGGACGTGTTGGATTACTACGTGAAAACGCTTCATCGCCTGACGGATGATAGCGAATGGTGTGCGGCTGGTATTGGCCCCTCTCAAATCATTTTGAATGAATGGTGCGTCGCAGGCGGCGGTCATGCCCGCACAGGGTTGGAAGACAACGTGCGTCTTGATCGCGATACACTTGCCCCCTCAAACGCGGCGCTTGTGAACCGCGTTGTCGAGCTTTGCGACAAATACGAACGCCCCGTCGCCACACCTGCGCAAGCCCGTGACCTTTTGCGTTTGCGTCCCGCGTAACAGCTCGAAACTTTTACCATTTCAGCAATAGGAAACACTATGACCACCAATCGAAACCGCCGTAGATTTGTTTTGGGGACATCCGCTCTTTTGAGCACTTCCCTGATATGTCCTCGATTTGTTGGGATGGCACAGGCTGCGACCCCCACCAATCCGCTTGACGGGATGAGCGCTATTCGTGTGATTTCACAAGACAAAATATCCACCGAAGGCCCTGTGTGGGACGCGATCAACCAGCGCCTTATCTTTACCGACATCCCCGGTGATACGATTTACACATATACGCCAAAAACCGGCGAAGAGACGATTCTGCGCAGCCCCTCAGACATGGCCAATGGCTTGCTTTTGGATGGAAAAGGCGGTCTGCTCGGCGCGGATCAACGCACACGCATGATTTCGCGGATGGATTTGGAAACCGGAGAGGTTGAGCCCTTTGTCACCGAATATGACGGCAAAAAACTGAATTCTCCCAACGACATGTTTTACCACAGCTCTGGCATTCTCTACTTTACCGATCCGCCCTTTGGCATGGACCGCGCCAGCGCTGACAAAACACGCTATATCGATTTCAACGGGTTCTATGCGCGTCATCCAGATGGCACGGTTGAGCTGCTTAAGAAAGTCGCGACAGACCTGAATCCGAATGGCGTCATTCTAAGCCCAGACGAGAAAACACTGTACTTGTGCATTTCCAGCGATGGGGTATCACCGATCTTGGCCTTTGATGTTGCCCCAGACGGCAGCCTATCGAACGAGCGTGAATTTGCGACGGGCCACCACAATGACGGTTTATCTGTCGATGTGGACGGCAATGTTTATGTCGGCAACGACACAGGCGTTTTCGTATATGCGCCAGACGGCACGCATCACGGTACGATCACCCTACCCGGCGGAGAAGTCGCCACGAACATGATCTTTGGCGGGGCAGATCTACAGACCCTGTTCATCACCTGCCGCGGGACCAATGTTTATGCCGTCGACCTTGCCATTGCAGGTCTTGCAGCGCGTCAGTTTTAGCGACGCCTATCCCCCCCCAGTCGCCCGCAGATCACAACGCGGGTGAGTATGTGACACGCTGTCCCAGTTAAAATCAGGACGGCGTGTCTCTTTATGACAGATTTTCCGACCTCAAAGAACAAGGACAACGCGATGCGCAACGTCACAAAAGACAATATTACAGATGTTTTCATGAGCTACATGGGCCCTGAGACCCCTGAGCGCCTACGAGTGGTTTTGGGCAGCATGGTCAAGCACCTGCATGACTTTGCCCGCGAGGTGAACCTCACCCATGATGAATGGAACAAAGGCATCGCGTTTTTAGAGGCCGCCGCCGAAATTTCAGATGCAGAGCGCCATGAATATGTGCTGCTGTCTGATGTTCTGGGCCTGTCATCTCTCATCGACCTATTGCACGCCGATCCCGATGGCACCTCGTCGTCTGTATTGGGGCCATTCCATATTTCAGGCTCGCCCAAGCTCGAGCTTGGCGGCGACCTCAGAAAAGACTGCGATGCGCAGGTTCTATTGGCACAAGGCTGTGTCAAAGACCCTGACGGCAACCCGATTTCTGGGGCGACCTTGGACATTTGGCAAACCGCGCCGAATGGGCTGTATTCTAGCCAAGATCCAGATCAAGACACCTATTCGTTCCATGGGTTACAAACCGTTGGGGCCGATGGCAGATATGCGTTCACCTCGGTGCGCCCTGTTGAATACACCGTACCCTCTGATGGGCCAGTCGGGGACATCCTGCGCGCGTGCGGGCGGCACCCTTGGCGGCCCTCTCATCTGCATTTCATCGTTGAAGCCCCAGGGTTCCGCCCTTTGGTGACCGAGGTTTTCCCTGAAGACGATCAATACCTTGATCAAGATACAGTGTTTGGCGTGCGTGAAGATTTGGTCATGCGATATCAAAACATGCCCGCCGGCAGTTTCCCCGAAACAGGGTTCGCGTTGTCAGGGGCAGTCGATGAGGCCTATCTCAAAGTGGACTTTGATCTGACCCTTGTGCCCGCCTAACGTGTGCCTTTCTAAATCAGACATAAACACCCCTGCCCATTAGATGTTAAAAACGCTGGACCACAAACATGGTCCAGCGTTTCTGTTTGAAGTCCCAATCACATCCGGGGAGAGGAGAATTGCAGTCCACCTGAGCAATGCGCGCTCAGATGGGACTGTTGTACAGTTAGGCCGCGCCTAGGTTCGGCATAAGGTTTAACAAATGCTGACTGTACGCGTGTTGAGGGCTCTCAAACAGATCTTCGTTCGATGCGATCTCACAGATTTTGCCATGACGCATCACAGCGATACGGTCACACATCTGACGCACCACAGGCAGATCGTGGCTGATGAACAACATCGTCAGCCCCAGCTCGTCTTGCAGGTCACGCAACAGATTTAGGATTTGAGCTTGAGTCGATACATCCAGCGCCGATGTCGGCTCATCACAGATCAATATCCTCGGCCTTGAGGCAAGGGCACGCGCAATCGCGATCCGTTGCCGTTGACCACCTGAGAATTCATGCGGATAACGGCGGGCTGCGGTCTTGCCCAACCCGACATGATCCAACAAATCATCCACAATTTGTCGTGTTTGGCTTTCGTTTTCCGTCAAGCGATGAAAGCGCATTGGTTCGGCCACGATATCGCGAATATTCATTCGGCTGTTCATGCTCGAATAAGGGTCTTGGAACACCACCTGTAAAAACGTCCGTGAATGACGTCGTGCGAGATCATTGTGCTTTGGGCCGATTTTTTGGCCATAGATAGACAAATCGCCTGTATCGGCAAAGTGCAATCCTGCGATGATTTTTGCCACAGTCGATTTTCCAGAACCGGATTCACCGACCAAGCCAAAGGTCTCCCCCTGTTGAATGTCAAACGACACGTTGTCGACAGCCTGCACAAATGTGCGCTGGCTCTTAAAAACGCTGTTTTTCAAACGAAACGCCAAAGACATATTTTTCACTTGGATGGCGGGACCAACCGAAGCCTCGACACCCGCATTCGTCTTACCCAACCAATGCGACTGCACATCAATCTTTGATTGAGCCGCCTCCCCTTCGATCAAATCGACACAGGTGAAACGGTGCAGGCGCTTGTCCGGCGATGGCACTGCAACGATCAGGTTTTGGGTATATTCATGCTGCGGAAGGCGCAGGACTTGATTGACGTCACCCACCTCAACCAGCTCACCGCGAAACATCACTGCAACGCGGTCCGCAATTTCACTGACGACGCCGATATCATGGGTGACCATAATGACCCCTAATCCACGTTCATCGCAGATCCGCCTAATCAGTTTTAAAATCTGTGACTGAATCGAAACATCAAGCGCCGTTGTCGGCTCATCTGCAATGATCAATTCAGGATCCCCCGCGAGCGCCAGCGCGATCACCACCCTTTGACGCATTCCACCCGAAAACTGATGAGGGTAGGAATTAAGGCGGCTTTGCGGATCAGGAATACCAACGTCGTTCAGCAGTTCAATCGCCCGTGCCTCGGCGTCCTTGGCCTTTAGCCCAAGGCACTCTTGGATCGTCTCAACCAGTTGTTTGCCAACTGTCATCAACGGGTTGAGCGAACTTTGCGGATCTTGAAAGATCGTACCAATACGGCGACCGCGCAATTTGCGCATCTGCTCATCCGTATAATCGCGGATGTTTTCGCCTTGAAAGTAGACCTCGCCAGAACTGATGCGGCCTGGTTTGCCCAACAATCCCGTGATCGCGTTGCCCACAGTTGATTTACCTGCACCAGATTCCCCAACAAGGCCAATGATTTCACCCGCATTCACCTGAAGATCAAAATTCTTCACGGCGTTCAAAACCAAGTTGCGCATTGGGAAATCGATACAAAGATTTCGAATGTCCAAAAGCTGTGTCATCTTAATTTAGGATCCAAAATATCGCGCAGCTTGTCGCCGAGCAGGTTGACAGAAAAAACGAGGAGAACCAGTACCAATGACGGGAAGAACGCAATCCACCAAAGGCCTGAGAACAGGTATTCATTCCCGACACGGATTAAGGTTCCAAGTGACGGTGTTGTTGACGGAATGCCCTGCCCCAGAAACGAAAGTGTCGCCTCAGAAATAATCGCAATCGCAAAGCTGAGCGTTGACAGCACAATCACGGATCGCATCACGTTGGGCAGCACATGGCGCAAGATAATCAGCCAACTTGGCAGGCCGATAACGCGCGCGGCTTGAACATATTCTTTGTTGCGCTCCACCATTGTTGCGCCACGGGTCACACGGGCAAATTGCGGCCAATCCGACAGACCAATGGCGATGATCACAAAATAGATCGCAAATTGGTTGTGATACTCAATCGGCAGAAACGCGCGACCAAATCCGTTGATCATGATCGCAGTCAAAATGCCAGGGATCGTCAATTGAACATCCGCGATGCGCATGATGACCACATCGGTCAGCCCGCCAGCAAAACCGGAAATGACCCCAAGGGTTGTGCCTAGAACCATTCCCAACAGAACCGCTGCAAGGCCAACCAGAATAGACAATCGCCCACCGTAAAGCATCGTAGACAACAGGTCGCGCCCCTGATCATCCGTTCCCAAAATATACTGGGACTGCCCGCCTGCGGCCCACGCTGGTGGCAGCTTACCATCCCACAGCATCACCTGCGCGGGATCGAAGGGATTGAATGGGGCAATGATCGGCGCAAACAATGCGACGCTAAAAAAGAACAGCGTTGCTAAGCCCGCGATCATGGCCATCGGCGAATGGGTGAAGCTCCAAACCACATCATTGTCTAAAAAGCGGCTGAGGCGAGATGTCTTATCAGTATCAATCATGGTCATCTGACTTTTCATAGGGATTGGCATCAGCTTAAGCGAATGCGCGGGTCGATCAGGAAGTAGAGCAAATCAACGGTCAAGCTGATCAAAACAAACAATCCTGCGACAAACAAAAGATAGGCTGCCATGACGGGAATATCGACAAAACCCACGGCCTGAATGAACATTAAACCTGTGCCAGGCCACTGGAATACAGTTTCAGTGATCACAGAAAAAGCAATCAAACCGCCGATGTTCATCCCTATAACAGTTGTCACCGGAACAAGCGTGTTGCGCAGTGCATGCCCAAAGTTGATAGCACGGTCTGTGAGCCCTCTTGCCCGTGCAAACTTGATAAAATCAGCCCGCATAACCTCAAGCATTTCGGCGCGTACAAGGCGCAAGATCATCGTTGTTTGGAACAAGGACAGTGTAATCGCAGGCAAGAGGATCGAGCGCCAACCATCCACCGTCAACAAGCTGGTTTTCCATCCCCCAAGATCGACAGTTCCGCCGCGCCCTGAGGATGGCAGCCACTGCAATGTGACCGCAAAGATATAAATAAGAGCGATGCCGATGACAAAGGTTGGCAGGCTAACCCCCGCCAAAGATGAAGATAAAATCGTCTTTGACAGCCACGATTTAGGGCGAATGCCACAAAATACACCTGCTGTTACGCCAAAGGTGATTGCGATCACAGCCGACACCGCGACCAATTCCAATGTTGCAGGCAAGCGGCTCGCAATCAGTTCGGTCACGGGTTGTTTTAAACGATAAGAAATTCCAAAGTTGCCTTGGACGGCATTGGTCATAAAACGTCCGTATTGCGTCATCACCGTGTCGTTAAGCCCAAGCGCCTCGCGCATACGATCTGCATCCGCTGCTGTCGCATCCTCGGGCAGCAAACTGCTGAGAGGATCCCCCACAAAGTTAAACATGGAAAACGAAACAAATGACACAATGATCATCACCAGACCAACCTGCATGAGCCGGCCGAATAAATAGCGCATGACACCCCCTTTTATATCCTAGATCGCGATGAATCCGCCGCGCCCCATACAGATATTTGGGGCGCGGACTATTATTTTTGTTGCAATCAGTTTGCGTTTTTCACAGCAAATTCAAAGCGTGGCGTGTTGTCAGCCGAGATCGGCAAATCAAGATCTGACACCATCGCCCATGAAATCACCTGATGGTGCACAGGCGCATAAGGCGCTTCATCGCGCGCAATTTGCCAAGCCTGATGAATAAGATCAAGGCGTGTCTCAGGATTCATTTCTTTGCGAATTTCGCCAATTAAATCATTTACTTGTGAGTTATCGTATTCAGCAGCATTGGCACGCCCGCCTGCTTCCAACAGGTATTCCATTGGGTATTGGCTATCCAATGTTGGCACCCCCCAGCCGATCAAGAAAAAGTCCGTATCCTTGTCGTTGACCTTGGTGAAGTGAATGTTCTTTGGTGTCGCCTCCAAAGTCACGTTGATGCCAATACGGGCCAGCATTGCAACCGCAGCCTGACAGATTTTCTCATCATTGAGGTAACGATCGTTCGGGCAATCCAATTGAACCGAAAACCCGTCTGCATAGCCCGCTTCAGCCATCAATGCCTTAGATTTTTCGGGATCATAGCCATAAGGTGCATCCAATTCAGGCGTGCTGCCAAAGACGCTCGGCGATGTCAGCATCCCAGTCGGGAAAGAATTGCCATCCATCACAACGCGCTGAATGGCTGCCAGATCAAGAGCATGATTGACGGCCAAACGCACGCGCACATCCGCAAACGGATTAACGTCAGTGATGTTAGACGATTTCAAAGGCTCCGCGCTTTGCTTCATGCCAAAGAAAATCGTACGGACTTCAGGAACTGTTTCGATTTTTAAACCTTCAGCCCCCTTGATGCGTTGAATGTCTTGCAACGGCGGATCAAGAACGAAATCTAACTCCCCCGACAACAAAGAGGCCACACGCGTCGCAGCATTGGCGATGGGGCGAAATTCAATTGTGTCGATGTTGCCAGAGTGATCGCTCCAGCCCCACCAGTCTTCATTGCGCGCCATGATCGTTTGCTCATCCGGTGCGCGTGAGACCAATTTGAATGGGCCCGTGCCATTAGCATGGCGCACCGCATAGGTCTCTTCTTTGGTCGTGAAGTTTTGGGGCTCGACAACGCCGTTCTCTTCAGCCCAATCGCTGTCCATGATCATAATCGATGTCAACTGCGCTGGCAAAATCGGGTTCGGATCTGTCGTTATCAATTTAACTTCGTAGTCGTTGATCACCTCAACGGATGCAATCGAAGACATAAGTTTGATATAGGCAGAGGTCGGCGCCTGCGTGCGGGTGATTGAAAACACAACGTCTTGCGCGTTGAAGTCTTGCCCTTCGTGGAAAGTCACGCCTTTGCGCAGCTTCAAAAGCCAAGCATTCTCGCCCTCAATGGGTTCCCAACTGGTCGCGAGGCCTGGGACCAAATTCAAACTCGGATCACGCGTGATCAAGCGCTCGTACATAATTCCGTTAATGGCCCGTGTAGAGGCATCCACTTCACTATGCGGATCAAAGGTTAGCGCATCGCCAGAACTGCTCCAGCGTAAAGTTTCAGCCGAAACCGCAGTGCCGGCTGATATGGCAGTGCCCGCTACGGCCATGACGGCCAGCATTGAGATAACATTTTTTTGCATCAGATTCTCCCTATCGACGTTACAAATTGCAACCCGCAAGGGTTGAATTAGACTTGCAGTACGCGGGTAAAGCCGTGAGGGGCCTCCTCCCCCTGAGCCACGTCAAACCATCGCGTTGTCTTAATGTACTATAAAGATATAACGAGAGAAAAAGCACTGTTGCCAATACTGCTTAGGATGGGCCGCCTTTCCTAAAAAGTATCGCAAAACCCTGTTTTATATTCTAATATCAGCAACGAACCTGACTAGAGAAAATCTCAAAAAAACCTCTAGTAATATACTTTAATGTTTAAAATAAAAAGGTTACGAGATGAACTTACGCCAACTTGGTTACTTCGTTGCTATTGCTGAAGAACAGAACATGGGCCGCGCGGCCCAACGCTTGAACATCTCGCAGCCGCCTCTTAGCCGCCAAATACATGCCTTGGAAATTGAGTTGGGCGCACAATTATTTACCCGTATGCCCAAAGGTATGGTCCTCACCGAAGCGGGACGTATTTTACTGTCTGAAGCGAGAGAGATTCTTGCGAAAACAAACCACGTCCAAGAGCTGATCGAGGGGGTTGTCTCTGGCAATGTCGGACAGTTGAACGTCGGCTTTTTTGGTTCCACCATCTATGGCGCCGTACCTTCGGTTTTGAGAAAGTTCAGCCTGCAAAATCCCCGTGTCAACGTCACTCTGCGCTGGATGAGCAAGCCGGAGCAAATCAACGCAATACGAGACGGGCGTATTCATGTTGGGTTCGGACGCTACTTCTTCGCAGGTGACGATCTAGAGGAAGTGACGTTTTACCGTGAACACCTGTTTGCCGCTGTGCTGAACGATTCAGAACTGTTTGATGCCGAGGAAGTGACACTTGAACAGCTCAGTAAAATGCCGCTGTTCTTGTACCCGGCAGCCGATCCACCCAGCATCGCGGACGAAGTCATTGCCGTGTTTCGCAAGGCCGGATTGAACCCTCAAGTGGAACAAAAAGTACCGGATTTAACCTCAGCGCTTGCCCTTGTGCGTTGCGGCAAAGGCTGTGCGATCGTGACAGAGGCGGCAACGGCGCTACAGTTCCCTGATGTTAAATTTCTGCGAATTAGGGGATGCGATAGCTTTATTCCAACCTCTTACCTTGTTTCTGCACAAAACAAATCGCCAGTCTTAGAAAAGTTCTTGGATATTATCGACGAAGACATCACCACGCATGGCGATTAATGGCTTGCGATGAGGACTATAAATTGAAAATGCCGTGCCTGACATTCATCAGACACGGCATCGTTTTATCTTACGCCAGTTTTATCGTGACCGTTTTATGTTGTGCGTGATGGCAATGCGCCTGTGAAAACGGGCTTTCGTTTTTCCTTGAACGCCATCTTGGCCTCACGCCCGTCTGGGGACATAGACAAGTAGCCTTGCATCGTGCCTGAGGCTGCCATGTGGTTTGAATAGCCAGCGGAATCCATCAAAATATTGGTCGCTTTCTTGGTATATTTTATGGCCAGTGGCGGCAATTCGGACAAGGCGATGGCGTAATCGTTCACGGCGTCTTCAAACTCTGCAGCAGGTACGCAGCGGTTGATCAGTCCCCAACGTTCCGCTTCCGGCGCGTTAACTTTGCGGCCCAACAGAGACATTTCCAATGAACGTGCCCTGCCGACGCTTAACAGCGCCACGCCACCGGAATGATTGCCCGCCTGAATTTCGCGCATCTGAAAAAAGGCTGTGTCCACTGCGACGATCAAATCACAAGACATCGCGATATATCCACCACCGCCGATGGCAGGCCCGTTCACGGCAGCCACAATGGGCTTGGGGCTGCGCTGCATGCGCTGACGAGTGCCTTCGTTCCAATGGCCATATTCGTCCATTTGTTCACTCGTCGCCGTTGCCGTAAACCGAAGATCTTGACCAGAGGAAAAGAAATCGCCACTGCCTGTGATGACGATGCAGCGGCAGTCGTCATTATGTTCAAGCATGTCCAAAGCCTGTGAGATTTCCTTGAAAACATGGGTATCATGGGCGTTCTTGACCTCAGGGCGGTTCAAGGTAATCGTCCAAACGGTACCGGCTTGCGAAACCAACAGTGAATCAAATGTCATCGTCATAAGTGCTCTCCAATATGCTTCGAGGCCAGACGCGGACGACGTCTCGATAACCTCTCAGATTTAGCGAAGCATATTTTTCAAACACCATATCAGGAAAATACTATTTTGCTGCGCACACCATGCCAAATCAGTATGACGCAACGCATTTCGATCAAAACTCAACACCAATATACCAGTTAGGTATGAAAGATCGGCATCAAAGGTATTTGAAACGTATCACGTTATTTGACTAACTTCCCCAAAACCACAGGTGAATGACACAGGTGGATCAACGATTTGCCCATCGTCATCACGACAATGACAACAAAATGGGCAGTGACCGTGCAACGGAGAAAAACACATGGCCAAAATTGAATTCGGTGTCTTGGATGATCAGGCGATCATCGTGGTGTCCGGCAAAATCATTAACGTAAACGAACGCTCTAACGGGCAGTTTTCAAGCGATCCAATGGCGGTCCTCGCCGAGTGGCCTGCTTTTGAGACATGGGCACGCGACGTCACTGCATTAGGGACTGAACCTGACGTCGATTATGACGCGCTTGGCTGCCCTGTTCCAAAGCCGACTGCCGTTTATGGTATTGGTCTGAACTACGCGGATCACGCAAATGAGGCGGGTTTGGAATTCCCCAAACAGCCAATGGTTTTCGCAAAATACCCCTGCTGCATCACAGATGCCACAGCAGATGTTATTTTGACATCTAACCGCGTGGATTTCGAGGCAGAGTTGGTCATCGTCATCAGTCGTGAAGCGTATAAAGTCAGCGAAGAGGACGCTATGTCCTATGTCGCAGGCTATTCGATTGGTCAGGACATTTCGGATCGTCGCCAGCAATTTTCCGACAAACCACCACAGTTCTGCCTTGGTAAATCTGCGCCAACCTATGGCCCTTGTGGCCCTGTCATCGTGACAACGGACGGTTTTGATGACCCGCATGACGTGCCGCTCAACTGTTTTATCAATGACGAACAAGTGCAAAACAGTAGCACGAAGCATCTGATCTTTAACGTGCCGCAACTGGTGTCTTTCTTGTCGCAATGGTGCATTTTGCAGCCCGGCGATTTGATTTTCAGCGGCACACCTGCCGGTGTCGGCGCCGTGCGGACTCCGCGCCGTTATTTGCAACCGGGCGAAGTCATCACAACGAATATCGAAGGTATCGGTCAAATGCGCAACCGCTGCGTTTAAACCCTACTCTCTCATGAACAGGATACAACCATGACCGATTTTCAACACATGGATGACGTCGCCGCAATGATGGCGCAACTGGATCGCAGAGACCCGATTGATGGATCAATCGTCTTCTATGGTTCATCGACATTCAAAAACTGGAAACGCCTTGCCGAAGACATGAACAACTTGGACGTTGTGAACGCCGGTTTTGGTGGCGGCACATTTGAAGGAGCGATGCAGCATTTCGAGCGCGTCTTTGATGCTGTCACGCCAAAAATGATCGTGGTCTACTTTGGCGAAAATGACATCGCCAGCGATGGGTTTACAGCCGAGGAAACTTTAGATCTGCACAAGGCTTTTCACACCCGTGTACGCGAGCGTTTTCCTACGATTCCAGTGATTTACCTGCCACCAAAGACAGGTATCATTCGCTGGATTTGGCACCCTGATTATGTCGAATACAGCCGCCTTGTGGAAAAAGACACCCAAAACGATCCGAATGCTTACTTCGCCGATGTTGGTGTGGTGACGCTTGGATCGAATGGTCGCCCCGCGACAAAATTCTTTGAGCGCGATGGCATCCACATCGGTCCAAAGGGCTATGCAGCTTGGACACCAGTCATCAAAGCAGCGATGGCCAAAGCTGGGCTGAAGTAAACAATCCGCCACAATCCGCCAGCGCAAAACCCGATCCTACACGTAAACGGGATCAAGTTTTGCGCTGACTGAGGCATTTATAGACACAACGAGATTGTGGTCAGTTTTGCGACCCCAAGTTGAATACGCCGATTTCGGTTCACCTATTTCAGCGTGATCTTATCTCAGGGCTTAGTGCTCAGGCTCATCGCCAATCGCTGCCATTTTGGCAGTCAGCTTGGCAAGCATCATCTTTCGAACCTCAGCATAAGCGGGATCATCGGCGACGCTGAACAATTCCAATGGGTCATTTTCGCAATCTAACAATTCCCATTCCCTTTCCTGCCCGCCTTGGTTGGTGCCCGGCAGATCAAAGCCGTCATTGTACCAATAGATCAACTTATAGCGCTGATCGCGAATGCCGTAATGAGAATAGGCGTTGTGGTCGGGATCGCGATGCATCCAGACCGAGAACGGCAGAAACAACCCTGCATGCGCTAAAATCAGCCCTGTGAAGCTATTCAATAATCCAAGTTGCAGAAAATTTTGAAAAAAAGATGGCAGCAAAGACACCGGCGGAAACATCGAGACCGCCAAAATGCCAACCATCAAAAGCCCTGCAAACCGCAGATTCAAGCGTGACAAGGCATAGGCGGCGACGGCCATGCATAGATGCCTGCGGTGTTTTTAAACGAGGTCAGGATCAGCCAAATGATGGGAAAAAAGGAAATGAAGACCGACAGGCCAACAAGCGTATAGAGCACGTAATGTGGACGATGTGTATGAATTAATCCTTGTTGCGCAGTGTAAAGACGTAGACCAAGCTCATGGCGAAGATGACCAAGAACTGCACCACCACGATGGCTGCGACAAAGTTGAAATCCAGAAAATCAAAGATGACCTTATAGGCATAAAGCGACAGACTTTCTGTGGCCGCAGCGGGTCCACCGTCAGTCAGGTTGAACGGCAATTCAAACGTGCGCAGCGCATTCATTGAGCGAATGATCAAGGCACCCAAAATGGGCCCTTTAAGCAATGGCAGGGCGATTTGCGTGAACTCGGTCCAACGGTTCATGCCGTCCATCCGCCCTGCTTCGAACAGGTCACGCGGGATAGATTGCAGCCCCGCCAGAATGATCAAGGCCATGAAAGAACTGGTTTTTCAAACAGCGACAGTCACCATAGAGGCCACCGCCAAAACGTCATCGCCGAGAAAATTAATAGGGCGTTCCACCAAGCCAATTTGTAGTGCGACCGAATTAAACAATCCATAATCAAAATTGTACATCCAGCGCCACATCAGCGTGTTCAACGCCGTCGGCAAAGCCCAAGGGAACAAAACGGCCAAACGCGCTAGGCCTCTGAATTTGAATATTTATTTATCAATAATGCCAAGCCGACACCCAACATCAATACCAAAGGAATTGACAACGCGGTAAAGGTGAAGGTCACACCCAAAGAGTTCCAAAATCGGGCATAGCCCATTAACTTTGCGTAGTGGTCAAACCCGACAAAACGGTAAGGTTCAAACCCATCAATGCTTGATTGACCAAAGCTGAGAATAACCGATTGGATGATGCGATAGATAAGAATGAGGGCGATGATCAAAACCGTCGGCGTGACAAATCCGATCCCTGTCAGCGCGGTGCGTTTCTATTACCGATCTTCTCAGCATGCTGGAGCACTCTCAGCTTGCGTTGAACGTCACGTTCTTCGTTCGTCATAAAAACTTCCTCCACCCAAAATTGGGTAATTTACAGGAAGTGTCCCGAGAGTCCGTACATATCTACAGGTTCAAAAAAGTTTTGCCGACGTAATGAAATGAACTCGGGAGCCGCGTTCAAGCGTGACGACACATCACGGCAAGCCGCATTCAAACTTTGCAGATCCATGCCGCCGACGGCCATGATCTGTTCAAATGAAAAATTGGGAATTAATTTGCGATCATCCGCTTTGCGCAGATATCCCAAATCTTCGAGCTCTCCAACCAAACGATACACCGTGGACGCAGCAAGACCTGTGCCTTTGACCAAATGCGTCACCTGCATTCCTTCGTCTTTGGCTGAAGACAGATTGTTCCAATAGTGTCAGTATTCGCTTTAGATTTTCACTCACAAAGAATCTCCCTTATGAGAAAAGTATTCTTAAAATAAGGAATGGTCAGCGTAATGAATAAAATTGCCATTCAGCAGATTAGTCGTCAAAAAATGATCACCCGCGCAGACTGCGCCACAGGTTCAGCGCTACGTCGGTCAGGTCAGCAAGGCGGGCCGTGATGTGTTCTTGCGCAATGGTATTATTGCGATCTGATGCGACCTCTAATCGGTTAATAAGACGACACAAACGGCGTCGGTGCGTTCCTGTTATGACCTGCAATGGATCCGCGATCACGCCTGCGAACGTTGTGACCACAGAGGCCAACATCGAGAGGACAACGCCCGTTGCCACCAATTCCCAAGGCTTTAGGTCCGTCGAGAACACACCATAATACAGCCTGCCCAACCCTTGTCCGAGGGGGAAGTTTGCGATGGCATGTGCGTGGGCTCTGAGTTCGGCCACCTGTCCCGTGATAGAGATGACCCCTAGGGTGACAGTTTGAAAGGCAATGATCCCCACAATGATGACCACGAGTGTCGTTGTTATTTCGCTCACGGCACTGCGCACACCTGTATAGTTGGCAATTTCGTGCTCGACGATTTCTTTGGAGCAGGCACGCATATTGCCCCTTGTTTCAAGATCGCGAATGAAGGCCATAACGCGCTTTGCAACCTGCTGAGATACATTGGTTTCAAGAAAAATTTGACGTTGCGACAGCCAAATAGAGGCTTTGTGGCATCGTATCGTCCGCGCGATTAGGGCACTCAGTTGGATCACAAGAAAAACGGGCGCCAACAAGACATTCGCAGGAGCACGCAACAGATCAAAGCCAAAGGCAAAACGATGAAGGCGCAAAGTGCCTCGCACCCCAAACGTCGCGCGCACGAATGCGTTAACCTCTGCGCGCCGTCTTTCATTTGATGTCACATCACTCACGACCACGGCTTCCTCACGCTCTTTCAGATTACCTTATGTAGGATATCTGATCGTGATGTAAGCATTGCGACAAATCATAAAAGTCCACTGCAGCAAGGGCAGTTTGATCTTCATGCCGCGATCAAAACGGCGGTGCAGTACACACAAAGCGAGGGACTTGCACCCCTCGCTTTGGAACTTGTTATAAAACTGGCTGTCTTAGTACCAGTTGCCTTAGAACGGGCTGTCTGCGTAGTAGAATTCAGCCGCGTTGTCTTGAGTGACCAAAACAGACCCAATGACAAATGTACCTGATACTGGCGCTGTTGACGTCAGACCAACAGCTGTCAACTCAATCGCTGTTGCGATCATGGACGGTGGGTAAGTCACGTTCGCAGGGATCATTGCATCGCCATCACGGGTACGGGCAATCATTTCTTTCATGCCAGCGCCGCCCAAAACGAACTGAATATCGTCACGACCTGCGGCCTCGATCGCAGCCAGAATACCAATGGCCATGTCATCATCAGAAGCCCAAACAGCGTCGATTTGTGCGTGTTTGGACAAGAAGTCCTGCATCACAACAAAGCTGTCATCACGGTTCCAATTGCCATGCTCCATGCCAATGACCTCGATACCAGAGCCTTCGATGGCCGCTTCGAACCCTGCAACGCGCTCGTTGTCGATCGAAGTTGGAATGCCACGGAATGCAACGATTTTACCGCCCTCAGGCATTGCGGAGACCATAAATTCGCCGGACACTTTACCAAAACCCGCATTGTCGCCGGCAACGTAAAGATCTTCGATACCCTCAATTGACAACCCACGATCCACAACAGTGACCCATGCACCGCCATCAGACACGGCTTTCACAGGGCTCGTCAAAGGCTCGGATTCGAAAGGCAAAACAACCAGCGCGTCGATATTGCGTGTCGCAACCATGTCTTCGATATCGTTGACCTGTTTGGCTGCATCTGATGCCGTTGCCAAAACGAAATCCAGTTCTGGGTAAACCTCTTCAAGGCGTTTAACCGCTTCTTGAGCGTGGAAATTCATACCACCAGCCCAGCCGTGTGTCGCCGCCGGAATGGAGACGCCGATGACCTTTGTGTCTTGTGCAAAAGCGGGCATGACCAGTGTTGCACCAAGTGCGACTGCACCTGCAAATTTAGTAAATTTCATGGTTTTTCCTCCCAATAACCAATTTTCTCTGCAAAAGACATCTTAGCCTTCTGCCTTTTTATCGCGCTGCAAAATCACAGCGAGAATGATGATGACCCCTTGGACCGCACCGTTCAGATAGGGTGAGACGCCGTCAGTCAAATTCAAAATATTTCCAATCAATGACAAGATCAGCACACCGATGATGGTGCCCCAGACCCTGCCAAATCCGCCCTTAAGCATGGTACCGCCGATGATCACGGCCGCAATTGCTTCGAGTTCCCACAGCACACCTGTGCTAGAGGATGCAGACCCCAACCGTGGCACATACATGATGGTGGCGATACCAACCAAAACCCCTAAAAAGATATAGGTCATCATGCGCACTTTGTTCACGTTTACCGATGAATACCGTGCGACCTGATCGTTCGAGCCAACAGCCGCAACATGACGCCCAAAGGCCGCGCGACGCATAACCAATTCGCCAATAACCGCGACAAGCGCGAAGACGATGATCGGCCAACTGATCCCCAGAATGCCGTCAAAATAGATCGGACGAATGATAGCGCGCATCCCGAAATCCAAAGACAACGTGCCCCCATCGGCCAACCACGTCACAAGACTGCGGTAAATGCCCATGGTGCCCAAGGTGACAATAAACGCGTCAATACGCATCGTGGTGATGAGAAACCCATTGATGAACCCCGCCGCGGTACCGGCAACGATGGCCGTCAGTAACCCGACCATGACCAAAGGCCACCCTGCCCCCATCGACGGCAGCAATCCGTTCATCACAAGGATCATCAAGCCAGCGATAAACGCCGCCATTGAGCCCACTGACAGGTCCAAGCCTCCTGCTGTGATGACAAATGTCATACCCACCGCGATGATGCCAATAAAGGCCGAACGGGACAAAACATTACTGACGTTCCCTGCGCTTAGGAAATTTCCGTTCAGTGCGGCGCCGACCAGCACCAGCACGATAAGCGCAAGAATTGGTCCCATGACTTTTAGATCCAAAAGCATGTTTTTGGTGTGTTTGTTTTTATCTGCGGTGAGCATCAAACTGTTTCTTCCTTTTGCGCATCAAGCCCCATAGCGAGCCGGACGATTTTGTCTTCGGTCATGTCTGCACCTGATACTTCGCCTGCAATGCGGCCAGTGCGCATGACAAGAACACGATCCGCCAGTCCAATGACTTCTTGCATTTCAGAGCTGATAACGATGATCGACTTGTCCTGCGCCGAGAGTGCGTGAATGAATTCGTAAATCTGTTGTTTGGTGCCGATATCGATACCGCGCGTGGGTTCGTCGATGACCACGATGCTTGGGTCGGCCAGCATGATCTTGGCGATCAATAGTTTTTGCTGATTGCCACCGGACAAATTGCCCACTGCGACGTGACGGGTTGGCGCGCGAATGTCGAACTCTTCGATCGCTTTCGTCAGCGCTACCTCTTCGGCCGTGTGGTCGATCAGCCAGTTGGTGAAATCCGGCAGGCTTTGTAACGTTAAGTTCTCGCGCATGCCCTTGTTCAACAACAGACCACGGCTCTTGCGATCTTCTGTTAGATAGCAAAGCCCTGCGGCCTGTGCTTGGCTTGGGGATTTGAAACGAACGTCATCCCCGTTCAGGCGCACTTGGCCCGTGGCAGACCGCAATCCAACCAGCCCTTCGATCATTTCTGTGCGACCCGACCCGATCAGGCCAGAAATGCCAAGGATTTCGCCTTTGTGCAGGGTGAAAGATACGTCTTCAGCAAACCCGGGCACAGTCAGCCCCGTGACCTCAAGCGCAGCCGTTGTGCCAATTTCGCCAGCACGCACGGGGTATAAAGATGACACATCACGACCGACCATGGCAGTGGCCATTTGATCTTCGTCGTAATCGCTTGCAGGCCCTTGCGACACGACATGACCATCGCGCAAAACTGTGATCTGGTCCGAAATTCGTTTCACTTCATCCAGCTTATGCGAAGTGAACAAAATGGCCACGCCATCGGCCTTCAGCTTTTCAACCTGTTCGAACAAGACATCCGCTTCGCGTGCCGTCAAAACAGCCGTTGGTTCATCCATGATCAACACTTTCGCGTTGCGCGACAATGCCTTTGCAATTTCGACCATTTGCTTGTCAGCGTTGGCAATATCTTGGACTCGCGCTGAAGGGTCGACCTCACAGTTCAAGCGTTTAAGCAACGCCCGCGTCTCGGTTTGCATCGTAGCCTTATCCAAGAAAAGCCCGCGTGTTTTCTCATGCCCGAGGAAAATATTTTGCTCGACACTCAACTGATCCGCCAGATTGAATTCTTGGTGGATCAAAACCACGCCTTGGGCCTCGGCGTCTTGCGAATTCATGAACGACACAGGCACGCCGTTTAACGTCAACTCACCAGTGGTCGGGGCCAAATACCCCGACATGATTTTCATCGTCGTCGACTTGCCCGCGCCGTTTTCGCCAATCAAAGCATGGACTTGTCCGGGGTGCAGCGCGATGTCCACGTCGTGCAACACCTGCACGGGACCAAAACTGCGGCAAATCCCATTAAGAGAAAGCGTAAGAGGATCGCTCATACTTTGACCCATGCAGCACCGCCCGCAGATGAGCGCACACAGGCGTCAATAAAGGTCACGCCATCCAGCCCATCATGCACAGTTGGCAGCATATGATCGATGGTCGCTCCATCGCGCGCAGCAACGATCACATCAGCCGCCTCGTTATAGATATTTGCAAAGCCCTCAAGATAGCCCTCAGGGTGTCCGGGGGGAATGCGCGAAGCCGCCTGATTAACGCCATACGCGCCGGCACCATTGCGGGTCAAAAGACGTTTGGCTTCGCCATGGGGCGTGAACCACAGATAATTGGGGTCCTCTTGTGACCATTCCAAGCCACCCTTTTCGCCGTAAACCCGCAATTTCAAGCCATTTTCATTGCCGGGCGCGACCTGCGACGACCACAACATGCCTTTCGCCCCGCCCTTATAACGCAGCATCACATGCACGTTGTCGTCCAGACGCCGCCCCTCAACAAAGCTGGTTAGGTCTGCTGCAAGACTGTCCAAAGTCAGCCCTGAAACAAAACCTGCAAGGTTGTATGCATGCGTGCCGATGTCCCCCACGCACCCGCCAGCGCCAGAGCGCGCAGGGTCAGTACGCCATTCGGCTTGCTTCGATCCTTCGCCCTCAAGCGGCATGGTCAGCCAATCTTGTGGATACTCTGCTTGCACAACGCGGATTTTACCCAAAAGGCCGTCCGCCACCATCGCGCGTGCTTGGCGCACCATCGGGTAACCCGTGTAATTATGCGTCAAAATGAACTGCGCCTTCGACTGTTCGGCTGCCGCGACCAGTTTTTTGGCATCTTCAAGCGTCGATGTCAGGGGCTTGTCGCAGATCACGTGGATGCCACGTTGCAAGAATGCATGCGCAGCAGGGTAATGCACGTGATTGGGCGTGACGATAGCGACGGCCTCGACGCCATTTTCCAACTCGGCCTCGCGCGCGGCCATCTCGTTAAAATCGCCATAGCAGCGGTCGGCATCCAAACCCAGCGCCGCGCCTGAGGCCTTGGATTTCTCAGCCGTCGACGACAGTGCCCCCGCGACCAAATCAAATCGCCCATCAATGCGGGCTGCAATACGGTGAACGCCACCGATGAAGGCATCGTTGCCCCCACCGACCATACCTAAACGGATCGGTTTCATCAGCTTATCCCCATCATTTTGGCATTGAGCGCCGTATCTGCACCACTGTCGGCAAAATCATCAAAAGCGCGTTCAGTCACGCGAATGATATGGTCTTTGACAAATTGTGCCCCTTCACGCGCCCCGTCTTCAGGGTGTTTAAGCGCGCATTCCCATTCGACAACGGCCCAGCCATCAAAATCGATGGCAGCCATTTTTGAAAAGATCGCCCCAAAATCAACCTGACCATCGCCCAAAGACCGAAAGCGCCCTGCGCGGTCGACCCATGATTGATAGCCACCGTAAACACCTTGACGGCCTGTTGGATTGAACTCGGCATCTTTGACATGGAACATACGGATGCGGTCTTTGTAGATATCGATGTTATCAAGGTAATCCATGCATTGCAGAACGTAATGGGACGGATCGTAAAGCATGTTGGCGCGGGCGTGATTACCTGTGCGCTCTAGAAACATTTCATACGTGACGCCGTCGTGAAGGTCTTCGCCTGGATGAATTTCGTAACAAACATCAACGCCGCAGTCTTCGGCATGATCCAAAATCGGCAACCAGCGCTTGGCCAATTCGTCAAAGGCTTGTTCGACCAAACCAGCGGGGCGTTGCGGCCAAGGGTATACATAAGGCCAAGCCAAAGCGCCCGAGAATGTCGCATGTGCGCCGATGCCAAGTTTTTTTGAAGCCGTCAGCGCCTTTTTCACTTGATCAACAGCCCATTCTTGGCGGGCCTTTGGATTGCCACGCACTTCTGGAGCCGCAAAGCCATCGAAGGCGTCGTCATAAGCCGGATGAACAGCGACCAATTGGCCTTGTAAATGTGTCGAAAGCTCAGTGACTTCGACGCCATTGGCCCGTGCCTGACCTGCCCAATCCTCGCAATATCCTTTGGATGTCGCAGCCTTTTCCAGATCGATCAGACGGGCATCCCATGTGGGAACTTGGACGCCTTTATAGCCGCAATCAGCCGCCCATTTGGTTATGGAATCCCACGAGTTGAATGGCGCCTCATCGCCTGCGAATTGCGCTAAAAATAGTGCTGGACCTTTGATCGTTTTCATCGGTTTTCCTCTCTTTGTCGTCACACGAAACGGTGGACGATAATCTCAAATTCTTCCTGTAGTCCCGTAACCGGTTGCAGGATCTGGCCTGTCGCATACCGCGCCTTAAAGCGACGGATGCAAACATCCAGCCCCACAAAAGTGAAGGGTTCCATATGAGCAAAGTCTCTGCTCATGATATGTTTTCTCTGCTGTAGATATTCATTCTAATTTTCCCAGTATCCTTGGGCAAATCACGTAGTTCTATCAAGTTGCGCATAAGGCGAACCGCCGCGACAACAGCCGCTGGAGCATCCTGATCCAGAACCAAATCGACGATGCCATCCCGCAATCCGTCGCGGGAAGTTGGCGTCAATTCGTGAACAATAACAACGGGTTTGGGATCGAGAGCCTGAACGGCGCTCACCAAACCCCGGTTCCCCGCACCGATGCCATAAATCCCCACCAAGGGCTGCTGGGCGGCGGCATCTGTGATAAGGCGTTTGACTGTCGCGGCATTATCGTCGCCCTCAACCGTTGGCAAAAGAGTGAGGCTATCAAACCGCTCTTTCATAACCGCGCGAAAGCCCATCAAACGCTCGTTGTGATCACGCGAAGACAGCGATCCCGCAATCATCAAAACCGCACCGGCAGGGCGAATAAACCGGCCCATAAACTCAGCCGCTGTGCGTCCGGCAGCGACATTGTCGAGCCCGACATAGCCTTCGCGGTCGGAATGGGGCAAATCTGCGACAAGTGTCACGACGCGCACACCACTTGCGCGCAGGCGGGTGACTTCTTCTTGAATTTCAGGCGCTTCACTTGTCATAAGTGCGACAGCATCGCAGTCTAAATTGCGCATGGCTTCGACCTGACCGGCAACATCAAAGGCCCGCGTTTGAACGATCTGTATCAAGATCTGCTCTTCAACCAAGGCCACACGTTGATATTCAAGCGCTTGCAGCAACAGAGCCACAAAACCTGTATCACTTGACGGCACAATAAAACAAAACTTGTAGACTTTGCGACGTGATAGGTTTGCAGCGGCGATATTGCGGACATATCCGGTTTGCGCAACAGCAGCTTTCACCTTAGCCACAACCTTTGCAGACACCCCACCACGATTGTTCAAGACACGGTCAACCGTAGCCAAGCTCACCTGTGCCACCGAAGCGACGTCATGCACCGTAGGTCCGCTCATCAAATCCCCCCAAGCTTGAAACCTCCCTCAAGCTATAGCGACCCTAAGAACAGTCTTGAGGTACGTCAATCAAAAATATGATGTAACCTCGTCATTTCACAACGTCACCGAGATGACATTCATTACAACCTTGTTTAATTTGGCGATCAAACCCGCATGTCCTCAGTGATCGAGATAATGAAGGTTGGCGCTGCGGCTGTTGATACCGGCGCGCGTTAACAATTACTGAATCGGGTTTAGGAATGTGGGACTGATCTACGTGCATGGCAAAGTGCTGCCTTTTCGGACGCGGTAATCAGCGTGCCGCGTCTTAGGCCCTTTTAACGATTGGCCGCTGTCACAATTGAGCAAAGTGATACTGCGCTTGGTACATGGCATGACCGCGCATCATACTATGAGAAGCAGTACCGCAGCCGCGTCCTCGGCAACCTTAAGAATCGCGCCAAGCCATTTGGGTATGATGTGCACAAATGACCAGCCGACGTTGATATCGCGGTTTCTAAAAAAGGCGCGGAGCACTGCCCCGCGCCTTTTTTGTGTGATTTTGTCGTAAGGAGCCTTAGACCCAGCGGCTATCCAAGCGCGTAGCCTGCGCCGCGAACTGTTCGTACTGGGTCTTCGCCGCCATGTTGACACAGAGCTTTGCGCAGACGTCCGATATGGACATCGACTGTACGCGTATCGACATAGATATCACGCCCCCAAACCCGATCCAGCAACTGCTCACGTGACCAGACACGGCCTGGTTTTTCCATAAAGGTGGTCAACAGACGAAACTCGGTTGGGCCAAGTTTCAAAGCACTGTCAGAGCGTGTCACTTTATGGGTTTCTGCATCAAGACGGATGTCGTCAAACGACAACACCTGCCCCACAGCTGATGGGCGCACGCGACGCAATTGCGTGCGCACGCGGGCCATCAATTCGATCACTGAATACGGTTTGACCACATAGTCATCCGCACCCGTTTCCAAGCCCCGCACGCGATCAACATCTTCTGAACGCGCTGACAGCATGATGATCGGGATTTGACGTGTCTCTGCGCGCGATTTCAACCGACGGCAAATTTCGATGCCAGACACACCAGGCAACATCCAATCAAGGACGATGATGTCTGGTGCCTCTTCGCCTACAAACAACAAGGCATCATCGCCATTTTCGGCTTTGGTGACCTGAAATCCTTCGGATTCAAAGTTATAGCCCAAGACTTCACGCTGCGCTGGTTCATCTTCGACAAGCAAAACATGCGGACGATCAACAGACATCAGAACGACTCCATATCCATGTCAGTGTGCGATGTCAGATCACCTTTTGGACGGCTTTCCTCTGGCATTTCCCCCGTGACAAGGTAGATCACTTGCTCAGCAATCGAGGTCGCGTGATCGCCCATGCGTTCGATGTTTTTGGCAATGAAGTGCAGATGCATACAGGCCGAAATATTGCGCGGATCTTCCATCATGTAGGTCAGGAATTCACGGAACAAAGCATTGTACATCTGGTCGACGTCAAGATCACGTTGACGCACTTGCTCAGCCAATTCGGCATCGCGTTGAATGTAGGCGTCCAGTGCGAGCTTGAGCATTTCCTCAACTTCGCGCGCCATGCGGCGGATAGAGGCACCTGCCCCTGTGATTGGCTGCATATCGGCCAAGACACCTGTGCGCTTGGCTAAGTTTTTCGCGTAATCACCGCAGCGTTCCAAATTACCTGCGATTTTCATCACAGTTAAAACGGTGCGCAAATCGCCTGCCGCAGGTGAACGCAATGCGATCACGCGGGCGGCTTCTTCATTGATTTGCTCTTCCAAAGCATCGATGGCTTTGTCAGAGGCGCGCACTTTAGCCGCCAGTTCAACGTCACGTTCTTCCAAGGCCTGCGCCGCAGAGGTGATATTGGCTTCAACCAAGCCACCCATTTTCATGATCAGAGCTTGGATGGCTTCTAGGTCGCGATCAAAAACCGACGCGATGTGTTTTTCATTTGTCATAGAAGTTACTCCTTAACCGATCCGGCCAGTGATGTAGGACTCTGTACGTGGGTCCTGAGGATTGGTGAAAATTTGACCTGTTTCGCCGTATTCAACAAGGTTTCCGAGGTGGAAGAAGGCTGTTTTTTGGCTCACACGCGCAGCTTGCTGCATGGAGTGCGTGACGATCACCACAGAGAAGTTTTCGCGCAATTCGTCGATCAGCTCTTCGACCTGAGCGGTGGCAATTGGGTCAAGCGCAGAACATGGCTCATCCATCAACAGAACCTCTGGTTCGGTGGCCACAGCACGGGCAATACACAAACGCTGTTGCTGACCGCCTGAAAGACCTGTGCCCGGCGCATGCAGGCGATCTTTCACCTCGTTCCAAATCGCACCGCGGCGCAGGGATTTTTCAACGATTTCGTCAAGATCCGCTTTGGTGCGCGCCAAGCCGTGAATACGTGGGCCATAAGCCACGTTGTCGTAGATTGATTTCGGGAACGGATTTGGTTTTTGGAACACCATGCCAACTTTGGCGCGCAATTGCACCGGATCAACACGTTTGTCGTAGATGTCTTCACCTTCGATTTGGATAGACCCTTCAACGCGGCAAATATCGATGGTGTCATTCATCCGGTTCAGGCAACGCAAGAATGTGGATTTGCCGCAGCCAGACGGACCAATAAAGGCTGTCACAGTCTTATCTTTGATCTCGACATTCACGTCTTTGATCGCATGGGTGTCACCGTAATAGACCTGTACACCTTTGGCGGAAATTTTAATGTCGTTCATGTCAACGTCTCTTTTCACAATTCGCATATCGTTCATTTTGTTACCCTTTCCTACCAGCGACGCTCAAAGCGGCGGCGTAGAATAATTGCGATGATGTTCATTGTCAGAAGGAAAGCCAGCAAGACGATGATACCGCCCCATGCCTTTTCATAAAAACCAGCATCAGCGCGAGCGGCCCAAGTGTAGATTTGTGCAGGCATTGCAGAGTTCGGGTCAAGGAAGCCACTGACAACCCCATCAGGGAATTCGCGGGCCACGAAGCCAACCATCCCGATGAGCAAGAGTGGTGCAGATTCACCCAAAGCCTGCGCCAAGCCAATAATTGTCCCCGTCAAAATGCCAGGCATAGCGAGCGGCAACACATGGTGGAACACGGATTGCATCTTAGACGCGCCAATCCCCAAAGCGGCATCACGAATGGATGGTGGCACAGCTTTCAATGATGCACGTGTCGAGATGATAATCGTTGGCAGTGTCATCAAGGTCAAAACCAAACCACCAACAAGCGGGGCTGATTGTGGCAGGTGCATAAACTGAATGAACACGGACAGGCCCAGAATACCAAAGACGATGGACGGCACAGCAGCGAGGTTTGAAATGTTCACTTCCACAATATCTGTGAACTTGTTTTGCGGCGCGAACTCTTCAAGGTAGATGGACGCAGCAACACCGATCGGCAAGCTGAGAAGCAAAACCACCAACATCATAAAGAGTGACCCAACAGCCGCCGCACCGATACCAGCGCCACCAGGGTTATCAACACCCGCATCTGTGCCCTTGATAAAGGCCCAGTTAAAGCGGCCCGTCAGAATATCTGCGTCGGTCAATGCGTCAACAATATCAAGGTCGGTTTTGACCAAGAAACGACTGTCCACAAGGCTTTCCCGATCGACACGGCCTTTGAAATAGCCTTCGACGCGCGACGATGTTTGCAATTGGAATGTAACGGGGCGTCCAATATCGTCTGGGTGTTCACGGTAGTGCCCGCGAATGTCGCCACCGACCTTACCCAAGATGCGTTCAATCGCATCAGAGTCGTAGGCCACATCGACACCGCGTTCATCCAAAGCGTTACTGAAGTTTTCGATGAAAATATCAGTGTATGCAGCGGTTTTCAGCATTTTGCTTTCAGCGGCATCGTAATCTTCTTGCGACAAGGTCACTTCGAGCTTGGCCACATATTGCGTAAAGGCCGGCAAGCCCGAGCGCAGGATAGAAAAGGCTAGAGCGGCAAGAAAAAGAACACCGATCGAGATCGCAACAATACCGTAGGCACGAAACCGTGCCTCTGCGGCGTTTCTTTTTTTGGTACGCGGATCCGCGACCATAAGTGAGCCGTGTGAGATACGGCCATTTGAGGCTGATTGATCAGACATTAGTCGTATTGCTCCCGGTATTTACGAACAATGATAAGGGCAACAACGTTCAGCGCGAGTGTGATAACAAAAAGCGTCATCCCCAGCGCAAAGGCCACCATCGTTTCAGGACTGTTAAATTCACCATCACCCGTAAGCTGGCTGACGATTTTAGCGGTGACTGTTGTCATAGCTTCGAGTGGGTTAAGCGACAGGCTGGCCGCAGCCCCTGCCCCAAGCACCACGATCATGGTCTCACCAATGGCGCGTGACGCAGCCAAAAGAACCGCCCCTACGATGCCCGGCAAAGCCGCCGGCAAAATCACTTGGCGAATGGTTTCAGACTGGGTTGCGCCCAGACCATAAGATCCATCACGCATCGCCTGTGGCACAGCGTTGATGATATCATCAGACAATGACGACACAAACGGGATCAGCATGATGCCCATCACCAAACCCGCTGTCATTGCGGCCGTACCACCAGACATCCAATTCACACCCAATAGGCCATCAGCGCCAAAGATATTGACCAAAAGTGGGCCTACGGTGAGCAAAGCAAAGAGACCGTAAACAATGGTCGGAATGCCCGCGAGAACTTCGAGGACAGGTTTTGCGATAGAGCGCACAGAATTAGAAGCGTATTCAGACAGGTAAATCGCAGCAAAAAGACCAAGTGGGACAGCGACAACCAATGCGATGATGGAAATGTAGAGTGTCCCCCAGATCAGTGGCAAAAAGCCCAGATCAGATGCGCCACCGCGACCAGAAAAGCTTGGTTCCCAACGTGTGCCAAAGAAAAAGTCAGCACCCGGAAAGGATTCAAAAAAGTCGATTGTGTTAAAGATCAAGCTGAAGACAATGCCCAAAGTGGTCAAAACCGCGATGGAAGCTGCAGCAATTAACAAGACAAGAATACCACGTTCAACGACATTGCGGGCGCGGAAGTCTTTGTCGGTTTGTTTCAAGGCATATCCGAACCCCGCCGCTGCAATCAGCAACACAACGATCCCGCGGATCATATTACCTGTCGCCGCCAAGGCACGGAATTTTTGCGCCGCTTCCAATGTGGATTGCGTGACAGTCGATCCGACAGCAACACCAACACTGGCAAGGCGCTCGCGCACGTTGGTAAAGTCTACACGAACATCGCTTGCGGCGTCGCGGCTCATTGCCCCTTGGGCGACAGCGACATCAAGACCATCCGCAACGCGGCGGACATCTGCCATCATAAGGGAACGGGACGATCCTTGTGCAACATCTGTGTTGCTGATCATCCCCAGAACAGATTGCTCAATAAGCAACGGTTGAACCGTCATCCAAATGACCAAAACCAAAAGCGATGGAACCAAAACCAATAGGGCAACATTTTGCCCGTAGTAGCCCTTTAATGAATGCAAAAGACGCAGATCGCCATCTGCTGAGGCCATCGCTCTGCGAACCCCCAACACGTAGCCAACCACGGCAAGTGCGCCAACGAGAGCGACAATTAAAAGCGTAGACATGTGCGTGGGCCCCCCAGCACCAGAGATATCAAATCCAACGACTAGTGCCTGAATATTGGCGCCGTTGGGATGGTTCGGGTGGCCCTATACCAAGGCCACCCGAGACGAAAAGGCTAGATTATTTTACAGCCAATGTGTCTTCAGCAGAGACAGACGCTTGTGTTGCTGCAAGCTCAGGGTCAGATACGAGACCGTATTGAGCCAATGGACCGTCTGGGCCAGCAACTTCGTTAGAGATAAAGAATTGTGCGAATTCTTTAACACCTGGGATAACGCCGATGTGTGCTTTTTTCACGAAGAAGTACAATGGACGTGACACAGGGTAGTCGCCAGCTGCGATTGTTTCAGTGGTTGGCTCAACGCCACCCATTGTTGCAACTTTAAGTGAGTCTGTGTTGTTCTCGTAGAATGCGAGACCAAAGATTCCAACACCGTTCGGGTTTGCTTCGATACGTGCAAGTGTTTCTGTGTAGTCACCGTCGATGTCGACAGTGATACCGTTGCCACGTACTGCAAGACAGGCGCTTTCTGCGTCATCTTCGGACATGCCGCCAGCAACCATTGCGTCAAACGCGCCAGTTTCTTCACAGCCAACCAACAGTACTTTTTCTTCAAACACTTCGCGTGTGCCGTGCTTGGTGCCCGGAATGAATGCGTTGATGTCAACGGCTGGCAGTTCAGCATTGAAGTCAGCCCATTGTGTGTGCGGGTTGGCAACAACTTCGCCGTCAACCAGAACATTTGCGCCAAGAGCGTTGAAGATGTCAGTTGGTTCAAACGTTGTGAATGCAGGGCCGTCGATTTGGGATGCAAATACGATGCCGTCGTAACCGATTTTAACTTCGATGATGTCAGTCACACCGTTTTCGAGGCAAAGCGCGATGTCGCTGTCACGGATTGGACGTGAAGAGTTTGCGATGTCGATTGTGTTTTCGCCAACGCCTTCACAAAAGCGCTTGAGACCAGCAGATGAGCCACCGGATTCAACAACGGGTGTCGGGAAGTCAAAGTTGTCGCCAAACGCTTCAGCGACGATAGAAGCGTATGGGAGAACTGTGGAAGAACCAGCAACTTGAACGTTATCACGTGCGGCTGCGGCAGTTACAGACATAGCGGAGATCGCCAGCGCTGAGGCGGAAAGTTTAACAAAGGACATATGTAGCTCCTGAAATTCATATCATGAGAGGCGTTTCGTTTCTCTCTCAGTGGCGGTCTAAACTCACTTAGCTATGCTTTTGTGAAAGTAATGTAACAAATACATGACAAAGACCAAATTTCAGGCAAATAATATGAAGCCAAATTTAGGACAATGAAAGCCCCACGCCCCTAACCCCTTAATCGTAAGGTAAAATAACCGAAAAACAGCTGCCGTTGCCCGCATGGCTTTCCACACGTAATCTGCCGCGGTGACGGTTTAATATGTGTTTTACGATGGCCAATCCAAGCCCCGTGCCGCCCATTTCACGCGATCTATGGGTGTCGACGCGATAAAAACGTTCGGTCAAGCGCGGAATGTGATGTGCGGGAATGCCCTCGCCTTGATCTGCGATATCAACACGCACAGCAGGGCCGCGCATTGTGGGTTCAATGGCGTGAGACGTTATACAAATTGACACTTCGCCGCCATCAGGTCCGTATTTGATCGCGTTTTCAACAAGGTTGGTGAACACTTGGGTCAGTTGGTCTTGATCCCCCATCACCAAATCCTGCGCATCGCCGCCCTCTAGGCGCAACGACACTTCGCGCGCTTCGGCCAAAGGGTGCAAGGTCTGCACAACTGAGCGCACCACAGCAGGCACATTCACCTCATTCGTCGGGCGCACACGGCGGTCTGCCTCGACGCGGCTGAGCGATAAAAGATCGCCCACGATTCGGTTCATACGCTTGGCCTCTGCGTCCATAATCGACAAAAACCGTGTCCTAGCATCCACGTCATTGGCCGCAGGGCCAAGCAGGGTTTCGATGAATCCAAGCACAGCCGTCAGCGGCGTGCGCAGTTCATGCGATACATTCGCGACGAAATCCCGACGCATTTGCCCCGCTTCTTGCAGCTCTGTTTTGTCTTCGAACGCGATGACAACATAGCCGACGTCTTGTGTCACTGCTGCGCGGATTTGAACTTCAAAGTGTAAATCGCGTGATGATTCCGATACGCGGTAGATGGCTGTCGCATCCTCGCCCAGACGCAATACGTTCTCAATGGCGTCCAACAACATGGGTTGGCGCAACACAGTTATATAGTGCCGTCCCTGTGTGCCTGATCCAAAAAGGTCTTCCGCTTTTTGATTGGCAATAACCACCCGTTCATCACGGCCAATGACGATCAACGGCAAAGGCATCGCTTTGGCCATTTCTATCACAAGGTCATTTGCAGACGTTTCGGTGTATTGTGTGGAATTCATCGCGAGATCTTTCTAAAGGTGTTGCCTTGAGTACTGACAGAGTATGACGCGCATGTGACCCTTTTGCATGTGCTTTCGCTTTAAGGTTGTTGAATGCGGCTTTACCTTGATTTTGCAGCTTCGTAGATTCGCAAAATGGTAATTTTTCCGATATTGCCAAAAACAATGTTGCATTTCGGCGGGTTTCCGCTTCTCTTACAACTAAGCAGAAAAAATTCATAATAGGCCGCGCGACGAAAAATGGGCAATATCTCAACTTCTAAGTTCTTTGATGTGATTGCGATGTCCCGCAAGGATCGGCAGAGCGACACCATCATGACGCTGATGGTTGGTGAGTATGCTCGTGTGCAAGGCGCGGAAAATTTGATGCCCACGTCCTCAGCTGTCTTCTACTTGGACTTTAAGGACTTATCTGCTGATGTTTTGCGCGCGGTCAATCCCGATGTGGTGATTTCACCTGCGATCGGCACGACATTCGATTGTTTGGAGCTGGCCGAGTTCTTGGAAAAAGCTGCATTTTCTGGTCGGTATCGTGTGGTTTTGGATAAGATCCCACGTCCAGATATCATCTGTCGTGAAGTGCGCCACACGCATCCGATGCTGGATTTCGATGTCATCAGCGAAAAACCAGAGCTTGCGAAACATATGAACTAGGCGGCGGCGCGATCAAGGTCGCACCGATTTCTTGCATGCACCCCTCTCACAAACAGGCTTAGCCAATCGGTTCGAGACCGTCTTTAAACCGGCGCCCGTTGTGTTGATAGCGCAGAGCTTGCTCTTTTAACGCCTCGATCTGATCTTGTGACAATTGACGTACAACTTTCCCAGGGGCCCCCATCACAACGGATCCATCAGGGATTTCTTTGTTCTCGGTGATCAAAGCCCCTGCCCCGATCAGACAGTTTTTGCCGATCTTGGCTCCGTTCAACACGATGGCTCCCATGCCAATCAAGGTGTTTTCGCCCAAGGTACAGCCATGCAGCATCGCTTTATGCCCAATCGTACAACCGGCACCAATGGTCAAAGGAGATCCCATATCCGTGTGTAGCACTGCATTCTCTTGGATGTTGCTGCCAGCACCGACATCAATCATTTCATTGTCGCCACGCAATGTTGCACCAAACCAGATATTCGCGCCCGCGCCCAAACTGACTTTGCCGATGACATTGGCATCATGTGCCACCCAGTAGTCACCGTTTTCTGGCAAAATAGGCGCGTGATCGTCAAGACTATAAAGTGTCATGTTTCAATTTCCTCAAATTCTGCCTGCAATCCGCGCACCACATCCAACAACCCCGGCTGCTGCCTGCGGTGCAACCGCTCTGCCGATACGATGGTTTTCAAGCGCTCAAATGATGTATCAAGATCGTCATTCACCAGAACATAATCATAGCCATCCCAATGACTGATTTCGTCCCAACTTTGGCGCATCCGTTTTTCGATCACATCCGAACTGTCTTGGCCGCGAGTCTCAAGACGTCTGCGCAACTCGGTGATGGAGGGCGGCAGAACAAAAATCGACAAGACATGATCGCGTAGGGCTGAATTGGCGATTTGCTGCGCCCCTTGCCAATCCACATCGAACAACACATCCTTGCCCGCTTCAATCGCTTTACGCACTGGCCCCGCAGGCGAGCCATAGTAGTTGCCAAAGACCAAAGCATGCTCAAGCATATCGCCACTGGTGACCATCGATTTAAAGTCATCCTCGGCTGTGAAATGGTAATCAATGCCATTTTGCTCGCCAAGGCGCGGGGCGCGAGTGGTGGCCGAAACGGAAAAACTCAACGTTTCGTCCCACTGCATTAAACGTTTGGCAAGCGTGGATTTACCCGCACCAGAGGGCGACGATAAAATGATAAGAAGTCCGCGGCGTTCGGCTGACATGTGTCCCTCCTTATAATGGACCATATTTCTATAGTGCGCGCTGATAGGCTTGACCACCGTTTCGAATGGCCTTTTGCGGGTGATTTTGGCCGCAGTGCAGCAATAAGGCAAATGGAGCCTGCAATTTGATATAACGCCCCCCAAATGAGGCAAAAACATGTCCTGCCCTAAGGGAATGTCAGAAAGGCAGTCCTTTTAAAATGTCAAAATTAACGTTTGAGTGGCCCTAAAATCGATGGTTTTTCGGCCACTCCCAACCCATTTTGCGATTGAATGCCACAAGTGAACACGTCAAGATCGTTTTTTCTGACCTGCCGCTCTATGGATCGAATAATAATTATATGTATCTGTTTTCATGACGTATTTGGAAAAATCCATCGTCATTGATTTTCACAAACATGCTCTGAAATGGCCATTTCAAGACCCAAAACAACGGTCGCTATTAACCATTCATTAGGAAAATCCACCAATTTGGGCAAACTCGTGGCATAAAAGGGCCAAGCAAGCACAGACACATCGTGCTCAGACAGAACAAGGCAGCATAGGCCCATAGCGCCGCTGCAAACGATTAGGTGATGAAATGAAAATTGATTATGACAGCGGGTCTAACGTCGTGTCCCTTATACCGCGTCGCAACGAAATGATCTTTCCAGCACTGCGCGAGGTCGAAGCCTACTGGGACGGCCTGCGCAATGGTCGTCCCGTGCCAGCCCGCAGCGACATTGATCCACGCGGCATGCAATCTGCATTGGAATTTGCCTTCATTCTTGAACGCATTGCCCCCGGTATTGCCCGCTTCCGCCTTGCGGGGATGCATCTGACCGACTTGATGGGCATGGAAGTGCGCGGTATGCCACTCACAGCGATGTTCGTGCCTGAAAGCCGCGCGAAAATCTCTGCAGTGATCGAATCTGTGTGTGATACCCCGCAGATCACAACCCTTACCCTGAAAGGTGAACGCGGCATTGGTCGTGGATCTTTGGATGCGCAACTTTTGCTTTGCCCGCTGAAATCCGATCTTGGGGATGTGAACCGTATTCTTGGCTGCTTGCAGTCCAAAGGCAACATTGGCCGTCAGCCCCGCCGCTTTGACGCTATTGAAACTGTGTCGCGCCCTCTTATAAACGCAGGCATTCAAGACACACCAATGTCAGAGGGCATGACAGAAAAAGGCACCCCGATCCCACAAGGGTTCGCAGAAGCGCGCAAAGCCTATCTTGAGCAAAAAGACACTATGACAACGGCTCAAGACACTCCACAGCCGCCGCGCCCAACAGGCAAACCCGCTTTGCGCCTTGTCTCGACCGATGACTGATCTAATGAACATGAGCGCATTGCGGCAAAAATTGTCACCTAGCTCACACCGCAATACGACCTAACGACCAGACACAAAAAAGGCCGGACATGACATCCGGCCTTTTCATATTATATATCAAGCCGCTCAGCGGGCGTTTTTAGACAGCTCTTCAGCCACCAAGAACGCAAGTTCCAAAGCTTGTGATGCGTTCAAGCGCGGGTCACAAGCTGTGTGGTAACGATCTGCCAGATTTTCGTCGGTCACTTCGATCGCGCCGCCAGTGCATTCGGTCACATCCGCACCAGTCATCTCGAAATGCACGCCGCCCGGAATGGTTCCGTGTGCGCGATGAACTTCGAAAAATTCCTGCACTTCGCCCAAAACACTTTCAAACGGACGGGTTTTGTAACCGCTGTCTGATTTGATCGTATTGCCGTGCATAGGATCGCAAGACCACACAACGTTCGCGCCCTCTTCTTTCACCGCTTGAATCAAACGTGGAAGATGCTCTTTGACATTGCCGGCCCCAAAGCGCGCGATCAAGGTCAAGCGCCCTGCCTCATTCGCTGGGTTCAGCTTTTTCATCAAAATTTTCAGGTCTTCTGCAGTCGTTGTCGGACCACATTTCAAACCGATGGGGTTGGACACGCCCGAACAGAATTCAACATGCGCCCCGTCAGGTTGACGTGTGCGATCGCCGATCCAGATCATGTGACCGGATCCCGCGACAGTATCGCCCAAAGTGCTGTCCACGCGGGTCAGCGCCTCTTCGTATTCCAACAACAATGCTTCATGCGAGGTGTAGAAATCAACGGTTTTCAAATCATTGTTGTTGTCAGACGTCATGCCTGCGGCGCGCATGAAATCCAGCGCGTCTTGGATGCGATTGGCCATATCGCGATATTTCTCGGCTTCGTCGGCCTCTGTGAAGCCCAGAGTCCAACCATGCACGCGGTGCACATCGGCAAACCCACCTTTGGAATAGGCGCGCAACAAGTTCAAACTTGCCGCCGCTTGGGTGTAGGCTTGCAACATACGGTCAGGATCAGGGATGCGCGCCTCAGGCGTGAAATCAAACCCGTTGATGATGTCGCCGCGGTAGCTTGGCAACTCCACACCATTTGATGTCTCAGTTGGCGCAGAGCGTGGTTTCGCAAATTGACCCGCCATACGGCCCACTTTCACCACAGGCACTTTCGCGCCAAAGGTCAAAACCATCGCCATTTGCAGCATCACTTTGAAGGTATCGCGAATTTGGTCTGCACCAAATTCGGAAAAGCTTTCCGCACAATCGCCACCTTGCAGCAAAAACGCTTCACCGCGTGAGGCAGCCGCGAGTTGGGATTTCAGTGTTTTGGTCTCGCCTGCAAAGACAAGAGGAGGATACTTGGAGAGTTGTGCCTCAACCGCGTTGAGTTTTGCCTCGTCCGTATACTCGGGCATTTGCACACGCGGTTTGTTACGCCATGCTGATTTTACCCAATCCGTCATTGTCTCTACTCCGGGAAATTAATTCATTTATGCCACGCAGCGCAGAGTGTTAGCGCGAGCAGCCCAAGCGTTATAGGCGCAGGTCTTGGGTTGGAAAACCCGAAATGGTAAAAAAAGTTGCGCAATTTAGGGGCAATTGCACAATCAACATGCGCGTTGGTCTCAACACCCCCCAAAAACCATCGTATGTTTTGGATGAATTGCCTTGCAAGTGACCTTAGCCACAGACCAAAGCAGCCCGAAATGAAGACAGTGACGTTACGTGACGTTTAAGCGATTCTTTGATGTATCGCTGTTTTCGGCAGTTTTTTACACAATCGTCATCGAACATCCGAGATCGTATTTCTGCCGTTTGGCGTAGAAAATGGGTGTTTTTTGTACAATTGGATAAAAAAAACACAATATATGGGATAGTATTTCTAATTCCCTCACGCCATTCGCCATCCCCGTCTAGTTGCTTTTCATTTTGAAACTGTCGATCTACGCTTCCCACAGAACAATGATTCAACTGGGAGAATAACGAATGAAAAAACTTCTATTGGCCACAGCGGCTACGACACTTATGGCAGGCGCATCATACGCCGACGAAATCAAGCTGGGCCTTATGCTCGGATTTTCTGGTCCTGCTGAATCTTTGGCACCAGACATGGCTGGCGGTGTGCGCGCTGCGGCCAAAGAAATATCAGACAGCGGCAAGTTCTTGGACGGCACAACCGTCGCCATCGTTGAAGGCGATTCCACATGTACGGACGCGGCAGTTGCCTCATCTGTTGCAGAACGCATGATCACATCTGACGGTATCGTTGGCCTTATCGGGGCTTTGTGTTCCGGTGCAACTGGCGCGGCTTTGACCAATGTTGCGGTGCCAAACGGCATGGTGATGTTCTCGCCATCCGCGACATCGCCTTCTTTGACAACCATCGAAGACAACGGCTTGTTCTTCCGCGCCTCCCCATCTGATGCGCGCCAAGGTCAAGTTATGGCTGAATCGCTGCTCGAAAAAGGCGTGATGTCAGCGGCTGTCACCTACACAAACAACGACTACGGCAAAGGCTTGGCCGATGCGTTTGAATCCTCCTACACAGATTTGGGCGGCAAAGTCACCATCAACACATCCCATGAAGATGGCAAAGCGGATTACTCTGCTGAAGTGGGCGCATTGGCCTCTGCTGGCGGTGATATTCTTGTTGTTGTTGGATACCTTGATCAAGGTGGCCCAGGCATCATTCGAGCGGCCCTCGATACAGGTGCCTTTGATCGCTTCCACCTGCCCGATGCGATGATCGGTGACACAATCGAAGACCGCTTTGGCACTGAAATCGAAGGAGCTACTGGTCAAGTTCCAGGATCAGATTCTCCAGGTGGCGAACTGCTCGTCGCGATTGGCGAAGCAAACGGTTACAATGGCACAGCGCCCTACGCCCCTGAATCCTATGACGCAGGTGCTATGATGTTGCTGGCGATGCAAGCGGCTGGCTCCTCTGACCCACAGGTCTACAAAGACTTCGTGATGGGTGTTGCCAATGCGCCGGGTGAAAAAATCTTCCCAGGTGAATTGGCCAAAGCGCTCGATATCCTCGCCTCTGGCGGTGACATTGACTATGTGGGCGGCACCGCTGCCGAGCTGATCGAACCTGGTGAAGCGGCTGGATCTTACCGTGAGATTCTTGTCAAAGACGGTAAAATCACCACTGTTGGCTACCGCTAATCGGTTAGATATTTTGCACAGCCCGAGATTTTGTCTCGGGCTGTTCGCATAGTCGACCCACAAAAAAGACGGTAAACCCAAGGGGATAGTTATATGATCGAAGTGCGTGATCTACACATGCATTTCGGCGGTTTTCGCGCGGTGGACGGGGCATCGCTTTCCATCAAGGAAGGTTCCATTACAGGTCTGATTGGCCCAAATGGCGCGGGAAAAACGTCGCTTTTCAATTGCATCGCAGGCGTTTTGACGCCCACCAGCGGACAAATCTTGTTTGATGGCGAAGACGTCACAGGTTTGAAACCGCATCAATTGTTCCACAAAGGCATCTTGCGTACTTTTCAGATCGCGCATGAGTTTTCCACCATGACTGTGCGTGAAAACTTGATGATGGTGCCAGCCAATCAATCTGGTGAAACGCTGTGGAATGCTTGGTTCAAACGCGGTCAGATTGCGGTTGAAGAAGCAGCCTTGCGTAAAAAAGCCGACGAAGTTTTAGAGTTCCTGACCATTTCTCATATCGCGGATGAGAAAGCTGGCAATATCTCTGGCGGGCAAAAAAAGCTTGTCGAGTTGGGCCGTACCATGATGGTCGATGCCAAAATCGTCTTTCTGGATGAAGTGGGCGCAGGCGTGAACCGCACCCTGCTATACACCATTGCCGATGCGATCAAACGGCTGAACACCGAACGCGGCTATACGTTTTGCATGATTGAACATGATATGGAGTTCATCAAAATGCTCTGTGATCCGGTGATTGTTATGGCTTCCGGCCAAGTGATGGCAACGGGATCAGCGGACGAGATTATGCAAAATGAACAGGTGATCGAGGCCTATCTAGGCACGGGCATCAAGAACAAAGAAGCCACCGAAGGGCTAACCAAGGACGCCATTCCAGCAGCATCGGAGGGCACAGCATGAGCTATTTGAGTGCCACTCATATGACTGGCGGCTACGGCGGCGCGGACATTTTGCACGATTGTGAACTGTCGGTCGAACAAGGCGAAATTGCCGTGATTGTTGGCCCGAACGGTGCTGGCAAATCGACTGCGATGAAAGCCGTGTTTGGGATGCTGAACATCCATACCGGATCAGTTGTGCTGGATGGCGAAGACATCACCAAATTGTCGCCGCAAGAACGTGTGTACAAAGGCATGGGCTTTGTGCCGCAGACCTCAAACATCTTTCCGACCATGACGGTTGAAGAAAATCTGGAAATGGGCGCGTTCATTCGCACCGATGATTATCAACAGACCTTGGAACAGGTCTATGAAATCTTTCCTGCAGTCTATGAAAAACGCAATCAGAACGCGGGCGAATTGTCAGGCGGACAGCGTCAACAGGTTGCTGTCAGCCGCGCTTTGATGACAAAACCTAAATTGCTAATGCTGGATGAGCCAACTGCGGGCGTCTCCCCCATCGTGATGGATGAATTGTTTGATCGCATTATCGAGGTGGCGAAAACAGGTATCGCTGTGCTTATGGTGGAACAAAATGCCAGACAAGCGCTTGATATCGCGGATAAAGGCTATGTTTTGGTGCAAGGCGCCAATGCTTATACGGACACAGGGGCTGCACTTCTTGCAAACCCTGAAGTGCGCCGCACGTTCTTAGGGGGTTAGACGATGCACAGACTGGTCGTGCCGACCCTCGTTTTTACGCCGATTGTGATTGGAGTGCCGATTTACGTCTATACATCTTATGTGGAAAATCAAAAACCCAACCTGCCTGCCGAATTGTTCTGTGTCTCAGAAACAATTTGCGAAGGCAGCGCCGCCAATTGCCGCAGCGGGTCAGCACCCTTGCACTTCAAACGCGGTGACGATTTTGACGGCGAAATGCAATTCGACAACGGGCGCAAACTGACAGGTGCTGTGACTGCTGTTGCTGGGCAGATGTCGGGGCGATTTAATGAGCCAGGAGGCGGGACGTATGAGATGGAAATCTCAACCGAAAACTTCACGTTGATGCACCGCGTTCCAGATGTGCGTGGAACACAAAAAGAAACCTATTTTCAGGGCACATGTGAGAGGGTGAATTGATGGATATTCTCAACGCCTTAGTGGCATTTGCGAATTTTGTACTGGTGCCGGGCACCGCTTATGGCGCGCAGCTTGCGCTTGGGGCCCTTGGGGTCACGCTTATTTACGGAATTTTGCGGTTTTCGAATTTTGCCCACGGTGACACCATGGCCTTTGGCACGATGTTTACCGTGTTGATCACCACCGCGATGCAATCGGCTGGGATCAGTTTTGGCCCCATGCCCACCGCCCTGCTTGCTTTACCGTTTGCGATCTTGTGCACCATGGCTTTGGTGCTTGCCACCGATCGCGCAGTGTACCGTTTTTATCGCAAGGTCAAAGCGGCGCCAGTGATGTTGGTGATTGTGTCGATGGGCGTCATGTTTGTGATGAACGGCGCGGTGCGGATGTTCGTTGGTACCGATGATCGGCGCTTTGCAGATGGGGAACGTTTCATCATCACCGCGCGTGATTTCAAATCCATGACAGGCCTATCCGAGGGCCTTGCCATTCGCACAACGCAAGCCATCACCGTACTGGTGGCAATCATCGTTGTGGCCGCCTTGTTTTGGTTCTTGAACAGAACGCGCACTGGAAAATCGATGCGCGCCTATGCAGATAACGAAGATTTGGCGCTTCTCTCAGGCATCAACCCTGAGCGTGTCGTGACCATCACATGGTTGATTGTCGCGGCTTTGGCCACCATCGCAGGCACGCTTTATGGATTAGACAAGTCCTTTAAGCCGTTCATTTATATGCAACTTTTGCTTCCTATATTTGCCTCAGCCATCGTTGGCGGACTTGGGTCGCCACTGGGGGCCATCGCAGGTGGCTTTGTGATCGCCTTTTCCGAAGTGACGCTGACTTATGCGTTCAAAAAGGTCGTCACCTATCTGGTGCCAGAGACTTGGGCACCAGAGGGATTGGTGCAACTTTTGTCCACCGACTATAAATTTGCGGTGTCCTTCGCGATCCTGATCATCGTTTTACTGTTCAAGCCAACAGGTCTGTTTAAGGGGAAATCGGTATGAGCCAATCTCACAATCACAGCCCATCGTCTGCCTACCGCGCGCCTTTGTACTTTGGGGCCATGGCGGCCCTGATCATCGCCGTTGGGTTTATCCAGTCTTGGAATTCGGCTTTGTTCATTTTGAACATGGGGCTGATTTCTGCGATCATGGCGCTTGGTGTGAACCTGCAATGGGGCTTCGCGGGCCTGTTTAACGTCGGCGTTATGGGCTTTGTCGCTCTGGGTGGTTTGGCCGTTGTACTTGTTTCGACCTCTCCTGTTGGTGAGGCTTGGCAAGCGGGTGGGCCACGCGTGCTGTTTGCACTTATGCTGGGCGTCGGAACTATTATTGGCGCGATCTTACTGTGGAAAAAGCTGGCTAAGGGGCGTATCCGCGCGCTGATCGTAACCGCTTGGATCGTCGCAGGGTTCTTTCTCTTCCGTGCGGTGTTTGATCCGGCTGTGGCCGCCATTGAGGCAATAAACCCCGCGATTTCTGGCAACCTTGGCGGTCTTGGCTTGCCTGTGCTGATCGCTTGGCCGGTTGGTGGCTTGTTCGCGGCGGGCGCTGCGTGGCTTGTGGCCAAAACCGCTTTGGGGTTGCGCTCCGATTACTTGGCAATTGCCACACTTGGCATTGCTGAAATCATTATCGCGGTGATGAAAAACGAAGACTGGATGGGCCGCGGCGTGAAAAACGTCATCGGCCTGCCCCGCCCTGTGCCTTATGAAATCGATTTGCAGCAAAGCGAATGGTTCATTGGCATGATGCAATCTATCGGCGCAGATCCCGTCACCGCGTCGAGCATTTTCGTCAAGCTTTGCTATGCGGGTTTGTTTTTGGCAGTCATTCTTTTGTTGATCACGGCCATGCAGTTGGCGCTCAATTCACCTTGGGGGCGAATGATGCGTGCGATCCGAGACAACGAAGTGTCGTCTGAGGCCATGGGCAAGGATGTCACCGGACGCCATTTGCAAATCTTTGTGCTTGGGGCAGCCATTTGTGGCTTGGCAGGAGCAATGATGACCACGCTGGACGGACAATTGACGCCAGCATCCTATCAGCCGCTGCGCTTTACCTTTCTGGTTTGGGTGATGGTGATTGTTGGTGGATCGGGCAACAATTGGGGCGCTGTTTTGGGCGGTCTGTTTATTTGGTTCCTCTGGGTCGAAGTCGAACCGATTGGGCGCTTCTTGGCCCAAGTGCTGACCTCTGGCTTGGCCGATGACAGTGGTATCAAAGAGGTTATCATGGATCGTATGGTCTATATTCGCCCCCTCACGATGGGGCTGGTGCTGCTCTTTGTGCTTCGGTTCAATCCGCGTGGATTGCTGCCTGAACGCTAAAGCTTTTCACAGACGACAAAGTTTAGGGCGTGCCATATCAGGCGCGCCTTTTTTTTGCTTTCAGGCGGAGGACATTGGTTCACTTTATACTCCCTGAAACGCAAAAAAGGCGACCCAAAGGCCGCCTTTGTTATTACTGCTTTTGCGCCTGTGTTTAGCTGGCAAGCAAAAGACGTGTTTCGTGTTTTTTCAATGACTTACGTGCGGATTCGTAATTGGTCAAACCGCTTTGTGTCGCAAGCTCAGGGAAGAGCGATAGCACTTCGTCACGTTGCGCGGATTTCAAGCCACCAAGCGATGCTTCACCAGGTTGGAACGTTTCGGTCCAAGCCCCGTTGGATAGCACAACTTCATGGTTGTCACACAAGAAGTGGATGTAAGACGTTTGCGCAGGACGCGCTTGCGAAATGCCAGGCATGCCAACCAAATGGATCGCAGGCGATAGAACTTCGCGTTCCTCAAAGTAGAGCTGCGCACGGTCAGAGGTGAGCAACACACGGTGCTGTGGCGAAACCATCAGGTCGCGTTCAGGCAAACCGTTGCCCAAAGCGCCTTTTTGGATCAGCACAGGCGCCAAAGACTCTTGGCGATCAAAGTCAGCTTTTGTGAGGTCTTTTTGGCCAACCCAACGAATTTCCTGTACACCATTGTCGCGCGTGAAGACTTTATCGCCCTCTTTCAGCGTTTCAGCTGCCACCTCACCTCGCGGTGTCGCAATGGCTGTGCCCGGTGTGAAGCAGATCACGAACTCTTCGATGTCAAAGTAATTGACGTTGGCCGATTGGCCCGTGGAAGAGTTGTAAAACGTCATCTGGCCCGTAAAGCCATTGCCGTCATCATCGGGGTTTTGCACGTTGTTGGTCAGCTCATAGCCGTTCTCGATAAACCAACTGACATCAAGGGTATCTTGATCCGTCGCATCACCATCACCATCGCCGTAAACTGTGGTGTTGTTCGGATTCGACGTGGTGCCAATCGAATTAACCACAATGGTATCCGCGCCGTTGCCGCCGTGAAGCTCATCATTTTCGCCACCACCGTACAGCGTGTCGTCGCCTTCGCCGCCATAGAGTTTGTCATAACCATCGCCTGCCGTCAGCGTGTCATCGCCATCTTCGCCGTAGATTACATCATTGCCGTCACCACCGTCGATGGTGTCATTACCAGGAACCAGCGGTGTCACGACGACGTCATCAATCAAGTCACCATTCATTGAGAATCCAGACTGTGTGGTCCGTGTGGTCAAGGTGAAGGTGATGGATGTTTGGTTCTCGAATTCTGCTGAGAACCAAGCGTCTTGATCTGACGGGCTGTTGGCCTCTGTGCCTGATGCGATGACTTCGGAGCCTGTATTCGTGACCTCTAAGGACGTGTCAGAGCTGGTTCCAAATCCAGTAAAGGAGCCTGAATCAACAGAAACAGATTCGACATCACCAACCGAGTTACGGTCAAGATCGTTGAAAGTCGCTGTCGAATTGATGGAAACCGCTTCGCCGGTGGTCGGGTTAAAGAATTCCAAACGGAAGGTCGCCGTTTCACCACCATCATGAGACGATGAACCTTTGCCGCTGTTCAACAGGATTTCAGCCCCGTTGCCCCCGCTCAAATCGACATTCAAAGATCTGTCAGATGTTTCAACAAGAACCAGTCGGCCAGAAATCCAAGTGCCATCATCCAATTGCGCAACTTTTGCGTAGATGGCTGTGTCACCAGGATCGGCGTTATTGTTACCTGAAGAGCTGTCTGAGACGAGGTTCGAACTTGAAAGAGACAGAGCGCTTGCATCCAAACCACTGTTGTCAGAACTGTTGCCCGCATCACCATATAGGGTATCGTTGCCGTCACCACCGTTGATGATGTCATCACCGCCAAGACCATTAATTGTATCATCGGCACTGGTGCCGTTTAGCGTATTGTTGCCGCTGTCGCCATTAATATCGGCCATCGTACATCCCCATTCGGTGTAGGGCGTCAACATCGCCCAAAATCAAAACGTCTATAGGCGACTGGCAGGTCACCTTTATCAAAACCGCAAATGCAGTCTTAACATTCATTTACCACTAAATTGGCAACCAGACAGAGGGAGATTGTATGAATATTCCCCCCGATGGTATGTTTTGACAGTTGAGACGCAGGGGGAGCAGAACTTACGCTCATTCAACTAACTGAAAAACTTAAATAAAAATAAAAATTTGGACGATTTGGTGAAAATTTCAACCCCATACGAACGGTGCGTCACAATAATGTGCAGACGTTTCTAAAGTGGAAACGACTGCACAGATATTTGATATTTCGATCAAATTTGGAAACGGCCATATGACGTGAGAGCGAAAACCCTAAACGGATCTTAGAATCATATGGCTGTTCGACAGTCTTAACCATGGATAGGTTATGACCCCGAATGCCATGCCCCCAAGGCTGGCATTCGGGTGAAAGCTTGGCTATCGGGGTGCTTAGGACACCAACAGTTCAGCTTCATGCTTGCGCAGCACGCGACGTGCTGTTTCATAATGGCCGCGACCGGACTTTTCGCGCAATTCAGGGAAGATCGAGAAGATTTCTTCGCGTTGTTCTTCACCGATACCGGCCAAGGTGAAGTCACCAGGCTGGAAGCTTTCAGACCAAGTGCCATTCCCGAGGATCACTTCGTGGTGGTCAAACATCACGTGGACGTAAGTGACACCTTCAGCGCCCATAAGCTCAACACCGTCCATCTTGGTTAGGTGTTTCGCAGCGACAAGAACTTCGTGATCGTCAAAGTAGAGCGCCGCCTTTTCAGACGCGACGAGCATGCGGTGGTTTGGTGACACCATCATGTCGCGCTCTGGCAAGTCATTGCCCAAAGCCCCTTTGCGGATCATCACTGGGCAAAGCTCAGTGCGCAACATCAAGTCAACAGTCGACAAAACCTTGTGGCCAACCCAGCGGATGGTTTGAAGTCCATTGTCGCGGGTGATGACTTTGTCGCCCACTTTAAGGGTTTCAACAGTCACTTCACCTTCCGGTGTCGCGATCATCGTGCCTGGCGTGAAACATGGGATGACATTCTCGATGTTCTCGAATGTCATCGATCCAGTTACATTGCCATCACCATCTAGGAAATCGACAGTACCGTTTTCGGAGTTGGATGGATCATAGGTGATATTGAGCGGACCAGCGCCTGACAGATCAAGCGTATCGTTGTCATCGCCTGCTTCGCCACCGTCAACCACATCACCAGCGTTACCGCCAATGATTGTATCCGCATCCGCACCACCAAAGATATCATCCGCGCCAGTGCCGCCTGTGATGGTATCATTGCCGTCACCACCATCGATGATGTCATCGCCGCGGTTGCCGTAGATGGTATCATCGCCTGCGCCACCATTCAGGATATCGCTGCCATCGTTGCTGGTCAGAGATATGTTGTCGAGCAAAGGACCATAGGTGGAGTTTTCATCGCTAAGTTCACGGAACTCAAGACGATCATCGCCAGAGCCTGTGACTTCGAACTCGTAGGTTTCCCACTCATCACCTGGCTCAATCGTATCGATCAAAACACCGCCAAAGTACACTTCGACCTGATCTTCAGACCCTTCAACACGCTGCATCACATCAACGCTGATAGTGTAGCTTTCACCGTCAGTTGTATCCACGTCTTGGTAGATGCTGTCGAGGCCACGTTCGGCGTCAAGTTCGATAAACGTGCCGCCGTCTTGTGAGAACTCACCCTCGAACCCGTTGCCCCAAGTCTCGATAAGACCTGAATTGGACTGCCAGCCTGTGATCGAAGACACTTGCGAGAAAGTGCCATCCGCTTGACCGCTTTCCAAAGCGCCGTTGACCAAAAGGTTTTCGGACAGATCGCTGTCATCGCCAACGATCAAGTCATCGCCGTCACCGCCGTCAATCGTGTCATTGCCCGCGTTGCCGTAAAGCATGTCATTGTCGATGCCACCGTCGATGGTGTCGTCGCCGTCACCGCCCAAAAGCGTATCTGTGTCATCGCCACCGATGATCGTATCATCGCCTGCGCCGCCATCAACATAGTCTCTGTCGTTTTCTGGAACTGGGTCTGTGTCGTCGCTTTCATCGGTGTGGTTCATCACCCCATCGACATCAGAGGCATCAATGTAATCATCGCCATCGCCGCCGTAGATTTCATCAGACCCATGACCGCCGGTGATCGTATCGTTGCCTGTGCCACCATAGACCGTATCGTCGTCAATGCCTGCATTGATGATATCGTCGCCAGAACCACCATCGATGTAATCCGCATCGTCACCTGTCAGGATCGTATCGTTGCCAGCGCCACCGTAAACGGTGTCTTTACCGTCTTCTGTGTTCTGGTCTGATCCGTATGGGTACAAAGCATTTGGCAAGGCAGGATCGTCGCCAACGTAGTCAGAGAAGGTGTCATTGCCCACGTCGATATAATCATCGCCGTCGCCGCCATCGACATAGTCAGCGCCTTGGACGTCGATGATTGTGTCGTTGCCTGAGCCACCGTAGACGGTATCGTTATCGATGCCCGAATAGATGGTGTCATCGCCGTCGCCGCCGAGAACCGTATCCGCATCGTCACCTGTGTATATGGTGTCATTGCCAGCACCGCCGTCAACATAGTCGATGTCATCGGTTGGGTTTACGTCATCGTAGATGTTTGTCGGGTACGGCGTGTCATCAAGCGCTGCGTCAAGCAAGAGTGATGGATCTGCGGCGAGCTCGTCAAAAGTGTTTGGGCCAGAATTTGCACCGGACACATCGATAAAGTCGTCGCCAGACCCGCCTTCAACAGTTTCAGAGCCGCTGGTATCGATGATCGTATCGTTGCCTGAGCCACCCAGAAGCGTATCGTCACCAGCATTGCCGTTGATGTAATCATCGCCAGAGCCACCATCGATGTAATCGGCTTCGTCGCCTGCATCTGCGTCAACGGAATATGACAGGTTGTCGATCGCGCCAGAGCCCGGCAATGAAACCGTCATGCTGGCAACACCAGCCGTATCAATGTCGAGCGTCGCCACGCCACCGTTGGCCGTTGTCGGTGTTGGGATCGTGGCGATAACAGCGCCGTCAACATCGAACAATGTCACGGTGCCTACGCCATTATCCATGTCGAGGAATGTCAGGCTATTGACTGTTGAAACGTCAGCAAAATCAAAGACAAACGTGCCGCCGGATGCGTCATCATCAGGGTCAGTGCTGTCGCCATCTTCTGACAAGATCAGAACATTGCCAAGCGTGCCGCTTGCAAGGTCACTGTCGCCCCCAGTTGGGTTGGCAGTATCAAAGACCATAACTGGATTGCTTGCGCTGGCGCTTGAAATGGTTACGCCGTCGCTGATGAACTGATTGCCAACAACTTCGCCTGTGGTCAGGTCGTTGAAATCAAGTGTCACGTCTTTTGCAAGCGCGCCGCCATATAATTCATCGTCACCAGAACCACCTGTGATCGTATCTGCGCCCGCGCCGCCATAAGCAACATCGTCGCCTGCGTCGCCAGCAACAGTGTCGTCACCGATTTCACCAAAGAGCAAATCGTTGTCGTTCATGCCTTCCAAGAAATCGTCGCCAGTGCCGCCGTGCAGCTCGTCGTCGCCATCAACACCACATAGGGTATCATCGCCAGATTCGCCGAAGACTTCATCATCTCCGTCACCTGAAATCACAAGATCGTCGCCCGCACCTGCGTGAACGATGTCGTCGTCGCCGACTTCACCGTCCAACAATGCGTCATCATTGTCGATCATATCGCCTTCGGGATCACCTTCGTAATCATCCGTGATTGTGTCGTCGCCGTCAGTGCCTGAAACGATACCGTCCAAATTCGTGGCTTCGTCAAAGGAAATGTCAGCAATTTTTACGGTACCAGACGTAGAAGAATCGCTGCCGTTGTCGTGAATGACTGAAAAGCTCACGATTGGGCCAGGGATCGTTACGGTTACGGTATCAAGCGCACCAGAACCTTCGACGGCTGAGGTCTCGTTGCCGTCGCCTTCGACCGAATTCCCATCAACTTCATGCTTGTACAGGTCCGAAAATGTAACTTCGACCTCTTCGCCCGCAGCGTTAAGTGCAACGATGGTGACTTTATCGTCCCAACCATAACCGGAATCGACGTCAAACACTTCAAAAGTGACATTTGAGACTTCTTCGGTGAAGGTAAACTCAGCAGTTGTCGGTTTATCGACGGATGAACTTACCAGCTCCCCCCCAGACATTTGGAAAGAGTCACCATGTGATTTTGGTGTCGAGACTGAGACACCAACTGCGTCGCCACCTGTGGTCGATGAGACTGTTGTTGACCCGTCGGCGCCGGTTGAGTTGAGATCGAGTGTGTAATCGGACATGTTTAAAGCTCCTGGTTGCCGCCGCGCTCATCGCTGTTCACGACGACGACGCAAGTGTAATGATTATGGGGTTTTGCCAAAGCAAAGCAGACGGGATTGACGCCGTTTAAGGTGGAGAATGCGCGATGGGCGCTCAGACGATATGTTTGACACTTCGTCATGCTAGACACTTTGCCATACTCTCTCTCCTACACACGTATGGACACCCCAAACGCGATTACCCGAAGGCGTTACTGGCCACCAAAAGCCACGTAAACGGAGAACTCGAAACATCTAGCAAGGCAAAACTTACCTCATCCCGCAAGCGGGTTACACATGTCTACAGCAGCAGCGGAACGAGCAACCATTCCAAATACCACACGGACACGTATGCCAGATGATCAAGCGATCACCCTTCTACGCGGCCGCCCCCGTGGCCGAAAAATTATGCCCCCCAGTGGGCACCCTGAGTCATACGATCAAATGGCCCAACTGCAAAAGAAGTTTTCACGCATCGCAGGTCGAAAAAGATGAAAAAGACCAGTTGATGCAGTTGGTTAACGGCCTAAATGAAGCGTGTAATCTTGAGGTATAGCACAACCCTGAGGAAAGTGATGTTTTGGGTGAATTCTTATAGACCTATGTTTTTCAAACACTTACTGACTAGCGGCAGACGACCCAAGTTGCCCTTAGGTCATTAACCTTTTGAACGCAGCGTCAAAAGATATCGTTACGTAGGGTGATGCATTTTTTTGCCACCATTCTGACGGCATCCCAGCAAGCAGCTCAACAATTCCATCCACTCTATTCAATTTACGTTATTCTGGAAACAGTAAGGCCGTTCAAATGGCGAATCAAAGCGTGAAACTGATTCATCTAAGGCAAATGATTCGTGATCCAAATGCTCCGTGAGTGACCAATTATGGTTAAATATTTGAAGACAAAGCATCACAAAAAGCGCCACGATTTGATCTGATGTGGTGCAGCTAATCTTGGCGTAAAAGCCACTTAGAAGGCAAATAAGGACATTAAAGTCAAAAACAGAAAAACCCCGAAAGCACATATGGCTTTGGGGTCTGTCAGACATTCCTAGAGGAATGCTATTTGGGAATGGTACCCGCGGGCGGACTCGAACCGCCAAGCCTGTTACAGCGGGGGATTTTGAATCCCCTGTGTCTACCAATTCCACCACGCGGGCAGATCGAAGTTCTGGGTCGTTTAAAACCGTTTGCTTCGTCGTGGGAGGGATTTAGCGAAGCGCGCCGCCCTCCACAAGAGGGATATGACAGTTCTTGATAAAAAAATGTCATTTTCTTTTCGCGCGCGTCACTTGCCCCTTAGTTTTATGGCCATTCGCCAAAGTCGCGCAGAGCGCAAAAACATCGCAGACCACGATGTGGCCGCAATCATAGCCTGTTTTCATCAAAATTGGCTTTGTTGAGAGCTGATATGGGAACATCCACAGGATTGAGAAGCCCGGCCAGCAGTGCGCACCCAAATGAGAAAAGCCATCTGCCTGATTTTCGAACAGTCTTAGAGCAAAGAAAACCGCCCTGCCCCAATTGGCTGATACAAATATAGTTCTGGATATCTACAATATAGACCAAAGTGATTGAAGCAAACGGCACGCCCCAGCCCGAACGTGTCACGGCAGTTTCCCCGGGCACCAATAGATACATGCACAGTTTAGTGTCAGCGTGTCGCCTCAAAGGGTAAAATGCGGAGATCTGACCTTGACCCACAGACAGCAATGCGGCCTAAAGAGACAAAACAGTCTTTGAGGATTTGGGCATATGTTGAAACGGCTTTATGATTGGACGCTGTCCATGGCGCAGCACCCGCGTGCGTTATGGGCTTTGGCTTTGGTCGCGTTCGTTGAAAGCTCTGTCTTTCCGATTCCACCTGACATTTTGATGATCCCGTTGATTGTAGCGCGCCCTAAAGATGCATTTAAAATCGCGTTTGTAGCCACTCTGGCCTCGGTCGCTGGCGGGATGCTTGGCTATTTCATCGGTTACGGTGCCTTCGAGACCATTGGTCGTCCTGTGCTCGAATTCTACGGCAAAGACGCGTATTTCGAAGAATTCAAAGAGACATACAACCAATATGGCGCTTGGGCTGTGTTGATCGCGGGCGTCACACCCTTTCCTTATAAGGTCATCACCATTCTGTCAGGCGCGACGGCTTTGTCCCTACCCATCTTTATCGCGGCCTCTGTTGCCGCGCGCGCTTTGCGGTTCTTTATTGTTGCCGCCTTGTTGTGGAAATTCGGCGAACCTATTCGCGATTTCATCGAAAAACGTTTAGGTCTGATGTTCACCCTATTTGTCATCTTACTTGTGGGCGGCTTTGCCGTGGTGAAATTCCTATGAAAAAATTGACACGTACACATTTGGTGATCTTGGCGGCGGGTGGATCGCTTGCGCTTTTGCTTGGTGCTTTCTTGTTTCAAGCTATGGGATATCCACCCTGCAAAATGTGTTTTTGGCAACGATGGCCGCATGCGGCGGCTATCTTGATCGGGGCTGCCTATATGGGCGTGCAGGCCCGTGTTTTGCTCTGGCTTGGGGCGCTTTCTGCGGCCATCACATCGGGCATTGGCGCATTCCATGCAGGCGTTGAATACAAATGGTGGGAAGGCCCGACCTCTTGCACTGGCGGCAGCAACGCCTTGTCTGGCCTGACTGGCAGCGATCTTTTGCCCGGATCGGCCACCAAAGCGATTGTCATGTGTGACGAGGTGTCATGGCAGCTGTTTGGCCTGTCTATGGCCAGCTATAATTTCATCTTTTCAGCGCTTCTGGTCGTCGCTTGGGTCATGGCCGCACGCAAAGACGCTTAAAGCGCATCACAAGGTCATTGACGGCCCTCTAAGGGCCCAATGAGCCATTGCGCCCTATATGCTGTCTGGGGTAGACTGCAGGTCAACGATATATAGACCTCAAAACAACCACAGGCGGACATCGTGAGCGACACTCCACAAACTCCTGACTCCGAAGACGAAACACCACGCGAACCTATGTTCCATGATGGGCCGAACATCTCGATCACATCCGAGATGAAAAGCTCTTATTTGGATTACGCGATGAGCGTCATCGTCAGCCGCGCTATTCCGGATTTGCGCGATGGATTGAAACCTGTGCACCGTCGCATCATTTATTCGATGTACGAAAAAGGCATCACCCACGACAAAACTTACCGTAAATCGGCGAAATCTGTCGGCGATGTGATGGGCTCTTACCACCCGCATGGCGATAGCGCGATCTACGACGCTTTGGTGCGGATGGCGCAAGATTTCTCGATGTCTTTACCGCTTGTCGATGGTCAAGGTAACTTTGGCTCTATGGACGGTGATAGTGCGGCGGCGATGCGTTACACGGAATCGCGTCTGCAAAAAGTCACCTCTTACATGACGGGCGATTTGGACAAAGACACTGTCGATTTTACAGACAACTATGACGGCAAAGAGCGCGAACCGACTGTCTTACCTGCACGGTTCCCGAACATGCTGGTCAATGGCGCTGGCGGTATCGCGGTCGGCATGGCGACGAACATTCCTCCGCATAACTTGGGCGAAGTGATCGATGCCACACTTGAGCTGATCGACAATCCTGATTTGTCGATGGAACGGCTGATGGAAATCATCCCCGGCCCTGACTTTCCAACGGGTGCGATCATGCTGGGGCGCTCTGGTGCGCGTAAAGCCTATCTTGAGGGCCGCGGATCTGTGATTATTCGCGCCAAAACCCATGTCGAAGAAATTCGCAAAGACCGTTACGCGATTGTTGTGGATGAAATTCCCTATCAAGTTAACAAATCCACGATGATCGAAAAGATCGCCGAACTTGTGCGCGATAAAAAGGTCGAGGGCATTGCCCACGTGCAAGATGAATCAGATCGCGTTGGCGTGCGGGTTGTGGTCGAATTGAAACGGGATGCAACGCCCGAAGTTGTGTTGAATCAATTGTACCGCTTCACGCCGCTGCAAACCTATTTCGGCTGCAACATGCTGGCGCTAAACTCTGGTCGCCCAGAACAACTGACCTTGCGCGATTTTTTGACCTACTTCATCTCGTTCCGCGAAGAAGTGGTTGCCCGCCGCACCGCGTTTGAACTGCGCAAAGCCCGTGACCGCGCGCATATCTTGTGTGGTTTGGCTGTGGCTGTCACCAATGTGGACGAAATCGTCGCCACCATCCGCGCCTCTGCCGATGCGGCCGAAGCGCGTGCCAAATTGATGACGCGTCGCTGGCCTGCTCATGACATCGCGCCCTATATCAAACTGGTCGATGATCCGTCGCACACGATCAATGAAGACGGCACCTATAACCTGTCAGAGGTTCAAACCCGCGCGATTTTGGAACTGCGTTTGCAGCGCCTGACACAGATCGGTGTCAAAGAAGTCACCGACGAGTTGCAAGAACTTGCTGGTAAAATCAAAGACTATCTTGAAATTTTGGCCTCGCGCGAACGCATCATGGAGATCATTTCGAACGAATTGATCGAAGTAAAAACCCAGTTCGCTGTGCCGCGTCGCACCGAAATTGTCGATTGGTCTGGGGATTCCTCTGACGAAGATCTGATCGAAAAAGAAGACATGGTCGTGACTATCACTTCGTCTGGTTGGGCCAAACGTACGCCTTTGGCCGATTACCGCGCGCAAAAACGTGGCGGTAAAGGTCTGTCTGGCATGGCAACCAAAGACGAAGACGTGATCACCACGCTCTTTGTGGCCAACACCCATACGCAGCTGTTGTTCTTTACTGATGACGGCATGGCCTACAAGCTGAAAACATGGCGTTTGCCGCTTGGGGGACGTACCGCCAAGGGCAAGCCAATCGTCAATATTCTGCCTATTCCAACAGGTGTCGGCATTGCAGCGATCATGCCGGTGGACCGTGACGAAGTGGAATGGGACGATCTGCAAATCGTCTTTGCCACATCCAAAGGCTCTGTACGCCGCAATCGCCTGTCTGACTTCACCAACGTGAAATCGAACGGCAAGATCGCGATGAAATTTGAAGGCGAAGATGAAGGCACGCGTCTGATCAATGCGCGCATTTGTGATGAAAACGACGATGTGATGCTTGTGACATCATCAGGTCGCGCCATCCGCTTCCCTGTCACTGATGTACGCGTGTTCAATTCGCGTGCTTCACTTGGTGTCCGTGGCATCAAGATGACCGATGATGAAGTTGTGTCGATGTCAGTGATCCGTCACTTTGAAGCGGACGCCACTGAACGTGCCGCCTATCTCAAGATGCGCCGCGCGCAAGCTGGCGCGGATGAGGTTGAGGGAACCGATGAGGATGAAGAAGCCATCGAAGGTTCCATCAGCCAAGAACGGTTCGAGGAAATGAAAGCCGCAGAAGAACTGTTGGTGACCATTTCGGAAAGCGGCACCGGCAAACTGTCGTCCAGCCACGATTACCCCGTTCGGGGCCGTGGCGGTATGGGCGTCACGGCGATGGATAAAGCGATGCGCGGCGGGCCTCTTGTTGCGTCCTTCCCTGTTTCACTGGATGACCAGATCATGTTGGCGACCTCTAAAGGGCAATCGATCCGCTGCCCTGTGCAAGGTATCTCCTTCCGCTCGCGCTCAGCTGGTGGTGTAAAGGTGTTCAACACAGGCAAAGGCGAAGTTGTCGTTTCTGTGGCTTACATTGCTGAAAGCGACGAAGACGAAGGCGATGTGGTAGATGGCACAGCAATCGAGACACCGGACGCGTCTGAGAGTTAAATTCAATCACGCTAAATTGATTAAACTTTACATTTGAGGGCCTTAGGGCCCTCAAATCATGTTATGCATAAGAATAATCTGACCCATTTGTTGCCGCTGTGCAACTGCGCCATTCATTGCCATTTTAGGCGCTGGTCTTTCTCACCCAATACGCCGTAGAGGTCAGCCCATATTTATAATGGAGATCCCAAAAATGAAAAATATCGCTCTCGCACTTACAGGCTTAGCCGCAATTTCCGCAGCGCCAGCTTTTGCAGAAACAACATACCTGTCGTTCGACCTGGGCTACTCCGAATTGTCTGAAGGCGGTGATACACTTGAAAATTTGTCAGGCGCAGCGGCGTTTGAGGGTAAATCAGGTAAGTTTACTTACGGCGCTGAATTGTCAGGTACAAAGTTCTCAATTGGTGGCGGTGATCTGAATATTTCAGAAATTTCAGCAATTCTTGGCTATGACATTACGTCAGCAATCACAGTTTTTGCAGGCGCCAGTGTTTTTGAAATTGAAGACGAAGAATTCACATCTTTGACCGCAGGTGCAGAATATGCCTTGGGTGACCTGACTTTTGGTGCGGCTTACACCAACACTGAAGTCGACGGTTTCGAATCCGATGGCGGCCAAGTTTACGTTGACTATGACACAGCCGCACTCGACGCATACTTCGGCGTTGCTTTCGGTGAAGACATGGATGACATCTACTTTGCTGGCCTGTCACGTGACGTTGCCGCATACGAAGTTGAATTCGACGCAATCGTTGTTGACGAACTCAACGTTTACACATTGTCCGGTTCTTACAGCATCCGTGAAAACATCCGTCTAAATGCTTCTGTTGATTACTTCGACGCGTACGGCGACGACTTGACACAAGCGAGCATCGGCGCAGGTTACATGGTTGCAGACAACATCTGGGTTGATGCATCCTATGACACACTCAAAATCGACGGCGAAAGTGTTGACGGCTTTGGTTTGGCTGTTTCCTTTGAAACTGGCGACCGTGGTTTGCGTGCCTCTGAGCGCGTGATGACAGCATATGACTACTTGTCAACTCTGCCAGTACTCGGCGGCCTCTAAGCTCTAAGCTTTATTAACACATCGAAAAGGGCTGCCTCGCGCAGCCCTTTTTGCTTTTCTAAGCCCCGCAATCGGGCTACATCCCCATTATGACAGATAAAACACTCCACATCGTTGGCGGCGGCATGGCCGGATCAGAGGCTGCTTGGCAAGCAGCCAATTTGGGTATTCAAGTGGTGATCCACGAGATGCGACCCAAGGTAGAAACCTTTGCGCATCAGACAGGCAATTTGGCCGAAATGGTTTGTTCCAACTCGTTTCGATCAGACGACTCTGAACAAAACGCCGTTGGGCTGTTGCATTGGGAAATGCGTGCTGCGAACGGCTTGATCATGGCAGCCGCCGAACAACATCGCCTACCCGCTGGTGGCGCTTTGGCGGTGGACCGCGATGCCTTTGCAGAATTTGTGACTGAGCAAATCAACGCCCATCCGAATATCACTGTTGAATTCGGCGAAGTGAATGAAATACCGTCGGAGGGCACTTGGATTTTCGCCACGGGCCCCCTGACCTCGCCAACACTGGGGCAAGCAATCGCGAAAGAGACAGGTGCAGACCGCTTGGCCTTTTTCGATGCCATCGCGCCGATCATCTATCATGACAGCATCAACATGGACGTGGCATGGATGCAGTCGCGCTATGACAAAGGCGAGACCGAGGAAGAGCAAAAAGCCTATCTCAACTGCCCAATGACCAAAGACCAATACGAGGCCTTTATCGACGCGCTTTTGGCAGCGGATAAGACCGAATTCCACGAAGGTGAAACCGCTGGGTATTTTGACGGCTGCCTGCCCATCGAAGTGATGGCTGAACGGGGGCGTGAAACCTTGCGTTTTGGCCCGATGAAACCCGTGGGTCTAACCAATGCCAATGATCCAGAAACCAAACCCTACGCCGTGGTGCAGCTGCGCCGCGACAACAAACTTGGCACGCTGTACAATATCGTCGGGTTTCAAACCAAGATGAAATACGGCGCACAAGCGGATGTGTTTAAAATGATCCCAGGTTTGGAAAATGCAAAGTTTGCCCGTCTTGGCGGTATCCATCGCAATACATTTTTGAACTCCCCTACATTACTTGATGATCAGATGCGTTTGAAATCAAAGCTAAATGTACGTTTCGCTGGGCAAGTCACAGGCGTCGAAGGTTATGTTGAATCTGCTGCGATGGGATTGCTGGCAGGGCGTTTGGCTGCGCATGAAATTCTGGGCAAGCCCATCACATCGCCACCCGGCACAACCGCAACGGGCGCATTGATCCATCACATCACCGGCGGGGCTGAGGCAAAAACCTTTCAGCCGATGAATGTGAACTTTGGATTGTTCCCGCCTGTCGAAGGTCTAAAATCTGGCAGACGCGGCCGCAAAGATCGCTACAAAGCCTACACAGATCGCGCTAAAATTCAGTTTAATGAATGGCTTGAAGGTCAGTATTAATGTCCTTTGTGACCCGATTTGCACCCAGCCCCACGGGGCCGTTGCATCTCGGGCACGCCTATTCTGCTTGGATCGCCCATGACATGGCCCGCGCCCATGATGGGCGATTTTTACTGCGCTTTGAAGACACAGACCTTGAGCGCTCCAAACCAGAATATATCGCTCAAATCATTGAAGATCTCACATGGTTAGGTGTGACGTGGGATGAAGCCCCTTCGTTTCAGTCTCAGTCTTTAGATATTTATAATCAAAGCCTTGAAGCCTTAATTTCACGTGATTTAACCTATCCCTGTAAGTGCAGTCGCAAAGATATCGCAGCCGCATCATCAGCCCCACAAGAGGGTGTGCCGCACCATCTTTACCCTCAAACCTGTAAACACCGTTTGATGTCAGATCGCCAAAACGGTGACGCGATACGCCTTCATATGGACCGCGCTTGCGACGCTCTGGGTGAGTTTGATTTGAAATTTCATGAGCTGGGTGACATTAACAGCGGCATATACTCGATTGATAAAAATACACTTATGCGCGACGTTGGTGACATTGTCGTCGGTCGTAAAGATATTCAAACCGCCGCCTATTTCATGGCCTCTGCCATAGATGATATGCGCCAAGGGGTCACGCATGTCGTACGTGGCGTCGACCTGTTTGAATTCACTCAAGTGCAAGTTCTGCTGCTGCATTTATTGGGCCACAGGGCGCCGCTTTATCATCATCATGATCTGATCCGCGATGAGGCAGGCAAACGCTTGGCCAAACGCGACGATGCCCGCGCGATATCGAAATACCGCGCCGATGGATACTCTCCACAAGATATCAAGCACTTGGTCGGACTTATTTAAGTCGATTCAAACCTCTGGTGACATCAACTCAACTGTCTCGCCATCGCGCACGGCCGTATAGAAACATGACCGACGATTGGTGTGGCAAGCTGGCCCCGTTTGATTGACCGTAACCAAGATGCAATCCTGATCGCAATCAAATCGAAAATCGACCAATTCTTGGACGTGGCCAGAGCTTTCGCCCTTGATCCAAAACGATTGACGTGACCGCGACCAGTAGGTCACTTTGCCAGTGTCCAAAGTCATGGCGACGGATTTGGCATTCATCCAAGCCAGCATCAAGATCTCGCCCGTCTGCGCATCTTGGGCAATGGCGGGAATGAGACCTTTGTCATCATATTTTAGAGAGTTGGGATCAAAGGTCATGGCGGGTCCTTTCCTATGCCTATCGCATGCCCTATCTAAGACTGTAATTGATGAAAGGCAAATCATGTCCGCAGATCTTGCATCCCTCTATTCTGGTCGCCTTTTGGCACTGGCCGCAGACATTCCGCATCTTGGTCGCCTAGATGCACCAGATGCAACTGTACGCGAACGTGCGCCACTGTGCGGATCGACCGTGACAGCGGATGTCGTGGTGCGCGATGGCCGCATCGCCGACTTTGCACAAGACGTCAAAGCCTGTGCACTTGGCCAAGCTGCTGCGGCTGTATTAGGACAAAATATCATTGGCAGATCTGCTGAAGAGCTGACCACTGCTTTGACGGAACTCAGTGCGTTTCTCAAAGACGATGGCCCAACCCCTTCTACGCCCTTTGAAGGCTTTGAGGCGCTGCTGCCTGCGCGTGCTTATACAAACCGTCACGCCTCTATTTTGTTGTCGGTTATAGCCGCACAAAAAGCGATGATCGAAGCAAATTTGGCCTCAACCAGCTAATCCATTTTGCGCGCGCCTATGGCACAAAAAAAACCGCCGCACTTCGAATTGAAGGCGGCGGATAAAGTTGGGATTCAAGCAACAGTTCAGCGGGATGAGGCTCCGCAAGCGGACGGGAATAGGTAAGACGTCTGCAACACCCGTTGGGACATGAGGTGTCGGTTGGTTGTTTGAATCACAGGCAGAAACTTAGAAAAATGCAGGGGCTATAAGACCTCCGAATAGGATCACCAAAAGGGCGGCAGCACCGATCATATCTTCGACCAAAGTACCTTGTGAGCGCTCTACAACGGATTTGATATCGCGGATCATTGTGTCGTCCTTTCGTGAGGTTAATAGGTTGTTGCCTATTTGTTCTCATTTTTAACGACCTGTGTAAAGAACTTTTTAAGAACATTTGCGAACAAAATAAACAGAAACCAGTTAACCTACTGACATCAAACGAATTGCACGATCTTTTTCCATTAACCAAAGTAGAACACGCACGGCCTGCCCGCGTTCGCTTTTCAGCTCTGGATCATCATGCAGCAGTTTTCGCGCATCATTTTGAGCCAGTGCCATCAGCGCAGACTGTGTTTCGATATCGGCGATTCTGAATTTCGGAACACCAGATTGCGCAGTCCCAAGCACATCACCTGCCCCGCGCATCGTTAGGTCTTCTTCGGCGATGCGAAACCCGTCTTCTGTTTCGCGTAAAATCTCTAAACGCCTGCGCCCCGTTTCACTCAGCGGCGCTTGATAGAGCAACAAACAGGTCGACGCGACAGTGCCGCGCCCCACCCGTCCACGCAGTTGGTGTAGCTGCGCGAGGCCAAAATGCTCGGCCCGCTCAATCACCATAATAGACGCGTTGGGCACGTTGACACCCACCTCAATCACAGTGGTCGCAACAAGAACTGACAGATCGCCACGGACAAATTGCGCCATGGTTGCATCTTTTTCCTCCGCGGCCATTTGACCGTGAACCAATCCGACTTTGCCTTCCCCAAGGGCGGCACGCAAATGTTTGAAACGCTCTTCAGCAGCCATCAAATCCATGACTTCGCTTTCGCCAACAAGAGGACAGACCCAATAGGCCTGCTTTCCTGCCGCGACAGCAGCATTCAAATGGGCCACGACATCGTCCATCCGCTCAGTCGCACTCAACGCCGTCTTAATCGGTGTGCGGCCGGCGGGCTTTTCATCCAAGATCGACACATCCATATCGCCATATTGCGCCAAGGATAAAGATCGCGGGATCGGCGTGGCTGTCATCACCAGCATATCAACGCATTGACCTTTTTCAGCCAGCGCCATGCGCTGTGTCACACCAAAACGATGCTGCTCATCAACAATCGCCAGCCTAAGGTCGCTAAAGATAACATCGTCTTGAAACACAGCATGGGTGCCCACAAGAATATGTATGTCGCCTTGCGCCAAGGCCTGCAATTTGGCTTTGCGTTCCCTACCTTTGTCGCGTCCTGTCAGCAATTCAAGTACAACGCCAGCTTGCTCTGCCAATGGTCGCAAATCTGCCAAATGCTGTCGTGCCAAAATTTCCGTGGGGGCCATCAAAACACCCTGCCCGCCGGCCTCCACCGCTATAAGCAAAGACATCAACGCGACCAAGGTTTTACCCGACCCGACATCCCCCATCAACAGGCGGTTCATGCGCTCAGACAACGACAGGTCGTGTTCAATATCATCCATTGCGCGGCTCTGCGCACCTGTTGGGTGAAATGGCAGAGCTTTCAACACGCGAGCGCGCAGCTTTCCGATCCCGACCGAGCTGCGGCCAGGCTTTGATTTCACCGCTTTGCGAGCCAGTGCCAGCGTAATTTGATGCGCGAATAACTCATCGTAAGCAAGCCTTTGACGCGCTGGCGATGTAGCGGTCAACTCGTTGGCGCTCATCGGATTGTGAGACATTTCGAGCGCAGATTTAAACGCGGGCCAAGATTCTCGTGACCTCAAACTCGGGTCGATCCACTCTTCCAACTCAGGCGTTTTCTCAATCGAGTCAAGGCAGGATTTGGCCATGATTTTCTGCGTCACCCCCGCAGCCAATGAATACACCGGTTCAAATCTTGGCAAGTCGTCTTCTTTGTCTAGCGTCAAGATGTGATCTGGATGCGGCATTTGAATTTGTGAATCGTAAAATTCAACCTTCCCTGACACGAGGCGGTTTTCATTGACGGGCAGTTGTTTTTCGATCCAATCTGCGGCCCCTCTAAAGAACACCAGCTGGAATTCAGTGGCACTATCGCTCACGAAAACACGATGCGGCAGCCCCTTACGACTGGGAAACAAATGGCGCAATACGGTCACTTCGACAGTGACCACATCGCCTGAAAGTGCCCCGATGACAGTTGGAACGCGGCGCCGATCGATGAGCGCGTGCGGCAATGTAAACAGCAGGTCTTTAGGGCGCTCCACCGATAGCCCCGCAAAAGCTTTGGCCGTTTTGGGCCCGACACCCGCCAAGGTCGACAGGTCTGCAAAGAGTGGAAATAAGGATTCTGGTCGCACGCTGGTCATTTTGGCGCAATCAGGTCGAGCCAACCATCCTCGTCCAACGTGAGAATATTCAATTCAGCCGCCTTTTTCGCCTTTGACCCAGCCCCCGGCCCTGCGACCAGAATATCCGTTTTCGCAGAAACAGACCCAGAAACTTTGGCCCCAAGACTTTCCGCTTTGGCCTTGGCTTCGGCGCGGCTCATTTTTTCCAACGTGCCAGAAAACACAACGATTTTTCCGGTAACGGGGCTATCATTTGCAGGCTGTTTGGCATCAATGATGGTCAACTGGGCCGCGAGACGATCAATAGATGCGCGTTCAGACGTTTGATGAAAGGCTGTCACCAAGGATTTGGCCATGACAGCGCCGATACCATCGATGGACAAAAGATCGTCCCAGATTTCACCCTCACCGACCACGGCGCTGGTCATTGCTGCCTCAAAACGGTGCCAACTGCCATAATTGAGCGCAAGTAAAGCCGCTGAACTGTCCCCGACATGGCGTATCCCGAGGCCAAAAATCATCCGCGCTAAGTCAACTTGTCTGCTGGCGTTGATCGCGTCAAAAACTTTTTGCGCAGATTTTGTCCCCCAACCGTCGCGGTTCTTGAGTTGTTGAAGCCCTGATCCATATCGTTCTTCGAGCTTGAAAATATCAGCGGGTTCTTTGATCCATCCATCATTGTAGAACTGCTCGACCTGTTTGGCGCCAAACCCATCAATATCGAACGCGCCGCGTGAAACAAAGTGCTTTAACTTTTCAATGGCTTGGGCCGGGCAAATCATGCCACCAGAACATCTGTGGACCGCATCACCCTCTTCACGGATGGCGTCAGATCCGCATTCTGGACAGGTCTTCGGAAAGGCAAACACGGTTTCAGATCCAGTGCGTTTGTCGATGTCAACATCTGCAATTTTCGGAATGACATCGCCAGCGCGGTAAACTTGGACCCAATCACCGATACGAATATCTTTGCCACCACGAATTTCATCGCCTTTGCTATCTCGACCTTCGATGTAATCTTGATTGTGCAGCGTGGCATTTGACACAACCACGCCGCCGACCGTGACAGGCGTCAACCGAGCGACGGGACTGAGCGCACCAGTGCGACCAACTTGGATATCTATCGCTTCCAAGCGGGTCCAAGCAAGTTCGGCAGGGAATTTATGAGCAATGGCCCAACGTGGTGTGGTGGAGCGAAAGCCAAGGCGCGCTTGCAAGGCCAAATCGTCGACTTTGTAGACAACTCCGTCGATGTCATACCCCAAGGTCGCGCGTTGTTCTTCGATGTGGTGATAGTGTGCAACCAACTCTTGAGGGCTGGAGCAGAGTTTGGTTAGCGGATTGATCGAAAACCCGAATGATTTAAGCGCATTGATCGCACCCATTTGGGTGTCGGCCAAAGGCTGTGAGAGTTCGCCCCAAGCATAGGCAAAGAATTTTAGGGGGCGCGCACGGGTGATATCCGCATCAAGTTGGCGCAAACTGCCAGCCGCAGCATTGCGTGGGTTTGAGAATATTTTGCCACCACGCTCAGAATGCCGTTCATTAAGAGCGGCAAAATCGGCATGGCTCATATAAACTTCGCCGCGCACTTCCAAAATGTCAGGCGCGCCGGAAATTTGGTGCGGAATATCTGCGATGGTTTTGGCATTTTCGGTGACGTTTTCGCCCGTTTCACCATCACCTCGAGTCGCGGCATAAACAAGAGCACCATTTTCATAGCGGATCGACAACGACAGCCCATCGATTTTGGGCTCTGCTGTGTATTGCAACGCAGTGTTGCTGCCTAAGAATTTTCGGATGGATGTGTCAAAATCATCGACGTCGCTGTCTTCAAAAGCATTCGACAAAGATAGCATGCGCACCGCATGGGTGATTTTACCAAAGCCCGCTGCGGGGCTTGCGCCGACAACATTTGAAGGGCTATCGGCACGTTTCAGAGCTGGAAATCGAGATTCAATCTCTGCATTTCTCGCTTTGAGCGTATCGTAATCGGCATCGATAATTTTAGGCTCGGCAGTGTAATAGTCTGCATTGGCCGCCAATAAGATTTTTGACAAACGTGCGAGTTCAGCGCGCGCTTGTTCTTCGGTCATGACTTCGACGGCGACGTCCGCAGACATAAAAAAACCTCTCCAACTTTGGTCCCCTAATTGTTTAGGAGAGCAAGTCGAAGAGGTCCAGTCGAGATGCAACGGAATGGTGCGATGTCGTTAAAAACTGCGTCAGCCCTGAAAATATTTAGGCACCAATTGCGATTGGGGTTTCCATGTCAACGGGATCAGGGTCACGCAAAACATAGCCGCGGCCCCAAACCGTTTCGATGTAATTGTCACCGTCTGTTGCGTTTGCAAGCTTCTTGCGTAATTTACAAATAAAGACATCGATGATTTTGAGTTCAGGTTCATCCATGCCACCATAGAGGTGATTGAGGAACATTTCCTTGGTCAAAGTTGTGCCTTTGCGCAGCGACAAAAGTTCCAACATTTGATATTCTTTACCAGTGAGGTGCACAGGTTTGTTGGCAACAGACACTGTTTTCGCATCAAGATTGACCTCGATCTTACCAGTGCCAATCACAGATTGTGAATGCCCTTTTGAGCGACGGATGATGGCGTGGATACGGGCCACCAGTTCTTCGCGGTGAAATGGTTTGGTCAGATAATCATCCGCACCAAAGCCAAAACCTTTGATTTTGTTTTCAGTGTCGTCAGCACCAGAGAGAATCAGAATTGGCGTTTCGATTCGTGCGAGACGCAATTGACGCAGCACTTCGTGTCCGTTCATGTCCGGCAAACCAAGATCCAAAAGGATCAGGTCATAATCATAAAGTTTTGCGAGATCGATGCCTTCCTCGCCTAAATCCGTCGTGTAGACGTTGAGATTTGCATGTGTCAGCATCAATTCAATGCTTTTTGATGTCGTTGGATCGTCCTCGACCAAAAGAATACGCATTACCTAGAGTCTCCGTTGCTAAATTTTTTTTCGAGCATTCGTTCGATAAAAATATTGGCCAAAATGGTTAACTACACGTTACTAGTTTTAACCTTTTAGCATTCTCAACCTAAGGTTGTCGATATTTTTGCAAAGAAGTGGCTTTTAACGCGATTTCGCCATGATTCTGAATCGCTGTTTTCCAAGAATTGAACTCTTCTTCACTCAAGCCATAGGTTTTCAAGGCCTCGGTCAAAGGCATCAATCCAAACGCCACGGCTTTGACAATGATCGCTTTGCGCGATGCCACCCAGCGCCGAGTCTCAGGCGGTGGCAGGTCTGCGCGCGTCATGATACTGCCATCTGGCAAGGTGACGGCACGCGGGCCGTCTACTTTTCTCAAATACATGGGCTCACCCTCATCAACTTTACGTATTTGTTTTGACGCAAGGGTCTTAATGGGTGGTGAAACCTGTCATTGAGAATATATAGGATTTTCATATATTCTGAGCATGTTCTGGAAAGGTTTTGTTCATGACTGTTGCTGCACCCGCTACAAAGACACATCCGATCAACTCTCTTGGCTTTGCCAAGCCTCCGTCTGAAACACGGGTTGTCGTCGCTATGTCCGGCGGAGTGGACAGTTCTGTCGTGGCGGCACAGCTGGCTGAAGAAGGCTATGATGTGGTCGGGGTGACTTTGCAGCTGTATGACCACGGAGCTGCTTTGTCGAAAAAGGGTGCTTGCTGTGCGGGACGTGACATTCATGACGCGCGGCGCGTGGCCGAAGAAATGGGTTTTCCGCATTACGTTTTGGATTATGAGAGCGTGTTCAAGGATGCAGTGATCGATGAATTCGCTGACAGTTATTTGGCGGGGGCGACACCTGTGCCTTGTATTCGCTGCAATGAGCGGGTGAAATTTAAGGACCTGCTAGAGACGGCCAAAGATTTGGATGCCGATTGCATGGCGACAGGTCACTATATTCAACGCAAAATGGGCAAAGGCGGTGCAGAATTGCATTCGGCAGCCGATGCCAACCGCGATCAGTCGTATTTCTTGTTCTCAACCACAGAGGCGCAACTCGATTACCTGCGCTTTCCTTTGGGCCATTTGGCGTCCAAAGATGAGACCCGTGCGCTGGCTTCGAAATACGGATTGGCCGTGGCGGATAAGCCCGACAGCCAAGACATTTGCTTCGTGCCAAACGGCAACTACGCCTCTGTGATCGAAAAACTGCGCCCAGGGGCTGCCGAACCTGGTGATATTGTTGACACCGATGGAAACGTATTGGGGCAACATAACGGTGTGTTGCACTATACAGTCGGGCAACGTCGCGGTCTTGGCATCGGTGGTTTGGCGGATCCTTTGTATGTGGTCAAATTGGATGTTGAGAAAAAGCACGTCATCGTTGGGCCAAAAGACATGCTCGCCACCCGTAAAATCCCTGTACGTGAGATCAATTGGTTGGGCGACGCACCACTGTCGAGCCGCGAGGAATGGCATGTTCTGGTACGCGTGCGCTCGACCCGCCCCCCGCGTGAGGCAATCATCCGGCCAATTTCTGATACTGAGGCAGAGGTCGAATTGATCGTCGCCGAAGAAGGTGTGTCAGCCGGCCAAGCTTGCGTGTTTTACGATGACGACAGTACGCGGATCTTTGGTGGCGGCTGGATTTGGCGTGGATATTAAAGCGATAATTTTATTATAAAAATGACCCGCGCACATGTTGGATGATCTTCCAAAAGGTGCGCGGGCCGTGTCAGTTAATGGGCAGGCGTCGCAGGTGCGTTGCTCAAACGGCGAAACGCCAGAACCATCACATGCGCCATAATGAGTGTCATGCCAACATGGCCGACAAATGACGACTGCGTGTAAGTGCCAAATCCCATCATAAATGTCCGACCGATCACTGGCGCCAAAATCCCTTGGGCGACAACCCATAAGATAAATCCAGAGATAAAGCCCGTCAGCCAAACTTTGTTTGGCATCACGAGGCGGATAAAATATGTGAACAGACCAAACCCTAAGGCTCCGATGATGAAATGCAGTGGAAACGCCACGGTATGAGACAGCTCCACACCCGTAAATTTCATGGTCAACGCAATCACCAGATTGGATGGCTGTAGGGTGACGCCGAACAAAATCGGTGAAATGAGCCACGCATAAAGCTCAAAGGCGATTTCGCCAATTAAGCCGGACAGCGCGATGGATAGAAGTGTTTTCTTATTTGTAAGCGATTGAAAGATGTGCATATTTTTCTCTTTTGATGTATCGCCCTTACCTAAGAACAGGCAACACAAACAACAAGAAACGTCTTTTCACACCTGATTGTACTTGCGTGATCAAGCCGTGATCTCTCTACGGACGGCGGCTTTGGCAATGCGCTTGAGCCGTTACTTTGCAAGCCCTGCTAAAATTGCCTTTGCTGCACGCACACCTGGTGCTTCACCACCCTGCCCCAAACGCTGCATCGTGAGATCCAGCGCCGCAGTTTGCGCAGTTGGGTTTTGCAAAACATCACTGAGCGCTGTCGCTATTTTATCAGGCAGGCAGTTTTGCGCCAAAAACTCTGGCACGACTCGGGTTTCGGACACCAGATTGACCAAAGTCACTGTATCGATCAGCAGTTTGCGTTCGACGATCTTCTGCGTCAGCCATTGCATTTTATAAGCGATCACCATCGGCGTTTGATTGGCGGCAAGCTCAAGTGACACGGTGCCAGAAGCGGCCAGCGCAATGTCTGCGGCTTTGAAAGCGGCGCGTTTGGCGGTTTTGTCTGAGGCTTCGATCAAGATAGGGGGTACGGGCCATTGGGCCGTTTTTTCCCGCACGAGCGTCTCAACCGGTCCGGCCATGGGCAGAACAAAACGTGCGTTGGGATTTGTCTTTGCAAAGAGACCTAGCGCTTTTCCGAAATCATCAGACAGCCGCGCAACTTCACCCTTACGCGACCCCGGTAGAACCAAAACCAAAGGCGCATCATCGATGCCCTGCGCGGCGCGAAACTGGGATACTTCCGCATCCGAGGCCACAACTTCGGTCGATACAGGATGCCCGACGAAATCACAGCGCAGGCCCACGGCGTCAAAGTAAGGCGGCTCAAACGGAAAGAGCGCTAAGACTTGATCGACTTTGGCTGCCATCTTGGCAGCGCGTTCAGGTCGCCATGCCCAAACTGTTGGGGCCACATAATGACAAATGCGCAAATCGGATTGCGATTTCACAATATCGGCCACGCGTAGGCAAAAATCAGGACTGTCGATGGTCAAAATCACATCAGGTTGCCACGCCAATGCGGCCTCCGCCGTTTCACGGATGCGGCGTTTGAGGTGAAAATACTTTGGCAGAATTTCCATGATGCCCATAAGCGACAATTCATCCATCGCAAACAGGCTATCCAGCCCCTCAACCGCCATCAGGGGCCCGCCAACGCCGCGAAACTCGACATCAGCCAGCTGTTTGAGACCTGCCATAGCCGCGGCGCCCAATTTGTCGCCGGATTGCTCGCCCGCGATGACAAAAACCTTTAAAGCACTCATATGGCTTTCAGGAAGATACCTGCCTCTTCAATGCGGGATTTGAGCGCTGCACGATCAAGCACGATCACGGTGTCAGACGGAATCACCAACCCCGCAAGGCCGGCTTTGATCACAGCTTCGATGGTCTTGGGGCCGATGGTCGGCATATCAATACGCAGGTCTTGGTTACGTTTTGGCGATTTCACAAACACCCCCTTGGCGCGTCGCAGGTGATCGGGAGTCGCCGCGACGTAAGACAGCATAGAATCTGTGCCTTGCAACGTCTCAATCCCCAAAATCATTCCACCGGCGCAAACAGCCCCTTGGCCCACATCAAGCGGTGACAATGTACTGAGCACCTTTAAAGCGCGTGCGGCGTCTTTGTCATCTTGTTTGCTGGGCTTTACACCCCAGATCGTGCCTTTTGGCAGCACAAGATCGGGGCAAATATCGACCGCACTCTTGATGTCAAAGCCTTGATCGCCAAACACCGCCAAGACCTCGCGCAGTAAAGCATCATCGCCCTTTCCCATCGACATGGCCAGCCGCAGGGCGTGGCGGTCTAGCAAAACAGGGTTCACTTTGGGCCGCGCCATAGCACCAGCGAAACTCACAGAGGTGACGTCACGGTCTTGTAAGTCTTTGAACAGGCGACCAAGTTTTTCGATCCGCGCAGTGACATGATCAATGCCCTCAGGCACAAAGCTATCATCCAAAGTCACATAGACAGGCGCCTCCAAAGCCTCGGCCAAAAGGCGGGGCAGATCCCCTGATCCTGCGATGATGGCCGTTCTGGACACGCGCGTCACCTTATGTGTTGTGAAAGATCATTTTGGCGTCAAAAATCCGCGATCACTATCGCCCATCACAAAAGCAACCATACGGGCCACGTAGTCACTGTCGAAATCCTCGTGCAAGCGTGCAGCGCGTTCCTTGAATGATCCGTCACCTTGCTTGAGCATTTGAAAGGCTGCGCGCAATTGGTTGATGTCGTCACGCGCCACGCCACGCCGCTTCAGCCCCACAAGATTGAGACCATCCAGCTCGGCCCGCGGACCTTGGACCAAAGCATGCGGCAAGACATCACCGGTCACCATAGACAAAGCCCCGATAATGGCACCCTGCCCGATCCGCACCCATTGGTGGATGCCAGACAGGCCGCCGATGATCACGTCATCATCAATAACACAATGACCCGCCACCGCGACGGAGTTGACCAAAATCACCCGATTGCCGATTTGCACGTCATGGGCGACATGGGCGCTGGCCATCAGCAGGTTGTCATCGCCCACCCGCGTGACCCCACCACCGCCAACTGTGCCCAAATTCATGGTCACATATTCGCGGATGCGGTTGCGCTTGCCGATGATCAATTTGGTCGGTTCGCCATCATATTTCAGATCCTGTGGAATCGCACCAATCGAGGCAAACTGGAAAATCACAGTCTCGTCGCCAATCAATGTGTCACCAGACACAACAACATGACTTTTCAACACAACACCAGCGCCCAACACCACATCAGGCCCAACAAGGCAGAACGGACCGATGTGGCAGTTTTCACCGACAACAGCACCGTTTTCGATCACAGATGAGGGGTGAATATTTGCGCTTGGATGGATGCTCATGACGGGCTCCGAATATGGAAAATATGACCTGACCCGAAATGGGTCACTCTTTTGGAAGATCCATCATCGCTGTGAATGACGCTTGGCAGGCCACTTCGCCATCAACTTCTGCACGGCCTTCAAATTTCCAAACCTTGCCGCCACCGCGTTTTGTTGTGATGTGCATTTTCAACACGTCACCAGGAACGACTTTGCGGCGAAATTTGCAGGATTCGATCGACATGAAATAAACTAGGAAGTCTTTGTCCGCGAGACCGTTTTCAACGCCCACCATCACAGCGGCAGTTTGCGCCATGGCTTCGACGATTGTCACCCCAGGCATGATCGGCGCGCCAGGGAAATGGCCTTGGAAATGGGGTTCGTTAAAGGACACGTTTTTGATGCCGGTACAGGTCTGGTCACCATCGATATCAACCACACGATCCACCAGTAAAAACGGATAACGATGCGGGATAATGCGTTGAATGAGATCAATATCTGCGGTTTTGAAGCTCTCTGTCATGTCCGTCCCTTGTCTTTTCGTATCTCTGCCCCGTTTGTGGGGGTATTATGTTGCATGAAGATCATGCTCAGGTGCCTCAGATATGTCCCGCGACAGCTGTCTTGCAGGTCGATAATGAGATCTTAGGTCTTTATATACAATACACTAGGTGGTGTCTGTATCAATGGCGTGTGGTTATGACAAGTCAGCTTAAACCTTTGGTGAGATTATTGATCTTCAGCAGCGGGTTGCGGGTCTTGCGCCAATGCCTCGGCCTCCGCCGCTTGTTGACTGCTGGCATTCAGCCGTTTGATGACCTCAAGTGAAATATCGATAGAGCCAGACATGAGGTAGATTTGTGTTCTCTCGAAAACAGCCACTGCACGAACTTCTTGAGCGATATCTTTTAAAACAACGTTCAACGTGTCCTCAAATGCGCGCAAACCTTGATCTCGCGTTTGCTCAATCGCCTCTGATTTGGCTTTTTGCTCTGCTCGGATAGCAATGACCTTTTCGTCAAAGGCTTCAGCTTTTTTGGCAAAATCTTCTTTCGACAGTGTGTTTTTTAACTCTGTCAGTTCTTGTTCTTCCGCCTCAAGGGACGCGAAGATGGTATCATTTTCGATCACAAGATCGTTGAGTAAGGCTTCAACTTTGGCTTCAAGCGCGCGCCCAATGTCGGTGTTCTCAAAAATGCGTTCACGATCAAACGCGATCAGAGGAATCTGAGCGATTGTGTTTTGTGGTTGAGGTGCAATCTCGGCCTCTGAGGTGACATCGGGGGCTGCCGCCTCGTTTTCCGCGTCTTGAGCCGACAAAGGGCCAGACACATTGGCGGCAAAAACCGCGCAAACTATCCAGCCCCAAGCCCGCATTAGAATTGAGTCGCGATCGTCAAATCAAAGTTTTGTTCGACGTCATAATCTTCTTTTTGCAACGCATGGGTGAAATTGAACCGCAATGGACCAATCGGCGTGTTCAAGTACACAGCAGCACCGATGACAGTGCGCCAGCTCAAATCTTCACTACCGTCTATTGCGCCCGTGACATCGTCCAATCCCCAAACGGCGCCGTGATCTAGGAACAACCCACCTTTGATACCGTATTCCTCAGGTAAGCCCAAAGGAAAATCGGTTTCCAAACGGGCCACAGCATAGAAATTACCACCCAAAGCGAGGTCCGTATCTTCATCACGAGGACCAATACCGCCAGGTTCGAACCCGCGAATAATTGAGGTGCCTGCAAAATAACGATCCGAAACCCGAGTGTTCGATCCAAGACCATCAATCATACCGCCTTCGATAGTGGCACTCACATTGACAGTTTCATTCCACAATGAGGTCTTCGCAGTCACTTCAGCAGAGTTGCGCAAGTATTCAGCGTCACTGCCAAGCCCCGCATAATCTTGGCTAAACTTGAACGCAAAACCATTCTGAGATTCCACACCATTGCGGCTTGTATCAAAGGAATAGGTGTATCCCACTGACTGTTGGAAAACTTCACCTGCGGCGATGTCATCTTCGATAATGTCTGGCAAATCGTTGTCATCGGGATTTGTGACCTCGTTCAGCCCCGCACGATACCGCAGTGACAACCGCGAGAGCTCGGACACAGGGAAGGTCAAGCTTGGGGATACGTATATGTTTTTCTCAGTATGACTTGCGTAAGATGGCTCTGAAAATCCATAAGCCGCTGACAAGCCAAAAGCCACATCACGCCCCAAAAACGCAGGTTCTACGAAGTTAAAGCTCAGATTGCCATCGTCTAGCGCGGTGGTCAGACTGAAGGACAAGGATTGCCCACGCCCCAAAAAGTTTCGCTCAGAAAACGATGCGACAAAGTTCACACCTGAGGACACAGAATAGTTTGCGCCGAATGAAAAACTGCCTGTGGGCGTTTCATCTACATCTACATCCACAACGACTTGCTGGCTGCTTGAGCCTTCGCGCGCGTTGACACGCACGTCAGAGAAAAATCCAAGGGCGCGAATGCGGCTGGCCGCCTCGCGAATTTCGCGTGGGTTAAAGGGATCACCTTCAACGACACGGAATTTTTGGCGAACCACACGATCAAGCGTGGTGGCATTGCCTTCGATATCGATGCGTTCCACAAACACACGTGGGCCACGCACCAAAACGAATTCGATGTCCAATGTTTGGGTGCGATCATTGCGGGTGACACGCGGTTCAACACGCAAAAAGTCCAAACCCTTTTTGGTCGCGAGAACTTCCATTCGCTCGATCACGTTTTCAACGGCAACCGGTGAATATGTTTGGCCAGAACGAATATTCAGAACTTTTTGAAAGTCTGCGGCGTCTGCACCGTCAAAATTGGACACCGTGGTCATAGTGCCAAAATCAAAACTTTGACCTTCACGGACATTAAACGTCAAAAAGTAAGCGTTACGTTCGCGCGAAAACTCGGCGGCGACGTTCAGAATTTCAAAATCGACATAGCCGCGTGATGTATAGAAATCAGCCAAAACCCGCTTATCGAACTCGACACGATCTTCGGCAAAGGTATCACGGCCCACCACAAAACGTAAAAGACCCGCCTGTTTGGTTTCCAGAACGCGCCGCAGGCGAGAATCAGGGAAGGCACGGTTGCCAACAAAGGTCAGGCGTTCAACTTCAACGCCTTTGCCTTCGGTCACTTCAAACACAACATCAACACGGTTGTCGGACCGGCGTATGATGCGCGGGGTCACCGTTGCTGCCAATTGGCCTTTTGTTTCATAGATTTCAGTGATCGCTGCGGCATCAAATTCAACCGTGGACGGCGAATAAACGCGGCGCACTTGGGTCTGTAATACAGAGGACAGCGCCTCATCTTTAACCTTAGAATTGCCTTCGATACTGATCCGAGACACCGTTGGGTATTCGGCCACTTTGATCACCAAACGCGATCCCTGAGGGGTAAATTCAACGGTTTCAAACAGTCCTGAGCCCAAAACACGCTGGTAAGCGTCATTCAATTCGCCCGCAGAGACACCCTGCCCGCGCGCGATTCCCGCATAGGATAGAATGGTTTCAGCAGAAACACGGCCATTGCCTTCAATGGCGACGGTTGAAAACCGGAATTCTTGTGCGTATGCGGCACCCGGCGTAGCTATATAAGCTGTTGACCCCAATGCCAAAACTGCAAAAGACAGCGCGAAGGCGCGTGGCAGTTCTCCGCGTAGTACAGTGTGAATTCCACGTTTTTGAAACCGCATGACAGCTCATCCATTTACCCAAGTTATAGCTTGAGTAACGGGAATACTGGCCCTTGTCAAAAGCATGTGCTGCAGAATCCTATGCGCGGGCAAACCCTCGCCATCACACGAAAAAGGGCGGCCAAGCGGCTGCCCTTGAAATACACGTTGACTTTGATGTTGTTACCCAGAGCGACGTGGATCAAAGATCGATAGCATTCTGTTACAAAAACATGGTTCCGAAAATGGATCCAGCCACCAAGGCCACAGCGATTGTGGCACCATACAGTAGACGGTCCCCATTCAAACGCGCCAACATTGACAGCCCTTTATAGCTTGCGATGATCGTTGTCATGACTGACCTCTTGTCGTTTTGTCGATGCCTTAGGGTATGCCAAAAAAATTAGTTGGGCTTGCACCCTGATCAAGAGGAATACTGACTGAATATGGCAAGATTAGGGCCGCACTTGGCGGCCCTTAAAGTTTTATTCATCTATTGCAGTCTTGGCCTGTGCCTATTTGCAAAATAAATCACTGCCAAGCCCCAGCACCATCATCGATAATATCAATGCCATACCCACCATCATCATCACGTTGACGGCTTTTTCAGGCAAAGGTTTACCGCGCACAGCTTCATAGGCGTAGAACACCAAATGCCCCCCATCCAAAACGGGAATAGGCAATAGATTCAACAAGCCGATGGCGACAGAAATAAAGGCAATTTTTCCAATATAGTCCGCGATCGTCGGCGCACTGCCCACGAATTGCGCCATGCCAATCGCCCCGGACATATTGCAGGTCGAAATCGCGCCCGTGATCATATGGCCGATCCCAGACAGGGACATCACGATGATGGTCCACACCTGCTCAACCGACGTCACGATGGCTTTGCCAAGGGGCATGGTTTCCGTTGCGGGCGAGAAAAAGTAAGTACCTTCAATCCCAATCAACCAGCGTTTTTCGAACCCGCCCTCTGGTAAGGGAATATCGCGTGATAAGGCGGCGAGCGTCATCTGTAACACTTCACCATCGCGCCAAACTTCCAGCGCGATATCTGCCCCCTCTTTGGCTTTTACAGCGTCTTGTAGGTCGAAAAACGTTGGCAAAGACTCGCCATCCGCGGTCATGATCACATCACCCGCTTCAATACCTGCGCGTTTTGCTGCGGATTTAATCTGAACGGTATTGACCAGCACAGGGAATGGGTGCGGCGCTGCCACAGTCTGCTCAACGCCATCGCGCAACACCGTATATTCAAGCGCATCCTTGCGAGGCAAGTCTTGGAAAAAGCTTCCAACGCCAGAGACATCGGGCACATCAAGCCCCTCAATGGTCAGCAATTCATCGCCGGCCATCAAACCAATTTCACTTGGTAAATCGGTGATGTCGTCAACGATCAAACGGTCTTGCACTTGGCCGTAGAACATCATCAAAAACACGAAAATAATCGCAGCCGAGATAAAATTGAACATCGGACCAGCCAGCACAGTCAACGTGCGTGCCCACAAGGGGGCGCCGTGCATCGTGTGACGTCGTTCTTCGTCAGACAGACCCTCTGTTGAGGCACTATCAGGGGCCGAAGCCGCATTGGCATCGCCCGCAAATTTCACATAGCCGCCCAAAGGAATGGCCGCCAATTGCCACACAGTGCCGCGTTTGTCAGTGCGTTGATAAAGCGGTTTGCCAAAGCCGATTGAAAACACATCCGCTTTGATGCCGCTCCAACGGCCAACAATATAGTGACCATATTCATGGATCGCGACGATGATCGACAGCGCGATGATGAACACCACCACCGTGAAAAGACCGCCACCGAAGAGAGATAAGAGACTGCTCATTGTCTAAAAACGTCCTGTATTACTGTAATTGGGGCTCTTTTGACCCGTTATATTGCGTCGAACGCTATGCGTTTAGGCCCCAGCCTGCAAGGACAGCACCCGTGCACGGGCTTCTGCGTCGGCTTGATACACCATATCAAGAGTGATTTGGACATCTTGATGGCCCAAATCAGGTGACATTTGCGCGAGGACGCGTTCGACCATGACCGCCATATCAGTGAACCCGATGTCTCCTGCGATAAACAGATCGAGCGCGGTTTCTTTGGCGGCGTTGAACACGGTCCCTGCCAATCCACCCGTTTGCATCACCTCGCGCGCAAGGCGCAGCGCAGGAAAGCGAACCTCATCGGGGGCTTCAAACTGCAATGATCCGAGCTTGGCCAGATCAAGGCGTTCCACTGGCAAATCACGGCGTTCAGGCCAGTGCAGCGCGTATCCGATGGCGTGACGCATATCAGGCGCGCCCATATGCGCCATCAGCGCGCCATCGTTAAACCCGACCAATGCATGAATGTAGGAGCCAGGATGAACGATGACTTCGATTTGGTCAGAAGAAATCCCAAAGTATTCTTTTGTTTCAATGATTTCCAATGCTTTATTAAACATAGAAGCGCTGTCAATCGTGATCCTTTGTCCCATATCCCATGACGGGTGTTTGCAAGCCTGCGCCAAAGTCGCGTCTTTGAGTTGCTCGGCTGACCACGTGCGAAACGGGCCACCTGAAGCTGTAATGATCACCCGTTCGACCTCAGAAATCTGTTCGCCAACCAAAGCTTGGAACACAGCGGAATGCTCGGAATCCACTGGCAGGATTCGGGCCTTATGTTTTGCGGCCTCAGCCAGCAACAGCGGTCCAGCCGTGACAAGGCTTTCCTTATTGGCCAAAGCCAGACTGGTGCCATGTTTGAGCGCTTCAAACCCTGGCGCAAGCCCTGCTGCGCCGACAATCGCCGACATGATCCAATCGGCGGGGCGTGCGGCAGCCTCTACCAGTGCCGCCTGCCCTGCGGCCACTTCAATGCCAGTGCCCGAGAGCGCATCGCGCAACGCTGGCAAATGTTCTTCATAGGCCGTGATGGCAATATCAGCAGACAGATCGCGGGCATCTTGAGCCAATTGCGTGATATTTGCGCCCCCTGTAAGCGCAATAACGTCATACGAGGCTTTATCACGCTTAATCAGGTCGATGGTGGATTGGCCGATCGAGCCCGTTGCACCGAAAATAGAAATCCGTTTCAAGACGCGCCCCACATGGTCCATGTCACAAGGCGCAAGAAAAACAACACAGCCCCGACAGCCAAAAGCGCATCAAAGCGGTCCAAAACACCGCCATGACCAGGGATGATGTTTGAACTGTCCTTGACCCCCATCCGGCGTTTGATCGCACTTTGCGCGATGTCACCCAATTGAGATGCAAAAGACAAGATGATTGCAAACCCTATGATTATTAAGCCTTCGCGCAGATCTAACCGTAAAAACAAAACAGCAATCAAGGCGATCAAGGCCGCGCCAACCCAACCGCCAAGCACGCCTGACCATGTTTTTTTAGGGCTAACACTTGGCCAAAACTTTTTGCCACCAAGAGTACGCCCTACAAAATAGCCCATGGAATCTGTGGCCACCACCAAAGACACGACGAAAATCAATCCCGCTGGTCCAGTGAGAAATGACACAGCCCAAAGCCCAGCAAGCCCTAGCACAAAAAGAATAAAATAAGCCCCGAGGGCATAGAAATCCTCTGCAATCAAACCTGTCACATCGGCTTTAAATCGTGCCATTTTGTAAAATTCCCAAACGCCGATAAGCGCGAGAACCGCCAAAAGTAATTCAAAAGCGATATGGCCAGAAATGATCACAAGAATGCCAACGCCAATCATCACGGCGGCAGAGGCCACACGCGGTCCGAGGTCACGCCAATTGCGTGCGGGCTTTGGGCTTTGCGCGCTCATGCTTTCACGCCACCAAAGCGGCGGTCCCGCACGCCGTAACGCGCGATACAGTCAGCAAATACGTCTTTGGTGAAGTCAGGCCAAAGCGTGTCGATAAACTCATATTCAGAATAGGCCGATTGCCAGAGCAAAAAGTTGGAAATACGCGCCTCGCCCGAGGTGCGGATCACCAAATCAGGGTCGGGTAAAACACGCGTGTCGAGATAGCCAGCCAAGGTGGTTTCATCGACAGTTTCTGCATCAAGTGTGCCCGCAGCCGCATCACGCGCCATTTCTTTGACAGCACGCGCCACTTCATCACGACCGCCATAGTTCAAGGCAATGGTCAAATGAACCTTATCATTTTGTGATGTCGCCTCTTCCAAACCATCCATAAGTTTGATCAGTTTCGCGTCTAAGCGCGGGCGATCCCCGATAAAGCGTACGCGTACGCCTTCAGCGACGAGGTCCTTCATTTCGCCGGTGATATAACGGCGAAACAAGGACATAAGACCAGAAACTTCGGTCTGGGTGCGTTTCCAATTTTCTGTCGAAAAGGCAAATATCGTCAGATATTTCACACCCACATCAGGACAAGCCCGCACGATTTCTTTCACGCGCTTGGCACCTGCATGATGCCCAAACAGTCGGGGTTTCCCCTTCATCTGGGCCCAGCGACCATTGCCGTCCATGATAATGGCGACATGTTTTGGGCCAGTTTGACTGTTGGACATCAACCTAAGGTCTCCTAAAGTGTCCAGTGAGGCCGTAATTGACACCGTATGGACATAAAACCAAAGACCCGCACTGATATCCAGCCCCTGCGCAGATCCAAGAAAAATACACTAAAGCGCGTTAAACCTGCATAATTTCTGCTTGCTTGGTTTCAACGGTCTCGTCCACTTTTTTGATGTGGATATCGGTCATCTCTTGGACTTCGTCTTCCCAGATTTTTTGATCATCCTCAGACATGCCATCGTTTTTGGCTTTCTTAATCTGATCCATGCCATCACGACGAATGTTGCGCACAGACACACGGGCGCTTTCGGCGTAGCCAGCGGCCACTTTGGTCAATTCGCGGCGGCGTTCTTCGTTCAATTCAGGGATTGGCAGCATAATAATCGTGCCGTTGAGCTGCGGATTGATGCCCAAACCACTTTCACGGATGGCTTTTTCCACTTTACCCACAAGACCTTTGTCCCACACATTGATGGTGACCAAACGTGGCTCTGGCACATTGACTGTGCCCACTTGGTTGATCGGCGTCATAGATCCGTAAGCATCGACCATAATCGGCTCAAGCATAGAACCAGACCCGCGTCCGGTGCGCAAAGACGCCAGTTCGACACGCAAGTTGGCAATCGCGCCATCCATACGTTTGGACAGATCATCGGTATCAAGCATGAAATCTTCGGACATAGTGTTCGCGGCCTCGGTTGTAATGGTATGTGTTTCGTGTGGTTCAGCGGTCTGAATGATGTTGTATAGAGGCTGCGCGTTCAGGGCAAGCTGCGCATATCGCGCAACATCGCCCTAGACCATCACAGCCTCTCAATCTGTCAAATCAATCAATTGACGATTGTATAGGTGCCTTCGCCTGCCAAGATACCTTTGAACCCACCGGGTTCATCCAAAGAGAACACGATGATTGGCAAATCGTTGTCGCGGGCCAATGCGATGGCAGAGGCATCCATAACATTCAAATGCTGGGCCAAAACTTCATCGTAAGTGACGTTATCATAGCGTACGGCATCGGCGTGTTTGGCTGGGTCTTTGTCGTAAACGCCGTCGACTTTGGTGCCTTTCAAAATCGCTTCACAGGCCATTTCATTGGCCCGCAGCGTCGCGGCAGTGTCGGTGGTGAAATACGGGTTGCCTGTGCCAGCGGCAAAAATACAAACGCGGCCCTTTTCCAAGTGGCGCACGGCACGGCGGCGAATGTAGGGTTCGGCAACCTCATTCATCGTAATCGCGGAAATCACCCGTGTGTGGATGCCCAAATCTTCCATGGCGGCTTGCATTCCAAGCGCATTCATAACGGTGGCCAGCATGCCCATGTAATCGGCCGTGGTGCGCTCCATACCCTGCGCAGAGCCCTGCAGCCCACGGAAAATATTGCCGCCGCCAATGACCATGCAGATCTCGACGCCCATATCATGAACCGTTTTCACTTCGCGTGCGATACGTTCAACGGTTGGCGGATGCAGACCAAACCCTTGGTCCCCCATCAGCGCCTCTCCAGAGATTTTAAGCATCACCCGCTTATATTTCTTGCTGGTTTGGCCTTGATCCTGATCGCTCATGAGGTATCCCCTAATGTGTCCGCTGATTTTTCGCAAAATGCGCCAATTCTCAGCAATATTCAATGAGCCAGTGCCAAAAAGTTGATGGTCTCGCACATAAATATCGCGGACCGGCCTTTGGCGGCCTGTCTCGTCTTAACTTTAAGGGCTTCGCATGTCTTTATCCGCGCAAATATCAAGGCACTTGGCAAACATGTCCCCCGATCAACCCGTGTTGATTGCAGGGCCAACGGCCTCTGGAAAATCCGCTTTGGCGCTTGAGATTGCCGAGACCCAAGGGGGCGTGATTGTCAATGCCGATGCGCTGCAAGTCTTTGATAATTGGCGTGTATTATCAGCCCGCCCCAGCACAGACGACGAATCCCGCGCCCCTCATGCGTTATATGGTCATGTAGACGGCACCTTTGGCTATTCCGTCGGTCATTGGCTGCGTGAAGCTGTGCCCTATTTGTCTGGCCCTCAACGCCCTATTTTTGTCGGTGGTACAGGGCTATATTTTTCAGCGATTACAGAAGGCTTGGTCGAAATCCCCCCCACGCCGGACGACATTCGCGCCACAGGCAATGCGCGGCGCGCAGATGAAGGCGATCATTTGGGGCTTTTGGCCGATTTGGACGCCGAAGACCCTGAAACCGCGCAAAAGATCGATCGCTTGAACCCCATGCGGGTGCAGCGCGCGTGGGAAGTTTTGCGCGCCACGGGCTGTGGTTTGGCCGCATGGCAAGCCATGACACCGCCGCCCGCATTGGCTTTGAACAGCGCCTACCCCATCGTTATGGATGCAGATAAAGACTGGCTGAACGCACGAATCGCGCGGCGGTTTCAGATGATGCTTGATGAAGGCGCTCTAGAGGAAGTTGAGGCCAATTTGGCAACTTGGGATCCAAAACTGCCGTCCTCAAAGGCCATCGGCGCGCCTGAATTGATCGCCTATCTGCAAGGAAAGATGACGTTGCACGCCGCGCAAGAGGCCGCAACCATTGCAACGCGTCAATTTGCCAAGCGTCAGCGCACTTGGTTTAGAGCGCGCATGAAGCAATACCACAAGATATCGCTGCCCTAACAACCTATTGCGGCACACAAGATAAAGACCATATCGCATTGTTTTAAAAGAAAAACTTGATTGACCTTATGAGGTCACGGTCTAAACTGACGCCAGTGAATAAGAAAACAGGCATGTAGCGTCCTTATGGCGACAAAAATTTTCCAGACAGCGCCCATTGGTGAGGTTGAGTCAAAATCACACCCGCGCTTAGCAAGCGCGCGCAATCAGTCTAACGATGCGCCGGACATCCCGATGCCTGCCGCCTATCGCGTGACCCCTTTGGCGCGCATGTCAGCGCCGAACACCAAATGGCGTACAGAAGCGATGCGCAGCCACCGTTCGCCAACATTACTGTGGTTCACACGCGGCCAAGGGCGGCTCACTGTTTCAGGAGTCACCCGTGGGTTTGGTGGACACAATCTGATATTTTTACCGAAGCATACGATGTATGGCTTTGAACCTATTGGCCAAGTGTATGGATTTATCGTACATCTTGCCGATGATCCCGCGCTCAATCTGCCCGAGGAACCACTTCACATGCGGTTTTCGGACTTGGCGCAACAAAACGAAGTCACTCATATGATCGAAAATCTCGCCCGCGAGATAGATCACGATGGGTCCAACAAAGATCGCGCCCTGTTTTTACAAGCGGGTTTGATTTCTGTTTGGCTTGAGCGCCAGATCGAAAACATGCCCGATTACGATATGACGCCTGATGCCTCGCGGCGTTTGGCGGCGGCCTTCACAGCTTTGGTGGAACAAGATTTCAAACAAACGCACAGTGTAAGCGATTACGCTGCGTCCTTGGGTGTAACGGCCACGCATTTATCGCGAGCCTGCAATATTGCTTCTGGGCGTCCGGCTTCGGCCATTGTTGCGGATCGGGTGTATTTTGAAGCGCGTCGTATGCTTAAAGAAACAAAATATCCTGTGAAAGCCATCAGCGAAAGCCTTGGGTTTCACTCGCCTGCTTACTTCACGCGGGCGTTTCAAAAGCAAACAGGCCTGACACCAAGTGCTTTTCGCAAAGCAGATTAAAAGGTGGTTACGGCCTAAGCCAGATAGGGCAACATGCTTGGCGGTATGATACTAGCTGCCCCAGATCACACGCACATAGTTTTTGGTTTCTTTATAAGGCGGCACGCCACCGTATTTTTCAACAGCGCCCGGCCCCGCGTTATAAGCGGCCAAGGCCAAACGCCATGTGCCGAATTTATTGTACATCTGACGCAAATACCGTGCGCCACCTTCTAGGTTTTGATGCGGATCATTTGGGTTTACGCCCAAGGTTTTTGCGGTTTGCGGCATCAGTTGTGCCAACCCCAACGCGCCTTTGTGTGATTTTGCCTGTGGATTCCAGCCGCTTTCTTGCTGAATGAGGCGCAAAAACAGATCGGGCGGAACGTTGTTACGCTGCGCGATACTGCGCGCGACAGCCAAATATTCACCTTTATAAGATCCAGAATAGGGCAAGCCCGATGCCCCAGGAATCATGGCGGTCGTGGGCCTAAGGGACACTGATCCAGAATACTGTTCGCTGGCACGCCCATCTAAGACACTCAATTGAAACGCATAAATCGACCCGCGCGATTTTGTGCCAAAGATCAGATCTTCGGCTTGTGCAGAGGTGCCAACCAAAACACTGGCAAAAAAACTCGTCACAGCTATAGAAGTGGCGCAAAGCTTGGTCGCAAGGGTCATATAAAATCGTCCACCATAAGTACCGGCGCAATATAGGACGCAGCACGTCACATTCCAAGCCCAGACATCGGCAAAGAGCGCCGATCCGCCGCTTTTTCCCTTTCAAACTGCCGCGTGGGATGGTGTAACAGACCAAACGAGAATCTAACGGGAGACGCGATATGGCGGGTTCGGTCAACAAAGTGATCATCATTGGCAATTTGGGACGCGATCCCGAAGTGCGTAGTTTCCAAAACGGCGGCAAAGTGTGCAACCTGCGCATCGCGACATCCGACACTTGGAAAGACAAAACCACAGGAGAGCGCAAAGAGCGCACCGAATGGCACTCTGTCGCGATTTTCCAAGAAGGTCTTGTGCGCATCGCTGAACAATATCTGCGCAAAGGTTCAAAAGTTTACATCGAAGGCAAATTGCAAACCCGCAAATGGCAAGACCAATCTGGCGCTGACCGCTACTCAACAGAAGTGGTTCTGCAAGGCTTTGACGGTGTTTTGACAATGCTTGACGGACGCAGCGAAGGCGGCCAAGGGGGCGGCGGTAACTATGGTGGCGGCTCTGGCGGTTACGATCAAGGCGCGTCCTCAGGCGGCTATGGTGATGGTGGGTCTTCTGCGCCAGCCGGTGGCGGTCGCTCCAGCATGGATGACGACGAAATTCCGTTCTAAAAGCAACGCGCTTGATCACTTCAAATCGATATCTTGAAAATAGGGCTGGCATACGCTGGCCCTTTTTTAGTGTGCAAGGATATTGTGAAAGGCACACAGAACGCACAGATATGTGAACGCCATAGGGGTTGTGATGGCCTGTGATGCGCCCTTTATCTAAGGCAACAAAAGGAACACGCACATGACAGCACAAAGCCAAGACCGCCAACAGCCCAAAGCCGTTCTTCACCGTATGGATTTGCCGAATTACACCTGCGGCTATGGCACTGCGGCGTTAAATCTGCTTCAAAGCAACGGTTTTGACGTCGAAGACCATGTCTTACGCACGCGTCATGAAACAGATGCCTTCAAAGACAAACATCACATCACGACAACACCGCTGATCTTTATCGATGGCGTCAAAATTGGCGGTTTCACAGATTTGCAAAAACACATCAAAGCGCAAAAACCGAAACGAAAAGGGCTTTTCTCGCGCTAAGTCTTGTTAAGGCTTGGCTCTTTCTTGTTAAGTTTCGGCACTTTAAAGGCCTAACGTGCGCGCAGACCGTCCTCGATTACCTTGAGAACAGCCTCGCGTGGAACGTCCGATGTCACAAAGCTTTCTCCGATGGAACGTGCCAAAATAAAGCGCAACTGACCATCCAGCACCTTTTTGTCTTGCGCCATCAGATCGACCAGTGCCTCGGCTGACGGTAAATCACCCTCGATGTCTTTTAGATCGCATTTCATGCCCATAGCCTTGATCTGTGCGCGCACGCGACTTGGGGCTTCCTGCGAGCACAGCCCCAGACGCGCGGACAGTTCGTAAGCCAAAGCGCAGCCAATCGCCACGCCTTCGCCGTGCAGCAATCTATCAGAGTATCCCGTGGCGGCTTCCAAAGCGTGACAAAAGGTATGTCCCAAATTCAATAGAGCCCGATCACCCTGCTCCGTCTCGTCGCGTACAACAATTTCAGCCTTCATTTCAACGGATCGTTTCACCGCATAAGTACGCGCGGCGATATCGCCAGAGGCCATTAGAGGCCCATTTGCCTCAAGCCATTCAAAAAACGCCTCGTCGCCTAGCATCCCGTATTTCACAACTTCACCGCAGCCCGATAGAAAATCGCGGGACGTCAAAGTGCCAAGAACGGACACATCGGCCAAGACCAATGACGGCTGATGAAAAGCACCGATCAAGTTTTTGCCCGCATCGGGTGAATTGATACCGGTTTTGCCACCAACAGAGCTGTCAACTTGGGCCAAAAGAGAGGTCGGAATTTGAACAAAGCGCACGCCGCGCCGCAAAATAGAGGCCGCAAAGCCCGCCAGATCACCAATCACACCACCGCCAAAAGCAACCACAACATCGTTACGTTCGACCTTTTGCGCGAGTAACCATTCGACGGATTTGGTCAGTTCAGCCCAGCATTTCGTGCTTTCACCCGCAGGCAAAACAAGCGCTTCCATTTCGATGCCCGCCGCAGCCAAACCGCTGCGCAATGTGCCCAAATGCAAAGCAGCGACATTTTCTTCGGTGATCACACAAACACGTTTTTTCTTACCCAAAAGCGGTGCAATATGTGCGCCTGCCACGGCCACCAAGCCCTCGCCAATGCGCACATCATAGGCGCGATCTCCAAGCGGCACATGCACGGTTTGAAAAGTTCCCAAAGTCTCGATTGATGCGATATCGCTCATTTGCTGTCCTTTACAATTCCGCCATGCGCCACCAATGCATCCACAACTTTTTGGGCCATTTGTTCGATACTTAAACTGGGCTCGGCATCCACAACGATGCCCGCCATTGCGTAAATTGGATCACGCATTTCGGCCAATGATTTAAGCGTCTCGAACGGATTATCCGTTTGCAGCAAAGGCCGCGTGTTTTTATGGCGTACACGCTGCCATAGAATATCCACATCGGCCTTCAGCCATACAGCAACCCCTTGGGCTGCTATGGTTTCGCGGTTCTCAGCGCTCATAAACGCGCCGCCGCCGGTGGACAGAATGCAGCGCTCGTCTTCCAACAAACGCGTGATCACTTGGGTTTCTTTGCTGCGAAAAAACGCCTCGCCATCGCGTTCAAAAATTTCTGCAATGGTTCGGTCAGCGGCACGTTCGATCTCAGCATCCGAGTCCAAAAATGGGACCTCAAGGATCTGTGCGATCGCTTTGCCAACAGCCGTTTTTCCTGCGCCCATCATCCCCACGAGTGCAACTGTTTTGTCCAACCCTTTGTACATGTTTTCCCCAGTGTCTTTGCGGGTGCGCCGCATGGCAAATTCTTGCTCACATTCATTTGTATGCCTCAATGACGTGATATTGTCGGAAATTCCATATATAAATATAGGAAAACATGTCATAGCGACAAAAAACCAGTCATACTAAATAAAAGACTGGGCAAAAGGAGGCAATCGATGCGAAAATTTTTAGGACGACTTTTGATCATGACGCTGGCGTTATGTACAATCGGATTTGTGGCCTTTGCCTATGTCGGGGATTTATCACCAACCCGCGCAGACGTCAGCCTGCCCGTGACGCTCTCGTTGCAATAGGCATGGCAATGACCATCTTTGGGGGCCAAGCGACCGCAGTTCACGCGCGCGCTGTGACACCATCACGCGGGCCCTTGTCACGTTGGACGCTTTTGACCGGCACAGCTTTGGCCTTGCTGCTGAACCTTGGGGGCCCCACAAAAGGGATCGCCCAAGACGCTGTTTCGGATAAGCCTCTGTCGGCCATCAACTGGCTAACACAGTCGCTTGACGCGCCCCGCGCCACACCAACCGCTCTTGTGCCGACCCCATCGACGCGTGATGATATTTCCGAAAACGCACTGCCAGAGGACGTCACATCAGGCCCGATAGATGCGCCGCGCATCGACGCTGTTGGCTTGCTCAGCACCGCCCAAACTGGATTGCCACGCGATCTTTGGGGGGCGTCCAAAGCTTTGGATCTCAGCCGCAGATTGACGTCTATTTCCCAAAATTCCGATCTGTTGCCAGCCTCAAGACGGTTGTTGAATACGCTTATCTTGGCCGAGCTCGACCCGCCTTTAGGGATGCAAAATGATGGACGATTGTTTCTCGCGCGCGTGGATGCTTTGTTGTCGCAAGGCTTGATTGAGGAAGCCGACGCATTGATGCAGCGCGCTGGATCAGATGAACCAGAAGTCTTTCGACGCGCATTTGACGCCAAACTGTTGATGGGCACCGAAAGCGAAGCCTGCGCACAGCTCAAAACCACGCGCGGGCTGTCCCCCGCTTTGCCGACACGGATTTTTTGTCTTGCGCGAGACGGTGATTGGCGCGCCGCCGCGCTGACACTGGAAACCAGCACCGCCTTGGGGCTGATTTCTATAGACGACGGCAACCTATTGGCGCGGTTTTTAGACCCCGAACTGTTCGAAGGCGAGCCCGCCTTGCCGATTCCTGACGCCCCGACCCCGCTGATATTTACGATGATGGATGCGATTGGCGAACCTATCCCCACGCAATCCTTGCCGCTTGCCTTTGCGCAATCGGATTTGCGCCAAACCGCAGGCTGGAAAGTACGCGCAACCGCTGCCGAACGTTTGGCCCGCGTTGGCGCGCTGACGCCCAATCGCTGGCTTGGTATCTGGTCAGAACATTTGCCCGCTGCATCGGGGGGGATTTGGGATAGAATTGAAGCATTACAACGGTTTGAGACCGCGCTGAACACAGGTGATCCCAACGGCGTTTCGCATAGCCTTGGTCGTGTCTGGACTGAGATGGGCGAATCTGGGCTGCAAATCGTTTTTGCCGATTTGTTCGCGCAAAAACTTAGCGATGCACCGCTTGCGGGAAAGGCCGCCGATGTTGCATTTGAAGTGGCGCTGCTCTCGCCGTCTTACGAAATCATCGCCGCCAACTGGGACAAGCCTTTGTCCAAAAACGCCGCATTCGCGCGCGACATTGCATTGGGAGAAGTTCCCTCAGAACGCATATTTGAGGCGCGCAAACGTGCTATCGTTGATGGGTTTCGCAATACGGGTATCCCAGTGCGCCTAAGCGGGTTGGTGCAAAGCAATCGATTGGGCGAGGCAATTTTGCGCGCCATCGAATTGCTTGAAGGTGGGGCCACTGGCGATTTGGACGAGTTGACGGATGCGTTGCAGTTTTTCAGGGCTGTCGGGTTAGAGGCCACGGCACGCCGCGCAGCGCTTGAGATATTATTATTGGAACGCCGCGGATGAGTGCAGACCACAATTGGATTTCGCTTTACGCCGAAGCCCAAGCGGCTGAACTTGGGGCCGCCGAGAATACGCGACTGTCTTACGGGCGTGATTTGCTCGGGTTTTCTGACTGGCTTGGGCGTCAAGGTCGCTCATTTGAGACAGCGGAACGCGCCGAGATAGAATCCTATTTGGTCGCTTGCGAGGCAGAAGGTTTAGCGCAATCCACACGGGCGCGCCGTTTGTCATCTATCAAGCAACTGTACCGTTTTGCCTTTGAAGAAGGCTGGCGCACAGAGAATCCCACGTTGCAAATTCGCGGACCAGGGCGCAGCAAACGCCTGCCCAAAACCCTATCCGAAGATGAGGTATCGTCGCTTTTGACGGCGGCCCGCAGCATGGGCAAAACCGCTTATGATCGTGCGCGCAATACCTGTTTGATCGAAGTGCTTTACGCAACGGGTCTGCGGGCGTCAGAATTGGTCGAGTTGCCGATATCGGCCGTACGCGGCGACCCACGAATGATTTTGGTACGCGGCAAAGGCGATAAAGAACGGATGGTGCCCTTGTCTGCACCAGCACGCAGCGCGTTGACGGATTGGTTGGTCCACCGCGACGCAGCAGAAGACATCGCACGCCTTGAAAAGGGTAAAAAGCCATCCCCATTTGTCTTTCCCTCACGCGCCAAATCTGGGCATTTAACACGCGTGGGCTTTTATCAACTGATTAAAGAGATCGCGATACAGGCTGGCCTGTCGCCAGACAAAGTCACCCCACATGTGATGCGACACGCATTCGCCACGCATCTACTGGCACATGGGGCCGATTTGCGGGCGATCCAGACACTTTTGGGTCATGCGGATCTGTCGACCACTGAGATTTATACCCATGTGTTGGATGAGCGTCTCAAGGAATTGGTGCTGACCCATCACCCTCTAGCTGACACATAAAAATATTGATCGAATTTGCGTCTGAGACTGGCCCATCCCTTGCGCGTCGTGCGGTGCGGCCCCATAACGATGCACAACACCTTGCACCGACATTGCACCTTGTCGCCCCCTGTGAAAATTGGAGCCTGACCTATGGACATCACCATGCTTGACGCCGCCTTTTGGATGACATCCGCTGCCATCTTTGGCTTGCTTGTGTTGTCAGGGTTCTTTTCGGGGTCTGAAACGGCTTTGACGGCTGCCTCGCGCGGGAAACTGCGCGCGCAAGCCGATAAAGGCGCAAAGGGGGCGCAAAAAGCCTTGGATGTCACCGAAGACAACGAACGTCTGATCGGGTCGGTTTTGCTGGGCAATAACCTTGTGAATATCCTTGCGACCTCTTTGGCGACGGCGCTGTTCACACGGGTGTTCGGCGAAAGCGGCGTGGCATTGGCGACCTTAGTTATGACCGGCCTTGTGCTTGTTTTTGCAGAAGTTTTGCCCAAAACCTATGCCATCACCAATCCTGAAACAGCGGCCGCTCGGGTGGCAAAACCCATTTCGGCTGTTGTGTTGATCTTTTCGCCAGTGGTGAGCTTTGTGCGCATGTTGGTGCGTGGCATGTTGCGTTTGTTTGGCGTTCAAACCGACCCGGACAGTCATTTCTTGGCGTTAAAAGACGAAATCGCGGGCGCGATTGCATTGGGCCACGTCGAGGGCGCTGTTGAGAAAGAAGATCGGGATCGCCTGCTTGGTGCGCTGGATTTAGGCGAGCGCACTGTTGAGGAAATCATGCTTCACCGTTCGAAAATCGAAATGATTGATGCAGATACCCCGCCACGTGATGTGCTTGAGGCCTGTTTGAAATCGCCGCACACACGTTTGCCGCTTTACCGTGATGACCCTGAAAACATCGTCGGCGTGATCCATGCCAAAGACCTGTTGCGTGGCATGTATGCCGAACGTGTCGATGCGATGGGCGATACAGAATTTGCGGCATTCGATGTCATGGGCGTAACGATGGAGCCCTATTTCGTACCCGAGACCACAACGCTTGATGATCAAATGCGTCAATTTTTGCGTCGCCAAACCCATTTTGCGCTCGTCGTTGATGAATATGGCGCACTACAAGGCTTGATCACATTGGAAGATATTTTGGAGGAAATCGTCGGCGAAATAACAGACGAATTTGACCAATCCGAAAATGCGCCCGTTAAATCCAAGGAAGGCGGCTGGGTCGTCGACGGTGGAATGACCATCCGCGACTTTAATCGCTCCACAGAATGTAACCTGCCAGATGACGAGGCCAACACCATGGCAGGTCTGGTCATCCACGAGGCTCAAATGATTCCCACAGCTGGACAAGTTTTCTCGTTCCACGGACACCGCTTTGAAGTGGTCGCACGCAAAGACAATCGCCTTTCAACACTGAAAGTGCGCCCTTTGCGCCGAGGTTTATAATGCTGTCGTATCAGCACGGGTTTCACGCGGGCAATTTGGCAGATGTGCAAAAGCACGCCTTATTAGCGGTGATGATCGAATACCTCACCCGCAAAGACAAACCGCTGTCCTATATTGAAACGCACGCGGGGCGCGGTCTGTATGATCTGCAAGGTTCACAAGCGCAAAAGACAGGCGAAGCAGAGGCTGGCATCTTAAAGGTCGCCAAATGGTTCAAGCCTGACCATCCTTATAGCCGCGCGCGCGAAACCATTTCAGACGCTCAAGGCAAAAGCATATATCCAGGGTCGCCCGCACTGGCACAGGCCTTGTTGCGCGATGATGACAATATGCATCTGGCCGAACTGCATCCTGCGGAATTTGAACTTTTACAGACATCGATGCGCAGCTCGAACTCATATGTGGGTCTGCATATGCTCAAACAGGACGGCATGGCTTTCGCGCAAAGTGTCTGCCCGCCTACCCCGCGTCGGGGCTTGTGCCTGATCGATCCGCCCTATGAAATGAAATCCGATTACAACATTTTGCCGAGCTTTATTGAAAAGCTGCACCGCAAGTGGAATGTCGGCATTATTGCACTGTGGTATCCGATCTTAGAGGGCGGCGCGCACAAACCCATGACGGATATGTTGCTAGGGCTCGATCTGCCAGACGTGCTGCATCACGAGGTGCGTTTCCCCCCAGCACGCGAGGGGCATGGCATGATCGGATCAGGTATGTTTATCGTGAATACGCCTTGGGGATTGGCCGATGAGGCACAGCGTCTGAGCAAACTGTTCAACACACTGTAATCCTGAGGCAGCAAAATCGCATAGACATGTAAAATATGCATACATTCTATGCAGTCTTGGTTGTTTATTTCCAAATTTTAAATCGATACCCATCAAAAGATTCATTCTTCGCAGTACCGCTTTGAATCTTATATCTATTTATCACAAGGAAATCACACATGGATCGCCGTTCTTTTTTGAAAACCTCAGCTCTTGGTGGCGCGTCCGCAGTAGCAACCACAACATTGGCAGCCCCCGCATACGCACAAGGCAAACGGACTTTATCAATGGTCACAAGCTGGCCACGCGGTTTTGCGGGCGTTTGGGACGCTGTTGAAGCCTTTGCAAAATCCGTCACTGACATTTCCGACGGCCAACTGACGATTGAACCCAAAGCGGCTGGCGAATTGGTCGGCGGTCTTGAAGTCTTCGATGCCGTCACAGCCGGTCAAGCCGACATGTACCACAGTGCGGATTACTATTTCGTCGGCCAACATCCAGCTTGGGCTTACTTCACAACTGTTCCATTCGGCATGTCTACACCAGAAATGACGACGTGGTATTACGGTGCTGACGGCATGCAAAAGCACCACGAGCTTGGTGAAATATTCGGCTTGAAACCGTTCATTGCTGGCCAAACAGCGGCGCAAGGTGGCGGTTGGTTCCGCAAAGAAATCAATTCTGCAGATGATTTCCTAGGCCTAAAATTCCGAATTCCTGGTCTTGGCGGCGAAGTACTCTCGAAACTCGGCGCCTCTGTACAAACCATTCCGGGCGGTGAAATCTACCAAGCGCTTTCCACTGGCGCGCTCGACGGCACAGAATGGATCGGCCCTTGGGCAGATGAAAAGCTCGGGCTTCAAGAAGTCTGTGACTTCTACTACCCAGCGGGATTCCACGAGCCAAGTGCTGCGATGACCATTGCTACGAACTTGGACGTCTTCAATGATCTGACTGCAGGGCAACAGCGGGCCATCGAAGTGGCTGCAAGTTCCGCTCATCAAAGTAGCTTTGCTCAATTCATGGCGAACAATGGCCCCGCACTAGAGCGTCTTATCGCTGGCGGAACACAAATCATGGCGTTTTCTGACGATGTTTGGGATGCCTTCGGTTCAGCGTCTAAAGAGGTTCTTGATGGTTACATGGACGACAGCCTTTTCGCTGATATCCGCGCATCGGCAGAAGCCTCTATGGAGGCAACATCTGGTTGGTCTGGCCGCTCAGACAACATTTACACCGCACAGCGTGACCGCGTTCTCGCAAACATGAAGTAAATCACTGAACACATTGAAAATATAAAGATGCGCGCCTGTTAAGCTGCGCATCTTTTCATTTTGGCCGTTCGATTTATGGCTGTCAGTTTCTGGCTGCCATTCGTCTGACAGATAAGCCTCAACGTGCCTTAAAGAGCCCGCCCAAGATACCGCGTACGATGCGCCGGCCTGTGGTGCCTTTTAGCTCCTTAATCACCAAATTGGCGACAGATTCCCCAATCGAATCCGATGCAGAAGACCGACGCGATGACGATTTCCCATAGGATTTGGTCTCGTATCGGCGCGCTTTTTTGAACTCGCGCTCCAGATCTGCGCGGTGTTTTTCCTCGGCTTTGGCCTCTTTGGCTGCGCGTTCTGCAGCCTCTTCTGCTGCCTCTGCCTCTTGTGCGGCTTTTGCGGCCTCATCAGCACGTTTGCTCAAAAGCTCAAACGCGCTTTCGCGATCCAAAACGGTCTCGTATTTGCCCGCTATCGGTGAAGTGGCAATCACCCCTGCCCGCTCCAGCGCACTCAAAGGTCCAAGCTGTGACGACGGAGGACGAATAAGCGTGCGTTCCGCAATTGATGGCACACCTTTGGCTTGTAGCATCGATGTTACAGCCTCGCCGGTGCCAACCGATTTGATCGCCTCTTCAATGTCAAAGCGTGGATTGATCCGATATGTTTCGGCAGCACGCTCAAGATTCTTTTGATCGCGCGCTGTAAACGCCCGCAGCGCATGTTGAACGCGATTGCCCAATTGGCCCAAAATATCATCCGGCACATCGGCGGGGTTTTGTGACACGAAATAAACCCCAACGCCTTTGGACCGGATCAAACGCGCCACCTGTTCCACTTTATCGACAAGCGCTTTGGGCGCATCATCAAACAGCAAATGTGCCTCATCAAAAAAGAACACCAATTTGGGTTTATCAGGATTGCCGATCTCTGGCAGCTCTTCGAACAGCTCAGACAAGAGCCACAGTAAAAACGTCGCATAAAGACCTGGCGAAGACATCAATTTATCCGCTGCCAAAACCGAAATACGCCCACGCCCGTCGGCATCAGTGCGGATGATATCGGACAGGTCCAGCGCCGGTTCGCCAAACAATTTATCACCGCCTTGGTTTTCAAGCACCAAGAGACCACGTTGGATAGCGCCGATGGAACTTGATGAGACATTGCCATACCGCAGGCTCAGATCATCAGCGTTTTGACCACACCAAACCAATAAGGCTTGCAGGTCTTTAAGGTCCAGTAATGGCCAGCCTTGCTCGTCGGAAACCCTAAACGCGATGTTGATCACGCCTTCTTGGGCATCGGTCAGTTGTAACATCCGTGACAACAAAAGCGGGCCCATTTCGGCAACGGTGGTGCGAATGGGATGGCCTTGCTCACCAAAGAGATCCCAAAAAGTGACGGGAAAACTCTCATATAGGAAGGACGTGAAATTGATCGTCTCATTGCGTGCCAAAAATGGAGCGTGCAGCTTGCCCTCTGCTGACCCAGCTTTGGCAAGTCCCGACAGATCCCCTTTGACGTCAGACAAGAAAACAGGAACGCCCGCGTTAGAGAACCCTTCTGCCAGAATTTGCAACGTGACGGTTTTTCCAGTGCCGGTGGCCCCTGCAATCATCCCATGGCGGTTGCCGTATTTCAGCAAAAGCTGTTGCGGTTCTTTGTAATCGATCCCGCCACCGCCGATAAAAATTCCGTCGCTCATCTTACTGTTTCTCCAACTGATTCCGCACCTGTTGCGGGTCACTATATCCATCGTTGCGCGCAACAATACAATTTTAACCAAATGGTGTCAGTATGATCGGTGTTCAGACCATGTCCTTCCTAGGTCTGAATTGACTTCCTCCCTGTCAGACTGGCCGCGCGTGACGCAAATCACCGCGGCCTCTTTTTTTGTCAAACCTCAAACTCAGCAAGTTTTCATCTAAATTGTCGTTGACGCCCTAAATTTTCTTGCCTAGATTTTTCATCAATGCGTCGGCCATGTCCGACAGGGAGCAAATTGATCTTACACAATGACAAGATCACCAAAGGGGTGCCACGCGAAAGCTGGCGCCCTTTTGAGACTCTTGAAGTCCGGTCACCTGTCACTTCCCTACGCAAGCAAGAGTTTGCCTGTTTTGCCAATAACCATTGTTTTCAGACGAAACCTGTAAAATCCGCCTGACACCCCAAGATCATCATGATAGAAAATGTACAAATTGACTCAAGAATTTATGGATTTCATATGAACTTCGCGAACAGCACGAAAACGTTCACCCTGAGCACCGTCATTTCATTTGGATTGTGTTTTGCTGCGACGGCGCAAGACGCAGAACCTGCCGCACCAGAGACCACCGCAACGGTTCCAGGCCTCAGCACAGGCACGCCCCTTGATGAAACTGGCGGCATTGGTCAACCTTACACGCTTGAGCAACACGGCGATTGGAACATCAATTGCCTCAAAGCGCCAGAAGGCCAATCAGACCCCTGTTCCATGTTCCAACTGTTGCAAGATGAGCAAGAAAACCCAGTGGCTGAAATGTCTTTATTCCACCTTGGCAATGGCGGCATCGACGGTGCAGCCACAGTCACCGTGCCTTTAGACACTTTGCTCACAGAGCAACTGACACTGACTGTTGATGGGGCCAATGGGCGTCGTTACCCATTCTCAGTATGCGCACCAACAGGATGCCAAGCACGCATTGGCCTAGCCACAGCAGATATAGATCTGTTTAAAAAAGGCTCCAAAGCCACATTGACGATCGTGCCTTCTGCAGCGCCTGACGTACAAGTTCCTGTATCCGTATCTTTGACCGGCTTCACTGCGGCCTATAACCGCGTGACCGAACTCAACTTGGCAGCGCGTGCCGCGGCAACACCTGCCGCAGAATAAACCACCTGCACATTAACAAAACGACCGTCGCAGATGATGTGACGGTCGTTTTTTATGGCTCATCGCATTTTAAACTAAGAGGCTTTGCGCAGGGCAATCACCGCATTCAAACCACCAAAAGCAAAAGCGTTTGACAGAGCGACGTCCACATCCGCATCGCGGGCCTCATTAGGCACCACGTCCAGCGCACATTCGGGATCGGGCTCTTCATAGTTGATCGTGGGCGCGATCACCCCATCTTTGAGCGCCATGATACAGGCCAAAAGCTCAACAGCACCAGTACCGCCAATCAAATGCCCATGCATCGATTTGGTCGAGGACATCATCACGGTATCCGCATGATGTCCCAGCGCATCCGCCACGGCAGCGCATTCGGTTTTATCGTTGGCAGCCGTGCCAGTGCCATGGGCATTGATATAGCCGATATCTTCGGGGGTGATCTGCGCATCAGCCATCGCGCCAGCAATGGCCCGCGCTGCGCCCTGCTTGGAGGGCATCACAATATCAGAGGCATCCGAGGTCATAGAAAAACCGATCACTTCGCATAAAATCTCAGCACCACGGGCTTTTGCGTGCTCATATTCTTCGAACACAAACACCGCAGCACCTTCGCCTTGTACCATACCGTTACGATTGAGACTGAACGGACGACAGGCGTCTTTCGACATCACCCGCAAACCTTCCCATGCTTTAACGCCGCCAAAACACAGCATGGATTCCGATCCGCCCGTGACCATCGCCGTCGCCATGCCGCAACGCACCATGTTAAACGCCTGCCCCATCGCGTGATTGCTTGAGGCGCAGGCCGTGGCCACGGTGAAGCTTGGCCCTTTAAGGTTGTATTCCATCGAGACATGCGAACAGGACGCATTGTTCATCAGCTTGGGCACCACGAAAGGGTGAACGCGGTTTTTGCCCTCTTCATAGACCATGCGGTAATTGTCATCTTGGGTGTTCAAACCGCCACCAGATGTACCAAAAATCACCCCTGACTTAGCTGCAAGATCACCGATAAATTCCAAACCCGATTGCTCGATCGCTTCTTTCGCTGCCGTCAACGCAAACTGCGTGAAACGGTCATACAAAGCGATTTGCTGACGGTTGAAGCGGTTTTCAGTGGTCCAGCCATGAATTTGACCGCCAATTTTGATCGACAGCCTGTCCACATCACGAAATTTCAGTTCTGATATGCCGCAGCGGCCTTCACGCATAGCCTCTAAGGTTGAAGGTACATCTAGCCCCAAAGCGTTGACTGTCCCCGCCCCCGTGATGACGACGCGTTTCATGACGATTGCTCAGCTATCAATCCTTGAACAGCTTTGACAATCGCCGACACAGAAGAGATATCAAAATCCGATTGATCTGGCTCGTTCGCGTTGAACGGCACAGAAATATCAAAGGTTTCCTCAATGGCAAAAATACATTCGACAAGGCCGAGACTGTCGATTCCAAGGTCATCTAAGTCTTGGTCGTCGCGCACGTCACTGGGCTCAAGCACGGCTTGCTCGGCGATGATCGCGATAATCTTTGTTTTGATCTCATCAGACATTTCGGTGTCTCCATCTTTCACGGCCTGTATAGAATTTAGACCGAAGCATTTGGCTGTAAAACAGAAAAATATGACAGTGGGGTGTCAAAAACGTCGCCTGATCTTAGCCCCCCTTCTTTGAGGCCAGATCTTTTAAAGCACGTGGCAAGCGCCGTAAAGATTTATACATATCAATATGGGTTTGCATAGCGACCGCAGGATAGCCCATCATCGCCTTGCCTTTCGGGACATTCGACAACACACCGGACCCCGCACCGATAATGGCACCCGATCCGATTTTGATATTGTCGGCGGCTCCTGCTTGGCCACCCATGACGCAAAAATCGCCCAAGACGGTAGAGCCCGCAATACCAACTTGCCCGCACAGCAAACAGTGCTGGCCGACAATCACATTGTGACCGATGTGCACTTGGTTATCGAGCTTGCTGCCCGAGCCGATTTGTGTGGCCCGAATGGTGCCTTGATCGATGGTAACATTGGCCCCAATCTCAACATCATCGCCAATGATTACACCGCCAATTGAGGCGATGCGCAGCCAGCTTTGGCCCTTGGCCTCGACATTGGCCCCAAGGCTTTCACGCGCTTGCTCAACGGCTGAGACCTCTTGAGTGACAAAAGAAAACCCATCCGCACCAATCACAGCCCCGGGCTGAATATAAATGCGTGCGCCAACCTGTGCCCGCGCACCAATCCGCACACCGGAATGGATCACGGCGTCAGGTCCGATGTGAACCCCTGCCCCAACAGTCACTTGTGGCGCAATCTGACAACAATCACCGATGACAGCGCCAGCGCCAATCACAACCAGCGGACCGATTGACACATCAGCGCCAATGATCGCCGTAGGATCGACCACGGCGCTGGGGTGAATGCCTTTTGCAAGGCCAAGACCTGCATCAAAACTGGCTGTGATCGTGGCCATTGCCAAACGCCCACGGCGTACCAAAATGGCTGCCTCCAATCCGAAAGACTTCCAATCGGCCCCCTCCCAAAGCACTGCCGCACGCGCAGACCCATTGGCCAGTTCTGGTGCAAACTTCGGGTCCATCGCCAAAGCGATGTGATCGGCATCAGCGGTTCTGGGTTCACTGGCAGACGTCACAAGCAATGCGCCATTGCCCTCAAATGGCGCGCCGATGCGCTGTGCCAAGTCTGAAATTGTGATGCCTGTCATGATGAAACCTTTGAGAATACATGTGTTCCTTTGACATAATGCCTCAAGACACGCATGGAAAGGACCGAGGCCAAACTTGGCAGCAAGTTTTATCGTCTCGCTTGCGCCACAAACGATAAAGGGCGCCCCGCAGGACGCCCCTTAGATCTGACAGAAACCTTAATTTAGCTGCCAACTGCGCGCAGTTGAACACCACGTTTTTGCAAAGCAGACCAAATCTTCGCATCGCGACCGTAAACATCGCGACGGTACTCCATGCCGCCTTTCGCAACAGTCGACGCTGTGCGGTAAACGATGTGCACAGGCACTTGCTCGTCCAAACCGACAACAGATTCAACGCCAGATTTCAAACGTGACTGAAACAGCCCCACTGGGTCGTTGGACTGTTTGGCAAGCAAGGCGTAGGCAAAATCAAACGGATCTTGCAAACGCACACAGCCATGTGAAAACGCGCGGGCTTCGCGTGCGAATAGGCTCTTGGACGGTGTGTCGTGCAGGTAGATATTGTATTTGTTTGGGAACATGAACTTCACCAAACCCAAAGCATTGCCGTCAGACGGTGGCTGTTTCAGGTTAAACGGAAAGGTTCTTGATGTGTATGAATTGAAGTTCACATTGGCGCGGTTCACTGTGCGACCACGAGAATCCACCAAACGCAAATGCCCTGCAGCCCCTGGGTTCTTTTGCATCAAAGGCAAGTATTCACGAACAGCAATAGAGCGAGGCACATTCCAAGTTGGGTTGATCACCATGTGCTCCATGACGTCTGAAAACTCTGGTGTGCGACGGTTTGAATCATTGGCACCAACGACAGAACGCGTTTGAAACGTCACACTGTCATTGTCGATGATCTTGGCTGAAAAATCTGTGATGTTCACCCAGATATGGCGTTTGCCGCGTTCGATATTCATCCAACGTTCACGTTCCAGCGCCACATGAATCAACGCGAGGCGCTGCTCAGGCTCGACATTCAACTCTTTCAATGTCCCTGCACCCGCAACACCATCAGCAGACAAGCCATGACGCTGTTGGAACAATTGCACAGCTTTTTGAATGTTCGCGTCATAAACAGTGCTTGCGTTGCGCTTGAGGTATCCCATCGCGATCAAACGATCACGCAAAGCAACAACATTTGCGTTGGATTGACCAGGTTCAAGCGTCTTGCCGTTGACCTGTGGTCCCCAGCCGCCTTTGCCAAGCGTTTTTTCCAGCACAAGTTTTTCTTTAAGCAACCGCGTATATTCTGGCGACTTTGGCATCAAACTTTTCAAAAAAGCGGATGGTGTAGACTTTGCGAAACTGTCCATCAGCGACACACCATCACGGTACGGAACTTGGCGCACAATTTCGCCGTCGATACGTGATGGGATCAATTGACCCGTTTGCATGTCTCTGGCGTAATCCAAAAACAATGTCGCCATTGCCACTTCAGCGCGGCCCAAATCACGTTCGGATTTGATCGCACGCATATTGGCTTTCAACAAACTTGTGTCATAGGGCGCAATACCATGTTCAGGGGCAGAATCCAGCGCACGCAATAAAGCCTGACGACGATTGCGTGCACGACCTGTATTGTCTGCAAAGATCGGCTTATAGCCCGTCGCACGATAATACTCCGACAGCTCTTTGGATTTGGAGGCCGCCTCAGCGATGGACTGCATCATCGCAGTCACTTGCTGGGCAGACGCCTTATCAGGGGCGGCAGCAATAAAGGCCATCGAAAAAATGGCAATGAAACCGAGTCGCAAACTCTGCGACGCGGCAGACGCTAAACGCGCCGCGAGCGTTGTGCGTGGTGCTAAAATGGAAAACATGATCATCCTCAAAAAAGACAGGAAACTAGCGTTCAAAGTACACGATTTCCCTTACTGTGTGAGGGGGAAACTGGCCAGAAATGCCCCGTGTGGTCACCAAGGCACACATTTTATCGTGATCAAATGCCCCCACAGTTCCCCTTGATTTTTCCCAACACGCACTAGCGCTCGGCCGTATTTTTCAATGCCTATCGAGAATTTTCAGCCAAAATGCGCAAATTCTTGCCTACTTTCGGCCATTTAATGCCACTCAAAAAAGCGAGGCTTGGAGGGTGATTCACTTTATGACATAAGACCTACAGGCATATCAGTGAACTCAGACTGACGAATGGGGTTGATCGAAGCAAAGCTTTGAAATTGTTTTGGTCCATCAACTGTTTCATCAGCGAGACTATGGTTTGCGTCCAAGACCTCTTTGAGGCAAAGCCCTGACCTTTACGTAGCCCTCTTTTGGGGACGATTTAGGTCAATATTGAAGACAGTGAATGCGTTAGAATGTCGCAAAACGGCACAAACGAACAAACCGCGTTGAGGCGGGAATGATAGAAACGGGACGCTTGAGATCATGACGACAGACAAGTCCAGTACACTTACACGGCGCACACTTTTGCGCAGCTTTGCAGCCGCTAGCCTTTCTGCTGCTCCAGTTTACGCCAATGCAGCAGGGTTTCTGCGAGGGTCTGGCGACATTCGCAGATTGCGCATGTATTCAGGTCGTACTGGGGAAAGCATCGACACCATTTATTGGGTCGAAGGCAAATATATCAAAGAAGCCCTTAAAGAAGTCACCTATTTCTTCCGTGATTGGCGCAACAATAAAGTGAAATCCATTGACGCCCGCACCATTGATATTATGGCCGCTGCGCATGGATTGATGGACGTGAATGAGCCTTATATGTTGCTCTCCGGCTATCGCTCACCCGAAACAAACAACATGCTGCGCTCTCGCTCAAGCGGGGTTGCCAAAAAATCCTTACACATGCAGGGCGAAGCTGCGGATTTGCGCCTTAAATCTCGCTCCGTGAGCCAAATGGCATCTGCTGCCAAGTCCTGCTCTGCTGGCGGCGTTGGATCCTATCGCGGCTCTAACTTTGTACATATGGATTGCGGTCCCATCCGCACTTGGAACGGCTAGACAGGCCCTCCCACTGCATCACAGCCTCAACAAGTATTGATGTCAAAAATGAAAGCCGCCCAAAGGGCGGCTTATTTATTTGTCGAAAAGTCCAGTTAGGCAACTGCGCTCATTCACTAACCAGCTCAGGCAATTCCAACTCCAGAATATCACGCACGGCATTTGCGGCCTCGGCGCCCTTTTTCACAAAATGTTCTGTATAGAACTTGATGTGATCTTCTGTGGAATGAAAATGATGCGGCGTCAAAGACACCGAGAACATCGGAACTTCTGTTTCCAGTTGCGCTTGCATTAACCCTGACACCACAGCGTCAGCAACAAAGTCATGACGGTAAATGCCGCCATCGACGACCAAGGCCGCGACAACGATGGCATCATATTTGCCAGTTTTGGCCAAACGTTTCGCCAAAAGCGGTGCTTCGAATGCACCGGGGACATTATAGACATCTGTTGTGGCGTTTGGCGCATGCTCTGTCATTTGTGCGAGAAAACCAACATGGGCTTGATCCACAATATCGGCATGCCAACGGGCACGAATGAACGCGATGCGAGGAGAAGATGTTTCGAAATTTGAAGTCATATTTGTCATTTTGGAACCCTTGAGTTTACACTGTTAGGTCCCAGAGCTCGAAGGAACGCGCACGACGAGCCAAAGCCCCCTGCCCGCATTCCATTCTCTACCATCCGGACTTTAACCGTCGGTTCTGGAATTTCACCAGATCTGCTGACCCAAGCCTTTTTACGTGCGAGGCGCTCGCGGACTATAACCGCCGGTGGGGAATTACACCCCGCCCTGAGAACTGATTTGAATTTAGGGATCGTCAAGAAGAAGGTCAAGAGCAAGAAACTGTATCCCCCACCAATAACGCAGGGTCGTTTAACATGGAAAAGGCTCGCTAGGTTTCCCCAGCGAGCCTTATTAACAATGATTGAACGAGCTAAACTTGAAGGAACTTTACAAGGTTTCTCGTTGATCCGTCTTTATCAGCGCCATCCTCAGCGCCAGCCAAAACAGGTTGCAACGCAACAGCAAGCTCTTTGCCAAGCTCAACACCCCATTGATCGAAAGAGTTAATCCCCAGGACGACACCTTCGACAAAGACGCGGTGTTCATAAAGGGCCACGATTTGTCCCAATACAAACGGGGTGAGGCGCTCGTAAGCCAATGTTGTTGTTGGGCGATTGCCCGGGAACACACGGTGGCGCGCTTGGCGTTCCAGTTCCGCCCCTTCAAAGCCTTTGGCACGCATGATGGCACGCGCCTCATCCAAGGATCGGCCACGCAACAACGCCTCGGATTGCGCCAAGCAATTGGACACAAGCAATTCATGTTGATGCTCAAGACCCGCTTCATGACCGTATTTTCCAACCATAAATTCACAAGGGACAACCCGCGTGCCTTGGTGAATCAACTGATAAAACGCGTGTTGGCCATTGGTGCCAGGTTCCCCCCAAACAACAGGGCCAGACTCGAAGGGCAAATCTTCGCCATCCATTGACACCCGTTTGCCGTTACTTTCCATTTCCAGCTGCTGCAAATAGGCCGGCAGTCGCACAAGACGTTGTTCATATGGCAAAACGGCACGCGTAGCGTGACCGCAGACTTGATTGTGCCAAATTCCCGTCAAAGCCAAAAGCGCAGGCAGGTTTTCGCCCCAAGTTGCGGTGCGAAAATGTGTGTCCATCGCTTGCGCACCACGCAAGAAATCCGCGAAATGTTGTGGACCAATCGCCAGCATCAAAGGCAGACCGATAGGGCCCCAAACAGAATAACGACCACCAACCCAATCCTCGAATCCGAACACAAGATCAGGATCAACGCCAAAGGCAGCCGTTTTGTCACGCGCTGTGGACAGTGCTGCGAAATGACGTGAAATACCCTCTTCGCCGACATGTTCAACAAGCCAATCCCGTGCGGTTTGGGCGTTGGTCATAGTCTCGATTGTTGTAAAGGTTTTAGAGGCGACAATAACCAATGTGGTCAAAGGGTTAAGCCCCTTCAACACATCATAGATATGCGCGCCGTCAACATTGGATACAAAATGACACTGCGGCCCGTCGGCGTAAGGGCGCAAGGCCTCATAGGCCATCACAGGGCCAAGATCAGATCCACCAATCCCGATATTAACGATGTTTTCAAACGGCGCATTGGAGGATGATGTGATGTCGCCGCGGCGCACACGATCGGCAAAATCATCCATACGAGCCAAAACATGACGCACATCTTTCATGATGCCCGCGCCATCGACCGTGATGTCATCGCCATCAAGATTGCGAAGCGCCGTGTGCAAAACAGCGCGCCCTTCGGTGTCGTTGATTTTTTCACCACTGAACATCGCATCGCGTTTGCCTGCCACATCGGCCTGCTCGAGCAGATCAATCAACGCAGTCTTTTGCGCTGCATCGATATTGGTTTTCGAGTAGTCAAACAAAAGCCCGTCCGCTTCGACAGAAAACGACCGAGCCCGCACGGCATCATCGGCAAACAGATCAAGAATGTGGCGATCTGCAGCCGCTGCGTTCAATGCTTTCAATCCGGAAAAATCAACGGACATGGTATCTCCTATCAGGGGGTGACCCCATTTTAGTCTTAAACAGTTTATCTGTCCCTAATGGGATGAGGCGAAATTGGCGCATAGTTTGGGCCATCTGCCACGCGTTTTATGCGGCCCAGTGCACAGTTGCGCCTTGCAAGAAAGCTGCAATCGGCGCGTCGAAAGGCTGCAATTTACGCGCTCGTTCCAAAGCGTCGCGTTTTTCGGTGCCTGTGATCAAAATATGCGTAGACACGGCTGATTTCAAAGCCTTAGCAGACAGGGTGATCCGCGGCTCAGGCGCACCGGGCGCACGCATCGCAAGCAATGTCGGTGCATCATCTGATAGACCAAGTGCGAGTTGATCGGCACCGGGGAACAGGCTCGCCGTGTGCATATCAAGCCCCATGCCAAGCACTAAAACATCAAGCGGCAATGCGGCGTCGACAGCAGGCATCAAGCCATCCAAACCCTCTTCAGGTGTTGGCACGTCCGTGTGCAACGGAATCAAAGCCGCCTCAGAGGCATGCCCAGTGACCAAGCGCCGCTTAAGCAGCGCCGTGTTAGACCGATCAGAGGTTTCAGGCACCCAGCGTTCATCATTGAGCAAAATATCGATCCGATCCCACGCCAAATGTACCCCCGACAAGGTGTCGAAAATCGGCCCTGGCGTGGTGCCGCCCGGCACACATAAAGAGGCACGATCAGAGTGATCCAGCGCCGCTCTCAATTCCCCTGCGATGATATCCGCCAAATCAAGCATCAATGCATCGCGGTCTGCATACTCTACAAAGTTCATTCTTTGATCTCCCGCCAAGCACGGTTTTCACGTTTGAGCATCAAAGCCGCGTCATCAGGCCCAGCAGAGCCAACATCATACAGCTTTGGCACATCGTTGCGCGCGGTCCAGCCGTTGATCAGCGGATCGGTCCACGCCCAAGCGGCCTCGACTTCATCGCCACGCATAAACAGCGTTTGGTTGCCACGGATCACATCCATGATCAAACGTTCGTAGGCATCTGGCACATCATCTTCATCACCCAAAGCATCGGCAAATGACATATCCAGCGGCACATCGACCAAACGCATCCCGCCAGGGCCAGGTTCTTTGATCGTCACCTGCAAAGTCATGCCCTCATTGGGTTGCAACCGAATGCGCAAGACATTGGCGTGTGTACCAGCCTCTTCGCCAAAAATCGAATGCGGAGTCTCTTTGAACACAACAGCAATTTCAGAGGCGCGCGCTTTGAGTTTTTTGCCCGTACGGATGTAAATCGGCGTATTGGCCCACCGCCAGTTGGCGATTTGACAGCGCAACGCGATATAGCTTTCGGTGCGCGATTTCGGATCGCCCGCGTCGTCGCGGTAGGATTGCTCGGTCTCGGTCGCGTCATATTGACCGCGTACGATGTGATGCGGCGCAATAGGTTCTAAGGCACGGATAACTTTTAGCTTTTCATCGCGCACAGCGTCAGGGTCGTATTTACTTGGCGGCTCCATCGCGATCAAGCACAACAGCTGCATCAAGTGGTTTTGCACCATATCGCGCATGGCACCCGCACGGTCATAATATTCACCGCGCCCGCCCACACCAACAGTTTCCGCCACTGTGATCTGGATATGATCGATGTATTGTGCGTTCCACAACGGTTCGAACAAGATATTGCCAAACCGTACAGCCATAAGGTTTTGCACGGTTTCTTTGCCAAGGTAATGATCGATGCGGTAGATCTGCGTCTCGTCGAAATGAGCCGCCAAATCGCCGTTCAACGCCTTAGCTGTCACCAAATCACGCCCGAATGGTTTTTCAACCACGATACGGCTGTCAGCATCAGAAATACCGTTCATGTGCAACCGCTCTGCAATCGCGCCGAACAGGCTGGGCGCGACTGAGAAATAGAAGGCTTTGACAACATCGTTGCGCATCATGGCTTTCAACTCAGACCATCCGCCCTCGCCTTTCGCATCGATGGTGACGTAGTCCAACTGCGCCAAAAATTCTTCGATGTTACATTCGTCGCAATCGTTCTTTTCAGAGAACTCATGTATGGCATCACGCACGAGATCACGAAACTCTGATGTGCCAAAGTCAGAGCGCGCAGCACCAATGATGCGGGCATCGCTGGGCATTTGACCAGAACAAAAACGACGGTACAAGCCAGGTAAAATTTTGCGGCGGGCCAGATCGCCCGTGCCACCAAAAATAACCAAATCGAAGGTTTCGACCGGAATGACGCGTGACACCATGATGTGTCTCCTTTGTGTGTTCAGGCGGCGCTGTTTGCGCGGATCACCTTCACCATTGTATTTCACCGCAACGACAGCTTTTTCCAAAACATCGTTAGCGCTAACGCGCAAGGTTTAACGCCCTAATTCTGCAAAGTCTAGCACCCGATGCCTCATTCGTCTGCCACTCTTTTGGCATACCACTTGCCCCACAAATAGTGACATGATCACAATACGGTAGCATGGCACAAGATGCTTTTTTAACAGGTTACAAACGCATATCACAGATAGTTCACGTCGCAACGGATGGCCCTATGAAAGACTTTAACGCCCCCACCCGAAATGGCACTATGGTGAAAAATTCATCGATCCTAATGTCATCGCCAAAAATGACAGCCGCGGGACGGCTTTTTCACCAATTTGCTAAAGCTTTGGCTCAAGACTGGCACCTTGCGTAACATCACGCCGCTCCCGCATTGCCTTGGGTCGTGAGCATGAGACATAGATTCTGTCACGCACCCTGTTCAGCGTAGACGCAGGCTTAGGCTTCCAACTCCGAATCCCAATACAAAAAGTCGATCCAACTGTCATGCAAGTGATTTGGCGGAAATTTTCGTCCGACATTGCGCAATTGCTCGCATTCCGGCGCGCGCGGCGTTTTGCGCAGCTGCATGCCGATTTGACGCAGAGATTTCGATCCTTTGCGCAGATTACATCGTTGACAGGCTGCAACGACATTTTCCCATGAAGTGATACCGCCCCGTGCACGTGGAATAACGTGATCAAAGGTCAAATTGCCCATCGAACCGCAGTACTGACAGCAAAATTCATCCCGTAAAAACAAATTAAAGCGCGTGAAGGCCACGCGCTTTTGAGGTTTGACATAATCTTTCAGGACAACAACAGACGGGATCTTAATCTCATGTCTGGGACTGCGCACCACTTGGTCGTATTCGGCAACGATTTCGACGCGATCCAACCAAACTGCTTTGATTGCTTCCTGCCATGGCCACAAAGACAGAGGATAATAGGACAAGGGGCGGTAATCCGCATTGAGCACCAAAGCGGGATGCGCCTTGCGAATATTCGGTTCTCTGACGAAATCGGTTCGAAACTCACTGTCCATCTGTACTTCCAATCGCACCTCTTGCACATATGCCAAGGCTCGGGCGTCTTTGGTCAGGCGCGCGTCCTAGACATACCCTCACTATATATCGGGGATGATAGCTGGCAAGACCCCTGTATATATGATCCGTATGGGGTGCATAATAAGGCGTGTGTGATGACGTCTGTGTGACAGAGTGCATAAAAAAAGATCGCATGGTAATCCATACGATCTTTCATTTGGTACGGTGTGACCAAAATCGGCACACCAGATATATCAAACGAACCTAAAGCTGTTCGCAGCTAAATTTTAGCGACGCTTGTCTTCGACGCGGACGCGAATTTTACGTGGCTGCTGCTGAGGGACATACGCGACGCCAGCAATCAGTAAAACAGATAGGGCGCTCAAAGTGATAATCAGGTCCATGGGACTCTCCTCCAACTGGTTCTTAACAAAATGGTAACAATGTGGCGCAGATCGTCAAGCGGTTCTGAATGTAATCGGCGAAAAACCTAAAATTATAGTCAATAACGTTAGGTCACTTGAAAGCGCGTGGCATTTCCATGTCACAGCGCCCCCACACCAACAACCTTGTGTTACGTTTATTCGTATCCAAGCCGTTCGCGCAAGAAAGCCAAAGCCACGGAAAGCCCTTCTGGGTCGATTCCATGAGCCGTGCCTTCCATAGAATGCGCATAGACTTTCTCAAATCCTGCGGCCTCCAATGCTTGCACAGCATCCGGCATAGACTGTGGCGGCACAACATTGTCTTCATCGCCATGGGCCAACAAAATTGGCATTTTCACGCGCAATTCATCTTCAAGCATCTCAGGTTCTAGCAAACGGCCCGAAAAACCAACGACACCCGCAACAGCATCTTCGCGGCGCGGGGCGACATGCAGCGCCATCATGGTGCCTTGTGAAAAACCAACCACGGCCATCTGTGCAGGTTCAAGATCAAGATCGACAAGAATATCGTCCAAATAGGCGTTCAATTCATGGGATGCACGCTCCATACCGATCCGCGATTCTTCCTCAGAAGAGCCATCGATCCAAGGAATAGGAAACCATTGGAACCCACCAGGCGCGCCAGCACACAGTTCAGGGGCATCAGGCGCATAAAAAATCGTGTCGGGCATATGTTCGGCCATGGGGTCAGCCAGCCCTAAAAGGTCCGCGCCATTGGCCCCGTAACCATGCAAAAACACCACAACGGAGTGGGCCGAGCCAGATTGGCTTTCTTTCATTTTATGGTCAAGCACAGACATCAACGTATTCCTTCACGGGTTTTCTCAACACGGTAATAGGCCCATAGAAGCCGCGCTGCAACAGATCTATAGGGAGCCCAATCTGCGGCCATGGCGCGCATCTGTGTCTCGGTTGGGCGGGCGTCCAATTCAAACAGAATTTTTGCGGCCTCTTGCAAAGCCAAATCATTGGCAGCAAAGACATCCGCATGGCCAAGCGAAAATTTGGCGTAGATTTCTGCCGTCCAGCGCCCAACGCCTTTGACTTGGGTCAGCACAGTTATGACCTCATCCGTTGAGGCATTGCGCAGCGCCTCAAAATCGATCCGCGCCTCAGCTAAAGCTCTGACATATTTCACTTTAGGCCGCGACAATCCACAAGCACGCAATTCGTCATCTGTGGCGGCGCACACAGCGGATTCGGTGTGTAACTGCGCATCTACAACCCGTTGCCAGATGGCCTTGGCTGAGGCCACTGAAACCTGCTGAGAGACAATCGCCGACATCAATTCTTCGAAACCGTCTTGGCGCAACCGCAAAGGCAATGGCCCAGTTAAATCGTAAGCCTTGGCAAAGTGTGGGATTGTTGCTGCCAAAATAGCAGCATCCGCATCCACATCTGCCTGACAGGTGATGCGCCTCATGCGAATTGCTCTGCCCATTCCAGCGCATCGCAAATCTGTTCGCGCCGCTCAATCCCTTCAGGCGCTTCGGGGCGTGTCATCATCGCCACTTGAATACCCAAAGCGCGTGCGGCGGCCAGTTTGGTTTTACCACCTGCCCCGCCTGCGTTTTTCACCACAAGCCAATCAGGTTTGAGCCGCGCGAACATGTCGCGTTCATGCGCCTCAGAAAACGGCGGGCGCCCGATGATCCATTCGCCAGTGCCTAACGGAAACGGTTCTGTCGGCGCATCAATCACCCGACACATCAGATGACGATCTTGCAACGGCCCGTAATGTTCTAGACTTTGACGCCCCGTCGCCACAAACACTCGCGCCCCTTTGGGGATCAATTGATCTAAATCTGCATAGCTGTCAGCACGATGCCAAGCATCACCTGTGCGCGAAATCCATTGGGCACGTTCAAAACGCAAATACGGCAGGGCGCGGTCTTTACAAATCTGCGCTGTGCGGGCGGTGATTTTATCGGCAAAAGGATGAGTGGCATCGATCACGGCTGTGATGTTTTCACCGATCAAAAAGGCCTCAAAAGCCTCAGCCCCGCCAAAACCGCCGATGCGCGTGGGCACACCCAAATCAATCGGATTGCGCGTTGCCCCCGCCAATGAAGCGATGCAAGCAATGTTCGCATCCTTCAAGTAGCCTGCCAAATTGCGCGCCTCAGCGGTGCCCGCGAGAAGTAGGATCATAGCATTGGTCTTTCTTAAGAAGCTGTGGCCAAAATGGCCCCTGCGCGGTCGATCACCACGATGTCATACTGAATTGTTGCGCCATCACAACCTGTTTTAAACCGCGCATTGACGGTGTCTAAGGCTGTTTCAGCCACGGTTTTTGCAAAAATAGGGCCTGCGATCTGGCTGGCCTCAAGGGCCGTATTGGCAGAGGCAATGTCAGGCAGATCAAGACGGTCTGCCCAAAATTGCAAGTCCACTTGGCCGCGTTTGGAATGCAAATCCATCTCGCCTTGGGCAAGCTTTGCGATTTTGCCGATACCACCGCCAATGGTCACGCGTGGCACAGGGTGTTTGACGATATATTTCAACATCCCGCCAACGAAATCGCCCATATCCAGCATAGCTGCATCTGTCAGCCCATGGTGCGCCTGAACAATGCGTTCAGACGTGGCGCCTGTGCAGCCAGACAGATGCGACAGACCTTCGGCACGGGCCACATCAACACCACGATGAATAGAGGCGATCCAAGCGGCACATGAAAACGGCCTCACGACACCTGTGGTGCCCAAAACGGACAAGCCGCCCAGAATACCGAGGCGCGGGTTCCATGTTTTCAGGGCGATCTCAGCACCATCAGGGATAGAGATCGTGATCTCGACATCAGGGCTTTGCCCCAAACGTGCGGCCATCTCGGTGACTTGCGCTGTCATCATTTCGCGCGGGACAGGATTGATCGCGGGTTCACCCACGCCAATCGGCAGGCCTGCTTTGGTCACGGTGCCCACGCCCTCGCCCGCTTTGAACACGACACCACCAGTTGAGCGCGATACTCTGGCGCGAATTTCAGCCCCATGGGTGACATCGGGATCATCGCCTGCGTCTTTGATGATACCCGCCTCGGCCCAACCCGCGCCCTGTTCAGTCCCTGTCGCTGTATAAGATAGAGCAAATTCAGGCCGCTCGCCCTTTGGCAAAGTGATGCGCGCCTTATCGGGAAAGCCCTCGCCCCACAGCTGCATCAAAGCCGCGCGCGTGGCGGCGGTGGCACAAGCGCCCGTGGTCCAGCCCCGGCGCAATGGTGTGGGTGTATTTGTCATTGTGCCGACTATAAAACGGGCCTGTGACGAATTGCTATGCGTTTTCTTGTCCAAAGGCGACACAAGTGCTTCTGACGGGCCTTTCCTAGCTCCGCCCGCTGCGTCATAAATCGATTATGACAGAATCAACACTCACCACACTTCCCTTGCCCAATGGCAATTGGCCCGCCATCGAACCCGGATGGGTTTGGCTCTGCGGCGCAGGCCCCGGCGACCCCGGTCTTATGACATTGCATGCGGTGAATGCGCTGCGCCAAGCGGACGTGATTGTATATGACGCACTGGTTGCGCCTGAAATTTTGCAATGGGCGCGTGATGACGCTGAAAAAATATATGCAGGCAAACGTGGTGGCAAACCGTCTGCCAAGCAGATCGATATTTCTCTGACCTTGGTGGAATTGGCACAACAAGGCAAACGGGTGATGCGGCTCAAAGGTGGCGATCCTTTTGTCTTTGGTCGTGGTGGCGAAGAAGCGCAGACCTTGATCCAACACGGGATCAATGTGCGCATTGTCCCCGGCATTTCCGCGGGCATCGGCGGTTTGGCCTATGCGGGTATTCCTGTGACCCACCGCGATGTGAACCAAGCCGTCACCTTTGTCACGGGCCACGATCAAACCGGCGAAGCGACGAAGACGCTTGATTGGGATGCTTTGTCACGCGCCTCAGGTGTCTTGGTCATCTATATGGGCATGAAACACGCGCCCTCTATTCGTGCAGGCCTGCTTGGGGCAGGACGCGGGATGGGTGAGCCGGTCGCTATTGTGTCCCAAGCGACGACACCAAACCAAAAGGTGTTAGAGACCACTTTGGGCGCAATGCTGGGCGACATCGCCAATACCGACATGGGGCCGCCTGCGATTATCTGCGTGGGGCGTTCCGTTTTGATGCGTCAGGTATTGGATTGGCAGGCTTTGGAGCGGGGCGAAAAACCACGCAATCTTGACCCTTTGGGACGCGGAAAACCCGCTGAGTTGCGCGATTGACCCGTGCCGTCTTGATCGCCGCTCCCAGCTCTGGATCCGGCAAAACCACTTTAACTTTGGGAATTTTGCGCGCGCTGACGCGACGTGGTCATGCTGTACGTGGCGCAAAATCAGGCCCTGATTATATTGATCCACGCTTTCATGAAGCTGCCTGCGGGCAGCCCTGTTTCAATCTTGATGCATGGGCGATGGGCGATGGTCGTCTGAAATCCATTGCGCAATGTGGCACTGACACAACGTTGGTCATTGAGGGTGCGATGGGATTGTTTGACGGTGCGCCAAGCCTTGATCCTGCATTGGATGGCAAGGGGGCTTCGGCTGATCTGGCGCGGCTTTTTGATATTCCGGTGATCTTGGTGATTGATGCCGCGCGTATGGCGCAAAGCATTGGTGCAGTTGTGGCGGGATTTATCGCGCATGATCCACGTATCAACATAGCGGGAATCATCTTGAATAAGGTCGGATCACAGCGTCACCGTGATATGCTTGTGCGTGCTTTGGCCCATGTGAATGTGCCAGTTTTGGGCGCTGTGCCGCGCAGCGCTGATATTATTCACCCAGATCGTCATCTTGGATTGGTTCAAGCCCAAGAGCGCCATGATTTGGATGCTTATCTAAACACTGTGGCTGACAGCCTTGCCGCTCATGTCGATCTGGAAGCTATTTTGACATGCGCGGGTGAGGTCGCCCCTGCCCCGAAACATGCCGCTTTGACGCCTCCTGCGCAAACCATTGCCGTGGCACAAGACGCCGCCTTTGCCTTTGCCTATCCGCATCTTTTGGCAGATTGGCGCTCTCAAGGCGCTGAGGTTTCGGTCTTTTCGCCTCTCGCAGATCAAGCACCGCCGCCAGTCGAATTGACCTATTTGCCCGGTGGCTACCCCGAATTATACGCGGGCCAGTTGGCAAGCAATCATCACTTCATGCAAGGCCTACGCGAAGCCGCCGCACGTCGTGCCGTTTATGGCGAATGCGGTGGATATATGGTTTTGGGCGATGGCATGATCGACGCCACAGGCCATCGGCATAAGATGGCGGGGCTTTTGGGGTTAGAGACATCCTTCGCAACACGTCAGCTGCATTTGGGCTACCGTGCAGTGCAATCTGAATGCGGGATTTTCCAAGGATCGTGGCGCGCGCATGAATTTCACTACGCCACCACATTGAAAGCCACAGGCAGACCTTTGTTTAAGGTCAAAGACGCTATGGATCAGGAATTGCCTGACACAGGATTGATCAACGGATCGGTGTCAGGGTCGTTCATGCATTTGATCGACCGCGCATAACGCCGAATGATCACAATTGTGGTGCCCCATGCGCACAATTTGTCGCGTGTTTTTTGCGCATAAAAACGTTACACACATAGGCCTGACGCCTTGGCCAAAAGAAGTTTCATCATGACAAGCCCGATTTTACCTGCCGATCACGCCCGCGCCAAACGCAATGTCTATATCTTGGTGGCGGCGCAAGCCTTTTTGGGCGCGCAGATGGCGATGATTTTCACCATCGCTGGGCTTGCGGGGCAATCTTTGGCATCGAACCTGTGTTTCGCGACTCTGCCAATCACGGCCACTGTACTGGGATCGATGTTAACGGCGACGCCGATGTCGAACATCATGCAAAAACATGGGCGCAGGGTCGGGTTTTTCATCGGCGCTGGCGCTGGCGCGCTGGGCGCGGCCATTGGTGCCATCGCTTTGCTGCAACAAAACTTTTGGTTGTTCGTTGTCGGTGGTTTGTTCACCGGCGTATATCAATCCTCCCAAGGTTTCTTTCGCTTTGCAGCCACCGACACGGCCTCAGAAGAATTTCGCCCCAAGGCGATTTCTTATGTGATGGCGGGCGGATTGGCCTCTGCCATCATCGGACCTCAATTGGTTAAACTCACATCGCAAGCCATGGTCGTGCCGTTTCTGGGCACTTACTTGGCAGTGATTGCAATCAATATCATCGGCTCGTCGCTGTTTTTATTCCTCAACATCCCCAAGCCCCCTATTGCGAAAGCGGGTGAAAGCCTTGGGCGGTCGAAATGGCAACTGTTGAAAACGCCGCGTATTGCCGTGGCGATCATCGTTGGCATGGTGTCTTACGCCTTGATGAACCTAGTAATGACCGCGACACCTTTAGCAGTTGTGGGCTGTGGCTTCACCCAAAACAAAGCCGCCGACGTGGTGTCTTTTCACGTGTTAGCGATGTTCATTCCCTCATTCTTCACCGGTTCCTTGATTGCACGTTTTGGGGTCGAAAAAATCATGGCCATCGGTTTGGCGATTTTGGGTATGGCTGGCCTCGTGGCACTGTCGGGCATTTCACTTGGCAACTTTTTTGTCGCTCTTGTGTTCCTTGGGATCGGTTGGAATTTCGGCTTTATCGGAGCCACAGCGATGCTGTCATCGTCGCATGAGCCATCAGAGCGCGGACGCGTTCAAGGCATGAACGATCTTTTGGTGTTCGGTGGCGTGACTTTTGCCTCGCTCGCATCAGGTGGGTTGATGAACTGCTCTGGCGGCACACCGCAAGACGGGTGGAGCGCCGTGAACCTTGCGATGATCCCGCTTTTGACCTTGGCGGGGGCAGCTCTGATTTGGCTGTGGATGCAGCCGAAAAAGACTTAGCCGCTTATCATTAAGAAAAAATAGGCCGAAACTACGTTTGGTCTAGCCTGTCTTTGTGACGGGCCAGCCAAAGCGCTGACACCATCAAAGGCCCCGTGTCCAACGCGCCTTGATCGGCCAAAGACATCAATTCATCAAAGCTTAAAAGCAGACTGGCGATGTCTTCTTGCTCAGATGCCAGACCACCAACGCCAACCACGGTATCAGGCAAATCAGCGATGCCCACGTATGAAGTGATGTATTCCGTCAACGCGCCTGGGGATGGGTAATAGCCACTGACAAGATGCAAATCCCGCAAGGCAATCCCCGCCTCTTCCATGGCTTCGCGCCGTGCCGTTGTGACCTCTGTTTCACCAGCATCGACGCGACCGGCAATGGGTTCAAGCAACCATGGCTGTGTGTCACCACGCACGAACGGAGCAATCCGAAATTGTTCAACCAACATCACGCGTTGGCGGATAGGATCATAGGGCAAGACAGTTACAGCATCAGCAGACACAAAAGCTGCGCGATCCATCGTGGCAGAGGTGCTGCCATCAAAACGTGTGTGTCTTAGTTTCAAATCCTCAACAGCGAAAAAATCGGAATACGGATAGGCTTTAGCGTGAACATCGACTGCATCCAGTCCACGACCACGTCGCCGCAAAGATGTGCCCTGCCCCATTGGACGCCCCATGCCAGCTCTCAGTCGACTGTCGGCGCGCACCAAAATCATGCCGCGTCGTTGGGCGACTTCTTTGGCGGGCTCAAACGGCATATACGCAAGAACTTCATGCGCGGCTGCAGTGATCAAATCAGCCGTTAGCGCGGGTTCTGATCCATCCAAGACTTCACAAAGATAAGCAATCTCGTCGTCTGCAAAACGCCCTTTGAGCGTTTCAAACGCTGAATTTACGACCATTTGCGTCCTACTTTTTCGACAATCCAGCCCCCGAACAGGCCGCCAAAGATCAACACGATCAGAATATCCCATTTCAACATTAACAAAAAGTGTTCCCCCATAAGTGCGACACAATTCGTCACCGCATGGATCGGGCCGTCATAGCGATTGCGCATCGAGCGGCGGATCATTTCTTCGAATGAGAAGTAAAACACACAGTATAAGACCAGCAAAAAGATTGCCGTCAGACCATATCCGTAGGCTGCACGCATCGAATCGCCTGCCCGCTTGCCCGCAAAGGTCCAGCCAACAAAGCCGCCGAAGCCCGCGCTGATCAAAAGCAATTTCCCAACCTGCGATCCCTCAGGAAGATAGGGAATAACCAATTGCGCCGAGAACCAGCCAACGAGGGCATACCAAAAGAGAGCTGCGAGTTTGGGCGCTGTAGGCATATGTTACCGATCCAGTTTGGACATTGTGATCTGTGTTACGTCGCAATTTCCACTGTGAAACGTCGCAGCGCAAGAGGTCAGATAAAAATTCCACATTTTACGGAACTCTGTGTCAAATCCGAGCGGTTCAATTTGATCCCAGTTGGCGTTGAAAGCCTCATACCACATGCGCAGTGTCTTGCTGTAGCTTTCGCCGAACTCTTTTGATTGCTCGAACGTCAAACCAGAGTCAGCAATCTGTGCCCGTAAGACGGTCGGGCATGGCAACATACCGCCCGGAAAGATGTGTTTTTGGATAAAATCAACGGACTTGCGGTAAATTTCAAACCGGCGATCCTGCACGGTGATGATTTGCAACGTGGCGCGGGCTTTCGGTTTCAAACACCGCCGGACCGTCTCAAAATAAACCGGCCAATATTTTTCTCCAACGGCTTCGAACATTTCAATCGACGCGATCCCGTCATACTGGCCGGTCTCGTCGCGGTAGTCTTGTAATTTCAGCGTCACCAAATCAGATAGTCCAGCCTTTTCAATACGATTCATCGCAAAGTTAAACTGTTCTTGCGAAATGGTCAGCCCTGTCACTTTCAAACCGCGATGCTTGGCTGCATATTCCGCAAAGCCGCCCCAACCACAGCCGATTTCCAACACATGATCCCCAGCTTTCACACCCATTTCATCGACCATGGAGCGATATTTGGCGATCTGGGCCTCAGACAGGGTTTCTGAATTGGTTTCAAACAAGGCCGAAGAATAGGTCATGCTGTCATCCAGCCACAGTCCATAAAACGTATTGCCCAAATCATAGTGATGCGAGATGTTTTTGCGGGCTTGGCGCTTGGAATTTGAATTTAACCAATGGCGCAGACGCTCATAGGCGCGCACCAGCTTCATACCAGGAAAGCTGTCATACATGTCGTCATTGTCGGCATGAACCAAATCCATGAATGCCTGCAAATCAGGCGTGTCCCAACCACCTTGTACGTAATCTTCACAAAATCCCAGATCACCTTCACGGATGAGCCGCGCAAAAACATCGTCATTTTTCAGCACAACAACAGCGTGAGGTCCATCGGCAAGGCCTTTGGCACGAAAAACACGCCCATCTGTCAGTACAAAATCAAGCTGCCCGCGTTCCAATCTGCTGATCATCGCAAAGGCTTGAGCAAAATAACGTGGCAGATTGCTTTGCCCCTGTGTGCTGGTCAAAACCTCGGTATCGTCAAGCGGTGTTGCAGCATAATCAAGCATAATAGCCCCTTTATCGGTTGTCGGTCCCACCTGTTTTTCAAAGGATGTCCCGTCAAATTTATCATATTTTGCGCGACTCGTCGCGTGGCAGCCCTAATTTTAGGCGGATTTTGGCAAAACACTGTATGCGTCAAGCGCACGTAATCGCCCTTCGTTCAAAGTCGCTATGGGTTTTGGGTAGCTGTCTTGCGGTGCCAAAGACCATGATTTTGGAATGGCGTCATAATAGCTAAGTGCCGTTTCACTGGGATGAACTTGACCTTCTGCAAGCCATCGGCCCAAGTACACGCCCTGCTTGTCGAATTTCTCGATCTGCCCGTCTGGATTAAAGATACGGAAATAGGGCGACGCATCTGGCCCGCAGCCTGCAACCCATTGCCACCCCATCGCATTCGCGGCGGGATCCCAATCAATCAAACAGTCCTCAAACCAAGCGCGCCCCAGACGCCAGTCCGTCATCAAATGTTTGGTCAAATATGAGGCAACGATCATCCGCGCGCGGTTGTGCATCGTGCCCGTCACATAGAGTTCGCGCATGGCGGCATCGACAAATTTGATACCTGTTTGTCCACGCCGCCAACGTTCGACGTCAGGACGCGACGCATCCGTATTCCACGGGAAATCCCCCCAATGCGATCGATAATTCTCTGTCGGCAAATCTGGTCTGTGATACAATAAATGATAGGCAAACTCGCGCCAGACCAGTTCTTTCAAAAAATGCTCTGCCCCTGCGGCGCCCTCTTCCAGCGCCCTTTGAGCTGCACGCCAGATTTGGCGGGGGGAAATTTCGCCATAAGTCAGGTTTTCAGACAGGCCAGAGCATACAGGCTCTGCCGGAAAATCACGGCGGGCTTTGTAATGGCCTATGTGGTCTTCGATAAACCGTGCAAGACGCGTTTGGGCTGCGGTCTCACCCACGTGAACATGGTGGATTACGACATCTGCCCCGCGCTTCATCGCGGCCCCAAGTTGCCAGTCTTCTAGCGCTTCACTTGCTGGCATAGGCGCAAATTTCAAAACTGGAATTGACAAGGCCGCATCTACGTCGCGCTGTTTGACCGCGTTCCAATAGGGCGTGTAGACCTTATAAAATCCGCCCTGTTTGGTCTCAACGGACCACGGCTCAAACAATAAATGCCCAGCAAGGGATTGAGCCTCGACATCATGAGCCTGCAGATTGGATTTCACATCGGTGTCACGCGCAATACATCCTGCATCATATAAGCGCGACCAAAACACCGATGTTGCGCCTGTCTCTTGGGCAAGCTGAACCAAAACATCGCGCGGCTCACCACTGCGCAGCACCACGTCACCGCCAAGCGCTTTCAGTTGATCTTGCAGGTGCTCAAGGCCCAGCCCCATGCGCCACTTGGGCGCGGCCCCCAAAGCGTCAACAATGCCATCACGAATGAACACAGGGATCACATCGCCAGCACGCACCGCCGCACATAGTGCTGGGTTGTCCGCAAGCCGCATATCGCGCCGTATCCACCACAGTGCCGTCATCAATCGCCCCAGTCGTAACCTGTTGTTTTAAAGGTTACGCAAGGGTGATGTGATTGGATCACTTTGACAAGAGATTCAGGTCATTAAGACCCAAACGGGTTGAAAACACTAAGCAACGTCTTCACGATCTTCGGCCTGTGCCGCCCACATGGCACTGTATTTCCCGTGACGTTCCAGCAACTCCTCATGCGTGCCGCGCTCTGTCACCTGCCCTTTTTCCAGCACCACGATCTCGTCTGCATCGGCCACAGTGGACAGGCGGTGCGCGATGGTTATGACAGTACGCCCCTCGCCTGCTGCTTTCAAAGCCCCCAAAATATCGCGTTCTGTTTGGGTATCTAGCGCCGACGTGGCCTCGTCCAGCAGCAAAATCGGCGGATCTTTCAACAGGGTGCGCGCGATGCCCACCCGTTGTTTTTCACCTCCAGAAAGTTTCAGCCCGCGTTCCCCAACTTGGGTCTCATAGCCATTGGGAAGGCTTAAAATAAAGTCGTGGATTTGCGCTTTTTTGGAGGCCGCAACAATTTCATCAAATGTCGCATTGTCTTTGCCATAAGCGATATTGTAGCGCACGGTGTCATTGAACAAAACTGTGTCCTGCGGCACCACACCGATGGCAGCGTGCAAAGAAGTTTGCGTCACATCGCGCACATCTTGGCCATCGATCAACAAACTGCCGCCAGAGATATCATAAAAGCGAAACAGCATGCGCCCGATGGTGGATTTACCCGCACCCGACGGGCCGACCACAGCGACCTTTTTGCCAGCAGGCACAGACAGGTCTAGCCCGCGCAAAATGGGACGTTCCGCGTCATAAGCGAAATCAACATTTTTGAATTCAAGCGCGCCGCCTGAGACGTTCAAAGGTTTCGCATCGGGCGCATCCACCACTTCCGCAGGTTGCTCTAAAAGGCCGAACATTTCTTCCATATCCACCAAAGACTGGCGAATATTGCGATACATAGACCCAAGGAAATTCAACGGCATGGTGATTTGGATCATATAAGCGTTGACCATCACAAAATCGCCCACGCTCATTGTCCCGTTTTGCACGCCCATTGCGGCCATAACCATCACACTGACCAAACCAGAGGTGATGAACACAGACTGGCCAAAATTCAAGAACGCCAAAGAATATTCGGTTTTGACCGCCGCTTTCTCATAGGCCGCCATCGCGGTGTCATAACGAGCGATTTCGCGGGCATCTGCGTTGAAATATTTGACCGTCTCATAGTTTAGCAAGCTGTCGACGGCTTTTTGATTGGCGTCATTGTCTTGGTCGTTCATTTCCTTGCGTATTTTGACCCGCCATTCAGTGACCTTAAATGTGTACATCACATAGGCCGCAATCGTAATTGCGACGACCGAAAGATAGGAAAACCCAAAAGCGCGCCACAAGATGATCAACACCATGCTCAGTTCTAGGATCAACGGAAACACGCCGAACAGCATGACGTTGAGCAAAAAGGCAACGCCTTTGACGCCGCGCTCGATAATTCGGCTCAAACCGCCGGTTTTACGGGTCAAATGATAGCGCAGCGACAGGGCGTGAATGTGCTGGAACGTCTGCAAAGCCAATTGGCGCAGTGCAGCTTGGCCTACAGGGGCAAAAATTGCATCGCGCAACTGTTGAAACCCGTTGGTCATCAATCGCGCAAATCCATAAGCGACAGTCAACCCGACAGCACCGAAAACGAGCATCATTTCAGGCTTATCCGCGACATCACCGCTGAGGACATCCACCGCCAATTTATACAAATAAGGGGCCGTGACAGAGATGACTTTTGCCGAAATCATCACCAGCAAGGCCAAAATCACGCGCACACGCGCAGGGCGATTGCCCTTGGGCCACAGGTACGGCGCCACTTGTTTGACCACGGACCATCCGTTTTCTGGACCTTTAGAACTGGTGATCGACGGACGTGGAGACATAAAGCGGCCTTTAAGAATAAGATGACATATGCGACGATAAACCTGAATTCAGGCTTAAAACCAAACAAGAAGAGGTATATAGGCGCTGACCCAATCTAAAAACAGGGGCAAATGACATGCCTGCCCCTGTTTTATTGAAATCCCGATATGTAAAACCTGCAAACTTTATTCGTCAGGTAAAACAAACACCTGTCCAGGGTAGATCAAATCAGGGTCACGGATTTGAGCCACATTGGCGTTGAACACGCGCGCAAACAAGAAACCATCGCCGTAAGTTTCAGAAGCAATGCCCCAAAGTGTATTGCCTGGCTGCACAGTGATGGAGGCAATGCGAGGTTGCGGCGCCTCTTGCGTTTTTGTTGTAACGGCCGCTGCCTGTGCCGTTTCGGACTGTGCTATTTCGGGCTGTGTGCTCGCCTCCGTCGCTTCAGAAGCCGCCGTTTGCTCTGCAACAGGGTCTGCCCCTTGTGCCAAGCGTTCAAGCACGGCGACATCTTCGCGTTTGAATGGGATTTCCACACGGCTGAGCACCTTACCAGCCTCATCCACCATATCTGCACGCAAAGAATAGATGCCCGTCGCGACATCCATCTGCGCCCGCCACTGACCATCAGTGCCGACAGATGTATCCATCAAGGCTGCATTGTTCAGATACAACCGCACAGTTGCGCCTGCCATACCGCGCCCAGATGCAAAGACAGCACCATCAGGATCATAGGTGATCGCATCGATGCTGACGCCTGTGATCGGCGCTGCCGATTGCAAGATTTTCACACCGGTCTCATCGGCCACCATAACCATTGGCGCTGCGGGCGTTTCGTTTGAAACTGTGGTGCTGACAGGCGGGGTCTCTGGTAAGGTTTGCGTTTTTGCCGTCTCAGTTTCGGTCACTTCCGCAACATCAGAATTAGCCTCAGTGTCAGGATCAATCTGCGCGGTTTCGACAGGTTCCGGTGCCCGAACAGCCTTGAAGGGGGCGATAACGATTGAACTGCTGGCAAAAACGCGGGTCTCGCCCCTTTGCGCTGCGATCTGCATCTCGCGTGGGTGATCCACTGCGGGGATATCAAACAGTGCCACGTAGTCGCCGCTTGCACCGGTTTTGACACGGGTCAATTCGCCCCCATCAATAAAGATCAAAATATCCACGCCAGCATCCGCACGTCCTGCAACGGTGGAAATGCCCTCTGGCGGAATACGCACAATATCCACCGTTGGCACAGACAAGGCATGCACAGCAGAATCTAAAGTGCTGTCGTCCGGCTTTGATGTCGAATCTTGTGCGACCTCTTGAGGCGTCTCGACAGGAACTGCGGCGGTTGTCGTTTCACGTGCAGGCGCTTGATCAACGGCTTCGGGTTCAATGTCGGGCGCAGTTATGGCGAGCGCTTCTGTCGGCGTGGTATCAACAAAATCTTCTTGCGCGGGAGCCTGCGTGGGCTGAACAGGAGTCTCCATAGGCTGCAACACAACGGGTGGTTCAACAGGTTTAGACGCCACAACCGCAGGGTTTGGCGCCGAATCTACGTTGTGACCTTCCTCGTTGCCATCTTCAGTGGTGATTGCACTTACGTCAGGCACCGTCATATCAACCAATGCATCACCAGTGGTTTCGTCAACGCGTGGCGGTGCAGACATGCTGACCGTTTCGACCTCACGTGGTACGGCAGCGTCGTCGCTTGGCGCGGCAATATAGATGACATATCCTATTGCGACTGCAATCGCGATCGCAGACGCCCCCGCGACAGGCAAAGCCGCCGACCCAAAGGCCTGTTTGAAAGGCATAGTGTTGTTCCCGTTTCCCTAAGTCCCCTCATCTTTTAGAGGGGTTGAGCCACGGTAACAATGCGCCTAACAAGGGTCAAAGACTTCCTGACCCAATCTATTGCCAAAGGACCGTAAAATGGCTGATTTTTCCCTTTCTGTCTGTGTTTTTTGCGGTGCGCGCTCTGGCGGTGATCCTATTTATGCCGAAGTCGCGGCACATCTTGGACGCACGATTGCAGATCAGAACTGGCGTTTGGTCTATGGGGCCGGCGATGTTGGACTGATGGGCACCGTTGCGCGAGCCACTCAAAAGGCTGGCGGGGCGACCTTTGGCGTGATTCCTGTGCATTTGATGAAGCAAGAAGTCGGCAAGTCTGATTTGTCGACATTTGTTGTCACTGAAAATATGCATGAGCGCAAAAAAGTCATGTTCATGAACTGCGATGCCATTGTGGTCTTGCCTGGTGGAGCTGGGTCTTTGGACGAGTTTTTCGAGGTCTTAACATGGAAACAAATCGGCTTGCACGACAAGCCGATCTATTTGTTGTCTGTGAATGACTACTGGGCCCCGCTTGAGGCTTTGATTGATCATGTGATTGCAGAAGGCTTTGCCTCTGATATCAACAAAAGTTATTATAAAACAGTCTCTTCCGTCGAAGAACTGACAGCAGACCTTTTGTCAACGCGCGCCTGACGTTCGACACGCCACGCCGTCCATGTGAACAGAGCAAGGCCTGTCCAAATCATCGGCAAAGCGATCATATGCGACGACGTCACCACTTGGCCGAATACCCAAACGGCGATGATCATCTGCAATGTAGAATTGTGGTAATTGCCAAGCCCAAGCACGATCATAGACATACGGCGCGAAGCGATTGAGAACAAAATCAACGGCACGCCCGTGACCGCTCCTGCAAGAATCAACAAAATTGTATCGCGGATCGTCACCCCGAAAGCGCCAGCGGCCTGCGTCTCTGTGCCGCCCCAGCCCCATATTTCAATCCCGATCAAATAAATCAAAGCAAATGGCGCCAAAAGCGCGGCCTCGGCGGCCATAGAAATCACAGCGCCCACAGCCAAGTCTTTTTTAATCGTGCCATAAATGACAAAACTGCCTGACATTGTCAGAGCAAGCCAAGGTGCCGCGCCAAGGCCAATCGTCAATACGACAACCGCGGCCAATCCCAACAACATCGAGACATACTGTAGCCCCTTTAAGTGCTCGCCATAAACCACAACCCCAACGCCAGCCGCCATCAACGGAAAGATGTAATAGGCCAAAGAGGCCTCAAGTGTTTGATCGGATTGAATGGCGTAGATGAACAAGAACCAGTTGAGCGACACGAGTATCGCGGCTGGCGCGATCCGGTACAGACCCTGCGCGCCGCTTTTGGGATGCAGCAAAAACAGCAGCTCGCGCGTGCGCCCTTGCAAGACAATAATAGCACCGAATAAAACAAAAGACCAAAAGGTACGATGCGCCAAAACCTCAAGCCCCGGGACGTGATTCACCTCGCGGTAATACAGTGCTGAGATACCCCATAGGGTGTAGGCCAAGAAGAGTGCGAGGAATCCGGTTTTGCGATCAGTCATGACATCAATTGGCGTGAAAGACTGCCGGCATGCAAGAGGAAATGGTATACCAAAACAACCCAGATACGCACAGCACTTCTGTAAAAAAAGTGCGACATAGGACGTCGACAAAATCCTCTGACACCTGTTTTACGCGCTCTTGTATAAGCCTAGAGAGACATCCAAAACGTCATGAAATCGTATCTAATGCGCTAAACTGGGCTCGTCAAAATTGCCAAATGCACCATTTCTATCCGCACACCTCGCAATTTAAGTTATTGTATTTAAATACCTAAACCTCCAAACCAATCGAAAGCCTAAACCGGTATTGGCGTCGTTTCTGTCTGAACACGCTCGCTCAGCAAGGCCTGCGGTGCTTGCGGTATTTGCGAGAGCAGAGTGTATTTTTATAACAAAACACCTAAACCATCTATCTTTTAAAAGGCGTTCTCATAACCTTCTATGCCAAATTGCAAACGGGTCATCAAAACCAAAAAGGACGCCCCAAGGCGCCCTTTTCTTTTATCATATACGTCAGAGCTTAGCCCAAACGGGATGCAACGTTTTCCCAGTTCACGAGCTTCTCAAGGAAGTTTGTAAGGTACACAGGGCGTTTGTTGCGGAAATCGATGTAATAGGAATGTTCCCACACATCACAGCCGAGCAATGTCGTTTGACCGAAACACACAGGGTTCACGCCGTTTTCAGTCTTAGTGACTTTCAACGCGCCGTCCGTGTCTTTCACAAGCCAAGCCCAGCCAGAACCGAATTGACCAGCACCCGCGGCACAGAATTGCTTTTTGAACTCATCGACGGAACCGAAAGATTCAACAAGCGCTTTTTCAAGCTCAGTTGGCATCGCGTTGCCATCTGGGCCCATCATTTCCCAAAACTGGTTGTGGTTCCAAAGTTGTGAGATGTTGTTGAAGATGCCGTTTTGCGCGACAGAAGATTTGTCGTATGTGCCAACGATGATTTCTTCCAAAGATTTGCCATCCCACTCCGTGCCCGCAATAGCAGCGTTGCCATTGGTCACGTAAGCGTTGTGGTGCAAGTCGTGGTGAAATTCGAGCGTCTCAGCGGACATGCCGAGATCGGCAAGAGCATCGTGAGCGTATGGAAGATCTGGAAGTGAAAAGGCCATGATGAAGGCTCCTCTATTTATCTGGTGCGTTTGACTGGCCTATACGTGATCCGATGCACGCGCGGGGTCAAGGGCAGACAGGCCAAGTTGTGCGAATTTAGCGCAAGTGGGGGCAAAGTTTAGCACGAAACGCCCCCGCGATCAGATCACCAACAGGCCATAGCGTCACATCTGCTTGATAAGGCCTTTCGTAAGCGGCACGCGCGGTCTACATCTGTGGCCAGATACGACCTGACACTGACCTAGCGCGGATACACCTTATGACCTTTTGGATCATCGCCACGATCATTGCCCTTCTTGCCACAGCGCCTTTGGTGCTGGTGTTGCTGCGGACACGTGGCTCGACCGCAGATGACATCGGCAATACAGCCATCGAATTGCGCGTCTATAAAGATCAACTGAATGAGGTGGATCGCGATCTGACGCGTGGAATGCTGACCGAAGATGCAGCAAAACGCGCCCGTTTGGAAATTTCGCGCCGGATGTTAGAGGCGGATAGCAAAAAAGACCAACACACCACCAAAGACGCCGCCCTGCCCCTTTGGGCAGCTTTGCTGATCGGTGCGATAGTTTTTTGGGGGGGCGTTTGGCTTTATACCGTCGAGGGCGCGCCAACTTATCGAGATTTACCATTGGAAACCCGCTTGGCACTGGCGCAAGAAATCCGCGAGACACGGCCCACGCAGGCCATCGCCGAAGATAGCGCGCCTGCGTCGCCACCGCTTGAGACACCGAATCCAGAACACCTAGAGTTGCTCGATCAATTGCGTGCAGCATTGGAAACCCGCCCTGATGATCTGCAAGGTCACATGCTTTTGGCGCGGAATGCTTCTGTTGTTGGTGAATACCGTGAAGCCTATGCCGCGCAAACCCGTGTGATTGCCATCAAAGGCGATGCCGCTACGGCCGAGGATTATGCCACTTTGGCTGACTTTATGATCTTGGCTGTCGGGGGGTATATCTCTCCCGAAGCCGAGGCCGCGATCACGCAATCTTTGGCCCGCGATGCAGGCAATGGCACAGCCAATTATTACGCAGGGTTGATGTTCGCCCAAACCGGACGCCCAGATATGACGTTTCAACTTTGGTCGCGCTTGCTCAGCAACAGTGCGCCAGATGATCTTTGGGTGGCGCCTATTCGGGACCAAATCGAATCCGTCGCCTTTGCCGCAGGCGAACGCTATACCTTGCCACCTCTGCCCTCTGCTGAGCTCAAAGGCCCAACAGCGGACGACATAGAGGCCGCTGCAGATATGGACACAGGCGACCGCATGGCCTTTATTCAATCCATGGTCGATCAGCTGTCGGCGCGATTGGCGAATGATGGCGGTACGCCAGACGAATGGGCGCAGCTCATTTCGGCCTTGGGCGTATTGGGTGACACCAGCCGCGCGCGTGCTATATGGGGCGAGGCACAGGTCATCTTTGGACCTGACGCCGCAGCCTTAGCCACGGTTCGCAACGCCGCCCAATCAGCAGGAATTGTTCAATGAGCGCCCAAATTTTCGAAGACATCGCTGAATTCGCGGCAACGCTACCCATGATGACATCCATTGCCGGACTTGATTTTGGTGACAAAACCATTGGCGTGGCGGTCTCTGATCGCTTTCGAACGATTTCCTCATCTGCCATGACAGTGCGTCGCAAAAAATTCACTTTGGACGCGCAAGAGCTGATCAAAGTCTTTGGCGAGCGCGAAATCGGTGGTGTTATCTTGGGGTTGCCCCGCAATATGGACGGATCCGAAGGCCCGCGCTGTCAAAAAACCCGCGCCTTTGCCCGCAATTTAAGCCAATTGATCGAACAGCCGATCACCTATTGGGACGAACGCCTGTCCACTGTGGCGGCTGAACGTGTGATGCTTGAGGCAGATATGTCGCGCGCCAAACGCGCCGAAAAAATAGATCAGGTTGCAGCAGGGCTAATTTTGCAAGGCGCGTTGGATCGTTTAGCGCATTTGAAAACCCAAGCCTGACATAAAGTATTTGATCTAAAACACATGACAAACAACACCGACAATATTTGGACGCGTGCAGAAATCGAAAGCCCCTGCACCAAAGTCTGCCAAATTCATCCTGAAACACGGATGTGTTTGGGCTGTGCGCGCTCCATTGATGAAATCGGTGGTTGGTCAACCATGTCACCTGCCGAGCGCGCCGCCATAATGGCAGACCTGCCCAATCGCGCAGCCGCCCCAACCACGCGGCGCGGCGGACGTGCTGCGCGCCTCAAACGCAAGTTCGACTGACATCGGTCAGTTGCTCAGTGTCATTCAAGCTAAAAGGTCGCCCCTATTGGAGCGACCTTTTCTTTTTGGAAACAACTATGCCAAGCGCCTTTGGCCTCAAGTCATTGAGACAACGACACGCCCTTTGACTTGCCCACTCAAGATATCCGCCCCAAGCTGCGGCACGTCCTCAAGTGTTGCTGGCACGATCATGTCTTCAAGCTTGTCCATCGGCAAATCCGTAGCAATCCGCGCCCAAGCTCGGTTACGATTCTCATAAGGCTGCATCACGCTGTCTATGCCCAACAGATTTACCCCGCGCAACAAAAACGGGATCACGCTGGCCGGCAGGCTTGCGCCGCCTGCAAGACCAATCGCCGAAACAGATCCGCCGTATTTCAACTGGCCTAAAATGCGTGCCAGCATCTCACCGCCAACGGCATCAATACATCCCGCCCACGTTTCCGCCTCAAGCGGGCGCTTCACAGTCTCATTGATCTCGGAGCGAGCAACAATCTGTGACGCCCCCAAAGATGTCAAATACGCTGCCTGCTCTGGGCGACCAGTTACACCAGCCACTTCATAGCCCAAATTGGCCAATATCGCCGTGGCAACAGACCCGACACCACCGGCAGCGCCCGTGACCAAAACAGGGCCTTTTGCTGGCGTCAAACCGTGATCTTCCAGCGCCAAAACCGCCAGCATGGCTGTGAAACCTGCCGTTCCGACAGCCATCGCTTGGCGCGTTGTCAGACCTTGCGGCAAAGGCACCAACCAATCGGCTTTCACTCGTGCTTTTTCGGCATATCCGCCCCAATGCACTTCGCCCACACGCCAACCGGTCAATACAACCTTATCACCTGGGGCATAGCGCGCATCCTCAGATGCCTCGACAGCGCCCGCAAAATCGATGCCAGGCACATGGGGGTAGTTTCGCACAAGACCGCCACCCTTGGGCGAAAGACACAGACCGTCTTTGTAATTGAGCGTTGAATATTCGACTCGTACGGTCACATCTCCGGCGGGCAATAAGCTCTCGTCGATGTCTTTGATCCGAGCCTCAGCCAGACCATCAGCCCCCTGTTCCATCACCAATGCCCGCATTGTATCCTCCCATAATCCGATGAAATTCGCATCGATTGTCCCGTTGCAGGCAAGTGTCAGGCAATTGGATATAGAGCGCAAGTCAGATATTTTGTGACGCGGCGATCACGCCCGTTCAACCATTGTTATAGCCTCGCCCCCCCTTGCAGCCTGCGCCCAGACTCCCTATATCTAATGCGTCGGGCTTGCTCGACTATGGACATAAACGCGCTCGTAATACACGGATCGGACCAGGGGGCGGTACCCTGCGTCTCCACCAATCACTCCTGTATCAACTCTCATTTGGGGTATGATGACAGGGCACATGGGGACGAAATAGGATCGACGGACGTCTAAAGGGGTTAGCTTTGTTTCGGTGAGTTACCACCGTTATCGGTACAAACTGAGTAGTTGCAAATGACAACAAAGCTCCAATGGCTCTCGCAGCGTAAGCTGTGCGAAACATTGAAATCTTAAGCCCTGTCGCCTAGCAGCGTCAGGCGGGGTTCGCAGGTACCTGGCAACAGAAACCTGCACTTAACACCCCTACATATTAGTGCCTTTTCCGCATACGACAATCACGCAGCAAATGTATGTGCCTCACCTCATTGAATCGTAAGTCTTTATTTACACCTCAATGAGTATGATCATTCAAATGTGAGCAACTGGAGTGACAAGATGACTGGCGTGGAAATTCTAAAGGCCTGGTATGCACGCGTTTGGGAACAAAACGACTTGGACGCAGTAGCCGAATACTTTGACGTTGACGCAATGGCCAATGGCCTGATGACGGATTTAGCCGCCGAACTCGAAGACTTCCAAACTATTGTGCCTGCGGTCATGCGTTTGGTTCGAAATGTCAAAATCACCATCACGCACAGTATGGAAGATGGCGACAAAGCATGGGCCCATCTTGAAATATCGGCCCTAAATGCCGAAAATCTGTCACCTGTAGCTTGCTCTGGTCAGGTTATGATTAGAACAAAAAACAATAAAATTATCGAAGCCTACAACCATTTCGACTTTATGAGTTTCTTCGAACAGCTCGGCTTTCTACCGAAAGACACGATTGCGTTGTGCTTATCAGGCGAACAGCTCTCCTGACGGCAAACCCGTTACAGGCGGATGCCACATTTTTAACCCAAAATGCCGTCCTGATTGGGCAAAGCCCCTCTTTCCTTTGGCATAGAATCCCTTATGCTAAGAGCACTACATCTTGGAAGGATGCATAAGATGGCAAAATCCATTGACTACGGAAATCTAATGCACAACGCGATGCGTGGCTTGATCCGTCAAGTTCTCGAAAACGTGCGCAAAGAGGGTTTGCCCGGCGATCACCATTTTTTTATCACCTTTGACACAATGCATCCTGATGTTGAATTGGCCGACTGGCTGTCAGATCGCTACCCCGAAGAAATGACCGTGGTGATCCAGCATTGGTTTGATAATCTTGAAGTCAATGAAGACAGCTTTTCTATCACATTGAATTTCGGCGATAGTCCAGAGCCGTTGTTTATTCCATATGATGCAATCCGCACCTTCGTGGATCCTTCTGTGGAATTTGGCCTGCGGTTTGAGACGCAAGAATCCGATGAGGATGAAATCGAAGTAGAGGATGACCACGAAACGGTCGATGCCGATGTTTCTGAGTTTTCAGCGAATCCAGCCAAAACTTCAGACGAAGCCTCCTCTCGCGAGTCCGCTCCCAAAGAAGCCGAAATCGTCTCTTTGGATCAGTTCCGCAAATAACGCTCAGACTTAATCCACACCATAACCAGCTGGTCCTTGGCACAACATGCGCCAAACCGATACGTGTATCCAGCGCTAGTGTCTGCCCTACACAATATAGTGCCTGCGCACCATACATTTCGTATGCTGCTAAAAATTTAGCGCTAACACTGGCATGTATGCAACCGTATACATTGCAAGCCCTCCTGCAAAAGCGTATATCCAACACAAATTATGGCTTCGCACCAAGGGAGAGCCCCCATGACCACCACTCGTACAGAAACCGACAGCTTTGGCCCATTAGAGGTCCCTGCAGACAAATATTGGGGGGCGCAAACGCAACGTTCCATCATGAACTTCCCTATTGGCTGGGAAAAACAGCCCGTGCCAATCATTCGCGCACTTGGTGTTGTGAAAAAGGCCTGTGCGATGGAAAACTTCGCCCAAGGCAATCTCGACAAAAACCTCGCCGACGCGATCATCGCTGCTGCCACCGAAGTGATCGACGGCAAATTCGATGATAACTTCCCTCTCGTGGTGTGGCAAACGGGGTCAGGCACACAATCCAACATGAACGCCAACGAAGTGATTTCGAACCGCGCGATTGAAATGTTGGGCGGCGAATTGGCCTCTAAAAAACCAGTTCACCCCAACGATCACTGCAACATGGGTCAGTCGTCTAACGACACATTCCCAACAGCCATGCATGTCGCCATCGGCATGCAAGCGCGTGATGTGTTGCTGCCCGGTCTCGACAAATTGGCCTCAGCTTTGGAAGCCAAATCAGAGCAATTCAAAGACATCATCAAGATTGGTCGCACACATACACAAGACGCAACCCCTTTGACCCTGGGCCAAGAATTCAGCGGCTACGCGCATCAAGTGCGCAAAGGCATCGAACGCGTCAACGCCTGCTTGCCTGATATTTATGAACTCGCTCAAGGCGGCACAGCCGTTGGCACAGGTCTGAACACGAAAAAAGGCTGGTCCGAAGCCGTCGCCAAACATATGGCCGACATCACTGGTCTGCCTTTTGTAACTGCACCAAACAAATTTGAATCCTTGGCTGCGCATGACGCGATGGTCATGTTCTCTGGCGCTTTGAAAACAGTTGCCGCGTCTTTGTTCAAAATCGCCAACGACATGCGCCTTTTGGGCTCAGGTCCACGTTCTGGTCTTGGCGAACTGATCTTGCCAGAAAATGAACCAGGTTCATCCATCATGCCAGGCAAAGTGAACCCAACCCAAGCTGAAGCGCTCACTATGGTCTGCTGCCATGTTATGGGCAATGATGCGGCGATTGGCATGGCCGGTTCGCAAGGCCATTTTGAGTTGAATGTTTACAATCCGATGATGTCTTACAACGTCTTGCAATCTATGCAGCTTTTGGGGGACAGCGCCTCTGCCTTTACAGACAACATGGTTGTGGGCACCGAAGCCAATATCGATCGCATCGACAAGTTGATGAAAGAAAGCTTGATGCTGGTGACAGCCCTTGCGCCAACCATCGGCTATGACAATGCGACCAAAGTGGCCAAGACCGCGCATAAAAACGGTACGACCCTTAAAGAAGAAGCGATTGCTTTGGGCTTTGTAGACGCCGAAACCTTTGACGCTGTTGTGCGTCCTGAGCAAATGATTGGTCCAAAAGACTAACTCATCATTTTGTTCACTCTGTTACAGGGCGGCCCACGGGTCGCCCTTTTGCATGAAACTATATCTGTTTTCTTTAGACGTCTTAAAAACACTGGCATCGCCATCAATCAATGGTATCATTGCACCCCATGAGTACAGTTATAAATCTAAATCAGTTTCGCAAACAAAAAGCGCGTGCCACCAAGCGCGCGCAAGCCGATGAAAATTCTGTGAAATTCGGGCGCACAAAAACGCAAAAGGACTTGGAAAAGGCCGAGAAAGCCAAGGCGAAGGCCTTGCTCGATGGGCATAAAACGGATCACATCGAATGACCGAGGCTTTAATCGGACGCCCCGTCAAACGCTCCCTGACCCTGCATGGTCATCGCACATCGGTGTCACTAGAAGATCCGTTCTGGACAGCCTTTCGTGACATAGCCCGAGAAACAGGCAAGCCAATCAATGTCTTAGCGGCAGAAATCGATAACATGCGCGGTGTCGAAAGCGGATTGGCCTCAGCCATTCGCGTCTACGTCTTAAGCTACTATCAAACAAAGGCCCAAGACGGTACCTGAGACACAAACGTCAAACGCAAAGACTGGCGCAAATGCGTCATGCTCAATCGTCCATCAATGACGGCGCTTGGGTCTTTGACAACGACCTTCAACAGCGGCAGATGGGTCATCGCATCATTCAACGGCGCGCGAGCGGATTTACTCAAACCTGCCAAGACGCCCCCAGAACCGCGCACAGCGTCAAGCGCTTCGGCGGCAAGGTCTGCAACGGCACTCAAGCGGCCGTCAATAAGCGGCACGCGACCCATCTCTTGCAGCTTTGGAACAGCTGCAAAATAGCGTACCAGTGCACCGGCATATCCCATATTTACCAATATGTTACAGGCCTCACTTGAAGCCCCCAGCAAGCGAGAGGCTTGCACCAAAGGCAGCGCGTAGCTGTTGGTCAAATAGATTTTAAATGCATCTATATCGTCATGCGGGTCTTTATAAATATCCCACTGGCGTGCGGTGACTGTCGCATCCAAGGCCTGTGCCGCCTCTGCATCTAAAACCCCAGCCAAAGGCCGCGCAACCTCGTGAGCGCGCGGGTCTTTGCCGTCAATTTTCTCTTGCAAAACATCGCGCCAAAACTGCAATCGCATCTCGGCGATCATGCTTTCTTTGGTCAGCCACGGTGCTTTTGCCACTTCCAAGCAAAAGGCATGAATTGGAAACAACACGTCACGGGCAGGCACAGGTGCGGCCATGGTGGCGCGAAAACGTTCTTGATCGGCGGTTTTCACCAATTCAGCACAGGCTTGGATGTCTTGCGCTTGCGCCATTATTCTGCACCAAGGGCTTGCGCCCCGTCACGCACAAGTTTCCAATTGATCGCATCAAGAAGCGCCTCAAAGGACGCGTCTATGATGTTCGACGACACGCCCACAGTCGACCAACGCCGCCCGATGCTGTCCTCGTGATCAATGATCACGCGCGTGCGCGCCTCTGTGCCACCTTGGGTTATTCTGACTTTATAATCAACAAGTTCCATGTCTTCTATCAGGCTTTGATATGGCCCAAGATCTTTGACCAAAGCTTTAGCCAAGGCGTTCACGGGTCCACCGTCAGTGCCATCCGCCATGATGCCTTCCGAGACCGACAGCAACCGTTCGCCGCCTATGTTGACCACCACAGTCGCCTCGGACAGGTGGTTCATCTCTCCACGAGAATCCAAGCGCCGCTCGACTGTGGCGCGGTAACGTTCAACAGAAAAGAACACAGGCAGCAGGCCGATTTCTTGACGCGCGAGCAATTCAAACGAGGCCTGCGCAGTGTCAAAGGAATATCCAACACCCTCTAAACCTTTGATACGATCCAAAATACGCCCCATCGCAGGGTCGCCCTTGGGCAGGTTCAACCCCATATCGCCAAGACGTTTGCGCAGATTCGATTGCCCCGCTTGGTTCGACATCGGCACGATCCGCGCATTGCCAACCAGTTCTGGCGGCACGTGTTCATATGTGGTCGGGTCTTTCAAAATCGCTGAGGCATGCAGGCCCGCTTTATGCGCAAAAGCCGACGCCCCAACATAGGGCGCGGAGCGTTGCGGCACGCGGTTTAAGATATCATCCAACATGCGCGAGACCTGCACGAGACCTTCCAAAGCATCCATCGTCACGCCGGTTTCCAGCGTCGATTTATAGGGTTCCTTGAGCAGCAATGTCGGGATCAGCGAGACCAAATTGGCATTGCCACAGCGTTCGCCCAAACCGTTCAGCGTGCCTTGAATCTGACGTGCGCCCGCATTGACCGCCGCCAAAGAATTGGCGATGGCATTGCCTGTGTCATCATGGGTGTGAATGCTCACATGATCGCCCGGAATGCCGCTTGCGATCACGTCCAAAGTGATTTTGTAGACCTCGGCGGGCAAGGTGCCGCCATTGGTATCGCACAGCACAATCCAGCGTGCGCCCGCGTCATAGGCCGCTTTCAGGCATGACAGCGCGTAGTCAGGGTTGGCTTTGTAGCCGTCAAAGAAATGTTCAGCATCAAACAACGCCTCGCGGCCATGTTTGACGAGATGTTTGAACGACGCCGAAATGTTTTCAAGGTTTTCGTCTAACGTGATGCCAAGAGCTGTGGTCACGTGGAAATCATGGGTTTTGCCGACCAAGCAAACAGCATCTGTGCCCGCGTTCATCACACCCGCTAGCACTTCGTCATTTTCAGCCGAGCGCCCTGCCCGTTTGGTCATACCGAACGCAAGAAACGTGGCTTTGGTTTTAGGCGCATTTTCGAAAAATTCGGAATCTGTCGGGTTGGCACCGGGCCAGCCGCCTTCGATATAATCCACCCCAAGCGCATCCAGCGCATCGGTGATCATGTATTTCTCAGGTGTCGAAAACTGAACGCCTTGGGTCTGCTGACCATCGCGTAATGTGGTGTCGAAAAGGTAGAGGCGATCTTTGGTCATCAGAGCAGCCCTTCTAATTTCGAAGCATCGAATTTGGGACCTGCTTCAAGTTCAACGCCCGTTTTGGAGATACGGACCTCAACGCCAGCGTCTAAGAGTGCGGTTTTGAGCGCATCGACAGGAGTGAAGTCTTTGGTTTCCATGGCTGAAGCGCGCAGGGCATGAAGTTTGCTCTCCAATTTACCAAGGTCAGGAGTAATAATCCGTTCCATGGCATTCGAAAAAGAACGATTTGCACTCATATTACCTTGGTTCAACCCAAGAAGCTCCAGTGAAGCTTTAAATACTGATAGCATTCTTTCATCACTTTGAGCTTCTTTAAACAGAGTGTGAAGTCTGGCGATAGCTAAAGGTGTGTTCAAGTCACTCGCTAAAGCCGCCACGACTTCAGGATCGGGATCGCTTTCATCTAGATTTTTGAGTACTATCCCTACTGAGGTCAAAGCGGCTCCCCACTTTTCAAGCGTCTTTCTAGCCTGATCCGCCTTTTCCTGTGTCCAGTCCATCGGCTTGCGGTAATGCGTGCTGAGAAACACAAAGCGAATGACATCGCCGGACACGCCTTGATCGAGCAAATCCCGCACGGTGAAAAAGTTGCCCAAAGACTTAGACATCTTCTTGCCTTCGACCTGTAGCATTTCGTTGTGCAGCCAGTAGTTGGCAAATCCGCCACCGTCCTCTGCGTGGCCTGACGCACAACAGCTTTGGGCTATTTCGTTTTCGTGGTGTGGGAACATCAAATCGTTGCCGCCGCCATGAATATCAAAGGTTTCGCCCAGCAAGTCCTGCGCCATGGCAGAACATTCGATATGCCATCCAGGGCGACCTTTGCCCCATGGACTGTCCCACCCAGGAGTGTCGGCATCAGAGGGCTTCCACAGCACAAAATCCATAGGATCGCGTTTATTGTCAGCAATCTCGACCCGCGCGCCAGCAATCATGTCGTCTGTGTTGCGGCCAGAAAGATCACCATAATGCGGATAGCTGTTCACGGAAAACAACACATGACCAGCGCCGTCCGCATAGGCGTGCCCTTTGGCGATCAAATCTGCGATCATCGTGATCATTTGATCGATGTATTCTGTCGCACGGGGCATGTGATCAGGGTCCATCGCGCCAACGGCTTGCATGTCGTCGAGATACCACTGGGTTGTCTCATCCGTGATGTCGCGAATAGATCGGCCTGTTTCGGCGGCCTTGGCGTTGATTTTATCATCCACGTCGGTGAAATTGCGCACATAGGTGACGTGATCAGCCCCGTAAACATGGCGCAGCAAGCGGTTGAGCACATCAAACACAATCACTGGCCGCGCATTGCCAATATGGGCGCGATCATAGACCGTCGGCCCACAGACATACATCCGGACATTTTGCGCATCGATGGGTGTAAACACCTCTTTCTTGCGGGTTTTCGTGTTCGTCAAACGGATGACTGTGTCGGTGTTCGCGTTGGTCATAGCTCTTCCTTCGGGTGTCCCCGCGGGCATATCAGCTTCATTCAATAGAGAAAAGAGACCAGAGACCCGCGTGACAATGTCAGCGGATAATGCAGCAAATAATAAGGGTGCAGTTTTGGGTCATGACATTTGTTTAGCAGCGCAAACTGGACTTGCAAAGCCCCCTATTTGACCGCAACTTAGCGCCATGACACAAAATCCAAATCGCGATCCTATTTTCGAGGTGCCCGAGGGCATCGAACAATTGCTTGAAATTATGAAGCGTCTGCGCGACCCAGAGGGCGGCTGCCCGTGGGATATTGAGCAAACGTTTGAAACCATAGCGCCCTTTTCGATTGAGGAAGCCTATGAGGTCGAAGATGCGATCAAACGCGGCGACATGACCGATTTGCAGTCAGAGCTTGGGGATTTGTTGTTTCAATCGGTGTTTCAATCGCAAATCGCCGCCGACAAAGGCCTATTTGATTTCCAAGATGTTGCCAAAACCATCGCCGCAAAAATGATTGATCGGCATCCACATGTGTTTGGCGATCAAAGCAATAAAAAGTCGTCAGAGCAACAAACCATTGACTGGGAAGTGCAAAAAGCCGCCGAACGCGAGCGCAGAGGCGAAACGCGGGTGCTGGATGGGGTTGCCATGGGCTTGCCCGCCTTGATGCGCGCGCAAAAATTGCAAAAGCGCGCCGCCCGTGTCGGTTTTGACTGGCCTGATGTCAGCCATGTGATCGACAAAATTGTTGAGGAATCCGCCGAACTGGTCGAGGCCCGCGACACCAAAACACCCGAAGATGTCTATGAAGAATACGGGGACATGCTGTTTGTGATGGTCAATTTGGGGCGCCATCTGGGAATCGAGACAGAGGAAGCCTTGCGTGCAGCAAATGATAAATTCACCAGACGTTTCAATGCCGTAGAAGACAGGCTTAAACAAATTGGCAAAACGCCATCTGACAGTGACTTGGCTGAAATGGATCAACTTTGGGACGAAGTTAAGGTGATCGACAAGCAGGGGCTTTTGTAGCGACATTTCACCACAAGCGACAATACCCGATTTTTATAATCAGGTATTGACCCGAGCAATTTTGTCAGATTAAAAGTCCCCAACAACATTGGAGCCTTTTATGACACTTCGGACAACAATCTTAGCCACGACACTTTTGGCAGCCACCCCTGCGCTTGCTGACGTAAACGTCTATTCTTACCGCCAGCCTGAGCTGATTGCCCCTTTGACAGATGCGTTTACAGCGCAAACAGGTATCCCTGTAAATGTTGCTTTTCTTGATTCAGGCCTCACTGAGCGCCTGAAAGCCGAAGGTGATCGGTCCCCTGCGGATGTGATCTTAACCGTGGACATTTCGCGCATTGCCGAAGCTGTGGACGCAGGCGTGACCCAACCCATTGAGACAGAGACACTGAAAGCCAACGTCCCCGCCGCCTACCATGATCCAGCGGGTCACTGGTGGGGTGTAACCACCCGCGCACGTGTGGTTTACGCGTCAAGAGAAGCTGTCGCAGATGGCGAAATCACAACTTACGAAGATTTGGCTGACCCTAAATGGGCAGGCCGCATTTGCACCCGTTCAGGAACAAACTCTTACATGATCGGTCTCACATCGGCCTATCTCGTCCATCACGGTGCAGAAGAAACCAAAACATGGCTCGAAGGTTTAAAATCAAACCTTGCACGCAAACCACAGGGCAATGACCGCGCGCAAGTGAAAGCGATCTGGGCTGGCGAATGCGACATCTCAATCGGCAACACATACTACATGGGCCAAATGCTGGCCGACCCAGAGCAAAAAGAATGGGCAGATGCAGTGCGTCTTGAATTCCCAGTCTTTGAAGGCGGCGGAACCCACGTGAATATCTCTGGTGTAGCTCTCACAAAAGCATCGAAAAACATCGAAGAAGCCACTCAATTTATTGAATATTTGACATCTCCAGAGGCACAGGAAATCTACGCGGAAGCCAACAGCGAATATCCAATCGCGCCGGGGTCGAAGCCAACCGATTTGGTTGCGAGCTGGGGATCGTTTGAACCCGATGATCTGAACTTGATGGCCATTGCCAACGTGCGCGCAGAGGCTCTGCGCTTGACCCAAGAAGTCGACTACGACGGCTAAGTCAAACACAGGCATCTTTGAAATGAGATGAAAGCCCGTCTTGTGTAAAAGCACGAGGCGGGTCTTTTTTTGGCTTGACCTGCCCTCGATCCTTGGGCAGGTTCGGCGCATGAAAACACCATTCGCCACAACGCAGTATTATTTCCGTTCCTCATAGGGTGCGGCTATGTGACATAACAAAAGCCGCCGCAGCAGGGCGGCTTTTGTATTTTTGGGCTCTTGCATGCGGCAATAGGAGACCAAAATGATTGAGACTTTAGAACGCAAGACCGCAGCTTCAGACATCACCATTCGCCCTGCCCGACGATCCGATTGTCGTGCCGTTGCGCGGATGATCGAAGAACTGGCCAAACACCACGGCGACGTGCCATTGATTTCCGAAGACGCCCTACGCGCCAGCGTGTTCACGACAGAACCTTGGTTGACAATCCTTGTGGCCGAGCGCGAAGAACGACTGGTGGGCTACGCTGGTTTGGTGCGCGGCTTTAAACTACACTTCGGGCAACGCACATTGGACCTGCATCACCTTTTCATTGCGCCCAACATGCGCGGTAAAGGTGTTGGTCGCCAGCTGATTGACGCATCCATCAGTACGGCTCGCGCGCTTGACTGTGTGGAATTGACCGTAGGCACGCAAAGCCACAATACAGCCGCGCAAGACGCATACGCCGCCTGTGGATTTGCTAAAGTACAGCGCGCGGGCGATGTTCAATTTGTAATGAATCTGTAATCAGGCAAGTAAAAAGGCGCAAAACCGTCAGACAGTCACCGATTTTGCGCCTTTCAAATATCGAATAAAAACGCTGCTGTTAGAGCGCGATAACATCAACCTTTTGGCCTTTGACAGCCAAGCCAATCTCGCCTTTGCACAACCGCATAGCATCATCGCCAAACACTTCAGCACGCCAACCACTGAGCGAGGGCACATCGCGCTTACCAGCTGCGATCATATCCAGCTCAGCGGATGAGGCGATCATTTTAGCCGCCACATTGGCATTGTCGGATTTGGCTTTCAGCAACACCCGCAGCATATCGGCCAAAGCAGGGTTCACTTGCAATTTGTCGCGGTCCATATCCACTTTGGGCATTTGCTCAGGAGTGTATTTGGCCGCTGCCGAGATGGCCGTAATAATACCGTCAGCGATGTCACCCTTACGGGCTTCGCGTAGCAACAGACGAGACCGTGATAGATCCTCTGCATTTTTGGGCTTGGTCGAGGCCAATTCCAGCATCGCATCGTCTTTGTAAACACGGTTGCGAGGAATGTCGCGTGTCTGCGAATACTCTTCGCGAAAAGCGGCCAGTTCTTTAACAGCCGCCAAGAATTTACCAGAGCTGGTGCGTGTTTTCACACGCTTCCAAGCGTCTTCAGGTTTGACCACATAGGTGCCAGGCGTCAACAAGATCTGCATCTCTTCGTTGACCCACTTCTCGCGATCCGCCTTTTTGATCTCAGCGGATAAAAATTCGTAAATCATCCGTAAATGCGTCACATCAGCCAGCGCGTATGTTTCTTGTGCTGGCGTCAACGGGCGGCGCGACCAGTCGGTAAAACGTGATGTTTTATCAAGACTTTGCTTGGCAATTTTGCGCACCAAAGTCTCATAACCAACTTGTTCGCCAAAGCCACAGACCATCGCCGCAACTTGGGTATCAAACAATGGCTTGGGGATTACGCCGCCTTGAATGTAGAAAATTTCCAAATCTTGGCGCGCGGCGTGAAACACTTTGACCACGTTTTCATCGCGAAACAGCGTGTAAAGCGGTTCCAAATCGATGTCTTTGGCCAGAGGGTCCACCAAAACGGCGTCTTCTTCGTTGTCGCCAGTGACCGCCAACTGTACGAGGCACAGTTTGGAATAATAGGTCCGTTCTCGAAGGAATTCAGTGTCCACAGTCACAAAAGGATATTTTTTGGCGTGGTCGCAAAAGGCTTGAAGCGCCTCAGTCGTTTTGATGGTGATCATGATGTCTTTTCTAAAGTATACGGGGTCATCCCGCAGATCGTTCCCAATTTCTACGCAACTCGGACCAGAATGAAAAGCAGATAGGTCTCGATGTCGAAAACGCGCCCTGATATAGCGCGCGTTTGCCTAAACATCGACCCGTGTGCGATCCCCCGACACAAAGCGCCGCAAAGTCTCAGGATAGAGCCTGTGCTCAACCGGCAAGACCCGTGCGGCCAAGGCATCAGCCGTATCACCTGCCAAGATAGGAACGCGGCCCTGCGCCAAAATAGGCCCGCCATCGAGTTCGGCGGTCACCTCATGCACGGAACACCCCGCCGCCTCATCGCCCGCGTCAATCGCGCGTTGATGAGTGTGCAAGCCTTTGTATTTGGGTAACAAAGATGGATGAATATTCAGCATCTTACCGGCGAAATGCGAGATAAATTCAGGCGTAAGAATACGCATGAACCCAGCCAACGCCACCACATCAGGATCATAAGGTGCGAGCGCCTCCATGACCGCCGTATCAAAAGCTGCGCGATCGCCTTTGTAGTCTTTATGATCCACAACCACTGTCGGAATGCCCAAGGCCTCAGCCTTGGCCAGCCCTCCTGCATCGGGGCGATTGGACAGCACAACGCAAGGCCGCGCAGGGTGATCGCCGGTCATAGACTGCGCCAGCGTCACCATATTAGAGCCACTGCCAGAGATCAGGATCGCAACTTTTTTCACGAAGCCTGCCCTTTTAGACCAATTTGCCAGAATAGCGCACGCCCGCACCTGCCGTCACTGTACCAAGGGTGTAAACGGTTTCGCCCTCACCTTGCAGCAATGCGATGATCGCGTCAGCTTTGTCCGCATCAACAGACAAGACCATACCAACACCTGCATTGAACGTCTTGAGCATTTCAGATTCAGCCAAACCGGCCACATCCGCAATCCAAGCAAACACAGGCGGCAAAGTCCAAGACGACAAATCGATATCTGCGCCTAAACCCTCAGGCAAAACCCGTGGCAAGTTTTCGGTTAAACCGCCGCCCGTGATATGCGCCAGCGCGTGAACGCCACCAGCACGGATAGCCGCCAAAGTTTGTTTCACGTAAAGACGCGTCGGTTTCAAGAGTTCTTCGCCCAAAGACGCCTCGCCGAATGGCGCTTTATCGTCCCAAGCCAGACCAGAGACTTCAACCGTTTTGCGCACGAGAGAATAGCCGTTGGAGTGCACGCCATCTGACGCCAAACCGATCAACACGTCACCTTCTTTGACGCCCGCAGGCAAGTCTTCGCCGCGCTCCATAGCTCCAACGGAGAACCCCGCGAGGTCGAAATCGCCGTCATGGTACATGCCAGGCATCTCGGCAGTCTCGCCGCCGATCAACGCACAGCCGGACAGCTCACAGCCCTTGGCTATACCGTTGATGATGTCTGTCGCTTGATCCAGCTCAAGTTTGCCCGTGGCAAAGTAGTCGAGAAAGAACAAAGGTTCCGCGCCCTGACAGACCAGATCGTTCACACACATGGCCACCAAATCGATGCCGATGGTGGCCATATTGCCCGTGTCAATCGCGATGCGCAGCTTGGTGCCAACACCGTCGGTTGCCGCCACAAGGATCGGATCGGTGTAGCCTGCCCCTTTGAGGTCAAACAAAGCACCAAAACCGCCCAAGCCCGCCATCACGCCTGAACGCGCAGTTTTCTTGGCTGCGGGTTTGATCCGTTCAACAAGCGCATTGCCCGCGTCAATATCCACACCGGCGTCTGCATATGTTAGGCCGTTTTTTGCGTCGCTCATGATCTATAGTCCCCAAACTCACCTGCGGCGTGTGCGTGCTCTCTGTCAGAACACACCGCTTTGTCATCATTTGCCCCGCGCTTTATCGCAGTTCTTGGCGTAAGGAAAGCAAAAGCACCGATTGCTTGTCATAGTCACGCGCGCGGGCTTTACTTAAGGTCAGCGCTGTTTCCATTTTGGCGCTATGATCACAGCCAGTATGTTCAATTTTTTAGCGGCCATAAATACAGTTTTGACGCACAGAGCTGGCAGTGTCCTCGCGCTTTTGGTTTTTATTGCATTCGTGTTGGGCGTATTCGTATTGATCGTACACGTCTTAATCATAAAATTGATCATAAACCTGCGCCTCCCCACGGCGAAATCACAACACATCCCCATCAGACTGCTAATACGAAACACTCAAGCGGATGTTTCGAGCCAGCGACTTTTCGACTGTTATAACTTTATGTCCTGTGCAGGACGGAACATCGTGACCGCAATTAATTGGGGTTCCCCGAACTTTTCTGTCTTCCCCCCCCCTTGACCCGCCTCGCAACTCGCCATATTCACGTCCTCGGCGGGCCTGTAGCTCAACTGGTTAGAGCAGAGCGCTCATAACGCTTTGGTTGCGGGTTCAAGTCCTGCCGGGCCTACCAAACATCCTGTTTACTCCTTATTTTCTAAGGGGTGAAAACAAAACCTGACGCATCGTTTAAAACAGTTCGTCACGTTTTGTTTTAATATAAATCGCTTTGCGTCCCTCCCTGCGATGAACACAGCGCGGACTTTGGCTCGATGAAAAGCTGATAGATTCGGGTTGCGTTTCCAAACTGCTGTAAATCCGCAATTGACCTTATGCCATTCTCATGGCACTCGCTCCCCATGCTTAAAATTCAAGACATCACATATTCGGTTGAAGGGCGCACCCTGTTTGAAGGCGCCACTGTCACCATCCCAACGGGCCACAAGGTTGGTATCGTCGGTCGCAACGGTGCGGGCAAGTCCACGCTGTTTAAATTGTTGCGCGGCGAGATGCCCTTGGACAACGGATCAATCGAGCTGCCCACTCGGGCGCGCATCGGTGGTGTCGCCCAAGAGGTGCCCGGCAACGAGGTGTCTCTTTTGGATACGGTGTTGGCCGAAGACAAAGAGCGCGCATCTTTGATGATCGAATCCGAAACAGCCACAGACCCGATGCGCATCGCAGAAATCCAGACTCGTCTGGCGGATATCGACGCTTGGAGTGCCGAAGGGCGTGCCGCATCTTTATTGCGCGGTCTGGGATTTACCGAAGAAGAAATCTACATGCCCTGCTCTGCCTTTTCTGGTGGCTGGCGGATGCGTGTGGCTTTGGCGGGTGTTTTGTTCTCGCAGCCTGACTTTTTGCTGCTCGACGAGCCGACCAACTACCTCGATCTTGAGGGCGCTTTGTGGCTTGAAACCTATTTGGGCAAATACCCGCATACAGTTTTGCTGATCTCGCACGACCGTGCTCTGCTCAACCGTGCTGTGGACTCGATTGTCCATTTGGAAAGCAAAAAATTAACACTTTACACAGGCGGATATGATGACTTTGCCAAGACCCGCGCCGCAAAGCGCGCTGTCATTGCGGCAGCCGCCAAAAAGCAAGATGCAGCACGTGAGCACCTGCAAAGCTTTGTGGATCGGTTTAAGGCGAAGGCCTCGAAAGCGAAACAAGCCCAGTCTCGTGTAAAACAGCTTGAAAAGATGGAAAAAATCACCGCCCCCGAAGATGCGGCGCGCGTGGTTTTCACCTTCCCAGAGCCCGAAGAATTGTCGCCCCCCATCATCAACATGGAAGGCGCCTCTGTTGGTTATGACGGCAAACAGATTTTGGGCAAACTTGATTTGCGTATCGACCAAGACGACCGTATCGCACTTCTGGGCCGCAACGGTGAAGGCAAATCGACCCTGTCAAAGTTGCTGTCAAATGCGTTGGAGCCCATGGGTGGAAAACTCAAGCGGCACAACAAGTTGCGAATCGGGTTCTTTGCGCAGCACCAAGTCGAAGAGTTGAATTTTGACGAGACCCCGTTGCAGCATTTGGCCCCCGCCATGCCCGGTGTCTTTGGTCCAAAATTGCGCGCAAAACTGGCTGGGTTTGGTTTGGGTGCGGATCAAGCGGACACCAAAGTGGGGCGTCTGTCGGGCGGTCAAAAGGCGCGCTTGTCTTTGTTACTTGCGACACTAGATGCGCCGCATTTGTTGATCCTCGATGAGCCGACCAACCACTTGGACATTGAAAGCCGCGAAGCACTTGTTGAGGCGCTGACCGCTTATACGGGCGCGGTGATTTTGGTCACACACGACATGCACTTGCTCAGCCTTGTGGCGGACCGTTTGTGGTTGGTCAAAGATGGGCGCGTGACCCCTTATGACGACGATTTGGACACCTACCGCAAGCTTTTGCTGCAAGGGGATGACAAAAACAAAGTCGGGCGTAAACCAAAGGCCAAACCCAAGCCTGCGGCCCCTGCCAAACGCGTGTTCACCCGTGATGAAATTCTTGCGCTGCGCTCTGAGGCACGCAAATGTGAACAACGCATGGCCAAAATCAACGAGATGGCGAAAAAGCTTGAAATCAAACTCGCTGATCCTGCACTGTATGATGACAAGCCCTCTGCTGTCTTATGGCAAAAAAAATACAACGAAGTCTGCGATGCCAAAGATCGCGCCGAAGAGTTGTGGATGGCCGCATTGGAGAAACTTGAAAAAGCCGAAAGCTAACCATGGACCTGAACTTCCTGCTGACAGCCTTTGTGACACTTTTTGTGATTATTGATCCAATTGGATTGATGCCTATATTTGTGTCGCTGACAGCAGGATCGAACAGGCAAGCACGCCGCACGATTGCAGTGCGCGCGATTTTAGTCGGGTTCGGTGTACTGATTTTGTTTGGTTTTTTCGGCGAAGCTGTCTTGGGCTTTGCGGGTATTTCCATGCCAGCGTTTCGCATGGCTGGCGGGATTTTATTGTTCCTAACAGCGCTGGATATGTTGTTTGAACGCCGCACCAAACGCCGCGAAGATCAAGCCAACCAACCCGATATTTCCGAAGATGACCCATCTGTTTTCCCACTTGCTACGCCATTGATCGCGGGCCCTGGAGCCATTGCGTCGATGATTTTGTTGACAGGGCAGACAGAGACGACGTTGGCTTTTGCTTCCGTTTTTGGTGTGCTTGCAGTGGTTTTACTGATCGCATTTGCACTGTTTATCATGGGCGGCTTGTTAGAACGCGCTTTGGGGCCGACGGGTGTCAATGTGATCACTCGTATTCTTGGCATGTTGCTTGCGGCCCTGTCTGTGCAATTTATTTTAGATGGTTTGCGTGAGGTGGGCGCATTGCCCTACTGACATCTGCCATCAACGCCCCTATCTATGGGGAATGGACAGTTTTGACACCGCACGTTTTTTCTATCTCGCGATCCTGCTTTGCACAGTGACCGTTTATACGCTTGTGGCCTACAGACGGGCATTGGGGCAAATGCTGCGCCACATGATTTTATGGGCACTGATTTTCATCGGCGTGCTGGCGGGCTATGGCTTATGGCAAGACATTGCGCCACGTCTTGCGCCAGTGCAAATCACCCATGGCAATGGCGTTATTGAAATTCCCAAAGATAGCAGTGGGCAGTTTGTGTTGATCGCAGAGGTGAACGGAACGCCTATCGAATTTCTGGTCGACACAGGCGCGTCTAATGTTGTTTTGTCTCATGCGGATGCTGAAAAAGCAGGGGTCAAGATTGATGATCTGACCTATACGGGCATCGCAAATACAGCAAATGGAGCGGTCAAAACTTCGGTTGTGTCAATTGACACGCTGAATGTTGGTGGCGTGCAAGACAGCGATGTGCGCGCCTATGTGACCGATGGGGATTTGTTTGGATCTTTGCTGGGTATGGATTATTTACACCGGTTCGAAAAGATTGAAATATCACGTCAGAAACTCACTCTAACACGTTGAAGTATCACTCTTCTTTAGGCTTAGGGTGCTGCGCTTTCATTTGCCATTTTCCGCTTTCCTCGGACCAATATTGCGCCTGAGTGCCTGCGGCCGTCAGGCTTTTCCATTGACCGCGCGCATGTTCCAATGCTGCCCCGTCATGACCGTCAAACAAGATACAAACGCGATCTGCTGCGGCGATGTCTTCGGGGGAAATTTCAGCGCCGCCCACACACATAATACAGCGCGCATCATTGCCCTCACTTGCCCCGTCAACAGCAGTCGTGAGCAAGATCGGCTGCGCCGCGTCATGCGCACCGCCCGCCAAACCGTGCGGAAGAAACCCCTCGTGCAGCCACAAGGCCGCATCGAGGGATTTCAATTGTGCTTCAGAGCGGCCTCGCACCTCGACACGCCACCCTGCCCCAAGCGACTTTTCGGCCAAACTTGCCAAAGTCACGGGCAAAGGATTGCGTGTGAGGTGATAGAAAAAGGCCGCCCCCATGATTTAAGCCTCGCCTGCGGCTGTCAGATCATCGATCAGGCGATTGAGCGCCAAAACACCCCATCCAGTCGCACCTTTCGGGGACAAATCTGTCGGCGCCTTAACCGAGGCCACCCCAGCAATATCGAGGTGAATCCAAGGCGTGCCATCTTTGACAAAACGCTGCAAGTATTGCGCGGCCGTGATAGACCCGCCTGCCCGCGTGCCAACGTTTTTCATATCCGCAATGTGAGATTTCAGTTGATCATCATAGGCTTGCCCCAAAGGCATGCGCCATGCGCCCTCGGATTCCGTTGATGCAGATTTGAGGAAGGCATTACAAAACGCATCATTGTTGGAAAACACACCTGCGTTTTCATGGCCAAGTCCAACGATAATCGCCCCTGTCAGGGTCGCCAGATCGATCATGCCACTGGGCGCAAAACGCTCTTGTGTGTACCACATGACATCACACAGAACCATGCGCCCTTCGGCGTCGGTGTTGATGATCTCGACAGTATCGCCTTTCATGGATTTGATCACATCACCGGGGCGGATCGCATTGCCATCGGGCATGTTTTCAACGATGCCGACCAAACCAACCACATTGGCCGGCGCTTTGCGCAGGGCCAGTGATTTCATCACGCCAGAGACAACGCCAGCGCCGCCCATATCCATGGTCATGTCTTCCATGCCACCAGCGGGTTTGATCGAGATGCCGCCTGTATCAAAGACAACGCCTTTGCCAACAAGCGCCAAAGGCGCCTCGTCTTGGCCGCCTTTCCACTGCATCACCACCACCTTGGATGGGCTGCGCGAGCCTTGGCCAACAGCCAGCAAAGTGCGCATGCCGAGGGCTTCCAAGTCGGATTCCTCTAGCACTTCGACCTCGACACCGAGTGTTTCCAAGTCTTTAAGGCGACTTGCGAATTCTGTGGTGGTCAAAACATTTGCCGGTTCGGACACCAGATCACGCGTGAAAAATACTCCTTGTGCCAAAGCCGTCACAGCATCTGCGTCGATGTCTTCGGGTTTGCTCACAGCAAATGTCACCGTTGGCACCTCAGCTGCCGGACCTTCAGATTTGTGATCTGTAAAGGCATAGGCTTTAAGCAAAGCCCCTAGCGCCACATCAGAGGCGCGTTTGACTGAACCGGACAAAACCAAGGCATCTTTTTTATTCAACGCAGCGCCAATCGCAGCCCCAGCTTTGCGGGCCAATTGCGTGCCAGCCGTGCGGTCCAATTTAATGATAAGCACGGCTTCGGCCTCTAAACCCACAGGAAAAGCGAGTTCTTGCAGACCGCCTTCGGCCAGCGCCTCAAAGGCATCACTTGCAACGAACCGCTTCACCGCGCCTTTGGTCAGCTTGTTCACCCGCTGCGCAGGTGCGCTCAACTTGCCATCGGTTGGCACGATCACAGCCACGCGGCCATTGAAGGTTGCGATTGCGTCCAGATCAAGATGGGTCACCGAAAGTGTTGCGGGGGTTGTCATGGGCGTGCTCCTGTTTGGATCTTTGAATAGATATCTTTTGTCTGGCCGCTTCGCGCCCAAACCATTCCTTTTCCCATTAGGTAGCGATCCTTTGCGCGCATTGCCAGAGGAACAAGCGCGGCTTTTTACGCGGCGCTCCGCTTGTCGGCAAAATTATATGAGCGCATTATGGGTTTCGGACAACGCGTTGTGCAGATAAAGTCATGTCACTTAAAGGCGCCTTGGGGAATATTTTGGGTAGATTCGACAAATACTTGCTCCACCAACTCTTGATGTTGTTTGGACTGTTTTCCCTAATCCTTGTCTTGGTATTTTGGGTCAATAAGGCTGTCATTCTTTTGGATCGCCTCATGGGCGACGGACAATCGATTACGACCTTTTTACAAGTGACCACCCTTGGTCTGCCCTCACTCATCTCAGATGTCTTGCCCATCACCGCGTTCATTGCGGCCGTATTCGCGATCAATCGCATGAGTTCGGAATCTGAATTGGTTGTTGTCCAAGCGACCGGTTATAGCCCGTGGCGGCTGGCGCGCCCTGTTTTGGTGTTTGGGATTCTCGTCACCTTGATGGTGGCAAGCCTCACCCACGCCCTTGCGCCACTGGCGCAGCGTGAATTGTCGCTGCGCTCCGCAGAAATTTCACGCGACATCACTGCAAAACTTTTGACCGAAGGCTCTTTTGTGCATCCCATCAAAGGGGTCACATTTTATGTCAGAGAAATTCCCCCCTCGGGCGAATTATTCGATATCTACTTGTCGGATAACCGCACGGACGGTGTCCGCAGAAACTTTTTGGCCCGCCGCGCTTTGATTGTCAAAGAAGACGACGGGCCCGTTTTATTGATGTTTGATGGCGAGTCTCATGAATATGATCGCGTCAGTAAAAAGCTATCCGTCACCACGTTCAAAAGCTTTGCCTATGGGCTTGGCGGCTTTTTAAATACCACCTCCACATCGCAACGCGCTTTGCGTGCGATTTCAACCTATGAAATGATGACATCTCGCAGCGCGGTTCTGACAGAAACAGGTGAAGACCCCGCAGAAATGCGCAAAACAATTCATGACCGAACCGCCAAAGCTTTGCTGTCGATTGTCGCGCCGCTTATAGGATTTGCCGGTTTGATTGTCGGCGGGTTTTCGCGCTTTGGCCTGTGGCGTCAGATTTTTCTGTCCTTTGCATTGTTAATTTTTGTCAAATCAATCGACAGCGTAGGTATTTCAGCCACGCGCCGCGATCCGAATGACTGGCCACAGCTTTATATGGCTGTTGGGGCTGGCTTGCTCATCACGGCTGCCTTGCTATGGTATTCTGCAAATCCAAATGTGTTTCGCAAAAAATTACCCAAAACCAAAGCGGAGACATCGCAATGATTTTGCATCTGTATTTCGCGCGCAAAACGCTAATGGCTTTGGCCACAGTCGCAGGCATTTTATGCACGATCACTTTGATGATTGAAATGATTGAACAGATCAGAATTTTCGGGTCAGCCGAGCTATCGCTTGGCACTTTGTTCTATCTATCCGTGCTGCGCATTCCATTTACACTGTACAAAATTTTTCCGATTGTCATCATCATTTCAACCTTGGTACTGTTCTTAGGTTTGGCCCGCTCGTCAGAATTGGTTGTCACCCGCGCGGCAGGTCGCTCGGCGATGCGCGCCTTAAAAGCGCCTTTGCTTATGACGTTTCTCATCGGCGTTTTGGTCGTTGCGATTTTAAACCCGCTCGCGTCTGCAACTTCACGCGAGTTTGACCGTCTCAAAAGCCAATACCTTGAAGAAAATAGCCAAATATTTTCTGTCTCTGACGAAGGTCTATGGCTGCGCCAAGGCAGTGAAGATGGTCAAATCGTTGTGCGCGCCAGCCAATCAAACTTGGATGGATCGACTTTATTTGACGTCACGTTTTTGGGCTTTTCCAATGATGGCGCGCCTGAGTTTCGGTTAGAAGCTTCCAGCGCGCGCTTGGAACCCGGCGTTTGGAAAATTAAAAACGCAAAACGCTGGCCGTTGAGTGAAGGCGGCAATCCCGAGGCATTGTCTGAAAATTTAGATGAGTTTGACTTACCCACAACCTTAACGCTTGATGAGATTCACGATACATTCAGCACCCCCTCCGCCGTGCCAATTTGGGAAATTCCCAGTTTTATTGACCGCTTAGAGAAAGCTGGCTTTTCGGCGCGGTCCTATAAGATGTGGCTACAATCTGAACTGGCCTTGCCACTGACATTGGTGGCGATGATGCTCATCGGCGCAGGGTTCACGATGCGGCACACCCGTTTTGGCAATACCGCGAGCCTTGTGGTGACAGCATTGCTTTTGGCTTTCGCGTTTTTCTTCCTACGCAATTTTGTCTCTATTTTGGGCGAGAACGGCGAAATCCCTGTCATGCTGGCCGCTTGGGCCCCGCCGATCGCCGTGATTTTGGCCGCATTGGCGCTTTTACTACATTTGGAGGATGGGTGACCGTGACCTTTGTCAATTGCCGCAAAACAACGCAAATGCTGCGCCATGCCGTCACAAACGGGCTATCGGTGCTGGCCCTGACCGGCTCTTGCTTTGTTGCCATGACCACTCCTGCTTTGGCGCAAAATGTGACATCCACACGCCCTGTGGCGCAAGACACAGCGACACAAAATGCTGCACTATTGGCGGACGCTGTGAATTTCACAGGCACGGAACTGATTGCCTCTGGCAATGTCGAAGTCCACTATGGCGATATACGGCTCTCTGCTGAGCGCCTTACATATGATCGCACCACAGGCGCCCTGTTGATCGATGGCCCGATATATCTGTCACAAAATGGCGGCGACACGGTTGTGCTGGCTTCTGCAGCCGAACTCAGTTCCGACTTGCGCAACGGCATTTTGACCTCGGCGCGGTTGGTCATTGATCAACAGTTTCAATTGGCCGCCGCCAGTATGGAGCGCATCGACGGGCGCTACACACGCTTGGCGCGCACGGTGAGTTCCACTTGTAAAATTTGCGAAGGATCATCTGTCCCACTGTGGCAAATTCGTGCATCAGAAGTGATCCACGACAGCGAAGCACGACAGATATATTTCACCGACGCCCAACTTCGTTTGTGGGATGTTCCTGTCTTTTTTCTGCCGAGATTACGCTTGCCAGACCCCACTTTGGAACGTGCAACCGGTTTTTTAGTCCCTGTTTTTAGTGACAGCTCGACCCTTGGAACGGGCCTTGAGATGCCCTATTTTATCACTTTGGGGGATCAACGGGATCTGACCATTTCGCCCTTTATCGCGACCGAGGCTCGCTCTTTGGATCTTCGCTATAGACAGGCTTACAGCAATGGCACGCTCGAAATCAACGGCGCGCTGAGCACGGATGAGACCGACAACGGGCTGCGCGGATATATGTTCGTTGATGGCCAATGGGACGTTGGCAATGATTTACAGTTTGGCATCGATCTACGCGCGACGTCAGACATTTCATACTTGTTGGACTATGACATATATGATGGCGACAGGCTGACATCGCGCATCTGGCTGGAACGGTATGGGGCAGACACGGCCTTCGATGCGCAATTGATTCACATTCGTACCCTGCGCGAGTCAGAAGTTGATATCGAAGACACGCTGCCCTTCTTGATCGGTGATACATCTTACAAACATTACTTTTCGCCTGAAACATTGGGTGGCACGGCTTGGGTGGAGCTATCCTCAAGCGCGTTTTACCGAGAATCTGACACAGATATAGATGGAATGGATGTTCTGCGCACAAGTGCGGAGCTCGGCTGGAAAGACAGTGCCATTTGGGGGCCAGGTATTCGCGTTGACGGGCAAGTCTCAGCCGTCGTGGATGCCTATTCCATTTGGCAAAGCTCCGAATACAACCCTCATGTCGGGCGTATCACACCTGCGGCACTGCTGCGGTTAAGCTATCCCTTGGAGCGTTTCACCAGCACCGGCGCATATCAAATGATTGAACCTATTGTGCAACTGTCGTGGTCGCAAAGCTATGGCGATGATGTGCCAAACTCAGACAGTATTTTGACCGAATTCGATTCTGGAAATTTGCTAGCCTTGTCACAGTTTTCAGGCAGCGACCGACGCGGCCTTGGCGCGCGTGGGGCCATTGGCGCTAAATTTTCGCATCAAGGTCCGGCCTTGTCCTACGGGGTCACTGCCGGACGCATCATCGCCGATGAAAGCGACCCAGATTACACAGCCGTGTCAGGACTGTCAGGTATCACATCGGATCTGTTGGTCGCAGCCTATGCGCAGCTGGACAGTAACCTATACCTAAGCAGCCGCGCCTTATTGGACAGCGATTTGTTCGTTAACAAATGGGAAACACGGCTGGATCTTTTACGCGAACGTTATACGTTGGGTTTGGTGCATTCTTATGTACAGGCCGACGCCGATGAAAACCGTGATACAGATTTGTCAGAACTGAGTTTAGACAGTTCAATCCAATTGAATGGCAATTGGACAGCCAGCCTAGATTACCGATATGACTTTGACCAAACACAAGCCGCCTCAGCAGGTTTAGATCTGGAATATTCCAATGAATGCGCCCGCATAAAACTGGGCATTTCGCGACGTTACACCGATACGGATTCACTTGATCCGACTATAAACTATTCAATTTCAGTCGGTTTTGGCGCCTATGGCAATCAAACAACATCATCACAGGGAACGTGCGGGTTTTAGCGTATAAATTATGCGCTTCAATTGGCCGCTTGGCGCGCAGGCACAAACCGCTTATGAAAGACAAAATGACCCAATTACAAGACGCGAGGGCGGGTATGAAACCGAAGAGCATTCGATCCAAGATCACAGGCATTGTCCATGTAGCATGTCTTTGTGCTGTGCCATTTGGCGGCAGTGTCTTACCCGCTGTTGCGCAAAACCTGTTCGCGCCAGTGGCGCAGGTCAATGACTCTGTTGTGACAGCTTACGAGTTGCAACAACGGGTCCAATTGATGAGTGTTCTCGGTGGCGGCGTGACAGAGAAAGTGGCGCTTGACGCTTTGATCGACGAACGATTGAAGGTCGATGCAGCCAAACGTGCGAATATCAACCCTGATGACAAGGCCATCGCACAGTCTATCAACGACTTTGCCTCCCGTGGGAGCCTTGCGCCGGAACAATTTTTGTCTTTGCTGAACAAAAATGGCGTGTCCAGTCAAACCTTTCGCGATTTCGTCGTGTCCGGTCTGGCGTGGCGCGACTATGCACGCGCACGCTTTGTATCCCGCATCAATGTGAGCGAAGCTGACATCGACCGTGCATTGCGCGACAACGGCCCCTCAGGTGGGTTGCTTGTGTCCATGTCTGAAATTTTCCTGCCTGCACGCACTGATGCAGAACGTGCAACCTCTGAACGTTTGGCAAAACAAATCGCAGCCAATCCATCTATTGCGGCTTTTGCGGCTGCCGCACGTGAATATTCTGTTGCGCCGAGCGGTAAAGACAAATCTGGCCGTATGACCCCCACGCCCCTTGGCAACCTGCCTGGGCCGCTGCGCGCAGCTGCGACCACTTTGAAACCCGGAGAAATCACTGCGCCCCTGTCCACAGGCAATGCCATCGGTATTTTCCAACTGCGCGGGCTGTCCGAAATTGACACCCCTACTCCACGCGCCACAAGCATTGAATACGCAGCCTATTACATCGCAGGCGGGCGTTCCGAGGCGGGCCTGAAAGCGGCAGCAAAACTGCGCGCGCGCGTTGACACCTGCGACGACCTTTACGGTGTTGCAAAAACATTGCCAGAAAGCGTCTTGGACGTCGACAGTTTGCCAATGAACGAGATTCCCAGTGATGTGGCCAAAGAACTCGCGCAGCTCGATCCAGGAGAAAGCTCGGTCGCGTTGACACGCTCTAACGGCGAAACCTTGGTGTTTTTGATGCTCTGTGAACGCAATTTTGAAAAATCCGCGAGTGCAGATCGTGAAACGGTCAAAGCGGGCCTGCAAAGTGCGCGCATTGCAGCCATGGCGGAAAGCCATTTGGCCGAGCTGCGTGCTGATGCCACCATCGTTCGCAAATGACCCAAGTGCCCCCGATTGCCCTCACCTGCGGTGAACCCGCAGGTGTTGGTCCCGAAGTTGCGATCAAAGCCGCACATGTGATGCAAGGGCGTGTGCCTTTTTTTTGGATCGGCGACCCTCGACATTTGCCCGCTGGCACGCCCTTCGCCGAAATTGCGCAGCCCCAAGACACGTTTAACACCCCCAAGGGCATCTTGCCGGTTTTATGCCATGCCTTTGCAGCCCCTGCGGTGCCCGGCGAAGCCAATTTCGCCAATGCCCAAGCGGTGATTGATGTGATTGCACGCGCCGCTCAACTGGTGCAATCGGGTCAAGCCAGCGCCATGTGTACAGCGCCTATTCACAAAAAAATTCTGCAAGACGGGGCTGATTTTGCCTATCCCGGTCACACTGAATATCTGGCAGACCTTGGCAATACAGATCACGTCGTGATGATGTTGGCCTGCCCTGAATTGCGTGTCGTGCCTGCGACCATCCATATCGCGCTTAAAGACGTGCCGACGCAGTTCACCCCCAAAGTTCTAGAAGACACCATCCGCATCACCGCTCATGATTTGGCGCGTCATTGGGGGATCACAGCCCCCCGTATCGCCATCGCAGGGCTGAACCCTCACGCTGGCGAAGGTGGCGCGATGGGCCATGAGGAACTTGATTGGATGACGGCATTGATCTCGCGCCTGCGCGGTGAAGGCTTTGATCTGAAAGGTCCGATGCCGCCTGATACGATGTTCCACGCCCGTGCGCGTGCAGGTTATGACGTGGCCATTTGCGCCTATCACGACCAAGCGCTTATACCGATCAAGACGATCGATTTCGACGGCGGCGTGAACGTCACACTCGGCCTGCCTTTCATTCGGACCTCGCCGGATCACGGCACGGCGATGGATATTGCAGGCCAAGGCATCGCCAACCCCACTTCTCTTATTGCCGCGCTGGATATGGCGTGGGACATGGCTGTACGCTGCGCTCAAGGACCCAAATCATGAAAAGTTTCGATGGGCTTCCGCCCCTGCGCGATGTGCTTCAAGCTCATAATTTGGTGCCAAAAAAGTCTTTAGGGCAAAACTTTTTGCTCGATCTCAATCTCACATCCAAGATCGCGCGCCAAGCCGGTGATCTGACAAAATGTGATGTGCTCGAAGTCGGCCCCGGCCCTGGTGGTCTGACCCGTGGGTTGCTGGCCGAAGGCGCACGTAAAGTTTTGGCCGTTGAAAAAGATAGCCGCGCTATGGGGCCTTTGGCCGAGATTTCAGCCGCCTACCCAGGGCGCTTGGAAGTGATCAACGCCGACGCATTAGAAATCAACCCGCTCGAGCAACTCACCGCGCCCGTGCGTATTGTGTCGAACCTGCCCTATAATGTGGGCACTGAATTGCTGGTGCGCTGGTTGACCCCGCCCGCATGGCCGCCCTACTGGGCGTCGTTAACATTGATGTTTCAACGCGAAGTGGCCAACCGCATTGTCGCAAAGCCGGGCAACAAAACCTACGGACGTCTTGCGATTTTAAGTCAATGGCGCACCAATCCGCGTTTGGTCATGGAGCTGCCGCCAGAGGCCTTTACCCCGCCACCAAAAATACACTCTGCCGTGGTCCATTTTGAAGCGTTGGAAAAACCGCGCTTTGAAGCAGATGCCAAAGTGCTTGAACGTATTGTTGCCGCAGGGTTCAATCAACGTCGCAAAATGCTGCGCGCCTCTTTGAAGGGCGTCAAACCTGACATCGAAGACCACTTGAACGCCGCCGGTATCAAACCCACTGACCGCGCCGAACAGGTGCCGTTGGAAGGCTGGTGTGCTTTGGCACGCGAAATCGCCAAATCTTAAGGCAATTCACCAAGAGTTCGATCCAGTGCCAATTGTCATCGGCGCTGCGATTGTCGGTGCGTCGATTGAAAAATTGAAGCCGAATAAGGCCGACCCGAGGTCGTGCTCAAATTCACCACGTAAAGTCTGCATCCCGCAGCGATGTTGCCGATAGCTGTCATCTGTAAAGCAATACAATAACCATGAAGCAATCTGCCCTCAGTTCAAACATGGCATAAAAAAACCCGCCAAATATGGCGGGTTTCATATCTCAGACAAAGATAGGTCGCTTATTCAGCGGCTTCTCCAGTGGGCTTTGGCGCTTCTTCAGCCTTATCTTTGGCCTGTTTTTCAACCTTAGGCTCGGCAACGGCATCCGCTTTTGGCGCACGTGGGGCGCGCGGTTTACGTGGTGCGCGTGCGCGTTTTGGCTTGGGAGCTTCTTCAGGTGTTTCTACAAGACCAGTGTCTGTGTCTGCCGGTGTCTCGACAACAGCGGCTGTTGCTGGTGCCGAAATGTCAGGCTGATCCCCCTCACCAGGAATAGCAGCAGCGCGAGGGGTCTCTATCGCGTTCGTGTCGTTATGATCTTTACGTGGACGGCGCGCAGGGCGTTCGGAACGCTCAGGGCGATCCCCTTGTTCGGCACGTTCATTTTGATCAGAGCGTTCAGACCGGTCACCACCACGATCGTTACGTTCACCGTTGCGCTCAGCACGCGCGGCACGTTCAAGACGTTCGGCCTCTTGGCGTTCACGGCGTTCTTGTTGTTCGCGTTCTTGTTGTTCGCGCTGCGCCTCAATTTCTTTTTGAGCGGCCCCAAGCAAACGTGTGTAATGCTCAGCGTGTTGCTGAAAGTTTTCAGCGGCAACACGGTCATTGCTCAACTGCGCATCGCGCGCCAATTGATTGTATTTTTCGATGATCTGTTGCGGAGTGCCGCGCACTTTGCCCTCTGGCCCCGAACTGTCATAAGTCCGGTTGACGATATTGGTCGCAGAGCGGTTGTTGTTGCGATTGTTCGGCTTTGACCGCGAACGATTTTTCGAAGATCTCATATGTTTTGACTTTCGCGCCTATTTGCGCCGGATCTTTGGCCCGGCTTGCCTAAAATTTGGCCTATAAACTGGCCCGTAACGCTGCTTAAGCTGCATTGGGTCCGAAGGATCCAAGATGAGCACCAGCAGAGTTTTGGGTGACTGCGAGGGGGAAGAAATCCCATCCTGCGCATGTGTGAGTAAACATGATTGGTATTTTTTTACAAGTCGTTTTGTGTGAAATGACCCTATTTATAGGACAATTGGGGCAATTTCCCCCAACTTAGAGATCAAATCCTAATGTTTTCCTTATAGAATTGAATTTGAGTGAGGGGCCACAGCACACACGATGCGATCGCGACCATCAAGATCAGGCACGATCCGCACCGCTTTGAACCCTTGCGCCAAAAGCATATCGGCGACAGCGGACCCTTGGGTCGGGCCAATTTCTAGCAATATTCGCCCACGAGGCCGCAGATGCGCCAAGGCGCCTGCGGTGATGATGCGGTAAGCTTGCAAACCATCCGCCTCATCCGTCAGGGCCATACGCGGTTCAAACGACAGCTCTGGTGACAGGTCTGGCATTTCATCCAGTGCAATATAAGGCGGGTTAGAGACAATCAGATCGAATAGACCTGTGATGTTTTCAAACCAGTCGGATTGGCTGAACCGCACACGACTGCTTAGACCCAATTGATCGGCATTGCTTTGCGCCACGGCAAGCGCCTTGGCGGATAGATCACTGCCCTGCCCTTTGGCCAAGGGCTGCTCTGCCAATAAACTCAGCACGATCGCGCCAGACCCGACCCCCAAGTCTAATACGGAAGAGAACGGTTTTTTTAAAGCTTCCGCGATCAAAACTTCGGTCTCTGGTCGTGGGTCCAGCACATCAGGGGTGACCGTGAAATCATGGCCATAGAAACTGCGACGCCCTAAAATGTGACTAACAGGTTCGCGCGCACATCGACGCGTGATGCAGGTGTCAAATGCTGTTTGCGCGCCTGTATCCAACGCCTCAGGCGCAACCAAAGTGATCCGGCTGGCATCGATTTGCAAAACATGGGCCATCAAGAGCCGCGCATCGCGCGCAGCCCCATCGAGACCTGCCTCAGTCAAACGCCGCGCAGCCAAAACAAGCGCCTGTTGCACTGTCACTTGCACGAGGTCTATTGACCCATCTCAGCCAAAAGCGTCGCTTGGTGGTCGGAAATCAAGGCATCAATGATTTCGTCCAAATCGCCCCCCATAACCGCGTCCAATTTATAGAGCGTCAGATTGATGCGATGGTCAGACAAACGGCCTTGTGGGAAATTATAGGTGCGAATGCGTTCGGAACGATCACCGGAACCAACCTGAGACTTGCGATCCGCAGAGCGTTCGTCATGAATTTTTTGCCGCTCCATATCGTACAGGCGTGCTTTGAGCACATTCATTGCGATCTCGCGGTTGCGGTGCTGGGATTTTTCAGCTGACACAACGATGATACCTGTGGGCAAGTGGGTGATACGCACAGCGGAATCTGTGGTGTTGACGTGCTGCCCCCCCGCGCCCGAGGCGCGCATGGTATCAATACGAATGTCGTTGGCTTGAATATCGATATCGACATCTTTGGCTTCGGGCAAAACCGCAACTGTGGCCGCAGAGGTATGCACCCGCCCGCCGCTTTCGGTTTCAGGCACCCGTTGCACGCGGTGCACGCCAGATTCGAATTTCATCCGCGCAAAAACACCATCGCCAACCACATTGGCGGTGACCGATTTAACACCGCCCAATTCGCCCTCAGACAGTTCGATGATGTCGAATTTCCATTTCATGTTTTCTGCATAGCGTTGATACATGCGCAACAGGTCGCCTGCGAAAAGCCCCGCTTCATCGCCACCGGTACCTGGGCGAATTTCCAAGATGGCCGAGCCATTGTCAGCGGCATCTTTGGGCAGCAAAGCAATTTGCAGCGCCTCTTCGATGACAGGCAGTTGGGCTTTTAGATCTGGCAACTCAAGCTCGGCCAGCTCTTTCATGTCAGGATCATCCAACATGGCAGTGGCATCTTCGATGTCTTGGATGACCTGAATATAGGCGCGGACTTGATCGACAACCGGGCGCAGCTCGGCATATTCGCGGCCCAAAGCCACGATATCGCCTTCGCCGGTCGACATGGAAGCTTCGATAAACTCAAAGCGCTGGGTGATTTGATGTAGGCGTTCTTCTGGTATCATGGGAAAGGTGTTGCCCGCTCAGGGCCACAGGGTCAAGGGGCCAAGGCCACCTGACCGATAAAATACATAGCGATCACTGTGCCTGCTCGACCTTTGCGCGCCATGCCGTCACGCGTTTGCCATTCACGCCCAGATCGCTTTTGCCAAAGCGCAGCCTTGCAAAAATCGCGACATCAACACTGTCTGCGGTCTCTCGCACAGCAATCGTCGTCACATCGGGGAAACCCCACAGTGCTGTGCGTGTGACAAACGACATACGACCCTCTGAGGGGGAGCCAGCCAAAACAACCGTGCGCGGTGTCGCCAAAGCCGCAGTTTTGTAAGCCTCCAAGGTCGCTATCGCGCCCATTTGAGATGAAAAACGCTGCAACACCCCGCCTTCTTTTGGAGGATCAATTTCAAATGGATCGACATGCCAACGATCTACAACCATGGGCGACAAACGCACATAGGCCAAAGCAGCGAGAAAAACGATGATAAGACAATAGATTACAATTTTCATTTCGAAGTCCTCACAGCGCCAAGGGGCGCAGATTGATGCGCGATGATGATTGTCACGCAAGATCGTCTCATCACACATGAAGTTCTGCATTTGATTTGGCGAGAGCTAAAGTGTCGATCAACGTAAAAATGCAAAACCCCCGACCCAAAAAGGACCGAGGGCCATGTGTTCTTCAGGGTAAGATATTTACCCCACAGTCACTTTAGAAGCGGTAAGCGATTTTGGCGCCCACAGTTGTTGCAGACAGGTCAGAACCGCTGTCGTCAAATTCGTTGAAGTCGTTTTGCAAAACTTCAAAGCCAGCAACAACAGCGTCAGACAAGGCGTAATCCGCACCCAGACCGTAGCTTACGCCTGTGTCGGAATAATCTGTGCCGCCGATGGTCGCGTTGGCGTAGTTTGCGCCAACGATGCCGTAGACAACAACTTTGCCAAGGTCATAACCCGCACGAAATTTCAAACGTGTCATGTCATCAATTTCGGCAGTACCGTTGTCCAAGTCTGTTTTTGCGTACTCAAGTTCGCCGCCCAAAACCCAGTTGCCGAGGTCATAGTTGTAACCACCGAACAGACCGTATGTTGCGTCGTCTGCATCATCGGCAACCTCGTCGCCCCAACCGTAGCCCGCGGACAGACCGCCGTAAAAGCCAGTCCAGTCAGTGCCAGCTGTTTGAACTGGAACGACAGCTACTGCGACAGGTGCTTCCATCGGTGCTGGATCAAGGTTTCCGGCGAATGTAGGGGCCGCCAAAGTGAGGGTTGATGCGGATGCGAGTGCAAATGCGAAACGGTTCATATCTATCTCCTGTATGCCTCTTGAGTGAGGTCATTGTGATCGGCACAGAGCGTCTTGCCCTGTGCGTCTATGGCGGAGAGATAGACTTTATTTTTCAATTGACTAGAGCCAATTTGTTCACAGTCCCGTGAGAATAATTTGATCTACGCAACCCTGCACAGTGGCTTCACACTGGCTGCACATTCGAGCTGTTTCAGAGCAATATGTCGGCCAATTTTAGCGCATCGCAAGCGGATTTCAGCCTGCGTTGCGTTCTTCCAAATCGATCCATTCTGCCTCAGCTGCCTCAAGGGCCGCTTGCCGCTCTGCCAGCACTTCGGTGGCTTTGGCAAATTTGACCGGATGATCCGTGAAAAGCTTTGGATCGGCCATCAGCTCGCCCAGCTTGGCGATCTCTGCTTCGATGCGTTCGATCTCTGCTGGCAACGCCTCTAGGCGGTGCTTCTCAGTGAACGATAGCTTTGATTTCGCGGCAGGCGCAGGTTCAACAGGTTTTGCTGATCCCTTTTGCTTGGACTTCATATTGACCGTCGTGGCCGTTTTCTGTGCTGTGGCTTTACGCTGGCGTTGGTAATCGGTCCAACCGCCCGGATAGACAGTCGCCAGCCCGTCACCTTCCATGGCGATGGTTTGCGTGGCGACACGGTCGATGAAATCACGATCGTGCGACACCAGCAAAACAGTGCCAGAAAACTCAGTCAAAAGTTCTTGCAGCAAATCCAGTGTTTCGATGTCCAAATCATTGGTCGGCTCATCGAGCACCAATAGGTTAGACGGTTTCGCCATGATTTTTGCCAAAAGCAACCGCGCCTTTTCGCCGCCAGACAGCGCAGATACGGGCGCACGCGCTTGGGAATCGGAAAACAGGAATTCCTTCAGGTAGCCAACAACATGTTTTGGATGGCCCCGCACCATGATTTGATCAGCTCGACCAGAGACGGTCAGGTTTTTCTCAGACAGTAAGGCTTCCCACAGGGTCAAATCCTCGCGGATATTGCTGCGGGTTTGGTCAAAAATCGCCACATCCAACTTGGTGCCCAGTTTGATCTCGCCCGCGTCGGGTTCAATTTCACCTGTCAGCATTTTCAACAAGGTGGTTTTGCCAACACCGTTCGGCCCGACGAAGGCGATACGATCCCCACGGCCGATCTTGATGTCAAAATTGCTGAGAATTTGTTTGTCGCCAAAGGATTTTGACACGCCGATGGCCTCGACCACGCGTTTGCCCGACACTTCGGAGACCTCCAGATCCATAGCCGCCGTACCTTGGCGATTGATCTGTGCCGATTTTTCAGCCCGCAAATCTTGCAAGGCACGCACGCGACCTTGGTTGCGTGTGCGCCGCGCAGAGATTCCTTCGACAGCCCAACGGGCCTCGGCCTTGATCTTGCGGTTCAACTTATGGCGCTGCTCGTCTTCTTCTTCCCACAGCTTATCACGCCATGCTTCAAAGGCGGCAAAGCCTTCTTCTTGGCGGCGCACTTGACCGCGATCCACCCAAAGCGTCGCCTTGGTCAAACGGTTCAAAAACGCCCTATCGTGTGAAATGATCACGTAAGCCGTGCGGGTGGTTTTCAATTCTTCTTCGAGCCATGCGATGGCTTGAACGTCCAAGTGGTTGGTCGGTTCGTCCAGCAACATCAATTCAGGTGCTTCTGCCAGCAATTTGGCCAAAGCCGCACGACGGCGTTCGCCCCCTGATGCGGTCGCGATCAAGCCTTCTGGATTGAACTTCAACCCTTCGGCGACCATGTCGACCTTATAGCTTTCCATTGGATCAAGCTGAGAGGCGGCAAATTCACCTAAAGTGGTGAAGCCATCCATCTTAGGCTCTTGTTCCATGTAGCCCACCGTGGTGCCAGGCCCAAGGACGCGGGTGCCTTTGTCGGCCTCCATCAGTCCGGCCATGACTTTCATCAAGGTGGATTTCCCCGATCCGTTTCGCCCCACTAAAGCGACACGGTCGCCTTGTTGAACCACAAGATCAAGATTGTCGAATACCGGATCGCCGCCGAATGTCAGGGAAATACCGGAAAGTTGAAGTAAGGGTGCTCTAGCCATGGCAATCCGCTACTGCGCTTGCTGGCAAAGGTCAACTGGGATTGCGCGGCTGACCTGTTTTAGCCTGCCGCTTTAAACAATGGCATCAGTTCGCCACAGTGGAAACACTCGCCATCATCCCGCAACAGCGCGCAGCAGTTTTTTGCGCGCAGGTGGAATCGCACTGATTTCCACACCCGTGAACACATGCATGGTGCCAAGATCGCGATCCACCACAGCGTGATCAGACACCCAGCCGCCCATCATCAAATAGGTCTTCAACAGCGGCGGCATCGCCAAAGCGGCGCGTTTCGCGTTGGGTTTGCGTCGCAAGCGCGCGGCAAATTTAAACACATTGGGCGCTTTGACATGGGGTAAAAGGCCTTTTGGTCCCAAATGACGGTGTTTGAGCATCGCCAAAGCATCGGCATGCACCGCCCAATCAGTGCCATGAAACGACGAACACCCAAACAGCATATCCACGGCGTTATCATCGACATAGGTGGTCATAGCCCCCCAAGCGACGCGCAAAATATCGGCATCGCGCCATTCAGGATGCACACAAAAACGCCCCATCTCGACCATCCGGCCCTTGTAAGTGGCAAGCTTATCCAAACCATAATACTGCGCGGAATAGCTTTTGCCGATATCGCCACCGTCTTTGAGGTCCAAAAACCGAAAACAGCAGACAAGCTGGCCAGATTTGCGGTCTTCAATCAAAACATGGTGGCACAACGCGTCAAAATCATCCGCGTCCAATCCGTCTTCGCGCAACTGCGCGCCTGCCTCGGACACGAACGCCATGTACCGCAAGCGCTGAGCGGCTGCGATGTCTTCTCGGTCATTGGCGATGCGGACAGTGTACCGTGATTTGCGCAAATTCAACATGGGTCGGCCTTTTTGTATAATCCGCATGTCGCGGTATGATTTAACTATGGGTGTCTTAAGAGTAGCCTACAAGGTATGACAAAAGTTTGACGCCATGTGATATCCCTACGCGCTGGTGGTTTTGGCAAAAGATACTAAGTTTAAAGCAACACGCACACTTATTATTCAGGAGACCTCATGTCCGACACACCACTCGACACCCCAAAGGTCAACAAATCTGACGCCGAATGGAAACAGGTTTTAGACCCCGACGCCTACCGTGTCACCCGCGAACAGGGCACAGAGCGCGCGTATTCACACCCCGGATTTCCAAAAGAGCCAGGTACATTTCATTGTGTGTGTTGCGGGGCAGAACTGTTCACCCAAGACACAAAATATGAAAGTCACTGCGGTTGGCCAGCCTTTTACGCTGCAAAAGACGATGCGCCTGTCGGCGAAACGCATGACACCAGCCACGGGATGATCCGCACAGAGGTGCATTGCGACGATTGTGGTGCACATTTGGGACATGTTTTTCCAGATGGCCCCAAACCTACAGGGCGCCGCTACTGTATCAATGGTGTGGCGCTGCTGTTCGAACCCAGTGACAACGCAAGCCAAGACGATTGAACGGAAACATCACGGCTAAAACGAAAAACGGCGGCCTGTTCGGGCCGCCGCTTTCATATCAAAACGCTGAAACCTGTTATTGAAGCAGCTGATCCGCAGAGACACGCCCCAAATTGCTGAACAGCTGGCTCAAGAACGTTGTGCCCTGCACATTCGAGGTCGTCACACGACGCGACAAAGCAATCACGCGCCCGTTTTCCAAGCCAAAACGTTCCACATTTGTCACAACACCGCGATCGTTGAATGAAATAGCTAAGACTTGGCGATCAATTTCTTTTGGCTCGAATGCGCCTAGATGTTGAAATTTGGAGCGCACATAGTACCAGCCCGAATCCTCTAATATGCCCTCAGCCTGCGGCGTACCAACCACTTCGCGTACGGTTTCTTTTGTATCGCGTCCCACAACGATTTCGGCCAACGTGTCGTCAGACGGCATATAGCCATGATGGCGAAACTGTGAGACACAAGCACTTAATGCGCAAACCCCCACAAGCATCAAAGCGCCCTTTGCCATGCGGCCAATCCATGATGTCGTCCGGTCGATCTTGGTCATTTTGAGCATAAGCCCCTCTTGCGTTGTGCCGTCTTGCCTTTTAATCGGCTTATACGACCACCGCGCGACGATCAAGGAGAACGCATCCATGTCTAAAGATGGTACGAAAATCAGCCTAAACACTTGGGGCGCATCTATTCGCCTCTCCGATCTGTCTAGCACACGGGAGCACAGCTTCACCTTGGTGCCAGACGCGGCGCAATTAAAGGCCTTGCGCGACGACCTTGGTCTGCTTGGTCTTAAAAAACTGCGATTTGAAGGCAGCTTTGCCCCAGCTTCCAAACGCGACTGGCATCTCAAAGCCAAACTCGGCGCCACCGCATCGCAGGCCTGCGTGGCCACACTTGAACCTGTGACCACCCGCGTCGATGTTTTTGTAGAGCGGCTTTATACCGCTGACTTCAATGATCCTGCTTTGGCCACCGCCGAAAACGAATCTGAGATCGAAGTGCCCGAAGATGACACTGTTGAGCCGATTCCCGTATCGCTCTCATTGCGAGATGTCGCCTCTGAAGCCTTGGCCTTGGCTTTGCCTGATTATCCCCGCGCACCCGATGCAGAGCTGTCAGAGACCCAATTTACACAAGAAGGCAGTGATGCAATGACAGATGAAGACACAAAACCTTTCGCTTCATTGAAAAGCCTACGTGACAAGCTGGAAAAAGGCGACTAAGACGGGCCATCAATTCGCAGCAAACAAAGGCCTTGCAACATACGCATTTCTCAGTATGTTCCCGGCCTCAATTGCATGTTGGGGTTCGACCGTTTTGCATCACGCAAAATGATGCCGGATTGCCGATTAATTCAGGGGCGACGCCCCACAGTTCGGGGCGCTTGCCCCCATAAATTCGAGGTTGTGCCAATGGCAGTCCCAAAGAGTAAGATTACACGTTCACGCGGCGGCCAACGTCGTTCACATGATTCATTGGTTGCAGGCAACCCAGCAGAATGCCCAAACTGTGGCGAGCTGAAACGCCCGCACCACGTTTGTGGCGCATGTGGTCACTACGCTGATCGTGAAGTTGTCGCGCAAGCAGACGACATCGATTACGACGAAGACGCTGCATAAGCGCGATCAATAGAGTATCAGCATGAGTGCACAGAACCCCACCGAGGCCCCTTCGGCTACACCCGAAGATGCGGATAAGGTCATGGGGCGTCTGGGCGCTCTCGCTGGCACTCAGGTCACTTTATCTATCGACGCTATGGGCGGAGATCGTGGACCGGCAGCCATTGTTGCCGGTATTTCGCGTTCTGCATCTAAAAATGACAGCGTGAACTTCATCATTCATGGTGATGCGGCTGTGCTGAAAAAACTCGTCAAAAAACACAAACGTCTTGAGGGTCGCGTCGAAATACGTGATGTGCAAGGCGTTGTTTCTATGGACGAAAAGCCATCGCAGGCCATGCGTCGGTCTGACACATCTATGCGCTCTGCCATTGATGCGGTCAAAAATGGCGAAGCACAGGCTATCGTGTCTTGTGGCAACACAGGCGCGTTGATGGCGACATCAATGATCCGCCTGCGCAAGATCGAGGGCGTCAACCGCCCCGCGATTGCCTGTCTGTGGCCGTCACGCAACCCGCAAGGGTTCAACGTGATGCTGGATGTTGGTGCAGACATCCGTGCTGATGCACGCGATCTGCTGCAATACGCAATGATGGGCGCCTCTTATGCGCGCAATGGCCTTGGGTTGGAAAACCCGCGGATCGGCTTGCTGAACGTCGGCACAGAAGACCACAAAGGCCGCGCAGAACTCAAAGACGCGCAAGAGTTGATCTTAAAGGCGGCAGGCATTGGCGGGTTCCAATATGAGGGTTTCGTTGAAGGCGGCGATATTCCAGGCGACCGCGTTGACGTCATTGTCACCGATGGTTTCACCGGCAATATCGCTTTGAAAACTGGCGAAGGCACCGCGAAACTTGTTGGCGATTTCCTTAAAGAAGCGTTCAAGGCCACGCCCTTGTCGCGCATCGCCGCCCTGCTCGCTTTGACCTCTTTGCGTCGCCTGCAAAAACGAATCGATCCCCGCCGTGTGAATGGTGGTGTTTTTCTTGGTTTACGCGGAACTGTCGTGAAATCGCATGGGTCTGCAGATGCTACGGGCGTCTCAGCCGCGATTAAACTGGCCTATGAATTGGCAGCATCTGGCTTTTCTGACCGCTTGGCAGCGCGGGTTGCATCCGCCGCAGCCGCAGCGCAAACTGACCAATAACAAATAACAAATGTGAGCAGACGCTATGACCGTTCGGGCAGTTATCAAAGGTGTAGGCCATTATCTTCCCGAGCGTGTGGTGCCAAATTCGGAATTTGAGGCAACCCTAGACACCTCGGATGAATGGATTCGCACCCGCTCAGGCATCGAGCGTCGCCACTTTGCCGCCGAGGGCGAAACCACGTCACAATTGGGCGCCCATGCGGCCCGCGCGGCCCTCAATGATGCAGGTTTAGAGGCGGATGACATCGATACGATCATCGTCGCCACCTCAACCCCAGACCTCACCTTCCCGTCTGTGGGCACGATGATCCAAAAAGAGCTGGGCATGACCAAAGGCTTTGCCTTTGATGTGCAGGCGGTTTGCGCTGGGTTCGTCTACGCCCTGTCCAACGCCAACGCGCAAATTGTATCAGGTCAAGCCAAACGCATTTTAGTGATCGGGGCTGAAACCTTTAGCCGCATCATGGATTGGACAGATCGGTCCACCTGCGTCTTGTTCGGCGATGGCGCTGGCGCGCTTGTACTTGAGGCGCAAGAGGGCACTGGCACCTCCGAGGATCGTGGCATTCTCTCTGTAGATCTGAATTCTGACGGCAATTATCGCGACATGCTTTACGTTGATGGCGGCGTGTCCACCACGGGCGAGTCAGGTAAATTGCGTATGCAGGGCAATGCTTTATTTCGCCAAGCGGTCTCGAAACTCGCCTCTACCGCTGAAACGGCTATGGACAAAGCCGGTATAATAGCCGCCGACATCGATTGGGTTGTGCCGCACCAAGCCAATATTCGTATCATCGAAGGCACCGCCAAAAAGCTGGGCCTATCCATGGATAAAATCGTTGTCACAGTGCAAGACCATGGCAATACGTCTGCGGCGTCCATTCCTTTGGCTATGTCAGTCGGAAAAGCGCGCGGTCAAATCAAGCAAGGCGACATCTGCGTGGCAGAGGCCATCGGTGGCGGTCTTGCATGGGGCGCTGTCGTTCTACGCTGGTAAGAACCGCCATTCACGCAATGCGCTATTTTGCACCTGAACGGTGCTGCCCAAGTCATTGATATTGACGGATGCTTTGCGACCTGCCACTGTTATTTCAAATCAACCTTGGGGGACAATTATGAGCAAGACTTTGACACGTATGGACCTAAGCGAATCCGTTTTTCGTGAAGTGGGCCTCAGCCGCAATGAATCTGCACAGCTTGTTGAAAGCGTGTTGCAGCATATGTCAGACGCCCTCGTTAAAGGGGAAACAGTTAAAATTTCATCCTTTGGCACCTTTTCGGTTCGGGCCAAATCTGCCCGTGTTGGCCGCAATCCCAAAACCGGTGATGAAGCGCCCATTCCAGCGCGTCGCGTGATGACCTTTCGCCCATCCCACCTCATGAAAGACCGTGTCGCAGACGGCAACAAAAGCTAAGGCACTGTTGTTAAATGAATAAATCGCCCGACGCTTTTCGTACGATCAGCGAAGTTGCCGATTGGCTCGGTACGCCCGCGCATGTTTTGCGTTTCTGGGAAAGTCGCTTTTCACAAGTCAAACCCGTCAAACGCGCAGGCGGACGCCGGTATTACCGCCCGTCCGACATGGTGCTTCTCGGTGGCATTAAAAAGCTTCTTCACGACGATGGTATGACCATTCGCGGCGTTCAAAAACTGCTGCGCGAACATGGTGTGCGTTATGTTGCGTCGATGTCTCCACAAATCGATGGTGTTGATCCCGTTGCGCCGTTGCGCGAATCTATAGGCCCTGTGCCCGCAGCCCCAATGGCCGAAAACGTGCCAACCGGCGCATTTGATCAGGTACCAGAGACGCCAGAAGAAAGAATTATTCCGTTCTCCAGACCGGATGTTCCTGCACAATCGGCCCCCAAAGCGCCATCTTCTGCTGCACCGCTTGAAGCCTCAGTTGAAGCGACACCAATCAAAGCAGAACGTCCCACGCTTGACGATGAGACCGCGCAGGATGTACCGACTGCTGCCCCTGCACAGGTCACCTTTGATTTCGGATTTGAAACAGAATCTGATGCAGTCGAAGCACCTGTGGCGGCCCCACTTATCGACGACGCAGCTTTCGAAACGGCATTGCAAGAGGCCTTGTCAAACCCTGACACTGCCCCAGACACGAATGATGACGAAGAAGAAGACGGCGCTGAAGAAACAGCTCCCATCCCAACCGTCGGATCAGAGACAGAGAACTTAGAACCTGCGCAAGATCACGTCGCACATATCATAAGCCCGTTCGAAACTGACACGGTTGTACCTGAGCCGATGATCGGATCTGCCCCTGAGGGAGAAGACCAGCCTGCACCAGCAGCGGAGTACACCACTGATGACGTGGATACGGCCCGTGATGTCGCGGAAAATAACCTGTCATCAGAGACTTTTGCCGATATCCCCGCAGCCACTGATTTTGAGGTAGATCCAACAGAAACGATTGTTCCAAATATCGAAGATGTTGCGGCTGTTGAGCCAGTCAATGATGACGTTGTGATCACTGCGACAGGCACTCACGTTGATGATGCTGATGCGCCGCTTGCCCCTTCTGACCTGCCAGAGCCTCAGGACAAGGCAGCATATGAAGACGCATCCCTTGAGCCGATTGCCGACACTCCGCAAGATCACGTCCAACCTATTGCAATGGAAACGATTCCTGATGATTTAGAGGATGACGCCTTGGGGCTTAACCTGCCCGATGGCGTCGTTGGGCGCCTCAACAAAGACGCATTGCAAATGGCCGATGCAAAGCATGTTCAAGCTATTTTTGACCGCGCGATGGCACTCAAAATCAAACTCTCGCAAGCTGGATAGGCCTTTGCGACAAAATTCAACAAGTGCGGCATGTAAATGGTCATTTCGCGCTTGCCCCGCCTGACAAAATCCTTAGAAAGGCGACAGTTCGGGCTATAGCGCAGCCTGGTAGCGCGTCCGTCTGGGGGACGGAAGGTCGCAGGTTCGAGTCCTGCTAGCCCGACCACTAAACCCCACAAAAATGCCCGCTTGCGACTATCGCAGCGGGCATTTTTGCGTTAAGCACAAGAACACTCAAAGACGGCAGAGATTGGGATAAATGATGGGCGTACTCGCGGATCAAGCAATTCAAAACATGATCGAAAACGGGGCAATATCGGCTGCACCCTCTGTCATTCCTGAACAGATTCAACCCGCCTCATTGGATTTGCGTCTTGGTAATCGCGCATGGCGCGTGCGGGCCTCGTTTTTGGCCGGCGCGGGCAATTCTGTTGCCGATCGCCTGTCCGAATTCGAAATGCATCAGATCGACTTGACCGATGGCGCCGTTTTGGAAAAAGGCTGTGTCTATGTCGTGCCTTTGATGGAAAGCTTGGATCTACCTAACACCGTACAGGCCGTAGCAAACGCGAAGAGCTCCACAGGACGCCTTGATCTGTTGACCCGCCTGATCACTGATGAGGGTGTCGAATTTGACCGCATTGCACCGGGTTACACAGGGCCGCTGTTTGCTGAAATTTGCCCTCGGTCGTTTTCAGTTCTTGTGCGCCCCGGCATGCGCCTTAATCAAATTCGCTTTCGTGAAGGCCAAGCGGTTCTGAGTGATCCAGAACTGCACGATCTGCACATGAAAAGTCCGCTCGTAGACGGTGAAGCGGTGATCGATCAAGGTCTCGGATTTTCCGTCGATCTGCGCCCTCTTGAGGGCGATCTCGTTGGTTACCGCGCCAAACCACACACAGGCGTGATCGACCTTGATAACATCGGATATTATGATCCTGCCGACTATTGGGAACCGATCCATACCAAAGACGGGCGGATCATTTTGGACCCCGGCGCATTTTATATTCTGGTTAGCCGTGAAGCTGTCCATATCCCACCAGAAATGGCGGCTGAGATGGCGCCATATTTGGCGATGGTTGGCGAATTTCGCGTGCATTACGCCGGCTTTTTTGATCCCGGCTTTGGCCACGAAAATGCCGGGGGTGCAGGGTCGCGCGGCGTTTTGGAAGTCCGCTGCCACGAGGCGCCCTTTGTTTTGGAACACGGGCAAATTGTCGGTCGCTTGGTTTATGAGCGGATGAATGAGGTGCCAGAGCGATTGTATGGTGCGGATTTGGCGTCGAATTACCAAGGGCAAGGCTTGAAGCTGTCCAAACATTTCAAATCACCAGCCTAAGCCATCGCGCACAAAACCATCGCGCCCAACAGGCATAAAACCTGTGGCGTGGTCTGTGCACAGTGTTAAATTGGCCTATTCGTTAATGAATTGCACGGCTTAACAACACATCACTGGCCACGTCTTGCGAGATTGGTTGCGACAAATCTCCGTAAAGAATCACGCGATTTCGCCCACGGGATTTGGCCACATAAAGCGCATGGTCGGCATCTTGCAGGGCCACCTCAAGCGTTTTACCAGATTTTTCATTTATAGCCGTCACACCGATTGACAATGTCACAGGCTCAGGCTGCCCATTGTTTGACCATGTGACGTTGGTTGCCACGGCGACGCGTAACACTTGGGCCACCTCCATCGCCTTATCATGGGGCAAGTCAGGTAAAAGGATCAAAAATTCTTCGCCCCCCCAACGCGCAACCACATCAAGGCCACGCACACGTTCGCGCAACACCCGCGCGATGTTGCGCAGCACCTTATCCCCTTCACAATGCCCCGCGATATCATTGATACGTTTAAACATATCGACATCGGCCATAATAACCCCAATGTAATCCACTTTAGGCACGCGCCCTTCATCGTTTCCGGTGGGACCCAAAAGCTGCATTTCACGTACAGCGCGCCGATTCAACAGACCGGTAAGCGGATCGATATTCGCCTTTCGCGTCAACTCACGTTCCAATGCACGCCGGTCGCGGTCAACGCGTTCAAACAGAGGCCCCGTGATCAGCATTGTCACCAAAAACAACCAAATCACACCACCAACAACAACTTCAGCTGCGCCATCAAAATCAGAACGAGTAGCCAGAATACCAATAAGCCAAGCACCACAGATGACGATAAGCAATTGCAACCGCGCCATACGCCCCCAAGACGACGTGGTTAAAAAATGCCGAAGCAATGGCGAACGCACGAACAACAATAGCTCAGCACCCCCAAGCGTCAACAAAAGCACAGTCGTCGCTAAGGACATTTGCCCATACAGGCCTTGGTGCTGATATGAAAACCCCAAGGCCGACACGCTTGGAAAGACCAGCCCTGTCAAAATCATCACGATGGAGAGTGATGGCGCGCGGTGCCGCATGAAGGCCCCTGTGCTCAGTAAAAACAAGCTGACTGCCGTATTCAGCCCCATCGGAATATGTTGATCAGAGGTCAATCCTAATAGGGCGTCAACACCTGATGAAAACATCAAACTGTTCCAAAAGATCGCCTCGTAAATGCGCAAAGCTGCAAGACTGGCGATCAGCGCGAAAACCATGTCACGCATATGTGTCGGCTTGCGAAAGCCCCGTCGCCCCATCACAGAAAGAGCCAGCAATACCAAACACATAGAGGTCAGTCCATGCATCTCGTTCGCGTTTAAAACAGTCGGCATAAAGTGCACATCTGCGTTGAGAAAGAAAACCAAACCGATGGTTCCAGCTGCGCCCAAAGTTACCAAAAATTTTTGGAGTTTCAGCGCCACAAGCGCAGGTCCAAACCCGACAGATCCAACGTGATCAAATCCGAATATGAGTTTTCCCATGCGCCTCATTAAAGGTCGCCTTTCACACATAACATTTTGACCACAGCTCCACATTAAGACTAAACTCACAAAGCAATATGAGATCAGTGCAGTCAAAAAGTTAACAAAGCGTAAACGTCTGGGATACTAGAATCCCCCGCCGTCAAACAGGCAAAAGATCGCTTATATTCGCAGTTTGCGATTTCAAACCTTGGGTATAAAGGCCTTAAAGACGCCGACCAATCTTTGCTGCTTGGCGCGCACGCTTAGCAGCCAATTTGGCCGCTTGTTGTTGTTCAATATCGGCAGGCGTGTTCGCTTGTGTGTTCTGTTGGTCTGCGCCACGCCCCTTTGTCACTGCGCTGATACCAGCACCAATGCCTTTATTGACAAGACGGCGCATCACTTGGTTGATCACCATATTCAAAAGACGTTCGATATTCATCTGCCACTCCGTTTGTTTCACACCACTGTGCAAAGATAGCACTTCTGGTCTGTTTTAAAGGTCTTTACACGGGCAATACGCCATAAAGATGGCGTTGAATCTACAGGCCCTGATTTTAACTTTCATCTTCGAACAAATCATCTTGCTCGTCGATGTCTTCCTCAGACATGCCTCCTATATCAGGCATTGGCCGACTTTCCAAAAGCCCTGCGGCGCGCAGCTCTTTCAGCCCCGGTAAGTCACGCGCACTCTCAAGACCAAAGTGGTCCAAAAAATTGGGCGTCACGATATAAGTCACAGGGCGTCCCGGCGTCATACGTCTGCGTCCGAACCTGATCCATTCCATCTCGATCAGTTGATCGATCGTCCCGCGAGACACGGACACGCCACGAATTTCTTCGATTTCAGCACGCGTGCAAGGTTGATGATAGGCAATGATCGCCAAAGTCTCAACTGCGGCACGCGACAGTTTGCGCGTCTCGACAATTTCCTTTTGCATCAAGAACCCAAGATCAGGTGCCGTGCGAATGGCCCAAGCCTCGTTCACGCGCACCACGCGCACGCCCCGCCCTTCGTAGCGACGTTGCAACTGTTCGACAGCAATTTTTGGATCACATCCATGCGGCATACGTGCGGTCAAATCGGCAATGCTGACAGGATCAGCAGAGCCAAACAGCACCGCTTCGACCATACGCTCTTGTTCGGCCAAAGGCGGTGCCTCAAACAGGCTTTCGCGCGGGACTTGGTCCTGTGTTGCGTCTTCGGAGACATCGTTTGTGAGATCTTGGCTCATCTGTTGTTCACGCTTCTAATTTGAATAGGGGCGAAAGTGTCGCCTTGGCGGATTTCGATCTTGCCCGCCTTTGCAAGTTCCAGCGACGCAGCAAAAGTGGCAGCGGTGGCGGAGCGGCGTTTTTTAGGATCGAGTTCCCAGCCTTCGGGTAAATAAGACGACAAATCGGTCCAGTCGCCCGCAAATGAAATCAGCCCCCGCATCCGCTCAAGCGCTTGTTCCATCGACAAAATAGACTCGCGATCCAAGACAAACGGGCGAAATTCATCCTTGGTACGAATGCGCGCGTAGCCTTGCATCAAATCCAACAGCGACGCCGTATAAGTGACATTGCGCACGCGATCCATGGTTTCAGGCACACCCCGTACAAAAAAATCACGGTTCTTTTGGTCTCGCGCCATCAATTTTGCCGCCGCCTCGCGCATGGCCGACAGTCGCGCCAATTGAAATGCCAGATGTGCGGCAAGCTCTTCGCCTGACGGGCCTTCATCTGTCGGATCAGGCGGCAATAACAAGCGCGATTTCAAAAAGGCCAGCCATGCGGCCATCACCAAGTAATCAGCCGCCAGTTCGATACGCAACTCTTTGGCTTTTTCAACAAAGGCCAAATATTGATGCGCGAGCTGCAAAATCGAAATGGTGCGCAGATCGACCTTTTGCGTGCGCGACAGGGTCAGCAGCAAATCCAGCGGCCCCTCAAAACCGTCCACGTCGACGATCAAGGCCTCGGCGGCAAGCCGTTCCTCGACACTCAGCACTTCGCTCAGTTCAAATTGATCGTCTTGTGGCATGGGCGCAGACAGGCTCCAGTTGATCGAAAACGCTTATAGAGACTGAAATTCAGCTTCCAGCCCCTTAATGTCAATGGTCTGTGTCTTTGAGCATGGTTCTGGAGGGCGCGCGGCGGCGGCAGAATCTGCACGTTTCTGCGCCCTATCGGTCATAGCACCAAGTTCAGCAACACTTTGCATCTCAATCAAATCACCATTGCAATGCAGCACGATATCACATCCCGCCTCAAGCGCTTTGTCACCGCGTTCAAACACGTTTCCCTTTAGCGCTTGCATAGACAGATCATCCGTCATGAGCAAACCGCCAAAGCCAATCTCGTTGCGGATCACATCAATACAGGCAGGGCTTTGCGTGGCCGGATGGTTCGGATCAATCGCCTCCATAACAATATGCGCAGACATCCCCATAGACAGATCATTCAAGGCTTTAAAGGGCGCGAAATCGATCTCAAGTTCCGCCTTAGAGGCAGATACACGCGGCAGGTTTTTGTGACTGTCCGCCGTACCGCGCCCATGCCCTGGGATGTGTTTCATCACCGCAGCCACACCACCAGCGGCCATTCCGTCCACCATCGCGCGGCCCATGTCGGCCACTGTAACAGGATCTGTACCATAACAACGATTGCGTAAAAACGGATGCGTCAGATCATTGGCCACATCCAAGGTTGGTGCGCAATTCACATCGATACCCACGCTCAAAAGATCATCGGCAATCAAACGCCCACGCAACCACATGGCGCGTTTAGGATCAGATTTTGACAAGATATCATCAAGCGGCGGTTCAAATTCACGCCAAATCGGGCCGCGCATGCGTTGGACGCGCCCGCCTTCTTGGTCGATCAAGATCGGCGCGTGCCAGCCCACTGAGGCGCGCAAATCATTCGCTAGACGACTTAGCTGTTCTTTCGTCTCAACATTTCGTGCGAATAGAATGAACCCCCAAGGGTTTGCATCGCGGAAAAACTGTGCCTCAAGCGGCGAAAGCGTCAAGCCCTCGCAGCCAAAGATATAAGCACCCTGCCCCATCAGCGACCGTTAGCGTTGGCGCGCGGGCACACAGGCCGCATTGCTTGCGGTCAAAGCCGCACAGAACCGGTTGCTGTCCGCCGCGTCAGCAAAGCCAAGGGCACGCAGACGATAAAATGTGCGGCCACCGGATTCGGCTGCTTCAATGATGCGGGTTTTATCTTTCATCAAAGCATCAAACTTCGACACCAGACGATCCCATTCGGCCCGTGCAATGTCTTCGTTTTGGAACGCACCGAACTGAACCAAAGGCGTGCCAACAGCCACCTGCGACGTGGGCACTTCGCCTTCTGACCCCAGAGCCGCCAAGATATCGCCAGCCACATTGTTCAAACTCGCGTCCGAAACTACAGCAGACGCAGTTGCATCTGTCGCAGCCACTGCGGCCAAACGAACGGGGCGTGCTTTTGGCACAGGTGAGCGTGTGAATGCGCCCGCCTCAGAGGCCAAAACGTCCAATTCAACGTTTGCATCCGCCGCCACAGGTTCAACATTGGACAGCTCAAGCGGCTCAGGCACGATAGGATCAGGCACAACCACTTCAGCCGACAACGGGGCGAGAACTGGTAAAGGATCTGCCGGCTGGGTGTAGGCGTTGTCTGGTTGATAATTGGACACGATTGTCACACTGTCGCCCATGGGGCGGTCTTCGTCAGTCAAAGCCATCGGACGCGGTGCCAGAGTCAAAGTATCCGCGGGCGCACCCGCCGATCCGTCTGCCGTCACAGAGTTGACAGATAGGCCTTGGTGCATCGCCAGTTGACCACCAGGGTTTTCAGGTACCAAACGCGCGCTGCCAGACATGTCGCGGATCACAGGCACACCAGAAACATCTCGGGCCATCAAATTATAGCCCCAAATGCCCAAACCAAAGATAAGTGCCAAAGACACAGCCGCCCCGCCCCATTGCGCAACCCCAAGTTTGGGGCGCAGCGGCGTGCCGTCCGTGGCAAATCCACGCCCAGAAGCGTCGTAAGTATAAGCAGGCTGCGGTACAGGAGAAGCTTGCTCATAACCGTAAGCAGCGTGCTCTTGTGCGTAAACCTGTGGCTGAGGATCACCAAAGTGATCATTGCCGTATTGATCATATGAGGGGTACTGGCCCATATGCGTGCCAGCTTGCGTGCCCGTTGAATAAGCGTCCGCCTGCGGGGCATAGCCCTGCTGCGTGCGCGCTGAATAGGTCTGCGCCATATCTTTGCCTCTACCGCTTCCCGCTTTTAAACAACGGGTTATCGTCTGCTCTTGGAGAATTTTGGAAACTAACGTCCCAATTCATTCCCCCGATTTCCGGCACAGGTGCTTATTTTTAACGCATCTCTTGTGCCGGCGTTACGCCTAGAATACCCAATCCTGCAGAAATAACAACGGCAACGGCCCGTGGCAGGGCAATTTTTGCCGATGATGCATTTAGGTCATCTTGCAAAAAGCGCAGTTCCGGCTTGTCATTGCCCTTATTCCACAGCGCGTGGAAATCTGATGCCAATTCGTACAAGTAAAACGCAATACGGTGCGGTTCATGTGATTTTGCCGCGATTTCAACCTGGCGCGGCCAATCAGCCAATTTGCGTGCCAATGTGATTTCAGCTGGATCATCAAACTGTGGTGTATCCGTCAAAACCACGCCAGCGGCCTCGGCCTTGCGCAATACAGAACAGACCCGCGCGTGCGCATATTGAACGTAGAACACAGGGTTGTCTTTGGATTGTTCCAGAACCTTGTCAAAATCGAAATCAAGCGAAGCGTCGTTTTTGCGTGTCAACATGATGAAACGGGTCACATCTTTTCCAGCTTGCTCGACCACATCATTCAAGGTCACGAACGTCCCTGCCCGTTTGGACATTTTGAATTCTGCGCCGTTTTTGAACAGTTTCACAAGTTGCACAAGCTTGATGTCGCAGGCCACTTTGCCATCAGACAAAGCCGACACAGCCGCTTTCATCCGTTTGACATAACCGCCGTGATCCGCGCCAAAGATATCAATGATCTCATCATAGCCGCGCTGCACCTTATCATAATGATAGGCAATATCAGGCGCGAAATAGGTCCAAGCGCCATCAGATTTTTGAATTGCGCGATCCACATCATCGCCGTGGTCTGTGGATTTAAACAGAGTTTGTTCGCGGGGCTCCCAATCGTCTGGCATCTGGCCTTTTGGCGGCTCAAGCGTGCCGCGATAGATCAAGCCTTTGTCTTTCAACTCAGCGATAGCGCTCTCGATCAGACCTGTATCATACAGCGCCTTTTCAGAGAAAAAGTTGTCCATCTTGACGCCAAGCATCGCCAAATCCGCACGGATCATATCCATCATCGCGTCGGTTGAAAATAAACGGAAATCGGCCAGCCAGTCTGATTCAGGTTTGCCCAGCAGGCTGTCGCCGTATTTTTCTTTCAAGGCTTGCCCGACTGGCACCAAGTAATCACCAGGGTACAGACCTTCGGCGATCTCAGGCGACAGACCGTTGGCCTCACGGTAGCGTTCATAAACAGAGCGCGCCAAGGTATCCACCTGCCCGCCACCATCGTTGATGTAATATTCGCGGGTCACGTCATAGCCAGCATAATCTAAAAGGCTCGCCAAAGCGTCCCCGAAGACAGCACCGCGTGTGTGTCCTACGTGCATAGGCCCCGTCGGGTTGGCGGACACATATTCAACATTGACTTTTTTGCCGGCGCCAAGCGCGCTTTTGCCGAATGCCGTATCGGTCAAAATAGAGGTCACCAACCCACCCCAGATGTTTTTGCTCAGGCGCAAATTGATAAACCCAGGGCCCGCCACATCCACAGTGTCAATACGCGGGTCCGCAGACAATTTATCCGCCAAAGCCTGCGCGATGGCACGCGGGTTGGACTTGGCTGGTTTGGCCAAAACCATCGCCGCATTGGTCGCCATATCACCGTGCAACGCATCGCGTGGTGGCTCAACAGCGACATTGTCAAAGGACAGACCGTCAGGCAGCAAGCCCTCGGCGGTCAATTCAGTGAGGCTATTGATGACAAGGGCGCGGATATCGGCGAATAGGTTCATGGTCTCTGTCTCTTCTGGTGAGTTGGCACGGGTTTATCATTCCCCGCGCTCAGGTCAACGCCCCAAAGCCGCACATATCCACGAGTTGCGCCCGATATAAAGACGATCCCATGAAAGTCATGCGATGCGGATCAAGTGGTCTCAGGCGGAATCAAACCGATCACACGAATGGGGGCAGCCAGACGCGCGCGCGCGGCGGCCAGTTTGGCGTCACTCATGCGGCGCATCAACTCTGATTTGGCGGTGGCGCGCAAATCCTCTGGCAAAGCGTCGATCTTGGCCTTTGCTCTATTGGGGAACAACAGCTCTACCTCGTCTGGAGATAGACGCTTGACGCTGCCATCTTCTGACAGAAGCCCTAAAATCTTGGCCTCTGGATGCATGGCTTTCCAATCGTCAAAGCCGAATTCTTTCGTCAGACCGGTGATCCGCAGCGCCCAGCCATCTGTCATAAGATCTTCGAAATCACGGAAATTCCGCCCACTCCCAAAGGGTCTGCCGCCAAGCTGCGTTGGCAAAGCGTGCTTGGCTTTGTCGCCTTTATGTGGCGCAATTTGCCATATATGTTCGCGGCCCAGCTCAGCCCCCAGATCCGTGGCCACCAGCGTATTATAGGCATCGTTTTCACTGGCCGCGATCACGGTTTCATAGGACAGTATTTCCACAGAATGTTCTGCGGCTTCAGACAAAACATCGCCATAAAACACTGGCACGCCATGCGCACGGGGTCGAATAAGACGGGCGTGATTGGTGTCAGCGACAATCACCGGTACGCCTTCTTTTTGCAAAGCCTCGCCCAAAGCCGTCGTAAACCGCGACCCGCCGACCAGCATGACCCCCGGCGTGCCTGTTGCTGCCAGTCCCAAAAGCCGCGCGAATGGCGCAAGCGTGAACCCGTGCAGCACGACCGTGACCATGACCAAAGCAAAGGCCAACGGGCCGATGAGCGCTCCGTCCGCAATACCCGCTGCGGCAAGCCGTTCACCGAACAGCCCCGCCACAGCAACCAAAACCACGCCGCGCGGGCCGGTGAAGGCGATCAAAATCCGCTCGTTACGGGGCAGCTTGGTGCCGATCAACGATATGAACACCGTCAAAGGCCGCGCCACCAAGACGATCAGTCCAACAAAAACCCCCGCGCGCCATGTCAATTGCCCTAAAGAGGCAAAGTCAAGCGAGGCGGCCAACAAGATAAACACGCCCGACACCAAAAGGATTGTCGCGTGCTCCTTGAAGCGGCGCAGTTCAACAAAGGACGGCAGGTCGGCATTGGCGATCACCAAACCCATCACCGTTACGGCCAAAAGCCCACTTTCGTGCAACAGCATATCGGGCACAGCAAAGCAGACCAAAAGTGTTGCAAATAGCACCGGAACCTTCATGTATTCAGGCACTTGTCCACGCTTAAACATGCGCGCAAGACCAAGCCCAGTGATCAACCCCACGATCAAAGCTACGATAAATCCAACCGCCAATTGCCCCAAAGCATCGCTCAGGCTTTCGGCCTCGTGAAACACCAACACGAATTCGAAGGCAAACACGGCAGCTAAAGCGCCGATGGGATCGTTCACAATAGCTTCCCATTGCAACAGGCTTGCGGGGCGTTTATCAAGCTTGGCTTGGCGCAGCAGTGGCGCGATCACAGTTGGCCCTGTGACCACCATAATGCCGCCAAAGACAGCCGATGTTTCCCAGCCAAGCCCTGCCCCGAAATGCAGAGCCAAAGCCGACAAAAGCCACCCCAAAGGCGCGCCGATACAGACCAAGCGCTTGACCCCTTGGCGTGCATCGCCCAATTTGTGCAGCTCAAGCGTCAGCCCGCCTTCAAACAAGATCACGGCCACCGCCAAGGATATCAAAGGCTGCACAATAGGTCCGATATCGCGGGCCGGATCGAACAGGCCAAACACAGGCCCGATCAACAACCCGACAGCCAGCATCACCACAATCGCAGGCAGTTTCAACCGCCAAGCAAGCCATTGCGCGCCAACGCCCGCAGCGCCGACAAGTGCAAAGGCTTGGATCGTCGTCAATCCAGCGAGGTGTTCCGTGGCCATGGCATGGCGCTCCTTTTAGGTGTCCACAATAGGGACAGCATCGCATGGGTCTTTCACAGTTGAAACTGACTACGCAGCGTCAAACAACCGCTCGTATTCTTGAATGGCAAAACGATCTGTCATGCCTGCCACATAATCCAAAACGATACGCGCCAAGTCGGTGTCGCTTTGCGCGACAGCCACCTCTTGACGCCATTCTTTTGGCAAAAGTTCAGGTTTTTCCATGAACAGCGGAAACAAAGCATTGACCATCGCCGTCACGCGCTTGCGCTCAACAATCACAGAAGGTGCGCGGTACATGCGCTTGAACAAGAACGATTTAATCGCTTTCAAGTTCTGAAAGAACGGCTTGGAAAAGCGTATAATCGTCCGGTCCATATCGCGAATATCTTGCGCCGTTTCCGGCATGGCACTGCTCAATCTGTTGTTGGCGATGGTGATCACATCCTCGACCATATAGCCGAAAATGCGCCGCAAAGCCTCATGGTCGCGCCTATTGCGATCAAGATCAGGATAAAGGCGATCCACCTCTTCATAAGCTGGCCCCGTCAAAGGCAGCTCCATCAAATCCTCAGCCGTGAACAGGCCTGCGCGCAGACCGTCATGTAAATCATGGTGATTATACGCGACATCATCGGCGATGGCCGCGACCTGCGCCTCGGCTGAGGCAAAAGTGTGCAACTCCAGATCAAACTGGTCGTTCACATCTTTCAGCGCATAAGGAACAGGTGCGTCGCTTGGGTGCTTTTTCGGGTCTGAGTTGGGGCCAATGATGGGCCCGTTGTGCTTGGCGATGCCCTCCAAGCTTTCCCATGTTAGGTTCAGCCCGTCAAAATCGGCGTAGTGTTTTTCCAACTTGGTGACGATCCGCAAGGCCTGCGCGTTGTGATCAAAACCACCGTAAGGCGCCATAAGGTCCACCAAAGCGTCTTCGCCTGTGTGGCCGAAAGGTGAATGGCCCAAGTCATGCGCCAGTGCGATGGCCTCAGCCAAACCTTCATTCAACCCCAAAGCCCCCGCGATGGTGCGCGCAACTTGAGCCACCTCGATCGAATGCGTCAAACGTGTACGATAGTAATCGCCTTCGTGTTCGACAAAAACCTGTGTTTTATGTTTGAGGCGGCGAAAGGCCGAAGAGTGAATGATCCGGTCGCGATCCCGTTGAAAAGGCGAACGAAACGTCGAAAGCGTTTCGGTATAAAGCCGGCCGCGAGTTTCCATCGGTTGGCTTGCATAGGATTTGAGCATGGACTGTCCTTGTCGTGCGTCGTTACCCACCTTATATTGAAAAATGTACACCGCGACAAACACCGAAACCCGTTCCCTTAAAGGTTTCGTCGAAATTGTCGCCAAATAAGAGCGCCGCACAGACCATGACCCTTACTTTGCCCCCCCAAGTTACCCCACGCGCCTTTGCACGGCTTGCCGAAATCAACGCCGAGCTTGGCGATGTGAAAGCATTGCGAGTGGCCGTTGATGGCGGCGGGTGTTCGGGGTTTCAGTATGACATCACGCTTGATGATCCTGCCGAGGATGATGTTGTGCTTAAAAGTGAAGGATCATCTGTGGTGATTGACCCTGTGTCTTTGCCGTTTTTAGAAAATGCTGTGATCGACTTTACCGAAGAATTGATCGGTGCGCGGTTTGTGATTGAAAACCCGAACGCCACCTCGTCTTGCGGATGCGGCACGTCCTTTTCTATGTAATATCTCATAGTGATGCGAGGCGCATGGCGTACAACGCCGTCCTGCACTTCAGGCAACCCAAACATACTAGACGCTGCGGGCCTTATATGCGCCTCACGCCTCGTCTATTCGGGGATGAAATTTATCCTGTTTAAGAAGTTGGCGCTCGACACGTGATAGGTGCTGCTTCGCTTCTTCAATATCGCCATTGTAAGTCTGTAACGACTTCTTCCAAGACCGTAGCACCGAACGCGGCGACCACGGTAACGCTGCATGCATAAGCCAAGATCGCAACTCAGTTGGCAGTTGATCATAAGCCGCCATAGAATCTCCTTTTCGCACGCGCCGCTTTAAACTGCTTTGAGCATTTCGCCTCCGCCGTGAACGCTCCATCACGCAGCCCATGGCGCGACGCGTCGATGGCGAAGCCTGTGCGATGCGCTAATCGCCTTGATGCCTATTGCCGCTAAGAACTGCATTTATAGTCTCCATCTTCTTTATGTTGATGGCCAAGTTAATATCGCCATCAAGATGGTATGTAATAACATCACATCAACAACTCAAGCAAGCACATCAAATGCGTCACATACATCACGCTGTGATGCGCGAGCCAGTTGCGTGCAAACACAATGCACAGACATCAAACGTTACACTCGTTGTTTTCAGTCTGTGCTTTTTCGCGCTCAATATGTGCATTTAAACACTCACGGAATTGTCAAATTTTGCTCTTTTTCTTGTGAACAATCAGGGTCTTACAATTTGATCCAGAGAGGCTATTTCCAGTGACAAGGCAGCAATGAAGCCACTAAGGCACGCCGCCAGACACACAAATTAATTCGTCTTGAAAGGACACACCATGTTTAACACTTCCGTAAAAACACTCGCAGCCGCAGCCGTTCTGATTGCAGCAGGTTCTTCCGCTTTCGCATCCGACCACATCTTTGCAGATCGCTCACAAGACCTGACATCATTTGTTGAACTCGATCTCGTACGTGCCTCAACAGACGGCGTTGTTGATATCTACGAATTGACAGCTGACGGCCAAGGCAAATTGCTCGGATCACAAGCTGTACACGCTGGTGCAAACCAAGATGTGCGTGTGAGCTTTAACACAATCACCAATCAAGACGTTATCGCGGTTCTCACAACAAACGGCTCAGTTGCTGCCACTCAAGATATCGACGTTTCTGTAAACTAAGAACCGCTTCAAATCTCCTCCTCCTGAAAAGGCGGCCCTCACGGGTCGCCTTTTTGCGTTTATAAGACCCGGCTTATAGGACCTGACAATGAGCCTTAGTTGATTGTGCCGTCCGGCGGCGGATCAATCCGGCAAAGCGCTATCTCCCTAGAGATGCTTTGTACGCACTCCCCCCTCAGTCTTACAAAAAGCCGAAAACCTTACACACAACCGAAGTGATTTTTGGGCTGCTTTGGTACTGCTGTGCTCAGCACAAAGCCATCACAATCAATTGGCCTAAAATCACGCTCTCTCCCCTTTTTGGCAATCACAGATTTGCCTCGTGTTTGAGTCTAAAATCTGATGACACCACCACGGTCTCACAGCAAAACTCGTTTGGGGGTATCAAAAACAATCTGCAAAGCCGCTTCAAGACCTGTCGCAAGATTCGATTAAAGTATTGAGATCTTTTTTTGGATTTTCCATGCCTTTTTTGCAGTTTTTCTCGCTCTCTTTTACTCTCTTTTTCGTGAGTATTTTGGCTTTGTTACGCACGATATTACAGTCGTATTACAATTCTGTTTCACAAGGCTTCAACGCAGCTTTCCAGCCCCCCCCATTTCGCAATATCAGTGCCGCCTCCATGCCTCTGCATCTGTAACTTTGTCCTGAAACCATCCCAGACACGCATGCCTAACCTATGGAAAACACCGTATAATTTAGCAAAGTGGCCACATCGTACACTGTGTCACATATCCATCTGCGCGCAAATGCAGGGTTTTCTCAGCATATAAGCACTCACTAAGCTGTGAGCTTTAGCTCTTTTTTTCGTGAATTATCAGCCCCTTACAATCCTCTGAAATTGGAATAGATCGTTTGGCAAGGCAGCAATGAAGCCACCAAGGCACGCCGCCAGACACACAAACTAATTCGTCTTGAAAGGACACACCATGTTTAACACTTCCGTAAAAACACTCGCAGCCGCAGCCGTTCTGATCGCAGCAGGTTCTTCCGCTTTCGCATCCGACCACATCTTTGCAGATCGCTCACAAGACCTGACATCATTTGTTGAACTCGATCTTGTACGTGCCTCAACAGACGGCGTTGTTGATATCTACGAATTGACAGCTGACGGCCAAGGCAAATTGCTCGGCTCACAAGCTGTACACGCTGGTGCAAACCAAGATGTGCGTGTGAGCTTTAACACAATCACCAACCAAGACGTTATCGCGGTTCTCACAACAAACGGCTCAGTTGCTGCCACTCAAGACATCGACGCTTCCGTAAACTAAGAACCGCTTCAAATCTCCTCCTCCTGAAAAGGCGGCCCTCACGGGTCGCCTTTTTGCGTTTCTTGAAGGCATGAAACACTTGCCTCCTTAAGCGATTTGATATTTTACGCCCCTATGAACACACAGATCCAATCCCACTATGACACGATCATTCTCGGCGCGGGGGCCGCTGGGCTGATGTGCGCTGGATTTGCAGCAGCAAAGGGGGGGCGCGTTTTGGTTGTGGACCATGCCAAACGCGCTGGCGACAAAATTCGTATTTCTGGCGGTGGGCGTTGCAATTTCACCAATATGTTTGCTGGTCCTGAAAATTTCATAAGCCAAAACAAACATTTCGCAAAATCGGCTTTGGCGCGTTACACGCAATGGGATTTCATCGAACTGGTCGCAAAATACGGCATTGCCTATCATGAGAAAACCTTGGGGCAGTTGTTTTGCGACGACAAGGCAACCCAAATCATCGATATGTTGCTGTCTGAGGCCAAAAACACTGAGATTGCTTTAAACACATCAATTGATACGATTGCGCATGATGGTATTGAATTTCGCGCAACCCTATCGGGGCGCAACGTGACAGCGACCAATATCGTTGTGGCTACGGGGGGGAAATCAATTCCTAAAATGGGCGCTACAGGGATTGGCTATCAGATTGCCAGCCAATTTGGCTTACCTCTGATTGATACACGCCCTGGCTTGGTGCCGCTGACTTTTGGCCCGCAAGAGCTGGATTGGATCGTGCCTTTGGCTGGCACGGCTTTAGAGGGCCAACTAGAGGCCAATGGCACCTCATTTAGGGAAGCGCTTTTATTCACCCATCGAGGCATTTCTGGTCCCGCTGTGTTACAGGTGTCGAACTATTGGGTTGAGGGCGATACAGTGCACGCCAACCTGATGCCAGATGCGTCGATTTTTGAAGCGCTGCGCGTTGAGCGTTCCGCAAATGGTCGCCGTCAAATGGGCACAGCCTTGGCGACGCTTTTCCCCAAAAAACTTGCCACAACTTTGGCTGAAAACCTGAAACTATCTGGCAATCTCGCGGATCAATCAGACAAGGCATTGCAGGATCTCAGTGATACCTTGCACGCCCTGCCCCTGAAACCTACGGGCTCCGAAGGCTACCGCACCGCCGAAGTGACCCTTGGCGGGGTTGATACAGATGCCCTGAGTTCGAAAACTATGGAAAGCAAACAGCTCAAGGGTCTGTATTTCATCGGCGAAGTTGTCGATGTGACTGGCTGGCTTGGGGGGTATAATTTCCAATGGGCTTGGTCATCCGCCGCCGCCGCTGGGCGCGCTATTGCAGATCAAGCCTGATCAGCGCTTTCCCTTGTGGGTTTGCGCGTTTAAACTTGGTCGCATAAAGACCAACACCACAAACACAACGGATGCGTCATGAAAATTGCCAGCTTTAACATCAACGGTATCAAAGCCCGCATCGACGCGCTCACAGATTGGCTTAAAGAATCTGATCCAGATGTGGTGGTCTTGCAAGAAATCAAATCCGTGGACGAAAATTTCCCTCGCGCGCATTTCGAAGACATGGGCTATATTGTTGAAACTCATGGTCAAAAGTCATTCAACGGCGTGGCAATTCTATCGAAAATTCCACTAGAAGACGTCACCCGTGGTTTGCCAAATGGCGCAGGCATGGGCCGAGATGGTGCGGATGATATCGAGGCGCGCTATATCGAAGCGACAGTGATTGGCGAAACGACATCACTGCGCATTTGCGGCCTGTACCTGCCCAACGGCAATCCCGTCGATTTGAACAGCGATGGCACGCCTGTTGAGGGATCGAAATATGATTTCAAACTCAAATGGATGCAAAGGTTACACGATCGCGCACAAGATTTGTTGCAGCTCGAAGAACCCTTTTTACTGGCCGGTGATTTTAACCTGATCCCGCAGTCCGAAGACGCCAAACGCCCTGATGCGTGGCGCAAGGACGCGTTGTTCCGCCCTGAGAGCCGCGAAAAGTTCCGCATATTAATGGACCTTGGGTTTACGGACGCCTTGCGGGTGAAAAACAGCGCGGATGAAACCTATACGTTTTGGGATTATCAAGCGGGTGCCTTTGATCGCAATGATGGCATTCGAATCGATCACTTTTTGCTTTCGCCACAAGCGGCGGACAGGCTGCAAGACTGCCAAATAGATGCCTATGCACGGGCCAAATCCAAACCATCAGACCATGTGCCCATTTGGATCGAAATCGATCTGTAAAAAATTTATCGAACATAACAGAAACGCGCCCGATATCTGTAGCACGCTCACATTTAGATCACGCCAACGGAATCATGCAGGGTGCATTCGGTTCAGATAAAAAAACATGAGCACAGTATGGATTGCGCTCGATCGCTCTGTTTTTATCCCTAAAATCGAAAAACGCCCACAGAGTGATCTGCAGGCGTTTTTATTTAAATCAGACACGATCAAAGCGTGTTCATTACCATTTCTTTTTATCGTCAGCCCGTGCTTTGCCAAGGTGTTTGCGCAAGCGCGAGGGCACCGATTTGGTGTTATTCTTATACGGATTGGCGTCACCTTGATCACGGAACCACAAACGAATGGGGGTACCTGGCATATCAAAGTCAATCCGCAAGCCATTGATAAGATATCGCTTATAGCTTTCGTTCAATTTGTCAGCATGGGAACACATGACAACGAAACCCGGCGGACGGGTTTTGGCTTGGGTCATGTAGCGCAGCTTGATCCGACGACCGCCTGGTGCGGGTGGTGGGTGCGCCTCACACATAGCTTTAAGCCAACTGTTCAAACGTGCAGTTGGAACGCGGCGGTTCCAAATTTCATGCGCCTTCAAGATCGCTTCTTGCAACTTATCAAGATTCTTACCTGATTTGGCTGAGACCGTCACAAGCTGCGCACCTTTGAGCTGCGGCAACAAACGCGCAAATTCTTCACGCAAGAACTTAGCTTTATTGGATTTATCGGTTTCTTCGTCCCATTTGTTCACAGCAATGACAACAGCACGACCTTCGCGTTCGGCCAAATCGGCGATGCGCAAATCTTGCTGTTCAAACGGAATGGACACATCCAGCAAAACAACCACGACTTCGGCGAATTTCACCGCGCGCAGACCATCAGATACAGATAGCTTTTCAAGCTTTTCTTGCACCTTGGCTTTCTTGCGCATACCGGCTGTGTCGAACACACGTACAGGCGTGTCGTTCCAATTCATCGTCACAGAAATACTATCGCGGGTGATGCCCGCCTCAGGACCGGTAAGTAGACGTTCTTCGCCCAAGAGCTTGTTAATCAACGTGGATTTACCAGCATTCGGACGACCAACGACGGCAATCTGAAGCGGCTTCTCGAAGGTGAACTCACGTGAAGACCCTAAAGTGTCGCCCTCTTCATCAAAATCCTCATCGGTCAAAATCACGTCAACATCAGGCGTGTCGCGCTTGGCGCGTTCTTCGAATTCCTCAGAGATCGGCAACAACATATCGTAGAGGTCAGACATGCCCTCGCCGTGTTCCGCGGATAGACGTACAGGTTCGCCAAGCCCCAAAGAATAGGACTCCAAGAACCCCGCCTCGCCCGCGTGCCCTTCGGCTTTGTTCACGCCCAAAATCACCCGCGCAGATTTGCGACGCAAAATGTCAGCGAACACTTCATCAGCCGGTAAAATGCCTGTGCGACCATCCACAAGGAACAAGCACACATCGGCCATGCCCACTGCACGTTCGGTGAGCGCACGCATTCGGCCTTGCAGGCTTTCATCGGTGGCTTCTTCCAAACCGGCGGTGTCGATGACGGTAAAGGGCATGCCTTGCAGCTTGGCCTCGCCTTCGCGCAGGTCACGGGTCACGCCGGGTTGGTCGTCAACCAAAGCCAGACGGCGTCCAACCAAACGGTTGAACAGGGTCGATTTGCCCACATTTGGACGGCCGACAATTGCAAGTGTAAAACTCATGGGTGATCCCGCTTTTCATCTCAAGTCGCCCCGATACACCCAAAGAGCCTTTGGGGTAAAGGGGCAAAGCTCAGGTCGTCGTGATGAGGGCTTAGTTCAAAGCCGCCAAATCGCCAGTTTCAAGCAAGACATACATGACACCGCCCACAACGATCGGATCGCTGGCAGCGCCAGCTGGCAAGCTCACTTGTGTAACCAAAGCGCCAGAGCTCGGCGCGAACCCACGCAGCATCCCATCAGAGGAAGCGACCCAAAGTTTGCCACCCGCCGCGATAGGTCCGTAATGTGCATAGACATCTTTACGCTTTTTCACCTTATCCGTGGTGAACAGGGGCAATTGCTGCCCCCAGATGCGTTTGCCAGTCGAGGCAGACAAACGCACCAGCTCTGCTGCATCCGAAACGATAAAGACAGACCCGCCGACAACAGATGCCGGACTATAAGCGCCCTCGCGGGCTGTCCAGCGGCGCTCACCTGTCTCCATGTCAAAGGCAGCAAAGCGCCCAGCCTGATTGCCCATGTAAGCTGTGCTACCAACGATCACAGGATCAGAGGTGATATCAGAGACATTGGCATAGACCAGCCCTGCACGTTGCCCAGCAAGCGAGGCAGACCAAAGACGCGTGCCACCTTTGCGGAACAGCCCGTAGACGTCACCCGCAGCAAAAGGCACAACGGCCAAGCGATCATTCACCGCAGGCGCAGGTGCGCCAACCCGTGAGGCAATCGTTTCAGGGCCGCTGATTTGCCATTTGACCAAGCCTGTCGTCAGATCGATGGCCCAAACTTGCGAATCGCCGCCGACCACATAGACCAGACCTCGATGCACTGTCAGGCCAGACCCGCCAGCCGCATCGATGCGCTGGGTCCAAGCGCGTGCGCCTGTGGCCAAATCAAACGCAATGATGTCACCATAAGCGGTCGCCGCCAACAATGTTGACCCAGAGATGGCCAAAGACCCGCCAGAGGCATCGCCCTGATGTTCACTGGCAGGTGTAATATCTTGGGTCCACACAGCCGCCCCTGTCGAGGCAGACACCACGGTCACATGAGACCCCGCATCAAAGGCCGCGACATACCCGTTAGCTGCCACAGGAGCAGAAGCCATACGCAATTTGCGCGTATTGCCTTGGCCGATGGGCGCGGCCCATGCCACGGTCGGGGTGGTCGCGGTAAATGCGTTATGGCCAGAGGCATGGCTGGCAGAGCCACCGGTTTGCGTCCAATTTGCCCGCGTCACCTGCGCGCCAAGTGAGATCGCAACAGAGCTGTTCGCCACATTAGCATCGCTTGCACTCGAAATGGCCAAGCCATCACGCAGATCAAGACGCTCTCCGGGCAAGATCACCTCTTTGTCACCGCAAGCCGACAGGCTGACGGCCAAAAGAAAAAGCCCTGTTTTACCAAACTGCGCGATCATATTGATGATCCCCTCGTCAAATGTCGTTTTCTTACGCTCATATTTTACAAAGCGCCCAAGCCTAGCCAGTAGACCCGTGTTATTTGGCCCTGACAACGTGCATGGCCGCAAAATCATTTACCTTGGCTTATTGTGCGATTGGATCGGCCCCAAGTGCAACTATCATCTGAAGGCTTCGGCGACGAAGCGCCTCTGTGGCGTCAACGTCTTGTGCAATCGCACGCAACCCTGCCACAGCGGCCTCTATATCGCCCAGCTCGACCTGCGCTGTTGCGATTTGCTCTTCGGCCAACAAACGATACGGCGCACCAGGGGAAGCGATGCCCGCCAATTGCGCGATACGGTCCTCAGGCGGAATGTCTGCTGCGCCGATCATTGCCGTTTTCAAAATCGCCAAATCGCGGAAAATAGCGTCGAGCGTGGCGTCAACCGTATAGGGTGCTAAAGCTGCGATCGCACCAGAGGTGTCACCCGCGGCATGCAATTCACCGCTGCGCACCATGTCTGCTATAATCCGTGCAGACCCCGTAACGCCAGCAGTCGCCAAAGCATCGGCCCGCGCCGCTGCATCATCGCCGCCTGCGGTCAAAGCCGCCGTGATCGCGTCGCCGTTGGCTTGGGCCACAGTTGCCGCTTTTGCCTTGGACCATTCATTATAGGCAGCACCGCCCACAATCGCCACAACGACAACAATCCCGATCCAGCCATACTTGCGTAAGGCCGCGTAAAGCTTGTCGCGCTGGACCTCTTCGGTCACTTCGTCGATGAAACTGTCAGTATTGCTCACATTGGCCCCCGGATCGGTTCAAACTTTGATCTATGCCCCTCATATGAGGTCGCACATATTTATCGTGTTGGCCCTCTCTTACCCCGAACCACGAACCCTTGCCAAGAGGATGTGAAACATTGCGTTGATACGACATGCCATCGCATATGAAACAGAAAACAGGACACCACAAACAGCGTAACCTTTATTAACCTCCTTCAGTTACTCCCCACGATCCTTTCGCTTCGATACAATCCCAGTACAAGAGAGACAAAAATTGCCTCTCCCGATGCTATTTTCAACACTATTTTTTACAAATATGCCCAAGGTCAGACTAAAATGGTCGAAATTGCGCCAAAGCCATCTAAATAACGATGAAAGAGACGTATAATTAAAAGGTTCAACGACACACACGCCTGCTTTGCACAGATAAGTGATGAAATGTGATCTCTCATCTTGCGAAACACATCCCTCTTCCCCATCTTGACCACAATGTTAATCTCTTTAAGACCGACGTAAGATTTGGAGCCTGACGATTGAACAGACCCAAAACAGTTACTCAATCTGCAGGCTTTCGCACACTATTTTCACCGATCAAGCCTAATATCTAAATCCGGCTCGATGCCGCCTAAGACCAACGGACACAGAAATTACCCCATGCGTATTATGTCAATCCTCATCGCCCTGCTTGTTTGTGTGGCTCTGTATTTCTTTATTTTTGAACGCGACCGTCTTACCGCTGGAGCTGGCGCGCCTGTCGTCGTGGAAGCCGCCGAAACCGAAGTGGATGCCTTTGCACCGCCCGGCTTAAAGGAAGAAGCGCAGACAAAAGCCGTACATGTGGTCGCCACACATTCTGTTGCACGTGAGTTGGACAGCGCGGTTATTTTGCGCGGCGAAACACAGGCAGCGCGCCAAGTGACCGTCGCGGCGCAAACTGCCGGTCAAGTGATTTCAGAACCCCTGCGCAAAGGCGCTTATGTTAAACAGGGGCAGATGCTGTGCGAACTTGATCCTGGAACACGCGCTTCAACATTGGCTCAAGCCCGTGCTGGTCTGGCAGAAGCGCAAGTTGGTTTGAACAATGCGCAAACCCTTTCTGAGGGCGGTTATGCGTCTGAGACCAGAGTTCTCTCTGCCGAGGCCGCATTGGAAAATGCGCGTGCCTCAGTGGCGCAAGCGCAAAAAGACATCGAACGCCTTGAAATCACAGCGCCTTTTGCGGGCCTTCTGGAAACAGACACGGCAGAATTCGGCACATCACTGCAAGCTGGTGCTGAATGCGCGACAGTCATTCAACTTGATCCGATTAAATTGGTTGGCTTTGCCCCTGAAACCGAGGTCGACAAAATCGAAGTTGGCGCTTTGGCGGGCGCGCGGTTGATCTCTGGCACAGAAGTCACAGGTCGCGTGACATTCCTCTCGCGCTCTGCAGATCCTGAAACACGCACCTTCCGCGTTGAAGTCGAAGTGCCCAATACAGATTTTGCCATCCGCGATGGTCAAACCGTTGAAATCGGCATTTCCTCTGCTGGACGTTTGGCGCATCTGGTGGCGCAATCGTCTTTGACGCTCAACAATGATGGCGTCATCGGGTTACGCACTGTGGGCGCAGATAATGTTGTTGACTTCATGCCCATCGAAGTGATCCGCGACACCCAAGACGGTATCTGGGTCGCGGGCTTGCCCGAAAACGTGGACATCATCACAGTCGGTCAGGAATATGTCAGCAAAGGCGTTTTGGTTGATCCGCACTTTGAAGGAGCAGCCAAATGACGGGAATCGTTGATTGGGCCGGTGAACGCGCCCGAATGATTATGGCTTTCATTGCGCTGACCCTAGTTTTGGGGACAACCGCATATGTGAGCCTGCCCAAAGAGGGCGAACCGGATATCGAAATTCCAGCTTTGTTTGTATCTGTGCCCTTCCAAGGCATTTCTGCTGAAGACAGCGAACGTCTGTTGGTCAAGCCGATGGAAACCGAACTGTCCGATCTTGATGGGCTGGATGTGATGACAGGCACAGCCTCAGAAGGCTATGCAGGTGTCGCGTTGCAGTTTGAATTCGGCTGGGACAAGACCAAAATCATGGCCGATGTGCGCGATCGTATGAACCGTGCTGAGGGCAAATTTCCTGCGGGCGCAGATAATTATTCGATTAACGAGATCAACTTTTCCGAATTTCCTATTCTCATCGTCAATCTGACCGGCAACGTGCCAGAGCGCACGCTGGTGCAATACGCCAGCAAGCTGCAAGACCGTCTGGAAGGGCTTGAACCCATTTTGGAAGCGGCCCTGACAGGGGATCGCGCCGAAATGCTCGAAGTGATTATCGATCCCTTGCGCCTTGAATCCTACAATGTCACCGCCGCTGAGTTGATCCAAGTCGTCACACAGAACAACCAACTGGTGGCCGCTGGCGAAGTGTCCACAGCGACGGGGACGTTTGCGATCAAAATCCCTGCCTCTTTCAATGACCAAAGCGATGTCATGGGGCTGCCTGTCAAAGTAAACGGCGACCGCGTCATCACGCTTGGCGATCTGGCATCTATTCGCCTGACGTTTGAAGACCGCGAAGGCACGGCGCGCTTTAACGGCGTTGACAGTGTCGCGCTGCAAGTTGTCAAACGCAAAGGCTTTCCGATCATCGATACGGTCGAATTGATTAAAACCGAGGTCGATGCAGAAGTCGCCACATGGCCGCAAGCCTTGCAAGAAGCGATCAATGTCGGCACCTCAAATGATCAATCCACGCAAGTGGCATCGATGGTGAGCCAACTTGAAGGCTCGGTTTTGACCGCTGTGGCCTTGGTGATGATCGTCGTTTTGGCCTCTTTGGGCATTCGGTCTGCTTTGCTGGTTGGCTTTGCGATCCCCACATCTTTCTTGCTGTGTTTCATCCTGCTTGGCCTCATGGGCATCACCATTTCCAATATCGTTATGTTCGGTTTGATTTTGGCTGTGGGGATGCTGGTGGACGGCGCGATTGTTGTCGTGGAATATGCCGATCGTAAAATGGCCGAGGGCGAAGGCCCGATGGCGGCTTTTATTGAAGCCGCAAAACGCATGTTCTGGCCGATTGTATCCTCGACCGCGACCACGCTTTGCGCCTTTTTGCCGATGCTGTTTTGGCCCGGTGTTGCGGGCGAATTCATGGGCATGTTGCCGGTTACGATTATTTTCGTGCTTTCTGCATCCTTGATCGTGGCCTTGATCTATCTGCCTGTTATGGGCGGTGTTTCGGGCCGTATGTCACGCCTGTTTGATCGCAGCTCGGCCGTTCTCAAAGCGCATCTGCCATGGCTTGTGCGTGCCGCTTTGGTTGTCCCCTCGACCTACATGGTCTTCGTAGGCTTGCGACAATTGATGAACCCCGGCTACCTGTTTGGCGGCACAGCCCCTGATGGCCCCGTGGGTCTTATTGCTGGCGCTGGGGTGTTCCTTGTAGGCTCTGCATTGTCTGGTATTACTTTGGCCGCAGCAGGTCGCGAGAAAAAGGAACAGAAAATCCGCGCCGGATACAAGCGCTCTGCCTTTGGCTGGTTCACCTATGCCATCGCGGGCAATCCGGTGATGCCTGTCGTCACCATCGCTGCGGTTATTATAAGTGTTGTGAGCATTTTCGGCTATTACGGCGCCAACAACAAAGGAGTCGTGTTCTTCGCCGACACCGAGCCAGAGCAGGCGATCATTTATGTGCGCGCCCGTGGCAACTTGTCGTTGGACGAAAAAGACGCGCTTGTGCGCCAAGTTGAAGATGTGGTTTTGACCCAAGTCGGCGTCGACAATGCCTTTGCCTTTGCAGGCTCTGGCGGATTGAACGCCAACACAGGTGGCGGCGAAGGTCCGCGGGACACCATCGGTCAAATCCAAGTGGAACTGATTCCATGGGCCGAACGTCCCACAGTGACTGAAGATGGGTTCTTGTTCTTTGAAGACACTCATGTGGCCGAAGAATACAACGGCAACACTGTGCTGGATGAGCTGCAAGAACGCCTAGACCAAATCCCTGGCATCTACGCAGAAATCCTTGCCTTGTCGGGCGGTCCTGCTTCGGCCAAACCTGTCCATTTGCGCCTTGTCGGTGACGACTTTGAGGTGCTGGATGAGGCAGTGCAAACGGTACGCAACAAATTTGAGGTCACCCAAGCCCTGACCGAAATCGAAGACACCCGCCCCCTGCCCGGCATCGACTGGAAGATCAATGTCGATGTGGCCAAAGCGGGCCGTTACGGTGCGGATGTGGCCACTGTTGGCGGTATGGTGCAACTCGTGACACGTGGGATCACCCTCGACACGATGCGGGTGCCAAGCTCGGATGAAGAAATCGACATCCGCGTGCGCTTGCCTGAAAAAGACCGTGTGATGTCCACCCTCGACAATCTCAAAGTCCGCACTTCGGGCGGCCTTGTACCTCTGTCCAACTTCATCACCCGCGAACCTGTGCAAAAGCTGGCACAAATCGACCGCGTGGATCAAAAACGTTATTTCGATGTGAAAGCGGGCGTGGCCTCAGAAACGACCACAGATGACGGCATCGCCATCACCCCAGCAGAGCGCATCGCGCTTTTGACAACTTGGCTTGAAAACGACACGCCTTTACCCGACGGTGTCACGTGGGAATGGACGGGCGATGACGAAGAACAACGCGAAACCGGTGCCTTCCTTGGCAAAGCGTTTGCCGCCGCTTTGGCCTTGATGTTCATCATTTTGCTGGCCCAATTCAACTCGTTCTACAACTCGGTTCTGGTGCTATTGGCGGTGGTAATGTCTGTCGCTGGCGTTCTGGTGGGCCTTTTGGTGATGGATATGTCTTTCGGCATGATCATGACCGGCACGGGGGTTGTCGCGCTCGCGGGGATTGTGGTGAACAACAACATCGTGTTGATTGACACCTATCAAGAATACTCGCGGATCATGCCCCGCATTGACGCCATTGTACGCACAGCCGAAGATCGTATTCGCCCCGTGCTCTTGACCACCATCACCACTATGGCGGGCCTGACGCCGATGATGTTTGGTCTGTCTTTGGATTTCATCAATGGTGGCTATTCTTTGAACTCACCCACGGCGGCATTCTGGACCAACTTGGCCACGGCTGTGGTGTTTGGTCTTGGCATTGCGACAGTTTTGACTCTGGTTTTCACGCCCGCGATGCTTGCACTTCGCGTTTGGATCTGGGTGATCTTACGCTACGTTGTGACGGTGATCGCCGCAGCCCTTGGACGACAGGGACAAACCGCGCGTGATTTCACCTTGGCACGCGAAGCCAAACGGGCCACCAATCCTGAGTTTATCTGGGATGTTGCCCCCTATCAGGCTCAGCCATTTGCTGGATTGGCCGCAGATGATCAAGCGGAGGAGGCTTCACCAAGGCCGAAAGCAATAGATCAAAAACCACCTGCGAACAGTGGCAAACCCGCATCCGCCGCAGAATAAAATAAACGCCCCCAGTTTTGGGGGCGTTTTCATTTGGGCCAGATTGTATGCAGCGGATTGGGTCAGATCACAAAACTTGTTTTAAAGATCATCCATCGCGGCCAAAGCCTCGCGCACCAATTTAAAATCAGCCCCCTCTTTATAGCCCCCTTCTGACAAGATGCGTTTCCACCGGCGGGCTCCGGGTTGGCCCGCAAAGATCCCCAGCATGTGGCGTGTGATTTGCGCCAGTTTGCCGCCTGCTGCCACATGCCGCCCGATATAGTCTTCCATCGCCAACACGATTTCGCGGCGGCTTAAAGATGTGCGCGTATCATAGTACACCAAGGCATCTGCATTGCCCAAAATATCATAGGGTTGGTGATAAGCCGCACGCCCCACCATCACCCCATCCATCACGTCGAGCTGAGACAGCATCGTCGCCTCATCCGCGATGCCGCCATTGATCGACAGGTGCAGATCAGGAAACTCAGCTTTCATCCCGTGCACCAGATCATAATCAAGCGGCGGAATATCGCGATTTTCTTTCGGGGACAGACCTTGCAGCCAAGCTTTGCGCGCATGGATGGTTAAGCGTTTGACGCCCGCGTCCTGCATTTTGGCAAGAAAAGCAGGCAGAACATCATGCGCCTCTTGCTCATCCACACCGATGCGGCATTTCACAGTGACCTCAACACTTGAGGCCTTGATCATCGCTTGCACGCAATCAGCAACAAGATCAGGCGACTTCATCAACACGGCCCCAAAGGCCCCCGATTGCACACGATCAGAGGGGCAGCCGACATTGAGATTTACCTCGTCATAGCCCTCGTCCACGCACATCTTCGTCGCCAAAGCCAGTTCAGCCGGATCAGACCCGCCAAGCTGCACCGCAACAGGATGTTCAGCCTCGTTGTAATCCAACAAATGCGCGGCACCGCCTTGGACCAGCGCGGGGGCTGTGACCATTTCAGTGTACAACAACGCGTGATGCGACATCAGACGGTGAAAATACCGACAATGCCGATCCGTCCACGCCATCATGGGTGCAACGGATAGCCTTGATGCCATGTAAGCATCTGAATTTAAATAACTATTACTCAAAGTGGTCTCCGCATTGCATCGCACATTATTGCTTATTTTCGCTTGTTTTTGCCCGTTTTTTACTGTTTGAACAATACAAGTTGTTCAAATATCCTAAAAATGTTGTTCAGATATGCCCCAGATTGTAGAACGCGAACGTAAAGATGGTTCTATCGCCTATGTTGCACAAATCAACATCAGACGAAATGGCAAATGGGCGCACCGCGAATCTCGAACTTTTGACAAGCATTCTTCAGCCGCAGCTTGGTTCAAGAAACGAATGAAGGAAATATCCGCAGCGGGCGCAGACCTGTCTAGCGTGAAAAGCAAAGGCAGAACCCTAAGCACTGCCATCGACCGCTACATCACTGAAAGCGTCAAGGAAATTGGCCGCACCAAAGCCCAGGTGCTGAGGTCAATTCGCGAGTATGACATCGCATCTATGAGCTGTAATGAAATCCAAAGCCATGACATCGTTCAGTTTGCCAAAGAACTTAGCGCGACACGATCACCAGCCACCGTTGGAAACTATATGTCCCACCTTGGGGCAATCTTTGCCGTTGCTAGGCCAGCATGGGGCATTCCACTGAACCAGCAAGCGATGAAAGATGCGTTCGTGGTTTGCAATCGCCTTGGAATAACCGGAAAAGCGAAGAAGCGTGACCGCCGCCCTACCCTAGACGAACTTGATGCATTGTTGACCATGTTCGAAGACAAGCACCACCGACGCCCAAACTCACTGCCAATGCATCGCGTGGTGGGGTTTGCGCTATTTTCGACGCGACGGCAGGAAGAAATCACAAGGGTGGCGTGGAAGGGGTTGGACCAGACGCACAGCAGAGTGTTCATCAAAGATATGAAACACCCAGGTGACAAGATAGGCAATGATGTATGGTGCGATCTGCCTTCCCCAGCCATGAGTATCGCGCTTGCGATGCCAAAAAAGAACCCGATGGTATTCCCTTTTCAGAGCGATACCATCAGCGCAGCATTCACACGAGCATGTAAAGTTTTGGAAATTCAAGACCTGCGCTTCCACGACTTACGCCATGAAGGTGTCACGCGATTATTCGAAATTGGAGAAACGATTCCTCAGGTTGCAGCCGTGTCAGGTCATCGCTCCTGGTCTTCACTGCAGCGATATACCCACATCAAACAAACAGGTGACAAATATGAAGGCTGGAAGTGGCTGGCCAAATTGTCCGATAGATAACCGAAGTAGCCATTTCCTTCACCCCATCAAAGCAAAGGGTGCGTCCTTAGTATAATCCCCGGCTAAATACGACTAAGCGATTTAGCTAAGTGATTACGTAGCGGATTGCCAAATGCTGCGCTGCATTCAATGTCGGGTTAGAGCCCAGAGTCACACATGCTGCGTGACGCATGAATGTCCGCTTTTGCAAGACAGCCAAAAACCTTCAATAACTCCCTTAGTTTTGAACGGGGTTTGTGGAGGCAGCAGGCAAAGCCTTCTCGGGACGTGCCAAAAAGGAGCGTTTTAGGAACGATTTTAGAACTGTGGCCGTTCAAATACCGTACTTCCGAAAATTATCATTTGTCTGACTAAATTTAACAGCCCAGCACATTCATTCCCAAGAATGAACGTATTAATGCTGCATTTGACTGCCAGAGACTACCAACGAAAGTAAACATCAAAACAGAGAGAATTTCATGAAAAAAACAATTTTGGGCATTTCTTTGGCAATGCTAGCAACAACGTCTGCTTTTGCAGGATCTGCATGCACACAAGTCGGCATTAATACAATTTGTAGTGACAGTAATTCAGGCACTACCAGCACTTGCACCCGAGTTGGCAGTACTGTCATCTGCAACTAAAGAAATGACCTACAAACGCCGCCCCTGTTGGGCGGCGTTTGTAGGTAAATATTCAAAAACGACCATTTTTGAACGATTTGCCAAACCAGACATTGAAGCAGTGCGGCGCGCGGCAGCTTTGTCCCGCAGAGCCACCTCTCGCCCATTTATTTGGCATTGATTTTGTTTGCAAACGCAGAGAAAGTCGGCAATGAGCCCAGACCAACTGATGCTTTGCGCAACACAAATGTCAGTTTTGTCAAATTTACGAGCATCCAAGGATTTCTTTTTGAGTGCCAGTGACAAACTTGAGAGACCTCCTTCGCGTTGCAATAAATTACATACCGTTTCGGCGAACAATGTCTTGACGATGCGTCAGACTGGTATCCGCCCTGAATAGTTTTTCTGAAAACCGACCACCATTGGTGAACTTCCAAATTTGCAGAGCAATAGACACTTTGCCATTGATCTGCATGGTCGTAGTCTTGCCGACATCATATGGCCACTCGACCCTCTGAACATGCAATGTTTGACCTGAGGACAGTTGCTTGAGAAGTCTTACTGCGGTGTTAGACCCCACGCACCCGGTCTCATCGGTGCGGATTAACTGGTAACCCTCGACGCGGACTGCAGCTGCTCTCCCAGGGAAGTCATGCCTCATCACACATGCAGCGGTGGCCCGACCGTTTGGTGCTAATAAAATTTGAAGATTTGAGAATCCGATATTCATGAAGCACAAGTTGCGCCCGCTTATCCGGTCTCGTCGGCAATTTACGAAGACACTTTCGACCGAATTGTCCGGATCAACAAATACGCTCCGATCCGAGCCGTACTTGTACCCATAGCGCGCGTTCTGCAATGTACCAACTCGGTGCGTTGAAGGTCGAACAATGCCTGACGTATCTATCCAGATTTGCTCTCCATGGCTAAAGCCATCGTCTCTGGCAGCATCTGTGACGACTGTATTGCGATCAATACGCGCCAGCACTTCGTCGGCATCAGCCGATTCCGGCTCGACCAGTGCGAGCACAAATGTAAGCATTAGCAACAACTTGTACATAAACGACATACCCCTCATACAGTTTGCTTTAGCCATCTATGATGATTGCAGCCAGATAATGTCGAGAATGTGAAGTTATGTAGACATTTGGAACCAGAGGGCAAATGTCCGCAAAGGCCGTTCACATCGAAAAGCCCCGCCTATTCTGCGCGATTTTGATCTCTCAATGTTTCTGATATGGCGGCGATTTTGGCATTGGCGCATCGGGCCGTGCCCAAGTGTTCGATTGCCAGGAGTGCCAGTTCGTTAGCCGTCGCAACCTTGCGGCTTGATATTGAACAGGGCTGCAAAAGCTCTTGATCGATCACAGGCCGGACCTCAACCAGAACCTCGCGCGGCTTAAACGCGTCACAGCCCGTTAATGAGATCAGCGAGATCAGGATGCAAAGGCGCATCTGGTATCCCTTCAATGGCTTGGCTGTTTTCAAGCAAATTGGCGTCACGCGCAGCTTGATCCGTTCGAAACTGCGCAGCTACGGCCTGCGCATGCGCCGCCGCATAGATTTGGCGTTGCGAGATCTGCCAGTTGCGATCGAGGCGCTGATTTTCGACCCGCAGCCCCGAAAGATCGGATTGCAGCGTGCTAGCCCATGCGAACAAGCATGCGCAGGCCACGATCAAAGCACAGCCCACCCATAGACCCCAAGACTTCATCACAGCGCTCCGATGCACAAATCGAATTCAGCCGCGCGCCGGTTCGTTAGACCGCGCACAACGCGGCCGCCTGCCCTGTTCCAGCGTGGCAGCTGCGCGCAGGCCCCGACGAGATCGCCGGCATTGAGCTTGCGCACCAGCGTGGATCCGCAGGCGGCAGTCACGCCCACATTGTAAGTCCATGAGATCAGCGCCACCGCCGTATCGCGCGGGATTGCCTTTTCCACATCGTCCGCGATACACGCTGAGAGCCCCGCCGCATGCGTCCGCAGTTCTCGCGCTAAAAGCTGATCGCATTCCGCGTTCGTGGCCGTATCGCCCATCCGCACACCAAGCGTCACACCGTCACAGATCGTCGCGACACCAACAACATCGCGGTATGCGTTTAAACTGCGCCCCTCAAACTGAGACACCACCGGCACCGCCGCCGCAAGCGATGCAGCAGCCATGATCCCAAACACACCACGCCGCCCGACAAAGCCGTCATCCGCCCGGTGATAAGCCTGCCAGTTTTTGCGCGCGAAGGTCACGATCTGCACAAGCAGCCAGAGTGCAGATAAGATCGGCACCAACAATACAGCCACATTGCTTGCCCCCTCTAACGTTGGCCACCAAGCTGGTAACGTCACCCCAACGGCTGAAATCCCTGTCGTTGTCTTTGTCATCATTGCCTCAAGTTTTGTCATGGTTTTGCCCTCTGCTCCTGTTTCAAGAACCTGCGCATTTGGTCGATGTGATTGAATTTCTGCCCGTTTGGTCTTTTGCGACAGCGCGCGCCGGCGCAAAAAGAATCTCGTTCAACATGCGTTGTCCTCATAAAAAAGCCCGCCGTTTCACCGGCGGGTGTGGTTGATGATTTGAGAAACTGGTTTCTAAGAAATGTGAGGTTTTGTACCTGCTAGTGACACTAGTCATCCGGAGGGTCGCGTCACCCCAAAACCCTGTTTTTGTGTAGCGTTCTGTCACGGACATGCAGCGCAAACTGAGCAGCCAGCGCGCCATATGCGAATTTGTAGAACGCAGCGTTCGGGTGGTTGTGTTGGATTAGTCCGGTTCCGTCCCCGTCTATGGTGGCGTCAGCGCGAAACATCGAATTTGGTAAAGTCGCTTCTGTGAAGTTACCGGAGGCCCACGCGAGGTCGTAGTATCGGTATTGCATCGCTTGCAAGTCCCAGAGCATTGCCCCTGCATCAGTACATGCCTGACCGATACGGAAGTTTTGTTCGTCGTAAGTGCGCCAGCCGTAATGCTTCACGCCACTGCCTGTGCGATCCATTTTCACCAGACGCTCACTGTTGGCGGGCCAAATGACACGTTCTTCGTCAACGGTAGTATTTTGGATTCTGACAGAATAGGTGCTGGTGACTGGGATTGTCTCGCTTACCGTCACAACACCAGTCGTCCAATCGATTGCGGCGATTGTGTAAACACCGGCATTGTCACCCGAAAGAACACTCAGCTTGTCGCCAACAGCCAATGTGTACCCATACGTGTTGATGGCAAGCAGTGTAATAGTGCCAGCGACAGCATCGAATGCATGGTCATCGGTGACAGCATAGGTTGTGTTGCTGGTCGGCCAAGATGAGCGGTAGCTATCAGGGAATTGCTGAGGGTCTCCACCGCCAGACAAGAAGTCTGTGTGCGGGTGGAAAGTATTTGTAATGATCGGCATAGCATTGCGGTCAACACCGCGAATGGCCGCAATCAGTTCGATATAGTCATCGTACACACTTTCCATCGTGGCAGCGCCAGAACTACTGGCAATACCACCGCTGTTCATATTGTTGAACCCGACGATTAGGTCGTAGTCGCCAGCATCCGTGCCTGTTAGTTGGGCCATAAACTGATCAACGGTTTCTCCGCCAACAGCGTTCACCTCAGCAGAGAACTCGACGTTACGCATGTAACCAAACGTCTCGTTCAGACAGTCTCGCAAAATCCGAGAAGGTGCTGACGCCCCGCCATCATCCGCACCAGCGCCAGTGTCGATAGATGATCCCAAGCCAAGAATTTTTAGCTCTAAAGGTGCGTCTTGGGTTCGAACGCCTTCGGACCAAGTGAAGAAGTTGTTCGGGTTCCGTTCACTTGTAGACCAATCAGTATCACCCGACGATGGGCCGTTGATCTTCTCAGATAGTGCCAAGGCTTCCGCTTCAAAAGACCCAGATGATCCAGAAGCACCTTCCAGGACGGTAACACGGGTATCCAATGCATCCACACTATCCGAGACTGTTTTCAGATCACCTAGGGTTATACCAGACGCCAACAAGACCCAAGGATTGCCGCCACTTGCATCATACCGCACTAAATGCAATCGGCCTTGTTCAATGTCACCTGCCGCCAAAAGCCCACCATCCGCATGACGAATTGTAGAAGCACCAATCCCATTTACATTGAGCGTCGGGCTTGTAATCGTGTTGGTCGCCACAGCCCTAAAGATCAGGATGGACCCGTTGACACGAGCAAAGTCTGTCGTCACCTCAATGGCATTCGCCGTGCCCCCAACCACGCTCGGGATCAACGACGAATTATTTGCCTTTGAGATATATTGATCTGCAATATTCAAAAGCTTGAACGCGTTTGAGGGCGCACCGGACCAGACGAGATCATAGGTCCAACCTGACTTGATCGCGCCTACACCCGGATTGCCGCCAGTTTGCAATTTCAGGTTATACGTTCCGCCGCCGTTCACTTGGATCGTCACGCCAGCCGTTGTATTTGTGGCTGTCGCGGTGAAGCGCAAGCTCAATCCAGCTACCAAGTTTGGAACGTCTGTATTCGTCAGGGTGATAGCGTTTTCTGTGCCGCCCACTGCGCAATGGAAAGACATGGCTGAAAGTATAGTTTTATCGACTTTCAGTGATAGCGGACTTTCGCCTGTGTCGGACCAATCGGTGCCGTCATATTTCCAAACATAAGTAGTGTCTCGGACCAGCGCAGTATTACCATCAACCATACCAGTCAAAGCAATAAGATCCGCGTAATTGTTTGGAGCAAAATCCCAGAGCCCCATCGCAATGAGGGCGTCAAGAGAGGCGGTCGCACTTAACGCTGACTGTGCAGCTGATGTCGCGCTCTCTTGGGTTGCAACACGGTCTTCAGTGACCAACTCAACCAATGCCAAAAGCTTCGACAGATCCGCACTGGTGCCAAACAGCTCAGCTGCGCCATCTTCGACTTTGTAATAATCAAACAGGCCGTCTTCATCCAACGACGGCACAGAAAAGACACCGCCGTTTGGCGTTACCTCAAACCCGTCCTCAACAGAGCCAAAGGCGTTGCCTGCAGAGGCCAATTCGAGCGCTTGCGAGAACAGCGCCTTAAATCCCGCATTCACGCCATCTTCCAAATCTTTAAGGCGTGCGATTTTTGGCCCGCCACCGGACACGGTGACGGAGAGTTGTGGTGCTGGCATATCTGCCTCCAATGATTAAGGATCTGTGGTTGCTGTGACGCTTGCGCTCAGTGGTGATGCGCTGGCGTAATCACCGCGTGAGCGGGCAAAATAAAAGCGCGTGGTTGCGGCTGCTAAATCGATTTCTGTGATGCTGACGAGCGTATTGGGCGACGTGTAAATTGCCGAGCCAAGCAAACTCGCAGCCGCGCCATTGTCCGTATCGGCGCCATAAAACTCGATCGCTTTAAAGTCAGCGTCATTGGGCGTGGTGAATGTGACCGTGATTTCACCAGCACCGCCAATCGCCGCGCCATCAATTGGCAGATCAAGATCAAGCGCCACCACAGGTGTGATGCCACTGATGTCGACCCAATCAGAATGCGCGCCAGATGCCAAAGCGCGCACGCGCAAATCATAGAGCTGGCCCGAAACCCCCGTCAGATATCCAAAGACATTATCCGAGCCATCACGCACTTCGCCATCGATGTAGCCACCCGTGGTGTAATCGCCGCCATCTTGACGATATTCCCATTCATAGCTGGACACGCCCGAGGACAATGACGGAGCGACCGCGAACAAAATGCGCGGGATAATCGTGCCGCCAACGTCCTGATTGACCGCCTCGCCTGTCGTGATGCTGATCTCTCCGGGTGGCAAAATGCCCGTGCGCGTGTCATCGTAGAATTCATCAAAGATGTCTTCTTCATCCGTAGCCGGGTTCCAGGCATAGATATCTGCTGAATGTTTCGTCAAAGACGCGGGCAGCCGCATCGCGACTTCGCCGCTTTCCCCAATCGGATCGAGCCCCGGATGAATTGAGCCGATTTCATAGACGCCATCCAGCGCATCATAAGGGCTCGGCAAAGCAATCTCAGCCGTGGCCCCGCCGATTAAATCAAAGGCCTCAGGCGGCAGCGTGCCCCCGATGATCTTTTCTTGCCGGCGCAACCGCAACCCGATGATTTTGCGCACGCGCATGGCTTGGGTAGCCGAGGCACAAAAAGGCAGATCCAATGTTTTGACCGCCGCCAAGCCACCATCCGCCTCAACTGCGCCAGGAATGTCCCAAGGTTGCAAATCCGCTGTCTGGTACCCGCGCGACGATGACAGATAGGACACGCGCAATTGGTTCACCAGCTGATCGCCCGGCACCATATCTGGAAACTGGAAGCCATCGCCCAAAAGGTAGTCCAGCCGCACCGTTGGCGCGCGGTAGACCCCTGAGGCATATCCCAATTTGCCTCCCACACGAATGAAGTCCGCAGCCGCAGAGACCATCATGGGAATGAGCAAATCTTCGATCTCCCCCTCTGAGAACCGAATTGTGCCCGCGCAAGTATACCGCGCCTCTTGGCCTCCGGACTTGAGCGATATGATCTCATCACATTCAGAGGCCGCATCAATAAACGAGCTGTGCAACTGATCAGACCGATATTGCCGGATCGGATTTTGCGTCAAAGCATCGCGCACGCACAGCGCATGCGTGTCAGACCATGCCCAAGTCGCTTCATCCTCTTCAGACTGAGACAGATCGCGTGGATCATAAACCTTTGACCACTTGCCCTCGACCTCAACCAAAGGCGGTGCTGAGGGCCAACGTTCGGCGCGGCTCCCACTGCTCCCCGCTTTTAGGCGCAGAAAAATGACCGTCAGACCACGCCACCCATCCGTGGTTTTCCAAAGATGCTCTGCAGCCTCAACAATGCCGTCTGGAAATTCAGGGAAACCATCAAACGGCCCACCAGGTAGAGAGTTCGCTTCCTCCTCACTGGCAGCCGCATCTTCTGAACTCACAAACGGAGCCTCATCAGTAAAAGCTGCAGGCGGCGCAACTTGATCGCCGCGCCCCACCCATGCCGTCACATGGTTTTCAAAAGGGGACTCTGTCGCGGTGGCCCCAGAGCCGTCGAAATCAAAGGCATCGCCGGTAAGTTTCACATGGCGCTTATCGAGGTAGAGATCAAAATCAGAGAGCTCCGACACGCGCGAGTTTAAGATCCAAACCCCGTAAATGAAGTTGCCTTTGATTGGCGTGCCAGCAGGCGTGCCTGTTGCGCGGCACTCGCCATAAACAAACCTATACGCAGGGCTTGTGGTCGCTTGCGCCAATTCCCGCCCCACATCTTGAGCCGATGGCGCACGCCCCATCAGCGCACTCGCCGCAAGGTTCAAAAGGTAAGATCCTGCGATTTTCAGAACAGCGCTAGAGACTGCCAACGCGCCCCCGTAGCCGATCCCCAAAGCCAATGCCCCACTCACGATCGATGCGCCAATGGCATTTACCGCCGCGACTATGAAGGGCATCGCCAAGCCCCCAAAACTTTAGAGCGCACAATGATCATGCCTGTCTCCGTCTTTGCGGCGTACTCGCCAGATTGAATGCAAATTGAAAGCGCTGCCCCAAGCGGGCCAGAGCATTGGATCAAAACCAGATCACCCGCTTGAGGCGTCTCAGTTTCCTCGATGTCAAAAATAGACCGGCACCATGCCAGATATCCGCCGGCACGCTTTAAGATCAGACAGGCCTCAACCGAAGATGTGTATGCCTGGTCAAAATGCGCCAACGGATCCACGCCGTGCAATGCCTCAAAGACCACACAGGCAGCGGTGCAATCGCGCCCTGCACGCCACTCGAACAGCTCGGACAAATGCAATCGCGCAACCGCGAACACGCGCGCTGGCGTAATCACCCTCGCCATATTACTCAGGCCTCATTACTCAGGCCACTGCTGTGCGTTAAACACGCGATTGATCGCATTTTGCACGTGACGCCCCGCAGTATCATTCGGATATTTGGACACTTGATCCTCATAGCCATGCGTGATCGAGGCCGAGGCCCGCGCACTCGGCCCGATGCCAAGCCCCAGAACCATATCATGCGACAGATTTTCATCGGCGCGCGCCAAAGATCCCGTCCGGCTGTCAAAATAACCCGCGAAGAAGTCCACGGGATCATCTTGCAAGACATTCCCTCCAGGCGTTGTGGTCGTGGCGAACCACACTTTGACCATTCGGTTGCGAATGACCTTGCCACGCTCTGCCAAGATATCTTCGATCGAGGCAGCGACCTTGATCGACGCCTCAGATGTGGCCAAGCCGCCCGCTTCTTCTGGCGCTTGAAACTGCACCAGCCAAGACGATCCCAGCCAAACCGCGCCATCCCAAACCAAATCGCCCGTGCCCGTGTGCAAGCGCACCATGCCATCCGGCCAATCCGCCTCGATGAGCAACACCGGGCAAAAATGCCCCGCCATCGTGGCCAGCATCTCAGGAGATGCGCCCCGCCTCAGCTCCATGGATCAACCACCGCGAACCCATCGGAATATTCATCCTCGAACACTTCGCGAAACTCCCATACATATTCAAAATCAGAGCTCAGACCTTGCACGGATCGTGGCACATCAATGGTTTCAAACGTGATCACCTCAGCCTCGCCGATGCTGACAACACCAGACGCGGTAAACGCCTCTGCGCGATCCGTGCGCACCAGCGCCATGCCATCCGCATCAGAGCGCACAACAGACAAGCAATAGGCACTTTGAGGATCCGCATCGCCAACGCCGACCTTGATCACATCAGACGGCCGCGCAACCAAAGTGTTTGGCGGCAAGCCTGTGACCTCGAGCCCATGCCACATCCCGTCTGCCATCGGCACACCTTGCAAAGGATAGCTGCCATAGAACCAATCCAGTTCGTCAGCATCCACGCTCCAAAGCAGATCATCATTGCCAGCCGACCATTCCAAAACCGTATTGCGCAGATCAAGATTGCCCTTTGCGCGAAACCACAACGTTGGCAAACACGTGACCCGCACCAATCGAGGCCCACCACCCCAAAGGCGATTGAGCATCCGCACATATCCCGCGCCAGCCTTGTCTGGACCAATGCCGCGCACACTGGCTTTGGCAACGCGGCGCGATCGCAAAGCAGACGATGTGCGCGCCCGTCCACCAATCAAACCGACAGAGCGCGATTGCGGGTGCAGTTCAGCCAGTTCCCACTTGGTAATCCCAAACGGAGGCCATGCAATCACATCCGTCATGCCGGCTGCCCAAACGATTTGGTGCTGCGCATTTTTGAGGACACCACGGACACGGCTTGATCGACCGACTGTCCCGCCAAAACTTGAACCCGCGCCATGATCTGCCCGCCATCCGTTAAGGTTAGATCGCCGCCGGTCACGCGTATTTCTTGCGTGCCGCTGTTAGAGGCCACGGATTGCCCCTTGGTGAAATCAATAACGCCCTCATTGGGGTGCATCATCGCCAGGAAACCGCCTTTGCCATCCAGCCCGCCCATGCGCGATCCAGATGGCGTTAGCCCGCCGCCATCAAACGAAAGAAGGCCTCCCAAGAACTTTCCCAGTCCACCTGAGCCACTTTGAGAATTGCCCAGAGCGGATTGGCCAACACTCCACAATGAGTTGAATGCCTCATCAAACTTCGCGCTGGCCATTTTTTGCAGCAACCCGCCGATTGCATCCCCAACAGATTTAGCCCCAAAGACCGCTTCCGAGAATGCGCCCCGCCAAGCATCACGCGTGGCGTCAATCTTATCCGTCAGTTTTTCAACCTTGGATATCGCATCTGTCGCACCAGTCCCTGAGCTGCCAATAATGGCGGTATCTATCGTTTCGCCCAAATCTAAAGCGGCATCTGTCGCATCTCGCAAAGAGGTTTCGCCCTCATCGCCCACGTCAGCCACAGCATCCTTCAAACGTTGAACAGAGGCCAAGGGCAAGCTTGCCAAATTGCGCAAAGCATCTGCGGTATCATAATGAGATTGCGCCACATCTTTGGCGCTTTTTGCAACATCACTCATGGATGCGGCCCAGGTCTTTGTTCCCTCAACATCAACCGTAATATCGGAACCAACGAGATCAGAAATCTTATTAATAGCTGGACCAATAAAGCCAATAAAGTCAGACCATTTTTCAGCAAGATATGCGATACCACTGACCCAAATACCTTTGATGCCACCAACGGTACCTCGAAAGTCTTCTTTGAATGCATGGGCTTGCAACTGCATGTTGACCCAAACCTCACTGGCCACGTCTTTCAAAACAGCCATCGCACCGCCAAAGCTGCCCGTTACGCGAATAAGATCTGCAAAGATGCCAATCATGCGGTACGCACCAGTGGCAACACGGACAATTGGCGCGATCATTTTATCAATACTGGCCGACAGGTCTGCAACCCATCCATCCGCATCTTTGGCACGCTTAAACGCCTCAAAAACCGCGTCAACAATGACCCCAAAGTCTTTGAAAATACTAATATAATGCCCAACTCTGGTACCGATGAAGTCTATGACCGTAGACAGTGCGCCACCAGATTTCAGCCCTTCAGTGAAGCCCGAGGCCATATCGCGCAGTGCTGGCGCGAAAGCCACGGCAATACGGTTTCCCAGTGCTTCGGTGCCAAGTTTCATGCGGCTCATTGCATCATTGGCAACTTCGACTTTTGCAGCATCAACTTCCGAAAGCGACAGCCCTAAATCCACAACCTCTTTGCGCGCTGCACGAATGGCATCGCCACCTCCGGACATCAGCAAAGCCATGTCTTTGCTGCGCACGCCCATATCCATCAAAAACTGAGACGTCTGCGCAGAAGTGAACCCCAGTGTTTTCATGCGATCGGCTATCGTCGCCACACGCTCATCGACATCCAATTTGGACAAGGTTTCCGCACTGAGCCCCACGCGCTCCAAAGCATCCGCAGATGCCCCTCCTTTCAAAGCGGCCTCCGCAAGTCGCGCGCTCATCATCTGTGCAGATTTATTCACTTCAGATGTCGACACCCCTGCATCACTTGCCGCCATTTGCAATGACCGCAGCCCGTCAATTGTACCATCGACTGAGCGCGCCATTTTCGCCTGCCCATCCACAAAAGCCAAAGAGTTGCGCGTCATAACACCCACACTGGCAGCGGCTGTCGCAGTAATGGCCGCAGCTGCCAAAGCCATGTTTCGCCCAACAGCTACCGCGAATTTCTTCGTCCGGCTTTGTGATTTATCCATACCTCGATTGAATTTTGTCGCATCCAATCCAAGCTGCGCTTTGAGCCGGCCAACTACACTCGACATTGCATCACTCTCCTTTCTTGAATTTCTTGAGGTATTCGGCCTTGGTCATCGTGGGGTGTTTGGAGGTGGCTGAGCGCAACGCGCCCTCCAAAGCTTCAGGTGGCAACTGAATCGGTGCGTCGCCTCGCAAATCCGTGATGTATTTGCGCACTTCATCCGCATCATAGTTATGCGCCACCCAAATGGCCTCGGTTGCGCGGGCTTGCTTTATGTCCTCACGCTTTTTGGCAGCCATCATGCGCTGCACAAACAAACGCGGTGTGAGCCGCCAAAAACTGTCCGCGTCAAACCCTGCGATCATGTATTCTGAGTGCAGCGCAAGAATATCTATTCCTGCGCTGCTTCGCCTTCCCCCAGCGCATCTCCCGTGCTCCCATCTTGATCTGCGCCTTCAGACTTTGAAGTGTCCTCAGAATCTGGGAAAGCCGCGCCGACTGCGTTCATCAATGCGTTAGGGGCCACAGAAATGATGCGCCCCGCATCTCGCAATGTGGCGTCTGGATGACTTTGCACCAGGCATGCCCAGATGAATTTACGCATGAGAGGCATCAATGTTGCCATACTCGGTGCATCTTTCGCGCCCCGTTGCTCAAGTTTCTCCAGAAACTCTGTCGCGTCTTGGCCCGTCTCCTCTTGGAAATCGATCATCGCGTTGAAGTCACACAACAGCGTCCAATTGGTCCCATCGACAGTGACGTTGATGGCGCCGGTTTTAAGTGTCTTAGTCATAGCCACCCCCTAAGCGACGATTTTGGCTTGAACGGTAAAGGTCGACTTGGCCATCATAATCCCCTTTGGAGAAACGCCCGTTGGCACATAGCCATTCAGGTAGGCCACGTACTCCACAGGATCCGCGCCGATGGCTGTGATCTCGAGAATGAAGGTTTCGCCACTGGCTTCCACCGCCGACAAGGCGACATCCATGTCGCTTTTGGGAACGTAGTGATGCGACAAGGCCCAAACCGCGACCTTTTTCATATCCTTAATCGCCTCTTCCGTATCATTGGGAGAGGTCAGGCAAGTGGCATCGAGGTTGTCACGCGTTTGATCTGGAAACTCGAATTCGCCAATGCCGACAATCGATGTCACCACGGGTGTTTCGCCGACTTTGATTTTGACGGTTGAGCCGTAGCCCCGCACCGCACCGCTGCTTGCTGACATGTTACCAGCCTCCTTAAGTGTTCAAGATTGAAAGAGTGAGATCCGCCACACGCTACTGCGCGACCGGATCCTCAAGTGATGTGATGACCGTGAACTGAAGGGACAACGTGCCAATACGGCTGCCCCCTTGCCCATCAACGGATGTGGTCGTGTTTTGCAAATCACAGTCCACTGAAGCCGTTCCAAGTGCCGTGATAATTGCCACTTCAACGGCATCACTCAGCACATCCAATTCGTCCTCAATGTCATCTCCCCCGAGGGTTTTGAGAACAACAACGAGATTTGTGCTGCGCATTGAACTGGAATGGCTTTCGCGTTCTTTTGCTTCAGTCGGTGTGGCCACGCCAAAGATAGGCAGCGTGTCCGCATCGATGTTTTGTGACCACGCCGACATTGATTTGAACTCAGCCAAGGCCGACAGATCAACCAAAGCCGCACGCGCCGCCGCACGGTATTCAGAGCGATAATGGGTCATTCTCGAAAAGCCTCAAGCTCGCAGACAATCATCGCATCACTTGCAGGCGAGCCGTTCGGCAAGCGGTTGATTACGAAATAAACATCGCTTGGATTGGCCACGCTAGAAACACGATCCCCACGCGCTATGTTTGGCAAAACAGTCTTAGGCACCTGAAGTGTCGGGTTCATGATCAAGATCGGATGACCATCGCCTCCCGCCACCTCAATTGGCCCTTCGCGCAAAGAGGCCTGCACTGTTGAAGGCTCCCCCTCAACAGGCTGGTAAAGCACCGGCGCACCAAAGGCCGCGTTCATAACGCCAGCCATGCCATCAAAAACCGATGTCATCAGGTCGACGTGAGAGCCGCAGGCGACGCCCCGTTCAGCCGCACGCTGCCAGTCGTATCCGCGCTCAACTGATCACTCAACGCGACACCGACGAAAAGATTGCCAGTGCCTGAGGTGGTCGTGCACGCCGTGCCATTCCAATAGAGCGCATCCCCAACGGCCCATGCTGATCCCGTCGCCTTGGCAAGTGTGAACACGCCCGTCACCGTGATTTCCAAGTCATCGCCGATCGCAGCATCATGCGCAGCAACACCGAACAAAACACCGACGCGCACGCCTGCACCACTTGTGATCGCAGCTGCTGCAACGATGGAAACCGTGTTGCCCGGTTGAAGGAAGTTTTTCATAGTCTTTTCCGTTCTTTATTCGAGAGAGTTAAAACGACAAAAGGGCGCCCGAAGGACCGCCCTTTTGTCAAATCGACATATGGTTTTTGATCTTATGCGCCGGGGTTTTTATAGCCGCCGCGATAATCAACAGCTCCCATACCAAAGTCATGCTCCAAAGACATCGCCATGCCTTGTTGGCCAAACGCTTCCTCGGTGCGCACGCGCGGAGCCTCGGCCCCTTCAAGATACCCGTGCACCCAGCAAGACCCACCGGGGCGATCCGCGCCAGCCAAAAGATGCCATGCGTTGCCTGTGATCTGTGCAGACACAATTGGCGTCAAACGGCCTGTGAAGGGATTAACATTCCCCGCCTCTTGTGGCTGAATGGTCGCCACCAGCTGCTCGGCTTCGGTTTCTTTGTCTGGACCGACAAGAATAATGGAAGGCGATAGGTTCAGTTTCTTTTTGTCGATCGACATTTGCTTACGCATCGCCGCACGGCCTGCCCCAACGCTGGCCACAGTGATGGCAGCAGCTGTGCCGATGTTGTCGTGATCGGCATGGAAAACGGTTTTCCCATCTGACAACTTGGCAGACAGCGCAAAAGCATAGAATGTTTCTTCCTCAAAATCTGCAACGGACTGACCGTAATCAGACAGCAATTCATCAATCGCCCCCAGCTCATCGTTGATCATCATTTGGCGGCTGATGCGCAACGCGACACCATAGCTGTTCAAGACAGCGGTTTCGCGAGACTCGCCAAAGCTACCGTATTTGATTTCACCGTTCTCTCCGATCGGCCGTAACTTCGGAAAGTCGCCGGCACGCACCTGAGGATGTTCGCGGAAATCCGAAAAGTTGCGTTTGCGCGAGATCTGCTTAAATGTCGGCTCTGACAGCTGGTACCGTTCAAGCAAAACTTTGTTCAAAGCATTCTCAAAGATGCCAGGGAAGTCAGATGTGGAATGGCTGGCATCCGCAAACACTTGCAGCTTTTGACCAGAGTTGCGCATCGGGCCACGATGATCGATGCACTGCGCCGCCATTTCAACCAAAGACATATCCATAAAGGGACGTGCAATGCTGGCAACAGTCCCTGCACCGGTGATTTGCGCCGTAATCGCTTGCATCATACCGGTACGGCGAGTTGTGCGTTCATCGCGGATAATACGAGCGGTTGGACCGCCATTGCGTCGTGAGGTCACGGGGCTCTCCTTACTGCGGTTTGATGTGATTTCGGCCACGGCTTGTGCCAGCGTCAGGCCGCGATTGATGTAATCACGCGCTTCGGCATCGGGACGATTGGTTGCGGCACAAATATCGAGAATTTGGACAGCAACAGGTGTGCTGTCATCACTCTGATTTTCGCCATTCGCATCCGCATCATCGCCCGCGGATGCTTCAACGTCATCATTTAGCGCCACAGCGTCATCTTCAGGTGTCTCTGTTTGATCATCCGTTTGATCGTTGTCGTTAGGCATAGTGCTCTCCTTGAGGTTTGGCGCGGGGAAACCGGCCATCATGGCCATGACGGCCTCTCTGCTTTGCTGTGCGGGAAATGCCCCGCCAGCAACGCGCAGTACTTGTGGGGCATTGGCATAAACGCGGTAATCAAACCGCGCGACAGCCGCCGCTTGTGTTTCGAGATCAGTGTGGGTGACAAAGCCAGCCTCTAAGGCTGCATCGCCATCAAAGAAGGTTTCCGCACGCATATAATCGCGCGCCTCTTCGACAGAAATATTGGCGCGCGCGGCGTATACTTTTGCATAGGCGGTGCTGATAACACTCAGGCCTTTCGCGGCATTCAAGTGATCTTGCTCTGTGCCACGTCCCTCAACCCAAGGGCTGGCAGGATCATGGATCATCAAAATCGCCCCCGTTGGCATGACGATTGTATCTCCAGCCATTGCAATCAAACTGGCAGCACTGGCGGCCACGCCATCAACCACGATTTCCACCGTATCAGGGTAATCACTCAGCATTTGATAGATTGCCTGCCCCTCACTTGCGACACCGCCGCCAGAGTTGAGACGGACGGTTAAAGGCCCACCACGCCCTTCAAGCGCATCACGCACAGATTGCGCTGTGAAAAAATCTTCATCACCAAAAAAGCTATTGCCGACGGTGCCGTACAGGTAGATCTCATTCGTCATTTTTGCTGTCCTTCGTTTCTGCTTCATCCTCAGGTGTATTGGGTTGAACAACACCGGCGCTGGAAACCGCAGCCGCATCGCTATCAAACATCAGGCCAGCAGCCGCAGCGTTCTTGGCATCTTCGGATTGCTCTTCTAGCAACCGCTCTGGATCATGGCCGAGCTTGCGCACCACGCCTTGTCGGCTTTCAAATCCGGCACGCACCGCAGCATTGAGCGCTGGTATTTCACGAGCAGGATCGACCAACATCCGATGCGGAGGCACCCAATTGAACGAACAGGCCATGATTTGATGCATGTGTTCAGCATCACACAGCGCCCATTCTTCTTTGATCCAAGTGCCAATGGGGTTCATCATTTGCGGGATCAACATCAGCCATTGCCAGCTCGACACGTTTCGATCCATTTTCATCCGCCCCATCCGGCCAGACGAAAAGTTCACATTCAGCAAATCCCCAACAAATTCCTCATATGTGATACCCAAACCTGCTGCGATCGACAAAAGCCCCTGCCGCATCACTTGGTCATAGCCACCGACATCCGGCGGATTGGCAAAGGTGATTTCTTCATCGCTGGCGATTTCTTGAATAAGACCAGGACCAAGTGTCCCTCCAAGACCCTCAAGTTGAGTTTCGCCCTCTCCGCGCGCTGTGCTGCGCCTGTGAAACGCTGAAAAACACGCGGCCACCTTTTGGCGCATTTGCTGTGCATCTTGGTATTCGCCGAGATCTTGCAAGGCGAGTGTGATCGGCGCAAACCACGTCACACCCCGTTGCTGTCCAGGGCGATCTTGGCGAAAAATGTGCAATACGTCTGCTGCCGGCACACGTCGAGATTTGCTGTTCCACCCCACGCCTCGGAACCATTCAGCCCCTGGGTGCTCATCATACAAATGATACGCGGTCCGCTGGCCTGTTTTGTCGTATTCGATGCCGTTGCGGATATAGCCGCCATCAGCAAAAGCCCGATCCTGAAGGTCATCAAGATAGTCAGGTTCTATGACGCGCAGTCGCAGATTGAACGTCTTTTTCCCGCGCGGTGCATTCTTAAACTCGCGCAAAATCAACACCTCGCCAGCATCAACAATGCAGTTCATCGCCAAGCGTTGAAGCCCGTAAAGGTTTTGACGCCCAAGCGCATCAATGCAGGTCGTATCGATAAAGTCCTCGATGAGCTTAAGGCCGCGCTTGCGCAGATCCTCACTGCCCACCATCCCTTCGGAGCACGTTATCTTTGGGATAATCCCATCACCAACCGTGTTGTTGACGATGACTTGCTGGCCACTGAGGGCAAAAGGATTATTGCGCACCATATCGCGCGACACGAATGACATGCGTTCGCGCTTGGATCCTGCAGCATCTGCATCGGTGCCCCGTGAGCGCCATGATGCCCCACGCCTGCCCACCGTTGCGGCGTCATAATGCATGATCGACAGTCTTGCTCGCGCACGATCTGCACCGATGCGCGGCGCAACCGCAGCGATTGCCCGATCTAGAAAGTTCATCCGTTCAAGTTCCCTTGCTAAACGTCGGGAAATGCTGGCGCGCACGTGGTTTTGAGGCCAATGCGCGTTCCATGACGGCGATTTGTGTGTGCATTTCTTCCAGTGATCGATAGGTGATTTCTTCACCCACGGAATTGCGCAGTTTGGTGACGCCCTTGGCAGCCGCTGCCCGCAGATCATCCAGCTGTGTTTGTGTGTACTGTGTCAAAACCAGTTTTTCCTTGGGTTGATCCAATCAGAGGATCCGCGTGATTTGCGGGCCCCATGCGTTTCAGAGTGCATTGGCGTTGGCGTTTCAAAAGTCTCAGGTTCAATCGGCTCAGGCGCGCCGGTCCAAACCGCCACCGGATTGGTCACGGCAAGAACGGCCCAACTTGGTGGATGCTTCCAGTTGATCCGCTCACCCTTGATCCAGATGTGTTTGGCGCGTGCCATAACGAGGTGATCAAGGCTTTCATTTCGCACCATGCCAGGGCGCTTTTCCCACCCTTTGGTCGTGCGCCGCTCCGCTGTGAATTCCAGCAGTTCAGCTTCACTCATCCATTCCGCAATGGCGCAGTGATTTTGCCCTGCCTCGGTCAAACGCAAAGACGTGGCCACCGCATCTTTGATCCGGTCTGTTGCCATGTTCAGTGTCAAAATATCTTTGGCCACACGTCGCTTGCCGCTGGCACTTTCAGGCGCTTTCAACCAAACGCGATCTTGCATATTGGCCCCGGACCGACCTCGCGTGATAAACCAACGATCCTGTTGCCCTGCGCGTTTGCGCCCTCGATAAAAGGAATAAGCATTGTCAGTTGTCGCGCCGCCACCTTGTTGGTCCACACTCAATGCGATTGCCTTTAAGGACCAATCACTGTCCTCAATCGGCCAAGACATATCCCCCAGTGCAATCAGCACATCCCAATCTTCGGCCACTTCAAACGGCTTTAGAGTGCGCCCTTTTCCAGAAACGCCAACACCCGGTGCAGTTGCCGGCGGTGTATTCAGCTCAAACCTGTCGATCGGCTGGTGCCGGCCCATTTCGCCCCATGCCGTTGCTCCGACAGAAAAGTAGGTCCCTTGCACATCGACTTCGACGGTCACGTATTTGGTCCACGTCGGCGCAATCCCTTTTGGCACTTTGTTCCCACGCGCTTTGTCTTTGAGGCCTTGCAACGTGACCTCCATGTCAGAGGTCGCGCCACGTGGTTGATATGGCCGCGCCTGCCCTGTGTTCATGGCCGTTTTCAGGCTCTCTTCGTCGCCCGTAAGTTTGAACTTTCGCACCGCGCTCTCATATTGCGTCACAAGCTCTTTCCAGCTTGAGAATGATGCCGCAGCCCCGTCCAACCAGTAACTCAACAGATCCGCACGGCGCACTTTGCCACTTGCCAAGGACGCTGTTTTCCCGTCATCCGTTTCATGCAACCAGCTGCCATGTTCATTGAGTTCACGCTTGAGCACATGCTCGAACACATTCGCGCAATGTGGGCACCGCATAACCGCAGCTTCACCCTGTTCCACCGGATCAAGACTGTCAGGATAGACAAGCAGATCAAACGTTGGCTCAAACAAAACACCGCAGCATGGGCATGGCCAATACCAACGGCCCCGCGTGCCTTCTGGATACAAAGACAGCACGCCGTATTTCACCGGCGGACAATCGTGTGGCGTTTGAGGTCGCCACGTCTCATCTGTCAACGGCGCGCCAGGACTGCTTTCCACAACAACCATGCCGCGCGACAGGAATGATCGCGCCCGCGCGCGCATCAACGTATAGGCATCCCCTTCGCCATCGATGCTTTCAGGGAAGTGATCGTAATCCGTTCCCAACACCAAACGGATCGATGTCGAAGACAGTTTCGTAATTGTCGGCCAATCCAGCGTGAGTTGCGTGCCGCCCGAAAACAGCTTTTGGTACATGTTGTCAGCACCGCGCCCCGATGAGAGGCGCTGCCTCAGCTCCGGACTGTTGCGAATTGTCGGCGCCAGCTTATTGCGTTCGAATTCTGCTGCCGCATCCCGCGTCATCTGAAACAAAGCCACGCGCCCCGGATCACTCGCAATCGTATAGGCAATGGCAGCTTGCAGCATTTGCGTTTTACCCGATTGCGACGGGCCGCAAAATGCAAGGCCGCGGTACCGGCGCGAGGCAATCATATCGGTCGGCTCAACCATATATGGCGTCACATCGCGGCGAAACGGTTGCCATTGGCCAGACACATTCACGCGCATATAACGCTCGGCAGCTGCTGTAACGCTGATTTGCTCCGCAGGTCTTAGCGATGGCAGCGCAATTTTGAGAGCAGATCGTGGATCTGTATAGGGTGGCAGTGGCTCATAGTCGTGACGCATATTCATGATCACCGCCCCTTTCAAATGGTCCACTGCCGTTGCACCTCAACATCTTCAACGTCGCGTTCACTCAGTTCCTTTTCCTCAATTATTTCACCCAAAGACGAGAGTAGATCTGCGCCAATCCGTTGCACTTTATCCACCTCGGCAGGCTTCAAAGACAATTCACGCTCAAGCACATCCGGCATCCCTTCGATCTTGTCTCTGACCATCGAAAATATGGACTCGATCATCTCAACAACATCATCCAGTTGCACCAGTTGCCGGCGCATATGCATGGCTTTGCTGTGCGCAATATCAGCCTGCGCCAGGGCCGCGCGTTCCTTTGCCGAAAGAGCCGCACGCGGATCTGAAACATCGAGACCTAAAAAGCTCGCTTGCAGTGCATTGATTTGATCTGCGCTGTGGGCTCGGCGTTGATGTTCTTCATGGTCACGCGCACATTTCCACGCCCAACAATGAGACAACCGCAGCACATAGGCTTTGCCGTTTTTGCCCTCTTGAACTACAGGCATATTCTCAGAAGAGATCCACTTTGAAATGCTGTTGACCGATGTGTTCAATGCCGCTGCCATCTCTGACTGGTTCATGTCGGCATCGCTGACACCTTCCGGCAAAGGATGCTTTTCGAGCAAAACAGCAAGGCCAGCATCAAGGTCGATCGACATCATTTTTGGAGCGTCATTGTCAGACTGGCCACGATCAGGGACATCTGGCACGTTCAGGTTCCTTTCACAGTGACAACCACAACAACAACCCATTCTCCAAGCGGCGCGCCGAAAAAAAACGCGCACAAATCGGGGTGCGAATTACCCCTGTACGCGGCTTTCTATGGAAGGACCCGCGTGTTTAGCTGCGGGCCATAACCTTGTGAAACGTGCGCTCAAAGTGAATAGGAAACCGTTTTTCAAAGACCTCTTCGGCCCCATCGTAAAAGCCAAGCCGAGGATCATACTTCGGCATCGCAGTCGTAAAGTTTAAGATTTTGGTCAAGTTGCGCTTGGCGTCACGCTTCCAAACACCCGCCGACAGGTTTGATCCTGACCTCGGCACGAAATACCCAACGCGGCTCTTTCGTTTTGCCTTTGATGTAACCGTGCTGTTGCTGCGCGCATCTCGTTGCGATTGAACCGCCGAGAGCACTTGATTGCGCTCGCCTGCGGACCACTTGCCATATGAAACCCTCTTGGCATCCTTGGTCGGAATGACACCGTGAATTTGTCCGTCATACGCCAGCTTGGCAGACATCAAGGTCTCAAGCCCTGTTTGAGGCCGCACGCCGCCAGATTCTTGGATTTTCAAAAAGTGACGTTTACCAACCGAAGGCCGCTCTTTGACCTCTGCCAGCATTGTGGATTTCGTGGCCCGCCAAACCATAAACGCATTGAGCGCCCATGGCGTTGGATCATCGAACACGACCTTCATTCGGTCTTGGATATGTTCAAGCGCATCAGCCGCCGCATCATTCAATGCCCACATCGCAGCCGTTGGCACATGCTCTTTTTGTGCTCGGCTCATACCGCGTGACAGATCAGACGCATCTACATTCATTGTAAACACAGCCACCTCCACCAATGTTAGAAAGCACCACAAACAAAAACGCCCTATCGTTTCCGATGGGCGTTGCCTATGCGCGCTGGTCGCATTGAGTGATGATGATGTATCTGTAGTATTTCGTTGACCAAACCGTCAACACCTATTTTTGCCCTTAGCCTCTAAAGCCCTGCATCCGATCCAGAGCGCCGCGCAGCGCCACCCTAAGGGCCAACAAGTTACGTGAGCTTTTTGACCAATCATATTTGCCCAAAACCTCACTCAGCGACAGCCCGTGCAAACACACCATGCGCACCACATCCAAGTCAGAGATCATCTTGCAAGCGCGCCCGTCACCCCGCTTGGATGGCCGCACTTTGCGCAAAGCCATCGCCACACCGCGACCAACCCTGCGCTCAAGTGCCTCGAACTCTTGCCGCGCAGCCAGACGCAGATCAACAGCATCTAAGCCACCGCCACCACCGGACACACGATCCTCAGCATAGGATGTGCCGCAAACGCCCCCGCTGTGCAGGCTCTCGTGCAACCCAGCATAGTAGCGCGCCATCGACACCTGCCCTGCGTTGAATGGGTCCTCAAACACAGCTTTCACATCTTTTGCTTTCGCCCTGGCATGCACGTTGAGCGCCTTTGCTCGCATCATGTCGAACACATCGCAGCGATGCATCACCGAGCGCTTTTGCCAGCCCGCATGCTGGAACTTGTCTGTTGTCCCTGGCACAAGCTCTTTCGGATTGCTGATCCGCACGGCCCCGCGTGCTGGCGCGCTTGGCACCTCAGGCCCGCATTGCGCAGGCACGGCCCCAGCCGCCTTGATCTTAGCCACGCGATCCGCCTCAGCGCGCAACCGTGCTGTGCCATCACTCCCGACCACAATTACCGACGTGGTTTGGTTTGTCTGTGCCTTCAAAGTTCTTGCCATCAACATCTCACCACCCTGCCCTCTATCCATCGCCCTGTTCATTGTCCTGATTTCAAGCTGCGCCAACTTCGGACGCTTCGCTATTTGCTAGGCTCTCGCATTTGCGCATCGCCGCGATCCGCTTGTCGCGCCATCCTGCATCGAGGGCAGAGACGGCCTCAGCCCGCGCCAGCTTCCGCTCGATGCTGTGTTGGCGATCCCGTGCGCCTTTGGCGCTCTCCAAAATGCGTTTCAAAGCAAACTCGGTCGGCCAGCGCCGCGACTTGCGCAGATCCACCAGCAACTCAGGCGCCCAATCATCGCGCACCGCGCCCCTGCCCAACTCATGCGCGAACACCGCGCGGATCAGGGGCGAATTGCTTTCATCAGGACGCTGGATCACAGCCGCCCATTCCAGCATCTTATTTGCGATCGGAAACCTGTCGTGGTCTTTGCCGCTGGGGCTGGCCGCTGCCTGTTCTTCCAACGCAGCCAAGTTCACATCGCTCATATAGGCAAGCCGCGCGCAGAGATCTTGCACCATGTCCTCGAACTGATCTTTCGTCATGCTGGACGGTTTCACCAGCCCGCGCCGCAACAGCGGCATGACCAACTGTTCCCTCACACGCTTTTCGCCTGCCGCCTGTTTTGCACTGTTCATTTTGACACCTACCCTTTTCTCAGCAATTCCGACTTATCCACAGCCTCTGCGCCTCAAATGGAGCGCAACTGCCAATTTCTTTTTCTTTGTCTTTGTCTCTATCCCTATCGTAGAGGACACTTTGGAACTGTCCGAAGACTGTCTGAGACTGTCTTGAACTGTCCTCAGGACACTTCTGGGACAGATTGAATTTAAGGAATTACGGTCGCCGCATGCCAAGATCGAGCATATGATCGGACCAAGACCGCAAGGCCTCCTCAACGACGCTTGAGGTGCGGTAAGCCACGCCTTGCTTGACCAAATACTCGTCGATCCAGCGCACAGCGGCATCATTCTCAACAAGCTTGGCATCATATCCCGCCAGCGTGGATCGCAGACGTTGCAGCCGCTTGGCGGCGTTGGCCGCCTCATTCTTGGCGCGATTGTCTTCGCGCCGCGACATCGCCTCATTGAGCGTGCGCAAAACCTGACTGTGCATCAAGCGCACTTCGCCGCCATCGCATTCGCATTGCACCCAATTGTGCAGCGGCCCAAACGGCAGCTTGCACAGAGCCTCAAAGTGGCCGCGATCCACCATCAGGATCTTGGCCAGAATAGCAGGATCTGTCGGCAATGTGCCGACCGGCGCTTGATCGTAAGAGATCCAGATCAAATCGAGGTAGAGCGCGCGGCACTCTGGCGTGCCTTGTAAGCGCATCCCAGAATTGAGCCACCGCCGGCGTTCCCAAGCCACAAAGAAATGGCTGTCGAGACGGTTCTCAGCACCGTAGGGATATAATGGCAGCTCAGAACCCGATGTTCCGCCGACGACTTGAAAGGCATTCATGGCGTCGCATCCTCCCCAACCTGCGCCAGCCGCTCGAACTCGCCCTCAGGAAACAGCATTGCGCAGGCGTCTTGCAGATCCCGCAACTCGCGCATCATGCCGGTAGAAAGCTCGAGCCGCGTATCCAAAACGACGAAGCCGCTAAAGCCCTTCAACACAAAGCTGGCCCCGCTGGCCTGCACAAATCGCATCACTCCAGTGCCGTAAATCAGCGCCCCGCGCCGCACGGCATGTGCTGGCGTCAGCGCCCCGCAGCGATCCCGTGCAAAACGTTCATCCGCCGCCCGCCCGACAACAAAGGCGACATGCCGCCCCTGTGCTGCGACCCGTGCGCAGGTTCTCAACTGCTCTTCAAATGTCATTGCAAAGCCTTTCTGACCCGCGCGGATCAAATAAAAACAGGCGCGCGCCTCGCCCACAACGCGCGCGCCCTATTTCAGCCATCGGGAGGAGATAATGGCCGAAATTCAAAAACTGTGAGAAAACAAGGTCCGTCATCGCGTGCCCTCGACCGTCCGGCGCAGCGCAGCGCGGAAACTCACCGCCACGGCGATCAGCTCATCCAATTCGACAAGCTGTTCGCTGGCTTCTTTAGTCGTGTAACAACTCGGATTTTCCGAGGATACAGAATGCGCCTCAGCATCCTTGGTCAACACATCCGAAAACTCTTTGGCGATGCGGTACATGTCCGATGAGGTGACGCCAGCCAGATCAACAGGCTGAAACACCCCGCCCGCGAGCATCGCAAAATGCTGTGCGATCGGCGTTGCGGCACGCGGCTCGATCCGCCCCAAACTGTCGAGATAGTTCACCCCGATCCCACCTGGGCGATGTTCGCTGCGCTCGGTGCCGTAAGATAGCGTCGACACACCAATCCCGAGATCGATCGATGCATTTTCCAAACCGCCAACCGCGCCATAAGCTTCGCGCACAGCGTTCTGAATGCTGCCGGGTCTAGTGTAGCGCATGTGAGAACTCCCTTGGGCATTTCACAAGACGCGGGCCGCGCCGCGTGGCAATTTGGGGATAGGCACCAAACATCATGCGACCTCCTCTGAACAAGGCAGCAAAGACACGAACGAAAACAAAGAACGCGGCGGTGGAGATTGACCGGTCTCAACGGACAAGTCGCACAAGGCACAATACCAAGCGGCCGGAAGCACCCCCGCCTGCATATGTGTGTGGACCGTGGTTGGTCGTTTCCCAAGCCGAACAGCGACGGCTTTGTAGCCGTCTAAATTCGAAATCAAACTGCGAACATCATTTTCCATCATACCGCACATTAAGTACGGATATTTCGGACTGTCAATAATATTACACTAACTTCTGTTCGATTTTTTCGGACCAAGGTATAAATGAGCCCATGGATATCAGTGCAAAAAACCTACTTTTCAGAAAAGATGACGGGACAGCAGAAGCGGTCTCAGTACGGATAAAGGCTGCACGCATAGCTGCGGGCTTTGTGAAGCAAACCGATTTTGCAAAAGCCTTAGGTATTTCTAAGACAACGTACAATACACAAGAAAAACTAGGAAAACCTGCTATTTCAACTATTCGTTTCCTATATGTAAACCATCGAATTGATTTCAATTATGTCTTCAATGGTGACTTTAATCATCTTCCTGGTGATGTGCAGCTCGCCTTAGAAACGGCTCTCGCCGCTTAAGTGCGACAGTCGGTGAGATCAGCCAGTTACAGTTGAATCCTATTTTTCTTAAAAATCTCAAAATTAGAATCATGCTTAACTCGCTAATCTAAAATGATTTGTTCTTTTTTTGTTCCGAACGATACCGCGCAAGGGGTTTCGTTGCAACAATTATACGTCCGACTATTTCGGACAAAATGCTTTACAGTACGGAAAAATCGGACTACCAATCTCACCATCAACCGCAGAAGACGCCACAGGCAGATCGCGGAATTTCATGATGGAGAGACCGATGTCAAAACTTCAACACAAAGACTTTTCGCTCAAAGGTACCAAAGCACCTGACTGCCCGTATTTCGTCAATAATCTTATTTTCGGCCTTGATCCTTTGCGCATCGATCACGCACAAATCATCGTGGACACGCCGCAAAACCATCCCAAACTGCGCCGCGCATTGGCATTCCGCACCCTCAAAGAAGCACGCGGCGAAACGGTGAATTCACAACGCCTGATCTTATCTGCGCTCACATCGGTTGAGGGCACGGCATGACATTCACACCTGCTGAAAAGCGCGCCCTGCCCCTGCTCACGCAGCCCGAAAAGATCGCGGCCTACCGTTTGGGCGTCAGCCAAGCGACATTCAAATTTCACAAGGCCAACATCATCCGCAAAACAGGCACGGCAAACCTATGCTCGGCAGTTGCGACACTGGCAGCGCAGGGCCAAGCCTTTGAATGCGTGGAAGCGCGCGCATGAACATGGTCACCAAAATCAATCGCCCGCGCCGCATCTATGCCACCTGTGAAAGCCAAACGCCTGCGGGTGCCGTATTTATAGGCCCCAAATCGGAATGGTACCCAAAAGGGACAGTTCATGACAGCACACCAGCGCATGACCGCGAACTTTACAGGCAGATGATCAACGCCCCGCGCCACTGGCGCAAGCGCATCGCGATCCGCAACGAGCTGCGCGGCAAAGACATCGCCAGCGCCTGCCCGCCTGAACAAGAAAGCTTTGTCGACGTGCTGATTGATGTCGCCAACAGCGATGAAATCGCATGACCCGTTTCAATCGAATGCCCCCTGCGCAGCAGGCTGGCATCCTGTGCAACGATCCGCAGTTTCAAAAGTTCGCAGCCATCCGCAGCGGCATGCCCGACACCAAATTCTGCGCCAGCGCCGCTGCCCAATACCTGCGCGACACATGCAAAATCGACAGTCGCCGTGAGCTCAACACAGACACGGCAGCCCAATCAAACTTCGCAGCCCTGCGCACAACATTCGACGCATGGGCCGGACGTGTAGCATCGCCTATCCATTGAAAGGATTCCACCAGTGATGGCCAACAGAAAACCACCGACAGAAACCGCAAACGTGGAAAGTCACGACCCCTACAAAATGCGCTCACTTGAACAAATCTTAGCGCTCTTTGATGGCGGCGAGTTCTTAACCGAGATCATGGACGGTCATAAAAAGCTCCAAATTGACCTGCTAGAACACAACGATCTGCACGGATCGAAAAAGTGCCAAGGCTCAATGACGATCAAGGTCGACTATGCGCTTGGGAAATCCGGCGATGTGTCTATGGGCGCAGCTGTCAGCTTCAAATCGCCACAAAAGCCAGCAAGCAGCGCTGCAGCTTATCTAAACGATAACGGCGAATTGACACTCTACAGCCCCTTTATGGCGCGGATGCACCAACCAGTCCGCGATGTATCAGACCACGATCCTGAAACCGGCGAAATCCGCGATATCGACTAACCCAAAGTAACCAAAACAACGAAAGAAAACCAATGTCAGATCAAACTGTTCTCGAAAACCCCGTTCAAACCATGCGTGACGCGATGGAGGAACTTGGTGCACATGCAGAAATCAAGGCCCCAGCAGAGTTTAATGCAGCGGCTGTGCACCTTGTTTCCGTGCCCACCAACCGCGACATCGAAGACCTTTCTCCCCACTACCGCGAGGCAGCAGAATACCTAAAACCCCTACGTCGCCAAGGCACAGCACAGCTTGAAGATCTGCAAAGCCTGATCGACTGGACAAATCGATTTAAGGACGAAACGTCAGCGCTATTTGCGCAGCCTGATATGGAAAAACCATCTTTGATAAGCATCGCAGATTATCACGCAGAAGGCCCAAAAGACGACACAACCCCAACAGGCGACGCAACAGCCCGTCATTGCAATCATCGCGCCACCTATAACTTTCCACTTTCAAACGAGTGGAAAGACTGGATGAAAATTTCCGGTGAACTTCTCGACAAAGACGACATGGGTGAATTTATCGAAGCCCAAGCCAAAGACATCCTGGACCCAACACCCAACATCCTCTCAAACAAAGAGGCTGACAGCAATGAGCCATGGGAAAACCGCCTAATCCGCACAGCCCAACAAATCGAAGGGCGCTACGGCCAACTCACACAATTGCTCGCCATGTCAAAGCAATTTCAGGTCTTTGAAACAAGCGACATCAAAGTATCGACAAACCGCGACACGGGCGAAAGTGAGATCCAATTCCTTGATGAACACAAAGGCCCAGACGGTCGACCACTCAACATTCCAAACCTGATCATCATCGCGATCCCTGTGTTTGTCGGCGGTGCGCCTTACCGCATGGCTGTGCGCTTCCGCTACCGCAAACTGGGCGGGGTGATCAAGTTCATCTTGAAAATCTACAATCCAGAAAAGGTGTTCGAAGCTGCATTCGATGAAGCTATCGAGAACGCAAAAGACCAAACCAACCTGCCCTTGTTCAAAGGCACGCCGGAAGTGTGACGCATTGGTCTGGGCCGACAATCGCGCGGCCCCATCCCATGAGTCGGAAAAATGGGAAGAACTAGAGCCATGACAACCCCAATGCTGCCAATCCCTATCAAAGAGGTTACGACATGAACACTGCCTTTCTCCTAATGGCTCAATATGAAGGGCAAGCGGTCATTCCGGCGGACAAGGTGCGCGCTGACTATTTTTCGCACCTGACACTGCCCACATTCATGCGCAAGATAAATGAAGGCCAGTTGGCGCTGCCCCTTGTCCGCATGGAAGCCAGCCAAAAATCAGCCAAAGGCGTTCACTTGCAGGATTTGGCTGACTACCTAGACGCCAGACGCGCCGAAGGCCAACGCGAATTCAAGCAGATGTATGGCTAGGGATAGGAAGTTGGTGCTTTTTGTAGAAGAAAGGGCGGATAGCTGCCGCTCGCAACAACTTACGCTATGGTCTGCAATATCCAGAAAGTGGATTCCTAAAGCCCTAAACGTGGAACATTGCTGATAGAACAGATATAATGCAACGCTAAGGCGACAAGGGAAAAAAGATTACAACCCGTTGCACCTCAGATCCAGAATTCCCCTTTTGGCATCGCATCCACTTTAACATCGTTGAGGTTCTGAAAGCTGAATTGCAACGTAAGCCAAAACTTAATAAATTCCTAAAAATGATGTGAATTCCACCATCAAAGAATAAATAGGTAAGTTTTGGCGTAAATCGGTTCTATTTTTATGATATCGGGTGACTTTCCTTACTATCGGTTTATTATCATTCTGAGTTGAAGTTGAGGAAAGTAAAACTTGATGGCGAGAAGCGATCTGATAATCGATCTAGTAAAAGCTGGTATATCTGGTGATCAGGGATCGGTCCGTGTGACAGCTGAGGCGATCGCAGCGGATGAGCGGCAGAAGAAGCATACAGGGGTCGCTGATAGAATAGCAAAGGCTCTTGTTGCCACGCCAAAGCCTGGAGCCAACGGAAAATCCACACAACCTGCAATGCGTTTGAAGGATGGTTCAGGAGGAATTCAAAGAAAGGAACCAGATCGATCAATTGACAGTCTATTCCTTGAAAGACAGACACGCATCGCGTGTAGTGAACTTATTGAGGAGCAACAGCGGGCGGACGTCTTGCGCGCTCATGGTCTTGAGCCACGTCATCGTTTAATGCTGGTCGGCCCCCCCGGCAATGGAAAAACGTCTCTTGCTGAGAGCCTGGCATATGAGTTGGCACTGCCTCTTTTTGTAGTCAGATATGATGCGATTATAACAAGCTATCTTGGTGATACCGCCACACGTCTTCGCAGGTTGTTCGACTTTGTAAAAACAGAGCCATGCGTTTTGTTCTTTGACGAGTTCGACGCGATCGGAAAAGAACGCGGAGATGTACATGAGACGGGGGAGATAAAACGAGTAGTCACGACGTTGCTCTTGCAGTTAGACGACCTACCTTCATACTGTGTTTTAGTTGGGGCAACGAACCATCCAGAGTTGCTCGACAGAGCAACTTGGCGGCGTTTTGAAATCAGGCTAGAATTAAGTAAGCCGAATGATGATCAAATGATTGAATTTTTCGCCCAAAAAATGAAAGATTTTAATGGCAATTTTGGGTTTACAGCAAAACGTTTGAGATCCGCCGTCGACCCAAAGAACTTTTCTGAAGCAGAAGACTTTTTTATGGATATTCACCGAAGGCACGCATTAGCTCAGGGCGCAATAACCTTCCGTACACTAGTCAAAGATCGCGTGAGCGCTTGGGCTTCGCAACATGGAAGAATAACATTAGATGACAGATCGACCGATCCTTCGGCTGTTTGATCCGACAGCAACAGTACGACTTAAAGGTAAGCAAGATAAACGTCGCCGGCCGAAGGGTATCGGACGTCAAGGTCAAGGCGCACGGATGGGCGATAAGTTTCGTCGATTGGATGAGGCCTTTCGCGGAGAGAACGCTGAAATTTTTCTGAGGCAAGATCCTGGCGGAATTGCACCAGAGCGCGCACTGGTTTTTGAAACCATTCTCCCTATCCATAACTTTCAGAAAGCCGCAACAAAAATTGGTTTTGAACTTCTCATAGAAGATCGACTAGACGATGGCTATGATATCCCAGAGGCACTGATCGACGATAATATCGGAAACGCCACTCCAACTCTTTATGCAACCATGCCGACGACCGAGGACCTGCAGCGCTTGCTTCAGCTATGGAAGGCTTATCAAAAGGGAGAAAACGCGCCGTACGGCCTTGCACCGTGGTGGAATTTATTCGGAATGCTATTAAACCTTCGCTTGTGGGGGCCTCAAGACAGGCTAACGCCAGAAGCAAAGGCTGAATTCCTTCAGAGATTATCATACGATGAAGGTGAGACTATACGCCTTGAACTCGAAATTTGGCCCACCGCAAACGCGGCAACGCGCGTAAGGTGGCATGACGATACCCGGGCGAGAGTGGAAGCGCTCAATGGCCGGTTGGTATCGCGTAGCTCAATCGATCAAGACGGCTTCATCTATGAAGCAATTCTCGTTGAAATGTCATGCGAGTCTGTCCGTACGATGTTGGCCAATCCCTTTGCTCCAAACGGGCTTGCTACAATTGAAGGCCTTCAGTTTATTTTGCCTCATACAATAGGTCAGTCGTTTCCAGACTTAACCGACGATGATCCTGCAGCTGAAAATGCTGAACAATTTGAACCGTTCGACACAATGGCACCGATAAGAGTTGTGCTTCTCGACGGAACACCGATTGCCGCCCATCCAGCACTTAATGGCGGGGTAGTCATAGAAGATGTCCATGACCTTGTACGCCTCTCCCAAGTTCAACATCGCCGACATGCGACATCAATGGCATCGCTCATTTTGCGTGGTGATTTGGGTGCAGACCGTGCTCCAATAAGAAATGCTCGCCTTCTTTCTATCCCTGTTCTTGTTGACAGCGAGCATGGTGCCACATCACCCGATGACCGCTTGTTTGTAGATCTTGTTCATGTCGCATTGGTACGAGCATTCCTTGGTGAAAATCCATTAGCTCCAGACGCATTTGTAGTAAATTTCTCAATTGGCGTAAAAGGTGGCCATTTTGCTGGCCGGATTAGCTCTCTTGCACGGTTGCTCGATTGGTGGGCGGACCAACAAGGTATCCTGTTCATGGTGTCTGCAGGAAATGTGCCGGATGATCTTATTATACCAAGTGTCACTTCGACGGCATTTGAAGACGGTTCTGAGGTCGAACGCCAAGCGCACGTGAGTGAAGCCGTTCGAAACGCTCGTCATTTACGAACTTTGATGGCGCCTGCTGAGGCTATGAATGCTCTGACAGTAGGTGCAATGTCGCGCGACCTCGTGGAACCAGCTGGGCCGCAGCAGGCTGGATTTGTGAGTTTGGGAGATGATGAAACGTTGCCCGCATTATCATCCGCTGTTGGCCTCGGTGCATTCAAGTCGATCAAACCCGATTTTATTAATACCGCCGGCGAACACGAGATCAGAATATATCCGTCTGGGTCAGATCTTAGATTAAGAGTTGTTGATCGCACCCAACGAACAGGCTTGGTCACGGCGACAGTACAAAGAGGTGTACCCTCCACATACCGAACGCGGGGCACAAGCTGCGCCAATGCGCTGTCGACGCGCGCGCAGCTTTCAGCCGCAGCGGCACTGACTGAAGAAGGCGGGCCTTACCATGATCAAGAGTTAAGTACGCGCGACTTGGCCTTACTGACAAAGGCATTAAGCGTAAATGCTTCGCGTTGGCCCGAAAGTGCGCATCGTTTATACGAGTCAGAAAAGGCGCGACTTAATGGAAACTTCAGCCAGGCTAAAGAGGAGGTCTGCCGGTACTACGGTCACGGTGCTTTGAATGAGCGGCTTATGAGTGAGGCACCAGAACTTGGTGCAACAATGATCGGCGCTGCGACCATTCGAAAAGACAAAGCAGCAATATTCAATATCCCGCTGCCTTTATCCCTCTCAGGAGAACGCGTTGGGCGCTCCATGCGAGTATCAATTGCGTGGTTTTCTCCTGTCTTGGCGACACGTGCACGTTATCGTTTAGCGTTACTTGAAGCTGTTCCCCATGGTATGGACCTCACTGGAGAGTTGATAGTCGATGATGGCTGGTGCTTGGATATGACTGCGCATCAACTTGATTCAAATATTATTAAGAGAGGTACTGTATGGTCTCGGCGGTTGATCAACGGTGGAGCAGTCGTACCACAATACGGCGATGGGAAGGTTTTGCCGGTTCGGGTGCAGTGTCGAGATGGCTCGGGGGGCGGCTTGAGTCCTGATGAGGACATTCGATTTGCCATTGCCATATCGCTAGAACTGGAGGCAGAGACTTTGTTCAATATTCATCAAGAGATCCAAAATCGTCTAAGTCTTAGAGTTCTGGCTGGGCAATAAGCTATGTAAGAAACCACGGGTATGCGCGATTTGTGTAGTTTGCAAGGCCTGAGGATGGCTCAGATTAGACCTGCGCCAATGGCCGAATACGCTATAGCGCAAACGGCCACTAGACCCAATCAGGTACCCGATGTGAATTCTTAGGCTGGGATCATAGGCAGGCGGCGCAACGCTGCACCAAACAATCTAACGTGCAACATCTTTGAGTTTCCTCGTGTAACTATTATTAACTGAATCGCTGGTGAGATCAGTGACGGTCAGCTTGTAAAAGTTTAGCATTTTCTGAACGCGGGTGGATGACAGGTCTGCAAAGTTTTGGCTTTGGAACGATTTAAAAAAGTCTCGGACTGCTGTGACCAGACGCTTCAAATCCGCTTCTCGAACGCCTTCGACCTCATGCGTCAGCGCAGCTGCACTTTCAAGTTTTCCTGCTGGGTGGATGATCAACCGCTTTACAGACATACCTTTGTAATGCTTTTCGAACCATGCGCATGAACGGTTCATTTGCTCAGTCTCTCGTTTGTTTATCTCAGCTCGCAAAACGTCAACTTCATTTTTGCATTCGACAAGTAAATACGTTTGAGTATCCAATGCCCAAAGGTTGTCAGGGCCTTCTTTCCATTCTTTGTCAGGACGTTCACCTGCAAAGCCTAACGCTCGGCTCAGTTCATCAAGCGCTCCTTCGAACTTGTCTGCCTTCACCCCGAAAGCCAACCGGCTACATATGTCAGACACTGCGATATCGAGATCGTTGTAGTTGCCCTTCTGTTGCACCCAATCAATGATACGCTCAACTCTACCGTGACTTACCACAGTGAGCTTAGAGACAGTTACGCCACTTGTGGGTTTCAGCAACAAACGATCCTTACTGTGGGCCGCCACTTGAAGGTTTTGCGCCTCGATGCGATCAAATTCGTATAGGTATCGCGCCCTTTCTTGCAGATACCAACCTTTGTCCTCGGCACTGACTTTGCCACTATCCAACATTGTCTGAATTTTCTCGCTCGCTTCACCGCCGCGGCCCAACATTGCAAGCTGTTCAGCTTGTAGTTCGACCTCAAAGCGTTTGAGTGTGTTCAAATCCGCAGACTTTGTAGAAATATTTTTCATATTATCAATATAGTAGGCTTTCCAACCATCATTCCTGATCAGGCATTGATTGATGAGCCCGTTTAGGGCCTCATTTGGAGCATCGCCTTGCGAGATGTCATCTTTCGCCCATGAGGATATCTGCAAACCAATTTCAATTTGCATAGACATTTGTGGTGAAAGGTATTTTTTGGTCGCAGGGTCTCGCACCAATCTTACCAACTCGGGACCTACTACGATAATAACTGAGTAGTCTTTCTCGCCTCGAACACTACGGCCCAATCCTTGCTCAATGGAACGTATGGTGCGCATGAGTGTGGCTTCGCTGTTTGGGCGACAACTCTCTTGGTAAACATCCGACAAATTCTCAGAGAATGGCTTTGAATCAAAGATCAAAATTCGACACGAATTATCTGGCAAATCTATCCCGTCGTATCGATTTACGAGTACGACCGTTTGCTCGTATTTGCCTTGTTTCAGGGTCTGGACGCTTCCAGCAAGTGTATCTTTATCGGCGACCAAAGAGCCATACGACTTCCAGTCTTTGGATTGTGCAAAACTCGGTGAAAGTGCGACGACGCCACTCCCTCGATTAGCATTTTTTCCAGCGTAAGCTTGAACAATGTCAGCTCGCCTTAGGCTCTCATCTATCAAGGAGGGTAGTAATATCATTTTCTCGCCAGACCATGTCTCCTTATCGTAGACCAGCGGGCTAGCTATCGTTTCAGGTTTGAGTTGGAGGCCCTTAATAAGGAACGAGTCATCCGTAACGGTAGCAGACATGAAAATTCTCTGCTTGGCGTTATGGAAAGAGCCAAACGCTTCAAGTGGCGCTAGGTGGGGTTCGATTTCGATAGCTTCGCCAGATATCATATATTGGCAATGGTTAAGAATATTTTTGAGTAACGGCCAAGCAAATTTTATTGATTTTCGTTCAACGTTTGCGGCAAGAATTTTTGCAATTTCGGCATTTCTTCCTGAAATGGCCCAATAGGGCACCGGCAAAATTGAATCTCGCGCGCCATTCTCTATTTCAGCGTATGTACCGACGCCTTGGGCTTCTAAATCAGTTGAGAAGAGCGTTTTGAGTGCTGCATATGCCGGTTCGTCTTTTGGAATTCTTATTCTACATGCGTCCCTTATGCGATCAGAGCAGATGTGAGAGTCATCCATGAGTACAGCACCCACGGAAATTGAAGCGCTGTTAAGCCCAAATTTTGTTCGTCCGTTGAACATTTTCTGAACTGAAGTGACAAGAATTGAGGTTCCATTAAGAAATTCGTCAGGTAAGTCGCCATCCGCCTTGCAGGTTTTTACACCAAATTGTTTAGCCTGTTCACATGTCTGTTCGATCAGATAATTGTCAGGACATAGATATAGGGCAGGTCCTAGGCCTTGGTTTAGGCGTGATTGGAGCATCAAGAGTCCGATGAGAGTCTTACCCTGACCGGTATGAAGTTTAACGATTACATCTTTGGTGCCTTGAAGGTCTGAAAACCACGTTGCTAGAACACCTTCTTGTGCAGGACGTAATGGCCCCTTGTCATGCGCGCGATCTAGACTGTCGTAAATGTCGGATGGATTGGCGGGCTTTACTACTGTTTTACCTGCTAGGCGGCTTCTAAAATCAACCAAATTAAATCTCCAGAATCACGTAATGTTATAATTACTTAACCTTGCGTTAACTGGAATAATAACTCAACCGCGAGTGACGATTTATAGAGAGCCGAAAAGCGATTTTCGTTTTATGCTGGGAATGGTCATTAGGCGCGATCCGCAGAAAAATCCGTTTATGGCCGTATTGACTTCGTCATATCGCATTGCTCCAGTGCTCTTTAAACACACGGCACTTCTCGTGATATTCACTTTCGGAGTGCCAAGTCACCTCGTAGAGGTTCTGAATTTGCTCCGACGTATACCAAGTGTTCTGAGGCAAGTTCAATTCTAACTCATCACATAATTGACGCGAAGCGGCAACGAGCCTTTCTATTGTGGCCCCCAAGTGAACCAAGCCATGTTTCGACGCAGCATTCCAGCGGAAAGTAGGGGCGTGCTGGAACCTAATGCGCAGCATTATGAGGTTTTTCAGTCTTTCTATTTTTTCGGCTCGGAGCTCCGAGGAGTCCGGACATGAGAACCAGAGGAACTCATCAATCATCCGGTAATCCGAGAGGATGGCAAGGCTTTCGAAAGCCTTTGGAGACGTTCCTTGTATTTGACGTCCGCCAATTTCTCTATCAATAAAGATGCGTGAGCCCTTGCCAGAACCCTCCAACTGAGCAGCTCTTGTTACGGCGTTCCCGCAAATGAACTGTCCCATTCTCTTGTTCGTTTTGTTCGGCTCGATGATCTGCCCGTAGGTCATACCACCTCTAGCAAACACTCCGCTTTCGGCATTTCTTTCGAAAAGCGTCTTGGCTGCGTCAACAACTACACTTTCATTTCTTGACCATAAAAACGCACAATCAGAAAGTTGCGCAATCTTCAGATTCGTTGTTTTACATTTGCGAAGGTTCTCGCGAAACTTTGACAGCAGAAGAGCGCAAAAAAACTGATTGCCACCCGACTTTTTAGAGCACGGGTTTAGTGCTCTGAAGTCAATTTCCTCGACTATCGAAACGGATGAAGTGGTCAATGCGCTGATGCCTAGGATATCAACGAACAATACAGCCCCCTCATACTCCTTCATGAAACAACCTCTTCAAAACTTGAATTTTTGTAGATATACATTGATGTCCGCATGTCGAAGAAGCAAGGCTAATTCCAGAGATCACTCCAATCTCGTTCGGGATTGGCCTAGGAGGTGCGATGGTGGGCATCTGCTTTGACGAAGCTGTTGTACAGAAATGTAAGTCGCTCCCAAGGTCCGCATAGGGCCGTTCACTCTATTTCTGGAGTAAGATGATTGCCTAATAACCAATCTCTTTTCGCATTTCAGTCCGCACTGAACAACACGCTGAACAACATACGTATTTAATCACCATAGGGCGTTGAATATAAATGAAATTAACTGTGATCCGTCCACGCCATCATCGGTGCAACGGACAGGCGGGCAGCGGTGTTAAGATCGGGCTTGGGCATCATCGTAAACCATCCTTTGAAGCGCAGCTATTTGACCGCTGCGCTCGCTGGCGTCAAGTCTTGACGCAGGCCTTAGCTGATAATCTCAAATTTATGCACATCCACCATCCCGCGGTCGGTGATTTTTAGCGCAGGGATCACCGGCAAGGCCAGAAACGCCAATTGCAAAAAAGGCTCTTCCAGAGTGACGCCCAAAGATTTCGCCGCCACGCGCAGATCAATCAACGCATCGCGCACCACTTCAAACGGTTCAAGGCTCATCAGTCCGGCCACAGGCAGCGCCAATTCGGCCAAAACCTTGCCGTCTGAGGCAACAACAAATCCACCTTCGATTTCGCTCATCCGATTGGCGGCCAGCGCCATGTCGTCGTAATCCACGCCAACGCAAGCGATGTTGTGATGATCATGGCAAACGGTCGAGGCAATCGCACCAGATTTCAGCCCAAAGCCTTTGACAAAGCCGCTGGCGATGTTGCCGTTTTTGCCATGTCGCTCTATCACTGTGATCCGCGTCAAGTCACGCGAAGGGTCCGGCTTTTTATCGCCATCTTCAATCGGGATCACATCTTGCAGGTGCTCGGTAATGATCTTGCCTTCCAGAATGCCGATCACATCGGTGTCTTCGCGGTTGCCGGTGGTGCGAAAATCCTGCGCAGTCACCCGAGGCGCTTTCACCGAATTACGGGCCACAGGTGCTATCTTGGCACGGGCCTCAAATGCCTCAGAATTCACCTCAACACCACCACAGAACACTTTGGATGCATTGCAGTTTTCCAGACTATCGATGACAACAATGTCGGCGCGTTTACTGGGCGCGATCATGCCACGATCTTTCAAACCAAAGGCCTCAGCCGCAGACAGGCTGGCGGCGCGGTACACCGCCAAAGGCGAACAGCCAAGCGCAATCAAGGTCCGGATCATGTAATCTAAATGCCCGTGTTCGCCGATATCCAAAGGATTGCGATCATCGGTACACAGGCACATATAGGCAGAGGTGATATCGGTCAAAAGCGGCTGCAAGGCGTGCAGGTCTTTGGACACAGAGCCCTCGCGAATAAGCACCCGCATGCCCTTACGCAGTTTTTCACGCGCCTCATCAAACGTTGTAGCCTCATGTTCAGTGCGAATGCCCGCCGCGATATAGGCGTTAAGATCACGCCCTGACAGCTGCGGACAATGGCCGTCGATGTGCTGATCTTCGAACAGTTTGATCTTGGCCATGGCGCTTGGGTCGCGAAACATCACACCGGGGTAGTTCATGAACTCAGCCAAGCCGATGCTTGAGGCATGCCCCATGACTTGTTTCAGATCATCTGCCAGTAATTCTGCCCCAGCGGTTTCCATATGGGTCGAAGGCACGCAAGACGACAACTGCACGCGAATGTCCATCAATGTATGCTCTGACGCCTGTTGGAAATAGCGAATGCCATCAAGGCCAATGACATTGGCAATCTCATGCGGATCACAGATCGCGGTTGTCACCCCGCGCGGTGTCACGCAGCGGTCAAATTCAAACGGCGTCACCAAAGAGCTTTCAATGTGCAAATGCGTATCAATAAAGCCCGGCACAAGGATTTGTCCCGTGACATCAATCTCTTGTTTGCCTTCATATATCTCAAACACACCTGCGATGCGGTCGCCACAGATGGCGACATCCCCCTCAAGCAGATCCCCTGTCATCAGGTCAAAAATGCGCCCGCCTTTAAGGACGATATCTGCGATATCATCGCCTTTGGCTTGCGCAATACGTGTTTCAAGATCGGACATATTGCTCTCCTAAGACATCACGGCAGGAATGATTTCCACGGGGTGATCAAAGCCCATGACAGCGCGGTCTGCATCGCGGGCAGGCACCAGCCATACAACACGCGCGCCGTTTTCACAGTCATCAAGCGCAGCTTTGCGTTGATCAGACAAACGCCACGCGGCGGTGCCGTGGTCTTTGCCAACGACAATTCGATCCGCATCACGGCGGGCCAGCTCAAATATAGACGCAAAAGCGGGGTCTGCGGCGATGATCAAATCAGCCTCTTGCATCCGCTGCACAGCGCGCAAGGTCATCAGATCGGCATCCATCGCCCCAACGCTGACCACGGTGATTTGCCCTTGGCCCGCATCATCGGGCGCGCCACCAGCATGAATGACGGATTTGATCAGCTCGGCGGCCTCACGTTCGGCACCGCGCGCGTGCAACTGACGCGGCTTGTCAGCATAGACCCAACGCCAAAAGGCGCGCCGTTTGTCTTTGTGAACGTGTTGAGCAGCGGCAGAGCGCAATCGCCCGCCGAGCGCCACAAGGTCACCCAATTTTGGTTCAAGCACCTGTTCTAAATGCGTTTTGATCTGACGTGCCAGCACAGGGGCGGCCCCTTCGGTGCCAATGGCCACAACCAAAGGATCACGGTCCACAAGACTCGGGGTATTGGCCTCACACAGATGCGGTTGATCGACAACATTAACCAAGGCTCCAGACACACGCACCAACGTATGAATCGAGGCATCCAGCCCCGGACAACCAGAGCCGACAAACACCAAAGCAGCGCCTTTAAAAGTCTCAGGTGTGATCGCCCCGCGATCATGGCGGGCACGCCCCTCGTTCACCAGCGCTTGCAATTCATCATCTAGGCTAGGCGCAACAAAGGTGATCCGCGCCTCAGATTTCAGCATCAAACGTGCTTTTTGTGCCGCTGTTTCGCCGCCGCCCACGATGATCACATCGCGGTCCACCATCCGAAGGAACATCGGGAAGAATTTCATATGTGTCGTCTCTTTTGGTACGCGTTTAGATCGAATTATAGATCTCGTATCAAAGTGATCTAGGACCGCGTGCCAAAAGACAAGGGGGCGTCCCGAGAAACGCCCCCTTTGATGAATTTACAGTCACATGGCTGATGCCTAAAATCAGCCCTTAGTGACTGTCTTTACCAACATCATTGCCGCGACAGCCCTTGAGAAAATCAAGGTCCGCGCCGGTATCAGCCCCTTCAACATGGGTATGATGCAAGTAGGCATAGCCAGAGGTTGGCGCGCTTGTCGCGGGCGCCCATGCTTTCAAACGCGCCGCCAATTCTGCATCGGAAATATCCAAACGCAGCACACGGTTTTCCACATCCATCTCGATCATATCGCCATTTTGCACGACAGCCAAAGGTCCACCCGCGGCGGCTTCAGGCGAAGTGTGCAAGACAACCGTGCCGTAAGCCGTACCAGACATACGCGCATCTGAAATACGCACCATATCGGTGATGCCCTTTTTCAGAACCTTTGGCGGCAAGCCCATGTTGCCCACCTCAGCCATGCCGGGATAGCCTTTGGGGCCACAGTTTTTCATGACCATCACGCAGGTTTCATCGATATCCAAATCAGGGTCTTCGATTTTGGCTTTATAGTCGTCGATGTCTTCAAACACCACGGCACGCCCTGTGTGTTTGAGCAAATGTGGCGAGGCGGCTGAGGGTTTGAGAACGGCACCTTTGGGGGCCAAGTTGCCACGCAAAACCGCGATGCCACCTTGTTGTGTCAGCGCCTGATCAAGCGGCAAAATCACGTCTTCGTTGTGGTTTTCGACGTCTTTCACTTCGTCCCAAATGGTTTCGCCGGACACGGTCAAACAGTCTTTATTCAATTGACCACCCTGCCCCAAACGTTGCAAGACAACAGGTAAACCACCAGCATAATAGAACTCTTCCATCAGGTACTTACCAGATGGCATCAGGTTCACGATGGTGGCGACATCGCGCCCGCAACGGTCCCAATCGTCCAATGTAAAGTCGACCTCGACACGGCCCGCCAGCGCCAGCAAGTGCACGACCGCATTGGTCGATCCGCCAATTGCGCCATTGGCGCGCACAGCGTTCTCGAACGCGGCTTTGGTCATGATGTCAGATGGCTTTAGGTCATCTTTGACCATTTGTACGATTCGACGACCAGACATTTGCGCCATCACACGACGACGCGAATCCACTGCTGGGATGGCCGCATTGCCAGACAAAGCCATACCTAAGGCTTCGGCCATAGAGGCCATCGTCGAGGCCGTGCCCATGGTATTGCAGGTGCCTGTTGAGCGCGACATGCCCTGTTCGGCTTCCAAAAATTCCTCTTGGGTCATCTCGCCCGCTTTCACGGCTTCCGAGAATTTCCAAAGATGGGTGCCAGACCCGACACGTTCACCTTTGAATTGACCATTCAACATAGGTCCGCCCGTGACGACAATTGATGGAATATCGCAAGAAGCTGCCGCCATCATCAAAGACGGTGTGGTTTTGTCACAGCCGACCAAAAGAACAGCACCATCAATAGGTTGTCCGCGAATGGTTTCTTCGATCGATAAAGCCGCCAGATTGCGAAACATCATCGCTGTGGGGCGAAAGGTGTTTTCTGAGGCTGAGAATACAGGCACTTCCACTGGAAAACCGCCTGCTTCCCAGATACCCGCTTTGACCTTTTCAGCCAGCTCTTTCATATGGCTGCCGTTACACGGTGTTAATTCTGACCACGTGTTCAAGATGCCGATAATCGGACGACCATCGAACAAATCATGCGGGTAGCCTTGGTTTTTCATCCAGCCACGATGGTAAATCGTGTCACGTGAATTGCCGCCGTACCAAGATTGCGAACGCAGTTTGCGGGGCCAAGGTGCTGGTGTAAATGTCATGGGATACCTTACAAAACTTTAACGGTGACGGTGCCAGCCACAGCAGGCTGCTGGATCAATGGATTGCGCAAAACCAAGCCAAACTCAGGGGCTTCAATTTCGAACACATCGCCATCTTGGGTGGAAATGCTATCGGCAAACGACAGTGTTGCGGTGCCAAAGAAATGCACATGCACTTCACCGGGCTGACGGAAAATGTCGTATTTAAAATGATGATGCTCAAGGTTCGCCACGCTGTGCGACATGTTGTTTTCACCTGACAGGAACGGTTTTTCCCAGATCACAGCCCCATCACGCAAGATACGCGACATGCCTTGCACATCGCCAGGCAGTTCGCCGACCAACAGTTCAGGACCGAAAGACGCAGGGCGCAATTTGGAATGCGCCAACCACAGGTAATTGCCACGCTCTGTGATGTGGTCTGAAAACTCATTGGACAAAGCAAAGCCAACACGGAACGGCGTGCCATCGGCAGAGTTCACATAAATGCCAGCGATTTCGGGCTCTTCGCCCGCGTCTTTTGCAAACCCTGGGGATGTCAGCGGCGCGCCTGCGGCAACAGCCTGTGTGCCATTGCCTTTGTAAAACCATTCAGGCTGCGCACCTTCAACATTATCAGCAGGCTTACCGCCCTCAATCCCCATTTGAAACATCTTCATTGTGTCAGTCACAGGCGCATCAGTGTTGGCTTTGGCATGCATGGAGGATCGTGTCGAGGCAGACCCCAAATGGGTCAGGCCTGTGCCTGTCAAATGGCAATGGGCTGGGTCTTCGTGGTGGATTGGCAACATCATCCGCCCCTCGGCATAAGCCGCATTCAAATCAATCGCCTCACCAAACCCATGGGCTTGGATCACCTCAGCCAAAGACTTGCCCGCCTCAGCCGCTTCCATCGCCAAAGCATAGGTTGATGCAGCCTCTTTCACAGCGTAGGCTTCAGACCCCTCGCGCGCGACAACAGTAATGCCCCCAAGGGCGTTTTGAATTTGTGAAAGCAGCATGATGTTCATTCCTAAATGTGTTAATCCCACCACAAAGCGCAAAGTACATCTGCGAGATCCTCGTGATAGCAGGGCGTCAAAGGCTGTTTGTCGTGTCTCGACACAGCCAAACATTGGCGCAAGTGTTCATTTCAGTACGTTGCATTCAAAACTTTTGATTCATCTCAGTCAAATTATATTATAAGATACAATTATACCATTTTTAGCATATCAAATTTCACCAGTTCACAGTGACTATGCGTTCAAATTTTACTATAAGGCCCCTCTCACCCAATGGATAGATTACTCAAAAAAGGATTAAAAATCAGCCACCTAAGACTGGCAGAGGCCTTGATGCGCGAAGAACAACTCTCCTCAGCAGCGCAGGTTATCGGCATTGCGCAACCTGCGGCATCGCGACTTGCCTCAGAGGTCGAGCGCATCATCGGCGCACCGCTTTATACGCGCGCGGGTCGCGGAATCGAGATGACTCCAGAAGGCTTGGCCTTGGCCCACCGCGCGCGACGGATTTTGCATGAAATTTCAGACGCGGATCGCGAAATAACGGAATTGAAATCGGGGCTAACGGGCAAGGTTTCAATCGGCGCAGTCACTGGCCCTGCCATTGAACATGTACTGCCCGCCCTCAGACAGGCGCGCATCGCTTTGCCAAACATCCAGATCGAAGTGGAAGTTGGGACATCAGACACCCTTGGCCCCATGCTGCAAAGCGGGCAACTTGATTTCGCTTTGGCGCGTTTGCCAAAAGGCCTAGATCCCTCAATGTTCAATATGACTGTGGTGAGTAAAGAGCCGCTCAGCCTTGTGGCGCGGCATGGCCACCCAGTGCTGCAACGCAGTGGACAGCCCCCAAACAGTGCTGTTCCTGTGGCCGAACTGTTGAAATATGACTGGGTTATGCCTGACGCTGGCGCAATTTTGCACAACACCGTCAGCCAAGCTCTGACACGCCGAGGGTTTCCACTTCCCGAACGTGTACTTAGAACCTCATCGTTTTTACTGGTTCTGGCGACGATTTCACAAACCAACGCCGTGGCCCCGGTTGCGACCTCTGTGGCGCAGACCTTTACATCTTATCAAGGCGACGACAGTGGGACATCTGATACGCCTGGATTGGTGCAAATTATTAAAACCGATATTGATTTCGAGGTCGAAGATTATGGCCTGATCACCCGCGCAGGCAGTCTTTTACCCCCTGTGTCGCAGTCTGTTTTGCGGTTGCTATGCGACGGTATTGGCATTGCCCCCCCGACGACGGCCTAGCGATAAAGGCTATGTCTCATCTGATAGGTATAATTAGCCAGAGCTCCAGTCACGGCGGCCCAATAAACACAAGGCCGCCATGAAACAGATCGCTGTGTTGAAAAATCAAACGGAACAGCAGTTTAACCGAATTGCACATTCTTATGCGACAATGCTTTGATCACGCCACGCATTTCAGCCAATCCACGCATACGACCAAGCAAAGGATAGCCCGGATGTGTACCCGATCCGATATCATGCAAAAGCTCATGCCCATGATCAGGGCGCCACACCAATTCCCAATCGGCACGGCCCGCCGCTTTGCGCGCTTGTTCTTCGCCCAACAAAACCGACACCAGTTCCACCATATCAGTGTCACCTTCCAAATGTGCGGCCTCTTCAAACGATCCATCAGGATCTTTGGCCACATTGCGCAGATGCGCGAAATGAATACGATCCGAAAACTTGCGCGCAATCGCGGGCACATTGTTGGCAGGATTGGCCCCGAGCGACCCAGCGCAAAGCGTCAATCCATTTTCCACAACATCTTGTTGTGCAAACACCCAAGCAATGTCTTCGGCATTTGACATCACCCGCGGCAGACCGAAAATATCGCGGGGCGGATCGTCAGGGTGCACAGCAAAGCGCATCCCCAAATCTTGCGCGGCGGGAATGACTTCGGCCAAGAACCGTGCGTAATTGTTGCGAATATCATCGCGGCCAATACCGTCGTAAAGCTTCAGGGCTTCTTTCATCGACGCCACATCATAGCGCTCATAAGCCCCCGGCAGGCCCGCCATGATCGCAGCCACCAATGCTGTTTGGTCATCTTCCGATGAGTGATCATACCACTGTTTTGCTTGCGCGATGATCTCGGGCGTAAAGTCATTTTCGGCCCCGTCGCGTTCCAACATGAACATTTCCAGCGCGCAAATTTGGCGCTGCTCGAACCGCAAGGATGTACCGCCATGCTTTAACGGTTGGTCCAATCGCGTGCGCGTCCAATCGATCAAAGGCATGAAGTTATAGCAGATCGTCGTCAGCCCTTCGGCAGCGAGATTGGCCATGGATTGACGATAGCTGGCAAAGAGGTCCGTCAAATCACCCTCACCGCGTTTGATCCGCTCGTGGATCGGCAGGCTTTCCACGACATGCCATTTTTGACCGTGCCCTGCCTGCGCGATCATAGTTTGGCGTGCAGCAATGGCCTCGCGCGTCCAAACCTCGCCGTAGGGGATTTCATGCAAAGCATTGACGATGCCAAGCGCGCCTGTTTGGGCAATTTCGCCAAGCTCGATTTTATCAAGAGGTCCGTACCAGCGCCAAGATTCAATCATTATATACCTCGATCATTTTATACGCGCCCCGTGTGACAAGCCCTTCATAGGCGGCTGTGACTTGAGCTACAAAGTTAGAGTTATTCTGCAAGGATGTCGGAAAAACTTCGCTGACAGACAGCAATGCTTGTACTTTTCGAACATTTGTATCGGCCGCATCGCTTAGGCTCTTCAAACGCTCGGCCATAGGATCGCGCACATCAATTGAGGTGCCTTTTTCATCCACAGCACCAACATAACGCATCCACCCCGCAACAGCCAAGATCAACCCTGACATAGGACGTCCAGCGTTCAAACCGCTTTCCAATTGTTTCAAAATCCGTTGCGGTAGTTTTTGCGAGCCATCCATCGCAATTTGCCATGTAAGGTGGCGAATGGATGGGTTTTGATACCGCGCGAATAACGCATCTGCATAGGCTTGCAAATCAACACCCTTAGGCGGCGTTAGACCGGGAATAATTTCATTTGCCCAAAGCGATTTCACGAAACGCGCGAATGCAGGCTCGCCCACGGTGTCAGAAATGGTGGTCAAACCAGCCAGATACCCCAAATAGGCCAGACTGGAATGCGTACCGTTTAAGCAACGCAGCTTCATGTCTTCAAATTCGGTGACATTCTCAACCAATTGAACACCAACGGCCCCCAAATCAGGTCGCAGATCATCAACAAAATCATCCTCAATCACCCATTGGCGAAAAGGTTCCATCATCACCGGCGAGGCATCATATTTGCCGATCAAATCGCCAAGTGTGTCGATGTCTTCGGCTTTGGTGGCAGGGACAATCCGGTCGACCATGGTGCAGGGAAACTTGACCTCAGAGGCGATCCAAGACGCCAGATCGTCCGAGATCAGTGCAGCCAATTCTAGCACAACACCGCGCAAAACATGACCATTCTCTGGCAGGTTGTCACAGGTCATGACAGTGAACGGACGCTGGCCTTTCTGGCGGCGGATGTCCAAAGCGCGCACCAGAAACCCTAGAGCAGAGGCAGGCGCGCTGGGGTCTGCGAGGTCTTGAATAACATCGGGATGATCTTGCAACAACTTACCGGTGGAGGGTGCGTGACAATAGCCTTTTTCGGTCACCGTCAGTGTGACGATTTTAACCGCCTCATCACTCATCGCGTCCAAAACGGCGGCAGGATTCTCAGGCGCGACAAGCACGTCTTGCACCACTTCAATGTGATGCGGGATCGGGCCGGATGGAGCCAGTTCAAGTGCCGTATACGCGCACCCCTGCGGGGCTAAATTGTTGCGTTGATTTGGTGATTTCAACGACACACCAACAATACCCCAATCGCCGCCAGATTTTTCCATCGCCTCAGCGATATAGATTGCGGCATGGGCGCGGTAAAAAGCACCAAGCCCAAGGTGAATAATGCCAACACCGGGTTTGTCCGCATCTGTACGGCTCAGGCGGGGTAATAAACTGCTGTCTGTCATGATCTCTGTGTCCTTAACCAAGAGCGGCTTTGTTGCGGGAGACAGGCGCGACCCAGCCGCGCCCG
>NZ_JAHKPU010000017.1 GCF_018860505.1 Pacificibacter marinus
CTAAAATCATCGAGTAAGCCTTATCGCTTATAAGACTTAGAAAAGGCCGCTCGTAAGGGCGGCCTTTTTGGTTTTGCATTTGTTTTGCGGGGGCCGCTCGAACAGAATAATAGTGTAGAAACACGACAGATTTTGCTACATTTTAACCTGCCCTCAGGTCGCTGATCGCCAAGCCTGCCTGACTCATTTCACATTTTCACATCAAAGGTATTGCCACATAGCAATCCAGCCTGTATTGGGCGTGAATTCGTAACTAACGAAGTCTACGGGTGAGATTCGTCTCGCCAATTTTGGGTTCGATGTGGGAGTGCAATAAGGTGCTTCGACCTCTCAACTTAAAAGCCTAAACGGAGGCATTGCAATGCAAAGCCAAAACATCCGCATTCGGTTGAAGGCCTTTGATTTCCGCGTTCTTGACGCATCTACACAGGAAATCGTGAACACGGCTAAGCGCACCGGCGCTCAAGTACGTGGCCCGATCCCACTGCCAAACAAAATCGAAAAATTCACTGTTTTGCGTGGCCCACACGTTGACAAGAAATCCCGCGATCAGTTCGAGATCCGTACGCACAAGCGTCTTCTCGACATCGTAGACCCAACACCACAGACTGTGGACGCGCTGATGAAGCTCGACCTCGCTGCCGGCGTTGACGTCGAAATCAAAGTATAAGGGGGCAATTGAATATGTTGCGCTCTGGTATTATCGCGAAAAAAGTGGGCATGACCCGCTTGTTCATGGAAGACGGCAAACAGGTTCCTGTAACCGTCCTTCAACTCGAAAACTTGCAAGTTCTTGCACAACGCACATCTGAGAAGCACGGCTACACAGCTGTTCAACTCGGTTGCGGCAATGCAAAAGCAAAACGCACATCCCAAGCTATGCGTGGCGTTTTCGCGGCTGCGAATGTTGCGCCAAAACGCAAAATCGCAGAATTCCGCGTAGACGAAGCGAACCTCATCGCTGTTGGTGAAGAAATCTCAGCTGAGCATTACTTCGAAGGCCAATACGTTGACGTTGCTGGTACATCTATCGGTAAAGGTTTTGCTGGTGCGATGAAGCGTCACAACTTTGGCGGTTTGCGTGCGACACACGGTGTGTCTATCTCTCACCGTTCGCATGGTTCGACTGGTCAGTGTCAAGACCCAGGTAAAGTTTTCAAAGGTAAGAAAATGGCTGGTCACATGGGCGCTGCTCGTGTCACGACACAAAACCTTCAGGTTGTCCGCACAGACGCTGACCGTGGCTTGATCATGGTCAAAGGCGCTGTTCCTGGCTCCAAAGGTGGTTGGGTCACTGTCAAAGACGCTGTGAAAAAGCCGTTCCCTGAGAATGCGCCACTTCCAGCTGCCTTGAAATCTGCGGCTGCAGCAGCTCCGGCTGAAGCACCTGTTGAAGGAGGTGAAGCATGAAACTTGACGTAATCAAACTTGACGGCGAAAAAGCTGGTACACTGGATCTGGACGAAGCACTCTTCGGTCTTGAGCCACGTGCAGACATTCTTCACCGCGTGGTGCGCTGGCAGCGCAACAAAGCGCAAGCTGGTACACACAAGGTAAAGACACGCTCAGAAGTTAGCTACTCCACGAAGAAGATCTACCGCCAAAAAGGCACCGGTGGCGCACGCCACGGGTCTCGTAAGGCACCGATCTTCCGCAAAGGTGGTATCTACAAGGGTCCTACACCGCGGTCTCACGGTCACGAGCTTACGAAGAAATTCCGTAAACTTGGCCTGAAACACGCGCTCTCTTCAAAAGCAGGCGCAGGCAATCTTGTAATCCTCGACGACGCCAAATTGGCTGGTGCGAAGACTGCAATGCTTGCAAAAGCTGTTAAAGAGCAGGGCTGGAAACGCGTCCTCATCATTGATGGTGCAGAAATCGACACAAACCTCAAAGCCGCAGCTGCGAACTTGACTGGTGTTGATATCTTGCCAACAATGGGCGCCAACGTATACGACATCCTGAAACGTGACACACTCGTGCTTACGAAATCAGCTGTCGAAGCTCTGGAGGCTCGCCTCAAATGACCACTAAAGCAGATATGTACGACGTAATTCGTAAGCCTATCATCACTGAGAAAGCCACTATGGCTTCCGAACATGGTGCGGTTGTTTTCGAAGTTGCGATCGACTCTAACAAACCACAAATCAAAGAAGCCGTCGAAACGCTCTTTGGTGTGAAAGTTAAAGCCGTGAACACATCGATCACAAAAGGCAAAGCAAAACGCTTCCGCGGAATGCTCGGCAAACGCAAAGACGTTAAAAAAGCCTACGTGACACTCGAAGAAGGCAACTCCATCGACGTGTCCACTGGTCTCTAAATCCTTTCGGATTTGACTGGTTAGAAATTGAAAAGCCCCTCGCATTTTCGAGGGGCTTTTTGTATGTTCTATCGTAGTTGGTGTGTGTGGTGAGTGATGACATTCTTGTCGCACTGAAAGCACTGTGTTGTGGAGATTTAGCCTATGCTCAGATCCCTGTTCCAGTTTGCGCAAGCGCAGTCGTCACGCTTCATCGCTGTATATATTTTGGTTTGGGCATTTGCCGCTGCGTTGATTGCGATCTTGCAGCCTGAGTATAATTGGGACGTCATCGGCTACGTGGCGTCTGGGCTGAGTTTTATAGGTCTGTCTGGCGTGTCACTGCATGAATTGACCTACGCAGATGTCGAATCGGCTGTTCGAGATTTTGCTGTTTTTGATGCACTCACATCAGGTAAAGAGTATCGCGCCGGCGTAGCACTTGATCCGATAGCTCTAGAGCAGCAGCTCCCATTCTATCAAACACGCGTCCTCTATATTTGGCTGTCTTTGGCGGTTTTTGCCTGTGTGCCAACACTGTCGTTCGCGACGGTTTTGGTTTCCGGGTGTTCGGCGGCTATCAGTCTTTGGGTGTCGCATCGATTGTTCGCGATCAGGGGTTGGTGGACAGCTTTGCTTTTGCCAATTGGGCTCTACTTTGGCGGACTGGATGTCTTAGCAGACAAAAGCAGCCCCGACGCTCTTTCTGTTTGTTTGGTCATGACGGCTCTGCTCGTGGCGTCGAAAAAGCCTCGGCTGGGGGTGGTGTTGTTTGCTGTGTTGCCGTTGCTGCGGACCGACTATGTGATTTTGGTATATTTGTCTCCGATCCTCTTCTGGGGGGCCGTGAGGTGGACGGCGATTGCCGCAAGTTTGAGTGTTGCGCTTGTCATTTACATGTCCCTGAACATGGGGTTCGGGAACTACGGGTATCTCCATATTTTCAATTTTACGCTGATCCAAGGTCCGCAGGTCTATCCTGTTGATATGACCATCTCAAAGGAACTATCTGACTATCTGGCAGCCTACACTCGCGGCGCGCGCCGCTTTTGGGAAACGGGAAACGTGCCAGCTTTGGTTCTGGCGTCTGGGTGTATGATTTATAACTTTGTGAAAGCACCGCAGTTTCTTGACAGGGCAATGCTTACACTGCTGTTGTTCGGGTTAGCGCATTTCGTGCTTTTCCCCGTAGGCTTTGAGCGCTTCTACGTTCTGACGTTGGTTTTTTGCTTTGGGTACGCTGTAAAGCAAGTTGACCGTTATGTCGTAGAGCGGTGACTTGAGTACTGCACTTGAAGGCAAAATGATTTCGCGAGATGCTGCGTAAGTGCAAAGACGTTAAAAGGTCTAAGTGCCCCCGAAGAAGGCAACTTCATCGACATGTCCGCTGGTCTCTAAGTGTGGTCCGAACCTGAGATTGTTAGAAATTGAATCGCCCCTCGAGAAATCGACGGGCGATTTTTTTGCTGCAGTACGGGCGTAGATCGAGAGGTAATTTGTTGTCAGATACTTAGTTTCAAGTTGCACCATGTTCGCTACAGTACCAAGCGCGACTTGATAATTGTGGGCGGCCTGATGAAGATAGGTGTTCATTCTAAGCCCTCATGTCGACGGTAACGAATATCGTGTCGCGGTTGCCGTGGGCATAACTGCCCTAGTTTGGCTGGCGCGTTTTTTTGCTAATCGTCATAAGGAGGGGAGCTTTGGGCCCCTCCCCACTAGACACCCAATCCCCCCTCTGATACTCCCCAGCAATCTTATGGCTACAGATTCGTTCTGTGGTCTTTTGATATATGAATTTGGGCACCTACGGGGGCCTACACACAGACCTTCAGGGCAACCTGAACATAGGGTCACAAAGCAAACGGAAGACAGAAACTATGGCACTAAAGTCGTACAAACCAACGACGCCTGGCCAGCGCGGGCTGGTTCTGATCGACCGTTCGGAGCTTTGGAAAGGACGTCCAGTCAAATCCCTTACTCAGGGTCTGACGAAAAAGGGCGGCCGGAACAACACCGGACGGATCACGATGCGCCGCATCGGCGGGGGCGCAAAGCGTCTTTACCGCATCGTCGATTTCAAGCGTAATAAATTTGATGTCCCAGCGACTGTAGAACGGATCGAATATGACCCGAACCGCACCGCGTTCATCGCACTGATCAAATACGAAGACGGCGAGCAAAACTACATCATCGCTCCTCAGCGTCTTGCAGTTGGTGACAAAGTCATCGCCTCTGCTAAAGCTGACGTGAAGCCTGGTAACGCTATGCCGTTCTCCGGTCTCCCAATCGGTACCATCGTCCACAACGTTGAGATGAAACAGGGCAAAGGCGGTCAAATCGCTCGTGCTGCTGGTACATATGCTCAATTCGTTGGTCGTGACGGTGGCTACGCTCAGATTCGCCTTTCTTCGGGTGAGTTGCGCATGGTTCGTCAAGAATGCATGGCAACGGTTGGCGCAGTTTCCAACCCTGACAACTCGAACCAAAACCTTGGTAAAGCCGGTCGTAACCGCCACAAGGGCATCCGCCCATCCGTACGTGGTGTTGTTATGAACCCGATCGATCACCCTCACGGTGGTGGTGAAGGTCGTACCTCAGGTGGTCGTCACCCAGTGACACCTTGGGGTAAGCCGACTAAAGGCGCGAAAACGCGTAAAAACAAAGGGAGCGATAAACTTATCATCCGTTCCCGTCATGCTCGGAAGAAGGGTCGCTAGAATATGGCACGTTCTGTCTGGAAAGGCCCATTTGTGGACGCGTACGTCCTCAAGAAAGCCGAGAAAGCTCGTGAGTCCGGTCGCAACGAGGTCATCAAGATCTGGTCACGCCGCTCAACAATTTTGCCTCAGTTCGTTGGTCTCACCTTTGGTGTGTACAACGGCCGTAAGCACATTCCTGTAAACGTCACAGAAGACATGATTGGTCAAAAGTTCGGTGAGTATTCACCAACTCGTACCTACTACGGTCACGCTGCAGACAAAAAAGCGAAACGGAAATAAGTCATGGGTAAGGTATCAAATCCCCGCCGCGTGGCCGACAACGAAGCAATGGCGAAAACGCGCATGCTCCGTACGTCTCCGCAAAAGCTCAACCTCGTTGCTCAGATGATCCGCGGTAAGAAAGTCGACAAGGCCCTCACAGACCTGACGTTTTCTAACAAGCGTATTGCTGCAGATGTGAAGAAATGTCTTCAGTCCGCGATTGCCAACGCTGAAAACAACCACAATCTTGACGTCGATGAACTCATCGTTGCTGAAGCTTGGGTTGGCAAAAACTTGACGATGAAACGTGGTCGCCCACGTGCGCGTGGTCGTTTTGGCAAAATCTTGAAGCCATTCGCTGAAATCACCATCAAGGTGCGCCAAGTTGAGGAGCAAAGCTAATGGGTCATAAAGTCAATCCAATCGGCATGCGTTTGCAAATCAACCGCACTTGGGACAGCCGCTGGTACGCAGAATCCAAAGATTTCGGTGATCTTCTTCTTGAAGACATCAAAATCCGCGAATTCGTTAAAGAAGAGTGCAAGCAAGCTGGTATCTCTCGCGTGATCATCGAACGTCCACACAAAAAATGCCGTGTGACAGTTCACACTGCACGCCCAGGTGTGATCATCGGTAAAAAAGGCGCAGACATCGAAACGCTTCGCAAGAAGATCGCTGCGATGACTGCTTCTGAATTGCACCTCAACATCGTTGAAGTTCGCAAGCCAGATCTTGACGCCGCTCTCGTTGCTGAGTCTATCGCTCAACAGCTGGAACGTCGTGTGTCTTTCCGCCGCGCTATGAAGCGTTCGGTTCAGAACACAATGCGTCAGGGTGCTCTTGGTATCCGTGTAAACGTTGCTGGCCGTCTTGGCGGCGCGGAAATCGCGCGTACAGAATGGTACCGCGAAGGTCGCGTTCCGTTGCACACTTTGCGTGCGGACATCGATTATGCATCTTTCGAAGCCATGACTGCTTACGGCATCATCGGCATCAAAGTTTGGATCTTCAAAGGCGAGATCATGGAACACGATCCACAGGCTCGTGACCGTCGTCTCGAAGAAGCCCAACAAGGTCCGGCGCCCCGTGGCGACCGCGGCCGTCGCTAAGGAGATCTGATAAATGCTTCAGCCAAAGCGTACGAAATTTCGCAAGATGCACAAAGGCAGCATCAAAGGTCTCGCCAAAGGCGGGTCTGATCTGAACTTCGGCACTTACGGTCTTAAGGCACTTGAGCCTGAGCGCGTAACTGCTCGTCAGATCGAAGCTGCTCGTCGTGCAATGACACGCCACATGAAACGCCAAGGCCGCGTTTGGATCCGCATCTTCCCAGATGTACCTGTCACATCCAAACCGACCGAAGTACGTATGGGTAAAGGTAAAGGCTCTGTTGATTACTGGGCATGCAAGGTCAAACCTGGCCGCGTTATGTTCGAAATCGACGGCGTTGGTGAAGACGTTGCACGTGAGGCCCTGCGCCTTGCTGCAATGAAATTGCCTGTCAAAACCCGCACCGTGGTGCGCGAAGACTGGTAAATGTCGATTGTGCCTTCGGGCACTCTTGGCCACCAAGTCTAACAGTATAAAAGGCCCCGCTGCGAAGCGGGGTTTTTTGCTTTTGGGATGCCTGTCCTAAATTTGGAAAAGCCTCATACCAAAACAGAACCGTGTATTTTGCTGTGATTAGTGTTTGAATGTAGGAGTAAACCCCGCGATGTTTTACGTGTTTCAAACTTTATGCGTTTTCCAGTTTACATGTTTTAAAGGTGGGTCTGATGCTTATCCGCCCACCAAGCAAGCAGTTCATTGACTGCATGCGCTTTCGCCAAGGGATTTCCCCGCCAAGCCTTGATCCCGCGCGCAACACAGGCCATATCCGCTCTGACACGTAACAGGAGCACACAGATGCGCGCGCAGATTGCAGATATTCTCGATCGGTCTTTGACCCAAAATATCATCATGGGCGTGATCTTGTTCAATGCTGTGATTTTGGGGCTGGAAACCTCTGATGCCGCCATGGCGCGGGCAGGGGGGCTGATTCATGCACTGGACATCGCTTGCCTGACAATTTTCGTGATCGAAATCGCTGCCAAAATCTATGCCCGCCGTTTGGCGTTTTTCAAATCGGGCTGGGGTCTGTTCGATTTGGCCATCGTTGGCATCTCGCTTTTGCCTTTTGCCCAAGGTCTGGCCGTGCTGCGTGCCCTGCGCATCTTTCGACTGCTGCGGGTCATATCGGTCGTGCCGTCTTTGCGCCGTGTGGTCGAGGCTTTCATCATGGCGCTGCCCGGTATGGCGTCAGTGTTTTTCCTGACAGGGATTATTTTCTATATCGGGTCCGTGATGGCGACCAAACTGTATGGCGATAGCTTTCCCGAATGGTTTGGCACCTTGGGGCGTTCGCTTTATTCCCTGTTCCAAATCATGACGCTGGAAAGCTGGTCCATGGGCATCGTGCGCCCTGTAATGGAAGTGCATTCAAATTCGTGGCTGTTCTTTATCCCGTTCATCTTGGTCACAGCTTTTGCGGTGATGAACCTCGTTGTCGGTCTGATCGTCAACTCCATGCAAGACGCCCACGCCGCAGAAGAACACGCCGCCACCGACAGCTACCGCGAAGATATAACTGCGCGTCTGGATCGGATTGAGAAGGCTTTGGGGGAGCGGTAGCCATAAGATGGCGTACTATCTGAGGTCTGAAGCGACGATAGGTTAACCTTTTCCGTCAAGAAATCGGCAGAGGTTGGGCTTATGACCAGCTTTGAGTATACCAGTTATAGGCTATTAATTCTGGAAAAAAGTCGGGCGTGGGCATTGGTGTTATTCCGTCATTTCTGTCCCAAAACCGCGAATAGATTACGACACAATCTTCTGGTAACGCACTTTTCCTTGAAACATTGAGCTTGGGTTGCAGCTTATATATGAGCGCGCCTTCTGCGATGTGTAGGTCTGTGGGTGTTTTGCGTGTTCGCCTTCCAGATAAGCCTGCAGTTGCAATTTCTCCGAGATAATAGGTGTTATTGATTGGATCTTTCATCTTTGGATGTCCACCAAACCGAGAGCTGGGTGAAGTTGAGAGGCCAATATAGTTGATGGTGCTTGTGCTTGGCGCATCTCCGTTCGATATGCCCATATAAAGGGTACGTGACCCTTTACCCCAAGCCGAGGCTTCTTTCTTAAAATCTTGAAGCGAAGTGTAAGGTCCGTACCATTCTACTATGATCGCGATTGGCATTTTGTTTCCTAATTAGAGTTTTCAAATAGGATATATTCGGGCAAATATCGGCGAAACGTAATGCGCTCGATACTCGTCCTCAAATTACTCATTCCCACCGATAATTGAAGCTCACAGAAATGCGGTGCTCTTCTGACATGTTCATAGGCACTTCGTGGCGCAGCCAGCTTTCCCAGAGCAATACGTCACCGACCTCTGGTTTGATGTAAACGAAACTTTTCATGTCCTCGCGTGCGTCTTTAACGCGGGGTGGGGCGGCCATCATCATGGCGTGACGCGGATCTTCGAGTTTCAGGGCTGAGGCACCTTCGGGCATCGCCACATAAGTGGTGCCAGAGATCACAGAATGCGGGTGGATATGGGCTGAATGCGCGCCGCCTTCGGGTAGGATGTTGATCCACAGGTCTTCCAGTACCAGCTTGCGGTCGTCCAGATCAAATTGCAGGTCGGCGGCAAAGGCGGCGACATGTTGATCTAGGCTGTCGGTGATGTCCTTGAAAATCGGAAAGCGCCACCCAAGGTCTGTCAGGGAAGCATAGCTGGTGTAGCCGGCAAAATCATTGGCCTCACACCAATCTTGGCCCGCCTCGTCATCTTCGGCAATCGACAGACAAGAGGTTTCCAACTCATCCGCGTCCACTGGCGTGCCAAATTCGGACAGAGCAGCGCGGTAAAGGCGGGTGACGAAAAGGGATGAGATGTCGGGCATGATGTGATCCTCAAAATTGGGAATGCCAAAGGCGTTTTCTGACATCGCATGTGTATGAAAAAAGTGCAATCATGGGGTGAAAACTTGCGGCAGGCCACTATATTAGAATCATTCTAACTTATGCCTCCCCAAAGGCGATTCGAAAGGACGTAACGCTATGAACAACGACACGACATTGAAAAACCTCAATACGGCGCTTCAAATGGAGCTGACTGCGGCGCATCAGTATCAGCTTCATGCTCATGTACTCGATGATTGGGGATTGGACAAACTTGCCGAAAAAATGCGTGAAGAGTTCGCAGAAGAGACCGAGCATTCGAATCTGTTCCTTGAGCGTATGTTCGAGCTTGGCGGCGCGCCTGAAATGGCATTTGCCTCAACACCAAAGGTCGCGACATCTTTGAAAGATATGTTCAACATGGATTTGGTTGATGAACGTGCCGCGACGGATTTCTATACGCAGGCAGCGAAATCGGCTTATGAAGCTGGTGATCTGAAATCAAAGCGTCTCTTTGAGACGATTGCGATTGATGAGGTTGGCCACCAAAGCTGGCTCGAACTACAGCTCAGCCTGCTTGAGCGTATTGGCGAGCAGAACTATGCATCCAAATATGTATCTGCGGCCGCGCCTGACCAAGAGTGATCCCCTTGTGATCGAAACAGCAAAACCTCGCCCGCAGTGTTCACGCATTTCACAGCAAAGTGAGTGCAGGGCGGGGGAGGTATTGCTATACTGAACAGATGAAACAGACAGTCCCAATTATCTTCAGCCTTTTCCTTATGCCTGTTCATCCGCTTTGGGCAGACGCCCCTGTGGTTGAAGCTGCGCGTGCCTCTGTGCAAAATGGCGCTTGGCGCTTTGATGTGACCCTATCCCACCCTGATACAGGATGGGATCACTACGCAGATGGATGGCGCGTGCTTGATATGCAGGGTGAGGAACTGGGCTTGCGTGTTTTGACCCACCCCCATGAGCATGAACAGCCGTTCACGCGGTCGCTGTCTGGTGTTGTGATTGCTGAGGGGGTGACGCAGGTTCAAATTCAAGCCCGCGACACCCAAAGCGGCTGGGCCGATGACACCTATGTTGTGAGCTTGCCGGATTGATCACAGCACGGCAGAAAGCCCGATCTTTCCCTTGCTATGACGTTGCATCCCCCCTATAGAAGCACATCGCTCGAACCTCGTTAGGGGATTCGTGTGTTTTGACATTACCCACCAGATCCTGGGTGACCCTAACGGGGGCCCACTGGTGCTTAGGAAAAGGATAAGGCTATGAACGCCGACGAACTGCGCGCCAAAACGCCAGACCAGCTTCGCGAAGAGCTGGCAAACAACAAAAAAGAGTCTTTCAACCTGCGCTTTCAACAAGCAACTGGTCAGCTCGAAAACACCGTTCAAATCCGTAAAGCGCGCCGTGCAGCTGCACGTGTGAAAACGATTTTGAACGAAAAAGCCGCAGCTGCGGCTGAGTAAGAGGAGCTGAGACTATGCCAAAACGTATCCTTTCTGGTGTTGTGACATCTAACCAAAACGAGCAAACAATCACTGTTTCCGTTGAGCGTCGCTTCAAACACCCAGTTCTGAAAAAGACCATTCGTAAGTCCAAAAAATACCGGGCGCACGATGAGACAAACCAATTCAACGTAGGCGATACAGTCCGTATTCAGGAATGTGCACCTAAGTCGAAAACCAAGCGTTGGGAAGCTCTCGTATAAGCGATCGATTTTAACGCAAGTTGAAATCGATTGTGCGGGACTAACCAGCATAATCGAAACCCTGGGGATCCACGCCGCTGCAGGCAGCCCCAAAGGTCGGGAGAAACCACATGATCCAGATGCAGACCAATCTGGATGTAGCTGACAACAGCGGCGCTCGCCGTGTTCAGTGCATCAAGGTTCTCGGCGGTTCACACCGTCGTTACGCGTCCGTGGGTGACATCATCGTTGTATCGGTGAAAGAAGCCATTCCACGCGGCCGTGTGAAAAAAGGGGACGTGCGTAAAGCCGTCGTCGTTCGCACAGCAAAACAAGTTCGTCGTGAAGACGGCACAGCAATCAAATTTGACAGCAACGCTGCTGTGATTTTGAACAACTCAAACGAGCCAGTCGGTACACGTATCTTTGGCCCAGTTGTTCGCGAATTGCGTGCGAAAAACTTTATGAAGATCATCTCACTCGCGCCGGAGGTGCTGTAATGGCTGCTAAACTCCGCAAAGGTGACAAGGTCATCGTTCTCGCTGGTAAAGACAAAGGTAAACAGGGCGAAATCGCTTCTGTGAACCCGTCCAAAGGCAAAGCCGTAATCGAAGGCGTTAACGTCTCATTGCGTCACACAAAAGCGTCTCAAGGCGACCAAGGCGGCAAGAAACCGGTATCTATGCCGATCGACTTGTCTAACCTCGCGATCCTCGACGCAAACGGCAAAGCGACACGTGTTGGCTTCCGCATGGAAGACGACAAAAAAGTGCGCTTCGCTAAGTCCACAGGAGACGTGATCTGATGCTTGATACTGCAAATTACACACCACGTCTTAAGACTGTGTATGCGGATGCCGTTCGCCCAGCTCTGAAAGAAGAGTTTGGCTACAAGAACGACATGCAAATTCCACGTTTGGACAAAATCGTTCTCAACATCGGTTGTGGCGCTGCAGCTGTTCGTGATTCCAAAAAAGCAAAATCTGCTCAGGAAGATCTGACACTCATCGCTGGTCAAAAGGCTTTGACAACGATCGCTAAGAAATCCATCGCTGGTTTCCGCGTTCGTGAAGACATGCCTCTTGGCGCGAAGGTTACTCTTCGTGGCGAAAAGATGTACGAATTCCTCGATCGTCTGATCACGATTGCTATGCCACGTATCCGCGACTTCCGCGGCATTTCTGGCAAATCCTTTGATGGCCGCGGCAACTATGCCATGGGTATCAAAGAGCACATCGTTTTCCCTGAAATCAACTTTGATAACGTTGATGAAAACTGGGGTATGGACATCGTAATCGCAACCACTGCGAAAACTGACGCAGAAGCTAAGGCCTTGTTGAAAGCTTTCAACATGCCTTTCAACAGCTGATCGCGAGGAGTTAGAGAACATGGCTAAGAAATCCATGATCGCACGTGAGCGTAAACGCGAAAAATTGGTGGCAAAATACGCTACCAAACGCGCCGCTCTCAAAGAGATCATTTATGACCAAGAGAAGCCCATGGAAGAGCGTTTTCGCGCAACCATGAAGCTTGCTGAATTGCCGCGCAATAGCTCGGCTGTCCGTCTTCACAACCGTTGTCAGTTGACCGGTCGTCCTCACGCTTACTACCGTAAGCTCAAGGTCAGCCGTATCATGCTGCGGGAACTTGGCTCTTTCGGCCAAATCCCCGGTCTCGTGAAATCAAGCTGGTAAGGAGAGCATAATATGAACGATCCTATCGGCGATATGCTCACACGTATCCGTAACTCTCAAATGCGCGGTAAATCCGTCGTCTCAACACCAGCGTCAAAGCTGCGTGCATGGGTCTTGGACGTGCTGGCAGACGAAGGCTACATCCGTGGCTACGAAAAAGGCACAAACGAAGTTGGTCACCCAACGCTCGAAATCAGCCTGAAATACTTCGAAGGCACTCCTGTTATTCGCGAAGTGAAACGGGTTTCAAAACCTGGTCGTCGTGTGTACCTCGGTGTCAAAGACATCCCAACTGTCCGTCAGGGCTTGGGCTTGTCGATTGTCTCTACACCTAAAGGTGTGATGTCTGATGCAAACGCTCGTGCCAACAATGTTGGCGGCGAAGTGCTTTGCACAGTCTTCTAAGGAGGGTCTGATGTCTCGTATTGGTAAAAAACCGGTCGAGCTGCCCAGCGGCGTTACTGCTTCTGTTTCAGGTCAGACCATCGAAGTGAAGGGGCCAAAAGCCACTCACGCATTCACTGCAACCGACGATGTGACAATCACTGTCGACGGCAACGTGATCACAGTGACACCACGTGGTAAATCCAAACGTGCGCGTCAACAGTGGGGCATGTCCCGCACTGTTATCGCAAACTTGGTAACCGGTGTTTCTACAGGCTTCAAAAAAGAGCTTGAGATCAACGGTGTTGGTTACCGCGCAACAATGCAAGGTAACGTGCTCAAACTCGCTTTGGGTTATTCACATGACGTCCTCTTCGAAGTTCCTGCTGGCGTAACAGTCACAGCTCCGAAGCAGACTGAAATCGTTGTTGAAGGTACAGACGCACAACTCGTTGGCCAAGTCGCGGCAAATATTCGCGAATGGCGGAAACCAGAGCCCTATAAAGGCAAAGGTATCAAATACAAAGACGAGTATATCTTCCGCAAAGAAGGTAAGAAGAAGTAAGGACGTAGATCATGGCAAACAGCAAAAGAGACCTGTTCTTGAAGCGCCGCCTGCGCGTCCGGAACAAACTTCGCAAGATGGCAAACGGACGTGCGCGTCTGTCTATCCATCGTTCGAACAAGAACATCAGCGTTCAGTTGATCGACGACGTAAAAGGCGTGACACTCGCGTCTGCTTCTACACTCGAGAAAGATCTCGGCGTAGTTGGCAAAAACAACGTCGAAGCAGCGACAAAAGTCGGTGCGGCGATTGCAGAACGTGCGAAAAAAGCCGGTGTGGAAGTATGTTACTTCGACCGTGGCGGTTTTCTCTTTCACGGTAAAGTTAAGGCCTTGGCCGAAGCGGCACGTGAAGGTGGTTTGAAGTTCTAAAAACTTGTGGAAGGCGCCCGATCTTAGGGTTGGCGCCTTCCCGATGATCCAGGAAAAACGTGAGGCCTCGCGTCTCACGTTTTTCACTTGGATTGATAACATTGGCGCCTCGCGCCACCTATGTAAAGGAATGCCCAATGGCAGATAACAACCGCGGGAATAACCGTCGCGATCGCGATGAAACTCCCGAATTCGCAGATCGTCTTGTCGCGATCAACCGTGTGTCTAAAACAGTTAAAGGTGGTAAGCGTTTTGGCTTTGCTGCTCTTGTTGTTGTTGGCGACCAAAAAGGCCGTGTAGGCTTCGGTAAAGGTAAAGCGAAAGAGGTCCCTGAGGCCATCCGCAAAGCCACCGAGCAAGCCAAGCGCCAAATGATCCGCGTTCCTTTGAAAGAAGGTCGCACATTGCACCACGACGTCAACGGCCGTCACGGTGCTGGTAAAGTTGTGATGCGGACTGCACCACAAGGTACTGGTATCATCGCCGGTGGTCCAATGCGTGCTGTATTTGAAATGCTCGGTGTTCAGGATGTTGTGTCCAAATCTATCGGGTCTTCAAACCCATACAACATGATCCGTGCGACAATCGAAGGCCTCAAAAAAGAGTCTTCACCACGGTCTGTCGCTCAGCGTCGCGGCAAAAAAGTGGCTGACATCTTGAAAAAAGATGAAGCACCTGCAGCTGCACCTGCTGAAACAGCAGAAGCGTAAGGAATAGACATCATGGCTAAAACAATCGTTGTAAAACAGGTCGGTTCTCCGATCCGTCGCCCACAAGATCAACGCGCTACGTTGGTCGGCCTTGGCCTCAACAAAATGCACAAAACACGTGAACTCGAGGATACTCCTGCGATTCGCGGCATGGTGCGTAAGATTTCCCACATGGTGGAAATCATTGAAGAGCGCGACAACTAAGTCGTTCTTTTTGATCTAAAGTCTTTGAAAACGCCCTGCTGGAAACAGTGGGGCGTTTTTCTGTTGGTGGCATTGTTTTGTGCGACTTCTGTCCAACGTCTGATTTAGGGCATGGGGATTTTAGTCTGACACAAAACCCCAAGTCTAATTGATGCAGGTTGGTGCCGCTGCTGAATTGATTGCGTTCGACCTCGACCTTTTCCCAATTTACGGATAGCCGCCTACCGTAACCTCCAACCACTTCCACTAGCGCCGTGGCGATGGCTATAACCAAGCCCTTAAAGCCTTTGCATCCCTTGTTGAGAAGGCAGCGCGATTAACGGAAGGCCGTTGGTAGGGTGACGACCTTAGATGATTGGCGCAATCATAAAGTGATGACTTAATGGCCCCATGGATTGTGGTGTGTGCTACTCGATTCGGAGGATTAAGATTCGGTTTATCGAGCCATGCAGTTCGCGCATGTCGGGGTTGGGATTCTAGCGCTACTCAAAAGTTTTCATTTCGCCTAATTAACAATCAACACCTCATCAGAGGTTACTGAAAAATAGACACGATGAAAACTCATCCCGCTTAAAAAGGTTTTGCTCCATGGCACATGTTTCCAACTACGCTCAGGCGTCTAACGGCTCCGTATTCTCTTCCATCTTCGCTTCTGTTTCAAATGCTTACGCGTCATTCATGCGTGCGCGCGCTGCAGAAAAAACATACAATATGCTGAGCGCATTGTCAGATCGCGAATTGTCGGACATCGGTCTGGATCGCAGCAGCATTGCTGAAGCTTCAGTGGTCAGCCCGCGCACATTCTAATCGACCAGAACAATGTGAGACGATAAACGTCTTTAAAAAGTGGCTCGCATCTTATGCGGGCCCTTTTTGCTTTTACGAGCAGATGGCTGGACGCGATTCTCATGCATTGCGAGACTTGCCAAAACGCGGTTCTGCGTCTATACGCGGCCAGTGGTCCAAGATGACCATAAAGAATCAACATTTAAGCCGTGTTTGGTCTTCCGTCGCTGGGGGCCAGTTCCGGCAAGGAGAAGCGACATGAAACTGCACGAACTTCACGATAACGAAGGCGCAACAAAAGCCAAAAAACGCCGTGGCCGTGGCCCAGGCTCTGGTCTTGGTAAAATGGGTGGCCGTGGTATCAAAGGTCAAAAATCCCGTTCAGGTGTTGCGATCGGTGGCTACGAAGGTGGCCAAATGCCACTCTACATGCGTCTACCAAAGCGTGGCTTTAACAAACCAAACCGTAAAAAATTCGCAGTTGTGAACCTTGGCTTGATCGAAAAATTCGTCGCCGAAGGTAAAATCGATGCGACGGCAGCGATCACCGAAGATACACTTGTTGCATCTGGTTTGATCCGCCGCAAATTGGACGGTATCCGCGTTCTCGCCAAAGGCGAAGCGACATCCAAATTGAACCTGACTGTGACTGGCGCGTCCAAAGCAGCCGTTGAAGCTGTTGCAAAAGCTGGCGGCACTCTCACAGTTACGGCACAAGCCGCAGAATAAGGGTTGTGATAGGGGCCTGAGCCCCTTACATCAATTCCATGTTTTCCAAGCGCCGCCGATCGGGAGAACCGTTCGGCGGCGTTATCGTGAAAGAGAGACCAAATGGCATCTGCAGCAGAACAAATGGCGGCGAACTTAAGCTGGGGCACCTTCGGGAAAGCCACAGAACTTCGTCAGCGTATTATTTTCACCCTCGGTCTGTTGATCGTCTACCGTTTGGGCACATTTATTCCTGTCCCCGGTATCGACGCCAACGCGCTCCGTGACTTTATGGAACAAGCCTCATCTGGCATTGGCGGCATTCTGTCGATGTTTACAGGTGGTGCTTTGGGCCGGATGGGTATTTTCGCCCTCGGCATCATGCCTTATATTTCGGCGTCGATTATCGTTCAGTTATTGACGGCGATGGTCCCCAAGCTTGAGCAACTCAAGAAAGAGGGCGAGCAGGGACGTAAAAAGATCAACCAATACACCCGTTTCGGCACGGTAGCCTTGGCGCTGTTCCAAGCCTACGGGTTGGCTGCCTCTTTGGAGGCGGGCGATTTGGCCCACGAGGCTGGTTGGTATTTCCGTGCAGGTGTGGTTATCACGCTCGTTGGTGGCACCATGTTCCTGATGTGGCTGGGTGAGCAAATCACCAACCGCGGCATCGGCAACGGTATCTCTTTGATCATTTTTGTTGGCATCGTTGCCGAGATTCCAAGTGCCTTGGCGCAGTTCCTTGCCTCTGGTCGTTCCGGTGCGATTTCGCCTTTCGTGATCATCGTCGTTTTAGCAATGATCGTTGGAGTGATTGCCTTCGTGGTCTTTATGGAACGTGCCCTGCGCAAAGTGCACATCCAATATCCACGTCGTCAGCAAGGCATGAAAGTCTTTGACGCACAAAGCAGCCACTTGCCAATTAAAGTGAATCCTGCTGGCGTTATCCCTGCGATCTTTGCCTCATCATTGTTGCTCTTGCCGACGACAATCGCGACTTTCTCTGGTCAGTCTGATCTTGGTCCAGTGATGTCGACAATCTTGGCATACTTCGGTCCGGGCCAGCCTCTATACTTGCTGTTCTTCACTGCGATGATCGTGTTCTTCGCCTACTTCTACACAGCTAACGTTGCCTTTAAGACCGAAGATGTTGCGGATAACCTTAAAAACCAAAACGGTTTTATTCCTGGTATTCGCCCAGGCAAGAAGACTGAAGAGCATTTGGATTACATTGTGGCCCGTCTTTTGGTGATTGGTTCGGCCTATCTTGCGGCAGTTTGTCTCTTGCCTGAGATTTTACGTAGCCAATTTACCATTCCATTCTATTTTGGCGGCACTTCTGTTTTGATCGTTGTTTCAGTGACAATGGATACAATTCAGCAAATTCAGTCACACCTGCTGGCACACCAGTACGAAGGCTTGATCGAAAAATCTCAACTGCGTGGCAAAAAACGTGGCAAAAGAGGGACCGCTAGACGATGAACATTATTCTGCTTGGACCACCCGGAGCGGGCAAAGGAACGCAAGCGCAGCGCCTTGTAAAAGAACGCGGCATGGTGCAACTTTCAACTGGTGATATGCTGCGTGAAGCACGGACATCTGGAACTGAAATGGGCCAGAAAGTTGCTGCAGTGATGGATGCTGGTCAGTTGGTCACTGATGAAATCGTCATCGGCCTCATTGAGGAAAAGATTCGTCAAGGTAATGCGGCTGGATACATCTTTGATGGCTTTCCACGCACCCTTGGCCAAGCTGATGCATTGAATGAGCTGTTGTCACGTAACGGTGCGCAACTCGAAGCCGTGATTCAGCTTGAGGTTGACGATGAGACTTTGGTCGCACGTATTGTCAATCGCGCGAAAGAAGCAGCAGCGGCTGGTCAGCCTGTGCGTGCGGATGACAACGAAGACAGTGTCAAAATTCGCTTGATGGAATACTACAAAAAGACATCTCCGCTGCTCGGCTATTACTATGCCAGAGGCGATTTGCAGTCCGTAAATGGTCTGCAAGATGTTGAAAAAGTTGCATCTGACATCGCGCAAATACTGGACTAAGGTGAGCGGTGCTTTGGCAATTCACAAATAGCGTTTTTGCCTAAGCCACTGAACAGCATTACAAAGGGCGCGTTGAATCCAAGTGATTGACGCGCCCTTTGCTTTGGTCGTGTAATGTGCGTGTCGGGGGTTAGTTGCCACTTCCACAGGCTGCCATTATGTCCATGCACAAGAGTTGAAGCCTTTGAAAGTGGGCTGTGCATGTGTCCAGATTGAACGTTTTGGATATAATTTCTGAGATCAGGGGGTTGGCGGTTGACCTTGGCCCGATTCGCATCTATGGCAACCCATCCTTAACAGGAAAATTTTGCGTGTAGCCAGTCTGCGCGCAAAGATCATCGCATTCAGCTGACGCCCGTAGGTCTAAACTTGCGGGCTTCCGTTGTGAAAAAAGGTTCCGGCACTACGGAATCGCAACGAAAAAGGAATATACATTGGCTCGTATCGCCGGCGTAAACATCCCGACAGGCAAGCGTCTTCCTATCGCTTTGACCTATGTAACGGGTATTGGATCTAAATCCGCAAAAGACATCTGTGCAGCAGTTGGCATCGAGGAAACTCGTCGCGTTAATGAACTGTCTGACACCGAAGTTCTGTCACTTCGTGAGTACATCGACGCGAACTACACTGTTGAGGGTGACCTTCGCCGTGAAACGCAGATGAACATCAAACGCGCTATGGACCTTGGTTCATACGTAGGCTTGCGTCACCGTCGCAACCTCCCAGTACGCGGTCAGCGTACACACACCAACGCACGTACTCGTAAGGGTCCTGCGAAAGCCATCGCTGGCAAGAAGAAGTAAGGGAGGCTACTCAATATGGCACGTGATACTCGTCGCACTAAGAAAAAAGTTTCCAAGAACATCGCCACAGGCGTTGCTCACGTAAACTCGACTTTCAACAACACCAAGATTTTGATCTCTGACGTTCAGGGCAACGCAATCGCTTGGTCTTCTGCTGGCACAATGGGCTTTAAAGGATCGCGTAAATCGACTCCTTATGCTGCTCAAATGGCTGCTGAAGATGCTGGTAAAAAAGCTCAAGAGCATGGCGTGAAAACTTTGGAAGTTGAAGTTCAAGGTCCAGGTTCTGGCCGTGAGTCCGCATTGCGCGCACTTGCTGCACTTGGCCTGAACGTCACATCTATCCGTGACGTGACGCCTATGGCGCACAACGGCTGCCGCCCACCAAAGCGTCGCCGCGTATAATTTCGATACTATTTATGGGTCGCGGGCGATTTTGCTCGCGATCCGTTTTTGCGTTTTTAAGACCCCTCGGGCGTCCCTTACTTCAGGACATGGGTTCGGGACAAGAATGGAGGCTACAGCATGATCCACAAGAATTGGGCCGAGCTCATCAAACCACAGCAACTTGAGGTGAAGCCTGGCAACGAGCCAGCACGTCAAGCGACTATTATTGCTGAACCACTTGAGCGTGGCTTCGGTCTGACGCTGGGCAACGCCCTGCGCCGCATTTTGATGTCATCCCTGCAAGGTGCTGCCATCACATCTGTACAGATCGACAACGTTCTGCACGAATTTTCGTCAGTCGCTGGTGTTCGCGAAGATGTTACAGACGTCATCTTGAACCTTAAAGGTGTGGCTTTGCGCATGGAAGTTGAAGGCCCTAAACGCCTTTCCATCTCTGCAAAAGGTCCAATGGTTGTCACTGCTGGTGACATCTCAGAATCTGCTGGCATTGAAGTTTTGAACAAAGACCACGTGATCTGTCACCTCGATGACGGCGCAGATTTGTTCATGGAGCTGACTGTCAACACTGGCAAAGGCTATGTGTCTGCTGAGAAAAACAAACCAGAAGATGCGCCAATCGGCCTTATTCCGATCGATGCGATCTATTCACCTGTGAAAAAAGTGTCTTACGACGTGCAACCGACCCGCGAAGGTCAGGTGCTCGACTATGACAAACTCACATTGAAAATCGAAACTGATGGGTCTGTCACACCAGAAGACGCTGTGGCTTATGCTGCGCGCATTCTGCAAGACCAGCTTGGTATCTTTGTCAACTTCGACGAGCCTGAGTCTGCGAACCGTCAAGAAGAAGACGATGGTCTTGAGTTCAACCCACTTCTACTTAAGAAAGTGGACGAGCTTGAATTGTCAGTACGTTCCGCGAACTGCCTCAAGAACGATAATATCGTCTACATCGGTGACCTCATTCAGAAAACCGAAGCTGAGATGCTCCGCACACCAAACTTTGGCCGCAAGTCTTTGAACGAGATCAAAGAAGTGTTGTCAGGTATGGGGCTGCACCTCGGAATGGACGTTGAAGAATGGCCACCAGAGAACATCGAAGATCTGGCTAAGAAGTTCGAAGATCAGTTCTAAGAGATTGGGGGGATGCGAATGTGTCCTCCCGCAAATGCCCGTTTGGTACGGGGACTATCGGGGTTCGATTGAAAAGAGAATCCTCAAGGAGAGTAGCTGACACGCATCGGCTGCCAGACAAAGTATAAAAAGCACGTTATAGGAGATATACAATGCGCCACGCTAGAGGTTACCGCCGCCTGAACCGTACACATGAGCACCGCAAAGCGATGTTCGCGAACATGGCCGGCTCGCTCATCGAACATGAGCAAATTAAAACAACTTTGCCAAAAGCAAAAGAATTGCGTCCGATCATTGAAAAATTGATCACTTTGGGCAAGCGCGGCGATTTGCACGCGCGTCGTCAAGCTGCAAGTCAGCTCAAGCAAGAGCAGTTTGCTCAGAAACTTTTCGACATCCTCGGCCCACGTTACGCTGAGCGTCAAGGTGGTTACGTGCGTATCGTGCGTGCTGGCTTCCGTTACGGTGACAATGCACCGATGGCGATTATCGAATTCGTTGATCGTGATGCCTCTGCCAAAGGTGCAGCTGACAAAGCGCGCCTTGCAGAAGAAGATGGCACTGTCGCTGACGCATAATTGTGCGCAACATGTTAAAAATTAGGCCCTGCTCTTTTTGAGCGGGGCCTTTTTTATGCTGATCACTGTGATTTCGCGGTAATGTGATATGGCAAAGCTGCGAAACTTGCTCTTCAATCTATAATTGTATGAAGACTTAGAGTTTATTGGTTACGTTGTTTGTATCGGCTTATAGGAAAGCTGTCGTTTCGTTAGGTAAGTGAACGTCGTCGTTTGAATTTTGGCAATCGAAGCTTTTCAAATGATAACTGTTAGTTTAGCGTCGAGGCAGGCAGTCGCCTTTAGGTTGCCACCCTTTTGATAGTGAATGAGCTTTCATGTCCAGTACCACAGAACTCAATCGTCTATTCGCTCAACTGCGTACTGCTGCGCCAGTTGGCTATACCGCAGGTCTGCACATTCGTTTCGCGGCGCCTTTGGTGTATCAGTCGACGTATGATCCCAAGTGGTTGGAACATTACACAACGAATGCTTATGCCTTGCGCGACCCTATGATTGCTTGGGGGTTGAGCACTGAAGGACAAACAAGGTGGAGCGAAATAGAACTCCCCGATCCATTTAATATTTGGAGGCAGGCCGCTGAATTCGGCCTGAATTACGGAATGGCCGTGTCTTGTGGGCCGGTTCAATCGCGTTCTATTGTCGGATGTTCCCGTATAGACCGTGAGTTTACGGATGCTGAGATCGCAAAAATTGCGACCATCGTGCGCACCCTGCATGAGGTATCTGAACCCCAAACACAACTGACACAGGCCCAAATTCAGGCCCTCCGGTGCATCGCGGGCGGTGATCGTCACGCAGCTGCCGCGGCCAGACTCGGGATTTCTGAAAGTGCATTAAAAGCACGATTGGTATCGGCCCGAGAGCGTCTAATGGCGCGGACCACTTCAGAGGCAATCCAAAAAGCCAAGGAGATTAAGCTGTTGTGATGGTGCAAGCTCTCGCGTTGCGTTGAAGAACTCAACCAGCACTGGAGAATACCATGCAAACGACTACCCTTTCTTTCACAAATTTACACAACCATGGCGACCTTTTTGCGAACATGCTTCGCGCCAGACACGAAACATTTATTCAGCAAGCCAAGTGGGATTTACCTCAAGCCGACGGAATGGAATACGACCAATATGATACACCTGCTTCCCGTTGGATTGCAGTACACGAGTTCGGCGAAGTTTTGGCTGGTATCCGATTGACCCCTACCACAACGAAATGTGGCATTTATTCTTACATGATCCGCGATGCTCAGCGCGGGTTGTTGGACAGTATCCCGTCAGATCTGCTTTTTGATGAGGCACCTGTCGCACAGCATGTTTGGGAATCGAGCCGTATTTTCGTGTCACATCGTGTGCCAGCGAAAAGCCGTATGCGTGTGCAGATGAACCTCATCAACGAAATGACCCTATCTGCTCGGGCATTGGGGGCCACATCTGTGATCGGTTTGATTCCAGAGAACGGTCCTCGTTGGGGGCGCCGTGTCGGTCTCGATATCGATGTCATCGGACGTGTGATGGATATGGATGGCACCAACAACGCCTGCATCCGCATTAATCTGTCTAACAAACTGCACTAGTATGTATCCATGATCGGGGCCGAGACGCGCCATGTCGGCCCCGTTTTCTCTTTTATGACACCGCTTTGCGGCGTAATGTGCGCTTATGTCAGATCTTTTCACCACAGATGAATCCCCCACTCCCTCGCCAAGTTTTAAAAGCGGGTTGGCACCGCGTCCGCTGGCGGATCGGTTGCGGCCTAAGGTTTTAGCGGATGTCATCGGTCAATCACAGGTGCTTGGGGCTGAGGCCCCTCTGGGAGTTATGCTGGCCTCAGGGTCTTTGTCGTCGATCATTTTCTGGGGTCCGCCCGGTGTGGGTAAGACCACCATCGCGCGACTTTTGGCGGATGAGACCGATCTGCATTTCGTACAGATTTCTGCAATTTTCACAGGTGTTCCGGATTTGCGTAAGGTGTTCGAGGCTGCAAAGCTACGCCGCCAGAATGGCAAGGGCACCCTGTTGTTCGTGGATGAGATTCACAGGTTCAACAAAGCCCAGCAGGACAGCTTTTTACCACATATGGAAGATGGCACCATCTTGCTTGTGGGGGCCACCACTGAAAATCCCAGTTTCGAGCTGAATGCCGCGGTGATGTCGCGCAGTCAGGTGATGGTATTGGAACGCCTGTCACTGGATGATTTGGCGCTGATGGCGACGCGGGCGGAAGAAGAGCTTGAACGCAGCATGCCGTTGGACGCTCGTGCACGGACGACCTTGTTTGAGATGGCTGACGGTGACGGGCGTACGCTGCTGAACTTGATTGAACAGGTCATGGCGTGGAAAGTCACAGAGCCGCTGACATCGGACCAGCTTGGAAAACGCTTGATGCGGCGCGCTGCGAAATACGACAAATCCGGCGAAGAGCATTACAATCTTATTTCTGCGCTGCATAAATCTGTGCGTGGCTCTGACCCAGATGCGGCGCTATACTGGTATGCACGTATGCTGGAAGGGGGCGAAGACCCGCGGTATTTGGCGCGCCGTTTTGTGCGTATGGCGGTGGAAGATATCGGTCTTGCCGACCCACAGGCGCAGACGGTTTGCATGCACGCATGGGAAACTTACGAACGCTTGGGGTCGCCTGAGGGCGAATTGGCGCTGTCGCAGGCGGTGATCTATCTGGCGCTCGCGCCGAAATCCAACGCGGGATATGTTGCCTATAAGGCCGCGCGCGAAGCTGCACGCAAAACCGGATCAGAGCCCCCGCCCAAACATATTCTGAACGCCCCAACCAAGATGATGCAAGAACAAGGTTACGGCGCAGGCTATGCTTACGATCACGATTCTGAGGACGGGTTTTCGGGGCAGAACTTTTTCCCTGATACTTTGCCACGCACTCAGTTTTATGCACCAATTGAACGGGGGTTCGAGCGTGATTTGGCCAAAAGGGTTGCCTATTTCGAAAAGCTGCGGGCCAAGCGGTCCTCAGAGTGACCGATACACCTATATCTGTTGACATTTTACCCTCTGCCACCCAAGGAACAGGCAAAAGGACAGTGAACATGACACCTCTATTGCAAGTGGCCCTTGGGGGCGCCATCGGGGCTTCGGCCCGTTACCTGACCAACATTGGCATGTCTCGCCTGTTGGGCAAGGGATTCCCTTGGGGAACGATGAGTGTCAACTTTTGGGGGTCATTCCTGATGGGTGTTTTGGTCGTGGTCTTGGCAGAAAAATCGGGCAACCGATTTGCGCCATTGCTGATGACAGGTGTCTTGGGTGGGTTCACCACCTATTCGGCGTTTTCGCTTGATGCGATCACGATCTACGAGCGCGGCCAATTCGGGCTTGCAGCTTTTTACGTATTCGGGACTTTGGCGTTGGCGCTTGGCGGCATTGCAATGGGTCTCACAGTGGCACGAGGTTTCTTCGCATGAGCAAGGTTCAAATGATAACGATCGGTGATGATCAGCCTGAACAGCGTCTTGACCGTTGGTTCCGCAAGACTTTCCCAGTGGTGACCCAAGGCAATATCGAAAAGATGTGTCGCAAGGGCGATATTCGCGTCGATGGCGGGCGGGTGAAATCCAACACCCGTGTTGGTCCTGGTAATGTAGTGCGTGTCCCGCCGCTGCCTGTTTCCGAGGCCCCTGCGCATAACACCATTCGCATCACCAACGCGGACATCAAAATGATGCGCGACGCTGTGTTGTACAAAGACGACCATATCATCGTGATTAACAAGCCTGCTGGCCTGCCCACGCAGGGTGGGTCCAAGCAGACGCGTCACGTGGATGTCCTGTCCGAAGCTCTGCGTTTTGGCTATGATGAAAAACCACGTCTTGTGCACCGTTTGGACAAAGACACTTCTGGCGCTTTGGTTCTGGCGCGCACTCCTGCGATGGCCACGAAACTGACCGAAGCCTTCCGCCACCGCAACACCCGCAAGATTTACTGGGCTTTGGTGGCTGGCGTGCCTGTGCCGTACTTGGGTGAGATCAAATATGGTTTGGTCAAAGCGATGGGGCGCGGTAAAGGCGGCGAGGGCGAAAAGATGCACGCCGTTCACCCGCGCGATGTCGATAGCACGCCGGGCGCGAAGCGTGCGAGTTCTCTTTACGCCACGCTCTACCGTGTGGGCAGTCGCGCGTCTTGGGTGGCGATGGAGCCTTTGACCGGCCGGACGCACCAGTTGCGTGTACATATGGCCGAGATTGGCCACCCTATCGTGGGGGACGGTAAATACGGTGGCTCTGGCCAAGAAAACATGGGCGACGGTTGGGGTGCGCAGCTTGGTGGTGTGATCAGCAAGAAGTTGCACTTGCACGCGCGTCGTATTGCGTTTGAACACCCTGTGACCAAAAAAGAACTCAGCGTGACAGCGCCATTGCCTGAGCACATGAAAAACAGCTGGGAGACTTTCGATTGGCACGAAAGCTTGGCGGCCGAAGATCCTTTCGAGACATTGCGATGACCAAACTTGTCATCTTTGATGTCGACGGCACTTTGGTCGACAGTCAGGCGCATATCATCGCGTCGATGACGGCGGCTTTCGGTGCGGCACAGATCGCGGTGCCCTCGCGCAATGCGATTCTGTCGATCGTAGGTCTGTCTTTGCCCTATGCGATCCGCGAGCTGGCCCCCGACGCGAGCGAGGCCACGATTGTGCAACTGGTTGAGGATTACAAAACCGATTTTAACGCCAACCGTATCAAACCTCAGTCGACTTTTCCGTTGTTTGACGGTGCCTCAGAAGCGATTGAGCGCTTGTCCATGCGCGCAGATGTGCAGCTTGCGATCGCTACGGGCAACAGTCGGCGGGGCTTGAATGGTTTGCTTGAAATGTGGCCTTTCGCGCATCATTTTGTCAGCACGCAATGCGCGGACGATCATCCGTCCAAACCGCACCCCTCGATGGTGCAAAGCTGTTTGGCGGATTGCGATGTGAATGCACAAGATGCGATTGTTATTGGCGATACAACCTATGATATGGAAATGGCCCGCGCGGCGCGCTGTTCAGCTATTGGTGTGTCTTGGGGTTATCACGGTGCGGGCGCGTTGAAAGACACAGGTGCCAGCATTGTTATTGATGATTTTGCGGCGCTGGATGACGCGCTGGATGAGATTTGGAAGGACTAAACTGTGGCGGACTTTGCGGCCAAGCGTTTTTGGAAAAACACAACTGTAGCAGCGGTAGAGGACGGGTTCACCGTGCTTTTGGATGGTCGCAATGTGCGCACGCCTGCCAAAGCGCTTTTGGTCGTGCCGACTGAAACGATGGCCGAGCAGGTGCGTCTGGAATGGGATGCGCAAGAGGGTGAAATCGACCCGAACGTCATGCCTTTCACCCGTGGTGCCAATGCGGCCATTGATAAGGTCAGTGTGCAACACGCTGAGGTCGCCGACATGTTGGCGGACTATGGGGATAGCGACCTTTTGTGTTACCGTGCGACCTTTCCGCAAGAATTGGTGGCCCAGCAAGCGCAGGCTTGGGACCCTATTCTTGACTGGTTATTCGACACTTACGGTGTGCGTTTGGAAACACGTCAAGGTGTGATGCCGGTCCCGCAAAGTGAGGTCGCTTTGGCGCAGTTACGCGCAAGGGTCCATGCGCTGGATAAGTTTCAATTGTCAGCCTTTCATGACCTTGTGTCACTGAGTGGATCATTGGCTTTGGGATTTGCCGCAACCGAATCATTGCACCCACCACAAGCGCTTTGGGAGCTTTCTCGGGTTGATGAGAGCTTTCAAATCGCGCAATGGGGGGAAGATGATGAAGCAACCCTTGTGGCAGACATAAAGCGCAAAAGTTTTGTGCACGCCTATGATTTCTTCCATATGACGCAAAAATAGCGGCAGCATATTTTTTAGCGAGACTGGTATCTGGCTTTGCTCGTGGGGAAAATGACTGGGATGCTTTTGATTTCCCGCACATTGATGCTATTTGATGCTAAAGTCACATCAGGTGCATCCTTTGGCAATCATCGCCCTTCTTTTATACTTACGCACAGTAAATATGCAAATCCGTGATCGACCACTTGACGATATGCGATGATTCATTTCAACTTGTCATCAGTGAAGGTGCTCGCGCGCTTTTTTCGAATATTATCGGCAAAAAATGGCCGAACTAACGTTGTAAAAGACGTACAATCAGGAAGAGGTAAAAATGAAAAAATCTGTATTTATGGGTACTTTGGCTGCGGCTGGTCTCGTTGCGACAGGAGCGATGGCTCAAGACGCAGGATCATCTACATTGGCAGCTGTGAAAGACCACGGCGCACTTAAGTGTGGTGTGAACCCAGGTACACCCGGTTTTGCTGCACCAGACGCGAGCGGCGTTTGGAAAGGTTTTGACGTAGATCTTTGCCGCGCTGTTGCTGCTGCGATTTTCGGCGACCCTGAAAAAGTTGAATACACACCCCTGACATCTGCTGTGCGTTTCACAGCCTTGTCATCCGGCGAAGTTGACATGTTGGCACGTAACACAACATGGACATTCTCTCGCGATGTTGACCTCAAGGCAGAGTTCACCGGCGTAAACTACTACGACGGTCAGGGCTTTATGATTCCTAAAGACCTTGGTGTGTCTTCTGCGAAAGAACTTGAAGGCGCAACGGTTTGTATCGAAACAGGTACAACCACCGAGTTGAACTTGGCTGACTACTTCCGCACAAACGGCATGGACTATGAACCAGTTCCTGTTGAAAGCTTCACAGAAGCGCAAAACCAATTCCTTGCTGGCGCTTGTGACGTATACACAACGGATGCCTCTGCTTTGGCTGCATCTCGTGCGTCATTCGAGAACCCAAGTGACTACGTGGTTCTGCCAGAAATCATCTCTAAAGAGCCACTCGGCCCACTCGTGCGCCACGGTGATTCCGAATGGGGCGACGTTGTGCGTTGGACACTCAACGCAATGGTTTCCGCTGAAGAGCTTGGTGTGACATCTGAAAACGCAACTGAAATGGCAGCTGGCACTGACAATCCTGAAATCAACCGTTTGCTTGGTGTTGAAGGTGAATTGGGTGCGATGCTTGGTCTGCCAAATGAGTGGGCGTTCAACGTCATCACTATGGTTGGCAACTACGGCGAAACATTTGAAGCGAACATCGGTGAAAGCACACCAGTTGGTCTGGCTCGTGGCTTGAACGCGCTTTGGACTGAAGGTGGCCTGATCTACTCTCCACCTTTCCGCTAGGATTTAGTGACTACGGGGCGCGGTTAATTCCGCGCCCTTTTCATATCTAAACACCACCAAAAATAAATTGACCGAAACGATGAAGCGCGCCTTCGTTGAATTTGCGTCATGAACGGGGACATGGGGGACAGTCTACAATGACGACAATGATAGACCCACCAAAGGCCGATGGATTTCGCATCAGCCAACTGCTTTACGACACTCGGTACAGAGCCATAACAATCCAAGTCATCGCTGTGATCGCCTTTGCGATGATTGCGGTTTTCTTGCTTGTGAACGTCAATCGCAACCTTGCCAGCTTGGGCAAAGAGATTGATTTTGGCTTTCTTTCGAATCCATCCAATTACGATATTCAACAGGTTCTCGTTGACTATAGTTCGCAATCGAGCAACCTGCGTGCCGCATATGTTGGATTGCTCAACACGTTGTTTGTTGCCTTCTTGGGCTGTATTTTGGCGACGCTTATCGGTGTGACCGCCGGTGTTTTGCGTCTGTCGAAGAACTGGCTGGTTGCAAAAATCATGACCGTTTATGTGGAAACTTTCCGCAATATTCCTGTTGTGATTTGGATCATCGCCACCATGGCCGTTTTGTCCGAAGCCTTACCGCAACCTAGAGCCTTCCGTGGTGAAAACCCTGATGCGTCGATGTGGCTTTGGGATAGTGTTGCGGTCACTGGGCGCGGGACTTACATCCCAAGGCCTGAATGGGGCGCAGGTTCTATTTTCGTCGTTATCACCTTTTTGCTGTCGCTTGTGGCAATCTGGGCCTTTGGCCGCTGGTCTAAACGCCGCTTTGAAGCCACGGGGCAAATCTTGCCAAATGTTTGGATTAAACTGGCGATTTTTGCTGTGCCAACCCTGTTGGTATTTTTCATTTTGGGTCGCCCGATCGCTTTGGTTTCTCCCGCGCTGAAAGGCTTCAACTTCCAAGGCGGCATTCAACTGTCTAACTCTTTCTTGGCGTTATGGCTGGCTCTGTCTGTTTACACGGGGTCGTTCATTGCCGAGATCGTACGCTCTGGCATTTTGGCTATTTCCAAAGGACAATCTGAGGCCGCTTTCGCCCTGGGCATGCGTCCTTCACGCACCATGAACCTTGTGATCTTACCGCAGGCGTTGCGGGTGATCATTCCACCGCTGATTTCACAGTTCCTGAACCTGACCAAAAACTCGTCTCTCGCTTTGGCCGTTGGGTATCAAGACCTGCGCGCCACTTTGGGCGGGACGACGATGAACAATACTGGTCGCGAATTGGAATGTATGCTGTTGATGATGATGATTTATCTTGTTGTCTCATTGCTGATTTCATCCGGCATGAACGTGTACAACAAATCCATGAAATTGAAGGAGCGCTAAGATGACGGATCAAAAATCGACCATCGCCTTTGTGCGCACCCACATGTTGGAGCAACTGCCGCCCCCGCGCGGTGAAGTTGGCCCCGCGAAATGGATCAAAGAAAATCTGTTTTCCGGCTGGTTCAACACCATTCTGACACTTCTTTCGATCTTTGTGATCTATACGGCTCTGTCCTCAATCATCCCGTGGGTGTTTGGTGGCGTTTGGAGTGCAAGCTCCTTAGCGGAATGTCGTGAAATTCTAGACGGCGCACATGCGGCTTGTTGGGCTGTGATTAATGAGCGTTGGCAGCAGATTTTCTATGGCACGTTTTTTCCGTCCTCTGAATACTGGCGCACTCATGTGGCGTTTGTCTTGCTGCTTGTTGCTATTGCACCTGTGCTGTTTGAAACCGTGCCACGCAAGCTGTTGTTCGTCACAGTGGTCTATCCATTTTTGATGGTTTGGCTGATCTGGGGCGGGTCTTTGTGGGGGCCGATTGGCGTCGCTGCAGGGTTTATTGTGGCTTATTACGCGGGCAAGATTGCAAGCAACTACACTGGTTCTGGCCTTTCCGCGTTGATCGCGATTGTTGCCGCACTGGTCTGGTGGTTCTTCGTTGGTCCACTTGTTGTCGGTATGCTCGACAGTGTTGTTCCGCTTCTGCCTTTGCGCGAAATCCAAAGCCGTGAACTTGGTGGTTTCGTGATCTCGATGATCATCGGTGTGTCTGGCATCGCGCTGTCTTTGCCGATTGGCATCGTCTTGGCTCTGGGGCGTAAATCTGATTTGCCGCTCGTCAAAATGATGTGTGTAGGCTTTATCGAGTTCTTCCGCGGTGTGCCTTTGATCACCTTGTTGTTCACAGCATCGCTGCTGCTGAACTACTTCTTGCCGCCTTCTGTGACCTTTGATCTGACAGTGCGTGTGATCGTCATGGTTACGATTTTCTCAAGTGCTTACATGGCCGAAGTGATCCGTGGTGGCTTGGCGGCTTTGCCAAAAGGCCAGTACGAGGCTGCTGATGCATTGGGCTTGGATTACTGGCAAGCTCAAAGATTAATCATTATGCCGCAGGCTTTGAAGATTTCGATCCCTGGCATTGTGAACACTTTCATTGGCCTGTTCAAAGACACCACTTTGGTCTTCTTTATTGGTATCTTTGACATGTTGGCGGCGGCTCAATCTATTCGCGCCAACTCGGAATGGAACGGCATCACATGGGAACTGTATATTTTCATCGGGCTTATCTTTTGGGTCTGTTGTTTTTCAATGTCCCGTTATTCGCAGTGGCTGGAGCAAAAGCTTCGCACCGATCATCGTTAAGAAAGGAGACTACCTATGTCTACTGAAACTCTAGACCGCGTCGTCGACCGTAGCAAAATGAACGTCTCTGATGAGGTGGCGATTCAGATCACCAATATGAACAAATGGTATGGCGATTTTCACGTTCTGCGTGACATCAACCTGACCGTTCAACGTGGTGAGCGTATCGTTATTGCAGGCCCATCAGGGTCAGGCAAATCCACGATGATCCGCTGCATCAACCGTTTGGAAGAGCACCAAAAGGGCCAGATCATTGTCGATGGCACTGAACTGTCTTCAGACCTCAAGAATATCGATAAGATCCGTTCAGAAGTTGGCATGTGCTTTCAGCACTTTAACTTGTTCCCGCATCTGACGATCCTTGAAAACTGTACTTTGGCGCCAATGTGGGTGCGTAAAACCCCGAAAAAAGAAGCCGAAGAGTTGGCGATGCATTTCCTTGAAAAGGTGAAAATCCCCGATCAAGCGAACAAATACCCCGGTATGTTGTCTGGTGGTCAGCAGCAACGTGTGGCGATTGCGCGCTCCTTGTGCATGCAGCCACGTATCATGCTGTTTGACGAGCCGACATCGGCGCTTGACCCTGAGATGATCAAAGAGGTGCTCGACACCATGATCGAGCTCGCGGAAGAGGGCATGACCATGCTTTGCGTGACGCACGAGATGGGCTTTGCCCGTCAGGTGGCCAACCGCGTGATCTTTATGGACCAAGGCCAAATCGTTGAACAAAACGAACCAGAAGAGTTCTTTAACAATCCAAAATCAGAGCGGACCAAATTGTTCCTCAGCCAGATTTTGGGTCACTAAGGCTTTCAACCAAACAAAGGAAAAGGCGCCGCAGGGCGCCTTTTTTTATGGGTCTATCAAGAAGATCGTTCAGTCACTAAGGTCACGCGGGATACAGAAATCTAACACCGTATTCTGCCCAAATCGAATGTGCGACCAGCTGTCAGCCGCCACGTCAAACACGGTTGTCGCACAAGTGGGGTAACGCGCAAAATCGGGATGTGGGGGTAGTCTGCTCGCAAAGCGGGCTGCAAAATCACCGATCCCTGGGTTATGTGCAATCAAGATGACTGTTTTGGCAGTTGCGCTGCGTAACTGCTGCAAAATGCGATCACTTGATGCGAGGTAAAGTCCTTGATGAAACAAACACTCCATGTCGCCCGTCGAGGCGGTCTCTTGGATGCGTGACCATGTCTCTTGAGTTCTACGCGCTACCGAGATCATGGCTTGGTCAGGGTGGTAGCCCTTTGCTGACAGCCATAGCCCCACGCGGTCTGCGTCGCGTTGTCCGCGTGTGTTTAGAGTGCGCTCAATGTCATCAAGTAAAGGATCGTCCCAACTTGATTTTGCATGTCGCGTCAGGATCAGCCGCAACCCCATTTAGGCGCTAGATGAGGGATCGGCGTTGCGGATCAAAGACCCTGCACCATGTTCTGTGAACAGCTCAAGCAAGCAAGCGTTTGGGGCACGGCCATCCAAGATAACCACCGCACGCACGCCATCGGCCAAAGCCGCCAGTGCCGTTTCTGTTTTCGGAATCATGCCGCCGGCGATCACGCCATCTTCTGTGAACTTGCGGATCATGTCCGAATCAAGCGAAGTCATAACCGCGCCATCCGCGCCTTTGACGCCTGACACATCTGTTAAAAGCAACAAACGATCCGCGTTGAGTGCACCTGCGATGGCCCCCGCAGCGGTGTCGCCGTTGACGTTAAAGGTCTCGCCATTTCGGCCAAAGCCCAAAGGCGCGATCACAGGGATCAATCCCGCTTGGCCAAGCTCCTCGATGATGGATGGGTCCATGTCCGTGGGAGTGCCGACAAAGCCAAGGTCAGGGTTCGTTTGTTCACAGATCATCAGATTGGCATCTTTGCCAGAAATGCCCACCGCGCGGCCACCTTGGCTGTTGATCGCTTGTACGATGCGCTTGTTCACAAGGCCAGACAACACCATTTCGACGACTTCAACTGTGGCTTTATCTGTCACGCGTTTGCCGTCGACGAACTCGGACTTGATGTCCAAATCGGCAAGCATTTTGTTGATCATCGGACCGCCGCCATGCACGACCACAGGCTTGACGCCGACTTGCTGCATTAAAACGACATCGCGTGCAAAGCTTTCCATAGCCTCGTCAGACCCCATCGCGTTGCCGCCCAATTTGATGACCACTGTCGCGCCTTCATAGCGCTGCAAATAGGGCAGGGCTTGGGACAATGTGCGGGCGGTGGCGATCCAGTCTCGGTTCATGTCTTGTGTCTTCATGGCTTAGAGGTCCAAAGGGTTATGTCCGATTGAGTGTATGCCATCGATGCGGCACCTCTCAATTTAAACGGTTATTCCAGCGTTGAAATGACAGCACGAAGTGTGTCGATGCCCCAGCCTTTTTCCGAGGATGTCACGATCAACTCTGGGTAGGCCGCAGGATGTTTGGACACAGCCTCGCGAGTTTGCGCTAAATTTTTCTCGCGTTCAGCGTCTTTCACTTTGTCGGCCTTGGTCATGACAACCTGAAAGGTCACGGCAGAGCGATCAAGCAAAGACATGATTTCTTCGTCCACGGCTTTCACGCCGTGGCGGCTGTCGATCAGCACAAAAGCACGGCGCAAAGTCGCGCGGCCAGACAGGTAGGCTTTCAATAAACGCTGCCATTTGGCGACCGTGTCTTTGGGGGCTTTGGCAAACCCATACCCTGGAAGGTCGACCACATAATGGCTGTCAGCGCAGGTGAAAAAGTTGATCTCTTGTGTGCGGCCCGGTGTGTTGGACGCGCGCGCCAAAGCCTTTCGGCCCGTGAGCGCATTGATCAAGGTCGATTTGCCTACGTTCGAACGACCTGCAAAGCAGATCTCGATGCGGTCGTCTGGCGGCATGCCGTCCATAGCAACCACGCCTTTGACAAAGTCAGTTTCACCAGAAAAGAGGAGGCGACCCTTCTCGAGGGCCGCCGCATCTGGTTCCGCAATGGGAAATGTTAGTTTCATAGGGGTGATACGGCCCTTAGGCCGAACCTTCCTTTTTCTTGAGGCGTAGGGACTTTTTGATATTGGCAAAAAGTTCTGGTTTGTGACCATGGCTACGCATGATGAGATATTGCTGAGTAAAGGTAATCATGTTGTTCGATATCCAGTACAGCACGAGGCCAGAAGCAAAGCTACCGAGCATGAACATGAACACCCATGGCATCCACGCAAAGATCATAGCTTGAGCCGGATCGGTGGGCGCAGGGTTAAGCTTTTGCTGTAACCACATCGAAATACCTAGCAAGATTGGCAGAATGCCAAGGCTGATAAAGGCGAAAATTGATGTTGGGTCTGGCGGCGCGAAGGACAACAGGCCAAATAGGTTCAAGATCGAACTTGGGTCTGGGGCTGACAAATCGCGAATCCAGCCGACCCAAGGGGCATGACGCAGCTCAATCGTGACGAAAATCACCTTGTAGAGGGAAAAGAACACAGGAATCTGCAAGATCAACGGCAAACACCCAGAGGCAGGATTCACTTTGTTTTTCTTGTAAAGCTCCATCATGCCTTTTTGAAGCTTCTCGCGATCATCACCAGCTTCCTCTTTCATCTTTTCCATCTCAGGCTGCAATTCTTTCATGCGTGCCATCGAAACGTAAGATTTATAGGCGAGCGGGAACATAATGCCTTTGATCAACACCGTCAGCGCGATAATGGACCAGCCCATATTGCCGATGAGGCCGTTGATGGCGTGGAGCAAGCGGAAGATCGGTTGCGTAAAGAAGAAGAAGATGCCCCAGTCGATGGAGTAGATGAAACGGTAAATTCCCAGATCATCTTGGTAGCCTTTGATGGCTTCCCATTCTTTGGCTCCTGCAAAAAGATAGGTGATGTTTTGCACCGATGCGCCAGGTTCGACAACTTGGGCTGGTAGACGAGATTCAACTTGGTAAATTTCTGATCCAGGAACAAATTTTACAACGGATGTGAAGCTCTGACCCGGTTGTGGAACCAAAGAGGTCATCCAGTTTTTATCTGTAAAGCCAAGCCAGCCGTTTTCTTCGACTTGTTCGATGGACACATTTCCACCTTCGCGTGCATCAAAGTCGTAGTCAGCGATATCTTTGTAATCGGCTTCCTCAAGGTCTTTGTCGGCTTGACGGACAAGGCCTTCGTGCAGAACGAAGTATTTGGATACATCAGGCGTGCCGTGGCGCGCAACGATGCCGTAAGCGGCCAAGCGGGCTGCGTCAGTGCCGTCGTTTTCAACGGATTGGGTGATCGAGAACATGTAGTCTGTGTCGATCGCTATTGTACGGCGGAAGGTCAGGCCTTTGGCGTTGGTCCAAGCGAGTGTAATCGGCGTGTCAACTGTGAGCGTATCGCCCGTTTCAACCGACCAAACCGTGTTGGCGCCTGGCACATCATCTTGGTCAAGGTCGCCACCGGGGGCCCAGCCGTAAACAGCATAGTAGGGCGCATCGGTACCAACCGGCGTCAACAGTGTGACGATTTCATCGCTGTCGATGTCGACGGTGTAATCCTTCAACGACAGATCGTCGATGCGACCGCCAGCCAATGAGATCGACCCTTGGACACGATCTGTGTCAATCGTCAGGCGAGGGGCTTGCTCGGCTGTACTTGGGACTGCGGTCGTTGCATCGATCACAATGTCGCCGCTGTCCGTACTCGGAGGTGCGAGGGCAATTGAGCCATCACTTGTCTCAAGCACGTTTGTTGAAGTCACAGATGCTGTTGGCTCTTGGGCAGGGAAAAACACCTGCCAGCCCAGTAACACGATCCCGCTGAGTACTACTGCGAGGATCAGGTTCTTATTTTGATCGTCCATCACGGTCGCCTGATTTTTGGAATTGGTCTGGGAGGTTCAACCCCTCCACGCGCCGAAGGTCAAGCAGATTCGAGGATTTTCCTAGGAAAAGGCAAAAAAGTGACTAGCTGGCTTTCCGACCAATTTGCGGTGTCTGAGCTAATTTTTGACGATGGGCATCCATCCAATCAAAGGTTTTATCAAAAGTCAGTGGTCTGGAAATCGAAAAGCCTTGCACGTGATCGCAGCCAAGTTGGGCCAGCATAGCGTGTTCGCCGACGGTTTCGACGCCTTCTGTAAGTGTTTGCAGATTGATACGTTCGGCCATGGTTAAAATTGCTGCAAGCATGTCTTGTTGGTTACGATCGACATCGCAACGGGATACATAGGATTTATCGATTTTGATACGTTTGACAGCAAAGCGGCGGAGGTTGGCGATAGAAGCGTGTCCGGTCCCAAAGTCATCAAGATCAATACCGCAGCCAAGCTGGCTGAGCGCCGCGATGTTGCGCGTGATGATGTCGTTGTCTGAGGACGAGATGACGGTCTCTAAAATTTCGACGGTGAGACGGGAGGGATCAAATTCGAACCGGTCCAATTCCCATCTAATCTTATCGACAAGTTTGGGATTGGAAAGCTCGGTGGCTGAGAAATTGACCGATATTGTGGGTACGTTAAACCCCGCTTTGTCCCATGCCTGAAGTGCTGAGAAAGAATGGTACAAGATGATCTCGCCTAAGCGTTCAATCAGACCGTTTTCGTGGATTGCGGGCAGAAATTCAGCTGGCGAAATCACGCCTTTTTCTGGGTGAGTCCAGCGCGCAAGGGCTTCCATGCCCGAAATTTTCCCCGTATTTGTAGAGATCTGCGGTTGAAACCATGGAAGAATTTCGCCGTTTTCCAGTGCATCGCCGACGTCTGCTAGAATAGCGCCGCGGTTCAAAGTGGTTTGAATCGCGCTCGGCGTGAATGCGCGGATGGAGCCCGCTCCATTTGATTCAGCCTCTACCAGTGCCACCTCAGCTGCATCAAGAAACGCCGCGCCAGATTGTCCCGGCGCTCGTGCGGGTAGACAAAAGCCGATGCTTGCAGTGACATAGATTTTGGTAGCATCAACAGACAAGGGCTCCGACAAAGCAGCCTGCATGCGTGACGATAATTGGATAAGCGTTTCTAAATCTGCGCGGCGCATAGGTGCAAAAGCGACGGCGAAGCGGGGCCCATCAAGGCGGGCCACAATGTCATGATCGCGCAATGTATCAGTCAGGCGGCGCGCCGAGGTGTTCAAGATGTCATGCGCTGTGTCAGTGCCAAAGTTGGCCTCTAATCCGCGGAAATCATCGATGGCCACAGTCAAACAGGCCGTGGTGCGCCCTGTCGCGTGCTGAGCGTCTAGAATTTGGTCGATCACATCAATCACCACTGGACGCAGCGGTAGGCCCGTGACGCCATCGATGCCTGTGTCTCGTGCCGTTGGTAGAGAAATGATGTTGGTCAAGGCCAGAAGCGCGGGAAGTCCTAGCGCCGTTGCGATCAGGGCCGCCTCACCGCCAAGCCAATGCGCGCCTAAGCAGACCGCAGGCAAAAACGCGAGCGTGTGCTGCCCAAGCAGTAGGGTTTGCATTCGGCGTAGAGTGGTGGCGGTGTCGTTGCGCATTGGGCGATCCTCGTCAATGATGGCAGGCTTGCGCTTGCCTTATTCATTGTCACACTATCGCCTATTTGGTGGCCGCAACGTTAACGTAGCTTGGGGATTTCGATAGAATTATCACTATTTTTCGCAACACTGGCTTCATCGCCCGCTTGTGGGGTGGCAAGTAGGCCAAGGAAATCGTGAAGCTTGGGATCAAGCATGTGAGAGGGGCGGATATTGGTCAGCGCCTTGAACATCACTTGACGTCTGCCGGGGCTGTTTTGTTCCCAGCTGTCCAATATTTGCTTGACCTGTTGGCGTTGCAACCCGTCTTGAGATCCGCAGAGATCACATGGAATTATCGGATAATTCATAGCTTTAGCGAATTTTTCGCAATCCGCTTCGGCCACATGCGCCATGGGACGGTACAAGAACAGATCGCCCTCATCGTTGAGCAGTTTTGGCGGCATGGTCGCCAAACGCCCACCATGAAAGAGGTTCATGAAAAAGGTTTCAAGAATATCATCGCGGTGGTGCCCCAGAACCACGGCAGAACAGCCTTCTTCGCGGGCCACGCGGTACAGATTCGCACGGCGCAGACGTGAGCATAATGCGCAATAAGTACGCCCAGCGGGCACTTTATCGGTGACGATGGAATAAGTATCTTGGTATTCGATCCGGTGCGGCACCGTCATTTTTTCCAAAAACTCGGGCAAAACCGTGGCGGGAAATCCTGGTTGCCCCTGATCAAGGTTGCAGGCCAAAAGCTCAACAGGCAAAAGTCCGCGCCATTTGAGTTCATACAGAATGGCCAAAAGCGTATAGCTGTCTTTGCCGCCAGACATGCAGACCAGCCATTTGGCGCCACGTTCGATCATGCCGTATTGCTCAACAGCTTCGCGGACATTGCGCACGATGCGTTTGCGCAACTTCTTGAATTCAGTTGTTGAGGGCGCGCCGTGAAACAGCGGGTGGATGTCGTCGAGGTCGTCCTGCATGTCTTAGTCCTCAGAAGTCGTGTGCTTTGGCGGCGTAGTTGTGTCAGGCACGGGGTCATAGCCTGACGCACCCAAAGGATGACAGCGGCCAATGCGACGTGCGGCCAAATACGCACCTTTGAAGGCGCCGTGTTTTTCGAGTGCTTCTAGGGCGTAGGCGCTGCAGGTAGGTTGATAACGGCAGTTGAAGCCGATCCACGGGCTGAACACCATACGGTAGGCGCGTACTGGCAAAGACAGAATCATCGCGAAGGGCGTCATTGCATTTGCGCTTTGTTTGCATTGCCGTGGACCTTGCGCAGGGCGTAGCGCAGGTCTTTGAGCAAAAGCTGAAAATCGCGCGCACTGGTGTCGCCGGATTTACCGATCAACACATAATCCCAACCATCGAGGCCCGCATCGGGAATCACCAAGCGCGCCGCTTCGCGCAGTCGCCGTTTGGCATGATTGCGTTTGACTGCATTTCCGACTTTTTTGGAGCAGGTATAGCCGACACGAATGCCTGTTGCCGTTTCATCAGCGCGGCGCTGGCGGCCTTGCAACAAAAAACTTGAGGTGCCTTGACGCCGTGCGCGTGCAGCCAACAAAAAGTCGGCACGTTTTTGTAACGTTGTGATCTCGACAGTTGAACATGACAAAACCGCCGACTGCGATCCCGTAGCTTCGGCAGGAGCCATAACCATGGGGGCATTCGACGGTGTCATTCTCATAGCCTTTCGGCTCAACTTTACGCTGACAAGTTCTTCCGACCTTGTGCACGACGTGCGTTGATTATTTTGCGGCCCGCTTTAGTTGCCATACGCGCACGGAAACCGTGGCGGCGTTTGCGGACGAGGTTGCTCGGTTGAAAGGTGCGTTTCATCGCAACGTCTCCATCGGTTTATTTGAGGCCCAAATCCTTTAAGGGGATTCGAAGGCGTGTATACGTTCGAAGCGCAGTCTTTAGGCAGGACAGGGGGACTTGTCAATTGATTGCGCGGCGAATTCGAAAAGAATTCTCAGGCATATTACAGTTTTCTCGCGCTGGCTCACCGATCGTTCACTCACGCGTGAGACATAGGAATTTTTCTGGCTAAGTTGGCGTCGTGTGACCATTTTGCCCATCAAACACTATATTTGCCAGCCAAACACCATAAAGGAAAGCCTTTGTCCAATCATCTTCCCCCTCTCGCGTCAGAGAAGTCCGATCCGCCTAAAGGGCAGGTGCAACGCTTTTTGCCACTGGCACTCTTTGCAATCATTGCTGTTGCTCTGGCTGTTACATTCCGCGACCAGCTGAGTTTTGATAGTTTTAAAGAGCACCGCGAAGCCCTGTTGGCTTACCGTGATTCTCATTATGTAGCGGCTGTTGGTCTATTCGTGATTGCATATGTTATCATTGTGACGTTCTCGTTGCCGGGGGCATCTGTTGCCACTTTGACGGGTGGCTTCTTGTTCGGGGTCTTCCCCGGCGTCTTGTTCAACGTGGCAGGGGCCACGATTGGCGCAAGCTGCCTGTTTCTGGCGGCGCGTTGGGGGCTTGGCGATTGGTTGGCCTCTAAGATGGACACGGGGTCTGGCCGTATCAAGCAACTGAAAGACGGTATCGATGAAAACCAATGGTCGATGTTATTCCTGATCCGCTTGTTGCCGATTGTCCCGTTCTTTGTGGCCAATCTGCTGCCAGCCTTTGTGGGCGTGCCGTTGCACCGCTTTGTCATTTCCACTGGGCTTGGGATCATTCCTGGCACGTTTATCTTTACCTCTGTGGGGGCGGGACTCGGATCTGTGCTAGAAGCGGGCGGTACGCCTGACTTGGGCATAATTTTTGAGCCTCAAATCTTGTTTCCGCTTCTGGGTTTGGCCGCTTTGTCAGCGCTACCAATGGTCTATAAACGTTTCAAACGTACTTAATTCGCCTTTAGGAGGTCGCAACATGAAAAAGATTAAAACGGATATCTGTGTGATTGGCGGTGGCTCTGGTGGGCTGTCTGTGGCCTCTGGTGCGGTACAAATGGGCGCAAAAGTTGTGCTGATAGAGGCTGGCGAGATGGGCGGCGATTGTTTGAACTATGGCTGCGTGCCCTCTAAGGCGCTGTTGTCTGCGGCCAAACAGGCGCATCTGATGCGCAAAGGCGGGGCTGGGGTCGCAGGTGTGACACCTCAGGTCGATTACGCCGCCACTATGGAACATGTGCAAGCCGCCATCGGCACCATCGCGCCGCATGATAGCCAAGAACGATTCGAAGAATTAGGCTGCACCGTCATCCGTGCTTTTGCCAAATTCACCTCGCCCACCACTGTGCAAGCGGGCGATACCGAAATCACCGCACGCCGTTTTGTGATTTCGACAGGTTCGCGCGCCTTTATTCCGCCCATCGATGGCTTGGACGCAGTGCCTTACTTGACCAACGAAAGCCTGTGGGCGCAACGTCAAGCGCCCAAGCATCTGTTGGTTTTGGGGGGCGGCCCTATCGGCATGGAAATGGCGCAGGCGCACCGTCGCTTGGGCTGCGAGGTCACTGTGATCGACGCGATGGAGGCGCTGGGCCGTGATGATCCTGAGGCCGCAAACGTGGTCAAAACCGCGCTTCGCGGTGAAGGCGTTACAATTTTAGAGAACGCACCCGCGGTTCTGGTGTCAGGTGTGGCCGGTGACATTACTGTACAGCTGAAAGATGGCACAGAGGTCAAGGGAACAGATTTACTGGTCGCTGTCGGGCGTGTCGCCAACGCCGACAATTTGGACTTGGAAAAAGGTGAAGTGGATCGCACTCTCGCTGGCGTCAAAGTAGATGCCTCGCTGCGCTCAAGCAACAAACGGGTTTACGCCATCGGTGATGCAGCAGGAGGGATGCAGTTCACTCATGTTGCTGGCTATCACGCAGGCGTTTTGATCCGGTCTATGTTGTTTGGCTTGCCCGCCAAAGCGGCCACGCATCATATCCCGCGTGCCACCTATACCGACCCTGAACTGGGCCAAGTTGGGCTGACCGAAGCAGAGGCGCGCGAACAGCATGGTGATGCGCTCACCGTGTCGCGGGCCGAAATTTCCGGTAATGACCGTGCCATCACGACTGGGCGCGCCGGTGGAGGTGGATTTATCAAAGTGATGATCGTGAAGAATCGCCCCGTTGGGGTCACAATTGCGGGGCCTGATGCGGGCGAATTGATCTCATTTTGGGCCCTCGCTGTGGCCGCAAAGCTTAAGATTGGACAAATCGCTGGCATGGTCGCGCCATATCCGACATTGATGGAGCTTAACAAACGCGCTGCGGGTGCCTATTTTACCCCTAAGCTGTTTGACAACCCGCGTGTGAAAACCGTGGTCAAACTGGTACAACGGTTCCTGCCCTAAAGGGGCAAATGAGGGTCTATGACGCTTCGGCGCTTTTTTAACACGCTTAATGGGCGGTTTTTGATGTTGACGGTCATCTTTGTGATGGCCGCCGAAATCATGATCTTTGTGCCGTCCATTTCGCGATTCCGCGAAGATTTCCTGCTCTCTCACTTAGAGCGCGCCCAGATTGCGTCTTTGGCGCTTTTGGCCAATGATTCGATTGATATGCAGCTTGAAGACGAGCTCTTGGCTAATGCGGGCGTTTACAATGTGGTGCTGCGACGCAATGAAATTCGCCAACTTGTGTTGTCCTCGCCCATTCCGACGCAGATTTCAGGCTCCTATGATCTGCGGTCCCCTTCTGCGTGGGAGTTGATCAAAGACGCAACCGCTGTGTTGTTGGATCCAAACGATCAAGTGATCCGTGTCATTGGAGATCCCGTGAAAGAAGCGGGCCTTTTGATCGAGGTCACCCTGTCCACCACACCTCTGCGCTTGGCAATGATTGATTATGGCATTCGAATTTTGGTTCTATCGGCGGTCATTTCGTTCTTTACTGCGGCCTTGTTGTTTGTTGCTGTGCGCCAACTTATCGTGAAGCCGATCAAACATGTTGTGGGTGCCATGACGTCCTATGCCTTGGCGCCAGAAGACGCGCGCCGCATTATCGAACCCTCAGCGCGGGTTACTGAGCTGCGCGAGGCGGAAATGGCTTTATGCGAAATGCAGATGGAGCTGACAGGGGCGTTGCGGCAAAAAGAGCGTCTGGCGCAACTTGGGGGCGCAGTCGCCAAGGTCTCGCATGACCTACGCAATATTTTGACCACAGCACAGCTGTTTACGGATCGTTTAGAGTATTCCGATGACCCTGCGGTGATCCGCTCTGCGCCCAAACTCGTGAATTCGATCCATCGTGCCGTGAATCTTTGCGAATCGACGCTGGCTTTTGGCAAAGCCGAAGAACCCGCCCCCGCGCTCAAAGGTGTACGCATTGCTGAACTCGTGGCGGAAGTGATAGAAAGTGAGCGCCTTGCCATTGGCGATTTCGATTTGTCGTTGTCCGAAGATGTGCCTGCCACCTTGGTTCTGCGCGCGGATGACGAACAACTGCACCGTGTTATATCCAATCTGGTGCGCAATGCGCGCCAAGCGATCATGGCCACTGGCAAGTCAGGCGAAATTTCTGTCTCAAGTTTTGAAGACACTGACGAATGGCTCATTCATATCGCAGACACGGGGCCTGGCTTGCCCCAAAAGGCTCGTGAGCACCTGTTTCAGCCGTTCCAAGGTGGCACGCGCAAAGGCGGCTTTGGTTTAGGTCTCGCGATTGCGTCCGAGCTTGTCAAAGGCCATGGCGGGCGTCTTGTTTTGGAGGCCAGCGACGAGACCGGAACGCGCTTTGCTATTCACCTTCCCAAAGGGTTTGCTCAATCTGAGGAGGTCACGGAAAAGCCGATCCTCGCATGAAGTTTGCGCGAAAACGAAACTTTTTTACAAAAAGTGCGATTGTCCCCTTGCGCCCCCCCGCCACACTCGGTAAATCGCCCCCATGAGCGCACCCGTAGCTCAGCTGGATAGAGTACCTGACTACGAATCAGGGGGTCAGAGGTTCGAATCCTCTCGGGTGCACCATACTTCCCCTTGTCAAATGCCAAGCAAAACCGAATTTTGTGACAGATAACTGACCCATTTGGCGGAATTTCCTGAATTCATGACAGCGTTGCTCAGTTGAGCGGGTGATCGTAAGATCAAGTAAATCTTGCCTTTGTCTGATCTCGGAAGCATCGCTTGGTCAAAAGCCTACCTACCTCTCCCAGAACAAACTTCCCGCAGTTGTCGCTGACGGTGGCACATGCCGCGTGCGAGCCTGCTACCTCCTTGCTGTCACGACTTGCGGCCAGGAACGGCGCCATTTTCGTCTGAGAGAAGAATTTGCCTCTCTCCAAAGCTTTCAGCGCACGCGCATCCACGTCTGTCCGGAGTGTATACGGTCCGAGATGCCGTCAGCCGCGGGGCCGTGACGTGTGCCGCGCCGCCTTCAGTGGAAATTTTCATCAATCAGGAGCTGCTCGGAACATGGCAGCATGCTCGAATGCCTTCCATCTGAGAGGTTCAATATGGACGCCAGAGACTTCGCAGTGCAGCTGCAAAAACACCACGGTTGGATTTTGGATCAGCCGGAGGTTCAGGCAATGCGCAGTTTTTTTGAGGCGTACCTCACGGACCGAGTCCTGAGCGGACGGGGCGATCGATGGATCGACCGTCTCGAGCTCAACGTTGCGTCACGCGCATGTGAAGTGTTGGGGCTGCGTATCGCAAAGGGACCAGATGCCGCGCTGGCAGGGCGCAGTGAGCCAGACTGGATGAACTATGGTGTCTTGGGCTACGATATAGTGAAAGACGGTCCCGATGCTCTTTCCGACTGCTTAACTTCGATGGCTCGGCGATGAGTTCGAGCCCCTGCGTGAAGTCGTGTGACGACACGTTTTCGATAATTTTTCCGTCTGGAAAGGAGTCCTGATGCTTGGCGTGCCTTCGGAGGGAATGGCTTCGTCGAACCCACTCTCGCTCAAGGGATTCGCCAAGCACAATGCGGAGAATCTGCTTTATCTAGGTCTTGCAACGCGTGATGCTGGTGGCGGTATTGTACCGCTGAACTTTGTAAACCAGAAAATGCTTGACGCCTACGAGCGCGAGAAGAATTCGCATGAGAAAGCTAAAACTAGCGCGAATGGAGCCGATAACGTCAGGGCGTCGGGACAGAGCAGCCTCTCCGTCGGTGACGTCGCCCGCCAGCTAAAAGTGACGGTCAAAACATTAGGGTATTTGGTCCAGCATGAGATGCTGTGCGGGGTGGATACCTCAGAACTCTACCGCCAAGGGGCGACAGTTGTTACCGCTGATAGTCTGGCGCAGTTTCGATTAAACTTAGAAATGCCAACGTGGCCCTGTTGGCGATGCCCCATGATCTAGGCCGGATCTACTGGCGCGAGGATGTAAATGCCGACCTAACAACTGAAAAATGACCCTTTCGGCGGTGGGTTCAACCGATCGATGCAACACACTCTGCAAACTTCTCTGCTGGCGTTTGATATTGCAAGGTCTTTCGCGGAGGTTCGTTTAGTTGCCTTACGATCGCGCTAAGTTTTGCCTGTGAATGGATGGATAGGTCGGTTCCGCGAGGCAGCTATTGCCTTAAAAGCCGGTTGGTGTTTTCGTTGGACCCGCGCCGCCATGGTGACTGAGGGTCGCAGAAGTAGACATCAACGTCCGTGGTCAGCGTAAAGCGCGGATGATCCGCCAGCTCTTTACCACGATCCCACGTCAGGGACTTGTAGAGCGCGCGGCAACTTCTGAGCCGATTTGATCAAGGCCGTAACGACGCTCTCGTTGTCCTTGTTCGCGACTTTTACCAGCATGACATATCGTGAATGCCGCTCAACAAGGGTCGCGATATAGCTGTTCTTCGACCCGCCAGTCAGGTCGCCCTCCCAGTGCCCTGGGAATGCGCGTTTAAGCCAGCCCGCAACCTGGTCGGGCGACCATTTGCGCCGCAGCTTTGCTGATACTGCGTCGGCCAATTCGGGGTGACAAGCCAACTTGCACATCTTAGGCTGCAATGCTCGGTCCCATGCCGCTTGATCCGATGTGGTTGTGCAATAGCCTGTCTGGCCGCCATTGCGTTGATCCTCTCGACTGATCGTTGACGGCGCACGATGCAGCTGACGCGCAATCGCGCGTAGAGATTGTTTGGTGCTGGGCCCACGAGATATCTCTTCGCGCTCAGAAAGGCTCAATGCTGACCTACCCCGCCTGCGATCCAGTGGACGTATTCCACCAGTTGGTGAGATGACTGAAAAGACTGACGATGATTGGCGATCAAAGACACGCCCAATCGATCTCATCGACTCCCCGCGCTGTCATCCACTGCCGGCAGGCGGTGCTTGCATCGCCGAGAGGGATCCCAAATCTCGGCACGCTGTTCAGCTGAATAGTAAATCCTGCGACGATACTTCATTCAAAACACTCCATCTTTTCCTAAAGACTAAAGTGTTGAGCCCACCGCCCTTTGCGGACTTAAATGCGTTGTGCAGCGAATGGCTGCTTCCCGACCTTGTTGCTAAAGCCTATTGTATTTAGTCGTTACGGCGTAGGGTGTGGATGGGTTGGCTTTTATTGGTCTTATACAAAGGCAAGTATTTATCAAATCGAGCTCCCGCAACCAATATCACCATATAAACATCTTGATTACTGAACATTGCCAAGGCAATGCTTCCGCATGTGAACATGCGTCCGGGTCGTAGGTTCAAATCCTACTCCCGCAACCATAAATACTATACTTTGCACAACCTCCTGTTCGCAGGAGGTTTTTTGTTGTTCAGGCTGTCCTTTAGCCCCAAGGCTCAAGGACAAAATGCTTGCCAGAGCGCCATGTAGCTCCAATTGTGGCTGCATGCGCTTGCCGCCCGTGGGCTGTGGTGTGACCGTGATTTTGTCAATCAGACCACGGATCTCATCACGGGCCTCAATCTCGCTGTTTGGATCACCAAGTTCTGAAATAAGGGACTTGATGCGTGCATGATAAGTGTGGGCCATCTGCGGATGGATGCGCAGATTAGAGGTCGGGGCAGGGGGGCTGGCAAGGTCTTGTTCCAACTGTTGTTGGCGCGCTTCAAGGTGGCTCATACGGTCGTTAATCCGCGCTGCCGGGGTTCCTGCCAGAAGGGCGTTGACCAAAATATCCTGATCTTTGATCACCTTGTTCAACTCTTTTTGCTTTGAGGCGCGGTCATCTGTTTTGTGCGCAGAGAGGCGATTGCGCTCAGCGATGTATTCCTTGGCAAAAGCTTCGACTAAGTCTGGGTCCATCAGGTGGTCTGAGAGGAGATCTAGAATTTGACGTTCCATATCTTTGCGTGCGACCGTTGTCCGGTTGGCGCAGACTGAGGTGCCTTTGTTGCGCGAGGTGCTGCAGCCAAATCTGTCCTTGGCGATGGTCGAAAATCCACCGCCGCAACAGCCGCATTTGATCAGGCCTGTAAACAGAAAGCGTGGCTTGCGTCGTTGCCAGGCTTTGCTGTCACTTTGTTTAATCGCCTGACTCTTTTGACGCGTCTTCACCGCCTCCCAAAGATCTTGTGGCACGATCCGCAGGTCTGGAACCTGCGCAATACACAAATCAGCCTCCGCTTTTAGCCGAGACTGTCTTTTACCGTTTCGAGGGTCTGTTTTGTAGGTTTGACGGTTCCAGTGCCGTTCTCCGACATAGAGCATGTTGTTGAGAATCCCCGTGCCGCGCTTGGGGTTGCCATGAATGGTGGATTTATTCCAATTGGGGGCGCGTGGTCCAGGGATGCCCTCACGGTTCAACATGTCTGCGATTTTTCCAGGTGATTGACCGTCGCTATAAGCTTCAAATATCCGCAGAATGATTGCTGCTTCATCTTGATTTATTGACAGATCGCCTCTGTTCAATTCGCCATCCTCGCGCAGGCTGCGGACAACGTCATAGCCATAGGATTTGCCGCCTGCTGATTTGCCCTTGCGCACGCGGCCCTCTAGCCCGCGGTGAGTTTTGGCTGCGAGGTCTTTTAAAAACAGAGCATTCATGGTGCCCTTCAGGCCGATATGCATCTCATTCACAGGTCCCTCAGAAAGGGTCTGTATGCCCACATCGGCAAAGGACAGGGTTTGATACAGCTGGGCAATATCAGCTTGATTGCGGGAAAGGCGATCAAGGGCTTCTGACACAACAATATCAAAATGCTGCTCCTGCGCATTGCGCAGTAGGCGCTGAATACCGGGACGCAGGATACTGGCGCCAGAGGTGGCGCGGTCTTCATAGCATGCTACGACCTCCCAGCCTTCGCGTTCTGCATGCATGCGGCACAGACGAATTTGGTCTTCAATAGAGGCGGGGTTTTGCATGTCGGAGGAATATCTTGCGTAGATGACGGCGCGAAGACAGGTTGGTGTCATAGGTGGTTCTCCTTTGATGATTTAAGTTTTGGGTTTGTGGTGGGGGTGTCGACAGTTCTCCTCTTCTTCATGATCAATCCGCGCGGCATCCCGTGCCAGAGCGCGGACCAATGCACGCATTTGATCCTGTTGTGTCTGTGTTTTGCCGTTTGTGCCGTGTGTACCGCCAGACGACACAGCAACAGTCGGCACCTGTGGTACCTCCTTGTCGCTTGCATGTGTCTTTTGGTCCCGTGCCATTGGCCGAGGTCTCCCGCCCGTTCCGGCGCTGCGCCGGACGGTTTAAAGTGATGAGTTCAAAGCCGGAAACATGTCCGGCGGTGTCGGTATCACTATACTGCATCGGGGACCTCATAGGGGACGCTAAGCGACTGAAACTATGCGCTGAATGTCGGAATGTTGTGGATAACTGTCGTGTCGAAAAACTTTATCTATTATTCTGCAACACTGTTGATGCATAAAAATAGCTATAAAAAATCAACTCTTAAAAAGCTGGAAAAAAATACGGATTTTACATCTCGATTCTAAAACTGAAAAAACCAAAAATCTTACATCTGCCTGTTTGGAAAAACCGAAAAAAATCATCTGTCCTTTTTGAAGCGAAACCAAAAAACCGAAAAAATACTTCAAAAACTGAGAAACTGAGAAAATGAAAAACTAACAAACCAAGAAAACGAAAACCACAAAATGCCCCAGACGCTGATCCTGTCTTTTTGATATGAGCTGCCTTTTTGATCTGTCTGTCTTTGGTCGATCTTACTGCACAACTTGCTTGCCTGTGATTGAAGCAGGCATGTGTGATCTCGTGATATGGTTGGCACTTTGTGGCTGGCCTGAGACATCAGTGTTGTGGGGTTCATTTTTTGTATTGCGACCTGCAGACAGTATAATGTGGATCATTCCTTTGTTTTTAAGGGCAGCCTTTTGGGATTGGTGTGTGTCATTTATCTGTTTGGGGGCATCGTATTTTGTCTTTTTGACCTGTCTTGGCCCCCTTCACCCCAGCCTTGGCGGTTCACGCTGGAGCTGATGTGGCGCGGTGATCTGTGTGCTGGGCTGCGGCTTGGCTGTCATGGGCGTGACGTCGCGCAGCCACGGCTCGATCTCAGCGGCGCGCATTGAACGCTGGTGCAGGAGTTCGCGGGCTAAGGCTTCGAGCTGATCGCGATATTCTGTGAGCAGGGTTGTTGCGCGTTGCTCTGCGTGGTCCAAACGGTGGCGCAGGCGGGCGCGAAGTCTGGTTGTGGCGCGTAGCGCCTCATTCGGTTTGGCGTGCCAGAGGGCGCCTCCTTCGCCAAGGCCCAAGGTGGTCTCGATCTGAATGGCGGCCTTTGTCGCCAGCGCCAGATCGGAGGTCTCAGACCCGCCAGCCCCAGCCGAGATGTCGCCCAAGACCAAGCGTTCAGCGGCGCGGCCTGCCAAAGAATAGGCGATCTGGGCCTCAAAGTCGGACAGCAGGCTCTCGTTCGGTTTGAATTGGCAGGTGACTTGGCCGCCGTCCGGTGAGACCCGCAGGCTGGTGACGGGCCCCAAGTTTAAAGCGGCTGCGATGATCGCGTGTCCCGCCTCGTGAACTGCTATGCGCCAGAGCAGGTTTTGGTTCTCAGCGCTCGCGTCAATGTTGAGATGATCTTGCAGCATCGCCAGCGAGAGCATGCTGTCGCTGTGGCGCGCATCAGACCGTGCCGCGCGGATTGCAGCGTCGATCTCAGCAGCACTTTTGCCGACAGAGCCCCGCGCAAGGGCCTGCAGGTCGGTCTCGGAAACCTCGTCGCGCAGGTTCTGGCGCAGGATCGCCAAGAGGCTCTCAGTGTCGGGCAGGGGCACTGCCACCTTGAGATCCATTCGTCCAGCGCGCAGCACGGCGGGGTCGATTTTGTCTGCGCGATTGGTGGTGCCAACCAGAATGACACCTTCGTCGCGCGATATCGCATCGAGTTCCGCAAGGAAGGCATTGATCACCTGCAGGCGATAGCCTGAGCCGTGGCTGTCGTCGTCACTGCGCGAGCCGACGGCGTCGATCTCATCAATGATCAAAACGCAGGGCGCTTTGCGGCGCGCCTCTGCGAAGCTGCCGCGCATCTCGCGCAGCATATCGCCGAGGTGGCCCGCCGATTGCCACGCTCCGAAGCTGGCGTTGACAACAGACAGTCCCGCACTATTGCCGATGGCGCTGGCGAGATAGGTTTTGCCTGTGCCGGGAGGACCGTCAAACAAGATCGAACGGCTGATCTCGTCCCAGCTGGCTTTGCCGTCTTTCCACAGCCGCAGGTCATCGACGATCCGGCGGGCCGCAGACAGGGCGGGACTGTCGCCGCTCATGTCCTCAAGGTGTGGGCCGGATGATTGGGCATCGCGTTTGGTGACGGCACTCAGCTGAGCCAAAGCGTCCTGCAGGTTCGTCGCGCGCAGCGTGGCACAGGCGGTGACTGTATTGAGATCGGAGAGGATCTCGTCGCTCGGAAGCGCGGCGCGTAAGGCGTTGGGATCAGTGATGTGATGCGAGAGATGGCCGGATTGCAAAAATATGGTCAGGATATCGCCCGAAATCCGTGCCATTGGAAACGTGGGGAGTGTGGGCGAGACCATTGCGATGAGATGTTTGGGCAATGAGATGCCATCGGCTTGCAAGGCCAGCACCGGCTGGATCATATCAAAACTGTCGCTCAGCGCTGTGTGAAAGCGGGCTTGCGCATTCTTTATGAGTGCGCCTTCAGCGACGTCCGGCGCGATGACCTGCCACTGGTCTTGCGCGTAACAAATGCGCAAAACATCTTTGAGCGTCGCTAGGTCTGCGAGGTCGATATCGCGGATCACGGTGAGCGCGCCGCAGGTCTGCGCGGCATCGATGACCGATGGCGATTTGAGGCTGGCCGCGAGGCGAATGGCGATCAGAACTTGACGGGCGGGCACGTGGCGGGACGGCACTGTGCCGGATGACACAGATGCGTCTTGCGCAAAGCAATCGATGCCTTTGCCCGCATCGAATTTTGCGAACAGCTCGTCAAGCTCAGAGGGCGTGAGGTCTTCATCGGAATGACGCGCCACGCCGTGATGGCGGCGCAGGCGTTCAATCAACGTATGGGCGAAATCGGTGCATGCGGGCGTTTGGATTTGTGATTTGGGCATAGAGAAGCCCTCCCTGTGAGAGAGTGTGAGACTGCGCCCTCGAGCGGAAGGCTCGGAGGTCGGTTCTAACTTGAGGTGGAGACCTAGGCGGCAGGCGGCGCGATCTGCGCCTCAATCGTGTCGAGATGATCGAGAATGGTCTGGGTCAGCCGCGCATCGTAGATCTCGGATTTGACGCGGATCTGGCCGCGGTAGATCGCGGGATCGACAAGGCAATCGCAATGGGTTTGACGCAGTTTTGTGTGCAACCCCTTCTCAAGGCGGATGGCCTCTTGGCCTGTCTTGATGGGCACCTCACGCAACACGGCGCAGGGCATCGCGGCATCGCATTGCAGCTGATGCCGCAGGCGGCTGTCAGGATTGCGAGAAAATCCCAGCTTGACCAGTTTGCGGCCGCTCGCCAGCGTGAAGGACATTGCGTAGAGAAAGCTCGGCGCGGCCACCCAGTCTTCGCCGCATCCCCCGCAACCAAAGCGCCCCGTCTGCATATTGGCGCGCGCAACACGTTGCTCATGTCCGCAGTCGGCATGACGATACTGGCGATAGTTCGGATCGCCTTCGGGGTCGGGGCCAATCAAGTCCCAGCCTTGCGCTTTTGCTTCTGCGACTTCGCTGGCGGCATGGCATGTCGCGCAGCGCAGGTTGGTCTTTCCTGCAGCAACGCGTTTGATCAACTCAAACTGACGGCGAAACTTATGTCCGCAGGGCGCGCGATAGATACCGTGGTGGCGGCTTTTGGGGTCGCGACTGAGCAACTCCAGACCCGCGGCTGCGGCGTCTGTGGCCCAAGCCTGCTCAATGCAGGCGGGACAATTTGGGTGACTGTTCATTAAGGTAAAGAGACGCACTTTGTTGAGTGCGCCGCAGTGTTGGCAGCGCAGGGCGAGGTGCAGGCGGTCGACGACGCGGGCGACAACGTCGAAGCCTTTTGATTGAGCGGCCTCAATCCAATGCGGCAGCAGGGCGCTTTTATAAATGGGCAGCAAGGTGTTTTGAATGGTCAGCATGTTTTGGGAATGGGAAATCGTGTTCATGGGATGTGCTCCATATAAAGAAAAAAAGATGTGCAAATTTATTGTGACCGCAGCCAAAGGGCTGCAGCGATCGATCCGCGCACAGAAAGGGGGATCGCCACGGTGAAAATGGCGACCTGTTCTGATGTTTATGGGGATCGTTTACTTAAAAGGCTGGGGCAGGCGGCTCGTCTGAAGCGCGCGTGTCATCCAGCACTTCTGGTGCGCTGTCAAAGAGCGGCAAGGCTGCGAGCGCCGTCATCAGGTGACGGGCTTGGATCAACATCGCATTGCGCTCCATGGCGGTCACGCCAATGCCCGGAAGCTGGAATTGCGAAAAGAATGAAAAATGCATCTCGCGGTGCAGACGCCGCGCGCCGCCAAGTTCTTCGCAGCCGAGCATGGCATCAATGAGCCGCGCCGTGCGAAACAAGGGTTGGTCTGCAAGTCCGTCTTTGGGCAAAGCGAGAAAGCTGCGCAAGCCGTCCGTGAGATGATCTTGGGCGCGTTCAGCGTCGCGCAGAAACAGGCTATAAGCCGGATCTTGGCTGTGCCCCACGTCTTCAAGATCGCGCTCTGCAATGATGAAATCCATCACAAGAGTGAGAAGGGCGGGGAAGGCACGTGACGCAGGTGTTTGATGCGCTGCAAAAGGCGTGATAGGGGTCTGTTTAGTCATGATGATCTCCTTACGATCAGATTGATTAGGGCAGAAGTAAGGGGGGCAACCCTTGCCTCTGCTCGAACAATATGACATCATAAAGTTACTAAGTCAATCAAGGAAGTGATTTTATGCGAAAAAAAATGGGACGCCCCAAGCTTGATACAGAAGCTCTGACTGTTCGCTTGCCGCGCGAAATGATCGAGGCAATCGATAACCGCAGACGCGAAGAAGACGATCTTCCAACACGCCCCGAAATGATCCGGCGGGTGCTCGCGCAGTGGCTTGAGGCGACGGACAAAGCCTAAACGCTAAAGCGCGTCCTGCGCGCTCATTATGTTACTGCACACCCAACGTAAGAACGCACCTCTCAGGCATGCGTCCTACAGGCTTGGCAACGCATCTTCTGCATCATAGCGCGCCTTCAGCTCATCTAGGCGTTCATTGGCATCGATGCCCATCTCTTTACGGATATCGTCCAGCGTTTGAATGTCTTGTGCCATGACAGCACGTTCTTGCGCCAAAAGTGCATGCACAGCTTCGAAGATGAGGCGACCAATGTCGACGAGACGTGTCATGGCTGGGCGGATGCGAGACGCAATGCTTTGGCGGGTCGGCGCATCTGCTCGTGTTGATTTAGAGAAGACAAGGCGATCGTCTTTGTCTTCTGTTGCTGGGCGATACGTGAGGAGGCCCTTCGCAATATAATCGAGACCGTCTGCTAATGCATAGGCTTCGGCGTCAATCGTGTCCGTATGCTCTTTGGTCGAACGCAGTGCAGCCTCAGCCTCTTTCTGAGCGGCCTTCGCATCTTCCGCTTCCGCCTGCCGCGCATTTCGATCCGCCATCGCTTTGGTCGCGGCCTTTTGGGCCTCTTCCGTGTCTTTCAGTGCAAGGTCACGCCAATTCTCGGTCTGTTGTAATTCTGCCTTTGCCGTTGTTAGATTATCGTGTTCACGTGCGGCTGTCTCAAGCCCAATTTGGGCTTGCTTTTCCCAACGGATCATTTGGGCGTTTGCCGCTGCCGACAAATTTTGCGCATCCAAAGCCTCTTCGCGGGCGCGCTGTGCCGCTGTTTCTTCACTCTCACGTTTGGCTTCAGAGATTTTGAACAAGCGCTCTGCTTCTGCTTTGCGTGCGTTGGCCTCTCGGATCGCGCGTGTTCTTGATCTGCGGACAATATTGGCCGCAGTGTCGCGGGCATCATCAAGGATCACTTTTGTGGTCTCTGTGGCTTTCTTTTGAGCTGCTTCGACTTTTTTTGCTTTGCGCCGTGTCGCCCGTTCCGACTTTGAAGCCCGTTGCCGGGTTTTCTTCAGTGCGGCCGCAGAATCTTCTGTCGTGTTATTTTTGATCACTTGAGCTTCGGCCCGCCCTTTGCGCCGCTCTTCTTCGCGATATTCTGATGGAGAGACGTGGCGCCGTTTGTCTGGAACTGGGAGGCCTGCGTTTTTTGCTTGGCGTCTGGCTTCTGCATTCCGAGCCCCGCGGGTGATGCCAATCTCTTCAAAATGAGCGCCGACGAGATCCTGAGCCAATTCGTAGCTTTGCAAAATAGGGTTGGCTGCAGCGCGCAATTGAATTTGTTCACCACGATTAACGGTGGTCTTGCTGTCCCAAGTCGCTGTGACAAAGTGGATGTGAAAGGCCTCTTCGTCGCTATGAGAGGCAGCGTATTGCAATTGGCTGCCCGGAAAATACGTGTGGAGAAAATCCATTGCGTATGCGCGAAAGTCCTCAACTTTTTTCGGATCCCATTTATCTACGCCAGAGCCACCAAACCAAGACTTGTTCACTGTCAAAAGGCCTTCCCTTAGTGGCGCATCTGTATTGGCGTGCCAAGGTGACTTTGGTCCTTCCTTCTGCCTGCGTTGTGCATCAGCCTTCCGTCCCTTTGCTTTTAGGGCGCGCACCTCATTTTTACAGTTCCGCTCTGCCATACGTGCGATGCGTTTCTTAAGTTTAGGAATCCAATCTGCGTGGCCATGTTCGATTTGGTTGAGGGTCTGTTTCGTGAGATCAACGTGATTGAGATCCCCACCTGTGCGCTTATCGTGCATCTTGAACAGCGACAGTTGTTTGGGCTTGAGGGGGGCAAAGCGCAAAACAGCAGGCGGCACGGGAACCTGTGAATTTGCAGGACTGGCATTGTCAAAGTTGTGTTGGATAGACATGGTGGCCTCATAGATCGGAGTTCGGTGTTTTTCCGATTCTACGACAGAGTAAAGAAAATCCCGCCGGCGAAATTCGCAGTTTGCTGAATTCCCTACTCACTAGTGAAGTTGCGGTCCCCACAACTTCACAGCTCGCAAGGGGGATACCCCCTTGACCCCTTCTCGTCTGCAATATGGGCCACGCCCTATATTTTTGACTGCGACCAGCGCCACGCTGGACCTGGTGAAAGGGCAAGCCCCTTTCAGGATTTTGAAGCCGTCGGCTTCTTTTTACACCGTCATTTATGCCTGACGTTCTGTGCCTCATATGTTTATCAGAAAAATGCGTTGATGTTGATCTTTGTCCGATGTGCTGCCCGTTTGATATGTATCGATTGTCCTTAACCACGGTCAAAGAACCCCAGATGCTCCTGCTGCTGACCATACTTGATCACGGTCTTGCCATACCGCAGATTGATGCGGTCGATGGTGGCAGAGAGCGTTTCGCGCTTGCTGTTTTGCCCCGGCGCAAGCGGCAGAAAAAGTTCGCCATTGCGCTCTGTTAACAGCACCAAGTTCGTGAGGTTAATTCCGATCGATGTGGCTTGGGTTCGACTGCCGGCAAACTGCGCCGTAAGGGCATCAAAGATACCCAGAAAATCACGCGTGTCTTGGCTTGGATTGAGCGTTTGTTGCCAATGATGCCCGTGCCGTTTCCACAGGCCGATGTGAATGGAGATCCGTCCTGCGCAATAGCCGTCACGTCGCATGCGTGCTGCCGCCCGTTCGACCAGCCAGCGGCCAACGCGGGTGGCCATTGGGGCAGGGCGATACTTTGGCGCGAGCACTTTGGATTGGCCATAGGTGTTGCGCGAGGTTTCAATCAACGGGATGTCTTCGCCTTGCAACCCGCGCACGAAACGTTCGCCCTCAACGGAGCGCCAAATCATCCGCGCGTGCCGTGGATCGAGCGCATACAGCTCATGAATGCCCCAGACATGCGCCTTGCCCAAACGGGCGCTCATGCCGCGTGAGATGCCGGGCAAATCGTCCAGTTTGAGATGCGCAATGGCCTCTGGCATATTCTCAGGTGAGAGCCATTGCAGGCCATCGGGTTTTTCCAATTTACCAGCGATTTTTGCCAGCAATTGGTTTGGCCCAATACCAATCGAACAGCGCAACTGACTGCCCACGTCACCGCGGATGATATTTTTAATATCGCGGGCCAAATCCAGCGCGGCAGGGAGCGCACTGGTTCTGCCGCCAAGGGCGATTTGGAATTCATCAATCGAGCGCACCCGCTCCACTTCGGCGATGGTATCTATAGCTTTGGAAATCGCCTGATTGGCCCGAGCATAGAGCTTGTGGCGGGCTTGAAGGAACACGATGTCAGGGCAAATTTGACGCGCCTCGGCAACACGCATAATCGTTTTGACGCCCTGCGCCTTGGCCTCATAGCTGGCAGCAACAACAGCCCCAGCCCAATTGTTATGCGGGCCAGTTTCAAGTGCCGTGATTGCCACAGGCCGCCCTCTGAGTCGAGAATCAACCTGTTGTTCAACGCTGGCAAAGAAGGCGTTCATATCCAGATATAGACAGCGCATCGGGGTCATAGCCTAAATCCTGTATCTTCCAAAAATGGCTCAATGTTCTACATTTGTTCTCATGGTTGATTTGAAAACACAATTGAAAAATGTCGCATTTGGCGGCAGCTGGTCAGAAGACATTCTGCGCGTTTCTGAATTGGAGGCGGCGCTGAAAGTGATCGCAAATGCAGCTGAGACTTGCACAGAAATCGACGTGCGCAGCGATGAGTTAAAGGTGGCTCTGAGCTTTGTGGCGTCCAAAATAGAAAAAGGCCCTCAGTTGTCCAAGCTGTTCTGATGGCTGGTTGGTCGAGCGCAGAGGACGGTATGGGAAGTTTATGAGCTGCGTGAAATTCCCGCGATGCAATGGCAAAGCTAAAGTTTGAAAAAACGAGAGTTTTGTTAGAAGACCTACTTTCGTGAGGTGGCTATTCTGTGATCTTAGTGGGAGCTTGGCCTAAAAGCGAAAGCCTGCCCAATTACGCATGCTTTCCGCCCTTGGTGTCGATAGACGTGAACGGCCCACAGCGGACCTCGACAATATATCACTTAGCCGCAGTGCAGCTTTCCTAAAGCGGACATTGATGACAAGGTGCAGAAAATTAGTTGTCGGATGTTAGACGCTAAGGCTAAAGAATTGTTCTGCCAGGTTTTCTGGAATAAATCGACAACCATGATCGGGAAGGAGTTGGTGTGGCAAATTCAAACATTGATCAGGCGGCGGTCCAGGGTTTACTCGATAGCTAGATCCTTGTCGTTGTGCTTGTCGAAACGAACGGCCCTTAGCGGCCATTGACCAGATCTCCAATTGCTGCATCGCAGCTTCCCCGAAGCAGACATTGCCCCGTTAGCGCAGCATTTTGACGTGCTGGATGGCGGCTATGCGGGACGAAGCCGACATTGACGGTGTAGGGGCCAATGGCTGCTTTCGGAAAATCGGCATCTAGCTAGCGGTAATTTATATACTCCAAAAACGGTTCTCTGATTGCGGCTATGTCAGGCGGGATGGCGATTGTCCGTCCAGGGTCATGGTTCTCTCCGAGGTCGCGTGATGCGCCTCACGATGGTTTTCGGTGGTGGATCGTCTCCAATGTCGTTAGCGGGTTACCGCCTTCAGCCGTGTGCCATCGACGGCAATCAGCTCGCGGCCAAACAAATCAAGGCTACGGCACAGGACCACAAACTCACGGAAGACTTTCCGGAAAGATGTTTTGTTCTCGCGCCGGAAGTCAGCAATGGTTTTGAAGTCAGGCCGCAACTGCCGCATCAACCAGATCACTTCCAGATTGCGGTGAGTTTCCGCTTCCAGACGCCGGCTCGAACGCACCCGGTTCAGATAGCCATAAATGTAAAGCTTCAGCAGATCGCTTGGATCATATCCCGGCCTGCCAGTGGCTTTGGGGCGAGCCCGATCAAAGCCTGCCGCCGCAAGATCAAGGCTTTCGACAAAGGCTTCAATAAACCGAACCACGTTATCTGGAGCAACATAATCGTCCACGCATTCAGGCAAAAGTAGCGTCTGTGCGCGAGGCGTTCCTTGAATATGTGTCATGCAAAAGAATACCATTTCTGCAGACCCAAAGGAATCCTGAATTGGGCGATATCAGCGGTGATTGCCTCTCTTGCAGACGGGGAGAAGTTTCCACACAGTCTGGGTGGATTTTTGGAACGTCGTTACAAATGCTGCGAAGGCTCGCTAAGAGATCTTTGCTGTAACCGATTTTCAATGTAGCTTGAGGCCAATCTCAGCAGGATGGTTTTCAATGAAGAGTGCAGACGTTGTCATTGGAATAACAACTTATGACGACATTTCGAACAGTGATACGGCACGGGCCGTCTACGATATCTTGCATCAATGCGATGCACGGCTGACACCGGAATTTGTCAACTGGCATGAACCCGTAAATATTCCCATCGAGAAGCTTGAGACTTGGTCGCACTATTGGACGACCGATGCTGTCATACGGGGGCAAGGGACTGCCACAGATGTCAAAATAGGTGCGATCTGGCGTAGACGGAAATCCCTGCGCAATTGGGGGATGGTGAATCACGCAAGTGGAAATAATCGCAACTTGGATTCGACACTGATCATGGCGTTCAACCAAAAAAGTGGGATCGATTGGTTCACCTTGTTTTCCGAGCTTTGTGCGTTGTTACGTCCAGCCCACGGCATGCTACATCAGTTTCCACCACAAGAAATAAAAGAGCTCGACTATCACCGATTTGATAGCGCCGTCGTCGGGGAGAAGGCCTTTACAGGACGAGTCGCAGAAGATGGAAACAAGGTCTTTCCCGACCTTAGAAAACGAACGTGGCCGCGTCAGTTTAAATACTTGCCGGAACTGGCATGGGCTAACTACCTTGGACCGGAGCTGTCATCGACTTATGATACAGCCTCAATATTGAACCGCGCTTCAAGGGCTTGGCCTAATGAACATGGATTGCTCTTTCGAATTACGGACGATTTTGACGACGTTACTGAAGATCACGAACGGTTTTCAGCCAGACGCTTGGAGTTGAGGGATTGTTTCGTTGCCGGAACCTTCAGGCAAGCCTTACCACAGTAAGCAGTGAAAAGACGACGCGCCGTAAATGCTCCTTTTTGGAACGGCTTCAAACCACCCCAATTTACGTTGCCCAAAACCCCGTTCAAAACCCAACCAGTTGTTGAAGGTTTTTGGGAGCCTATGATAGCGGCCATTCGCGCACAATGCAGCATTGGTCAAAGTGGGCTCTAAACGGACTTGCGGCAATGCAGCGCATGGTTCTTGCGCAAAATGCCCTGCCACTGGCCTGAGCGATCACACCAGATGACTGCTGTCAGCCCGCAGTTGACCCAAGGCATCAGACGCCGATTTGCGATAGCTGACCTTCACCGTTGGTGCCGCGAGATGGGAAAATGCAGGCGGAAAGATAGTGACTGCGGCTAATTTATTACTCTGTTTATTTGTAAGACTGATGATAGTCCGAATAACCAACTGTGCCGAGCTGGCCAACGAGCTCAAGACTAGATTTGTGGGCGTGATAGGCAACTGAGCGATCTATAGGAGCTTCGTATCGCGCAGAAGAATTATAAGGAATTTTTACCAACAGCGGCTCAAGGTTGCCCATGCCTCTTATTAGACAGTCAGATTTCAACTTTTTGAATATATCACCCAATCCATGGACGCGAGTTGGTGTCTCATTTGTGATTATTTTATAAATACCTTTCATAAATTTTTCAGCGACCTGATAAGACGAATATAATGATTGACCATAGTCTGGCCTTTGAGCAGTTAAATGTAATGTCGCTGCCGCCCAATCCGCCTCTGCTCTAACGAACAACGGATCAAAATTTCTGAACCGCTTGAACGCCTCTCTTGAATTATGCCCCAGGTTATATAGATCAACTACCTCGTTGATATCTTCATTAGTGAAGCGGTTGAGACGAGCTTGAGTAATACCTGTCAAATGCGCACATGGATTATATATCTTGGGGGCATTAGGGTTTTTGCCTGTGGTGTCTGGCAATTTTCGGCTTGGGGCCACCAAGCCACCAAAAATGATTGGTAAATTGCCTTCCCAAATATCGCCATCAGCAATAATCGCTACACGAGCATTGGCAGACGGATCAAGATTGAGTCTGTCACCATATAGCTCTTGATACCATGAGCTTATTCTCTGTGTGATCAAATCAGGGAGGCTGTCTTTTTCAGGATGGTGCTCGGTGAGGGGGACGAGCGGCAATCCCGGCAGGCCCAGAGCTCTTGCAACCTTCATAACAGCATGAATTGGCCGTGCATGTGGCGGAACATCTTCGGCTTGAAGTTCTCGATCCGCAGTCTCGATGATCGAGTTCAGATCGTCCGGCAAGTCATTCATGCGCTATTCCCATAAGTGCAGCTTCACTGTCCATGCAGAGACTGGTTTGAATTAGTCTGACAGCACCGTTCGATCACATCATCGAAAAGTTTCCATTCCGCATTCGAGAGGTTCGGACTGACAATGGTCAGGTGGCTCTTGGCAGTAGGTTATAATGTTGCAATGCAACGTCCTGAAAGTTGGTGTCGACAATTTAGCGCAGCGTTTTCTGTCGTTAAACGATTGATAAACGCAAGATCGGCGCTAGCTCATGGTCTGCGCGCGCTATAGCCAGAAAAGGGGCGGGTGTTTTGAGATCAGGCGTAAAGTCGGGGGCCTCCACGACTCCGCCTGCCGCACGAATAATTGCGATCCCCGCAGCGGCGTCCCATAGGTTCAACTCGCGCTCTACATAGGCATCGACCCACCCGCTCGCGACACCGATCAAGCCGATTGTGGCAGCCCCTGAACGGCGATATTCGCCCCCCTGTGCGACGATCTGTGCAAGGAAAGCTGCATGATCTTTGAAGGCCGTCCGTGGGGACCAGCCGACGGCGATCAACGCCTCGGTGGCTGTGCAACTGGTGGCGGGCTGCATGGCCGCTCCGTTTTTGCGGGCGATTGGTGTGCCCGCCAGAAGACCTTCGAGCATCAGATCGTGGTCGGGTGCAAATATCACTCCGAGGACGATCTCACCCTCACTTGCGCAGGCGATGGACACGGCCCAGTCGGGCAATCCGCGCATGAAATTTGTCGTCCCATCGATGGGATCAATGATCCACACCTCACCAGAGGATGTATTGCCGTGGCGTCCGCCTTCCTCTCCGATGATCGCATCGTTGGGGAACTGTTCTGCAATGCGCTCTCGGATCAAGGTTTCCACGGCAAGATCCGCGGCGGTGACAAAATCTTGCGGGCCTTTGGCGTCGATTGTTAGCCCCTCTCGCGATGCGCGCATCGTGAGAGCAAGGGAGCCGGCCTCTTTTGCGAGGGATGCAGCAAAGGACATTCGGTCGTGCAGGGTCATGTGAAATCAGGCTTTCCAGTGGTGCCGCGTAGGATTGGTTTGAGCGGCGGATGTTTCAAAAGTGTTGGCGCGTCGGGCATTTGCAAGCGATATAGCATGACCTCAACGGCTGTGTCGGCTTGCTTTTCTGGGTCTTGCCGTACGGTGCTGAGATCATAAGACGCCCAGCTTGCCTGTTCTATATCATCAAAGCCCACAACGCGAATATCTTTGGGCACCTGCATATTGAGATCAAGGCGCAGCCCATCTAAGGCCCCGCAGGCCAGTAAATCTGACGTGGCAAAAAGGCCGTCGCAGGTTTGCAAAATGTCTGCGTATTGGCGCATTGCGTCGCGCCCTGCGTCATAGGATTGGCTATCACAGGGCAACTGATGACAGGTCAGACCTTTGGTGCGTACAAGCGCGTCAAAGGCATGAACACGCCCTAACACAGTATAGGTTCGATCTTCGGGGCGCAGCACTGCAAAGCGACGCGCACCTGCTTGATGCAGCATATCAAAAACAACCTCGGCGGCTGCCGTGGTGTCAAGCTCGATCCGATCCCCGCCACTGGGCTCTGGGTTTCGGTTGATCAGCACCAATGGCACCCGCAATCGCTTGCATTCCTCAATCACGGCAGTGGGCGGCGTGTCCGAGGTGACGATCATGCCCGCCAGATTGTAGTCAAGCATGGACGACAGCAACGGCTCCAGATCATCACTGCGCTCAGCGGTCAACAACAGGGGGCGAAACCCCTGCGCAATCAGCGCCCGAGAGAGATGTTTCACCTGCCGTGCGCGAAATGGCGTATCCAACCGTGAGGCTAAAATCGCGACCAGTTGCGATTGTTGTGACTTCAGGTTGCGCGCTAATGCATTGGTGCGATAGCCCAGTTCCGCCGCGGCTGACATAATCTTTGCACGGGTCTCGTCTGCGATGCTGGCTCCGGGCGTGAAACAACGTGACACGGCAGAGCGTGAGACACCTGCCAAACGTGCGACGTCATGCGACGTGGGGCGGCGGCGTTCATTCACTGTGTGATCGTTCATCCGCGCACCTGTCGGGCAAGATCAAAGGGATGATCAACATTGGCAATGTCAGGCGCGGCGGCAATGACCTGCGCCAAGGTGCTAGCGTCTCCCGCCATAGCGGCCAGCATGACCTTGGCACCTGCCGCGCGCACAGCTGCGTAATCCTCGGTGCCTTCGCTCAAGATGAATTCTATGACTTGAGGCGCATAGTCATCCAACGCCTCTTGCAAGCTGGCATAGTCTTGACGCCGAGCCATGATGTGTGCGGTCGGCGCCAAGGCTCGCAATTCTTTGAGGGCAGCGTGATTGAAGGACCAGAAAAATACGCGATCTTGCAGCCCCGCATCACAGACCGCTTTCCAGACGGGCTCTGGCTGTGCCGATTTCAATTCCAGATAAGCGCAACCGTCATAGCGTTGCATAAGGTTGAGCAGCTCGGTGAGTGTCGGTATCTGTGTGCCTGCGAAATGCGGGCTGAACCAGCGGCCCGCATCCAGCGCGCGCAGCTCAGACAGGGTCAACGCGGTGATTGGTCCCTGTCCATTTGTCGTCCGGCCCAGTGTCTGGTCATGGTGGACGACAATTTCGCCGTCAGCGGTCACTTGTAGGTCGCATTCTACATACTCAAACCCAGCGGCCAGCGCACATTCAAACGCAGGCAAGGTATTTTCAGGCGCGATCTTATTGGCGCCGCGATGGCAGACCGTCTCGAACGGCAAGCCAACCCCAGGCTGACTGACCAACTCTGGCAAATCAGAGCAGATGCCGATGACAGGACGGTTGCGGATTGCAGCCATGCGGTCGGGGTCTTCCTCATGCCAGATTGCAATCGTTTGACCCTTGGCAAAGGCGCGCTCGAAAAGCTCATCGGTTAGGGTGTCCTGTGGTCGCTCCATGCGCTCCCAACACAGGTGAATGACATCTGCGCCATGGGCATAGGAAAACGGCTCAGCCCCAAGCGGGACGAGCACAGAGCGCGGATAGGGGCTGCTTGCCTCGGCCAAAATCTGCGCGGCTTTCGGGTCAAACGCCCCAAGGATCGCGCGGGTGATACCGTGCTCTTGCAGCATGAGCAGGGTTGGCAAGGTGGCATCCGTATCTTTGATGTCGGCATAGATGCCCGCACCAAGTTTTGCAGCCTCGGCCACCACATCACGCAGCAGCGGGCAGGGGCGGTGTTCTGCGGTGGTATGGGCAAGGATCTCGGCAAAACGAGTGTCGATAATCTTGCGCCCGTCCGAGAGTATCTTATCGTGGAAAGCGATGATTTCACCATCAGAGGTGACACGAATATCGACCTCCCACATGTCCGCGCCAATGCGACTTGCGATGCGAAAGGCTTCTAACGTGTTGTCGGGCGCATAGGCCGCTGCCCCTCGGTGAGCGATGGAGTAGGGGCGCTCAGGACGGGTCCAATCGGTCGGTGCGGTCATAGACGATTTCCCTCAGCGTTAAAGAGATGCGTGCGCGATAGATCCACTTGCCAGTTGACGTCTTGGCCAAGCGCAAAGTCATGGCCAGCTGGCACAATGGCGCGCAAACGCTGGTTGTCGGGCAAGGTAACGTCGATCAAATCCTCACGGCCCTGTGGCTCGATAAAGCTTACCCGGCCTGTCACAGTTGGACCTTGATGTTGCGGACCGAAATGCTCGGGGCGGATGCCGAGCGTAATCGGGCCGGATGCATCAACTCCTTGTGGCATAGGCAGTGAATTTTCTGCGCCGAGCATGAGTTTCCCATTGGCTTCGGCTTTCAAGAAGCTGATCGGCGGATTGCCAAGGAACCCTGCCACGTAGTGTGATGCTGGGCGTTCGTACATCTCGGATGGCGTGCTGATTTGCTCAATCTGGCCGTCCCTCATTAACGCGATGCGATCGCACATGGACATGGCTTCGATCTGGTCGTGGGTGACTAGGATCGCGGTGATGCCGGTTTCGCGCTGAAGGCGGCGGATCTCCGAGCGCATCTCAAGGCGCAGCTTGGCATCGAGATTGGCGAGCGGCTCGTCAAGCAGCAACACGTCGGGTTTGCGCACCAAGGCGCGGGCCAGTGCCACACGTTGCTGTTGTCCGCCGGAAAGCTGCTGCGGCCTACGTTTTAGAAGGTTTCCGATTTGGACGAGCTCAGCCATTTCCCCCACGCGTCGCTTGATCTCCGCCGTGTTCAGCTTTTGCACCCGCAATGGGAAACCGATGTTTTCGGCCACGCTCATATGCGGGTAAAGCGCATAGTTCTGAAACACGACCCCCACGGGCCGGTCTTGCGGCGGCAAAGTGGTCACGTCGCGGTCGCCAAAGTGTAGCGATCCGCCGTCGATGCGGTGAATGCCGCTGATGGCGAAAAGCGTCGTGGACTTACCGCAGCCCGAGGGTCCAAGCAGCGCGATCATTTCGCCGGAGGCAATCGAGAGCGACATATCCTCGATGACAGTTGTGTCACCAAAGCGCTTGGTAAAGTTTTGCAATTTGATCTGCATTAGCCTTTCGTGCCTCCGCCATAGATGTTCATGAGCCGTTTTTGGAACAGCAGGTAAATAGCGATTACGGGCAATGCGTAGAACATGCCGATCGCCTTGAAGAGCCCGTAGTCTGGGCGTGTGTCGTCCGCGATGACCGCGTTCATGTAAGTGGCCAAGACCTGAGCATCGGCGCCAGGGGCCAGCACGAGTGGCAAGATGAATTCCGACCAGCCCGCAAGAAAGGAGAAGATCAACAGCGCCGAGAGGCCCGGCTTGACCTGCGGCAGGATCAGTTCCCACCAGACACGGAACCGCGAGGCTCCATCTTGGACGCCCGCCATCTCAATTTCCCACGGCACAGAGTCGTAAAACCCCTTCATAATCCAAATCCCAAACGGCAACTCCAATGCGGCTTTGACAAGGATCACCCCCATCAAGCTGTCGTAGAGGCCCAAGAATTGCAGCACGATAAAGATCGCTATGATCAAGGTGATCGTCGGAAAAGCGTGCAACATAATCAGACCCGCGAGGAAAAACCGACGCGCAGGAAAATTTAGCCGCGAGAGCGCATAAGCCGCTGTGATAGAGAAGGCGCAGACCAGCAACGCCGTCGTGCTGGCGAAGACAAAGGTGTTGAACGTCACACGCCAAATTGAGGGGCGCGCGCTGTCTATCGGCTCCCACAAGAACCGCCAGTTGGTCAGCTCCCATTCCTGCGGAATGATGCCGCCCGGTGCGGGGCGCGAGACGCTGTCGATCAGTTGGAAACCATACATGATGACCAGCGGCGCCGAGAACAGAGTGAGGGCAAGGATCAAAATCCAGTTGCCTTTGATGGACGTATTCATTGTTCGATCCTCGGCTTTGCGACGAGCTCGCGGAAGTTGAAGAACCGCAGGTAAAGTGCGGAAAGCAAGATGCCGATAATCACCAGCGCCAGCGCATAGGCTGCGCCCAACCCGTATTCGAGATTGCCGCCGTAGTTAGACAAGGCCGTGTGATAGGCGGCGAGCGCCCAGACCTCGGTTTGGCGACCGGGGCCACCATCGGTTGCAAGCAAGATGTATTCGAAGGATGTCAGCAACGAGAGAGTCTGATAGGAGGTGATGAACAAGATCGGCCAGCGCATTTGCGGCAGCAGCACAAAGCGCACCTGTTGCCAGCGGTTGGCCCCATCCACTTGCGCCGCATAGAGCTGCGTCTCGGGAATTGCGCGCAGCGACGAGGAAAACAGGATCATCCCAAGCGACGCGCCGACACAGCCATTGATCAAGACGATGAACGTCCATGCATGGGTCGCCGTGTGACGCATCCAGTTGATCGGCTCGATACCGAAGGGGCGCAGTATCGTCGAGATAAAGCCCTGATCCCACGTAAGCCATTGCCACATAAGCACGTAAAGAACGGGTGGCAAAATACGTGGCAAGAACCAAATAGCACGAAATGTCTGCGCCGTCCGTGTCGGTAGATAGAAGGTCGAGAACGCGAGAAACAACCCGAAGCTCACATTGAACGCTAGCGTCAACACGACGTACACCACCGAGTTCATCGCATAGCGCCATGTGGCGGGAAGCTCCCATAAAAGCTCGAAGTTTTGCGTCGTAAAGGTCCAGCCCGTATACGCCGCCTCGGTCAATGCTGCGCGGTCGGCGTCAGGTACACCAATGTCAGCGATGGCATCCGCAAAGGCCGCTTCTGTCGGGTAACGCTGACCGAGAATAGAGATGCGGAACATCTCTGCGGCGGCCTTTCTGTCACGCACGGAGCGGATTGGGTCACGGCGCAAGTCTTTCAACGCACGCTCAATCGCCCGGCGATCATCGAACACTGCGCCACCATGTAGCGCGTCAAGTTCATCCGCGCGTTCGTCACCAAAGTCAGACGCAAAAAGCGCCAGTGTTTCGGGGCGCACGGCGTAACCTGCGCCTGCTAACATCTCCACGGACTCGTTGCTCACGCCCGCTGCTGGCAGGCGGCGCAGATCGCTTTCACTGATCTGATATTCGCCGCCAAGAATACCAGTTGAGGTGCTCATATTGGTGAAGGCAAAAACAACGGTCAAAATGACCGGAAGCAGAAAAAACATCACCACCGCCATCAGCGCGGGGCTTAGAAAGCTCCAGCCCAATAAGGTCTGTCGGTTCATGTTTCACCTCGTATTTAAATGGGAGCGGCGGCACGCATTGGGCGCGCCGCCGCAAAGAGTGGGAAGAGCTGTTTAGCGGATGATCAGCTCGTCACCGAGTGTGGCGCTCATTTGTGCTTCGATTTCAGCCACGGCCTCTTCAGGGGTTTGAACACCAGACCAAGCGGCTTCTAAGCCTTTGAACATCGCTTCCGAGAAGGCGCCATAGGAGGGGTGGTTTGGCTGTGCGTTGGCGTGCGGCAGCAGAACCTCGGTGGCTTCAGACGCCCAACGGTCGCCCGCGTAGAGGTCGAGAGCAGCTTCCGCCTTGCCAATGGCGAGGTGGGAGGAGGCAATGGCGTGCAGCGTGTTGAGGCGTGGTTCAGACGCGATGGACACCAGTTGTGCGGCGATCTCTTCGGCACGATCTTCTTCTTGATCGGTCACGAGATAGACCAATGGATGCGTGACCGTGTTGGCACGGCCCGCCTCATTGCCCGCAGGGATGAGCGTGAAGCCAATGGTGCCAAAGAAGTCCTCGTTGCCTTCTTTGCCAGTGTAGCGGCCATAGTGCCATGTACCGCCGTGCCAGAACGCCGCTTTGCCGTTGGCCACCTCGGAATACCACTGATCCCAATCGGTGCCGATGTGGTTCTTGCGGGTCACGCCCGCCTCAACAGCATCCACGAAGAACTGATACATTTCGGTCATGGCTGTGCGATCAAGCACAAGCTTGCCAGTGTCAGGGTCCATCAGCTCGCCGCCAAAGGATTGATAAAACTGAGCGTAGTCTGGGCCGTTCGATACGCGTGGGTAGAAGCCGTAACCCTCTTCCACGAGGCCCATGTCCACGGCCTTTTTCGCATCTGCGAGCATGTCGCGCAGAGTGTATTCACCGGCTTGTACACGGGCTGCCATGGCATCGATGTCGGCTGCGCTATATCCCAACTTCTCCATGGTTTCTTTCCAGAAGAAGAACGGGCGGCTTTCAGCATCTTGCGGAACGCCCCACTGCATCCCGTCATAGGCTGCAATCTCCATCAAGTTGGAGTAGACATTGTTGAGCGGCCAAGCATCCAAATCGATGTAGTCCTCAACCGGAACGATGTAGCCCGCGCTGGCCCAAGGGGCGATGTCGAGGTGTGAGGTAACGACGATATTTGGGGCATTGCCTGCTTCAGCCCCGAGTGTAACAGCTTGCTTGAAGCCATCCCAGCCGTCGAAGTCGCGCTTACCTTCAACAGTAATGTTCAACTCTTCGCCGCGGATGGCGGCTTCGCGTGACAGGATGTCCGCCGCAATCTTGATGTTGTCGATGCGGTAATGGTCACTGTCATTGGACCCACCGGCCCAAACGGTGATGTTGATATCTTCTGCCAGAACCGGCGTGGCGGCTGTGGCTGCGAGCAGCGCAAGAGCGCAAGTCATTTGTTTCATGAGGTCGGTATCTCCAAAAATTGAGGTGCGCGACGACAGTTTGCACACGTGTGCATAGATTTGATGGAGACTGTAACAGCAGCTTGAGGCCCCTGTGACAGTTTTATGAAATGTTATTCAGTGGGGCTGCGCAAGCTGCATACCAGCCTGGATCACGACCCTGACTGAGGCTGATGTCAAAATCTCGATGCCTCTCGTGACATTGGCTTTGCCAATGCACTGCCGGTAAAAGATGGGCGGGGCGACGCTTGCATCACCGCCAGCACGCTGCATAATCAAACCAACCAGATGAGCCAAACTCTCTCTTAATTTAAGCCGCCTTTGGTGCCAAAAAACCTGACGACGGACACTAAGCCCAACCAGGCAGCAAAGTCCCGACCACGGGCAAAGTTTTCCAGCGGTGGCGCAAATGCCTGAATAGCTGCGGCACTCATCGGACCGATCCCGGGCATAGTTTGCAGGAGTGTTGCCTGACTATCACGGGCAGTCTCTCGCCTCAGTGCTATTTCCAACTCCGTAATCTTCTGGGTCAACGCGGCTATTTGCTCAAAGTACACTCCGCTGATCGACAACACCGTCTTGGGAAGCCTTGTGCTATGATCAAGAGGCGCCTGTTGAAAAACCTTTACGTTTCGAGCGCCTATGGCAACGACAATGCCATATTCGGCCAAGTGCCCGCGCAGGGCGTTAATTAATTGAGTTCTTTGGCGCACCAAAAGTTCTCGTGTGCGAAACAGTAACCCGAGGGATTGCTGATCGGCACTCTTCACTTCGACAAACCGCATGGTTGGCCGAAGCGCCGCTTCCACAATCGCTTCTGCGTCAGCAGCATCATTCTTTTGCCGCTTAACAAAAGGTTTGACGTAAATCGGGGGAATGAGACGGACCTCATGGCCGGCATCAAGCGCCTCCCGCCCCCAATAATGAGCTGTCGCACAGGCTTCCATTGCAATCAGGCAAGGCGGTTGTTCTGAAAGAAACTTCATAAATTGTGAGCGGGACAACTTCTTGCGAAAGGCGACGTCCCCAGATGGCAGCGCGCCATGAACCTGAAAAACCCGCTTTGCGAGGTCTACCCCTATAATGCTAACTTCGGACATGGATGCTTCTCCTTTTTGTGGCTTTCAACAAAACCACTGTGGCACGTTACGATGCCGACAGGAGGGGTATCCAATCCATCATCTTAGCACGCTGTCCAGTTTTGCCGGACCACTTCAGTCATCACCACCCCCTTCCAAGAATAAGGGGATTGAAACAGCAGTTCAGGCCATAATCAAGGGTGAGTTTTTCAACAAAATAAGCCCATATTGCCAATTCTCTGTGATGCAGTGAAAGTCCGCTTTCGGGATACAGTCAAAATTGCTGAGGAAATCACGGCTCTTACTGGCCGTTCACCGGCGTATCAAGATGCTGCGGTCGCAGCCCGCATAGCGGTTCTTATCCGATGTTGCAGCACTCCAAGCCAGCCCGATGATTGCAACGCGGGACAAAACTTCCATTGAGTTGAGCCATTCAAAAGGACGGCCCTTTGCGGGCTTTCGTGCAATGCTCGCCAAGCTGTGTTAGGATTTTTGGAAGAGTCATTCGTTGCCCGCGCAAGTCAAGCTTGTTCCCCAAAATCGGGATTGCAAGATAGTGCCTCCGCTGCGTCTGACGGGGAGGGGCAGGCTTGGCCGCAATGTTGGGCACAGCCGTCCGGTCAAGTCACCTTTAGAGATCACGGGAATGACCGAAATTTTGCGCGACCAATATGGATTGATATGTTCGTTCCAATCGGTTCTTCTGTATGGGCATGCCATTTCCCGAATATCCGGCATCACCAATTGAGGTCACAGCAATGAGAATCCACGCGCCTGCGATCCTGTATTTCGATGCTGTCCGTCGCGCGGGATCAATTCGCGAAGGTGCGCGGCAACTGAACGTCGCATCTTCCGCCGTTAACCGGCAAATCCTCAAACTGGAGGATGAAATTGGCGTGGCGCTTTTCGAAAGGCGTTCGGATGGGGTTGTCCTGACAACCGCAGGCGAGATGCTGGCGCGTCACGTCATCGTGGTGCTGCAAGATCTGGAGCGCGCCAAATCTGATATTGCCGCACTGCGGGGCGCGCGGGTTGGTCATGTCACCGTCGCCGCTGTCGAAGGGGTGTCCGCAGCACTTTTGCCCAAGGTCATCGGACGACTGAACGTCGTTGCGCCTCGGATCAGGGTGACTGCTCTGACGATGGGCTCGCGTGACATTCCCGATGCGATTGAAGACGGGACCGCTGATGTCGGAATTGCGTTTTCAATCGGGAAAAGCCCGAGGATCCGGCAGGTCCATATGGCGAAATTCAAGTTGGGTGCGATCATGGCACCGACACATCCACTGGTAGACCGTGAAACTGTCAGCATTTTGGCTTGTACTGACTATCCTTTGGTTTGGGCCGGCGCGAGCCTGTCGATCGCCCCCATATTGGAACTCCATTTGCAAAGCCAGGGCCGAGCAATCGAGCCTGCTGTCATCACCGACTCGATCGACCTGATGCGGCAACTCACCTTGTCGCCACCAATGATCGGTTTTCAGTCTCCGATCGGCTTGGAGGACCTGATTGCCGAAGGCAAGATTCGGCATATTCCATTGGAAACTGCTCGAGGGCCGATTTGGTCCGAGCTGGGCGTCTATGTTCGTGCGGGGCGGTCGTTACCGGCGGCGATTGACCTTTTCCTCCAAGTTTTGATCGCCGAGTTGCAAGACAAAGGCGATTAGTAAAACTTCTAAGGCACTGATATTTTTAACTATCGTTAGAATTGTCAGATTTACGTCGTCCGTAGCGCTGGAGCAGATTTGGAAAGCGCTTCTCAAGGTCTCGCAAAGACTCCTACAACCTAAAGCACGACGCTCAAAACGTGCGGCGCCCAATAGTGATGCCGTTTCGGCACCGCTATGAGCGATATTTTGTTCTTTTTAGGTCGCTTAAGGTCGCGGTAGCATCGTTCCAGATACTGGTTAGGAGAAATCAAAATGACCCAACAGACACTCACAGCCGCTCGTGTCGAAGCGGCCAGTTTGCCGATTATTGACGTGGCCGATCTGTCTTCAAGCGATCCAAGCAAACGAGCTGCGGTCGGCGCTGCACTTCGAGCGGCCTGCCTCGACAAAGGTTTTTTTTACTGCAGTGGGCATGGCATTCCGCAGGGTCTTATCGACGCTGCGTTCCAAGAGGCCCGTGCGCTGTTCGACCTGCCCGATGCCGACAAGGACCTTCTGGACAAGTCCAACTCAAACTGTAATCGCGGCTATGAAACGTTGGGCGGCCAGACCTTGGAAACTGGTGCAATGCCTGACCGCAAAGAGGGCTATTACATCGGTGTTGAACTGCCGGAAAACGATCCGCGCGTTGTGGAAGGTCGCTTTAATCGCGGACCCAACATCTGGCCCTCCGACCTCGCCGGTTTTCAGCCGACGATGCAGGCCTATTACGCGGCGCTCTCGGTGCTGGGTGAAACTTTGATGCGCGGCATCGCATTGTCGCTTGACCTGCCGGAAGACACCTTTGCCCCTTATTGCCAAGACCATCTTGCAACGCTGCGCCTGCTGCACTATCCGCCCGCCCGCCCCTATGCACCGGACGAACGTGGCGCAGGCGCGCATACCGATTTCGGCGGGTTGACGATCCTGATGCAGGACGACAATGGCGGGTTGCAGGTTTTCGATGCGGCGTCCGATGGGTGGATCCACGCCGATCCTGTCCCTGGCACGTTCGTGGTCAACCTCGGCGACATGATCGCGCGCTGGACCAATGATCGGTATCGCTCGACCTTGCATCGGGTCATGAACACTTCTGGCCGAGAGCGGTATTCAATCCCGTTCTTCTACGTCGGCAATCCTGACTACGAAGTGAAGTGTATTCCGACCTGCCTCGAACCCGGTGAGAGCCCTAAATACGACACCATCACCGTCGAAGGGCACCTCAACTCAATGTACAAGAAAACTTATGTCAGTAAGTGATCCTGTCGTTCTCATCCACGGCGCGTGGCAAGGTAGCTGGTCGTGGGATATCCTACGGCCGATGCTCGAATCCCAGAATTTTGATGTCATACCTGTCGATCTGCCGGGCAATGGCGCGGACGGATCAAATCCGGCTGCGACCACATTCGAAGGCTGTCTCGACTATCTCGACGACATCATTTCTGATTTCAAACGTGTCAGCGTTGTCGGCCATTCTGGGGGCGGTGTGTTTGCATCGGCTCTGGCAGAACGCAACTCAAAGGTGACCCGTATCGCATATGTCGCGGGCATGATGCTTCCTGCGGACCGAACCTTTGCCGATGTTCGCGCCGAGGGTTTGGAGGGGGACGACTCTCTGCCTGGTGTCGCGCCTTTTCTTGAGTGGAGCGCGGATGGGAAGGTATCGACAGTCCCGCGTCACATCGCAAAAGCGATCTTCCTGAGCGATTGTCCAGCAGATGTGGCACATGCCGCCAGCGCCAAACTAACACCACAGGGGGATGCAGCACGTTCGATCAGTCTGACTTCGGTGGATCGCGTCACATCGCTACCGAGGTTCTACATTGAAGCGATCGAGGACCTTTCGTTGCCGATCGTGGTGCAACGCCACATGCAGGCGCTCATGCCGGGTGCGTTGATTGCAGATCTTCCAACTGGTCACGTTCCACAGGTGTCTGCGCCAAATCTTTTAGCCGATCTTCTGGTCCCTTTCCTGAAGGGGATGAGGGACGCGGAAGCCCTGGAACCTCTTCGGCCTCTTCAACACACCGCCAGCCTCACCTGATCGCGGAGCCCAAATCGTCAAACGCCCATCAAACGTCAAACCTGTAACGGAGAAACACATGTCTAAACTAAATTCACTTATCCTATCGTCCGGACTGATCATTGCGGCTGCGACGGCCCACGCGGATGATGCTGTCAATTTCATGATCGACTGGCTGCCCGCTGGCGACAAAGCCGTCGTCTACTATGGCGTCCAGAGCGGGATCTTTGAAGACGCCGGGCTCGACGTCTCAATCCTCGTGGGAAAGGGATCCTCAGACGTGGTAACCAAACTTGCCACCGGCACTGCTGATGTTGGCTCAGGGGGGCTGTCGGCCCTGCTGCAAGCGGTCGCTACGGACAATGTTCCAGTTAAGGCTGTCTTGTCATTCTACAGCATTCAGCCGGACGCCATTTTCACCACCGAAGGGTCAGGTATTGAAAGCATTGCCGATCTCGTCGGCAAAGACGTGGGTACTGCGACATTCTCGTCTTCCAACGTCGTTTGGCCGCTGTTGCTCGAAGCCAACGGGTTGGCTCCGGATGCGATCGTTCCCACAAAGATTGATCCCGGCGCGCTGGCTCCAATGCTTGCCACGGGGCAAATGGATGCAACGATTAACTGGTCAACCGTGTCACCCGCCTTTGACAACGTCTTAGCTGAGACGGGCGAGACATTGAAAGTCCTGCCGTGGTCCGAATTTGGATATACCGGTTATGGTTTGTCGATCTTTGCTTCGGATACGATGATTGACGAGCGGCCCGAGGTCTTATCCCGGTTCGTGACAGCCTACATGGAGGCGACTGAGGCGGCGATTGCTGATCCCGCAGGGGCCGCAGCGGCTCTGAAGCAAATGGTGCCTGAAGTTGACGAAGCGCAGGCTGAGGAACAATGGACAGTTTCGATTCCGTTGATTGAAAACTCTATCAGCGACGAGAATGGCAAGGGCCGTTTTGAGCCAGAGCTGCTTGCGACTACGTGGGACTGGGTTGCCAGATCGCAAGGGATGGATCCCGCATCTATGGACCCAAGCAGTGCCGTCGCCGTCGTCGAGTGACGCACAAAATCCATCCGTCTCGAACGCCCTGCCCGTCGGCAGGGCACTTCGGCAGGACCACATGCCTACTATTAAAACCGGAGAGAAGCCAACGATGCAGAATCCACCAGCCATACATTTCAACGGAATCGAGCAGGTTTTCAAAGGCGCAGGCAGCGCTCCGATCCATGCCCTCACGGCACTCGACTTTACGGTTGGCCGTCACGAATTCGTTTCGGTCCTCGGGCCATCAGGGTGCGGCAAGTCGACATTGCTGCGTCTGCTGGCTGGGTTAATCCAGCCATCTGCGGGGCAGGTTGAGGTGTTCGGCAATCCGGTGACAACGCCGCGCGATGACGTGGGCATCGTCTTTCAAAAACCGACCCTGCTCCCGTGGTTATCCGTCATCGACAATGTGACCTTTCCGATAAAGCACAAACAAGGCCGGGTGGGCGAAGCACATCGCAAACGCGGGTACGAGATGCTCGACCTCGTCAGGCTCGGTGATTTCGCCGATAAGCAGATCGATGAGCTTTCCGGAGGGATGCAGCAGCGCGTCGGTATCGCGCGGGCCTTGCTGCTGGACCCTGATATCCTGCTTATGGACGAACCGTTCAGCGCTCTGGATGCCCTGTCGCGTGACGAAATGAGCCTTGAGCTGCTGCGGATCTGGCACGAAAGACCAAAGACGGTTCTATTCATTACCCATTCCATCCCCGAAGCACTTCTCTTGTCAGACCGGATCATCGTGTTGAGCGAACGCCCGGGCACTGTACGCGACGACATCATCGTTCCATTTGATCGTCCAAGAAGCCTTGAGACGATGGCCGATCCCCGGTTCAACGAAATGGCAAACAGCATCCGGCGGCGGTTATTCTCTCATCCGGTTAACGCAGCAGCCGGAGGCATGGCATGACAATGGTTACGGAACACTCTGGCGGCAATACCCAGCCGAGCCCTGAGCCTTCATCTGTCGGCGATCAAGCACGCGCAGCCCAGCTGAAAGCTCTGATCGAGCCCTCGGCACCCACGGGATTACAAAAGGTCATCACCATCCTCGACCGCTTCACGCCCTTTTTGATATTTGTAGCGGTTCTGGTCGTCTGGCAGGCCGCGACTTGGATTTTCTCGATCCCGACATTTCTACTTCCCCCGCCAACACTTATCGTGACCGCTGGATTCGCGGTCGAACCTGCAATCTGGGGGAACCATATTTGGGCGACCTTCCGGGTGGCGACAATCGGCTTTGCAGCCTCAATCCTGATCGGAATTCCGCTCGCCATTGCTCTGGCCAATTCGCGTTTCCTCACTCGGACTCTTTATCCCGTGTTGATTGTCATCCAGTCCACACCCGTCGTGGCAGTCGCGCCGATCATTGTCGTGACACTGGGAGCAGGAGATTTGCCACGCGTCGTTATCACGTTTCTGATTACGTTCTTCCCGATCGTCGTTTCAACAACCACGGGGCTGATGGCGACGCCTGAGGAACTGATCGAACTGTCCCGTTCCTTGCGTGCAGGCAAGTCACGTGAGATCACCCAGATCCGGCTGCCGTTTGCGCTGCCTTATATCTTCTCGGCGCTCAAAATATCGGTCACGCTGTCGATTATTGGCGCGGTCGTCGCCGAATTCGTGGCCGCCAATTCCGGGCTTGGGTATTTCATTGGCCTTTCGACGTCGTTCTTTAAGATACCGCAGGCCTTTGCCGGGTTGATCGTTCTGGTTCTGCTCAGCCTGCTGATGTTTCGCACTGTGGTTTGGATTCAGACTCGGTGCGCGCCTTGGTCTCTCCCTAAATCCGAAAGGCACTAACATGACCGCCGATATTCATATCTTCGATGACACCCGAGATGAAGAATTCATGCATTTGGCAATTGGCGTCGCAGCCAAATCGCGTGAGGCGGGCGACCATCCCTTTGGCGCCATTCTTGTGGGCCCCGATGGCGCGGTGCTGATAGAACAGGGCAACGCCTTTTCCGCGCACGGCAGCGATATGACGGCCCATGCCGAACGGGTCTTGGCAACCCGCGCATCGCAGACCTATTCGGCAAAGTTCCTCAACTCCTGCACAATGTTCACCTCGGCTGAACCCTGCGCGATGTGCGCAGGTGCGGCCTATTGGGCCGGCATCGGCCGGATTGTCTATGGACAGTCCGAAGCGGCTCTGAAGGACCTGACAGGTGATCACTCGGAGAATCCGACGCTTGATATGCCCTGCCGCGAGGTTTTGGCCTCCGGCCAACGCGTGGTGGTGGTCAAGGGGCCCTTCTTGGCTGACGAGGCATCAAAGCTTCAGGAAGGTTTTTGGATGACTGCGGATCGAGGCCTCTGAACCTTTCTGATCCATGCCTGCATTGCCAAATAGCCGTAATAAGTGCCAATAGACGTCGTAAAAGAAGATAACAATTGCACCCTTTTGAATTCTCGGGAGGCTCTTTTGCGCCCGCAGAGAACGTCCCTTTCCGCCCAAGGTGCGTTGCATCGCCGTTGTAGCATTTAAAAAGCAGCCGTTGGCACACTTGAAGCCAATGGCGGTGTTAGTCCGCACAACAGAACTCCACGGGAACTACAGCGAAGGTTCTCTATCTGCGGCCCTAAATTCAAGGGTGTATTTCAGTCTCATCGGGCTCATGGTTCACTTCGAGGTCGGCGATGCCGCCTCATTATGGCGTCGGGGACTGGTGCCTCATAAAGGTCCGGTGCGAGGTCGCCTGAGTTCAGGCGCTTCGACATTCGACAGCGAGGTCATCCGGCCACCGTCCCGGTGGGACATCTTTACACCCGGACGGGCGTATTCTGGTTGGGCTATCTCATACGGGCAGCTTCTCCTTGGTCCATGCAAAGGTTGTGCCGTCGCGCCAAATACGGGTCATGATGACGGCCAGTTTTCTGGCGGTCGCAACAATGGCTTTTTTCATACCTCTGCGTGCCACAAGCCGCATGGCCCAAACTTTGAGCGGCGAGAAGCGCAACACACGTTGGATCAGGATGTTAGCCGCCTCATAAAGCAGTTTGCGCATGGCCCCATCCCCGCGTTTTGAGATGCGCCCCGACCAATCCGTTTCGCCGGATTGATATCGTCTCGGGGTCAGGCCCAAGTACGCCCCAACATCGGTCGCTCTGCGAAATCGTGCGACATCGTCAATTGTTGCGATGAAGTTGAGGCTGACGATGGGGCCTACCCTAGGGATGCTGGTCAGTCGCCGCGCCAGAGGATCGTCTTTTGCCAAACGCTGCACCTTGGCATCAATCGCGGTGGTCTCAAGACAGACGGTTTCATGCACGGCAATCGGTGAAGCGAAGATCATTTCCAAGCTTGGAATGCCTTTGATGGCCATCCCGAGCTGATCGCGGAAACTCTTCCTGCTGTAGCCTGCATTGACCGGCCCAAGCCGGATCCCATAAGCTTTCAGAAGACCCCGCACTTGCCCTTCGATGTCCATCCGGATGCGGATCAATCGTTCTCGTGATGATAGTATGAGACGCAATTGATCGCTTGCCTCACTTTTTACGTGCACTTCAGCATACCAGCCAGTGCGGGCCAGTTGCGCCAGCCCGACAGCATCTGATTTGTCAGATTTATTCATCCGCGCGGACAATACTTTGTGGGCAGCCCGCGCATCAATGCAGACAACTGGAGCACCTCGTTTGACCAACTCCCTTGTCAACCAAATCGATAGTGGACCAGACTCGTGCACGATTTTTTCCACATCATCGGCCTCAGCAGTGATGATGCGCACAATCTCATCAGGGTTTGTCACACACGTTCCCTCGAATAGGACCGCACCTGCATCATCCACAATGCAAAGCGCACATTCCTTTTGGGCGACATCAATTCCAACGTAGCGTTTCATGGTACTTCTCCTCTGGCTTCAGGGTTTCTCCATCAACAATAGCGATGTTTGAAACCTCACAAGCGGGATTCGCCGCAGATACGCCATGTCTGGTTTCCGCCCTTGTTGCCAAAGCCCATTGTATTTAGTCGTTACGGCGTAGGGTGTGGATGGGTTGGTTTTTGTAGGTCTTATACAAAGGCAAGTATTTATCAATTCGAGCTCCCGCAACCAACGTAATCGCCCCCAAACCCGCACATGATGCGGGTTTTGTCGTTTTTGCGCCCCCCAATGCCAGAATGCCCGCCAATTCTCCAACGAGTTCAATGCGATGCCCGTTTGGTGCGGTCTCGTCGGGCAGCATCCGTATCGCAGAAACCAGCCCCCGCAGCGCTTCTGTCGCCTCTGTCTTGAGTGCAGGGTCTTGCAGGGCTGACGACAGATTGCGGATCTTACGCTGATAAGCCTGTGACAGGCTTGGGTGCAAGCGCAGGGTCGGAGGTTCAGGGCTTTGCTCAAGGAGGCTTTCCAGGGACTGCTTCTCGCGTTCCAGCTCTGCGATGCGGTCCTTCATGCTCGGTTGATACATCCCGTCCTCAATTGCTGTCATGATGCCGTTGATCTTTTTATCGATTTTGGCGAGATCGCTACGGGCCTGCCCGCGCTCCGCAGTTGCGCCTGCTGCGTTTTGATTGAAGACGCGGTGGTATTCTTCCACGAAGGCTTCCAGCAGTTTGGGGTGGAGCAGGCTGTCGTGCAGGCCGGTGAGCACGCGGTCTTCGACCGCCTCGCGGGTGATGGTGGCACGGTTGGTGCAGATTGTGTCGCCTTTGTTGCGCGCACCTGAGCAGCCGTAGCGCGTTTTGTTGATCAAGGTATAGCTCGAGCCACAGCAGTCGCATTTGAGCAATCCTGAACACAGATAGCTCGGACGCCGCGCATTCTCGGGGCGGGTGCGGGCATTTTGGATTCCAGCGGGGTTCATATCTTTGCGCACGGCAGCTTGGCGGGCTTTAACGCGGTCCCATAGAGCGTCATCGATAATTTGCAGGTGCGGCACGGCGACAACGACCTTTTGATCGGGCGGGTTCAGGCGAGCTTGGCGTTTTTGCTGTTCTGGGTCTTTGATGAAGTGTTGGCGATCCCAAACCAAATTGCCGATATAGAGCTCGTTGTTGAGAATACCGGTGCCGCGTTTCCAGTTGCCCATGATTGTAGAGGGCCCCCATGTGCCTGCGCCTTTCCCTGTGCCTGTGGTGATGCCATCAGCGTTCAAGCCTGCCGCAATCGTGCGCGCCGAATGGCCGGCATCATATTCTTTGAAAATACGTTCAACGACAGCGGCCTGATCGGGATCAATGTCACGTTCACCCGTGACGGGGGTGCCATCCTCGTTAAAGGCGCGTCTGACGCGGTAGCCATAGCTGATCCCGCCTGCAGATTTACCTTTGCGCACACGGCCCTCAAGACCGCGGTGTGTTTTGGCCGCGAGGTCTTTTAAGAACATCGCGGACAATACACCGTTAATGCCGATATGCATCTCGCTCACATCGCCTTGCGATACCGTCACGATACGAATGCCTCGATATTGCATTTGCTTTAAGAAGCCAGAAATGTGTTCTTGGTCACGGCTGATACGATCGAGGCTTTCTGCCACAACCACGTCGAAAAGGCCGTTGCGGGCATCTTCGAGGAGGTTTTGGTAGCCTGGCCTTTGTAGGGATGCGCCGGAAATCGCCGCATCGGAATAGTCATTCGTCGCGGTCCAGCCGCGATCTGCAATCAGCCTGTGGCAGATGCGTTGTTGATCCTCAATTGAGGCATCCGATTGCATGTCTGTCGAATACCGGGCGTAGGTGACAACGCGAAGAGGTTGGTCGGTCATGATATTACTCCTCCGAAGGTGTGTTTTGTTGGGCTGCGATATCGGCCATTGCTGTTTGCCGCGCCAACAGGCGCACGATTGTGATCAGGCTGGGATGAGGGTCGGCGGGCGAGCCGCCAGAAGACACAGCGGCAGCGACGGGCGGCACTTCTGCCACCTCCTTGTCGCTTGCGTGTGTCTTTTGGTCCCGTGCCATTGGCCGAGGTCTCCCGCCCGTTCCGGCGCTGCGCCGGACGGTTTAAAGTGATGTATTTGAAGCCGGAGATGTGTCCGGCGGTGTGGGTATCACTATACTGCATCGGGGACCTCATGGGGGGCGCTAAGCGACTGAAACTATGCGCTGAATGTCGGAATGTTGTGGATAACTGGCGTGTCGAAAAACTTTACCTCACTTTCGAAGCATTAAAATAGCTATAAAAAATCAACTCTTAAAAAGCTGGAAAAAATCCGGATTTTATCTGTCTGCTCTAAAACTTAAAAAACTAAAAATCTCTCGTCTGCCTGTTTGTAAAAAACCGAAAAAAATCATCTGTTCTTTTTAAGACGAAACCCAAAAACTGGAAAAATCCTTCAAAAACCGAGAAACTGAAAAACAAACAAACCAAAATAACGCGCACCATAAAATGACCCAGACGCTGATCCTATCTTTTCTATGTGAACTGCCTTTTTGATTTGTTTGCCTTCTTTATGCACCTTTCTCCCCCCAGCCTTGGCGGTTCGCGCGGGATTTGATGTGGCGCGGTGATCTGTGCGCAGGTCTGCGTCTTGACGCTGACGGGCGTGACGTCGCGCAACCAAGGCTCGATCTCAGCGGCGCGCATTGAGCGGTGGTGCAGGAGTTCGCCAGCCAAGGCTTCGAGCTGATCGCGATAGTCTGCGAGCAGTTTGGTTGCGCGTTGCTCTGCGTGGTCCAAACGGTGGCGCACACGGTCGCGAAGTCTGGGTGTGGCGCGCAGGGCCTCATGTGGTTTGGCGTGCCAAACAGGACCTGCTGGTCTTGCCACGGTTTAGTTCCGGTCTCTTTCGAGCAATGTTTGCTATGAAGGAGATTAAGAATGGCAACGAGATACACACTCGAGTTTCGGCGTGATGCAGTGTGGATCTGTCACGCTTTTGTGCCGCTCCGAGTGCTCGTTTAGGCCACCTTCCGTTCGAAAGCGAAAGAGCTTTTCCAGCCCAATGCTGAATGACGGCGGCGTGGATTTACGCGGCCGTTGATGTATTCGAAGATCGCCATCTCAGCCTTCCGCCGCGTCTCCCAAGGATGCCGCCAGATAAGTTCAGCTTTGATCACTGCCTGTCAGGGTATTGCGCAGCAATGTCCCGAGAAGACATTTCTGGTTTGGAGCAATATTGAACTTATGAACGCTATCGGTTGTAACCTTGTGTTTACGGGTCCGTACGACAGATATGCCGTTCTGATGCAGTGACGAGGGTTCCGCAAATGATCTGGGGGATCATTTGCCAGAGGGACACGGCCAACACGACGATGCCCCACATTCAAACCAATCTCTTTCAACTCTTCGGTCATACGAGGGCGGCCACTCTCGGGACATTGCTGCGCATAACCCTGCCGTGCAGTGGATAGTCAGTCTCCTTTGATAGAATTTACTGCAGCCAAGGAGAGATGTTCGTGCAAAGTCGCCATGCGATGATGTAAAGGCTGTACCCTCAGCAATTTGACAGACCAGCTGCATGACGGGGTACCGCATACCTTTTCCGTTGCATCCAACCGTTGAAATTCATTTGGCCTTAATGGCAATCATTGCTCGTAAAAGGGCGCAGCTATTCTGCGCTAAGCCATGTTTGTTGCCTATTTTTCACGTGTTATTATTAATATCGTTACAATGACTGCCTATTTCGTACCTTAACGAAACTGCAATTAGTATTGCAAAATGGGTGTTAAAATGATTGCACATATCAAGAATATTACAAGCGCAGGGCTGCTGGCTTTGCTGGGGTCAACGACTTTAGCCGCGGCGGATGTGACCGTTGAATTCTGGCACAGTTTTGGTGGATCTTCTGGTGATGCGCTGAACCGTATCATTGAAAACTTTGAAGCGGAAAACGCAGATATCAAAATTGATGCGCAAGAGATCGGCAACTACAACGACATCGTCACGAAACTTCAAGCGGCGATCCCTGCGCGGCGCGCGCCTGATGCGGTGATCATGGAAGTCACACGATACGGTTTGTTCGCGGACCGCGGTGTGTTGAAAGATTTGACAGCCTATGTTGACGCAGATCCGCTTAAAGATGATCTGTTCAACTTCGCGCGCGAAGTCGGCGTGTATGAAGGCAAAAACTACATTGTACCGTTCAATTCCTCGACGCCAGTTTTGTATTTCAACAAAGCGATTTTCCAACAAGCTGGCCTTGACGAAAACACACCTTTGAACACGTATGATGACCTGTTGGCTGCGGCGAAACAGATCACAGAAACGCTTGGCGATGAAGGTATTTCTGGCATCGCCGCTCCTGGGCAATTTGCGCGCTGGGGTCTGGTCATGGACAATGACAGCGACCTGATCGATAGCGTTTCTGGCGATATTTTGCTCGACGCACCAAATACGATCGAAGCCTATGAATTTATGGCGTCGCTGGTGCATGAGCACAAGGTTGCTTCGCCCGATGGTGTGACCAAAGAAAACAACGGTCGTGATGCATTCTTGGCTGGAAAAGTTGGTATGATGATCAACTCGACTGGCAACTACGGGCGCTCGACGTCAGCTTTGGGTGACGATTTGGCTGTCGTGCCGATGCCGTGCAATAAGGTCTGCGCCGTGCCAATCGGCGGGGCAGGGATCGGTATTTTGTCTACATCTGAACAAGAGGTTCAAGACGCGGCATATAAGTTCATCAGCTTTGCTGCCTCTCCTGAATCCAATGCATTGTGGTTCTCAGAGACGGGTTACATGCCGATCAATAAAAATACCGCAGGGCAACCTCTTGCGATAGAAGCGTTGGCTGAAAAGCCCGGCATCGATGTGGCCATCAACCAACTTGATGTTGCACGCGGACGCCCCCGTCCTCCGGTCGTGACATGGATGCGCGCCTCTGAATATGATCTATGGCAAGCTATGGCGTTGGGCCAACGCGAAGTCCCAGACGTCTTGAACGAGTTTGCTGAACGCACACGCGCAGAAGCTGAACGTCTTAAAAAATAAGCCGTAACTTAACAAACAAACGAGGCTCCAATGCGTTGGGGCCTCGTTTCATGATTTGGAAGGCCACTTTATGTTACGCCGTATGACGCCCTATCTTTTTGTGCTGCCGCTGCTCGGATTTATCGCGGTGTTCACCTATATCCCGATCGTTCAAAGCATGAACCTTAGCCTGCGCGAATGGGACTTTCTATCGCCGACCAAACCTTACGTGGGGTTTGATAATTATCGCCTGCTTTTGGACAGTCGAGAATTTTGGAACGCTCTGCGCGTGACGGCGATCTTTGCGATTATATCGGTGCCGCTGCGTTTGCTTTTGGCACTGTTCATCGCCAATCAACTTTTGCGTGAAACTTTGGTGTCGCGCTTGATGCGAGGCGCGCTGTTTTTGCCATCTGTCACGTCGACCGTTGCCATCGGCGTGGTGTTTTCTTGGGTCTTTTCGACAGATTACGGCATGATGAATGCGCTGTTGTCGAGCTTTGGTCTGCCAAAAGTGGCATGGTTGCAAGAGCCGCATGTTGCCTTGTGGGTGTTGATCTTTGTCAATACCTGGAAGCAACTTGGCTACGACATCATTATTTACATCGCGGGCCTGCAAGCAATTGCGCCTGAACTGTATGACGCAGCGGCTGTTGATGGGGGGCGCAAGGCCCATGTCTTTCGTCGCATCACGGTGCCGCTTGTGATGCCGACAACGTATTTCTTGCTGATGATTTCAGTGATCGAAGCTTTTCAAGTTTTCACCATAGTTGACGTCATGACCAAAGGCGGGCCTGCGGGGGCGACGGATATGTTGGTCAATATGTTGTACCGCGTGGGGTTCAATCTGTTCGACATCGGTGTGGGATCTGCCTTGGCAGTGTTGCTATTCGCATTCCTTATCACATTGGCGGTGGTCAAATCCCGCGTTATTGGGCGAAAGGTACATTATGAAGCCTGAAAATCCATTTTTGGCTGTCCTTGCGCTGGCCGCTGGTCTGCTGTTTTTGTCGCCTGTTTTGTATTCCATCTGGATGTCGTTTCAGACGGCTGATGCATACTACACGGGCAATATAGAGTTTACCTTTCACAACTATGAGATGGCGATCGGACAATATAATTTTGCGCGCTATCTGGTGAATTCGGTGATCGTGTCCGGACTTGTGACGCTCATTGGTTTGGCAGTCGCTACCTGTGCCGCGTTTGCCTTTGCGCGCTATACATTTCCGGGAAGCAATCTGTTGTTTGGGGCTGTCGTGGCGACATTGATGATCCCAAGTCATATCACTTTGATCCCGAACTATCTAACGCTGGCCAAGGCGGGTCTGCTGGATACCTATGCGGGATTGGTTTTGCCCGCGGTGTCTAATGGATTTGCGGCCTTTTTCTTGCGCCAATATATTCGCGGCATCCCGCGCGCGCTGGATGAAGCGGCGTATATGGATGGGGCATCGCCTTTGAAGGTGCTGTGGCGGGTGATCATTCCGCTGTCAAAGCCCGCAATCCTGTCAATGGGGCTCTATATTTTTATCTCGGAGTGGAACAATTATATTTGGCCGCTTGTCGCGATTGGGCGCGAAGATCTTTACACATTGCAGATCGGTTTGGCACGCCTGTACCGCGTGAATCCGGGCGAAGATATCATCGATTGGCCGCTGGTTATGGCGGCCTCAACCATCACCATTTTACCCGTTCTTGTTGGTTTCATCTTGGTCGAACGTCATTTGATACGCGGCATGATGATGGGAGCCGTAAAATGACGCACATTAGGATTAGTAATATGACACGCATTGCATCGCATCGTGGTGGCACGCTGGAGTATGGTGACAGCACGCCTTTTGGGTTTCGTGCAACGGCGTCCCTGCCGCTGGAGGAGGTCGAGTTTGACCTGCACCCTAGCAAAGATGGTGCTATCATGGTGCATCATGACCCGACACTTGATCGCACAACAGATCGCACTGGGGCGCTAAACGCCCTTACTGAGGCCGAAATTCGTGCCGCAACCATCGACTATGGCATTGATGAACATCCCATATCGCTCAAAGAGCTTTGCGCGTTATATCAGCAGAGTTCGGTAAATTTCAGGTGTGAATTTAAGCCAGATCGAAACGGCGCGCCTTATGAGAATTTTGTGCCAAAAGTAATCACGGAGCTGTCTCACAACGCCATGTTAGAACGTACAGTTTTCTCGTCCTTTTTGATTGCCAACCTTGATGAGATCAAGCGCCACACAGCGCGTCCTTGTCTGTGGCTTGTCAGCCCAGCAGTGCAGAAACAATTGGGGGTGGCGACAGTGATTGACGTGGCAAAACAGCATGACATCCCTGAGATTGGATTGAACATCGATCACGTCAGTGAAGATGTGATGATGCAGGTGACAGACGCTGGTTTAAACTTTGGGTGTTGGGCCGCACATACGGAACCCCAGATCAGAAAAGCGTTGGCTCTGCGAGCCAAAGTGTTCACAACAGACCGCCCCAATCTGGCGATTGCGGTGCGCAAAGCATTTATGCAAGAGGCAGCCCAATGAGCGCGATCACTTTGAAAGACATTCGTAAATCCTATGCGGGCGGGCCACAGATTTTACATGGCGTATCCATGGATATCCAGCACGGCGAATTCATTGTTATCGTTGGTCCTTCGGGATGCGGAAAGTCCACGTTGTTGCGGCTATTGGCGGGGCTTGACCCCTGTGAGCAAGGTGAACTTTTGATTGATGGCAAACGGGCGAATGACCTGCCGCCACAAGATCGGGACATCGGGATGATCTTTCAAAACTATGCGCTGTATCCGCATATGACGGTTTTGGAAAATATCGCTTTTGGATTAGAACTGCGCAAAGTGCCAAAAGTGGAACGCCTAAAACGAGCTCGATCTGTGGCTGAAACATTGCAGCTTACATCGTATCTGGATCGCAAGCCGGGCGCGCTGTCTGGAGGGCAACGCCAGCGAGTTGCAATGGGGCGTGCAATGGCGCGTGATTGTTCGACGTTCTTAATGGATGAGCCTTTGTCAAATCTGGACAATGCACTACGGGTTGCCATGCGCACTGAAATTAAAGACTTGCACCGTCAACTTGGGGCGACGATCATCTATGTGACTCACGATCAAACCGAGGCTTTATCATTGGCTGATCGTGTCGCGGTGATGAAGGACGGACATCTACAGCAATTCGATACACCAGATATGATTTACGATCAGCCGGTCAATCGCTTTGTTGCTGGCTTTTTAGGCTCGCCTGCCATGAATTTTGTTCCCGCTGACTGTATCGATGATTGGGGGGGCGAGCGTAATATCGATGTTGGGTTCCGGCCTGAGGCTTTGAGCTTAAATCGCAGTCCTGTCAGTGGACCTTCTATCACTGCGCGCGTCGTTTTGACCGAAATGACAGGGGCGACTTTCATCGTACACTGCGAAAGTGAAGCTGGCCGACTGTCAGCCGTTGTGGCGCGAGGCGAAGAATTGCCGCATGAAGGGGATACCATATGGCTGTCATTAGATCCTTCGCAAGCACTGTGCTTTGATGCTATATCTGGGGTTAGATTAGACCTTCCAGTGATGCATCACTCTCAGATGCCCAAAACGCATGTAAAAGAGACTGCCTGATGTTCCGCAGCGGTGAAATTCATTTATGATTGATCGACATAATCCCCCCACGGACCTCTCTCAACTTATCACTCAGCATTTTGGAAAGTTAACGGATGCTGATACGCGCCTTCTTAAGGTTTTAACCAGCGACCCGATCCGCGGGGCATTCGAAAATAGTACCGAAGTGGCGTCGCGGGCAGGGGTGCATCCCGCATCGGCTATGCGCCTTGCGCGGCGTTTGGGGTTCAAAGGCTATCCTGAATTTCGAACCTTTATGCAAACCAGCTTGATGGGGGGGCAAGATGAGTTTGCAGATCCGACAGCGCGGATCGCTGCACGACTTGCGCGCGCGGGTGAGGGGGGGCTGCTGTCATCGCTTATCGACAGTGAAGTGTCTGCTCTTGAACATTTACGCGATACCGTGACCGATGCGCAAATCCGCGTTTTTTCTGAGGTTCTTTACAATGCACGGCGCATTTTTACAGTTGGAACAAGCCATGGAACGGCACTCGCAAAATTGATTGCATTGCGTCTTCGGCGTTCTGGCTACGAGGCAATTGATTTGGGCAGCGTAGAACAGCAACAGGTAGAATGGGTTTACACGATGGGGCCCCGTGATGTTCTGTTCTTGAGCTGCTTTCGTGGCACCACAACGCAGCTCAAACACCTTACAGATTTAGCCGGTGAGCGTGATGCCGCGTGCCTCATCCTTTGTGATGTTGAAGATACTCGCATAAAGGGGGCTAAAAATAGTCAGATATGCGTCTCGCGAGGGGGGGCAGGGGAATCCCAGTCTTTGGTCGTTCCTATGACCATAGCCAACACAATCATCCTTGATCTTGCAAGCATCGATGCCGGAAAAACCATGCGGTCTTTAAATACTTTCAAGCGGGTGAGAGAAGACCTTAATCGCGTGATAAAATAGGATTGCATGAGATGTTCGCAGTTTATTGAGCTTTTTCCATTTAACTTCTGGCTTGAGCTGATAAACAAACAAGCATGCGACCTCGCCGATGTTGGCCATATGAGCACCTTCGTTCGCCCAACCGGGCTATCGTCAATCGTAATCGCGGTTGTCGTCGTTCGAGGTGGCTTGCCTACACCAAGCGCATATTCACAAAGGCAGGCGGGAAAAAAGGGAAATCGGCACCTTAATCGACTGCTTTTAGATTATTCATAGTAAAACCTCGCAACAGCGGTGAACTTTCGCTTTCCGCGCTTTATAGCGAGGAATATAGTGCTTTTGGCTTTTGGCTTTTGGCTTTTGCGAGCTCGGGCTCAGGCGTGCTAACTTGTGGGAGTTTTATACAAAGGCAAGTATTTATCAAGTCGAGCTCCCGCAACCATCGTAATCGACCCCAAACCCGCACATGATGCGGGTTTTGTCGTTTTTGCGTCCCCCAATGCCAGAATGCCCGCCAATTCTCCAACGAGTTCAATGCGATGCCCGTTTGGTGCGGTCTCGTCGGGCAGCATCCGTATCGCAGAAACCAGCCCCCGCAGCGCTTCGGTCGCCTCTGTCTTGAGTGCAGGGTCTTGCAGGGCTGACGACAGATTGCGGATCTTACGCTGGTAAGCCTGTGACAGGCTCGGATGCAAGCGCAGGGTCGGAGGCTCAGGGCTTTGCTCAAGGAGGCTTTCCAGGGACTGCTTCTCGCGTTCCAGCTCTGCGATGCGGTCCTTCATGCTAGGTTGATACATCCCGTCCTCAATTGCTGTCATGATGCCGTTGATCTTTTTATCGATTTTGGCGAGATCGCTACGGGCCTGCCCGCGCTCCGCAGTTGCGCCTGCTGCGTTTTGATTGAAAACGCGGTGGTATTCTTCCACGAAGGCTTCCAGCAGTTTGGGGTGGAGCAGGCTGTCGTGCAGGCCGGTGAGCACGCGGTCTTCGATCGCCTCGCGGGTGATGGTGGCACGGTTGCTGCAGATTGTGTCGCCTTTGTTGCGCGCACCTGAGCAGCCGTAGCGCGTTTTGTTGATCAAGGTATAGCTCGAGCCACAGCAGTCGCATTTGAGCAATCCTGAACACAGATAGCTCGGACGCCGCGCATTCTCGGGGCGGGTGCGGGCATTTTGGATTCCAGCGGGGTTCATATCTTTGCGCACCGCAGCTTGGCGGGCTTTAACGCGGTCCCATAGAGCGTCATCGATAATTTGCAGATGCGGCACGGCGACAACGACCTTTTGATCGGACGGGTTCAGGCGAGCTTGGCGTTTTTGCTGTTCTGGGTCTTTGATGAAGTGTTGGCGATCCCAAACCAAATTGCCGATATAGAGCTCGTTGTTGAGAATACCGGTGCCGCGTTTCCAGTTGCCCATGATTGTAGAGGGCCCCCATGTGCCTGCGCCTTTCCCTGTGCCTGTGGTGATGCCATCAGCGTTCAAGCCTGCCGCAATCGTGCGCGCCGAATGGCCGGCATCATATTCTTTGAAAATACGCTCAACGACAGCGGCCTGATCGGGATCAATGTCACGTTCACCCGTGACGGGGGTGCCATCCTCGTTAAAGGCGCGTCTGACGCGGTAGCCATAGCTGATCCCGCCTGCGGATTTACCTTTGCGCACACGCCCCTCAAGACCGCGGTGTGTTTTGGCCGCGAGGTCTTTTAAGAACATCGCGGACAATACACCGTTAATGCCGATATGCATCTCGCTCACATCGCCTTGCGATACCGTCACGATACGAATGCCTCGATATTGCATTTGTTTGAAAAAGCCAGAAATGTGTTCTTGGTCACGGCTGATACGATCGAGGCTTTCTGCCACAACCACGTCGAAAAGGCCGTTGCGGGCATCTTCGAGGAGGTTTTGGTAGCCTGGCCTTTGTAGGGATGCGCCGGAAATCGCCGCATCGGAATAGTCATTCGTCGCGCTCCAGCCGCGATCTGCAATCAGCCTGTGGCAGATGCGTTGTTGATCCTCAATTGAGGCATCCGATTGCATGTCTGTCGAATACCGGGCGTAGGTGACAACGCGAAGAGGTTGGTCGGTCATGATATTACTCCTCCGAAGGTGTGTTTTGTTGGGCTGCGATATCGGCCATTGCTGTTTGCCGAGCCAGCAGGCGCACGATTTTGATCAGGCTGGGATGAGGCTCGGCGTGCGAGCTGCCAGAAGACACAGGGGCAGCGACGGGCGGCGCTTCTGCCACCTCCTTGTCGCTTGCGTGTCTCTTTTGGTCCCGTGCCATTGGCCGAGGTCTCCCGCCCGTTCCGGCGCTGCGCCGGACGGTTTAAAGTGATGTATTTGAAGCCGGAGATGTGTCCGGCGGTGTGGGTATCACTATACTGCATCGGGGACCTCATGGGGGGCGCTAAGAGACTGAAACTATGCGCTGAATGTCGGAATGTTGTGGATAACTGGCGTGTCGAAAAACTTTATCTATTATTCTGCAACACTGTTGATGCATAAAAATAGCTATAAAAAATCAACTCTTAAAAAGCTGGAAAAAAACCCGGATTTTATCTGTCTGCTCTAAAACTTAAAAAACCAAAAAATCTCTCATCTGTTTGTTTGTAAAAAACCGAAAAAAATTATCCGTTCTTTTTAAGATGAAAATCAAAAACTGAAAAAGCCTTCAGAAACCGAGAAACTGAAAAACAAACAAACCAAAATAACGCGGACCATCAAATGACCCAGATGCTGATCCTGTCTTTTCTATGATGCTCGTTATTTTGATTGTCTGTCTTTGGCCTCCCGCACTTAACCGCTCAATAGACAACCGGAATGCGTGATCCGTCGATAGGGTTGGCAAATTGAGGCTTGGTTGACTTGAAGTATCTATTGTGGCGTTCCTTTTTTATATTGCGACCAACAGACAGTATAATGTGGATCATTCCTTTGTTTTTAAGGGCAGCCTTTTGGGATTGGTGTGTGTCATTTATCTGGTTGGGGGCATCGTATTTTGCCTTTTTGATCTGTCTGTCTTTGGCCTTTCTCACCCCAGCCTTGGCGGTTCACGCGGGGGTTGATGTGGCGCGTTGATCTGTGCGCTGGTCTGCGTCTTGACGCTGAGGGGCGTGACCTCGCGCAGCAAAGGCTCGATCTCAGCGGCGCGCATTGAGCGGTGGTGCAGGAGTTCGCCAGCCAAGGCTTCCAATGGATCGCGATGTTCTGCGAGCAGTTTGGTTGCGCGTTGCTCTGCGTGGTCCAAACGGTGGCGCACACGGTCACGAAGTCTAGGTGTGGCGCGCAGGGTCTCATTTGGTTTGGCGTGCCAAACAGGACCTGCCTCTCCAAGGCCCAAGGTGGTCTCGATCTGAATGGCGGCCTTTGTGGCCAGCGCCAAATCCGAGGTGTCAGAGCCGCCAGCCCCAGCCGAGATGTCGCCCAAGACCAAGCGTTCTGCTGCGCGGCCTGCCAAAGAATAGGCGATCTGGGCCTCAAAATCCGCCAGCAGGCTCTCGTTTTGATTGAACTGGCAGGCCACTTGGCCGCCATCCGGTGAGATCCGCAGGCTGGTGACGGCGCCCAAGTTCAAAGCGGATGCGACGATCGCATGGCCAGCCTCGTGGATGGCAATTCGCCAGAGCAGGTTTTGGTTCTCAGGGCTCGCGTCGATGTTGAGATGATCTTGCAGCATCGCCAGTGAGAGCATCGTCTCGCTGTGGCGCGCATCAGACCGTGCCGCACGGATTGCGGCATCAATCTCAGCAGCGCTTTTGCCGACAGAGCCCCGCGCAAGGGCCTGCAGGTCGGCATCGGCAATCTCATCGCGCAGATGCTGGCGCAGGATCACCAAGAGGCTCTCAGTGTCGGGCAGGGGCATCGCCACCTTGAGATCCATCCGTCCAGCGCGCAGCACGGCGGGGTCGATCTTGTCCGCGCGATTGGTGGTGCCAACCAGAATGACACCTGCGTCGTGCGAGATCGCATCCAGCGCTGCAAGGAACGCATTGATTACTTGTAAGCGATAGCCTGAGCCATGGCTGTCGTCGTCATTGCGCGTGCCAACAGCATCGATCTCATCGATGATCAGGACACAGGGTGCTTTGCGGCGGGCTTCTGCAAAGCTGCCGCGCATCTCGCGCAGCATGTCGCCCAAGTGCCCCGCCGCTTGCCATGCGCCAAAGCTGGCGCTGACAACGGATAAGCCAGCGCTGTTGCCAATGGCGCGGGCGAGATAGGTTTTGCCGGTGCCGGGCGGGCCGTAAAGCAAGAGCGAGCGGCTGATCTCGTGCCAGCTTGCTTTGCCTGCTTTCCAAAGCTGCAGATCATCGACAATCCGGCGGGCCGCCGACAGGGCGGGGCTCTCGCCGCTCATATCCTCCAAACGCGGGCCAGAAGTATTAGCATCGCGTTTGGTGACAGCACTCAGCTGTGCCAAAGCCGCCTGCAGGTTCTTCGCACGCAGCGTGGCACAGGTGGTGACCGTGTCGAGATCGCAGAGGATCTCATCGTTCGGAAGTGCTGCGCATAAGGCGGTGGGATCAGAGATGTGATGCGAGAGATGGCCGGATTGCAAAAATGTGGTCAGGATATCGCCAGAGATCCGCGCCATTGGAAAGGTGGGCATTGTGGGCGAGGTGATCGCGGTCACATGTTTGGGCAGCGAGATGCCATCGGCTTGCAAGGCCAACACCGGCTGGATCATGTCAAAGCTGTCGGTCAGCGCGGTGTGAAAGCGGGCTTGCGCGTTCTTTATAAGTGCGCCCTCAGCGACGTCCGGCGCGATCACCTGCCACTGGTCTTGTGCGAAACAAATGCGCAAGACGTCTTTGAGCGTCGCAAGATCTGCGAGGTCGATATCGCGGATCACGGTGAGCGCGCCGCAGGTCTGCGCCGCAGTGATGACCGATGGTGATTTGAGGCTGGCGGCCAGACGAATGGCGGTCAGAACCTGACGGGCGGGCACGTGGCGGGGCGGCACTGTGCTGGCGGACAGTGAACTGTCTGGCGCAAAGCAATCGATGCCGTCGCCTGCATCGAAACGCGCGAAGAGCGTATCGAGTTCAGAGGGCGTGAGGTCTTCATCGGAATGACGCGCCACGCCGTGATGGCGGCGCAGGCGCTCGATCAACGTATAGGCAAAGTCGGTCCATACGGGTGTTTGGGTCTGTGATTTGGGCATAGAGAAGCCCTCCCTGTGAGAGAGTGTGAGGCAGCGCCCCCGAGCGATCTGCTCGGAGGTCGGTTCTAACTTGAGGTGGAGATCTAAGCGGCCGGCGGCGCGATCTGCGCCTCAATCGTGTCGAGATGATCGAGAATGGTCTGGGTCAGCCGCGCATCGTAGATCTCTGATTTGACGCGGATCTGGCCGCGATAGATCGCGGGATCGACAAGGCAATCGCAATGGGTTTGACGCAGTTTTGTGTGCAACCCCTTCTCAAGGCGGATGGCCTCTTGGCCTGTCTTGATGGGCACCTCACGCAACACGGCGCAGGGCATCGCGGCATCGCATTGCAGCTGATGCCGCAGGCGGCTGTCAGGATTGCGAGAAAACCCCAGCTTGACCAGTTCGCGACCGTTCGCCAGCGTAAATGACATTGCGTAGAGAAAACTCGGGGCTGAGACCCAGTCTTCGCCGCATCCCCCGCAACCAAAGCGCCCCGTCTGCATATTGGCACGCGCCACGCGCTGCTCATGGCCACAGTCCGTATGACGATACTGGCGATAGTTCGGGTCGCCTTCGGGATCAGGACCGATCAGATCCCAGCCCTGCGCTTGGGCTTCTGCGACTTCGCTGGCGGCATGGCATGTCTCGCAGCGCAGGTTGGTCTTTCCAGCGGCCACGCGTTTGATTAACTCAAATTGACGACGAAACTTGTGTCCGCAGGGCGCGCGATAAATGCCATGGTGGCGGCTTTTGGGATCGCGGCTGAGCAACTCCAGCCCAGCGGCCGCGGCGTCTGAGGCCCAAGCCTGTTCAATACAGGCAGAACAATTGGGCTGACTGTTCATAAAGGTAAAGAGACGCACTTTGTTGAGCGCGCCGCAGTGGTGGCAGCGCAGGGCGAAGTGCAGGCGGTCGACGACGCGGGCGACGATGTCGAAGCCTTTTGACTGCGCCGTCTCAATCCAATGCGGCAGCAGGGCGCCTTTATAAATGGGCAGCAAGGTGTTTTGAATGGTGATCATGTTTTGGGAGTTGGAATTCGAGTTCATAGGATGTGCTCCATATAAAAGAAAAAGATGTGCAAATTTGTTGGGACCGCAGCCGAAGGGCTGCAGCGATCGATCCGCGCACAGACAGGAGGATCGCCACGGTGAAAATGGCGACCTGTTCTGATGCTTAAGGGGGATCGTTTGCTTAAAAGGCTGGGGCAGGCGGCTCGTCTGAGCCGCGTGTGTCATCCAGAACCTCTGGGGCGCTGTCAAAGAGCGGCAAGGCTGCGAGCGCCGTCATCAAGTGACGTGCTTGGATCAGCATTGCATTGCGCTGCATGGCGGTCACGCCAATGCCTGGAAGCTGGAATTGCGAAAAGAATGAAAAATGCATCTCGCGGTGCAAGCGCCGCGCGCCGCCAAGCTCTTCGCTGCCGAGCATGGCCTCAATGAGCCGCGCCGTGCGAAACAGCGGCTGGTCCGCCAAGGCCACATTCGGCAGAGCGTGAAAATGGCGCAAGCCCTTCATCAGGCGCGTTTGCGCGCGATCCGCATCGCGCAGCCACAAAACGTAGGCCGGATCCTGGCTGTGCCCGACATCTTCAAGATCGCGCTCTGCGATGATGAAATCCGTCACAAGAGTGAGAAGGGCGGGGAAGGCGCGTGACGCTGCCGTGTCATGCGGGACTTTATGCGCCCCAAAAGGCGTGATAGGGGTCTGTTTAGTCATGATGATCTCCAATGGATCTGAATGATTAGGAATCGTTGGGTGCTCGTAACACCCTGCGGTTCCGTCTGTTGCAATTGTTAGCAAGTGTTAGTATGTCTTGTTTGCATCTATAGGTCAATAGCGGATTACTAACATTGTCAAACAAACGCGAACTTAAGTCAGCCCCTTTGGGATTGCGCATAACACCAAGCTTAAAAGAGGCGCTGGAAAAAGCTGCTCAAAAAGATAGCAGATCGGTCGCTTCAATGGCTGAAGTCATTCTGACACAATGGCTTGAAGAGCACGGGCATCTGACGCCAGATAAAATATGATATCAGCACTGGCAGTTTGAATGTCCTAAAGCCTAAATGCTGCGCCTGTGCCGTGGAGCTGTCGTGGGCTCTGACGTTAAGGACGCATCCATCTGGTATGCGTCCTACAAGCTTGGCAACTCATCTTCTGCATCATAACGCGCCTTCAGCTCATCCAAGCGTTCATTCGCGTCGATGCCCATCTCTTTACGGATATGCGCAAACGGTTTGGCGTCAGCGGTTATGAGCGCAAATAGCATCATGTGTTAAGAGTGTGCTCATCGTAGACAAGCAACATTGCATTGCGCATGATGCGGGGTAATTGGACTGCAGTGAGGGCCTGACACGTATGAAAGTCATCGTATTTCTAGGATCGGTTCGCGACAGCACGCCGCCACGTCCGGCCAGACTTGGCGCGCGTGTTGCCGCGGCAATGGCGCGGTTGCTTGAAGGTGCTAAGGTCGACGTAGAGGTCATCGATCCGCTGGATCTTGATCTGCCTGCTGTATTCAAGCCGCACTTTGCCTATGCCGCTGGGAAAGCACCTGTTGCGATGCAGCGTCTTGCTGAGAAAGTTGAAGCCGCTGATTGCTATGTGATGGTCAGCCCAGAATACAACCATTCAATGAGCCCCGCGCTTGCCAACCTGCTCAACCACTTCGCAAGTTCGAGTTTTGCGTTCAAACCCAGCGCCATCGTGACCTATTCCGCAGGCCAGTGGGGCGGTGCGCGCGTCGGTCAATATGCGGACATATCTGAGCGAATTGGGATGCCTGCCGGTGTCAGCGATGATCCACATTCCGCGCGCACAGGAGGTCTTTGAAGAAGACGGATCGTTTGGAGCGGATGCTGACGTGGCAGAGTGGGAATCTTACTTTGGTCGCACGCTGGAGCAGATGTTCTGGTGGAGCAAGGCGGCGAAGGCTCAGCGCGGGCATGGTCTTCCGACCAAAGCATTCGGGCGCGATCCTTCGCAACGCAACGCGCCGCTGAAATGAGGCGTGAGCCTCTGGCATGCAAAGAACTGGATAGGGTGCGCCCCGATGCACATCCATGCCTTCGCTTCATTGCTCTATAGGCAGCTGGCGCTTAAGGCGTATCTGGTGTTGGCAAATATGTCTCGTGATTGCCGTCACGCGGGGCATCTTTAGACAGGGTGCGATACGATGCGTGTGGTAACAACCTATTCAATCGTGTTTGGCTTTCCGCATTGTCCTGCTGATATTTTATTGCGATCTCACAGTCTCGGTCTTGAACCACGTCCTTAAGCAGATATTCCGTTTTGGGAGTGAGCGGCATTCCCACTGCAACAATCAACGTGGAGGTGTCCGCCGATGTGGCGGCTTGAGACAATGCAGATTTGATATTCTCAACCACGACAACATTTTTGGCATCGCGAGGTCCGAGCAAGTTGATGCCTTCGCCCCTGGTTTCATGAGTTGGGTTGATTTCTTTGAGTGCCTCAACATTAAAACCATCGAACCCCACGATGCTGCCATGATCGCTGCGGCGTGCCAAAAGCATATTGCCATCTGTATCGCTGCGGATGTCGTCTGGATACGACGCTAGGATATGCTGGCTCCATTCAGGATGCTCTTGTTCATTGCGCAGGGGAGACAGAGCCCATGCCTGACGCATTTCTGTGTGGTCGAGGTAACGATCAGATTTGGAGGGGGGCTCAGCATTTGACATCAATTTGCGAATGACATGCCGGTATTTACGCAACTCCATTTCGCTTGGGATCAATTTGATGAGAGCGGCTTTCATGTCGGTTTGAGGGGGCGACGGTCTAGGGTTTTCTCTCAACCAATCGTTCTTTTGGACGCGATGCTGTTCACGCATCACGGCCCGCAGTGTGTGCGTGACGGTATTGCTGTTGCCAGAGAGCATCTGCTGTAATTGACATTTTTCCGTTGCGTGTTGAACTGATAGGCGCCGCAATCCGGTGCGATGATGTCGGCGGCGGCGTTTTTGCTCTACCGCTTGCGCAACTATAGTCTGCAAGGGACGCGTAAACCGACCCGCGAGTGCGCTCGTGAGTGTTGGATCTTTACTCTCTGTCGTTTTCGAGGATCCAAGTTTCGGAACATATTTTCCAAGGCGTTTTTGCATCTGGGCCAAGCCGTAAGCCGTGCCAAGTTGGCTTGCCGCCATCGCCCATTTTTCTAACATACGTGTGATCCTCGCGCCGCTGCGATGAAGGCTATAACGTAGCCCATGGTTGGCCAGAGCTGCGTGGACATCTTGCCAGTCTGTTGCAGCATCAAGATCGTGGCGTATATCCGTCCAGTCGTGTGGGGACACCGCATCACGCAGTGCAGGCAGGCCTGTCCGTTGTTCATGGCCTCGGATCGCGCGTCCATCCGGTCGCAACCCTGCCTTTCGGTCCGCTTTTTTCTTCTCCCAATGCTCCGCTGGTTTAGGAATAAGATGAACCTCACCATCGAAGATTTCGCAATCAAACCGTCCGCGATCTTGTGGCCAGCCCATTTCATATTCAATCTGGCGACACACTTTTTCAAGCCGCGCGTAATCGTGGCCAAGCGACAATGTTGCCCCTGTGATCGGATGAACCTTATTCAGCACTCCATGCAAATGTTTACCTGATGTATTGAAGTGAACTACAAGAACATATTGATGCGTGTCAGCTCCCAGTTCATAGATGATACGATGCCCCGCATCGATCAGTTCTTCATCGCTTGGGGTCTCCGTCTCGGCGCAGGAGACCATGAAATGATATGCAGGCCCTTTGACGCGCGGATTCAATTGCGCCGCGATATCCATTTGGAATGCAGCGTCATGCCAGTCGCCAGCCAAATTTGACAGATTGACTGTGACGTTGTTTGCGCAGACGTATCTAATCCTTGCTCTAAAGCTGGCCTGCTTCCCTTGCTGGCAGGGTCGATTAGGAATCTTTTTTGCCAACATCGGTAACCTCTTTCATGATGTCGCGCTGTAAATGATGAATACGTTTTGTAAGCAGCCTTGCCAGCGCGTGGGTCTCGTCGGGGGATGCGTTCTGACTTTGAGCTGCAAGCGCAACAATGCTGGCACCAATTTGTCCAAGTTCACCAACGATCATTTGCCGACGCCGCAAGCACATATCGCCAGTCGCGTGCAACTGATCACGGTGCCATGCCGAAAGTGTAGGATATCCCTGTTGCTCCGCGATCTTTGCGAATGTTTGTTTTTCATGCTTATGCACCCGCAGCGACATCGTGTCGTGCTGTTGGCGGTTCGAGGAACGTTTTTTTCCATCACCAACTTTAGCCATCGGAGGGCCTCCTCGATGTTGGAAGGCCTTTAAAGGGAGTGGCCTGCAGCTCAATAAAATCATCTGCTTCGTTTAGCTGCTTAAAGGGTGAGGAAATGAATTTTTGTTCACTGTCTGCAGTCTGTTCTGCGGAGGCAGGCTGCGTCTGCTTTGCAGGTTGCTGGGCGGCTTTTTTATTTTCTGTTTTGTTCGATTTTTTCTTCGGCTTTTGTTTTTTTGCGAGCTCGCGCAGATATGTAGAAAGCGTGCTCGGTGCGATATTCAGGCCTTCTTTCTCCAGCATTTCTGCGATGTCCAAAAGGTTATATCCAAGGTCAAGGGCACTGCGAATGGCGGCCTCAAGCTCAGCGATCGCTTCGCGAGTGCTGAAGAGCGTCTTAGGTTTAGCCTGTAATGAAGCCAGCTGATCTTTCAGCTTGTGGAGTGATTCTGTATTGATATTGTTTGTTTTTTTGGGCATGTCGGTTCTCCTGAAATAGTGTCCGACTCTTTTATTAAGCGCAGTTTGGGACAAAACAAAACAGACTGTTGAGAAATCCACAGGATTCGAACAATTTGTCTGTAGGAGCATTGGCAGTGTGCGTGTCGTGGATCCTTTTGACTGTCTTTGATCTACTGGCCCAGATTGGGGAAATTCTGTCGCTAAAAAATGCGGGTCATTGGGATATTGAGATTTTCGTGTTGTAAGCAGGGTATGCTGACGGTGTGACCGTCCCCTATTTCTGAAATGAAAAGCATCTCTCTTTCAGCAGCGTTCAGCAGAGCCAATCCACTTAGCCAAGGGGTGTTTCATAGCATTGGGATGCAGTGCGCGAGGTATCCTCAGGCGCGCGCCCATCGTCTTTTATCTCGCGTAGCCCCATTTAGTTGCCATCAAGCAGGTCATAAATTTTGTAGTGTCGATCATCATAAGGGCTTTGTGTTCCGGATAGGTATTTTGCAGGTCAATTATTTTTGATGGATTTCTTTTGTAAATTTGACGGATGAAGACTTGATTTATTGGCTGTCTTTAAGTGTGGTGATTTGACAATAGGCGGGCAACGCCATGCTTTGCTGGGCCACGGCATGATGCTCTACGCAGGAGCTATATGGGTGATAAAATGAACACCACCCAGGTTTAAAGTGTCATACAGATATCTGACTGAACGATGAGCATGATTAACTCTGGCACACAGTTTTCATTGATGAATAGACGCATTCATAAGGTTTGCGCAGGCTTTTGTGTTTGTGGGCTGCGATGCAGCTGATGGCTCGCCATAGATGCAGGCTGGTCGGTGATGATCCCAAGACCGTCTGGCATGATCATCCGCCGGAGAAAGCCATTGGGGCGAGCACAATGGCGGCCTTTAAGTATACGAGCAGATGAAAGCGGTTGCCATCAAACGGCGCAGATCATGAATATTAATTAGCCACGATCAAAGAACTCCAAATGCTCCTGCTGCTGACCGTATTTGATGACGGTTTTGCCATACGGATAAATGCGTTTTTAGCGAGGCTGGGGGCTGAAAAAACGGCTGTCATTTTTTGTGAATTTTCGAGTATTGCTACATTTGGCGAAGCAATAGCGCACATCGTCCCACACCATTTTCCATTTCTTACGCCAACTGAAGGGGCGCATGCAGACGGGCAGGTCTTTTACGTTAGGTTAGCTTTTTTCATGTGGCGCGATTTCTTTGAAAAACCTGTCAGTGTCTACCTGGATCTCGTGTCGTTTTTCATCCGTCATGCGATCAAGGCTTTGGTACATGAACCCCATCCTTGGATTGCCGCGCAGCTTGTCTGCGTTGCGGTCAATAAAGTCCCAGTAAAGGTAGTTAAACGGGCAGGCTTTGGGGCCATTTTTCACCGTGTGTTTATAACTGCAAGACCCGCAATAGTTCGACATTTTGTTAATATAGGTGCCGCTTGCCGCATAGGGTTTGGACCCCATGATGCCGCCATCTGCGAACAAGATCATGCCGCTGACGTTAGGTAGCTCTACCCATTCGTAGGCGTCGGCATAGACCAAAAGATACCAGTCATTGACCTGATCAGGGTCCAAACCTGCGATCAATGCGAAATTTCCCAGCACCATCAAACGTTGGATATGGTGGGCGTAAGCGTTTTGCTTTGTCTCGGTAATGCACTGGCGCATGCAATTCATTTTCGTGTCGGCGGTCCAGTAAAATTCGGGCAAAGCGCGTTTGGCCTCAAGGAAATTCATCGCCTTATAGTCTGGCATTTTGATCCAGTAGATGCCGCGCACATATTCACGCCACCCCAAAATTTGACGAATAAACCCCTCAACAGCATTTAATGGCGCACTGCCGTCGTGATAGGCCGCTTCAGCGCGAGCAATACACTCAAGAGGCGCGAGAAGACCGCAGTTGAGGTAAAGCCCGATATGACTGTGGAACATCCATGGCTCGTTTTGCACCATCGCGTCTTGATAGTCACCGAATAGGCGCAACCGCGCATAGACGAACAGATCCAAGGCTTGCAACGCGGCATCACGCGTCACAGCAAAGTGGAATGGGGCAATGTCACCAAAGTGGTCGGAAAAATGTTGCGATACAAGGTCGATCACGTCTTGGGTGATGTCATCGATATCTATGTGAAACGTGTCGGGTACGGTCAAGTCTTTGGGGGGCGATTTGCGATTGCTTTCATCGTAATTCCATTGCCCGCCGATGGGGCCGTCATCCGTCATTAGGATCGCATGCTTCTTGCGCATCTCGCGGTAGAAATACTCCATGCGAAACTGTTTGCGCCCTTCAGCCCACGCGGCAAATTCCTCAGTTGAGCACAAGAAACGGTCGTCAGGTCGGATCGCCACGGGCAGGGTCAGGGCGTTTGCCCATTGCTTCATATCCTCGAGCACACGGTATTCATTCGCTGCGGTAACGATAATCTCGGAAATGCCGCGCTGATCTGCCAGCCGCCCGACTTCGCCACGAATGGAGCCTGTGTTCGCGGGATCGTCATATTTTACGTAGTGGACATTGAACCCTTTCGTCGAGAGCGACGCCGCGAAGTGACGCATCGCAGAAAACAGGAACACGATCTTCTTTTTGTGATGTTTGACGTAGGTCGCCTCTTGTCGGACTTCGCACATCAAAATCATATCTTCCTTTGTGGCATCCCGTAGGCTAGAAATCGTGTGCGATAACTGATCGCCAAGTACCAAACGCAGCTTCATCGCTGCGCCATATTTTCCAGTGACTTCAAGACTCGCACCCGCCAACCGTCAGCATTGCTTCAGCATTTGCAGCAAGAACTGCAGTGGTTTGTTTTCCGCTCGCATTTAGAGATATTTGCGCGCCGTTGATCTCTTCGTCAGACACCGTGATTTCACGCGTTCCATTTGTGTCGTCCACGTCAATCGTGAACGCGATTTTCTGGCCAAGGCCAAGCGACGCGATAGAAAACGTCGCAGTTTGGTCGCCATCTGTGATGGTCGGCTGGCTGGTCAACAGGTCCGCACCCTCGGTTATTTCAAACGGTTGAAATACCTCAACGCCTTCACCTGCAGCGCTCACGTCAAAGATCAGGCCCGCGTTCGTGGCTGCAAAGTCTATGACCAATTCGGCGGGGCCGATATTGCAGGTGCCTTGGTTCGTAATAATAAATGCGTCCTTGGGTGCCCCTTCGACGAACTGAACACGCACGTCAGCAACCGCTGGCAAGGCAATAAATAAGGCGAAGGCAGCGAGACAAAGTTTCATAAGATGTCATCCAAATATGTGTTTCAACGGTGCCTTTTGACAATGCGTCCAACGACAGGCTGGTTATAGTGCTTACGGATCGTGGTCTTATTTGGATCACTCATGTCGGAAATTCTGTCTCTGACATCGCAAAACCGGAGGCGCACATATGATGCAATTCGACCCAGAATGGGAATTTATAGCCGACACTGATGGGAGCGTATCAGCGGGAGCAGTTACTCAAGGGTGTTTACAGAGCGCGATGCTGCGGTTTTACGCGGGTAGATGTCGCTGGAGAATAACGGCCTAATCCCCGCAACCATTAAATACTTTACTTTGGAGACGCACGAAACCGTGACAAGACCAAGTTGAAGCAAGCAAAATCAATTCATGATGTGAACCAATAGGTGAGCGTGTCGTTAAGGTCGTGTTTGCAGCGAAACCCTAACTCGTGCTCGGATGCTGATGTGTCGCTCGCGGCGGGACGTTGAAAGGGGAAACCTGCAAAGCCAGTCGTCACCCCATTAGGTAAGTCGCAAGTGAATTCTCCGAATATGCGTTCCACGCTGTTGACGACATCTGACAGGGTCCACAGCTTAGAATGTGCAATCGTATAGGTGCCTAGTTTCGGATCATCCGCATCAAGTGCAGCAATAACGGCATCAGCGCAATCGCGCAGATCGACGAATTCTTCCGTGCCGCCCCAATGAAAAAGAGGGTTGTCGAGCGCGCAGTGCTTCCCAGACTTTGCGGCAGTGACTAATGTGGCTAACAACTGCCCAGGAACGCTGCTAGGCGCAGTTGCATCGCCACCGATAACGGCGGCAAGACGCAAAGACACGTGACTAACGCCATAAAGGTCGCGGTATAGCATCCCGAGGTTTTCGCCGGCCACTTTGGTCGCTGCGTAGAGACTTTTGGGGCGATCAGACAGCATGCGAAGCGAGGCGTCTTCGGGAATGGGGGTGTCATCAAAGGCACCAAAACCAGAATAGACAACAGTGGCGGAGCTGATCGTGACTGTGCGCCTGGCTTGAATGGTTCGTGCCAATTCAAGGATATTGGCCGTGCCCATAAGGTTGACTTTTAGCCCTAACAAGGGATTGGCGCGCAATCCGTTGGACAAAACGGCAGCTGTGTGAATGATCTGATTAACGCCAGTTTCATGTGCTATGGCAAAGAGCGATTTGGCGTCGGTGACATCAAGCTCGACAAAGCGCATTCCCGGAAGGTCTTCTGGAAAGTTTTTTGGTTGACGAATGTCCACCAGAACAAGGCTCTCACCACGTTCAGAAAGGCGTTTTGCCACTTCTTGGCCCAATAATCCGGCGCCTGTAATTAATACCGTCATGCTGTTTGTCCTTGTGGTTGATTGATGTCGCTCGCACTTAAGGGAGTTTGGCGTCCTTAATCTGCTTCTGAATAAGTCGCTCAGCGGCAAGCTTGGTCGCTGACAGGTGTTTGCCTATCAACTCTACGGCTTTATCGGTGTCACGGTTAATGACTGCCGTTGCGATAGCTGCATGTTCAGCGTCCATTTTTTTAACTTTGGATTCTGCACGAAAGTTGTTGAGCAAGCGAAGGTTCCGATAGCGTTCAGAATGGTCCATTAACATGTTCCAGATTTTCAGCTTCCACTCTGACCCGCAGGCAGCCACAAGCGCATAATGGAATTGACGGTGCAGCATTTCCCAATGCGCAGCACTTTCTTGGTCGTCCTCTGTGCTTGGCGTCGGCGCGCGTGACAGCAAGTGCAGGCTGCGGACTATTTCTGCTTCCCATTCGTCATCCCCCCGTTCGATTGCACGGGTAAGGCACCATGTTTCTATGTCGATCCGTGTCTCTGTAATATCTTGCAATTCCTCCAAAGATGCGTTGCGTACTTTTGCACCTCGGTTGGCTTCGGCTTCAACGAGGCCTTCGGAGCTCAGGCGAACCAACGCCTCGCGGATCGGCGTTAGGCCAGATTTGTAGCGTGCATTCAGGTCTACAACGCGGAGCCGCTCGCCCGGCTTGAGTGCGCCAAGCAAGATGTCAGCTCTGATTAAATCATAGGCGGTCTTTGTGTATTCCATGAAATTTTCAATATTTCCGATTGATTTATATATTTTATAAAATCAATAGTAATTTATGTAAACAATAAAGTTGCACAGAGATTCTTCATGGTTGCGACACTTGAATCCTTAAGTCCAAGGGGCGACCGAGAGGTGCAAACTTGTGTGGCTGGGGTGCTCGTGATGATGTTTCTGATCTGTTGTGAGTATAAAAATATAACAAAAACAATGCCAACACGGAGAAAATATTGATGACTAACTTTAAAACGATGACTGCTGCAGCTGCCGTAGTGCTGGGACTGACGGTGCCAGCAGTTGCAGAAATAGAGATCCGGATTTCTACCGCGGCTCCGGGCGGTTCGCCTCTTACCGTTGCCTTTGAACATATCGCAGAAGGAATGGAGGCTGCCTATCCCGATGATATTGATATGTCAGTGCATCATTCCAGCTCACTTTTTAAGCAGGGCACGGAGTTCCCAGCGTTGATCCGCGGCAATTTAGAGATGGCTTCGCCGGTTACGTTTGAAATTGAACAACAGCTTCCAGAATACGGTATTCTGGGAGGTGCATATCTCTTCCGTGACAGTCAGCACATGATTGATGCCTTTCGCAGCGAAATTGGTGAGCAATTCTATAAAGACGTTGAAGAAAAAACAGGCGTTGTCATTTTGGACACTGCCTATCTTGGAACTCGCACATTCAACCTTGGTGCTGTGCGCGACGTGAATACCCCTGCAGATTTGAATGGCGTGAAAATGCGCATGCCTCCCGGTCCCGCGTTTCAAACACTCGCCTCGGCACTTGGCGCGACGCCTGTGTCTATGCCAATCACCGAAGTGTATCTTGCTTTGAAAACTGGAGCGATTGACGGGCAAGATAACCCGACAAGCCTCACACGCGATTGGAAATTCCACGAGCAAACGAAGCAGGTGATATTGACCAAGCACTTGATCCAGCCGGTATTCATCGCGATTAGCAAAGGCGCTTACGAGGAGTTGAGTGATGAGCAGCAAGCGACATTGCGAGTCTTGGCGCGTGAAGCTGCTGATATGGAAATCGAGGGAACGCGGTCTGACGAAGCTGCAGCTATCGAAACCTTTGTTGAGGCCGGTTTGACGATTACCGAAGTTGACACTGAGCTGTTTCGTGACGCCGTTTGGGAAAAATATGAGGCCACTGGCCTAACGGATGATTGGATGCCAGGTCTTGCCGAAGCTGTCGCGACCATAAAATAAGCACTTGGGCCCGAGTATAATAATGCTCGGGCTTACTCTTTTACTCAATGAACTAAGGACCCCCAATGATGACGACCTTAACGCAATGGTGTTCGCGCCTTGCTACTCATATAGCGACCGCAGGAATGTTCCTGCTTTTTGCGCTATTTATATACGGTATCGCGATGCGACACCTTTTGGGAATGCCGCAGACATGGGTGGACGAGGCTGTAACACTGCTGGCGGCTTGGCTGGTATTTTGGACCGCTGCCTTTGTGCTTAGTTTTTCTGAATATATTTCCTTTGATGTGATTTATCGCCTCTTTTCACCAACAGCCCAACGGATCGTTGTGATGGTGGGGGCGCTCTTGTTTATCGCGGTGTTCGCGGCATCAATTTACGGGATCATCGATTACATTCTCTTTATGAACATCTCGACAACGGACATGCTGCTTATCCCGCTTGATCAGGTCTATGCGATTTTCGCGGTATTCTTGATCGCGATGATATTGCGACTTTTGATCCTGTTCTTGCGACTTGCTTTTGGTGAGTGGCGTCAGGCGCTGATCGATCTCGAAGCCATTCCACAGGAGCACTCATGACTTACGGACTTTGGATTTTGTTGCTCAGCTTTGTGTCGGGCGCAATTTTACGTCTGCCTTTGGCATTGTCGATGTTTACCGCTGGCGCGCTTTATTTTCTCGCGACGGGCCAAGATGTTGGACTTTTGGCGGGGCAGGTTATGGGGCAGATTACGGGCATTTATGTCTTGGTTGCGATCCCTATGTTTATTCTAGCTGCCAATATCATGAATGCGGCGGGGATCAGCGAACGCCTTTGGGCGGCGGCTGATGTATTGATGGGGCGGTTTCGCGGCGGCACTGGGCACGTAACAGTTTTGGTCAGCATCATCTTTTCATCGATGAGCGGCTCTGCTGTGACTGATGCTGCTGGACCCGGTATTGTTTCTATTCGAATGATGCGAAAAATTGGCAAATTTCCAGGCGAGCTGGCTGTTGCAGTTGCTGCCGCCGGTGCAGTTATAGCTCCTGTGATACCTCCGTCTATTCCGTTGGTTATTTACGCGATGCTGTCTGGCGCATCTGTTGGTGGGCTGTTTTTGGCTGGGATCATACCGGGCCTCATGATGGGGTTGGCTGTGATGGCGACTGTCGCAATCGTGGCCAAACGCCATGGTTTGCCCGCTGGGGAAAAGGTAGCATTTACGGATGCTGTCCCAATTTTCGGACGTGCAAGTATTCCGATGACACTGCCTGTTGTGTTGTTGGGTGGCATTTGGACCGGCTGGTTTAGCCCGACAGAAGCCGCTGCGATTGCTGCGCTTTGGGCTATGATAATCGGTGTGGTGATTTTGCGCAGTTTGAAGGCTGGCACGTTGATCGCCTCATTCGAGGAATCTGTGCGCCAAACGGGGTCTACAATGCTGCTCATCGCGAGCGCCTTTGTGGTGAACTATGCGATTGCAAACGAAGGCTTGGCTGGCGCTTTGGTGATGCTGATCGAAGCTTTGAACATGTCGCCAATGACTTTCATGCTGTCGGTCAATGTTTTGCTTTTGCTTTTGGGCTGCTTCCTAGATGGGTCAGTGATTTTGCTGGTGTTTATCCCGTTGTTGTTGCCGACAGCGCGTGCGCTTGGGATTGATCTGACATATTTTGGGGTCGTGGTTATCATTAACTTTATGATCGGGCTTATTACGCCACCATACGGCCTTGTTCTGTTTGTGCTTGCGTCCCTGACGGGGGTGCCAATTCAAAAGATTTTCAAAGCTGTCGTGCCCTTCTTTATGGCGCTGATAGCGCTACTTTTACTGCTGACTTTGGTGCCTGAGATCATCTTGTTCCTGCCGCATCACTTTGGATATCAGTGATGCACATGAGGAAACAGGATACCATTTATCGATCGTCTGCGGCGGATGCCGCGGGACTTACGACACATAATACATGCGAGATATCATGACCTTTAATTTACCATCGCAAATGCCACTGCCGTTTCATGCAGCTGCTCTTTATGCTGCGCAAGCTATCGCTGCTTCATCCGGACCGTGGCCAGGTGTGAAAGAGTATCGTGACCAAACTTTTGGTTCGCAAAGCTGGGAAAAATTCGATGTCTTTGCACCAGAAGATTCTGGCGAAGGCTTGGATGTCTTGGTCTTTTTACACGGGGGCGGTTGGACGAACGGATATAAAGAATGGTCAGGCTTTATGGCACCGGGCGTGACCTCGCAATCGTGTTTGCTTGTCACGCCAAACTATAGGCTTGCTCCTGCGCATCGTTATCCTGTTTTCATCGAGGATGTGGTCACTGCGATTGTCGAAATTCGTGCGCGTATCGCGCAATATGGCGGCAACCCTGATCGCGTCTTTTTGTCGGGACACTCTGCTGGGGGGCATCTTGCCAGTCAGATCGCTTTGCGTCCTGATCTATGTACAAAATACGGGTTGGAAAAAGATGCGCTAAAGGGATGTCTGCCGATCAGTGCCATTCTTGATTTGCGCTCTGAAGGGGCCGCCGAAGGTAGTTTAGAGGCGCGTGTTTATGAAATGGTGCTCCAAGATCCGTCGCAAGATTGGGAGGCCAGTCCTTTGGCTTGGCTCGGTAACTTGCATATGCCGATGGATTTCACATGGGGCGAACAGGATTCCGAGCGTGTACGCGGTTCAAATGAGGCCGCGCGGGCGGCTCTAGAAGGCAACGATAATGTTCGCTTTCATACGGAGGATACAAACCATTTTGGTACACACCTGAGTCTCGTGGACAGTTGTCATCGTTGGTATCGCGGGCTTGAAGCTATGAGAAAGGAAACGGCATGAAAGTGATTTTAACAGGGGGGCTTCCAAATCCGGGACAACCGTTTTCCTGGGGTGTGAAATCGCGTGGCATTGTCTACACAACGCATGGCCCTGTGCTGCCCGATGGCAGCATTTTACGAGCGAGTATTGAAGAACAGGCCGCATTGACCATCCGCAATCTACAAGCCGTATTAGAAGAGGCTGGCGGATCTTTGGCCAATGTAATGCAGGTCCAAATATTTTTGCTGGATGTGGCTGATATGGCCCCAGTCGATGCCGTCTATAGCCGATATTTCAAAGCGCCGTTTCCCAATCGAGCTAGTCTTGTAGTCGCAGGGTTGGTTGCTCCTGGTATGCGCGTAGAAATGATGGTGACTGCGGATTTAAACTGACGTTTTTGGGGATCATAGCATTCCAAATTTAAAGCGCGCCGCAGGATGATCCTGCGGCGCGCTTTCATTTCATCATCAGAGGTTTTGAAAACTCAAAGTGCTTCAAATGTTATATTTTCAGGTTCGGCAGAGCCAATAACATACCAAACTGTGGCTGCACTCGCGCCATTGTTGCGGAACCAATGTTTACGGCCCGCTGGGGTTTTAACCAAGTCGCGTGGACCTAGTTCAACTTCTACAGTTTCACCGTCTTCTTCCCAGCCGACAACAAGTGAGCCTTCGAGAACAAAAAATGCGTCTTCGACATCGCGAGTAAAGGCTTTGACGCCAACGCGAGACGGGATGCCCAACATTTCTTTGCGGCAAGTGTCGGATTCGACGCCGCCGGGGCCGCAATAGATTTTACGCGTAAAGCCTGCGTCTTCCCAATGGGTTTCAAGCTCAGAATGGCGCACAACATATTTCGCCATCAGCTTTTGCATTGGGTGATCGCCTTTTGGGTCGAATGGCAGAGTGTTGCCAGGTTCCGCGCCAAATGTGCGGGCCAATTCGGGCGCGCAGTCTTTGGGGTGATAGTGGTACACGGGGGGCAGTGGTTTGCCGACATCAACCGAAATAGACATCATAACAGGCTCGACGCCATCAACGCGGAAGCCATGTCCGATTTCGCGAGCGTTGAGGATCATGTCTTTAGGGCCAAGGTTCACCTCAACAACTTCGCCGTCTTTTTCCCATCCAACAATCAATGCGCCATCGATAATGAGAAAGCTTTCTTCGATTTCGTGGCTATGGCAGGCAGCGTAACGGCCCGGTTCTTTGTAGATCAAGGATAAGGTAAAGCTATCGGGTTTCAGCGTGGATGTGTCGCCAACTTTAGGTGAACCGCCAGCCCCGATGTAACGCATTTGCGCACGGGCGAGGTCTTCGTAGCCTACATTCGAAGGGAAGGCTTTCCAATCAAATTTCTTGTCGGTGAAGCGGCCAGTATTTGCGATGAGCGCGTCGGACAGGTTTGCAGTATCTTTTATTTGAGTTGTCATGTGCGTGGTCCTCATTGTGTATTTGACATCGTTATCGTCTGAAATATGAATACAGCCATTGTATTTTGTATGGCATGCGCCATTTTACTGGCAAAACAGTCGTCCTAAGGGTTAACCTGTTAAGGTAAGGCTTTCTTGATACTCAGCGCTGTTATTAAAGGAGATGAAACTTTGACTGGTCACAAATCCTCAGATCGATATCTCGTGCCGGGACTGCAGCGTGGGCTGGCTGTCATTACGTTGTTCACACCAGAACGCACGTCTTATACACTTGGTGAAATTGCCGAGGCCCTTGGGGTTACGCGATCCGCAGCGTTTCGGACCGTTTATACTTTAACCGAAGGCGGCTATCTTCTGCATGATGATCGTGCGCAGCGTTATGTGCTTGGTCCTGCGATCTTGCGCCTCTCCTATGGCTATGTCGCGACACGGGAAATCGTAGAGATTGCACAGCCTGAACTGGAAAGACTGCGTGAAAGAACCGGTTGGTCATCGCATATGGGGGTGCTTGATGGCTCAGCGGTTCTGTATGTGCTGCGTGTGCCGTCGCCGCGACGTGATCCATCAATCGTGCAGGTCGGCAGTCGCCTACCTGCCCGAGGAACTGTAATGGGGCGTATACTATTGGCCGGTCTGAGTGATGAAAGTTTGGTTACACTTTACCGAAATGATTTCGTTGCAGGCACAAAAGGCAAAGGGCCAGCGCTTGCGCGGCTTTTAGAACAAGCAGCGCAAGATCGAGCAAGCGATGTTGTCGTGCATTTTGGCGACTTTGAAGCAAGTATTGTTTCAGGGGCCACGGCTGTGCGCGATATGACTGGCGATATTGTGGCTGCAATAAATGTTACTGCGCCAAAGTCAGTGGAAACAGAAAAGCAACTTCGCGCGGAGGTGGGTGACGACTTGGCGGCCACAGGACAACGGATTTCCAAGTTGCTGGGGTGGGACGGGCGATCACGGCGTGCGCTGTTAGGTGAGGCTGGTGATACGTTTTAAAAACAACCGTCCTGTGATGTTGAAAAAATCAATTCGAACAACTGTGTCCCATCAATGCAGAAAGCCTTTGAGACGCGACTTGGATAGCTGCAGCGATCTGATCACGTTTTTCAGACCCTAAATCGAAAGCTGTTTGAGGGCCAGATACACTTATGGCACCCACTGGACGATTGTCATGATCAAGGACTGCCCCCGCACAAGACCCGATGCCATCTTCAAAAAAGGCAACGGACCACGCCAAGCCTTGGGCGCGATCTTTTTCAAGTTGCGCGTTTAGCGTTTCAAGTGTGGTTGGAGTCTTGTCTGTGACGGCATCCAGTGGCTTATTTGAAAAGAGGCTTTGAATTTCTTCAAATGGAAGATTAGCCAACATGATCCGCCCCATTACCGTGGCGTGCGCGGGCAGGCGGCTTCCTTCGTGGATGTTGCTGATAAGTTGGGAATTTGGTGTTTCACGCACTAGAATGATAACTTCCGTACCAGACAGCACTCCGAGATGCGCAGATAGGCCAATTTCTGTAGCGAGCTTGGTTAGGATGGGCCGTGCGAGGCGTACAATATTGCGTCCAGAGAGCATGTTTGCCGTCAATTCAAGTATTCCATAAGATAGAATATAGCCGCCGCCGTCTTGGTCGGTTTCGATCATTTCTTCACGTTCTAATGTGTGAAGTAAGCGAATCAGGGTTGTGCGGTTTATATTTAGCGCGCTGGCAGATTTCGACATATTACGGCAGCGGTTTCCCGCAGCAATATAGCGCAACAGGTTGATAGCACGCGTCACGGGGGGGACATCATAGGCGGTGTCCTTACTGCCTGTGCCCGTAATGTCGCTTGAGGATGTCGACATGCGTGTCTCCGAATGTAATTATTTATATTTGAACGATTTAACTAATACTGAACAGTTTTTGTTGGGCCAAGCGAAAACTTTGTCCAATCCCTGTTAAGCTCATGATCATTGGATATTCGTTGCCTTTGCGCAGATCAAACCAAAGCCAATTGTGACGTCAATTTGGTGATGCATAATTTTTAATCGATCTCCCTAAAATCATTCTTCGATCATTTTTGTCTCTAGAAAAGCTTGACACACCGCCAACTGAATGACCTATTGTGAACAAGGTGTTCGTATTAGAACAATTAATGCACTCTGGCAGATCACCTAACGCAACAAATAAGGGGGCAAAGATGGACGCATTTAGAAATCGGATTTTGCAAGGCGCACAGGACACTTCAGGTCCTGACTTGGGACGACAGTCTTGTGGTCGCGTTTTTACTGATGCCGAAATGGCTTTGGCTGACGCGATGATGGAAATCTACGGGGCGGGTGTTTCCGATCCAGCCGGCCTTGCCGCGGAGCTTACAAAAAAAGGTATTAATGCGCCAATGTCTGGTCGCTCGGATTGGACGGCAGATTTGCTGGCCGACGAATTGGCCGCAATAAATGCTGACCTTGATGCAGCATATCAGGAAAGCGGTTATGGCGCTTGAATTCAAACATGTAACGAAACAATTTCAATCCAACTCGGGCGAAATGCTTACGGCCGTGAAAGATGTCGATTTTCGTGTTGAAAAAGGCGAATTCGTATCTGTCGTTGGTCCGTCCGGGTGTGGGAAATCTACAATCCTAAGTATGACTGCGGGGCTGTACCAACCGTCGATAGGCGAAGTTTCTGTTTCCGGCGAACGCGTCGATGGTCCAAATCCACATGTTGGTTTCATGCTGCAAAAAGATTTGCTTTTGCCGTGGCGGGATATCATCAGTAATGTCGAGTTTGGCTTGGAATCGCGCGGGCTTAATCGCGCCGCGCGCCGCGCCAAGGCGATGGAAGTGCTCAATGCCTGTCATTTGGGCGGCTTTGAGCAGCATTACCCCTATCAGCTGTCCGGAGGAATGCGTCAGCGGGCTGCTTTGGCCCGCACTTTGGCAATCGATCCTGAGATTATTTTGCTGGACGAACCGTTCTCTGCGTTGGATGCGCAAACTAAACTGCTTTTGCAAAACAGTTTTTCAAAAGTGATCGCCGAGCAACAGAAGACAACACTGTTGATTACTCATGACTTGGCGGAAGCCGTACTTATGTCGGACCGTATTTTGGTGCTCTCTGAACGGCCAGGAACCGTGATTGCAGAAATCAAAGTCGATCTGCCCCACCGTGATGAACCGCTTAAGCGTCGCAATCTGCCGGAAGTTTCCGAATATGCAGCGCAGCTTTTCTCCTACCTCAAACTTGAAGAAAAAGCCTTTTAGATAAGGTTAAAGACAACAGAATAGGGAATGAATATGAGACGTTTTTTGCTCTCCGCGACAACCGCAACTGCTGTTCTATTGGGTGCTGTCGGTGCCTATGCAAACGAAGCAGTGACTTACCTTTTTCCGGCACCAGATTTCCTTCCTGCCTTTTCTCCGTTCCAAATTGCCAAAGGCAAAGGTTACTTTGAAGATGCTGGACTTGATGTGACCTTTCAGATTGGCAAAGGTGGTGCGGATGTTGCCACTCAAGTTGCTGTAGGGAATGCTGATCTTGGTGGTGGTATCGGTGATACGCCTATCATCGTACGTGCAAATGGTTTGGAGATCAAAGGCGTTGCTTTGCTTGGCGGGCGCGGTTTGACGCAACTTGCGTGGCGCACTGATAGCGGCATTACGGGACCGGAAGATCTTGAAGGGAAATCTATTGGCGTCCTCGCGTTTCAAGACACCACATATTACAACCTTTTGGGGGTTTTGGCCTCAGTCGGTCTGACAAAAGATGATGTCGACATTCAAGCTGTCGGTGCTGGTGGTGTGATCCAGCTTTCAATCTCGGGTGACATCGACGGTATGTCCGGTGTGCCAGAATGGATTGCAGCCGTAGAAGGTGCTGGCGTTGAGATGCAGCAAGTCCCCGTTGACACATATTTCCCTGCGATGGCACAGGCTATATTTGCATCTGACAAAGCCATAGAAGAACGCCCTGAAATGATTTCGGGTTTTGTTGGCGCTGTCCTGCATGCGATTGAAGATATCAAAGCGGACCCAGCCCAAGCTGCGATGGATTATGTTTCTTTTGTTCCGCAGCACTCTGGCAAAGAAGCGGAAATCGAAGGGATCATGCGTGCATATATCGAAAAAGTATATGCCGAAGCTGAAGATCACCCGCTTGGAACGTTCTCTGCGGAACGGGTGAGCACTGTTCAAGATTTCTACGTGCAAAGCGGTATCGTACGCAATCCAACTCCAGTGGAAGATCTTTTCACAAATGAGTTTATACAATGACCGTAGCTGCTTCAACATCAGAATCTAAGCCCAAACCCGTGAAAGCGGTCAAGGTTAAGGGTGAGAGTAAACACCTTTATGTGTCATTTGGTTTGTTGGTGGTCGTTCTTGTCATGTGGGAAGTTTTGCCGGGCATGTTGGATGTACCTCGTTACATTATTCCAACGCTAAGTGACTGTCTTGCCGAGCTTAAAAACATGTATGCGTTTGACAAGTTGCTGTCACACACTGCGTCTACAGCAATTTTCACGATCCTTGGCTTTGTGATCGGCTCTGCATTGGGGGCGGCGATTGGATACCTTCTTGGTATGTCGCCATTTTGGGAAAAGGTTGTTTCACCATACATCCTTGCGCTTCAAATCGCGCCAAAGGTAGCTTTCGCGCCACTGTTTATCATGTGGTTCGGCTATAATTCCATGCCGAAACTGCTTGTGACGGTTTTGATCGTCTTCTTCCCTGTATTGGTGAATGTGTTGCAAGCCATGCGTACGGTTGACCGTGATTTGGTTAATTTGGCGCGGGCCTATTCTTTAACGCGTTGGCAAATATTTGTGAAAATTGAAATGCCATCGACGCTTCCAAATCTTATGGCAGGGTTACGCATTGCGTCCACGCTTGCTGTCATTGGGGTCACTGTTGGCGAGTTGGTTGGCGGCAACGTAGGGCTTGGATACCTGATCTCCTACGGTGGCGGTCAAGCCAATGCTGCTATGGTGTTCAATGCAATCGGCATCCTGACTGTAATCGGCTGCGTTTTGTATATGGTTTTAGAACGCATAGAGGCGCGTGCGCTGCATTACTTACCAAAAGATTCTCATTGATTGAACGGACGGCGCAACCATGTTTTGCGCCGTCCGACCTGGATATTTCTTGTCGAAAGGCATCGCTATGACCGATAAAAAAACTCTGATTGAAGAGCGTGTAAACACAGGCTTACGTGGCCAGTGGTACCCCGTCGCAAAGTCTGTGGAAATTCGCAAAGATGTTCCCTATGGCACGCAGCTGCTGGGCGAAAAAATTGTCCTGTGGCGCGGCGACGATGGCATGATCAAATGCATCGAAGATTTCTGTCCACACCGCGGCGCGCCGCTATCATATGGTAAAATTCATGAGGGCAATATCGGGTGCCGGTATCACGGTGTGATCGTTGATGGCGAAGGTGTTGTGCAGCGTGTGCCTGCGATGCCTGAATGTGCGCTTGAAGGGCGTAAGGCATTGAACCACTTTGAAACCTGTGAACATTACGACGCTGTTTTCGTTTATGTGCCGTCAGTTGATCAACCCAAAGCCCCTGAATTCACCTTGCCCAATGAATTTACCGACGAAGCCTGGGCTGGCTTTTTGTGTACGGCAGTTTGGGATTGTAACTATCGCTACGCATTGGATAATCTCGCTGATCCTATGCATGGATGCTATTTACACGCTGAAAGCTTTACACTTGCTTTTGGGTCAAAACAGGATCTTCTAGAGCTCAACAAAACAGACGATGGTTTCCGCGTCAGCCGTCTCGGTCAAACGGGTGAAAACTTTGACTGGACGGAATTCGAAGTCCACCCAGGTGGCATGTTTTGCTTTCTCGATATTCCGTACCCCACAGCCGCTGGGCCGGGTGGTGTGTTCCGCATCATTGGGTTCGTAAGCCCAATGGGGCCGCTTAAAACTAAAGTGTTCTTTTGGCGGATGCGCCAAGTCGAAGGCTTTGCAGCAGACAGTTGGCGGTTCTTATATCGCGCGAAAATGGAACAGACGCATTGGGATGTTTTGGAACAAGATCGCGTCATGCTTGAGGGTATGCCTGACGATGCGCGCAAGCGTGAAATGTTGTACCAACACGACCTTGGCGTCAGCCGTCTGCGCCAAATTCTGACACGTGCCGCGAAAAAACAAATTGATGCCGAACAAAAGGCTGCTGCGGAATGATTTTGGAAAACCGCCATATTCTAGTGACGGGCGCAGCACGCGGGTTGGGGGCAGAAATTGCCAATAAACTTGCGGCCCAAGGCGCGCATCTTATTTTGGCCGACCTTTTAGAAGCAGAAGGGCGCGCCACAGCAAAGCGGCTGGGTGCGACGTTTATTCCCGTCGATCTTGCAGACCCTGCTGCGATCACCAGTTTGGCAGATCAAGTCAGTGCCTTGTGCGACGGAAAGCTTGACGGCCTCGTTAACTGCGGTGCCATTGCCACGGGGATTGGCGGGATCACATACGATGAAATCGACATCGATGTGTGGGACAAAGTCATGCAGGTCAATGTGCGTGGCACTTGGTTGATGATCCGGGCTTGCGCAGAAATGTTGAAAGCCTCGGGAACGGGGCGCGTGGTCAATGTGGCTTCTGACACGGCACTTTGGGGTGCGCCACGATTGATGGCATACACCGCATCAAAAGGCGCTGTTATGTCGATGACGCGGTCCTATGCTCGCGAACTTGGCCCTGATCGTGTGGGTGTGACAGCTGTCGCTCCAGGCATTTTGACCACTGAAAGTACGGAATACGTGCCAGAAGCACGCCATCGTTTGTATCAAGAGGGCAGTGCCGTTCCCGGACCGCAAAGCCCCCAAGAAATCACTGATGTGATTGCCTTTTTGTTGACCGAAGGGGCGCTGACCCTGACAGGGCAGGTTTTGCCCGTCAACAACGGCTTTGTGTTCAAGTGAGGCACTGATGGGATTTGAACAGCACATATCAGAAGGCTTGTCCTATCTTGAACGCAAAGGCAACGGCCCCGTGGTGGTGTGCTTGCATGGTATCGGATCTAACGCCGGATCTTTTTCGCGTTTATTGACGGAATTGCCTGTGGATTGGCGCGTCATTGCGTGGAATGCTCCGGGGTATTTGAACTCAGTTCCCTTGACGATGGATTGGCCTGCGGCGTCGGATTATTCAGATGCGTTGTTGGCGTTTCTTGATCAGCTCGATTTAGATCGCGTATCACTTTTGGGGCATTCTTTGGGGTGCCTTACAGCTGTGTCGGTTGCGCTGCGTGCGCCCGAACGGCTTGAGGCTATGATTTTAGCCTGTTGTGCTTTGGGCCACGGTATTGAGCAAGGCAGCGTTTTGTCACCTTCATCTCAAAAGCGAATTACCGATCTCGAAAGGCTCGGCCCAAAGGGGTTTGCCGCTGCACGTGCGGGACGTCTGGTCTTTGAACCTGAACACAACGTCGAGGTCGCGGACTTTGTTCTGCGCAACATGGCTGAGGTTTCGATGCCCGGATACGGACAAGCTGCGCGTCTTTTGGCAGGCGGAAAACTCTTGGACGATTTATCGGCCTGCATGGTTCCCACTTCAGTCATTTTTGGCGCCGAAGACGTGATCACGCCGCCTGAAAACAGTCGCAAAGCCTATGCTGCACTTCCCCATACAGTCCGCGGCCAATTGATATCCATCGCAGGCGCGGGACACGCCGCCTATCAACAATGTCCTAAAGAATTTGCAGCTGCTGTGACGCGCTGCCTGACATCAAGCGGAGAAATACTATGAACGAGATTGTCGGAGTAGGAGCGCTGCGTGGGATCGTGATGCGCGGGCCGGGCCTGCCAGATACGCTGCCTTTTTATGAGGGGATGTGGGGGCTGTCATTGGCGCATAAAGACGATGGCATCGCCTACTTACGTGGGACAGGTACTGAGCCTTGCCTTTACGGGCTAAAAGAAGGTGACGTCTTTGGCATAGAATACGTGCATTTTGCAATGGATGACTGTGCTCATGTTGACGCGCTTTATGCGCAGGTCAAAGGCATGGGTGAAACGCTGCTGGGGGCACCTGCCGCGTTTGACGATTGGATCGGTGGTTACGGGTTTGAAATGTTGGACCCTGATATGCGCCGGCTGCGCTTTCGCAGTGATGCACGCGAACTGGACGACCGCGAAGAATGGGCCATGCCGCGCAATGTCAGCCATGTTGTGCTGAATACGCCTGATCTTGAAGGTCGCCAAGCGTGGTGGGAACGTGTTTTAGGGTTCCGCACCTCGGATTATTCCGCAGACCAAATGGTGTTTATGCGGTGCAATTCCAATCATCATTCCATCGCATTGGTGCGTGCGCATTATGCGTCGGTGAACCATGTTGCGTTCGAAGTGCCCAGCATTGACGAATTTATGCGCGCCATTGGTCGTATGAAGCAAAAAGGCCACGTGCCAAGTTGGGGTCCGGGACGTCATGGCCCTGGGGATAATCCGTTCGCTTATTTCGTGTCCCCATCGGGGTTCGTCATTGAATTTACAACCGAGTTGCAACAGGTTGATGAGGCCACGCATGAAGCCAAGGTTTGGTCGCGTGATGTACCTGAATCAATGGACCAATGGATGACGGCAGGCCCGCCCACGGCCGCACAGCGCGCCGTGATGCAAGGACGCCCCGATGCGGGCTGGTCTGAATATGCGCCGCAGGTTTCAGGAGAGATTAAATAATGAATACCTATGATTATAAAGGCTGCGTTGCCGTTGTGACTGGCGGATCGTCTGGCATTGGCTTGGAAACTGTTAAGTTGCTTTTGGCCAATGGCGCAAAGGTTGCTTTTTGTGCCCGTAATGAAAATCGCTTGATGGATGTCGCCGCCGTGTTGGCGCGTGACTTTGGGGCTGATCGCATTTTGGCAAAAGCATTTTCCGTTTTAGACGTCGAGGCTGTAACGGCTTTTGCCGAAGACGTGAAAGCCAAATTTGGCCGCTGTGATCTTTTGGTGAACAACGCAGGGCAGGGACGTGTCTCTACATTTGCGCAAACGTCTGATGATGATTGGCGCGAAGAATACGAGTTGAAAATGTTCAGTCAAATCCTTCCTGCGCGGGCTTTTTTACCCATGCTGAAAGAGGTAGGTGGCGCGATTGTTGCAGTCAATTCTTTGCTGGCCTATCAACCTGAACCACACATGGTTTGCACGTCTTCGGCACGCGCAGGGGTTCAAAACCTGCTGAAAAGTCTGTCGGTTGAAATGGCGCCAGCGGTGCGCGTGAATTCTATTTTACTTGGTCTCGTTGGGTCCGGCCAATGGACACGCCGCTTTGGTGAACGCGAAGACAAAAGTGTCAGCCGCGAAGAATGGTATGGCGCGCTTGCAAAGCGTAAGGGCATCCCCCTTGGACGTTTGGGCGACCCGCAAGAGGCCGCACACGCCATCGCATTTCTCGGCTCACGGGCCGCAAGCTATATTACAGGCGCGCAGCTGGAAGTTTCCGGCGGGCTTTCGCGCTACATTTGAGGATCATAAAAATGAAAATGGACGCTACGCTTCAAACAGATACTGTTGGCGATTTTATCGCGGGCTACCTAGCTGACATCGGGGTTTCTACTATTTTCGGGGTCATTTCTATCCATAATATGCCCATTCTTGACGCTGTGGCGCGTCAAGGGCGTATCCGGTTTGTGCCGGCGCGCGGCGAAGCGGGTGCGATGAATATGGCAGACGCATTTGCGCGTGTGTCTGGCGAGTTAGGTGTGTGTTTGACTTCAACAGGCACCGCAGCTGGCAATGCGGCTGGCGCACAGGCCGAAGCCCTGACCGCAGGCACGCAGCTTTTGCATATCACCACACAGGTCGATCTTGAATTTGCTGACCGTGATCGTGCAGCGATCCATGATGTGCCGCGCCAGCCCGAAATGTTGCGTGGATTGTCTAAAGCTGTTTTCCGCATGTGGGATGCGCAAAGTGCAATCGGAGCGATGACGGCTGCGTGTTCGGCTGCATTGTCTGCACCAACTGGCCCTGTCAGTCTTGAAATTCCTGTGGATGTGCAACGTGGCCCAATTCAAGGTAGCGCACGGGCCTATCCGCCTTTGGTCCAGCGCCCATATGCGAGCGATGAAGCCCTGCAGGAATTGGCTGAACGCGTTAAATCTGCGCGCCGTCCTATGCTATGGCTTGGCGGTGGTGCAATTGCAGCTTGCGCACCGGCACGCGAATTGGTGCGCCGGGGTTTTGGGGCTGTCAGTTCAACAAACGGGCGTGCTGTTGTTCCCGAATCTGAGGCGGCAAATCTTGGGGCCTTTAACATGACGCCAGCAGCAGTTGAGATCTATGAAAGTTGCGATTTGATGATCGTGGTTGGGTCCAGATTGCGAGGCAACGAGACGCGTAATAATGATATGCCTTTGCCGCGCCCGCTTATTCAAATTGATGCTGATCCTTTGCAAGGGGGGCGCAATTATGCGGTCGAACAGTTCGTGCATGGCGATGCCTGCAGCACGCTTGAGCGTCTGTTGGAGCTTTTGCCTGACACATTGGCTGTCGATGCAGGATTGAAATTCGACATCGCCAAGGCACGTGCGCAAAGCGAAGGCATCTTGCGCGACCAGCTTGGGCCTTATCGCCATATCGCTGATTTCCTTGCAGAACGGCTGCCTGCTGGCGGGCATCCTTGGGTGCGCGATGTGACGATTTCCAATTCGACCTTTGGCAACCGCCATGTTGGGTTTTCTGAGCCACGTCATGGTGTTCACGCGCTTGGCGGCGGTATTGGCCAAGGTGTTTCTATGGGCATTGGGGCTGCGCTTGCCTGTAAAACCGCCAAAACTGTCACGATTTTGGGCGATGGCGGCACGATGCTTGGCATCGCGGAAATGATCACAGCCGTCGAAGAAAAGGCGCCGTTGGTCTACATTTTGATGAATGACCAAGCTTATGGCGTGATCAAAAATATCCAAGACGCGCAATACGACTCGCGTCATCATTACAGTGCATTGCACACGCCCAACTTTGAAATGTTCTGTGGCTCCATCGATATGCCGCACAGCAAGGTCAGCGAAATTGATGACTTTGAGGCGGTGTTTGAGGCCGCGATGCGCAAAGATGGCCCGCATCTTATCGAGGTTGATATGTGCGCAATCGGTCCCTTTGCGCAAACGTTTGCTGGCCCCCCGGCGGGTGCTGCAGGCAAGGCGGAATAAATCATGCATCTTGGTGTCATCGGGTTCGGCAATATCGGACAAGAATTGTTTATGCTTTTGAGTGACTTGGAACTCGTGCGCCTCACGGTTCTTGTGCGTCCAGGTCGTATAGAAACAGCAGTCGAAAAGCTGGAAAGCCTGTCGCAGACTGTTGCTGCTAGAACAACATTTGTTGACGATATAGGCGCGTTTCTAGCGGCACAACCTAGCTTTGTCGTTGAAACCGCCGGACATGATGCAGTGCTAAACTATGGTGCTGATATTCTTAAATCGGGTACGGATCTGGTGGTCGTATCTATCGGCGCTTTGGCTGATGCTGCGCTGCACGATACTCTTGTGGCTGCCGCGCGTAAGGGCAAAGCACGGATGATTTTACCATCTGGCGCAGTCGGCGGGCTTGATATTCTGGCGGGGCTGGCCCCCGCTGGCGATATGCAATTGCGCTATTTTGGGACCAAACCCCCCAAGGCTTGGGTCGGTACCCCTGTGGCGCAAAACGTTGATTTAGACACGCTTGATCATGTGTTGGAATTCTTCCATGGCACAGCCAGAGAGGCGGCCAGCGCATATCCGAAAAATGCCAATGTGGCGGCTGCCTTGGCTTTGGCTGGCGGTGGGTTCGATGCCACCCAAGTGACGCTCATCGCGGACCCTGCGGCGACTGGCAATTCGCATCGTTATGAACTGATTTCGCCGCTTGCCACTGTGTCCGTGGATATCGCCAACAAAGCCAGCGGCGGCAACGTCAAAACATCGCTTGCAACCGTGTATTCGGTGCTACGTGAAATTCGCAATCGGCTTGGCCCCATTGCAATCTGAGGAGAACAAGATGACAGACGACATCATCACAGAGCTACCCAGTGGCAAACTTTATGTCGGCGGCGTTTGGGAAACGGGCGCGGGCGCGCCGATCACATCGATCTTTCCAGCGGACGGATCTGTTAATTGTGTTCTCAAGGGCGCGTCCCGCGAAGATGGCGAACGGGCCATCGCGCGAGCCAAAGCGGCCCAAGCTGATCCAGCATGGCGCGCACTGAAACCCCATGAACGGGCACGGTATTTGTACCGTATTGCCGATGGGATCGAAGCGAACATTGATCGCATTTCACGCATTCAAACCCGTGACACTGGTAAAACTCTGACAGAAACCCGTGCATTGGCGACATCTGCGGCGGGCACCTTTCGCTATTTCGGAGCTGTTTTAGAAACCGCTGACGAAGATTTGCCAACCCAACGTGGCACCGCGATGACGCTGTCTGTTTGGGATCCCATCGGTTTGGTGGCTGCGATCACGCCATGGAATTCGCCTATCGCCTCTGATGCACAAAAAGTCGCGCCTGCTTTGGCAGCAGGGAATGCCGTGTTGCTAAAACCTGCTAGCTGGTCGCCGTTGGTGTCGCTTGAACTGGCGCGAATTGTCGAAGAATCTGGCCTGCCCAAAGGGTTGTTTTCTGTGCTGCCTGGTGCTGGACGCGAAATTGGCAATCTGTTGGTTGAACACCCTGATATCGGGCGTGTGTCATTTACTGGCGGCACCTCAACGGGGCGCAATCTTGCGGTGCAAGCCGCGCAAAAGTTGATGCCAGTGTCATTGGAACTTGGCGGGAAATCACCGACCATTGTTTTTGAGGATGCGGATCAAGACCTTGCGCTGTCTGGCATTCTGTTTGGTGTCTTTTCATCTACAGGACAAAGCTGCATCGCGGGCTCGCGCCTTTTTGTGCAGCGTTCGATCTACGACAGTTTCTTGGCCCGTTTGGTCTCCGCGACGAAAGCGCTGAAAGTAGGGCATCCACATGACCCAACGACGCAGGTGTCTTGCCTCGTGCATCCCGATCATCGCGCCTCTGTCGAAGAATTCGTTGATGATGCTGTGGCTGCCGGCGCAACTGTTCTTGCAGGTGGCAAACGCCCTGATGATCCCGCGTTGGCGGATGGCGCATTTTATTTGCCAACCATTTTGGGCAATGTGAAAAACACCAATAAAATCTGTCGTGAAGAAGTCTTTGGCCCTGTTCTTGTAGTGATGCCCTTTGATACCGAAGAAGAAGTTATCGCGCTGTCCAACGACAATGAATATGCTTTGGCTTGCGGATTGTGGAGCAAAGATTTTCCGCGCACCATGCGTTTGGGGCGTGCCATCACCACAGGGACGGTTTGGGTCAATACTTACAAGCAATTCTCTGCGTCAGCGCCTTTTGGCGGCGAAAAAGACAGCGGTATGGCGCGCGAAAAAGGTCGCGCTGGTCTACGTGCTTATATGGTGCAAAAATCGGTTTATGTTGACTTAACAGGGCAACCCCACCCTTGGGCTGCCGCGACAGTCGCCGCGACACATTCGGAGAGCTGATATGCGTAACATTGCGATCATCGGCTCTGGTCCGTCTGGATGTTTCACCGCACAAGGGATTTTAAAACTGCGCCCTGATTGGCAGGTCGATGTCTATGACAAGCTTCCCGTGCCTTATGGACTTGTGCGCTATGGCGTGGCGGCGGATCATCAAGGCACCAAAAACATTGTGCGTCAATTTGAGCGTGTTTTCACTCGTCAAGGCGCACGTTTTTTTGGCAATGTCACGTTGGGCCAAGATGTCACTTTAGATCAACTCCGCGATGCCTATGACGGTGTTGTTTTGGCGGCAGGGCTTGCGGGCGATCGCAGTTTGAACTTTGACACAGCTGACGGTGTGATCGGTGCAGGGGCATTAACGCGTGCCCTGTATGATCACCCTGATGCACCTGATTTGCCTGATATTGGTGGGGATGTAGTTATCCTTGGCAACGGCAATGTTGCGGTCGATATTTTGCGACTTTTGGCAAAAGGTGAAACCGAATTTAACGGGTCTGATCTGTCACCTCGTGCGACCCAGTGGTTAACGTCGCGCGACATTGCCAGCTTGACCATCATCGGACGGTCTGCGGCGCAATCTGCGAAATTCGATCCTGTGATGATCAGGGAATTGGGCAAACTTGAAGACGTGTCTATTCGTGTCGATGACCCGCTATCTGGGGATGAAAAGGGGCTTGAGGCTTTGCGCAGTATTGATGGGTTAAACACCGGATCAAGGCGCATCACTTTTTCTTTTGGCCGCCAGCCAAAGGGGATCGAAACCCAAGATGGGAAAATCACAGGCTTGTCGGTCGAGACCGAGCAGGGTTCTGAAACGATCTCTTGCGACGCCTTGATCACTGCGATTGGGTTTTGTTCTGACGCAAGCGTAGATCGCGATGCTTTGATCGAGTCTGCCGAAGCAATTGATGATGGGCATCTTGCTGCAGGGCTTTACGCTGCGGGCTGGTTTCGGCGCGGTCCTCGCGGTACGATTGCAGAAAACCGCACCGACAGCTTGGCACTTGCTGCTCGCATTGTTCAAGACATCGAACAAAACCTCGATTGTGAAAAAATGGGCCAAGATGTACTTGGTTTAAGCACCGCCAATATGGTGACTTACCAAGGCTGGCAACGCATAAATGAGCATGAGACAACACAGGCTATGGCCGCACGTTGTAGAACAAAAATCCACACGCGGGCCGAGATGTTGCATCAGGCCAGCACGATAAAAGAGGTCAATTGATGGACGTTACCATTTTGTACGGGACCGAAACAGGCAATGCGGAAATGCTTTGCGAAGATATCCAAGCTGCTCTCGAGGATGCAGGGCATGATGTCTTAATGGAAAACCTTTCGGATGTGAATCCAACAGATTTAGATATAGCGCGTGTGTATCTTGTTGTATGCTCGACCTATGGCGATGGCGAATTGCCCGCATCGGCGAAACCATTTGCAGAGGCGATGAAGGACGCTCCCGATTTGAATGGACTTCGGTTTGGTGTTTTTGGGCTAGGTGATCGTGAATACGAAACTTTCAACCTTGGATCAAAACAGATTGAAGAGATGCTCATCGGCGCAGGGGCGACACTCATTACCGAGCGCGTGACACATGATGCTTCGGGCAGTGATATGGCCGAAGACGTTGCGCTGCCTTGGGCCGAAACTGTGCTCGCTACTGTCGAGGCTGAATAATGAAAGCTCAAGATATCCGCTCCAAAATCGAGGTCGCACATACGTTTGGTATGCGGGTCGATTTGCGCGGCGTGACCTGCGAGGGGCGCCTTGTCCTTGATGGTGCGCTTGTCGCTGGGGTGGATTTCTCTGGCGCGTCGTTTCCTGATGGGGTGAGTGCCGAAGGTACAACATTTCTGGGGCTTAGTTGGTTTAACGGTATTACAGCCAAGGATGTTGATTTTCGTAGTGCGCTTTTTCACAATGACGCAAGATTTGATCAAGCGGTAGTTTGCGAAACTGCAATGTTCACCAATGCAGAGTTTCGAGGCGTGACGCAGTTCGACAGCGCATCTATTGGCGGGCCTTTGGATCTGTCAAACGTGGATGGATACGGTAATTTTTCGTTGGCTGATGCAAATGTCAAAGGTGTGACCAAATTTGCAAACTCTGAATGGTTTGGCGGGCTTTGGTTGGATAACACGCAGCTTTCAGATCTCGAAGTCGAGGATATGCAGGTCCATGGTCGGCTATGGTTGAAGGGCGCGCGGTTGGGTAATCAGCCGGTATTGCCGTCCCGTTTCGATGTTAGTTTTGGCTACAGTTATATTTGATGACGTACTGTCAGCGTTGGGGGCATCTAACTTAGAAAACTCTGTTTGAAATACAGTTGAGAGACTGCGCAATGCGACGCGTGCTTAACGCTAATACCAAAGGAAATTATATGCTTACGATCGGAATTTGTGGCGGTGGAGTGGGTGGATTAACCGCAGCACTCGCGCTGATAAAAAGTGGGCATAAAGTCGAGATTTTCGAACGATCAAAGCATTTCGGACGCATCGGCGCGGACATCAATTTGACACCAAACGCCGTGCATGCTTTGGATGGTTTAGGCATCGGGAATACCCTGCGCCAAACAGCTGCCAAGCCAGAATACCGCATCAGTCGCACTTGGGATACGGGCGAAGAAACGTCACGTTTGGAAATGCAGGGCGACCGATATGATGCGCCGCAGCTTACCATTCACCGCGCAGATTTGGTGAGCGCGCTTTGTGGTGCCTTGCCTGATGGCGCTTTGCATTTTGGGGCTTCTATTGCAGGTGTTGAACATCTGGAAGACGGCGCGCGCATCCTGTTTGAAGGCTGCAGATCCAAGGATTTTGATCTCGTTATTGGTGCCGATGGTATTCATTCTGTCGTGCGCAACACGCTTTTTGGTAAAGACGATCCTAAGTTTACAGGGCTCGTGTCGTACCGTGCGGTCTTTGCGCGGGAAAAAGCCAAAGATATTCCCAACCTTGATAGTTTCACCAAATGGTGGGGACCAAATTCTGACCTTCAGCTTGTGGTCTTTCCACTTTTGCGCGGCGACGAGGTTTTTGTTTTCGCCACAACTCCACAAGAAAACTGGAGCGAGGAAGGCTGGACTTTGCCCGGAGATATCGAAAAGCTGCGTGACACCTATGCCGATTTTCACCCAGAAGTGCTTGAGCTGTTGAACTGCTGTACAGAGGTGACCTGTTCAGCACTGCACGTGCGCGAACCTATGGAGGCATGGTCGAAGGGAAATATCACAATCTTGGGCGATGCGGCGCACCCGATGGTGCCATTTATGGCACAGGGAGCGACAATGGCGATTGAGGATGGTGTGGTTTTGTCATTGGCGCTTGCAAATGCAACAACCAAAACTGTGCCCGCAGCACTCGATGTTTATGAAGGGGCCCGCCGTGATCGGACTGCGCGCGTTCAACGAGGGTCATTGGCGAACAATTGGTTGAAAAGACCAGAAAATGCGGATTGGGTCTATGCGTACAAAGCATGGGATGCACTGCTATCGGTATAATTAATCCGGTACTGACATTTGGTATAAAACTGTTCTGGGCGCGGTCAGGGCTCTGACGGGCATAATTTTGTCTAATTTCGTATGATCTTAATTTTTGGTCTTGGTAAAGCATTTTTATTTTACGGGCAAAACGGCACCTATCCTGAAGACATGACCGCGATCATCTTAGATATAATAAACATCAACAGGGAACGCACATATGACCACTCAAAATTTAAGCCGCCGAGGATTTCTTGGTGCATCCGCAGCAACCGTCATTTGTTTGAGCGCAGGCGGCCCTGCCGCAGCTGGTGACACAACATTCAAGTTCATTACCCCTTTCAGTCTCTCTTTGTCCTTCGCGTCAGTACTGTATGCTGAAGCCAAAGGGTATTACACAGAAGAAGGATTGTCGTTTGAGGTCGAGGCCGCCAAAGGCGCGGCAATGGCATCACAAATGGTGATCGCGGATCAAATGGACAGCGGCCGAACTGGCGGAACGAATTACATTATTTCGAAAGTAGAACACGGCGCACCGCTGATTTCTATCGCCACGATAGCGCAACTATCGCCTTTTTTCGTGATTTCATCGACAGATAACCCTGCAGAGAAAATATCGGATTTGTCTGGGCGTACTGTGGGCATGGCCTCACTCGGCGGCTCCATGGAAGGCACACTCAATCTATTACTGCTCAAAGGGGGCATTTCGCCGGAGACAACGACGAAAGTTAAAGTTGCCGATAGCGCGGCCTCTTTTGCGCTTATTGAAGCGGGCAGAGCGGGAGCGTTCATTGGCAATACCTCGTCAATGATTAAGGCCAAATCAACAGGTAAGGGAGTTCACGCCTTTGCAATGGATGATGGTATGCCGGGACAAGTTTATGTCGCGCGCGAAGATGATTTGGCCGCGAATTCGGCCAAATATGTATCGTTTCTCAAGGCAACGCACCGTGCTGCATTAGAAATTGCAACCACACCAGAGGCAGACCTGGGTCCAATTCTAAATGTGATAGGATCGATGCATGACGTAAATGGTTTGAGTGATATAGAAACGGCTAAACGCGACTTGGCAACTAATGCGCAAAATTGGATGGCCAAGGGCGAAGAAAACCTGTTGCGCAATATTCCAGATGTTTGGGCCGGTGCCGCTGAAATGTTGCACGGGCAGGGCATGATCGGCAAAGCTGTCGACCCGACCACGTTGTACACCAATGCTCTTTTGGATGAGGCGCTTGGTGCATGAGCGACTTAAGTGTTGAAGCTGAGGCCGTGGAGGTTTCCATTCGCGGCCTCACGAAAATATTCGGTGAAGGCGAGGGAGCGGTTACTGCGATCTCTGACGCCGACCTCATATTGCAGCGAGGAGAATTTTTGTCGCTGCTCGGACCGTCGGGATGTGGCAAAACCACTTTGTTGCGGATTGTCGCAGGGCTAGAATTTCCGACTGAGGGCAGCGTGGATGTCCGCGGTAAGTCCGTTTGGAATAGGCACAAGCGATCAAAGGCGGCGACCAAGCCGATTTCGATGATGTTTCAAGAGGCACGGCTTTTCCCATGGTTTACGGTCGCGCAAAATGTCGCTCTACCGCTACGTGTTGCCGGAATGCCCAAGGCCCAGCGGATTGAGCGGGCGCATGAAATCTGTGAAACAGTCGGTCTGGCAGGTTTTGAAAACCACCGTCCAGCGCAGCTTTCGGGTGGGATGCGTCAACGGGCATCTCTTGCACGAGCGCTCGTGACAGATCCACAAGTTTTGTTGCTCGACGAGCCGTTCGGGGCGTTAGATGCGATGACGCGAGACGCGCTTAACATGGAACTGATGCAGGTCTGTGCCCGTGCCGATGTGACGACCATTCTGGTCACGCATTCTATTGCCGAGGCGGCTTTCTTGAGTGATCGCGTGGTGGTGTTGGCCCCGCGTCCCGCGCGAATTACAGGGGTTGAGGCCATCCCCTTTCCTCGACCACGATCACTTGATTTACAGCGCCAAACAGAGTTTCAAGATATGGTGGCACATTTGCGGACTGCATTAGTGGGGGGCGCAGAATGAACAATTCTTCTTTTTGGCGTATTGCTTTGCCGATTTTATCTGTGAGTTCTTTTTTACTGTTCTGGTCTTGGTATGTACATACATCGGATGTTTCGGCATTTGTCCTACCTGCACCTGAAACGATTTTAAAGGCACTGTCTGAAATGATCTTTGATCCCAAGCTTTGGCATCATGCAAAGATAACATTGACCGAGGCTGTGTCGGGTTTCGTGATCGCCGTGTCGCTTGGTATTAGCCTTGGGTTTATCATGGCACGTGTTCCAGCTGTGGAATGGGCTATGAAACCCTTTATTGTGTTGTTGCAACTGGTTCCCAAAATTGCCTTGGCGCCGCTATTCATTCTTTGGTTCGGCTTTGGTCTTGAATCAAAGATTGTCATTGCAGCTGCACTCGCCTTTTTCCCAGTTTTTTCCAACGCGCTCGTGGCTTTTAAATCAGTCGATAATGGGGACCGCGATGTTATGACGATGTTGCAGGCAACTCCTTTACAGCGGCTCATCCTGCTTGATTTGCCGACGGCCTTGCCTGTGGTTCTGACAGGTATGGAGGTTTCTGTTGTGATGGCCATGATCGGGGCTATTGTCGGAGAGTTTATCGGTGGAAGTGAAGGACTTGGATATCTGGCTGTCGCCTATCTGCAAGAACTTGCGGTGCCAGAGCTGTTCGGTGTGATCGTCGTTTTGACGCTTATGGGGCTGTTACTCTACACGCTTATCGGTCGGCTCAGGGCGTGGTTCGCGCCTTGGCACGCTTCTGCAGAAAAAGCTTAAGAAAACCCGCGACTGAGGGGCGCTTTGGTCGCGGTAGATATTTTCATGGATATTGACGCGGCCGTCATTTTGAGGATCGTTTTAAGGCGAAACTGAACGACTGCGTTCTGCCTTACGGCGCGTCGCATTAATTTTTGCGTTGATGTTTCGCAACATGGTGTTGTCGGGCATCAGTCAAAAACTGTTGATGTTATATCTTTTGCGAATTTAGCATTCAGAGTTCCACGCCTTAAGAAAGCGGTACCAGAATGCGCCATGGATCATGGTCCATACCATCACTGGGGACTGGTGAGGTGAAAGCTCGCCGCGTTCTTGCGCCTTTTGCAGCAAGGCTGTCATAATTCTCTCGCGTGGCAAGATGAAGTTTACATGAAATGAGTGTTGAAAGGTCGCGTCTTGCTGGGCAGCTGCTATTGGTGCGCGCAAGGTAGGGGTCGTGATCTCGGCCCTCATTGATCGACAATGGATGTTTACAAATGTGAGATCGCCCGGACGCAGTCATTCATCCTGGGTTGAAAAGACCCTTGGTGTTTGAATGAAAAGAGGCTGAGCTGTATTGCCAGCACATAATTGGCTTATGTGCTGGCGCATGAATGACTAGTCGACAAATTGATTTGTGTAGTAGTCGTCCAAAGGACTTGCGGATTTAGCAATCCCTTGAGTAACATAGAAATCTCGCACGGCGGTGTATCGTTCGGGGGCGAATTCACCCAAAGCGAGCTCATCTGGCGAGGCATAAACGAACTCAGCATAACGGCTCAAGATCGCACCAAGTGATTCCTCTTGTCCATGAAAGGCGGCGACCTTTTGTGAAATTTCTAAAGCAGTCCCTTTGGGATCTGCAATAACATCAGAGTAGCCTCGCAATGTTGCTTTCACAAATGCCTGAATGAGCTCAGGGTCGTCTTCAATGGCACTATCAGAGGATACAATTGCTTGTGTCATTGAGGGGAATAGATCGTTGATCATATGAATATCGACAGGAACACCTGCTGTCTCGATCTGGTAACTCCATTCTGGAACAGCTGAGATTGCATCAACATCGCCAGAAACCATCAATTGCGTCATACCTGCGGGCCCAAGCGATTGAATGTCGACGTCGTCGCGATCTACGCCGACTGCCGCGAGAACGCCCAGAAGATTGTAGTAGGACGTATCTTGAAAGCTCATCACGCCGATACGCTTTCCTGCAAGGTCCGATAGGTTTTCAATACCTTCGTCACTGCGTATCGAGACATGCGTCAATGCCTGCCCTCCCAGCAATGCGACGGCTTTTACAGGCAAACCATTCGGGCGTACTATGATTGGTGTATCACCCGCTGCAAGGCCAATAGACGCGTTTCCCACAGCGACTTGGATAGCGACATCAGCGCCTCCCTTTGCTATGTGAAAAATCGGATTTAGGCCCTCATCTGCATAGTACCCTCTTTCAACCGCAACATGAAAGGGCGCAAATGCTGGCAAACTCATCGGAGCAGGTAAGAGAAAAACTTCTTCACGCAATTCAGATTGTGCTGAAGCCGCAGACGAAGTCAAAAGTGCCACCGCGAAAATAGCGGTGTTAAACGTAGTATTTAATCGCATAGTTGTAGTCTCCTGTTCGAGGGGGTTAAACAGCGTCGGGATAAAGGGAACCTTCAGCAGGGTTGGCTGGCCCAGGTAGGCGGTGTGATGTGTCTGGAAAGGCTTTTGCATAAGCTGGACGTGCTTTGACCCGATCAATCCAAGATTTCAGCGCAGGCATATCGTTCCATAATCCCGCCATCATCAACCATTCCATACGATCAATCATGGGGGCGCATGCTACATCTGCGAGACTAAATGTGTCCCCAGCAAGCCACGGTTTGCCATCAGCCAGAGACTGATCCATGCGTGTAATCGCGGCAGTCGCTTTGGCGCGTGCAGCTTCCACGGCAGCCTCATCCACAGGCGCATTGATGGTGCGACGCCAGTTTTCAGCACGATCAGGATTCGGGTGGTTTGCCATCATATGTTCAAGTTGTTCTTGGTTCATGGAACGCACAACAGGACGTACCATAAGGGCATAGCTGGCGGGGCGAATTGCTGGGTGAAGCACATCATCTTCAAACTTAACCCAGACGCGCATACGTGCTCTTGCCACAGGATCGCTAGGCACCAATGATGGACCGTCGAACACCTCGTCAATATATTCATTCATCACCGAAGACTCGATAATGGGCACCCCGTTATGGACCATCGCCGGCACTGTGCCGTTGGGGTTAATTTTAAGATACTCTGGTCGCATATGTTCGTGGCGACATAGATCAACGCGGCGGCTGACCCATTCGACATCTTTCTCATACAAACAAAATCTGACCTTTACGGAACACACAGCGTCCCAGTCGTGGTAAAGTTCTAGCATTTATAGCTCCGTTTCTGTGTCATTTTCATTTTTGTGTGGCTAATAATTTTTGAATTGCCCACGCTACGGCTTCACCAGCTTCTTGGCCGTCCATGTCCCAGTAATCTTTCAGGGCCAACCAAACATGAGGGCTGGAAAGCGCTTGGACGATCGCCGCTGTGCGACGTGCGCTTTGTGGGTCAAGGGTTTGGTCTGAAAGGGCAGATTCATAAGCATCACGACGCTTTTCATTTACCAATAGGCGCATCTTGCGCCCTGATTCCGATGATTGAATTGCCCGCACAATGCCTTCAATGCCGTCAAAAGCCATAAAGGTTGCAGGGGGCAATTTTGTTAAATCGTCAAAATCTTTGGGCCACTGGTGCAGCTCCAATTTTTCATTCGCGTAGAGCCAAAACTCTTTCATAAGCGTATTTTTGTCGGGAAAGTGGTTCAATACGGTTCGGCGTGAAACATCCGCTCTTTTAGCGATTGCATCGAATGCAAACCCCAGATCCCCTTGTTCCTCAAGTAACAGACCCACAGCCTCTAGGATGAGTCGACGCGTTTTTTCTATTTTGGGTGTTACGGATTTTGTCACTGGCTTACTTTCTTATTTTTGCACTAACAGTGCATATTTACACTATGAGTGCAATTTTTGCAGTCCGTCAAGAAAAATTGAAAAACACTGTAATGTGAGCAAGACTGTCGCGATGCGGCGTAAGAAAATATCTTGTGATGACTGAACGGTCAGGTTGCATTGGTCATGTCCGCGATCAGGCGTTCGGGATAGAGGTCAAACCTAACCTTCACGCGCTCGAGCATGGTCTTGGTCGAACCGACCTCGTCCTGCCGGATCCACCGTGTAAGGCGCGGGCAAAACACACTTTGCTTTGGGACTGGGTCTGGCCGCATGCCAACGAGGGCTAAAGATGCGCTTCACCACGGTGTAGATATGTAGGGCCTCTCGGGACACTTCCTGTAAATTACCCAATTTTGGGTGGAGGAAGTTTTTATGACGAACGAAGAACGTGACATTCAACGCAAGCTGAGAGTGCTCCAGCATGCTGAGAAGATCGGCAATGTACGCAAAGCATGCCGGTATTTTGGGATTGGGAGATCCAGCTTTTATAGATGGCGGGATGCCTATCAAAAGCATGGGGAGGCTGGCTTGAAGAATGTCAAATCAATTCCGAAGAACCCGGCCAATCAAACACCTGCTGAAATCATCGAGAAGGTTCTGTATCTGCGCCGCAAGTATCACTTGGGGCCCATAAGGATCGTCTGGTATTTGGCACGTTACCCCGGCATCAAAATCTCAGATGCCGGAGCCTACCGTATCCTTAGACGCAACGGTCTTAATCGGTTGCCCAGAGGCACACGTGTCAATCGCAGAGTAAAAAGGGGCCAGATCGCGGCGTAAAACTGCTCCACTGAGTTATTGTTTTTCGTGCGCTTTGGCGCGAGTGCTTGTCATATAGCTAACGCGTGCCAAAGCGCATGTTGGCCCTTGGGCCAACATTGTTCTGATCTGGATTTAGGTTGGATTATTGTTGTTTGTTACGGCTGTATTTGAGTCTGTAGCTTTCGCCGTTCATCTCGAGAATGTGGACGTGATGGGTCAAGCGATCCCACCGTTCCGATCAACAGGAGTTCTATCAACTTCTCAGCTACAAAGGTGACGTCGATCTGAAGGCCAAACTCGACGAATGGGAACGGTTCTACAGCTTCGCCAGGCCGCACGGTGCCCACAACGGACAAACCACCTTACGAGGCGCTCAGAGACAAGCTACAGTAACTCCACAAGTGTCCCGCGGGTCCGTCTAGGTTACATTGCTCCAAGAGTATCGATGGCATCTTAATCTGCGGAGCAGACATCCGTGCATATGCAGCGAATGTCTAAAATCCGCCGCTAGTGTCGATCGCCGCAAACGGCTCTTATCATTGACCCAAATAAAGTCATTGTATTATTTACAATTTGTAGGGCAAAATTTGCCAGAAAAATGGATTAACACTTCTGTGCTGAGCTCTGCTTGACCTGTTTGAAACAGCCAGATAGACAGTTTTTTTATCCATGTAAAAGGCCACCAGTATGCTTCCTGCTACACCTTTGAATCCTGACGATTATGTTACTAAGGGGAGCGAGAAATTGTCTTTTGGAGAAATTGATCGCGCGCTGCATGTTGTCATCGACATACAGCGTTTATTCACGGCCTCTACGGATTGGCAGGTCGGGACTATTCCTGCGATCTTGTCGCCTGTGAAGAAGTTGATAGAACACCACCCTGAAGCTACGTGCTTTGCACGCTTCATCACGCCTCACCGACCCGAAGATGCACAAGGCGTTTGGCAAGGATATTATCGCCATTGGAGCACTGTCACCGGTGATCATCTGGCCGTAGGTATGATCGATGTTCTGCCTGAATTGGTGCACGCAGCTCCATCAGCCCCGGTGATCGACAAAACAGGCTATTCTGTTTTTTCAAGCCCTGCTTTTCTTCCATTATTGGAAAAACGTGGAATTAGCACGCTGATCCTGTCTGGTGTTGAAACCGATGTCTGTGTTCTTTCTACTGTAATGCAAGCCGTAGACTTGGGTTTACGCGTAATTGTCGCGCGGGATGCTGTTACTGGCGGATCGCCTGAAGGACACAACGCCGCGCTCGAGATCCTGCGACTGCGTTTTGATCGTCAGGTGGAAATCGCTGATACGTCGCAAATCATTGAAAATTGGGCGACATCATGAAGCGGTTCCCTGATCACCCAGGCTCCCCTGCCGACGTCTCTGCGGGCATTGCCGCCGAGAGGTCCTTTGGCACTTGGTCTTCTGAGTGCCCTGCATCTATGGTTTGGTTGCCGCTTGGCCTATCAGTCACACCTGTAGCTTATGCTGCAAGTACTGGCCGCGCGACACATTTCCCCGCCGGACCCGGCCTACAACTTGGGGCACACACCCCATGCGCCGAGCACGTCGAAGTAGAAATGGATCATGCAAACACCCATATTAACTGGAGCTGGAATAAGGCTGATCCTTTCACGACACGCGGGAGTTGGACCACTAAAGTTCACGGTGAATGGGGGCTTCGATTCTGGGTTTGCCTCGCGTTGGACGCGCCAGATGGGACGTCGTGGCATTGGGATGATCGGGTTGCTGCCGCAATTGTCCAAGTGGGACACCGCTGGGCGGTTGTTGTCCCTGATCGCGCACCGCTAATGGTGACAGGACACGATGATTTAGCTGGACTGGAAAACGAGCTAGAGTCACGTGGTTACTTTTTTTTAGAAAGTCGCACAGATCAGGCACCACTATTGGCGCTGCGTTTCAATTTGGAAGAGGCTCCAGCTGCCAGCTTTGGCTTTGCGGTCGGCGATGATCTTGATGAAACATTGGATCGCGCGCGGCAACAAGCCTGTTTCGATGTGCCAGACACATCATCTGATGAGATCGATGACACTAGCCCGCTGTCTGCTGTGCGCGATGTTATGGCGTGGAATACGATCTTTGACCCAGTGAACCATCGCCCATATACAGCCTTGTCACGCAATTGGACCACAGCCAAATTCGGCGGTTTTGGCGTCTGGCTAAACGATGTTTTGTTCAATGCGATGCTTGGCAGCACGGTGTCTGCGGACTTAGGGCGCGATAATTTGCTCGCGGTTTTGGCTGGAGCCACCCCGCAAGGAAATTTGCCATGTTTGCTGACAGGAAACGACGCATGGATTGACCGATCGCAGCCGCCCATAGCAGGTTTTATCCTTGCCCAGCATGTTTTGCGCTGGCCGGATTCTGGTCTGGTTACGCGCGCCTTGCCGGCTTTGCTGCGTAATTGGGATTGGTGGTGGCGCACCCGTGACCCTGAAAATACGGGGCTGGTCCGCTATGGCACATCTCCTCTTGGTCATGGATTGTATCGGGGCACCAAACTTGGCGCAAAAGACGAAAGCGCCATGGACAATTCGCCTGTGCATGACCAAGCAACTTTGGATGCTAAAACCGGTCTACTGGACAGTTACGATGTGGGGCTGAATGCCTTATTGGCACTGGAAGGTGAAATGCTGGCCGATTTGTTGATGCAACAAGGCCGTAAAAATGAAGCCGAAGCCATGCATCACCGCACAAACGCTCTTAAGGATGCTATCCGGACAAGATTATGGGACCCCGCGCGGCAGGTGTTCGCCAACCGTTTGCTTGACGGGCGTTTTGTAGACAGTCTTGCTCCTACATCATTTTATCCAATGATTGCGGGCATTCCGACGCCCGCGCAAATGGAGGGCTTGATGGCCCAACTCGCCGACCCAATGGGGTTTGGGGGCGCGTATCGCCTGCCGTCAGTGCGGCGTGACGACCCTACTTTTAATGACGGGATTTATTGGCGCGGGCGGGTTTGGCCACCGATGAATTGGTACACCTGGGCTGGGTTACGTCGCATGGGGCAAACCGATGCAGCGACTGCTTTGGCCACAGAGAGTCACAAGATATTTTGCGGTCCTTGGCAGGATGCGCGCCATGCTGCAGAAAACTTTTCGCCAGATACGGGCGCGGCCACAGACCAGCCAGACACCGATACGTTCTATGCGTGGTCTGCTTTGATGCCGGCCATGGCAGTGAGTGAAATTTCTGACGTCACGCCGTGGGAAGGGTTTTCTTTGACCAATGACGCGGACGTCTCAATCGGGCCACTCGCCACACCTTTGGGGCTATGCACTGTGAATGTGAGCGGTGGAGTTTTACGATTGATCCGGGCTGGATCAACCGTCTTTGAAACCAATATTATGGGCCGCTTCACTCAGGTGTCCCTGTCTGCTGACCGGTTTCGTCTGACCCTGCCCGAAGAAGCTTGTGGCGGACATATCTATATTTCAACCACAGCCAGCACAAAAGATGTGTTTCATGCTGTGCAGGGAGACGCCACAATAGATGCGGCTTGGACTGACGATGTATTGACGCTTGGCATCCAAGCTGTGACATCTGAAAAATCCCGCCGCATCGATGTGATCCGGCGGTGATTCCGACCTTTAATCAACAGTAAGTGCGCGGGCGTGACGATCAGACCAAGATAGCCAAACAGCGCCCTTTTCGGGCAGGCCATCGAACTCTTCTTGTCGCGCGATCGCTTTTACGGGTTGGCCTTGCCACTCGAGTACACAGGTCCCCATAGCGCCAGCAAAAATGCGTTGGCGTAATTCTGCGCGCAGAACATTAGGGCCTTCAGGCTCGACTGTACTTACCGTCATGTGCTCAGGTCGCACTGCTATCCGCGTTGCCTTTTCAGGGCGCGTCACACGAGCCCCACCGAGCAGTTCTAGCAGGCTGCCTTCAGGTTTGCCGTCGAACACGTTTGCTTCGCCCAAAAAACGCGCCGTAAAAGTATCGCCAGGATCGGCATAAACCTCTTGAGGGCGTCCTTCGCGTACTAAACGCCCACCTTTCAAGATACCAATACGGTCCGACAGCGTCAGTGCTTCTTCTTGGTCATGGGTCACAAAGATGGTGGTGATCCCGACTTCGCGTTGAATTCGTTTCAGCTCGATTTGCATGTCGACCCTCAGGGATTTGTCCAACGCTGAAAGTGGCTCGTCCAACAACAAAACTCTTGGGCGCGGCGCGATCGCACGCGCCATCGCAACCCGTTGGCGCTGTCCGCCTGACAGCTCATGCGGATAACGTTTTCCCAGTGGCCCAAGTTGCACCAGTTCCAAGGCTTCAGCGACGCGGCGCTTGGCATCGTTTCCCGTCACGCCGCGCACGCGAAGGCCGAAATCAACATTGTCCGCCACAGTCATGTTAGGAAACAAAGCATAGTTTTGAAACACCATACCAATTTCACGCGCCTCAACAGGCACATTGACTACAGGTCTATCGCCTATTGTTACGCTACCTGTATCGGGTTCGACAAAGCCGGCAATTGTGCGCAGCAATGTTGTTTTGCCGCTGCCAGATGGCCCCAGTAGGCCAAAGAAGCCACCATCCGGAAAGGTCAGGGTCACATCATCCAAGGCCCGCGCAGTTTTATAGGTCTTAACGATGTTGTTCACGCGAACTTCGCTCATTTTTCGCCTCCAAATTTTGTAAACCGCGCTGCGGTCAGCATCACGACCATAGAAACGGCAATGATAATGGTTGAAATCGCGTTGATCTCAGGGGTGAACCCCTTACGGATCGCCGTGTAGATTAGAACCGGCAAAGTGCTATCGCCCGGTTCTGACAGAAAGTAGGAAATTACGAATTGATCAAAGCTGACTGCAAAAGCGAACAATGCACCTGCAATCACTCCGGGGGCTATCCAAGGTAACATGACTCTGCGAGTCACCATCCAAGGGCGCGCCCCAAGTGACCGCGCGGCTTCTTCAAGTGTGCGATCAAAAGTGGCCAAACGTGCTGTCACCACAACGATTACATAAGGCAGCGCCAAAGCGACATGGCCTAAGATAACCGCAGGAGTCCCACGTCCGATGCCAACCCCGAAAAAGAAGATCAACATGGCTGTCCCTGTGATCAACCAAGGAATAGCGATGGGGGGAAATAGCAACACCTGAAGGATGCGCTTTCCAGGGAAGTCGTATCGCCACAAAGCCACTGATGCTGCGGTGCCGAGAGCTGTGGCAAACACTGTTGTCACAATAGCAATCCAAATTGAGCGCCATGCCGCAGATAAGATCGCCTCATTTTCCCACATCCGCTCATACCACTGGGTCGAAAACTGAAAGGGAAGCTGATAAAATTCGGATGCGTTGAAAGACATCGCGGCCATCACAAGGATCGGGGCGTAAAGAAAAAACAAGATCGACGAGAGGTAAAAGATGCCAATGCCAGTCGTCACGCGCGTGCGGAGCTGAGCTTTCATGTCTGTGCCCTTTTCAAGATCGGACTTGCAACCGCAAGTATGATGAGAACAACGGCCAGTAAAATAAAGGACAAAGCTGCCCCCAGCGGCCAATTAAAGACGGCGACAAATTGGTCTTCAATCAGGGTGCCGTAATACGTGCCCATGCGTCCGCCCAAGATGCGCGGTTCCATGAAGCTCCCAACAACAGGTACAAACACAAGTACAGCCCCAGCCAAAAGCCCCGGAGCGGACAACGGCAAGACGATACGCCACAAGATAGTCCACCATTTAGCACCTAAAGAGCGCGCGGCCTCAATCAAGCTGTCGTCGATGGCTTGTAAGGCAAGGTAAGACGTCAGGATCACGTAAGGGAGATAAGAATGGACCAAGCCAATCACGATGGCCCATTCGCTGAACAGTAAGTTTACCTTCACATCCCACGGCCAGATTGCGTTTACAAATTTGTCTAGCACTCCGTTTCCACGCAGCACGATGGCCCAAGAAAAGATCCGGACCAAAGAGTTTGACCAAAAAGGTAGGATGACCATTAAAAACAGCGCTTCACGCGCGCGTCCCTTGATCATTTTAGCCAAGACCCAAGCGCATGGAAAACCAATCAACACGCAAAGCGCCGTGACCTTCACCCCAAGCATGACCGATTTAAGTAACAATCGACTAAAGGTCGATGACTCAAAAAAGGCGCTATAATTTGTTAAAGTCACGCTCCATTCAGCATCACCAAAAGGAACTTCGGTGAGAAAACTGAAAAATGCCATGGCTGACAAAGGTAAAAAGACGGCCAATGTCAGCCATAAGTATGCGGGGGACAATAACGCAAAAGCGCGAAGTTTGTCCGTCCGTGCGATATTTATTCCCCCTGACATATTACTGTGCCGCCTTAAGATCTTGCCACAATTTTAGGAATTCTTCGCGTTTTTCATCCGCCAACGGCTGCATGAACTGAACTTTAGTGGTTAAGGTCGGGTCCTTTAAAATTGCCTTATTGAAGCTATCATCTGGCAACGCAGCCGTGGCAGCGGTATTGGCAGAGCCCGGAGCCCCCTCTTTGTCCCAACCGACATAGAATTCAGGATCAATCATCCAATCGATAAAGCTGTAAGCTGCATCTTTATTTGCAGAATCTTTTGGTACAGACAGCCCGTCCAGCCAACCGATTGCCCCTTCGTCGGGGACAACAAACGTAATATCCAAGCCTTTGCCGATAGAACGTGCCGCCGAACCAGACCAATAGGTCGCGGCCGCAAATGAACCAGACGCCATGTTTTGGTTCCAGTCGTTTTCTGACCCCCAGTAGGTGCTGATGCTGGGCATAAGGTCTGTCAATTTGGAGCGCACGGCTTCAAGGTCTTGAACATCATTGATGTTTTGACCCGTGGCCAACGCGCCGATTTGCACGGCTTCGACAGCATCATCACGTATCGACACGCGGCCTTCCCATTTCGGATCCCAAAGAACAGAAAGCGACGTTGGCATGTCGTCGAAATCAGCATTGGATACAGCAATCGAGGTCATGCCCCAAGCCCAAGGCACACCATAAAGCTCGCCCTCGCCATTCAAGCCAGCGTTACCAACAAAGGCAGGGTCGAGATTGGAAAAGTTTTTAAGTTTGCTGGTGTCGATGGGATCAAGCAGACCTTCGGCCACGACTTGCGGCGTGAAAGAGGAATTGATCAGCACCACATCATACGCACCAATGTTGGTTCTCATCTTGGTAAGCGTTTCTTGCTCAGAGTTGAAATACTCGTGAACAACTGTGTTGCCTGTTGCCTCTTCGTAGGCTTCCACAGCCCACTCTAAATCTGTCCCATACCCTTGCCAGTTCAAAACACGGATTTCATCAGCGTGTAGTGCTGGAGCGGTTAGAGTAACGGCGGCGATAGCCGTGAGAAGTCGTGTCATTATACTTTTCCTTGTTGAGCTAAAGTTCTGATGTCGACGCGAGAACTGCGTTGACCAAGTTGAGGAGTGGAGCCGTTGACGGCCCTTCTTGGGTGGTTGAAAGTGCTGCGGCAACGTTGGCCGCTCGCAAAGCTTGTGTCGGCGCAAGACCTGCGGCCAACATGCTTATGAAATATCCAATATGCGCATCCCCTGCGCCGTTGGTGTCGATGGCATGCACAGCATGCCCAGGGATGTGGCAGGCGGGTTGGCCGCCCTGAGATAGCCACGCACCTTGCGCACCAATGCGCACAATTGCCCCTCCGTTCACAGGGCAGGCTGCTGACAGGACGCAAGCGGCCTCACTTGGATCAGATTTTCCTGTTATGGCCAATGCTTCGGCAGCATTGGCGCTGACCCAAAGCGCAGCCTCAAGCGCTATGCGTAACGTCTCCGGTGCAATTGTCGCGACGCGGGGACCCGGATCAAAAACCAAACGCGTGCCCTTGGAGCAGCTTTGCAGCCAACGCGTCAGCGCTTCGGAACTGTTAGAATACGAAAGTGCATACCCTGACAGCAGAATCCAATCTTCCGTATCGGGGCACAAATTCGCAACATCTGCGTCAGAGACAACTCCATCCGCACCGGGACAGCCGATAAACGTCCGCTCACCGCTGTCATCGACCAAAACGGTGCAAATGCCCTGATCTGCGTCGTCCAGGCTTGCACCAATATGAGATATGCCTTCGGATTTAAGCGATTTTGCGACCATGTCGGCCATAGGGCCTGCTCCTATCGTGCCCGCAAACAACACCTGCAGTCCCGCGCGACGCGCTGCGACCATGGCATTAAATCCACCACCGGTTGCCAATGTGGCGCTGCGCACTTCAGCCTCGTTGCCCGCAAGAGGAATGTCTGTGACCTGATAGACAAGATCGACCACGACACCAGACATTTGAATTAGACGACTGGTCATACGTCACCGTCTTTATGCTGCGCGCGCAGAACTAAAAGATCACGTGCCACAGCTTCGGGATGGAACTGGTTTCTTGCTTTTAGCACTGCCAGCTTGTCAGTTGGAAAAGAGGAAAGTCCACTGCAAGCCCCACACATTGCACTAGCCATTGCACCGATAGTATCGGTATCATCACCGATATTGGCTGAAATCAGAGCCGCCTGCCAAGGGTCCCCTTTAGCCAACCGCACGACACCAAAGGCTGCCGCGACAGATTCTCGACTGGCTACAGAGGTTCCGATCTGTGCTGCTAATGCGGCCTCGTCACCCATTTTAGCTACATCAAGAGCCAAAGATATACGGCCAGCCATATCGCGTTCACCTATCGGGTTACCACGTTCGCATCCCATCCGGGCAGCTTCAAGCGCTCCTTCAAGAGTGGCGTCGAAATCTAACCCGCTTAAGCCTTGGCTTATGACGCTGGCCACAGCTGCGGCCCCGCCAACAGCCTCACCCGTCGCATGCGTGACGCGACAGACGGCCTCAACCTTGTCAACCAAGCGCGCCCCAACAAAGGGGATCGAAATGCCGACTGGCACGATGCGCATCGCCGCACCGTTGGTGGTGCCGCGCAGCCCAGTTTCAGTTGCAGGAACTCCAGCCATAAGCGATTCAAGTGCGGCCTTTGATGATGGGCCCAGCAGATCGTGTAAGCCACGCGCACGCACGTCTTTTTCCCACTCCAGCAGAGCAGTTGCCCATGCAGTATCGGTAAATTCACCCTGAATAAGCAACTTTGCCAACAAGAGCGTCTGCTCGGTATCATCGGTGAATTGCGCAGCCTCTAATCCGTGAGATACAGGGTGCCCATCCATCGGTGCGATGAAATCTGTTATCCGTTCGTAAGCTTGATGAATAGCCGCGCGGGTCAGGGTTTGAGATGGCATGCCCATCGCATCGCCCAAAGCTACACCTGCAAGAGCACCCGCAGCACGATCTTGAATCATAATATTATCCATCTAAAAATCCACCCTTAGGCCAAAGCGATCTGGATCGAGGATACTTTCGACATACTCCAAAAGAGAGCCGTCCTCTGCTTTGGTCAACCGCCGCAAGTGCAGCATGGCCGCTCCTGTGGGACGTTTCATAAGTGCAGCATCCTCAGCTCCTAAATGCGCCAATACACCTGCTGTTTCATTCCCTGAAGCGAGGGACAGCCCTTTAGCGGACAAAGTCTTGTTTAGAGAATCCTCGATCAACCCATCGACCAGCACATCCTCCAAAGCATCACGCCAAGGTAATCGGCTGTACTCTAAAGAAACGCCTTCTTGAGAGGCCTCATCGCTTCTCAGGCGATCAATACACAGATAATCGCCAAAAGCATTTAGGCCTTGGGACGTTAAGAAAGCGTCGGTACGTGCGCACTCTCCACGGCGTAAATCCAAAAGTTGTGTAATTAGTCGACCAGGACCCTGCGAAAGCGCGACAGACCAGCCCTGTGTATCGTCGAGAGTAGCCCCTTGGTAAGTCACGAAAGACCCGATGCCTGTGCGGGTCGCAATCAACCCACGGCTTGCGAGGATTTGTAGCCCGCGACGCACGGTGTTGCGGCTGACATCAAACCGTTGCATCAGCATATTTTCACTATTGAGTTGGTCGCCATGTGTGACGGAGCCAGTTCTAATCTCGCGTTCTAACGCTTGAGCTACGCGCTCTGACTTAGCCAGGCCAACCATTGGCATTCCATTATCCTGTTCCATCACGTACCACCCTGTTCTATCCTGTACCATAGGTTGCCTAAGATACCGGTCAAGAAAAAAAATGTCAGTCGGTAAGTTTTTTAAACCAAGTACAGATTAGCTAAATACGTTGGGTTGCACGTTCGAACACTTATAGGCCAAATCACGTGGCTATAACTCAGGATCTATGGCTGAGGCATCGTTAGACAAGATATTTGATTAACTTGAGAGTGATCAAGGAACTGAGCTATCCGTTTGAAGTGGTCCTGCTTTTTAGGAATGGTTTGCGGTTCAGCTAAGATGTAATCAGTTCAGTTTCATGCCGCCTTCTGGGATCGTTCTGTGCCAAAGAATGCGTCGTCAGAGGGTGTGACGGACTCGCGGGACACTTGTGGGTGTCTGACGTCAGCGCCTATG
>NZ_JAHKPU010000026.1 GCF_018860505.1 Pacificibacter marinus
CTAAACCGTGGCAAGACCAAATAGCGACTGTGCGGCAGCCGCCTCAGGGAAAGCATCAAGAAGCTTGTCGACAATACTCTGCGGGAACTGGATCACCTCTGTACCCTGCGGCACTGTCTCGGCAGATCCAATATCACTGATCCAGTTTTGCGGCAGGTTTGGGCCTGTCATAATGAGCTGACCAGGGGAGAACTCTCCAACATGGTCGCCACGAGATGGATTTCGTATTCAGGATGATAGTGCCAGCGCACGGTGCGAAACGGATAACCGTGACGCCACCCTTACCCATACTGGTGAAAACTCCACCTTGAGCCTCAATGATAGACGCAAGGCACGGCATCGCCACCTCGCTGCAGCGCAGAACATATTGGGCAAAATTAGATGTCCCATGTACAGAAGTAACACTATGACCCTGTGAAAATGCGGGGCTTGCGATAGCCGGAGAATCTATAAAACCCCTGATACTTTTCCGCAAGCGATGCGGTTTAATTTGTATCAGTGATTGCCTCACTCAAACCACCATGCTGCCTTTGCCCCCAAGAATGATAAGGCACCTAGAATCAAACGGGGCACCGGAGACTTAATGCCCCGATGCCCCACATCGTTACGCAGTATCGTCCGCGATATCTTTCAGCGTCAAACCTCTTACATATCAGTTCAGCATATCAATCTGGATTTTAACATCTGTCTCACGGGCCTCAACCGCGCGATCAAAGGCGGCGACGCTGTCCTTGAACGGCAGCGTGGCAGAAATCAGCGGATTGAGATCCACTTTACCCGCCGCGATCAATGCAATTGCCCGATCATAAATGTTGGCGTAGCGAAACACCGTTTCAACCCTGAGTTCCTTGGCCTGTAGACCAACGATATCAACGGGCACAGGATCGACAGGCATCCCGACAAGAACCACAGCCCCACCCGGACGCGCAAGTGCAGGCAGCCCCAAAATGGCAGGCGCAGCACCGGAGCATTCGAAAACGACATCTGCGCCCCAGCCGTCGGTGGCCTCGGCGATGGTTTCGGCTGCGGATTTTTGGCGAATGTTGATCGTCTCGATGCCCTCATAGGCACCGATGATGTCCAGCTTGGGCTGCGCGAGATCAGCGACATAAACTTTAGCGCAGCCCCCCGCCAAGGCGGCCAATGCCGTCATCATACCAATTGGGCCCGCACCGGTGACAACCGCGATATCTCCTGGTTGGATACGCGCCCGCAGTGCACTTTGCATCCCGATTGCAAATGGCTCGACCATTGCCCCTTCCGCAAAGCTCACATGATCAGGAATCCGGTAGGTGAACGCGGCAGGGTGAACGACTTCAGGCGTCAGGCACCCATGCACGGGCGGCGTGGCCCAAAAGCTGACGGATGGATCGACGTTGTAAATGCCCAACTTTGAAGCGCGCGATGTTGCATCGGGAATACCCGGCTCCATGCAGACCCGATCACCGACTCTCAAATGCGTCACGTCCGCGCCAATCTCAAGAACGACGCCCGCGGCTTCATGCCCGAGGATCATTGGCTCATTTACAACGAAAGGTCCGATTTTCCCGTGCGTATAGTAATGAACATCAGACCCGCAGACGCCGACGATACGGATGCCGATACGAACATCGGCAGGCCCCAAGGTCTGCGTCAGAGGAAAATCCCGAATGTTCAGTTTTCCCTTTTCTTCAAGAACAAGTGCTTTGACCACTGTTATGCCTCCCGTTTCGTGCTGCTTTTATCCGATTGCCGCCATAGCCCCGCGCCGCAATCAGTTTCGTCAGTATATAGCGAGAAGCCTCACAGGTGTGAGGCAGACTTCATAAATGGCAAAAATTATATCAGGACCCGTCTCAATCCCTATCAAAGCATTGCAGATAGGGGCCCTTGGAACAGGGAGCCTGCCCCATTTGAGCAAGCAACAGCTAAAACTGACGCCTTGCCCCTACATGAGAATCAATTCCCCCTCTTGAAAAATGGACGGTCGTTGCGAAACGTGCGTGTCTATTGTGCCCCATGTTTGAATTGTGACCCATGTTTGCCATCTTTCTACATTGGCATGCGGTCATTGTGACTTTGTTGAGAGATTTCTTCGAAGGGCGGGATGTCGCGGTAAAGCGTGAGGGCACCGAGATTGATTTCAGGACCGACTTGCAGCCAAAACTGCATTGGATTTTATGCGCGAAATTGCTTTACATCATTTAAGCGAAATGGTTTTCTTGGCATCTAACACCACACAAACACCAAGAACTAACTTTACCTACAGCTTAAAAAATTTATACATAAAATAAGTTCTTACCTTCAACTTAGTTAGGGATATTACATGGATAGCCCGTCCAAACCTGATACCGCCTCCGAAAACCTTGCCCGCCAGCGTCTGCGACTTTGGCTGCAGATGTTAAAAGCCACACGCCACGTTGAAGGCTTGCTGCGTGAACGGTTGCGCTCGGGGTACGATACAACACTGCCGCGATTTGACGTGCTTGCCACGCTGCATGTCACGCCTGAAGGCATGAAAATGAGTGAGCTATCCCAGCATCTCGTCGTGTCAAACGGCAATGTTACTGGCGTCGTGGATCGCCTTGTCAGCGAAGGACTTGCTGAGCGCACGAACCTTAAAAGTGACAGGCGCGCCTTTTTGGTGCGTATCACCGATGAGGGGCGGGCTTTAATGGATGAAATGGCGGCGGAACATCTTATCTGGATCAACGAATTGTTTGAAGACGTGTCCGAACCTGACGCAGCACGCGCCATCTCGATTATGCTGGATATTCGCCATAAGGAATAAGCGCGAAGCTAAAAGCCGCGCGCTTATTCTTTCGCCCTACATTTTGGCTCTACAAAATGCCGGTTTCTTTTGCGACGCGGCGATAGCCAGCGCCAGCGGTGAACCCGCCGTCAATCACAAAGTCTTCGCCTGTGATAAATCCAGATCCTTCCGACGCCAAGAAGAGCACAAGTTGCGCCACTTCTTCGGCCTCGCCCGCACGTTGCGCAGGCGTCATGGAAATCATCGGGCCAAGATGGGCGGACTCACGGTTCAAGTCCGTCACAATCAACCCCGGACAAACCGCATTCACGCGAATACCATCATCAGCCAATTCCATCGCGGCGCTCCGCGTCAATCCACGCAGCGCCCATTTGGATGACGTATACGCAGGATCATAATGACCCGAAAACCCGCTGTTGGACGAAATATTCACAATACTTCCCCCACCGCTTGCGGCCATAGCTGGCGCACAGGTTTTGATACCGATGAAACTGCCTGTCGCATTGACGTCCATCACCTTGCGCCATTCATCAACCGACATATCACCGATAATTTTGCGATTGATGATGCCTGCGTTGTTCACAAGAATATCAAGGCGCCCCGTCCAAGACTGAGCGCATTCAACCGCCGCAGCCCATTCGCTTTCAGAGGTGACATCAAGCTTGAGAAACTTCACCCGCTGCCCCTCTGATGACAGGCGCGCCGCAAGAGCAGCGCCATCCTCTTCAAGCACATCACAGATCAAAACCGCCGCGCCAGCAGTGGCTAAAAGCTCAGCTTCCACGGCGCCTTGACCGCGTGCACCGCCTGTGACAATTGCGGTTTTGCCCGACAAATCGGTTAGGGCTGATTTTATTTGTTCGAAGTTGATACTCATGCTTGCACCATAAGCTGGCGTTGATCACCCAGCCCGCTTGCACCAAGCGTGACAACCTGACCTTCACGTAAGAATGTGGGCGGCTTCATCCCCAAGCCAACCCCGGGAGGTGTGCCTGTTGCGATGATATCACCAGCCTCAAGCGTCATGAATTGCGAGATATAATGCACCAAATGCGCAACCCCGAAGATCATGGTTTTGGTATTTCCCGTCTGGCGACGTTCTCCGTCGATATCAAGCCACAGATCAATGTTTTGCACATCTGCGATCTCGTCTTTTGTCACCATCCACGGACCGACAGGCCCAAAGGTGTCATGGCTTTTGCCCTTCACCCACTGGCCGCCGCGCTCTGATTGAAAGCGACGCTCGGACACATCATTAACCAAAGCATAGCCCGCCACATAGTCCAGCGCATCCGCCTCATCCACATATTTGGCGCGACTGCCAATCACGATGCCCAGCTCAATTTCCCAATCTGTGCGATCAGAACCACGTGGAATTTCAACATTATCATTTGGCCCACACAGCGCGGTTGTGGCCTTTGAAAACAAAACGGGTTCAGCGGGGGGTTCTTTGCCTGTTTCGCGCGCGTGATCGGCGTAATTCAGACCAACACACAAAAACTTTCCAGGCCGCGCAATCGCAGACCCAATTCGGGGCGCCCCAGAAACGAGCGGCAAAGAGGACAGGTCAAGCTTTGAGAGTTTTTCAAGCGATGCGGGCGCAAGCGCTGCCCCGTCAATATCACTCACATGAGCCGACAGATCACGGATCTCTCCGTCAGCGTCCAAAATAGCGGGGCGTTCAGAGCCAACAGGCCCATAGCGAAGAAGCTTCATGAAGCGTCCTTTCTAAGGCCCCTTCGACGTGTTTTCATCGAAGGGGGAGATGTCTGGATTAAGCGCGGCGATACCCTTCGAGGGCCTCGTCTGGCACATCGGGAAGGTTTGTCACCAAATTGTCAGGCGTCCGGCAGGTCAGCCAAACCAGCTCTTCAGTCGTGCTCATGTTCACTTCGACATGAGGCATATACGGGGGAACAAAAACAAAATCACCTTCATACAGATCGGTGTATTCTTTGTAATCATCGCCAAAATAAATGCGCCCATGCCCTTTCAGGACATATCCGCCAGTCTCGCATTCCTCGTGATGATGCGGTGGCGAACGGTGACCGGGCTCGTTACTCACACGGCCAAACCAGATTTTTGTTGCCGGTGTGTGTTGCGGGCTAACGCCTGATTTTCTCACACATTCGCCAGATTGCAACGTACCATCGTCCAATTCACTTGAACGCGTTACGACAGGAACAACTTTAGCACTCATTTAAATGCCTCCCTAAATTAAATGCGACCCACGCCGCCATATATTAATGTTGGCAGAATTTATTTTAGACTTCAATCATTTTATTGAGGAGATGAATCACAACAAACACATTACAGGCTTAACCCCACACAGTACGCCAGCATTAAAAGATGCCAAAAATACCAGTAATAATTGAAAATTATGCGTATATTTTGATCGTATTGGAAAAAATACATCGTAAAAACAATATCTCACAAAATTAATCCGACCTGAATTAAACTTTCCTCTTGAAGAATTTAGATATATGTATTTGCATATAAAGCAGATCAGAAACTACAAAAACACTTCAGGGAGCCACATCAATGTCCACACAAGATACACTTGCCAGCCTTGCCTCCAGCCTTCTGGACGGATCCATTAAAGTCGTCGACTGCACGGCCCCATTGGGCCCAGATACACCACTTTTGAAACTGCCCCCCGAATTGGCCGATGACACGCCAAAGATCGAAATCCACGAAATTTCAAAATACGGCGATCGCGGTCCGTTTTGGGCTTGGAATTGGCTAAAGCTGGGCGAACACTCCGGCACGCATTACGATGCGCCACATCACTGGATCACGGGCAAAGATTTTCCTGACGGCTCTGTCGACACCATCGCGCCGCAAAATTTTGTCGCCCCAGCCAATGTTATTGACTGCACGAAAGAATCCGCAGCCGATCCCGATTTCTTGCTGACACCTGAGCATATCAAAGCATGGGAAGCCGAGCACGGCGAGATCAAAGAAGGCGAATGGGTGCTGATGCGTACGGATTGGGACCAGTACAACACCGATGCAGACAAGTTTCTGAATGCGGATGAAACAGGCCCTCACACCCCCGGACCAAATGCCGAAGCCATCATTTATTTGATGGAAGAGAAAAAAGCACTGGGCTGGGGCACGCAGTGCATTGGCACGGATGCAGGCGCGGCTGGGGGCTTTGAAATTCCCTTTCCTGCCCACAACCTTTTGCACAAACACAATCGCTACGGCCTTGCTTCACTGACCAACCTCAGCGCCCTGCCCGCTAAAGGCGCTATCCTTGTGACAGCACCGCTTAAAATTGTGAACGGCACAGGTTCACCCATCCGTGCACTCGCGCTTATTCCCACAACATAAACTGACGAGCGTAGCACCATGACAGCACCGATAGATATTGCCATTATTGGCAGCGGGATCAATTCCTTAGCGGCAGGCGCACTGCTGTCTAAATCAGGCAAAAAGGTTGCACTGTTTGAACGAGAGACCGTTGCGGGTGGGTGCGTGCGCTCTGAAACACTGGCCGAGGGGGTCACTTATGATCCCCTTGCCACCACATTTGTTCTTTGGGTCACGGGCGGCGCCCATGCGGAACTTGGCGCAGATCTGGCGCGCCACGGGGTCGAGTTTTGCGCCACAAGCACGCCAACGGGAGTGTTGCTCCCTGATGGCCGCGCCCTGACCTACAAAACCGATCGCGCAGCAAATATCGCGGCGTTTGATGCGGCAAATGCGGGAGACGGACAACAACTGTCTGCCGATTTGGACGCATTTGGCGCGGATGCAGAGCTGTTGTTTGGCCTTATGGGCGGCGACCCATGGTCAAAATCAACCCTAAAACTGTTGGGCAAAGAAGCGTGGAAACGCAAACCCCGCGGCCTAGCCACAACAATGGGCGGTGCATTGCAGTCCATGCGCGGATGGCTTGAAACATCTTTTGAAAGCGACCTGACCCGTGCGCTTTGGGCACCGTGGTGTCTTCACGCTGGCCTTGCCCCCGAAGCAGCATTTTCGGGGCAAATGGGTCAAGTCATTGGTTTCGCACTAGAGGCGGCAAGCGCGCCCATCGTCAAAGGCGGCGCTGCAAATATGGTACGCGGCCTGATCGCCATTATCGAAGAAAACGGCGGAACGATCCACACGTCAACCGAAGTGTCTGAGGTGATGGTGCGTAACGGAAAAGCCGAGGGGTTAAAGCTTGCCAGCGGCGAAACGATTAAGGCTGGCAAAGTACTGGCATCGGTCACGCCAAACCAATTGTATGAAACACTCGCCCCCACCCCGACAAAACAAAACGATCTGCGTAAATATCGTTATGGTAATGGAAATTTCCAACTTCATTACCTTTTAGACGGGCCTGTGAAATGGAAAACTGAAGGGTTAGAGGACGTGCAGTTGTTGCACCTCACCTCTGGACTAGACGGCGTGTCGAAAGCTGGCAACGAAGCCGAGCGCGGCATGCTACCCGATCAACCAACCATCTGCGTCGGCCAACCCTGCGCCGCTGATCCAACACGCGCCCCAGAAGGCAAAACCGTCTTATGGCTGCAAATGCCCGAGGCCCCCCGCCACATCAAAGGCGATGCGCGCAACGAAATTGAAGCACCCGCAGACGGCCAATGGTCTGAGTCCATTCGCGAGGCCTATGCAGACCGTGTTGAGGCGATTTTAGCGCAACACATCGAAGGTTTCACAGACCAAATCGTGACCCGCCGCGCAATATCGCCCGCTGACTTGCAGGGCTATAATATGAACCTTGTCGGCGGCGATCCTTATGGCGGTGCCTGCTCAATCGAACAATTCTTTGCGTGGCGCCCCTTTAGCGACACAGTGCGCCACGAGACAGGCATCAAAAACCTCTATCACATCGGCGCGTCAACACACCCCGGCCCAGGGCTGTCTGGCGGATCAGGGTTTCTCGCGGCCAAGGAGTTGGGCGCATGAGCAACCATACTGAAGACCTAGAAGAGTTCACGCCCTACCTCATGAACAGGATTATGGCCCGCTACAACAAAGGTGTCGAGGCAGCGCTCAAAGGCGTCGGCGTATCCGTCGCGCAAATGCGTGCGCTGGTTGTGCTTGTCGATCACAGCCCCTGCACAATATCCGAACTGTCGGTGCTCACCGTCATCAAACAACCCACGCTGTCACGTACATTGGACGCGATGGAAGCTGCCGGTTTGATAAAACGAGAAGCCCGCGATGGCGACAGCAGGGTGCGTTTGATCAGCCTCAGCGACACTGGCCGCGCCGCTTATGAAACGGCATGGCCTGCCATGTTGGGCATGCGCGACACCATGCTGTCATCCTTATCCGCAGACGAGCGCGCAACGTTTAACCAACTGTTGCAGCGCATCTTTTACGACATTCGCCACCACGATTTTTAATCAAAATCTGTGCTGGAACACTAGAACCACCCAATAAGGAGAGCGCAAATGGCCGAAAGATCATTCGCTAAGGAAGTTCAAAAACTCAAACAAGGTGAAGGGGATATTTTCGCCGGTGAAGGCATTCTTGCCATCACAAAAGCGCTCTTGGAAAATGGGGTGGGCTATGTCGGGGGCTATCAAGGCTCGCCTATTTCACACTTGATGGATGTGCTGGCCGACGCGCAAGAGATTTTGGGCGATCTGGGCGTGCATTTTGAAGCCTCCGCAAGCGAGGCCACGGCCACGGCCATGCTCGCCGCCTCTGTCCATTATCCCATTCGCGGCGCGGTGACGTATAAATCTGTCGTGGGCACCAATGTCGCCTCGGATGCGCTGTCCAACCTTGCCTCTGGCGGAGTGACGGGGGGCGCGTTGATTATCGTCGGCGAAGATTACGGCGAAGGGTCATCGATCATGCAAGAGCGCACCTATGCGTTTGCGATGAAATCACAGGTCTGGATGCTGGACCCTCGGCCGAACTTGCCCGCAATTGTAAAAGCAGTTGGCGACGGGTTTGAATTGTCCGAAGTGTCAAACACGCCTGTCATGTTGCAGATGGGCATTCGGTCTTGTCACGTTCACGGACAATTCCCAGCCGCAGACAACAAACGCCCCGCCATGACAGTCAGCGACGCGCTGGAAAACCCTGCGCGCGACCTGAACCGTATTGTTCTGCCCCCAGCGACCTATCTGCATGAAGAAGAAAAGCTCACCAAACGCCTGCCTGCTGCGAAAAACTTTATCTTAGAGAAAGAAATCAACGAACGCTTTGGCAAAGCTGGTTCAAAGGTTGGATTGATCGTACAGGGCGGCACCTATAACACCCTCATTCGCGCGCTGAACCGCCTCGGGCTGGCTGATATTTATGGCCAAACGGATATGGATATGCTGGTTCTCAACTGCGTTTACCCGCTGGTTGATAGCCAAATCACAGAGTTCTGCGAAGGCAAGGATGCGGTTCTTATTGTTGAGGAAGGTCAGCCAAATTACATCGAGCAGCAGATCGGGCATATCCTTTATAAAGCAGGGAAATCCGTCAAACTGGAGGGCAAAGGTCACCTGCCGATGGGCGGTGAATATACAGGTCAGGTTATGGTTGATGGCATTGGCGCGTTTTTGACCGCGCACGCCCCAAGCTTGCTGCCTGTCGCAAAAACGGCCGGCAACGAACAAGCTGTCGCCATCCCCGATCTGTCAAAAAACTTGCCCGCACGCCCACCAGGGTTTTGCACAGGCTGCCCTGAACGCCCTATTTTTGCGGCAACGAAACTGGTCGAAGAAGAATTGGGCGAACACCACATTTCCTCTGACATCGGGTGCCACCTGTTCTCGATCATGCCGCCCTTCAATCTGGGCTCGACAACAATGGGCTACGGCCTTGGACCAGCATCCGCAGCCGCGTTTCACAATGAAAACGAAGGTGGGCGTAGATCCATTTCCTTTGTTGGCGATGGTGGGTTTTGGCACAACGGTCTGACCAGCTCAATCGGGAACGCGGTGTTTAATAAATCCGACAATGTGATCGTGATCGTCGATAACTTCTATTCCGCCGCCACAGGTGGGCAAGACAACCTGTCCTCGCGGGCCAATAATAAAACCAAGCAAACCCAGAATTCCATCGTCGACGCCTGTAAGGGCATTGGCGTGAAATGGATCCGTCACATCGACCACACCTATGACGTGACCAAAGTCCGCGATACATTGAAAGAAGCGCTCACGACCGAAGAAACCGGCCCAAAGGTCATTGTTGCTTCCTCGGAATGCATGCTGAACAAACAGCGCCGCGTGAAACCCGAATTGGCCAAAGCCGCCAAAGACGGCAAACGCGTTGTGCGCCCCCGTTTCGGCGTTGACGAAGACATTTGCACCGGCGATCACGCCTGTATGCGTCTGTCGGGCTGTCCATCGCTTTCCGTCAAAGACACAGGCGATCCCTTGCGTGATGATCCCGTCGCCGCCATCGACCAAACCTGTGTGGGCTGCGGCAACTGCGGCGAAGTGGCAGACGCGGCCGTGCTATGTCCGTCTTTCTTCCAAGCAGAAATCGTTTCAAACCCAAGCGCATCTGAACAAAGACGCGCGAAACGAAGCCAAAAAATCATCTCTTGGCTACAAAGCCGCCGCGACGCCAAACGCGTTGCATTTGCCTAAGGACCAAAATCATGAACATGCAAGCAGCCCCTATCATCGCACGCCGTTCGCCCGGGCCTGACGGAGAAAAAATCATCACCCTTGCCGCCCTTGCGGTGGGGGGCCAAGGCGGCGGCGTATTGACGAACTGGATCGTCGCAGTGGCCGAAGCCAACGGATACCGCGCCCAATCCACATCTGTTGCGGGTGTGGCGCAGCGGACAGGCGCGACGATTTATTACGTCGAAATGTGCCGCGATACAGGCCGCACACCTGTGTTTTCGCTGTCTCCATCCATTGGCGATGTCGATATTTTAATGGCCTCCGAATTGATGGAGGGCGGACGCGCCATTATGCGCGGCTTCGTCACACCGGGTCGCACAACGTTGATCGCCTCTACCCACCGTATCCCGGCTGTGTCGGAAAAAATCCACGCAGGCGATGGCCGCGTCGACGGCGCAGAAGTGATCGAAGCAATGGGCATCGCCGCAGATCACGTCGTTGCGTTTGATATGGAAACGGTCGCCAAAGCGGCAGGATCGGTTATTTCATCGTCTCTATTGGGGGCACTTGCAGGCTCTGGCTCCCTGCCCTTTTCACGTGAAAGCTTCGAAGATGTCATTCGCGCGTCAGGGCGCGGCGTCGACGCCAGCCTGCGCGCATTCGGTGATGCCTATGACATTGCCAAAGGCGACAAAGCAGCGCCCACTGTCGAAGATGCGCCTGCGGTCATTCTGCCTGTTCTAAATGTGCCGAAAAATCTGAAATCGAAATGGACGGCCTTAGAGGTCCGCATCGCCAACCTGCCGCAAGAAACCCATGAGATGGTCGGCTTGGGTCTGCAAAAAGTCGTCGATTATCAAGACATCGACTACGGCGCAGATTATCTAGATATGGTCGAACAAATCGCCGCTCTTGATGTGGCGCCTTTTGATCTGAGCATTTGTGCCGCCAAATACTATGCGCGCGCTCTGTGCTACGACGATATCCTGCGCGTGGCCGATATCAAAACCCGTGCCTCGCGTATGGAGCGGGTCAAAAACGAGGTCGTTGTGAAAGACGATCAACTTTTGATGGTCACCGAATATTTTCACCCGCGTTTCGAAGAGTTCACCACCACATTACCCACCAGCATCGGACGCTGGCTGCAAAGACGTAAAGGGCTTGAGGCTTTCTACACCAAGCATTTTGACAAAGGCCGCCGCGTGCGCACCGATAGTCTAAGCGGTTTTCTTATGCTGTGGATCGTGTCATCTCTGCGCCCCTACCGCCGCAAATTGCTGCGCCATAAAAGCGAAATGGACCATGTCGATACGTGGTTCAAAACGGTGCTTTCAGTGGCAAAAGACAATCCTGCAATGGCCATAGAAATCCTGACAAACTACCGCCTGATTAAAGGCTATTCCGACACCCATGTGCGCGGACATTCCAAATTTGCCCGCGTCATGGGCGCATTGGATATGCTCGTAGGCCGCAGCGATGGAGCAGATTGGATGCGCCGCCTGCGTGTGGCGGCTCTTGATGATGTCAAGGGCGATGCATTGGACGGCGCGCTTGAAACTGTCAAAAGCTTTGCGAGGTAGGCCATGACCGAACCTGTTGTAATCATTGGCGCTGGGATCAACGGGTTGGTGGCGGCCGCGGATTTGGCCGCGCGCGGCACACCCGTGCGGGTGCTGGAACGCGGCCCAACCGCTGGTGGCGCGGTGCGCACTGAAGAGTTGACGAAAAAAGGGTTTCGCCACGATATCGCCGCGATGAACCTATCGATGTTCGCAGGGTCGCAATTCATGGCCCGTCACGGCGAAGAAATGGCACGACACGGGTTCGCGTTAGTCCCTATCAGCCACCCGTTCGCCCAAGCCCTAGAGCCGGGCGACCATATCGGCGTAACAACCGACCTTGAAGAAACTCTCAGCAGCTTTTCCAACGAGGCCGACAAAGAGACTTGGCGTAATTTGATGGCTGAATTTCCAGAACGCGCTGGCGTGGTTGGCGGATTGTTGGGAACTCCGATGCGACGTTGGCCATTGGCAAAGTTTCTGTGGAAAACCTGGCGCTCTCTTGGCACATCCAAAGCCATTGAAGTTGCCCAGTTTTTGATAAGCTCTCCGCGCGATTGGCTGGACAACACCTTTGAAGATCCCCGCTTGCGCACAGCCCTGTCCACATGGGGAATGCACCTTGATTTCGCCCCCGATATCGCAGGCGGTGCGATCTTCCCCTATCTCGAGGCAATGGGGGGGCAAGCTATGGGAATGGTTATCGGCAAAGGCGGTGCAGATAGCGCCACGCGCGCGCTGGTTTCGATGATTGAATCTCACGGCGGGCAGATTGAATGCAACACCGAAGTCACACGTATTTGCCACACAAACGGGAAAGTTACCGGCGTTGAGGCGAATGGGAAAATAATTGATACTTCAATTATACTTGCTGGGCTGGCGCCCAAACACCTATCGCGTCTGGCGGGCCCAACCGCCGATACGCGTTTTGATAAAGGCATGGAAAAGTTCCGCCATGCACCGGGAACAATGATGTTGCATCTTGCCCTTGATGCCCCAGTGCCGTGGCTGGCAGAACCGCTTAAGGAATTTGCCTATGTCCACATTGGGCGGTCCATTGACACCGCGTCCCAGACCTATGCGCAAGCTGTTGCAGGGTTGCTGCCTGAAACGCCTTTGCTTGTCGTGGGACAACCCACCCTATTTGATCCCACTCGCGCGCCCGAGGGAAAACACACCCTATGGGTGCAGGCCCGCGTTGTGCCTGCCGCTATAAAAGGTGATGCAAAAGGTGAAATACTTCATAAAAATTGGGATAATGCGAAAGAACCAATGTCGGAGCGCGTGCTGGATTTGATCGAAGAGCAAGCCCCTGGATTCCGAGCCACCATTCTTGCACAGCACGTCGTATCCCCTGAGGATTTAGAGGCAGACAATCCCAACCTTGTGGGCGGCGATCAGATTTGCGGGTCACATCACTTGACCCAAAACTTTTTATTCCGTCCGTTGCGCGGCTTTGCCGATGGGCACACACCAATCAAAGGCCTGCATTTGATTGGCGCTGCGACGTGGCCCGGCGCGGGCACGGGGGCCGCGTCAGGTTTTTTTGCTGCACAAACAATCAAATAGCAAAAGACGATCACTCCGCACACAGTTTTTACTTTATATTTGAAATAATATCCATAAAGTGACTCTATAAAACGAACTCGGAAACCGAGCCTTACCCTCTCAACAGGAGTATACAAGATGACTGCCAAATCAGACCTTACCCGCCGTGGATTTATAGGAACGTCAGCCGCACTGACCGCCCTATTCGCAAGTGGCATTCCCTTGTCTGCGCAAGGGACCGACAGCCTGACAATCGCCTATAACGTCCCTGTCCAAAGCTGGGACCCAACCACAGGCCCTGCAGCTGTAAATCCTGCACTGCAATCCATTTATCTCGCCGTTTATGACCGCTACATTGCACAGCGCCCCGACTTAACATTCGACGCCGGACTGTTGACCGACTGGGGCTTTAGCGATGACAAAACCAAGCTCACAATGACCGTGCGCGAAGGCGTCAAATGGCACAATGGCGATGACTTCACCCCCGAAGATGTCATCTGGTCGCTGGAACGCGCAGCCAATCCTGACACGGGCAACCCGATGCAATTCGTCTGGTCCAAAATCGGCAACTTCACCGTAGATGGTAATGTCATCACAGCAGATGTGCTGAGCTTTGAACCCGCATTGTTCAAATGGATGGCCTTTCTCACAGCCTTTATCTTGCCCAAGAAATACTACGAAGAGGTCGGCGCCGAAGGGTTCGAAAAAGCTCCAATCGGCACTGGCCCTTATATGGTCGATGCCTTTGAGCAAGGCGCATATGTCCGCCTGAAAGCCTTTGCCGACTACTGGGGAGGCGCACCTGAATTTGAAACAGTAACAGTCAAATTCGTCACCGATGCGGCTTCTCGTGTGGCCGAGATTGAATCAGGTAATTCCGACGTCACTTCGAACATGCCTTATGAAGAATATGACCGTTTGATTGCCAAAGACGGCCTGTCTGGCGAAGCCATTCCGGTCACTGATATCGGTATGATTTTTCTCAATGACATCGACGTCATGCTGGATAAAAACGTACGCCTCGCAGCGCATCACGCTATCGACAAGCAGTTGATCATCGACCGTTTGCTACGTGGTTATGGCGTGCCATTGGCCACACTCGAAGCACCCGGATACGCGGCCTATGACGACAGCATTACTTTTGACTATGATGTTGAAAAAGCGAAAGAACTGCTTGCGGCATCGGGGTATTCCACGGACAATCCTGTGACCTTTACCATTCAAACAACTCGTGGTTTCAAACCCAAAGATTATGAGATGATTCAAGCCATCGTTGGCATGTGGCGCAAGGTGGGCATCGAGGCCGAGATCGAAGTCTACGAGATCGCGAAACACTACGAGCTGCGCGCCACAGACACATTGGCACCTGCCGCATTTTACAACTGGGGCAACTCGATCGGCGACCCGTCAACATCGACTGGTTTTTCCATGTTCGGCCCCTCACCCCATGCGGTATGGGACAGCCCTGATTTGATTGAAAAGATCGGGCCGCTGTTTGTAGAGCCTGATGAAGACAACCGCATTCAAGGCTTCAAAGATGTGTCGCGTTATATCGCTGAAGAGGGCTATGTCATTCCGATTTTGCAATATGTGATGCCAGTTGTCTACGCGTCTTCCTTGGCGGTGACGCCCTACACCTCAGGTGATTTGCTACCACAAGCGATCACCAAAGCCTGATTTCATTAGGCAAAACCTCGGACTGAGCGTCCTGCAGTCCGAGGCCAAAACTCAGAAAGATTACTATGCTTTTGAAAACCGTGTTTGTGCGGCTGCTCACGACCGCGATCACCCTATTTGGTGTCGCCGTGGTCGTGTTCACGCTGGTACGTGTTGCCCCAGGCAATCCGATTTCGATGATGCTGCCCCCTGGCGCCACCGAGGAAGATATCGCAGCGCTGACTGCACTCTACGGGTTTGACAAAAGCCTGCCGCATCAATTTATGATCTGGATCGGCGGCGTGATACAAGGCGATTTTGGCACCTCGATCACCCTGCGCCAACCCGTTGATGAGTTGGTCTTGGGGCGTTTGCCCGCCACGTTAGAGCTGTCGCTGATGGCCCTGTTGATTGCCTTGGCACTCGGCGGCCTTGTCGCGGTGATTGGCGCACGCAAGCGTAGCACAGGCACCGAAGTCGGGTTGGACCTGACCACCGGTGCAGTGCTGTCTATTCCCGACTTTTTGTGGGGGTTAATCTTTGTGCTGCTCTTTGGCGTTCTCTGGCCGGTCCTGTCAATTTCGGGGCGCGTTGATCCACGGTTGGATATTGACTTCACGACCAACTTTTACTTTTTTGAGGGCCTTTTGCGCGGGCGGTGGGATGTTGTCAGCTCGACGTTCTCACATATGCTCATGCCAGCAATGTCCCTTGCGCTGCCTTTGGCCGCAATGATTGCCCAGTTGCTGAAACAAAACCTGAAAGAAGTTTTGAACCAAGATTACACCACACTGGCCCGCGTGCGCGGCTTCTCGGAAACATCCGTCATTCTGCGCGAAGCCTTGCAAAATGCCGCCTTGCCGACTTTGGCCTTGGTCGGCGTCCAGTTCACATTCCTGATCGGCGGCACCGTGATTGTAGAGCGCCTGTTTGCCTATGAAGGCCTCGGAAATATGGCCATTGATGCGGTGATCAATCGTGATCTGCCATTGATCCAAGGCATTGTTTTACTGTTCGCTGCCTTGTTTACCGTGATCAACCTGCTGGTTGATCTGTCCTACACTTTTCTAAACCCGAGGCTGCGTAATGGTTGATGCAACATATTCCCCCCGCCCCATGCGGTTCAAGGTCAGAAATTTGCGCCTTTGGCTTCCACTGTTGTGGATTGCCACACTGATAATCGCGGCTGTTTTTGCTCCGATTTTCGCGCCGCACGACCCGCTCGCCCAAGATTTGATGTTGGAACGTTTACCGCCCTTTTTCATCGACGGGTCCGAGCCGGGACACCTGCTTGGCACTGATAGTCTGGGCCGAGATGTGCTATCGCGTATGATCTATGGCGCTCGGATTGCCCTATTTGTCAGCGTCATTGCAGCCTTTAGCACAGGGATTTTCGGATCTACACTTGGGCTGATCGCTGGCTACTATGGCGGGTGGTGGGACCGCGTTATCTCGCGGCTGGTCGATATTTGGATGGCCTTTCCCCCCGTTTTGTTTGCCGTTCTTTTGGTGGCTGTGATCGGCACGGGGCTGACATCGGTTATTTTCGCAATTGCACTGATTGACTGGACCCGCTTTGCCCGCGTGATCCGCGCGGAAACGATGGTGCAGGCGCAGATGGACTATGTCGACAGCGCGCGCATTGGCGGCGCACGGCGTATGGCGACGCTGCTCAGTGAAATACTGCCAAATGTTTTGCCGTCAATCATTGCACTTTTGGCGCTTGAAATGGGCATCGCTGTGATCGTCGAGGCGATCTTGAGCTTTGTGAATCTGTCTATTTCATCAGATGATCCGACTTGGGGCTCGATGATTTCCGAAGGCCGCGGCGCAATTCACTTTGCATGGTGGGTTTTGCTGTTCCCGCTGATCGCACTTTTCCTCACCGTTCTCAGCTTTTCGACCCTTGGCGAAGGCCTAAAGAAACAATTTGATCCGGTGCTGAAATGAACAATCTTCACGCAAAAACACTTGATATCATTAACCTGAACGTCACCCTGCCCAATGGCCACCGTCTGCTGCGCGATGTTTCGTTGTCATTAGAACCCGGCGAGGTGCGCGCCCTTGTCGGGGAAAGTGGTGCGGGCAAATCCATGATCGGCAAGGCTGTGCTGGGCATTCTGCCGACTGGGATCTCAATCAGCCAAGGCGAGATTTTACTAGAAGGCACGCATCTGAATGCGCTGACCCCAGCCACGCGACGCAAAACGATTGCCCAAACATCTGCTTTGATCCCTCAAGATCCGCTGACCGCGCTGAACCCTGTGCGCAAAATCGGGCCGCAGATCACGGATCCGCTGACGCGCATCCACGGCTGGACCAAGGCCCGCGCGCTTGCCCGCACCCGCGAATTGCTGGACCGCGTTCATATCCGAAATCCAGACCGCGTATTGAACAGCTATCCGCATGAACTGTCTGGTGGCATGCGTCAGCGCATTTTGATTGCCGCCGCATTTGCGCCCTCTCCGCGCCTGATCGTGGCCGATGAACCGACCACAGCGCTGGATGTTACGGTACAAAAGGAAATCTTGCGCCTCATTCGTGAACTGCAACAAGAAACAGGCACAGGCGTTCTTTTTGTCACGCATGACATGGGCGTTGTCGCCAAGATCAGTCAAAAAGTCACAGTATTGTTTGGCGGACGGGTTGTCGAAGATGCACCCACGCGTGACATTTTTGAAAATCCAGAACATGCCTATACCCGCGCGCTGATCGCCGCGACCCCAACCCCAAATGCCAGCATCGAGCCGTTCCGCCCTGTTCCACCCGCGTTGATTGCCGAATTACACCGCGAGATACAGGCAGATGACGACAGATTTTCGAAAAGGGCGCAGCCATGACCGACGTGATGACACCCCCACAACCTGCGTTGTTTTCAATCAAGGGTCTGCACCTGTCGTTCCCTGATCGCGCGCATAGGCCACTGTTTGGTGCAGCTCCGCGCATTGAAGTCCTGAAAGGCCTCACGCTTGACCTGCCCGAAGGACGCATCACAGGCATTGTCGGGGAAAGCGGGTCAGGAAAATCGACTCTTGGCCGTGTATTGGTACGCCTTCTAGCGCCTGACGCAGGCCAAGTTACTTTTGACGGAAAAGATATTGGTGCGTTAGATGAAGATGCGCTGCGTCCGCTGCGCCGCGATCTGCAAATGATTTTCCAAGACCCGATGTCATCGCTGAATCCGCGTCACAAAGTCTGGCGTATCATCGCGCAACCGATGAAGCGGTATCGCCGCGGTGGCACCCGCGCGGATGCATTGAAAGCCTTGGAAAAGGTCGGACTGCCTGAATCCTTTGCCGATCGCTATCCGCATGAATTGTCGGGCGGACAGCGGCAACGCGTTGGTATCGCTCGCGCAATCGCATTGGAGCCCCGCTTTATTTTGGCCGATGAAATTGTATCTGGGCTAGATGTGTCAAGTCAGGCGCAGGTTCTGTCGTTGCTGAAAACACTGGCCAAAGACATGGGGCTGACCGTTGCGTTTATCAGTCACGATCTATCGGTGATCCGTCATTTATGCGATGATGTCATTGTTTTGAACCACGGTGAAATCGTAGACAGCGGGCCTGTGCAAACCGTTTTTGAGCACCCAAAATCAGACATCACCAAGGCCTTGCTTGGCGCGATCCCGCGTCCTGAAATAGATGATAGCTGGTTCGAATAATTTCTATATATTTATGGGTGGGCCTATGATCTTTGGCCCACCCAATTGCACTCTAAATCATTTGGCCAATTCAGGGTGCAAATATTTCTCAAGCCCCGCACGGCAATCATCCGGCCATGGGTGTGACTTATGATCCTTGGTCGAGGTCATCACAATCAACTGCTCGATCGTCCAGATCACATCGCCATCCACAGTCACCACAGTGTAAAGATCAAGCGAAGATTTTCCGATTTTGCGCACATGCACATTGAATTCAAGCAGATCGCCATAAACGGCAGGTTTTTTGAATTCGATGTTCATTTTGACACTCGGCAACCCCAGATGACGCTCAAACATGAGCTCTTTCCATGGCACGCCAAAAGACGCGAACATTGCCTCGTTTACATCGACAAGATAGGATAAATAAGCAGGGTGATACGCGATGCCTGTAAGGTCGCAATCGCCAAAACGCATTGGTTTGGTCATCGTAAAGGGCATATTGATTTCCTCTCAAAAATTGCAGAATCCCGCCCTATGCAAAAGGGCAGCGACCCATGCAAGCCACGCTTCACTTTTATTTATGTTTAAAATGTATTCCAAAGTCAAATGATGTTTCAATCAAACGGCGGACAGCCCATTTTCTATACGAAATGCTACAAAAAATTTTAAAACCCTATCCAAAAATCATCACATACCTTTGCCATAAGGAAAATAAATACACTAATAACAATACATTATAACGACTTTACTCACCCCACGGGCCACAAAATTCCCTCAGCTTATCTGTTGACAGGCATCCCATCACTCATTAACTTTAAACTTAAAGCATTATAGCGAGTCTGACACTCGCCAATCAGCAAGGGATAATAAGATGAAGATAGCAGTTCTTGGCGGCGGACCATCTGGCTTATATTTTGCGATCTCGATGAAGCTTCGCGATGCGGCCCATGACATCACCATTTACGAGCGCAATCGCTTTGATGATACATTTGGCTGGGGCGTTGTTTTGTCCGATGAAACGATGTCGAACTTTGAAGAAAACGACCCCATCAGCGAAAAAATGATCCGCGACAACTTCGCCTATTGGGATGATGTAAAAACCGTACGCGGTGATGAAGAAATGACATCAAGCGGTCACGGGTTTTGTGGGATCGGGCGTAAGGTATTGCTTATTGCTTTACAGGATCGCGCACGTGATCTGGGCGTCAATCTGGCCTTTGAAACCGACTTGACGGATGAAAAAATTGCCGAATTGAAACAAACCAATGACCTTGTTGTGGCGGCAGACGGGCTGAATTCCAAGACTCGCACGATCTATCAAGATAAATTCAAACCCGAAATTGACATGCGCCAAAATCACTTTGTCTGGCTTGGCACGCATCAAAAATTCGACGACGCCTTCACTTTTATCTTTGAAAAAACCGAGCACGGCTGGATCTGGGCTCATGCCTACCAGTTCGATGACGATACAGCGACTTTCATCGTAGAATGCGGGCCTGAAACCTATAAAGCATTCGGATTTGACACTTTAAATCAACAAGATAGCATCGCACTTTGCGAAAAAATATTCGCCAAGCACCTTGGCGGGCACCCCTTGATGACAAACGCCACCCACATTCGCGGCTCTGCTTGGATTCAATTCCCGCGCGTGACCTGTGAAAACTGGCATTTTGAAAATGTCGTACTGCTGGGTGATGCATCGGCCACGGCGCATTTCTCAATCGGGTCAGGGTCCAAATTGGGCATGGAAAGCGCGATTGCCCTTGCGGATGTGTTGAACGCTGGCAAGCCGTTGCAAGACGCTTTGCAAACCTACCAAGATGAACGCAAATTGCAGGTGCTGCGCGTGACCTCTGCGGCACGCAATTCAACCGAGTGGTTTGAAGATATCGAACGCTACCTGACCCTTGACATGATGCAGTTCAGCTATGCTTTGCTGACGCGGTCTCAACGGATCAGCCATGAAAACCTGCGCTTGCGCGATCCTGAGTGGATGGCCAAGGCTGAAGCATGGTTCCAGAAAAAAGCGGGCGGCACAGCTGGTCGCAGCCCCATGTTCGCCCCTTACAAATTGCGTGATATGACACTGCAAAACCGTGTCGTCGTCTCGCCCATGGCGCAATACAAAGCCACCGATGGCACTCCAAACGATTGGCATTTTGTACATTACGCCGAACGCGCCAAAGGCGGCGCGGGCCTTGTGTTCACTGAAATGCTATGTGTGTCAAAAGAAGGCCGCATCACCCCCGGCTGCCCTTGTATTAGCGAGGATCAAGTCCCCGCGTGGTCACGCTTGACCGATTTTGTACACGCAGAGACACCTGCGAAAATCTGTGCGCAGATTGGTCATGCAGGGCGCAAAGGCTCTACGCGTTTGGCATGGGATGGCATCGACAAACCTTTGGCCGAAGGCAATTGGGATCTTTTGTCTGCATCAGCCATCCCCTTAATGGATGGCAACGTTGTGCCAAAATCAATGGATCGCGCAGATATGGACATGGTGAAAGACCAGTTCATTGCATCCGTTAAAGCCGCTGACAAAGCTGGGTTTGACATGATCGAAATGCACGCAGCCCACGGCTATTTGCTGGCCTCTTTCATCTCGCCAGTCACCAACAAGCGCAGCGATGAATATGGCGGATCAGTGGAAAACCGTATGCGCTATCCGTTGGAAATTTTTCACGCGATGCGCGCGGAATGGCCCGAGAGCAAACCGATGACAGTGCGTATTTCCGCACATGATTGGATGGGCGACGCGGGCGTCAATCCTGAAGATGCGGTTGCCATCGCGCAAATGTTCAAAGATGCGGGTGCGGATGCGATCAACGTGTCATCGGGACAGACCGACAAAGGCGAGCAACCGATTTATGGCCGTATGTTCCAAGTGCCGTTCTCTGACCGTGTGCGCAATGAATTGGCTGTGCCGACTTTGGTCGCTGGCAATATTTATGAACCGGATCATGTCAACTCTACGCTGATGGCGGGGCGTGCGGATCTTGTCTTGCTGGCGCGTCCACATCTTGCAGATCCATATTGGACCCTGCATGCGGCGGTAGAGCTGGGCGACACAGCTCAAGACTGGCCGGCCCCCTATGAAGGCGGTCGTCGTCAAGCTATTACATTGGCCGAACGTGAAAAGGCTATGGCGGTATGAGTTTGATCGGAAAAACGGCCTTTGTAACAGGTGGCGGGTCTGGTGTGGGGGCGGTTATCGCCCTGCAACTGGCCGAAGCTGGCGCGCAGGTCACGATTTGCGGACGGCGCTTGACCCCGTTGCAGGCAGTTGCTGCGCAGCATGAAAACATCACCGCCACTGTCGCAGACATCACTGACGAGGCAGCCATATCAGCAGCCATATCAGCAGCCGCCCCCGATATTGTTGTAGCCAATGCGGGCGCATCTGAAAGCGCGCCTTTTGTCAAAACCGAACTTGAAGCCTTTGAACGGATCATGTCGGTCAACGTCACGGGGACGTTTTTGACGTTGCGTGAGGGTGCGAAGGCAATGAAAGAAAAGCCTTGGGGCCGATTGATCGCCATAGCATCCACGGCAGGCATCAAAGGCTACCCTTATGTGGCGCCTTATGCGGCCGCCAAACATGGTGTGGTCGGCATGGTCAAATCCGTGGCCCTTGAACTGGCCCGCAAAGGCATCACTGTGAACGCCATCTGCCCAGGTTTTCTAGACACTGAAATGACCGAACGTTCTATCGCCAATATTGTGGAAAAAACTGGCCGCACAGCGCAAGAAGCCCGTGCAAGCCTAGAGGCCACAAATCCCATGCACCGCCTCGTACCGCCACAAGATGTGGCTGCGGCTGTGCTTTGGTTATGTGCTGAAGGGTCAGACATGGTCACAGGTCAAAGCATTTCTGTGTCTGGCGGTGAAACATGAGCAAGGTTTTCACACACAAACGTCAGGTTGAATTCAACCATTGCGACCCCGCAGGAATCGTTTTCTACCCTCGCTATTTTGAAATGATCTCCTCAGTCTGCGAGCGTTTTTTTTCTGACGCCATCGATTTCAGCTGGGCCAGCACAGTCATGAAACAGGGCTACGGCACCCCGATGGGCAATATCGAGGTCCGCTTTCACGCGGCCTCACGCCTTGAGGATTGGCTTGATTTTTCGCTCTGCGTCGAAAAAATCGGAAACGCCTCGGTTACCTTTGTCATCACATGTTCTTGCGCGGGCGAGCCCCGCTTTACATGCACAGCGACGCTTATCTACGCAAATATTGCCACCAACACATCCCATCCATGGCCAGACGCCCCGCGTGCTGCAATGCAACACTACATCACCCCTTCCCTAGATGAAAAGAAAGTCACCTTATGAGCGCCCTGACGCCCCACAGTTTTCTTCAGCCAGATGGTTGGATCCCTGCAAAAGGCTACGCCAACGGTGTATTGGCCGAAGGAAAGATGATTTTCACAGGCGGCTTGGTCGGCTGGAATGCGCAACAAGAATGGCAACACCACGATATGGTTGGTCAGTTTCGCCAGACGCTGGAAAACATCGTCGCAGTCTTGGAAACGGCAGGTGCCACCCCTCAACATCTCGTGCGTTTGACATGGTACATTACTGATAAAAAAGAATATAATGACAACCTACGGGCTTTCGGCGCTGCCTACCGCGACATCATTGGCAAACATTTCCCTGCGATGGCTGTCGTTCAGGTTGTGGCCTTGATGGAAGACGAGGCGAAAATCGAAATCGAGGCAACGGCAGTCATTCCTCATGACTGATATATCGCTCCCCAAAGGCCAGCCCGTTTTGATCACAACAGCCCCCTATAGCGAGGCAACTCCGCGCGGCGCGGTGACTGGCGCGTGGATCATGGGGCAACTCGACATTGCAGCGGGCCTTGCAGGTCAGCACGCCAGCGGCGGTGACGCGCTTATGGTGTCGATCAAAGACCTGACATTCCACGCCCCGCTGCTTGCAGGTGTAGAATTTGCTGTGCATGCAACATTGACGCGCACAGGCAATACATCCTTCGACCTTTCGTTTTCAGGATGGGCAAACCCCAAAACCACCTGCACGCAGATCTTTAGCGCAGATGTCTTGCTTGTCGCAGTTGATGCCGAAGGGAAGCCTCGCAAAATCGCTTGATGAATTTTCCGACCCCATTGGCTCACAGACTGCCGCGCAAATCCTTCCCGTTATCGCTATAAAAAACCAACAAAAAGACCCCCGTAGGGGTCTTTTCTCTGGAATGCCCTCTCTCAGACAGCTTCTAAACGTCTGAAATGAGACTGCGCATAAAGCAAGGCATCCCCCTCGCGCAGCGCCGCATCCTTTATAGCCCCGATAAAGACCACATGGCTGCCGTTCTCGCTTGATGATGTGACCTCACAAGACAGGCTCGCCAACGCTGCCTTAAGACGCGGCAGTCCCGCAGCGCAAGCGGTCCAGTCTGCGGGCGTGAATTTATCGGCCCCCGTTTCGCCTGTCACACCAGCAAAACAAAGCGCCACATCACAATGGTCATTATCTAAAAGCTGCACAGAAAATTTCCCCGAACGCTCGATCTCCTGACATGTTCCGGTTTTGCGATTAACACAGACAAGGATCGACGGCGGGCTGTCTGTGACCGAACACACCGCCGTCGCCGTGATCCCACGCCTCAGCGTATCTTTTCCTGTGGTGATCAGCGTCACAGCACTTGGGAAAAGCCCCATGGCCTGACGAAATGTCGCGATATCCACCATATCACGCCGCCTGAAGGCTGGTGAGATACTCTTGCGCCGCCGCTTCATCAGCGAACCACGGAAAGAAATCACGCGGATCGTCAAACCCGTTGGCAAGGCGTTGTGCGAGCCCCGGCAAAACCTGCGCGGAGCCCATGATGTCCAGCACAAAGGGGGGCGGCGGCAAGAGCATCATATTGGTCCAACGCACAACCCATTGCGCATAGTCCCAGAAGTGTTCAAAGGTCGCGACCATCCAATCCTCGTCAAACGGCTTATCACCCTGTGCAAGAATGGCGTCAAAATAAACTGCTGCCGCCTTCGCTGCGTTGTTCGCGCCCTGCCCCGTGATCGGGTCATTGAGACATACAGCATCGCCAAGCCCCAAAACCTTTGCCCCAGATGGCAAGGTCGCGACGGGTTTGCGTACCGTCGGGGGGAAACGACCAGCAAGAATACCGTTCTCATCAGTCAACTCGACATTGCCACACCGGTCATATTCCCAAGGCAAGTAGGTCTTAAGAATGCTCAGCGAGGTCTCAAGATGTGCCTCAGGCGTGGTCGCATCTTTCCAACAATCCATAGGGCCGCCCTGCACCCCCTCGAACACCATAATATCGCAGGGGCCGGTTTTGGTCAGCGCAGGGAAAACGAAGTATTCGCCAACACCAGGGATAAGGTTAAAATTCACCGCCGAAAAATTCTCGCGCGGCGTCATGCCATGAACATAGGTCAACGCCAGCGCACGCTGTGGCGTATCAAACGGCGAACGCTCTGCATCGCGTTCAAAGAGTTTTCCGATCTCTCCCTTGCCAGAGGCGACAATCACCAGATCAGCAGTTTTAGATTCCTGTTCCAGCATGGCAATATCGGCAGACGCAATCACCAGATCGCCGCCCAGACGGCTGAATTCCTCAAGCCAGCGCGGCATTTTCACCCTCTGGTCGACCGATTGACCTTTGGCATCAAGCCGTGAAGACCATTCCAGCGCCTTGCCCGCGCCTTCGGGGGCCGGCACGGTGAAAGAAATCCCTTCAACCGGTGGGCAGGCCTTTTCCCAAAAATTGATGCCGAGGGCGCGTTCGTGGTCTAGGGATGCGTCGAATTGGCATTGCGACGAGAGAACCCGTCCCGCAGCAATCTGGTCGCCGGTGCGGTCCTGAATAATCTTAACGTCATAGCCCTTTTGCAAAAGGCCAATAGCAAGTTGCAGGCCCGACTGACCCCCACCGATGATGGTGATACGTTTCATGCGTGTTTCTCCTGTTGTTTTTGTTTTGATATGTGTGGTCGCGGATCAATCCATCAGGCGCGGGATAGCCGGACTTTTGCCCTCAGGCCCCATCGCCGAATAACCACCATCCACACGAATATCGGTGCCGGTCACGAAAGAGGACTCGTCCGAACACAAGAACATCACAGCTTGCGCCACCTCTTCAGGGTCCCCGACCCGTGGAAACAGGTGGTAATCCGCGCCGACCCTGTCGGTCTTTTCGCGATCGCCATTGGTAAGACCGTCCATAATGTTCGACCACGTCCACCCTGGCGAGACGGCGTTCACGCGGATGCCCTCGGGGGCCAAATCCATCGCTTGATTTTTCGTCAACTGCAAAATCGCGGCCTTTGACACTGGGTAAAGCCAGCGGCCGGTCTGCGCCACACGTGCAGAGATCGAGCCGAAATTCACAATGGCGCCTTTGTTTTTCGCAAGCTGCGCACGTGCCGCCTGCATCAACATGACCGAGCCAACAATGTTTACATCCAAAGCTTCCAGCCATTCCGCTCGCGTGCTTTCCAACCCATTGTCGAGATAGGTCGCTGCGACATTTACAAGAAAATCGATCCGGCCATATGTCTGGGTTGCTGTGGTGACGACCTTGACAATATCTTCATCCGAACGAATGTTTGCTTCGACGAAAGTCACCCCGTCCGCCTCAAGCGCCTTACCGCTTTTTGCATCGATATCCGCGATCACGACCTTCACGCCATGCATGCGAAAGGCCTGAACCACAGCCGCGCCAATTTTTGTGGCACCACCGGGTACAATAGCAACCTTATCCTTCAGTCCTCGCATCGGTGTCTCCCCTATTGTTATGGTTTTGTAAAAAAACCTTGCCTAAAGGGGGGCGTCTCGCGCTATCCTCATTGCGTCAACACTATCCAGAATACGAAAAAATTATCTTTAGCTCTAAAACAAGATGAGTGACGATGGACAATACTGGGGCGATTCAAAATTTGGCAGACACGGGACGACTGCGGCACTTTCCGCTGTCCCACTCACCATTTTTCGCCTCTCAGGATGTGGATGAAGCCCGCGCGCGCGTTGCACAGGTCTATTGCGACCACCGACTTGAACCCATGGGCAAAAGTGGTTTCGACGCACGGCACAATCGATTGGCAGGAAGCGATCTATCAATCAATGTGATGACGTATTCGGCAAAGACCATGATCAGTCCAGGGGCCCTGAAAGAATTCTATCTATTTCAATACCCTTTGAGCGGCCATGCCTCGATCTCGAACGGTGCAAACTGCCACGAGATCGGCGGAGGTCGCAGTGGCGTTGTGAATCCAAGCGAAAGCACCTGCATGATTTGGGGTGAAGGCTGTACACAACTGATGATTCAAGTCCGCCGAGATGCGCTGCAGCGCACAGCACGCAGTTATTTCGGCTTGCCTGACGGGCAAAGCCTAAGGTTCTGCGGCGCAAATGATATGCGTGCGCAAGAAGGCAAAGCCTTTCTCGGCCTTCTGAAGTACGCGATGAGCGGCGATGGCATGTTGGACACTGGCGGCCTTATGGGGCAGCAATTGGAAACAACCTTAATGGTCGGGCTTTTACAGACCCAGCGGCACAACCTTACCGAACAAAGCATTACAACTGGCGCTTTGCCGCGTGCTGTGCGGATGGCCGAAGAGTATATGAGCGCGCATATTGCAGAGCCGATCACGCTTGGCATTTTGGCACGCGAAACAGGCGTCAGTGAACGCGCGCTTCAGATGGCATTTCGGACTGGGAGGGGTCGATCACCGATGGCAGTGCTCCGCGATCTGCGCTTGGAACGCTCTTGGCAGGAACTCAGCCACGCCGAGGCCGGCACCAATGTCACCGATGTTGCGATGCAGCTTGGGTTTTATCACCTCGGGCGATTTTCCGAACATTTCCGTCGTAAATACGGCTGCACTCCAAGCGAAACTCTGCGCAAGGCGGGGCGCTTGTGATCGGCACTTAATCGTCGGTTTTTCACCGCAAAAGGGCGGCTGATTAAGTTCAGCCGCCCTTTATCTGTCCGCATTCTTCCGTGAAACGCGTCAGCATCACTTATTTTGAGAACACCTCACGCAGTTGCGCGCCAACTTCTGGGTTTATGGCCATAATCGGCTTCCAGCCTTCTTCTACTGACATCGCGATAAAGGCCTCAGCCTCTGTTTCGGGCAACGTCAAGGTGGCAATGCCCTCTTCGGCCTGACGCACGAAATCAGTGGCAGCGAGTTCTACGAAACGCTCAGATTCAGCTTCGGTTTCAAGCATCTGTGCTTCCAGAAATTCACGTTGTTCTGGCGTCAGCTTTTCCCATGTTTTCTCGCTGAAATATACGCCGGTTTCGACCTGATAGAACCCAGGGTCTACGCGGGTCTTTGTTTTCTCTTGCCAACCAAGATCGAACACGCCAGTTGCTGGCCACGCATAGCCATCAATCGTGCCGCGCTCAAGCGCTGTATAGACTTCTCCGGGTGCGGTCTGCATCGGGTTGATGCCAAGACCTGCAAAAAACGCCTGATAGATGGGAACCGAGCGGATTTTCAGGCCCTTAAAGTCAATGCTGTCGTGCTCTTCGGACAAATAGATATGATAGGGGATGTTTTCGGTAAGGCGACCCAGCCAATAAATATTAGCCTTTTCTTTATGAATATTATTCAGCAGTTCATAGCCGCCATTGGCCCGTAGTTCTGACATCGGTAAATCCGTCAGTGTCATCGCCAACCCCTCGGGCACAAGGTTCGCATGATACACTGCGGTCGTGTTGGCCATGTCCACTACGCCATTGCGCAGCGCATTGCCGATCTCAAAAGGCGGCATCGCATCAGGCCCGCCTATGACATCAATCTGTACAATCCCAGCGCCATTTTCATTCACACGATCAGCAAAACGCTGAAAAGGTTCATAAAACACAGTACTGGATTGAAAGGCAGAGATCGCCCTCAAGGTGGTTTCTTCAGCGTGAGCTGCGCAGGTGAATGCGCTCAGGGCAAAGGCTGATGCGAGCGGAAGCAAGCGAAGTGATAGGGTCAATGGAAGTCTCCTGTTGGTGGTTTTTTTATACGCTTATTGTGTGAAAGTGTTGTTTTAGCGGATGAGTGACGGCAGGAATGTCGTGAGATCAGGCCAGAAAATCATCAAAATCAGAACGAAAATTTCGATCGCAATGAACGGAAGCGCCGCCTTGTATATTTGCAAAAGCGGAACAGTTTTGACGGCCCCCTGCATCACCATAAGCAAGATACCAAAAGGCGGTGTCAGCAACCCCAGCTCGATCACGACAAGCATCATCAATCCAAGCCACACAAGGTCAATTCCTGCGCTTTGAGCCAGCGGAATAAACAGGGGCACAGTGATCATCATCATCGAAACCTGATCAATAAAGCAGCCCATCAAAAGCAAGATCAGCAACATCGACAGGATCAATGTCATTGGCGTTGGGTCGACCGCATTCACAAGCGACAGCATGCCTGATGTTGCCCCAGAAAAGGACAGAATTTGCGAAAACGTCGTGGATGCGACGATGATAAACAGGATCGAGACCGATACCTTTGCGGTTTCCATCAAGGATTCTCGTAACTTTGGCCATGTTAGGCTGCGGTAACAGAGTGTCGCAACGAACGCGGCCATTGCGCCGAGCGCAGCGGCCTCAGTTGGCGTCGCAATGCCCGAAAGCATTCCGCCAATGACGGCGACGAAAATACCAAACAGCGGCACCACATCACGAAAGAACGGCACGTAGCGTTCCTTAAATGTGTAAATCTGCGTCTGGTCTTGACGTGGGGCTGCGCTCGGATTGAACACGCCTAGAAGGATCACGTAAATCAGAAATCCTGCGGCCATAAGAAAGCCAGGAACGATGCCGCCGATGAGGAGCTGAGTGATCGAAATACCTGACAATGAGCCAAGCATCACAGCCAAAGTGGAGGGGGGAATCAAAACCGCGATGCCGCCCGTTGCCATTGCTGGGCCAAGCGCCAGCGTCGGAGAATAGCCGCGTTTCATCATGTCTTGTGACAACGTACTGCCGAGCAACGCCGTGTTTGCGATAGAAGACCCCGACAGCGCAGAAAATGCCGTACCGCCAACCACAGTGACGCAAGCCAAACGCGCAGGCAGGCGGTTCAACAGCCGCTCGACAGCCTCAATCGCCTTAAAGGCCAGCCCACAATGAAACAACAATTCCCCCATCAATATGAACAATGGAATCGGGACGAGAGAGAATGAGCTCACGGAACCTGAGGCATTGCGCACCAGTTGGTCCAGCCCCGCTGTGCCGCCTAAAAACAGCCAAGCGCCGATAATGTTTGTGCCCAAAAATGCAATTGCGACGGGCAGACCCGTGGCAAAAAGCCCCGCCAGAACCGCGCCGAGGACCGTCAATGTCAGCCACCAAATCATTGTGCATACCCCTTTACTGTCAGGCGAAATATGAACTCAAGGCAGCACATTCCGAGGCATATCAGTATCGGCAGAAGCAGGTACCATTCAGGAAAAATAAGGTTTTTGAAAACCAATGAGCCAAGCTGCCACGTGTCGAGCGTGACCAAACACGTGCGCCAGAACAAAAGGCCGGTGATAGCCAGACCAGCAACGTTTGCAACGATGGCCAAGCGGGATGCGTTGGTCGGTGAAAGCAGACGCGGCAGAATATCGACCTGCACATGTCCATGCGCATAAAGCAGCCACGGCGCGCCCAAAAACGTGGACAGCATCATGAGATACCCTATGAACTCACTAATCCACGACAGTTGTGCAAGCGCCAGATTTCGGATCAGGACATCTGCGCATACAACAATAGCGATCCCTGCGAACCCCGCTGCAGACGCGGCACCAAAAATGTGCATCGCCCAATTCATAGATTTTTTCACCACCCTCAGCCCTCCAAGCATTTCGCACCATGTTAGTCACGGCAAAATATAATTCAAGCTTAAAGTAAATTTAGGCAAAACTTAACAAACGCATGTCGCCAGCGCTCACAACCTTTGCAACACAGGTAGATAAACTAAGTTAAATCAGGTTGAAATGTGGAAGTTTTTTTAAAAACAACACATCACAAGCCAACACAATAATATTTAACTATAAACTATATAGGCACTTCATTGGCATTTAAATTTCACACCCCAAAAGACCGACCTGACGTCAAAATCTACACGTTGCGCGTGAAACGACATGAAGCGAGTAAAAAAGAAGCTCACACTCTAGGCGCAAATACGGTGATCGCTTCTGATTTAAATTACAGCGAATTTTTTGAATGGGGGGCAATGTTGATGATGGCTGCAAGCAGGACTGCCGTGAGAGGCACACGGCAGGAAGACCAGCAAAAACACCTCAACATATAAACGAACGCAAATGTAACAACGCTGCATTCAGTTAAAAAGTTAGCGTATAACTCCAACGGATTGTTGATTGCAGGAGGCGACGAGATGAATACTTGCGTTTGTATAGGGCCCCTGCCGAGCACACTTCAGCGCTCGACAGGCGTAAACCAACGCTCACCGCGTTCGTTGCACGTTTGATGTCACAACTTCAGTCAACACAGACAGGCGTTGCTCGGCGTTGCCTGTAGATGCGGCCTCAAAGGCTTCAACATCGGCGCGAAAGGCTTCGAAACTTTGCTCAAGGGCCTTGCTGGAAAGGGGTTGGCGTTCGTGTAAATCCACGAAGTTTTCCGCACTGGTTGCCAGCACGTAAAAGGCGGCGGCATGTTCGGGTTCTGACACGGCGCGTTCAAAAGCGACTTTGGCCACGGCCGCATAGGCGTGAATGCCACGGCCTTTTTCTGTCAACAGATCGAGAAGAAAAGTAAACATGAGTGTCTCCTTAGGTTAAAATGTCAGGCTGCGTGCGCCGCCATGATCGGCGGACCAGCCCAAAGGGTCTGTTAGAAACGCAGCGATGGTGTCGCGTTCTTGTTTGGTAAAACGGTTATGAGTAACAGCGACATCCAAAATGTCGGCCCATGTGCAAAGCGCATGCAGGCGTATGCCCGCACGTTTCATCGCCGCGCCTGTTTCGGCGAAAATATCGTATTGGAACAGCATAAACACATCTTCGACGACAAGCCCAGCCGCGCGTAAAGCTTGGCAAAACCGCAACTTAGAAGCCCCGTCCGTGGTCAAATCTTCGACCAGCAACACCCGCTGTCCGGGTTCCCAAACGCCTTCGATATGCGCTTGCGGGCCAAACCCTTGCGCGCGTTTGCGCACATATTGCATTGGCAATCCGGTTTCAAAAGCGATCCATGCGGCAAAGGGAATGCCCGCAGTCTCGGCGCCTGCGATGGCGTCAATCTGATCACGGCCAACATTGGCATCGATCACATCCGTCGCAAACCCCATCAGTTTTTCGCGCACTGCGGGAAAAGAAATCACTTTGCGCACATCGATATAAACCGGACTTGCCACACCTGAAGATAGGATAAAGGGGCGATCCTTGGCCACTTCCACCGCATGCATATCAAGCAAAGCAAGCGCTGTGATTTGGGCGATCTGCTGACGGGTCTGCGCGGTGAGTGACATGGATAAAGGCTCCTTCATGATGCAGCCTCCATATAGGTAGAAAGAATATCAACGCCCACCATAAAATCAGCGATTTCCATCGCCTCATCAGGATTGTGAGACCCGTTGCGGTTGCGCACAAAGATCATGCCCGATGGCACGCCTGCCTGCGCGAAAACCGCCGCATCATGCCCCCCACCAGAGGCCATTTTGAACGCCTCACCGGTGATGGTCTCCATCGCTTGTGCAAGCCCGTCAACCAAAGCTGGATCCATCAAGGCTGGCGCAACGGACACTGGCGCACCAAGTTCAAAGGTCACGCCACGGCTGCGCGCGATGTCATCCATCTCGTCAGTTAAATACTCACGCATCTGACCCAACGTCTCCGCATCTTGGGATCGCACATCAAGGGAAAAACCGATCTCGTCAGGAATACGTGCAATGGCATGACGGCTGGGGTCAGTGCCCACAACGCCTGAGGTCAGCACAAGGTCTTGCCCCGTGTTCAACAAGTGCTGCCAAGTGCCGTCCAAACGATGCATCAATTCGGCAAAAGCCAAAACCGGATCATGACGATAGGCGCGCGGCACCGCACCTGAGTGCCCCGCCTGCCCGATACAATGAATGTCACGGTAGCGGAAATTGCCACGAATACCCGTCACCACGGCGGCGGGCATGTTGCGCTCAACCAAAAGCGGTCCCTGTTCGATGTGCAATTCAAGGTAGGCGTCGATCTGGCTCAGATCACAAATCGGGCGTTGCGCCGCAATAGGAGAAGTGTCGATACCAAGCCCCTCCAAATGCGCATGCAACGCGCGTCCATCGCCTTTATGTGCTGCGTTGAATTCACCCGCAGGCAGGCTACCAGTCAACATTTTTGATCCCAAGTAACAAGCCCCAAACCACGCGCTTTCCTCGCCGCGCATGGCCAAAACCTTGACTGCTTTGGTCAACTGGCGGCGACCACGATGCGCCTCAATGAGCACCAAAAGACCTGCGATCACGCCTGCAAGCCCGTCGTAATTGCCCCCCATAGGCACGCTGTCCACATGACTGCCAATCACCGTGTAATGCTCTGCGCCCTCATGCTCAGGCAAGCAAAACCACAGGTTCTTACCTGCATCCTCTGAGACGCAAAGCCCCGCATCATGGGCACGCGTCGCGAGATAGGCAAGCGTTTCACTTTCCTTGGCGGAAAATGCCGGACGGCTCACCCCCGCCGCATCCTGAGACAGGACGCGAATGTCTTCGAACATCTGCGCGGCCAAGTTCGATGCACTGTCTTTTGAGTGCCCTGTACTGTGATGCATCATTCAAACACCCCTGCGTTCGGGGCCTCAATGGACCCGATGATCTCATCAAGGCTTGCCACGCCCTGCTCTTGCATCCAGCTTTCAAGTTCAGTGATTAAGCGCGCCATCGCGGTGGGCGATTGGAATGTGGCGGTGCCGATCTGTACCGCAGCAGCCCCCGCTATCAGAAATTCAAGCACATCATCGCGTGTAGAAATCCCACCGCAGCCAATAACAGGAATATCCACCGCATTGGCGCATTGATAGGTCATGCGCAGGGCGATGGGTTTGATTGCGGGGCCAGACATGCCCCCCATGACATTGCCAAGGCGCGGGCGGCGGTTTGCGATATCAACTGACATGCCTAGTACCGTGTTGGCGACCACAAGCGCATCTGCACCTGCCGCCTCTGCCGCGCGAGCCACTTCGGCTGGCTCGCCTGTGTTTGGTGTAAGTTTCGCCCAAAGCGGCAGATCCGTTTTTGCCCGTAATCGCGTCACAACTTCATGGGTTGTGTCAGGTCGCATGGCAAAAGCATTGCCGTTGGCTTCGATATTTGGACAGGAAATATTCGCCTCAATCGCGGCCACCCCATCAAGGCTGACCTCTGCACACAGGTGCGCAAATTCATCATAGGAATGCGCCGAAATGGACACGACAAGCGGCGCTTTGAACCCCGCCCAATAGGGCAACATCTCATCGCGGAAATAGTCGATGCCCTTGGACGGAATGCCGATGGCATTCAACATTCCCGATTGCAGATCACACACGCGTGGCGTGGGATTTCCCGCACGGGTGCCGTGCATGATGGTTTTAAGAACATGCGCCCCCAAAACATCAAGATCGAACACATCAGCCAAATCTTCGGAAAAGGTGCCAGAGGCCGGCATAATTGGATTGTCGAGCGTGAGCGCACCAACACGGACTCTCAAATCGGCGTTTTGCATATCTTTCATCACATGGCCTCCGAAATAGGGAACACCGGCCCTTCGCGACAGACACGGCGTTGAATGATCCGATCCCCGACCCGAAAACTGCGCACACAGGCCTGACACATGCCAAGGCCACAGGCCATTTGCTGCTCCATGGCAATCTCACCGGAAATGTCGTGATGCGCGCCAAGCTCTTGCAGCAAGCGCAAAAGCCGCGATGACCCACAGGTGTAAAACGCATCCACTTGGCCGGCCTCAATCCGCGCTTTGATCAACGGACGCAAAGCCTCTGGCGTGGAACTTCCGTCTTGGTCATGCACCACAATAACTTCGGCGCCGTAGCTTTCGAACAAGTCCACAGACATCGCCAATTCAGGACGACGCGCCGAACATATCGCGGTCATTTTGCGACCTTTCTCTTGGGCCATACGCGCCAAGGGAGCGAGGGTCGCAAGCCCCACGCCACGCGCCACCAACATCAGATTTTGCCAGTCGTCGGGCATTGAAAACCCCTGCCCCAACGGTCCAAGAACGTTGAACGCATCGCCCCGATCAAGCGTGGCAAGGCCGCGCGTGCCAGCGCCGGTCACTTTGTAAAGAAACTCCAAACGGCCCGCTGCTTTGTCATAGCCATAGATGCTCATCGGGCGACGCAGAAACGGTTGCTCGCCCAATGGAGCAGGACACAAAAGTTGAAAAAACTGGCCTGGCTGGCAATCGAGGATCTCTGCAGGAGCCTCCAAAGTCAGCAAACGATATTCGCCATTCACAGGCGTATTCGAGACCACGCGACATGTGGCTTCGCAACAGCGTGGCCGCAGCCCCTGCGGTACAGGGACAGTCATAACAGTTGGGAGATGAGTCATAAGTCTGCCTTCGATCAGCCGTAGATCAGCTTGGGAATAAAGAGAGATATTTGCGGAATATATGTCACCAGCAAAAGCACGATGAGGTTCACCAACACGAATGGCCACACCCCGCGGATGATGTCCTCAACAGGCTTGTTAAGCGTCGAGGAGGCCACGAAAATATCAAGCCCAAAGGGCGGCGTGATCATGCCAAGGCTGACATTGAGCGTCACCAGCATTCCGAAATGGACCGGATCGATGCCAAAGCTCATCGCCACCGGATAGAGCGGCGGAACCAGAACCAAAAGCGTCGAGTTGGGATCAATAAACATGCCAGCGATAAAGAACAGAATGTTCACAACAATCAAAAAGGTGATTTTTCCTGCGCCTGAGGCGTCCAAAAAGGCGATGATTTCGTTGGGTACTTGCGCAAGTGTCACAAAATACGCGATAAGCCCCCCCATCGCCAAAAGCACAAAGATGATCGCAGTGTTCACTGCGCTGTCTTCGGTGATCTTGGCCAGACCTTTCAGGTCCAATGCGCGAAACACAAACATCTCGACTAAGATCGCGTAGACCACGCTGACAGCAGCAGCCTCGGTCGGCGTGATAATCCCGGAATAGATCCCGCCTAGAATGATCACTGGCATGCCAAGCGCCCATTTGGCGTTCCAAATCTCGCGCAGCCGATCCATCCAAGGCATCCGCGGATCATGCGCCACGCCATCGCGCGCGGCCTGAATGCGCACATAGACAGAAAACGCGATCCCAAGCAGCAGACCGACGGCAAGCCCGCCCGCAAAAAGCTTGGCAATCGAAGTCCCAGTGATCCAGCCATACACAATCAATGTGATCGAGGGCGGGATCAACAGCGCGGTTTCGGCCGAAGACACCAAAAGCCCAAGGCTAAAACGGTCCGAATAACCCGCTTTGCGCAACTCAGGATAAACCATACGCCCCATAGCGGCCACAGTCGCGGGGGCAGAACCAGACACAGCGCCAAAGGCCATGCTACCGCCAACCACAACGTGACCCATGCCACCTTTTGTGTGGCCGACCAATGCCTTAACCACGCCGATCAATTGACGTGCGATTTGGCCGGAGCCCATCAAATTGGCGGCAAAAATAAAGAACGGGATCGCCAAAAGCGTCGAATGGTCAATGCCACCCACAATCTTTTGTACCACAGCGGCGTCCGGCAAACGGGGATAGAATGCTTCTTTGTAAGCCAGCGCAGGAAGCCCCAGCACCAACAGCATTTCAAAGCCCGCGACCAGCAAAACGACAGCGAAAAGAAGGATAAGTGCAAGGATCATTCTGCGACCTCCTGATAGCGATCAATGACGCCAAAAAGGCTCAACCCATAGCGCAGCCCCAACAGCAAAAAGCCCAGAACGGGTGCGAGATAGATGTAGCCCATAGGCACTCCAAGGGTCGGAGATTTCTGACCTGTTTTCAGCACGAATTGCACCAAATCAAGCGCCAGCCACGCCACATAAAGGCACATGGCCATCCCTATGAGGTCGACAATTTTCAACACCACAGTCAGCAACGGCGCGGGCAGTTTCGCACGCATATTGGTGATGCCCACATGTTTGCCACGTTCAAGGGCAAGGCCCAGTGCCAAGAACACCAAGAACAGATTCATCATCCGCACGGCCTCTTCGATCCACGCAAAGCGGCTGGCAAATGTGCCGCCGATTTCACGGGTCACGACAGAGCCAGTGTAAAGACACACCATGATCAGAAAAAGGGCGATGAGAACGGTTCTTTCGACCGTTCGGAGCGCTGTAAGTGCTTTCATAGGATGGGCTTTCGATCACCTGAAAAAAGGGACTCCGCAGTCAGGCTATGCCGTAACCGCGGAGCAAAGAGACCCGAATGGGCCAGATCTCAAAGTGTTGTTAAAGTGCGCCGTATGCTTCGGTGTAGATATCAAGCAAGGCCTGACCTGTTTCACCGGTCTTGCTGACATAGGCATCCGAGGCCGGTCCAAACATCACACCACGCAAGGCGGCGCGCTCTTCTTCGTCTGCGATCCGCACATTCGCGCCCGACTCTTTGATGGTCTCAAGAGCGGCGTCAACGGCGGCTGCTTTATGCGCAGTCAAATCAGGGATCACCTCAGAAAAAGCATCTTTGATGATGGCCTGATAGTCTGCTGGCAGGCTTTCCCAGAACATCGGGCTGAACAGGATCACATCTTCCATCGCACCGTGATCTGACACGACCACATTCTTTTGAACCTCGTAGAACTTCATCGCCTTGATGGTATCGAGCGGGTTTTCTTCGCCATCCACAACACCGGTTTGCAGCGATGTGTAAAGCTCACCGAACGGCAATGCGATCGCCGAAGCCCCCAGTGCGTTGAACTGTTCGATCAAGATCGAGCTGTCCATCACACGGAATTTTTGCCCCGCAAAATCCGCAAGTGTGTCGAGCGGCTCATTTGAGGTGAATTGCTTTTTACCGTTGGGCCACAGATCAAGCGCCACCATGCCTTTGTCGGAAAAACTATCCAGCAAGGCCTCGCCGAATGGACCATCGCGCAGCGCGGCTGCTTCATCTGCATCTTCGGGGATCAAGTAAGGAATATCGAGAATGGAAACGAGCGGGTTGAAACCACCCAAAAATGCAGCTGGCGCAACAGTGGCCTCAAGCGTGCCAAGTTGAACACCTTCGTTCATCTGGCGCTGATTGCCCATTTGACCTTGGGGGAAAAGTTGAAATTCCACATCGCCGTCTGTACGCTCGGCCACAAGATCAGCGACTTTTTCAAGAAAGACGTGGCGGCTTTGCTGTGTGCTTTCAAGATGGCCAATACGCGCCACATAGTCCTGCGCCAAAGTCGGCATAGCGACAGTCAGACCTGCCAAAAGGGCAGCAGAGAAAATAGATTTAGATTGAGGCATGAAGCACTCCCCGTTGTTAAGTTTCTTTATAGAACACATAAACCCCTGAAACGCGGTGTGAGGTCAATATGGAAAGTCTAAAAAATGAGACGAATCATAAAATCACTCAAATATCGACCTAAACTGATCAATATTTAGGCAACACCAGCCTCTCAAATCCCCTCGCGCGCGATCAATTCCTCGATATAGTCAGCCGCCTCATGTCCCTTCAGGGATGTCGACCAAAGCCGATTGGCGATCTCCTCATGTAGATCAAGCGCTTCGGGCGCAGATGTGATAAGACCAACGCCAACACGTGTATTTGGATTGTGCCCAAGACGGAACGGGCTGATCGTCAAAACTGAACGCCCGCCCTGCCGGACAATTTGAAAGGACGTTGACGGGATCGGCTCACGCGCCACGCCGATTTGCACACCAATGTCGGGCACGCGCAACATTTCAACGATATGGCGCACCTCAAACAGAGCCATTTTCCGACGTTGAGCACGGACCTCATCGGACAGCTCCGCAGCGCCTTCCAGCCCTTCTTTGAGGAACTTACGGATATCCGCATCCGAGATAATCGAAGCCAAAAGCGGGCGCCTTTGAGTGAAACGCGCCTTTCTTTGCTTTAATATACTCAAAATAGCGTCAACATCCTGACCTTCAGACCCTTGAACAGATTCACACAGGACATCTTTCAAAATGGCATCATATTGCTCAGTCGTCACCAGATAGGAAATCGGGCTGAACAGGCCGATAATCTGATCGCAATCCTCTTCGACCTGACGCATGCGCTCAAAAAAACCCACAGCGTTGTCGACATATTCAATCCCAACCCCCAACAGGCTTGGAAGTGAGACATGAAGTTCATTGGCGATGGCCGAAAGCATGTCGATTTTGGCAATCTCGCCCTTTTCCGCACGGTAGAGCGCAGCACGTGAGATATTCAACCTCACAGCAAGTTCCTCAGGCGCAAGACCTCGGCCAAGACGATGCGCCTTAAGGCGCGCGCCGATATCTTTGAAATTGAGTTGTGTCTCGTCCACTGTGTGCCTGCCTGAACATTGCCTTGCTGCAAAATCCGCACAAAGAAATGGCGGCCCGCTAGGTCGTATCAAAATTGAGATAATCACGTTTCCATATGGATCGCAAGTCTGATCTGTTAGCACCTGTGACACCCGCATCATCCATGCGGTCAACCAACAAAATCGCTCTCGCAGCAGCGCGAAACAAGGCACCGAAGCGACAATACATAACCGTCAAATAAGCGAAGACCCTACAAAAAAACGCCCTGCACTTGTAAGACGTGCAGAGCGTTGTTTTTCAGTCTTCTAGAACCAATGTGAGCCCTATGTTTTTTCCAAATCATGAGAGGCGCGAATTTTCGACATGATGTAATCACCAGCGGACACTGAATCGTATTTTGCAGGCACATCGTCGGACACACAGCTTGGCAAAGCTGATACGTTTGTATCACCTGCAGGCCCCGTAAAGGCGACCATCGACAGACGCCGCGTAGACCCCGTCAAGTCCCGCCGAGGGTTGGACACGCGGTGCAAGGTGGAGCGCCAGCGATCGTTCGTCCAACGCGACAACAGATCGCCAACGTTGATGACAAAAGTATCTGGAATGACCTTGGCTTCATGCCATTCGCCATCAAGTCCCATCACCTCAAGCCCGCCAGGGGCTGCATCTTGGCGCAAAATGGTGATCGCACCGTAGTCATGATGCTCGCCGTAACGCAGCTGACCGGGCAACGGGTCTGTGTCTTGGTCAGGATAATTCACAAACCGCAAGGTCAATGATGGATCGGCATACATCGGCGCAAAGTAATCCTCTGGCAAATCAAGCGCCAAAGCCGACATCCGCATCAAAGCGTCGTTCAACTTCAGAATGGCCGTTGTGTACTCTGTCACCAGCCCCGCGAATTCCTTGGGCGTGTCGGGGTAATAGTTGGCCTTATGCCCCTCTTCGCCCTCATGATGTGGCGCGCCAAACACCAATGCCTCGCACAGATCAGGCGGCGTTTCCCCTTTCAGGGTTTTGGCAACGCTTTCCATCCCCATCGGCAAATAGCCACGGCTTTTGGCGGCCTCGGGCGGGGAATAGGCCATTTTGGCATCGAACGGCGTCTCAAAAAACGCGGTTGCAGCCGCGTAAAGCCCACCTGTTAGATTCTCTGGCACGCCATGCCCCTTAATGACAGCAAAGCCGACGCTTTCAAAAGCCTCTGCAAAGGCGCGCGCAACCTTTGCTTTGCCCTCAGGCGTCCCTTTCAGAAAAGGCGCTATATCGACGATAGGAAGTGTGAACTCGGCCATATCGGTCTCCATTCTAAAGATAAATTGTCTGGTGTCGTTCCCCTTATGAGCTTTAGCCTATGGTGAGCACGCCCAATTGGTCGTAAACGCTCATGCCGTCCCACATGGATGTGCATTCCACGATAAGGTCGTTTTCGATGCGCAGAATATCCATACCCGCCATAGTGATACGCTTATTGGTTGCGGCAACATCGCCATAAGGTCCGAAGTGGTAGCCAGACGTTTGCCAATGCAACACCACTTTGTCATCTTCTGCGATCAGCGCCAGAATTTCGGTTTTAACATCATTGAACGCGCCCCAATAACGGGTCACATCGTCGTGGATGGCATCAATCGCGCTACTGTCAAAATCGGTGATCTCAACCTTGGCTTCTGGGCTCCAGTAACGATCGATAGAGGTCTTATCGCCTTTTTCCCACAGCTCGGTGTGATACGCGCGCACAAGGGCTTTGTTGCTGTCAGTTGTCATATTGGTCGTCCTTATTTTACGTCAGCGGCAGCTGCTGCAGCCGATTCCGCTTTGAGTTTCTGTGCTTTCATGAACTTGCTGTCTTCGATCCGCGCGCGGCGGATCGTTGTGGGAATGGGCTTCGCCATAATGCGTTTCCATTCTTGCATGTAATGACGAATAGGCGCTTCTGAAGCGAGGTCCCCTGTAGCCAATCCATATTCGTCGACCACATCGCCCGCATCATCGCCGCGACTGACATCCACCCATTCTTCCTCGATGGTTTGCAAGCCTTCTTGGACCCGCTCGAACATTTCGAAATCATCGGGAATACCGAAAGACATAAAGTCTTCGTCGACGCGCATACGCATCAGATTCACTTCCTCAGGCGTCTCATCCGCCATCACGAGATAGTAATTCATCAAGGTTTCATCGGCAGAAATCGGTTCAGGCACAACGATCTGGTTGCCCACAAAAATCAAGTTCGGGAAGATGTTAAGATTGACCATATTACCGGTCATCAGATCCCATGTTTCACGCGGAATATCCCCGCCACGCTCTTTCAAAGAGGCCTCAAGATCCTCACGCGTTGGCAGTGGTCGCATGGTGGACCATGGACCATCAGGAATGCCGGGGCGTTGATCGACAACACAATGCCCGTGGCCAAGGGTATAGCCCACCATAGGCGACACGGCGGGATTGCGCGACAAGATCGTATCGGTTTCCGCCTCTTTACCCAGCAGGTTATAGGACCGGTGCGCGAACGTGGCATGAATACCGTCTGCCGCATTGTCCCACGCCATTTTCCAATTGGCCTTATAGCTTTGTTTGATCGGTGCTTTCAAAACACGAATACTGGCCCCAGGGTGACGGTCAATATGCTCATCCAACCACAGCTTTGCTGGTCCAAGCCAGTCATCAAGCGACATAGGGTCTGCCGCCAACGTGCCAAAGACAAACCCGCGATGCGAGACAACTTTGATCTGCCCCAAGTCGAAAGGCCGCTCGTATAGTTTGCTGTAGCTATCCGCCACGGGCAGGCTTTGCAGATGGCCATCAAGATCGAATGCCCAACCATGATAGGGGCAGGTAAAACGCTTGGCGCAGCCTTCTTCTTCACCCACCAATGTGGTGCCGCGATGGCTGCACCGGTTCAGCAAACCGCGAATTTCGCCTTTGCGGGTGCGCACCAAAATGATCTGACGTTTGCCCAATCGTTTGCGCACAAAATCGCCAGCCTCGGGCACTTCGGATTCATGGCCGATAAAACACCACGTCGCCCCAAAAATACGATCCATTTCGATGTTGAACAAATCAGGGTCCGTATAAACGCGGCGATGCACCACATCTTTGCGGATCAGATGCTCAACCTCGTCAGTTAAATCAGGCCCGCGTGCGACCACTGCGTCAGGGCGCAAGCTGTCGGAAATATCGCGTTCAAGATTGGTTTCAGGGTCATTTTTATTCATATTTTCACCCATAGTGTGTCTCCCGTTTCTCAGTCATCAAAGGATCCAGCCCAGATGGGGCATTCCTGCGGAAATGGCGGGGCAAAGCATGATTTTGCGCACGATCTGCCACCCATCATCTGTACGGCGCAGACGGTGAATTTGCCGCCCCGCCAAAACCGTGACCTTGCCGGTGCGCTCATGGGTGATGGTGATCGCACTGGTGGCGATGACATCGGTGGAACTCTGTGGCAAAGGCCATGCCTCAACCCCGCCAATCATGCGCACGATTTGGGCATAGGGCACCAACGCCCAAGCCGATGTATCATGCATACGCCACACCCGTTCGCGCAGACGGCGGTGGTCATCCATGATAAGTCCTTGATCACGAGCAGGATGGTGGCTTTGATGCAAAGGCATCCAAAACGCCGCATCCTCGGCCCATAGATCATACCAAGTATCAAATTGACGGCGGTCCAGCAGACGCGCCTCGCCAATCAAAGTCGCAGCGACCTCAGCCGCCAATGCGCCATCAAACACGACAGGTGCGGTGTCAAGAAATGCCACATCCGCGACAAGGCTTTCATACAGCGCAAGCGTCTTGGAAAGGCCGAAAGGTTGGTCAGTCATTATATCACCTGTTCAGGGGCAAAGTGGGAAAGAACGCGCCGTTCAAGCATCGCGACCAGCGCGTAACCTGCAACGGAAACGAGTGTCAGAATGGTCACGCAGCTCCACAACATGTTGTAATTGCTGGTCGAACTGGTCAGCGCCATAAGGTTGCCAATGCCCGTTCCTGTCGCGAGCCATTCCGCAACAGTCGCCGCCAAAACGGCCATAGGCACAGCCATGCGCGCGGCCGCAAACAAAGACGGCAACATCGCAGGCACCCGTGCCAAAAACAGCTGTGTCAAAGGTGGCGCTTGATAACTATCAAAGTAATCGATCACCTGACCGGGCGTTTGACGCAATCCATGCAGACAGGACACAAGTGTGGGGAAAAAGATCATGATCGCCACGATCCCCAGCATCCCCAACTGCCCACGTCCCAAAACCAGCACCAACAATGGCGCAGTCGCCACAATCGGAATGGACCGCAAAGCAATCGCCACAGGGGATGCGATTTTCTCTACCGCTGGCAACATACAGAAAACTGCGGCCAAAACTGCGCCGAGGCCAAGACCTGCCAGATAGCCCAAAACGGTGGTGCCCATCGTTTCACGTAAAGCCGCGAACAATTCGCTTCGATGAGCCGCAGCCTGTGATCCCGCCACCAAATAGGCCCAGACATCACCGGGTCGTTTGGCAAAAAAGCGCGACAACTCAAGCCCATCCATGAAAACCTGCCACAACAGCAAGATCACAACGCAAGACAAAATCGGCGCGGCGACAGCCATGAACAGTTTTTTCCACAGCACCTTTGGCGCTTTAGACGCGGGCGAGACCAAAAGCGATGGCGGCGCACCAATAGACAACAGCTGCCCTGCCCAACCGACCAAAGCATATCCGATAATCGCCACAGCAGAGGCAATCGTGGCCAAAGCCCAAGTGCCATCCACATCAAGACTGCGCATGGCTTGGATGCTCAAAACACCAATACCGCGATCTGCACCGGTAAATTCACCGACAATCGCGCCCAAAAACGCTGCAGGGGCTGCAATTTTCAAACTGGCGATCAGATAGGGCAGACAGGCACGCGCGCGTACCACGGTCATCGCCGTCAGACGACCACGACCATAACTGGCAATCAAATCCAACCAGCTTGGCGGCACCGCACGCAGCCCCACCACCAATGGCACAAATGTGGTGTAATAGACTGATAAAGCGGCCAATGTGATCTGAGGCCCCCATCCGGGACCATAAATCACCCGCAAAATCGGCCCTGTCGCAACAAGTGGCAAACAGAAGACGACCAAAGCAATCGCTTGCGCCAAGCGCTCGATGGGTGGAATGGTCACGACCAGAACGGCCAAAACAATCGCCGCGAGGTTGCCAAGCACAAATCCCAGTAAGGCTTCGGAAACGGTCGCCCCCAAAGCGCGGGTATAAAGCGGCAGGTCTTCGATGATGCGCATGACAATCGCCGTGGGCGGCGAAAGAATATAGAGTTGGCCAAAGGCAAAGCGGGCCAAGAGTTCCCAAGCAATCAACAGACTGGCAAATCCTGCATAGGTCCGCATTTGCTCGGTCAACAAAACCTGTTGCCGTATCATGCCTGCGCCTCCAGACGTGAGTCGTCATCTTCGGGTTCATCTACGATTCCCAACGCAGCATTTATCTGCGTTACAAGCTCAAGAAACTTTGGACTTGTCAGATGCGAGGCCCGCCGCGGGCGTTCAATATCAATCGCAATATCGGCACTCACGCGTGCAGGCCGGTGGCTCATCACGATCACGCGGTCCGACAGTAAAACGGCCTCTGTCACGGAATGGGTCACAAGCAAAGTGGTCGTGCCCTGCCCTTCCCAAACGCGTGGTAATTCAAGATTCAATCGGCGACGGGTCATTTCATCAACAGCGCCAAAAGGTTCATCCAGAAGCAAAAGGCGTGCATCCGTCGCCAAACAGCGCGCGATGGCACAGCGCTGACGCATCCCGCCCGACAATTCGGCGGGCCGTTTGTTTTCAAACCCGTCTAGTCCGACAAGCGATAAAAGACGCTGTACTTTTTCAGGATCTTTGGGCAACCCCGCCAAACGACGGGCCAGCGCGACATTGGACGCCGCCGTGCGCCACGGCAACAATGACGGGTCTTGAAACGCAACGGACAAACGTCCCTTGCGTGCAACAAGATGAGGTTCTTCGCCACCGATACGGATGGCGCCAGATGTGGGTGTTTCCAACCCCGCAACCATACGCAACAGTGTTGATTTTCCACAGCCCGAAGGCCCGACAAGCGCAGTGGTCGTCCCCGGTTCAAGAGTAAGTTCTACATCACTTACAGCCTGAACAGACGCGTCACCATATCCAAAGACTTTATTAACAGCCCATGCTTCAACTTTGGGCGGCCCTATCTCAGATACGGGCGTTTGATCAATGCGCTTATCGGTCATCAGTTTACCCGTAGATTTCTTCGAGAATGGAACGATCCCAAAGATCGGCAGAGACCTCTCGGCCAAGCAGCCCCAAAGTGGCGATATTGTCGGCAACTGTTTCGTCCGTGAACCAACCGAAACCGAATTCTTCGGTGAGCGGAGACACCATCAAATCGACCTGTTTTGCGGCCTGAACTTTTTGTGTTTCCAGATCGAGTCCCAAATCGGGGAATTTGGCCACAACAAGATCGGCTGCGGCCTCTGTATCCGCGAAATATGCATTCCAACCCGCGATCTCGCCCGCCATAAGCGCCACGATTTCATCACGTTGGTTTGCAAGTGCATCTTCGGTGACAATATAAGTTTGGCTATGCACCGCATAACCGTGATCCGCCAAGAGCATAGTAACATTGTCAACGCCCGCCATTGTCATCGCAATCGGCAAATCTGTCAGCCAGCACAGCAAACAATCGACTTGTCCGCTGACCAGAGGTGCAGGGTCGTATTGCGTTGGCACGATTTCAATTTCATTGATATCGACATCGTTCAGCGCACATAGCGCTGCCAGAATTGGCGTGTTCGCAACAGCCATACCAATCTTTTTACCAACCAGATCAGCAGGCGAATTGACTGGATTTCCAGGCAAAGACGCGATTGCGAAAGGATTTTTTTGCATAGCAACGGCGATAATTTTAAAGGTCGCCCCCTCAGCCACAGCAGCCGAAGCGTAATCTGCCGCAGTGATCCCCAACAAAGAAGTCCCAGCCATAACAGAAGGTTCAACCGGCGCATTAGGTCCACCAGACAACAGACTGACATCCAATCCTTTTTCTGCCCAAACACCAATTTCTTCTGCAAGGTAAGACCCGCCGAACTGAACAGACGGCAGCCAAGACAATTGGAAATTAACGGCTGAGTTTGTTTGTGCCGATGCAAAACGCGCAGGCGCAACCAATGACGCGGCACCACCAGCCAAAAGGCCCAAGGTCGCACGGCGTGTAATAGGTGGGAACTTCATTTGAATTTTCCTTCCTGTTGGCCGGCAGCAGTTAGGATCTGTCGCGCCGGCGAGTTTATGTCACAATCGATATATACGGAGCGGCACAGTTGGCGTTTCAACCTAAGAACCTCTGCCTGCTTACCGCCATCCTTGCGATCGGTGTAAAATTGATATGAGGCAAGAAAACAAAACGACAGCACCATTTTACGGACAGAGCGCTCGCAAAAAGAGAACGGTGCACAAAATTTAAACATCATACGCGTCAACGCATATTTACGCGACACCTCCTGTCTCGTCGCGCGTCATTCGCCCACCTCCGACTGGATGAAAAACCTAAAAGACAAGCAAAAATCCATCAAATCGAAGGTTTTTCACTCAAAATACAATGTAAATGTACATATTTTAGGCAACATATGGGCGACACTGAACCAAGGCACATCAGGCATATCGATCAATACATACTCAATATATGCTCTCTTCTATAATAAGCTCAGCCATAGCGCTCAAACGACGAGCAATATAGCGTTGCTATTTAACTACCGGTAAAGTTCTGCCAGACTGCCATTACTCACAAGCACCTCAACGCCCATAAAGGTCCCGATGCTTCATTCAAGATTATTGCGATACCTCGACATGGTCGCACGGACGGGGTCTATTCGGCGAGCAGCCGAGCGCCTCAACATTTCTGCATCCTCGATCAATCGCCAAATTCTCGCACTCGAAGAAGAAATGGGCACGCCTATTTTCGAACGGCTCCCCAAGACCCTGCGACTGACAGCCGTGGGAGAGGTCTTGATCGAACACATTCGCGAAACACTAAAAGAGCACAGCAAAACACAGGACCATATTGAACGATTGCGTGGCAATCATGGCGGTGTCGCGCATGTGTTCGCCACTGAGGGACTGGCCAATGGGGTGTTACTGCCCATCCTAGCAGAGATACGCGACAATCACCCAAGCATATCGATAGACCTCACAATCGCGACACCCGACGTTGTGTCGCAAAAGATGGTATCGGGCGAAGCCGATATTGCCATTGCACAATACCTGCCCGATCACCCGACGATCAACGTGACCGCACGCTTCACCAGCCCTGTGGGAGCGGTCTTTGCCAGCGATCATCCAATCGCGCATACCCCCTCAAAACGTCTGGCAGATTACAGAGATCACGGGATTGTTTTTCCCGATGCCTCACAACGTCTTCATCGCCCGATTGCCGATCAGCTTGCGCGGGCGGGCCTCGACTATAAGCCGCATCATTCATCGAACTCTGTGAGCAATCTCATAGAAATGGCGCGCCATCACGGGGCGATCGCCATTCTTCCCCTTATAGATGTGATCGAAGACCTGCGACGGCGCACATTGGTGTTCGCGCCCTTATCGGCCATTATGCTTCATGCTGAAATAAGTCTTGCAAGGCATGAACGCGGAACCACCAATTCAGCCATTAACATTCTTGAAATAGAGATCCGCAACGCACTGCGCGATATTGAATCTCAAGGCAGCGAAACCGGATCAAAGCGGAGTATCGGCGTTGACGTCTAAAATAGATCTTAGGCACCTGCGTGTGCTGCAAGCTTTGCTTCACGAAAGCAATGTTTCACGCGCGGCTGTCAAACTGGGCTTAAGCCAGCCCGCCATCAGCGCAACACTACGCCAGTTGCGTGATACATTTAATGACCCATTGTTGGTGCGCTCAGGTGCCGCCATGGTACGTACTGAACGTGCGAATGATATATCGATGGCCGTCGACCGCGTTCTAACTGATATCGACCTTTTACTATCTCCACCTGGTGAATTCGACCCCGCCACATCAGATCGCACAATTCGCATCGTCGCTTACTTTGGCCTTGGGTCATTGCTAATTCCGTCATTAATACAGACCATCAATACCGCCTCCCCCAAAGCACGCATTGAAATCATTCAACCCGGAACGCCAGATCAAATCAAACAGCAACTGCATGATGGCGATATTGATCTGGTGATTTCCAGCCGTCAGGATCCTTACCCCAATCTACGGTTTGCCCCCTTGGTCGAGTCGGACATCGCCTGTGTCGTTGCCAACTCACACGAAAAGGCGGGGCAAAACCATCTGACATTGGATGAATACCTAACGCTTGACCACATTTCACCAAGCGCTGCGGCCGTCGTTGCAGGAACGCCGATTGATGGCCAGCTTTTGCAACTTGGCAAATCTAGAAACGTGGTCGCAACCGTGCCCGAATTTGCCCTTGCTCGCCAGATTGTCCCACAATCCAATCTGGTTTTAACCACAGCCCGCCCTTTTGCTGAAGAAATGGCAGCAACGCTATCTGTCACTGTTTTAGAAGCCCCACCAGAGCTTGGCCTGATGAGCGCATGGTTGTTTTGGCACGAAAAATCGCATCATTCTCCCTTTGGCCATTGGTTGCGTCAAACCGTGCGGCACGTAGCGCAAAAGACCCTGCGCATGCCATCATAAGCGCAAAGCCATAACCGCTATAACGTCTGCTGCCTTTCGCGATCTCGGGTGCGCGTGTTTACTGGAACCGAACCGAAACCGGAGACTCCACATGCACAGAGCATTGACCCCAACAGACCTGCCCGCCCCATTCGCACGATATTCACACGGGATGGAAGTAGCGGCCCCTGCACGCTGGGTCTGGTGTTCAGGCCAGCTTGGTATGGACGAAACAGGTTACATTCCCGATAGCACCAAAGCGCAGGCTGCGCTTTGTTTTGAGAATGCGGGCAAGATTCTTGCCGCGGCAGGCATGTCCCCTACGGATGTTGTGCGTGTGAATGCCTATGTCACAGATCGCGCCCATATGACGCCTTATATGGAAGCGCGTGATGCTTTTTTTGATGAGCACATGCCAGCCTCGACCTTGATGATCGTAAGCGGATTTACCCGTCCTGAGTTTACCGTTGAGGTCGAAATCGTTGCCGCGCAGCAGGTGACAGCATGATAAAGCGACGCATTTGGTGGGAAGACTTTTCCACGCGGGATTTCGACACTATTGACCCACAGAATACGATCGCGATGCTGCCCATTGCCGCCACAGAACAGCACGGGCCGCATTTGCCATTGTGCACGGATACAGCACTGACCAAAGGTATGATCGATACCGTTGCAAAAGACTTGCCTGCCGATGTCGATCTGCGTGTTTTGCCCATTCAACGGATTGGAAAATCTGACGAACATCTCTTTGCACGCGGGACGCTAAGCTATGACGCGCATGCTCTGATAGACACATGGATGGCGCTCGGTCATGCGGTGGCGCGCACAGGCATCCGCAAACTTATCATCATGAATTCACATGGTGGCAATGAAGAGATCATGGGCATTGTTGCCCGCGGCTTGCGTGTACAGCATGGCCTTTTTGTTGCCAAAACCAGTTGGCTACGCTTTGGCCATCCCGCTGGGTTGTACGACAGCCACGAACTTAAACACGGGATTCACGGCGGCGATATCGAAACATCTTTGATGCTGCACTTTCGTCCCGATTTGGTTGATATGAAACAGGCGGAAAACTTTGTCTCCCTGAATGCAAAAATCGCCCAATCGAACACATACCTCAATGCCACAGGCCCCCATGGATTCGGCTGGATTGCCGCAGATTTGAACCCCTCGGGTGCCATCGGAAATGCTGCGATTGCCAGCGCGGACAAAGGGGCTGCCAGTGCGAATTGGGCAGCCAAAGGATTTTGCAGCCTGTTGCAAGATATGTTGCAAACCAATCCAGATGACATTTTTTCACCCCAAGAGGCGTGCTTGTGACCCGTTTCAACTCCCCCATGACATTCACCAACGCGCGCGTTCATGCCACCCATTTGGCCACCCATTTGGCGCATCCAACGGGTCCGGCAGATGACGGAGGCTTTCACAAGGTCAATGTGACGCTGCAAGGCGGGAAAATCCGCAAAGTGACGGCTGATGTCCACACTATTGAGGGCGAGACAACCAATCTGGCGGGTCGCATCATCACCCCCACCTTCATCGATTGTCATACCCATTTGGACAAAGGGCACATCTGGCCGCGCCAGCCGAACCCAGATGGCAGTTTTGGTGGCGCGCTTTCGGCTGTCGCGACGGACACGGTGGCAAATTGGTCTGCCGATGACCTGATGGCGAGAATGGATTTCAGCCTACGCTGCGCCTACGCCCATGGCACCAGCGCCCTGCGCACCCACATCGATTCCCAAGCACCACAAGACGGTATTTCATGGCCCGTGTTTGAAACTCTGCGAAAGGCTTGGGCTGGACGCATCACCTTGCAAGCTGTTTGTCTTGTTGGGATCGAAGCCCTGCGCGAAACGGCATCATTTGACGCGCTCGCAAAACGTGTTCAGGCAGCAGGCGGTGTGCTTGGGGCTGTCACATATATGGTCCCCGATATCGAGGCATTGATCGATCAGGCCTTCGCGACAGCCATTCAATACGGGTTGGATCTTGATTTTCATGCCGATGAAACAGGCGACCCCGATGCCGTTTCCTTGCATCTTATCGCTCAAGCCGCACTGCGCCACAGGTTCACAGGCCACATAAACGTCGGCCATTGCTGCTCGCTCGCGCGTCAATCTGGCGACATAGCATCTGGCACCCTTGATCTTGTTGCAAAGGCGGGCCTATCGATCACAACCTTGCCGATGTGCAATCTTTACTTGCAAGACCGCCGCCATGATGGAACCACGCCGCGCTGGCGCGGCACGACCTTGGTTCATGAGATGAAAGCACGCGGCATTAATGTGGCCATCGCCTCAGACAACACCCGCGATCCGTTTTACGCTTACGGCGATCTCGACATGGTCGAAGTGTACCGCATGGCAACGCGGGTTTTACATCTGGACCATCCTGTCGGTCAGTGGCCCGCTGCCATGACTGCCGCCCCCGCCCGTGTGATGGGCATTGCTCCCCCGACCATCGCAGCAGGTGCGCCCGCAGATATGATCATGTTTCGTGCGCGCAGTTGGACCGAGCTTTTGTCGCGTCCGCAAAGCGACCGGATCGTCCTGCGCGACGGCACACAAATTGACACCACCCTTCCCGATTACAGCGACCTCGACGCACTCATGGAGTCCTCAAATGAACATTGAATCCCTAAAGGCCGATCTCGCCGGACTGAACATCATCGACAGCCCAAATTTAGTACGCTTGAAAAGCCGAGATGCCTTTTATTTCTCACCTATTTTGAAACCGGAACTGGACCATGTCATCGCCGATTTGGTGGTCATTCCAGACACAGAAGAAGACATACTGAAAACCATTCGCGCCTGTTTTGCCCATGATGTCCCCATCACGGTGCGCGGCGGCGGTACAGGCAATTACGGCCAAGCCATGCCTTTGTCTGGCGGCGTTGTTCTGGATCTCACCGCGCTGACCGAGATTCGCGAAATCGCTCCGGGACGCGTGGTGGCACAAGCGGGTGCCATTGTATCCGACATCGACAAGGCGACCCGCGCGCATTCTATGCAAGAACTGCGCATGCATCCCTCCACGGCGCATACGGCCACGATTGGCGGATTTGTGGCGGGCGGGTCCTCAGGTATCGGATCGATCCAATGGGGCGGTTTGCGCGATCCGGGCAATATTATCCGCCTGCGCATCATCACGATGGAAGCGGAGCCGCGTATCATCAATTTACACGGCGATGATTTGCAAAAAGTCGCCCATGCTTACGGCACCAATGGGATCATCACAGAAGTCGAGATGCCACTGGCCACCGCTTATGACTGGGTCGATATGATTGTTGAATTCGATGATTTCATTGAAGCGACAAAATACGCCAATGACTTAGGCAGCCAAGATGGCATTCTGACGAAACTGATTTCAGTCATTGCCGCCCCAATTCCATTTCAAACCTTTAAGCGCCATCAAAAATTCATGACCGAGGGCAAACATGTCGTTTTGCTGATGGCCGCCCCTCATGCCATGATGCCCCTTTTGGCCTTCACCGCACATTACCCCGCACATATCGCCTTTCGCAGTGACGAGGTTGATGACCTTAAAGGCATTCCTGCTGTCTTTGAACTCAGCTGGAACCACACCACTTTGCGCGCGATGAAAGTCGCACCTGGCATGACTTATATTCAGTCTCTCTACCCCTACCCCAATCAAGTAGATCTGGTCGCCAAGACCTTCGAGATGTTTGGCGATGAAGTCCCTCATCACCTCGAGTTCCTGCGCTTTGATGGCAATGTCACCTGCTTTGGCCTGTCTATGGTGCGCTATTCCACTGATGCGCGCCTGAATGAAATTATGCGCCAACATGATGAGGCGGGCGTGCCTGTGTTCAACCCGCACCGCTACACTTTGGAAGAAGGCGGGATGAAACAGACTGATGAATTGCAGCTAGCCTTCAAAAAAGAAACCGACCCCAAGGGGTTGCTGAACCCTGGCAAGATGATCGCTTGGGACGACCCCGATTTCGATTATGCGGATGATAAAGTCTATCTTTACCCCGGCATCAAGAAAGCAGCGAGTTAACTCCACAAGGCTCTTGATGCGCGCACCATATTTGAACACCCAACATTCCCTCCCAGTTTGCGACGCAAACTTGGCCAACAGTCAGGCATAATATGAAAGTTACCTTCCAAACCCAAGACGAAAGCAAAACAGTGACGGCTCTGGCCGGTCAATCGCTGATGGAAGTCGCTTTGGCCAATAACATCAATGGCATTGCCGCCGAATGTGGCGGCGGTGCAATTTGCGGCACATGCCATGTTAAAATCTGCGAAAAATGGCAAGACGCCGTCGGTCCAGCCGAAGACTTTGAAGAAGACTTATTGGACTGTCTTCCCGATTTTAGCAGCGCCTCGCGTCTCGCGTGTCAGGTCTTGTTGACCCCTGAATTTGACGGCCTTGAAGTGAACGTGCCAAAGACTGCGAATTAAGCAGCAAAGAGCTGCGTTGTTTTTAAAGATCTCCCTTTCTGTCTTGAGAACATGATACTCGCGGCGCATCCGGTTATTTTCTTGCGCGAGGCTTAAATCCTCGTTCATAGCCACATCTGTGTCCCGATGCGTCGTGATCTTTCGCCTGCACGCGTGAATTCGACGGCTGGCCCTCTTTAAAAATGGGGGATGCCCCGCACAGATGAACACATCCCCTAGCCCGTAACAACGAAACACAATGGGGTTTGACAGCAACGGCCGCAAATCTGATTTTCGCAGCTATAGGCGCATAGGTCTGCTATGCGGATGATACAACGTCATTGTGGAACCCTGCGAAGGCGGTATCATGTCAATTATTACATACATTGATTTTTGCACTTAGAACAAAGGAACACGTTCATGCCATATTATGATGACATTATGGTTCCGGCACATCTACGCCCCTTTGTTCGGCGCATCCTTTGTGCGCAGATACGGGAAACCGTGTCTGAAACGGTTCCCGCGCGTCCGACGGGATTTACCTATATCGGGTGGCTGGCGCAGGGAACGGGTATGGCGACGGCCAATGATCAAGCCTACGATTATGCTTCGGGGGCGGTGCATTTTTCGGGGCAACTGACCACATTTGATACCGAATACACGCTGACAGGCCCCGCCGTGCATTACTTGGCAGAACTGCAAGGCAGTGCGGCGTTCTCCATTCTTGATCGAGACATCGGCGCGCTACGCAACCAAGCCATCATGCTTGGATCAGAGATCACACAACAGCCAACGACACGCGCATTTGAGGCCATTCTTGAACGCCTCACGCAGGATTCGACCGTGATCGTGCCCCCTCAAATCACCGAGGCGCTTCGCCAGATCGAAGCTCGAAACGGTGCCCTTAGCATCGCAGATTTGGCACAGAACCTCGGAATGAGTGACCGACATTTCCACCGTCAATTTCTACGCATTGTCGGAATGCCGCCGAAAACCTTTGCTGTTTGTCAGCGCGTTCTTACGGCGCTCAAGCTGCGTACCCAAACCCCAGATATGCCCATTAGCGATGTGGCCTATGCCGCAGGTTTTGCAGACCAATCGCACCTGACCCGCATGTTCAAACAATATATGCGCACGACCCCTGCGAAAGTTGAAATTGATAGCGATGGCACGCTGCGCAGTCTTGTCGCGAAGGTATAAATCAAGCGTTTGTCCGATTTGTTCAAGAAACGGAGTGCACATGCCGTTAAGCTTGCCCTAGCCAAAGAATAAGGGGCAGATAGATGCTTAAACCCGTTGTCATCCTCATGGGCCTCAGCTTTGCAGCGCCTGTATTTGCGCAATCCTGTGCACCGTTTATGGGCGATCCGCTTGACGGATTCACTCCGCTCGACGCGACCGCATATCTTGATCTGCCCGACAGCAATGTTGTCCGCGTGACATCTCCGATCGAAACGGCAATCACCAACGAAATTGTAGCGGGCAACGTGAGCCGCGCGTCCAAGACATGGTGCCAGATCAGCATTCAGCGCATGATTGTTGATTTCGAAGTGCCGGTTGAAGATGATGCGATCAGCGCAATGATCACCCGTGCGATCTACATTTGGAACGCTCAAGATGATCCAGTGGGCTGGCAAATATCACAGCTTGCGGAGCGCCCGCGCTGTGCGCGCGGGGATGACCCATTCGCGGCTCTATGCCCTTAATTTATTCAATCGAAAGACTTTTTATGAAAATTCGTTATGCTGTAGCCCTATCGTTGTTCCTGCCCGCCACCAGCTTTGCGCAATCCGATGAGCCTTTAGACTCGCCCATGCATGAGGCCGTCGATTTCACGCAACTCAGCAGGTCGGAGTTTATCGACAAGCACGAAGAGGCTCTCAACATTGGATGGGAGCCAAGCATGCAACTTTATGCGCGCGTTGACCCGTCCCTTGCCGAGATTGTGCCGCCGTTTAAGTGGACCGATGACTACGTCGAGACCTACGGGTGCCTCTATGACCACCTCAAAGAACAAGACGCGCTCGGTGAGGCAAATGCGATGTTTTCCAGCATGCAGGCATCTATCGACTACATATACGCGCACCCAGACTTCAGTATACTTACGTTGGCGGAGCACGAGCCATTCATTGATATGCTCCAGCCTAGCGATCTCTATTTAGAGGCATCCATGTCATGCGGCCTTGTCGCTTTGAATGCACAGGCGATGAAGGATAGCGGCCTCTATGACGCGTTTACGGCGTTCATGTCGCAATGACCCAGAAAAGAGATTTTAGAGTGTCAAGTTTTTCCACTGCGATTGCGGCCCTATGCGGGTTGATCCTTGGCGCTCCCGGCGTTGCCGCCCAAGATGTACCCAACCGCCCCGTTTTCTCCGAAGCCTATGTCGTGGATGGCCTGATGGCGGGCATCGCGGAGGCCACGGCGCGCAGCAAAGCGGCCGCCGCAGAGCAGATGACGCGGTTTAGCCAGTATGAGGGCGCGCTCGAAGCCTTTGTGCGCAGCGATCCAATCCTGCAACAGGTCAATTGGCCCTATGGAACGTGCACAGATATGTTGAGCCTTGTGCCGCCGCCCATGGATGGGTGGGGCTTACGCAGCGAGACGCTCGCGGTCCAAACGCCCAACATCACCGACACTTTTGTCGAGGTCAGCTATGTCACTTTTGATGCGTCGGATGACGGTCAGGGTGACGACGTTTACGCCGGCGAGCAAAGTGTAACAATTACGATCAACGCAGACCCTGCCGCGGCTGTCACATTTGGAATTGGGTTTACGGACCCGAATATGCGCGCCGCTTTGTTGACCGATGGCCCCTATGGCTACCCGATCTTGCCTTACGGTGGGCATACCACACTGCTTGGTTCCTACCTCGTTGATGTGACGGGTACAGGCACTGACAACGCCGCGCTCTATTTCGGGCACATGATCCGCTGCGCTATCGACAATGGCCTGATTGCAAAGGGGCTTGACCCTGCAACACTTTCCGAGATGCCGTAGTTTCCAGACTTGGAAATGACATCAACCGCATGACCTAAGAAGGAACTCTTCCATGACACGCCGCACTGCCTGCCTGATGACAGCGAGCTTCCTCGCATTCGCCCCACCCGCACTTGCGCAAAAAGCCGTTGTGCTGTCCGTGTGTCAGGACGGGCTGGAAGGTGGCGCGAGCCAAACCCACGAGGATATGGGGCGTTTCCTGTCGGGCAACTGGGGCATGTCGGCAAATGGCACGGGGCTGACGCTCGGTGTAAATGTGATGAACGTCACACTGTCATGGGACGATGCAAGCGAGACCTTGATGCTGAGCGGACAAGGAATGACCGCGCCGCTGCATCCGATCCGCTACAATCTAAGCGAAGACGGTGACGCACCATTCGACATGTCGATGGAAGCCCTGACGCCAACGGAGATGACCGATGGTGACGCGGAGAGTCTGAATGGTTGTGCAAATTTACCTCGCTATTACTGGCAGGTTAACAGCGGCCCGCAAAAATCTTGGGGCGGTTTCCTGTTCTACGATAACAACAATGCGACGGGCTTTATGGCCAATAGCGCCGGCGGCTCGCGTAATGTGTTTATGTCCCGTTCGACCTCAAGGTGATTTAAGCTACAAGGCAAGTGAAAGCCCCACCAGAACAGGGCGCTCAGAGGAATAAACGCTTTCTTGACGCCACCCTTTCGCACATCGACGGCAGTTTAGGGCGACCCTCGGTGGGCCATGTTCCCCTGCAACCATGCTGCGGCTGATCGTCTGGCGGCAAAAAGGCATGGTTCAGGCGATAGGCCAAATCTATGTATTTTCGAAATTGGTGACCTGATTTTATCCAGTGCAGTGACATATCTACGGCCAATCCGCAGGCACATGGATATAGTCATATCATCAATCTCTCACGCTTCCAGCCCAGCCTTTCTGACGGACAAAAATCGCAACCTTAGCAAATATGCTTATTCTCACCACAAGGGCTGACTTTAACCAATTGTCAGGTGTGAATTATTTAGAGCTCGTGACGGAACGTGAGATTTCTGTCCATTCCGCACTGTCGGCCCCCAGAACACAACTGCCGTCTTGCCTAAGGCTTAGTCGCAAACGGCATTTATTGATCTCGTCCTTGAATTCATGCTCAGGAATCGTTCGGACCATAGCTTCAAGACTGATATAAAAGGCGTTGTCCTTGGGGCTTAATGTGTAAAACACCCATTTCCCGTCTTTTTCGGCCCGCACCAATCCGGCCTTTAACAAAGTCTTTAAATTTCGGGAGACGTTGTAATGTGTCTCACCAAGCACATCCATTGCCTCTGCAACGCAGATGCGCTCGTTGATTTGCAATAATAGCCAGAACAATCGTAAACGGTTGGGCTCGGCGATGGCCTTTAAGGCATCAATATAACGATCATCCATTGTTTTCCCCTATGGCACTTGGTTGCCAAAGTTATCCGAGCGCTTCCCAAACAGCAATGCGTTGGCCTAATCCACAGGGCCACCTGTATGCGCCTCGGCGCTACTTTTTATGAGCGTGGCCAGAAACATTATAACACCGATCAAAAACACCGCCGCAGAATGGCAGGCGTGAAAGATCAATTCGCCTGTGCTGACACCGGAAAACAGGGCTATCCAGAAGAAAGGGCAAAGCAAACCGAGGAGCGCAATATTAGCGCCCATCCGCGCGGATTTCGGCAGTGTCCTTTCCTTCACCACACGCTTAATCGCCCGCCAAAGATGCGTATATGGGCACAGGTTCAAGAGGCTCTTAAGTGTCATGGACATTCATGCTCCTTATTTGATCTCGCTTGAGAGCAACAGGCCAATATGAACCTGTTGCTCTCGCTGCGACCTGCTGTCCCTGCTGTCGATGGCATCATCATGCGATAGCGACAAAGATGCCCCCTCCAATCATCGCAAGTGTCAGCACGGTAACGACGAAGGCCACAACAGCTTTGGGTTTCAGGACTGAGGAGATGATCGCGATCTCCGGCAAGCTGGCGCCAGTGCCCCCGATCAAAAGCGCCATCGCTGGCCCCATGCCCATGCCTTTGGCGATCAACACCTGAAGCAAAGGCAACGCCATTTCAATACGCAGATACAGCGGCACACCGATCCCTGCGGCAATCGGTATCGCAGACCAGCTGTCACTGCCGACATATTTTTCGACCATTTCAGCAGGCAGAAACGCCGCCGATAGGGCGCTAATGACCGCCCCGATAAGGACATAAGGAATGATCCGCTTGAACAACGCCCATGCGAAGGGCATCGAGGCGCGCAGCCGTTTTGCATGTGGCTGGCCTGTGTGTGTCGTAACAGTAGAACCGTCAGAGCACACGATGGGAACCGCCGTATCGCAGCTGGTCACTTGACCGCTATTACAAGAATTTGAAGTTGCAGCAGGCGCCCCCCCACATGCCGTGGCAGCTGCGCTGCCACAAGATGTTGCAGGTGCCGCCATGTCTCGCCGAACGGCATGTTTTAAGGGCGTCATACCAATGAGGTATCCCGAAAGCACAGCCCCACCAAGCGTTATCGCGATATAAATAAGCGTCACCTGCACCCCAAAGGTTGCCAGAATTAGCCCAACCACGACGAAATTGCATAAAGGGGCAGAGATCAAGAAGCCAAAGATCGTCCCCATTGAGGCCCCCATTTCGGCCATCCCCATCACAACAGGCACCATCGATGCGCTGCAAAACGGTGTCAAAGTCCCAAGCAGTGCCCCCATCAAGGGTCCGCGCTTTTCGTGCTTTGCCAATTTCTTTTGGAGTTTTTCTTGCGGGATGTATTCGCGAATGATCCCCGTCACTACGGAAACAACTGCGATAATCACCACGAGTGCGCCACCGACATGTAGAAATTCATTGAGGGCGACAAGCCATGCGCTTTCTTGCATTTTTCAGACCATTCTTTGTTATTAAAAAACATACGCACATACGCGCAAATGTGCACCTAGAGAACAACGACGACCTGTGCAATAATTTTATTAGCTGAAAAGTTCGGATTTCTTGCTAAGACATGAATGATGGAAGCAAAGCACTCAACATTTCCTAAGTGTTGAGCAGGTTCGAACAGCTTGCTGGCAGCTATGATTTCAACAAGAGCAGCCAGTTTCATGGTAATTTAATGAGAACAATCGGCCGTGCGACCCTCTCCAGCACTGCCGTCCCAATGAAAATGTCAGCACTTTCTGATCGGCATTTTGAAGCGGTCTGGCTGGTCCTCTCGACAGCGAGAATGTCAGCTTGATTGAACAATCTTCTAAAGACGGTTGTGCATTCCGATCAGCTCCACCTGACTGTTCACCTGCATCTTCTCGAAAATCTGCTTGAGCCTTTGACGCACGGTGGAGGCTTTGACGCTGAGCAACTCCGCGATCATGTTCGGGGTCTTGCCCGCAACCAGAAGTTCGACCGTGGCGATCTCTGCCGAGGACAGGCCATAAGTCTCGCGCAGACAGCTTTGCTTGAGAGCAGTGGTGTCGCTGCATTCGGTGCGGATCGCACAGACTTTGAAGTGCATAAAGAAGTGCCGCAAATTCGGCGGGATCTGGATGATCAATACGCTGCTACTCTTGGAGGCAATGTTGAACTGGTAGGCACGGCTCATCGAGAGGCCGGGATCACTAGAACACAGCTCCCTGATCTCGCCCCCGAGTGCTGCGCTCATCTCGTCAGGGATCACATTCCCCAGCCGTGCGCGGGTCTGTATCTTGCCGCTGCTGTTGATACTGAAACAGTCCTTGCCATCGACATCGAGCACAAAGACCTCGGACTCCGTGCCTTTGAAAAACTGCGCGAAGGCGGCGATGCGTTTGTGGGCGATCTCGTCGGCCTGCGCCGTGGCCTTGGCAAACATCGCCTGAATGCGCTCGATCTTGGCCACATCTTCGGCGTTGATCGGCGGGTGATCATTATCGAAATGCACCGTCATCGCCCAATAACCGTTGGGCGTCAGGATGCGGATGCAATAATGCACTCCGAAATTCAGCGGATAGAGATAGTCTCGGTAGATCGGGATCATGTCCCGCTCCGCACGGCTCGCAAACACGTCATGATCACAGGCATAGCCGCGTTCCATCATCAGCCCCAGCACCGGCTCGCGCGGATCGTTGCGCACCCAACCTTCGTTGATGTAGCTGGGCAAAGCCTCTTTCATATCCTTGGTGCCGGCCATCCAAGTGCCGCGAAAGAACGGGTCGGTGGCGGGAATAAGCGCCCCCGTTCCTCCCAGAATTTCCACAACAATGTTGAGGGCCGCATCCCAGTATTGCGCGTCTTCGGTTGCCCGGCTCAGCGTGTCTTCAAGCTCTTGGAAAAGGGTGTTCAAAATTGGTCCTTGTGGTCGTGATGCCCCAAACAGGGCAGCGATGCCATTGAAAGAAAAGGAAGATTGCCAGCGGCCCGCCTGCCCCCCTTTCATAACGGGAGGTCCCAACAAAGGACAACGCGTCTCTGGATTCACTGTAGGGGGTTTCTGAACCATTTGGAAAATTTTTCTCACAGATATGTCCCGACAACTCCCGTTTGGTAGTTCGCTTCGGTTTTTTTGCAACATACCCAAGTCCTACCCCCGTACACGCGGGGTCTCCGTTTTTTACGATAGGAACCCCTCATGGCCCGACGTTTCGCAACCGCCACTTTGCGCTGTTTTTTGATGACACTGGCATTGAGCGGCGGTGTGCCCACACTGGCGCTGGCGCAGAACCTCTTGGATAACGGGGATTTTGAAACGGGCACAGTGCCCAACTACGGCGACAATGTCGGTGTGACCTTGCAGGGGTGGATGCGCTCGCACGAAAATCCCGCCCCCACCGCACAGGCAACATATCAGTACCGCGAGCTTTCTGTTGTGAAAGTGGACGGACCCGGGGGGCAGCCGCTGACTTTATACAACAGTCCTTACGGTCAAATCGCCCCCACCAACCTGCCCGAAGAGGATGTGACACACGCGGGCACCCAAACAGACGGGCATTATATCAGGCTCAACACCAAGCATTATTGGAGTGTCCTCGGTCAGCGTTTTAGCGCGCCCCACACGGGATGTATTGCTTTTGGCGGAGCAATCACAGGATCGTATGTCTCAACTGACCTGTTCCGCTTCGGATCGATCAATCCGTTTTTTGGCGGTGTTGCCACAAATCCTGATGCCACCTACGCGATGGACAACACAGTGACAATCGGCAACGACAGCGTTCCGTTTGTGGCCAACCAATGGTCCTTGCTCCAAGATCATTACCCCGTTGATGCAGGCGAACAATACGCATGGGCCTTTGTGCTGCGCCCAGGGTTCACGCTTGACGACGCCTTCGCGCACTACGTGGACAACAGCTATTGTCCGACCATTCAAGCTGGCACGCCCAATGCGCCATCTGCGCCAGCGGTTCCCGCTCTTGCCCCTTCGGATATTTCCCTCACAAAGTCCTGCACGCCAGCCTCCTCAGCCGAACATAACGGTCAGGTCGGGCAGATGTGGGAATGTTCCGTGGATGTCACCGTGCCGAGTGCGCCTTTTGCGGGGTCCTTCAGCATTTCCGATCTCTATACGCCGATTTCGACCACCGCGAGCGAAGTAATTTCAGCCACGTCCGCTTCGGGTGAATTTGATTGCACGACGGGAGCGAGCTGCACCATCGACGGGGTGGATTTTGCTGCCAATGGCACAGATACGCTCGACTTTGCCATCTTTGTCACCAGCACCGAGTTGCAGGATACCTACCCGATGCAGAATTGCGTTGAGGGCAGCTATGACGACGGAACGGGCGCAATTACGCCTGTCGCGGGCAACTGTGTGGACGCGCAATGGATTCCGCGCAGCTCCATCGACAAAAGCTGCGACCCTCTTGAGGCGGACGCATCGGGGTCGATGACGATGAGCTGTCAGATCGATGTGACGGGCACGGACCTTGCGACGGGAAGCTATGTCCTCGCCGCCGATATGTTCGGTGCGCTGCCGCCCATGACCACGACGATCACGGGCACGATGATGAATGTCACCTCGACCGAGCCTTGGTCCTGTGTAGACCAGAACATCAACAACCCCGGCTCAACAGGTGTGTGCGAACTCACAGCCACCGATATGCTGGCCGCAGGCGGGGCGTCGACGATCAATGTCAGCTTCGATTTCACCGCAAGCGCGTCAGAGGGTCAGGTGGTCAATTGTCCCATGACCGACATTCTGCCCGCCTCCTTTATCAGCGCCGCGGGCCAGCGCAGCGCCGCACCCGCCGTGGACGCGCCGCAGTCCAGCACGATTGCGGGCCTGCCCGACAATTGCGTGGTTCTGGACCTGCCCGTATCAGCCGAACCACCCGAATTTTCCTTGAAAAAGGGCTGCCGTTTGGGCGGGGTGCAGGATGGAAACGCCTTTTATGCCTGCACGATCTATATCAGCCAGACAAGCGGCGCGTCGATCACCGATCCGCTGACCTTTGACGAGCTGTTCGCGACCACATCAGGCAGCCCCGCGACGCAATATATGCTCAACATGCAAGGCACTCCCGCCATGCCGAACGGATGGGATTGCCAGCAGCCGCCCTACACCAATGGCGCAAGCTGCACGATTGCCGCCACCGATTTCAACGCCACCCCGAGCCATCGGATTGATGCCTATCTGTCGATCCCGACGAGCGCCTTTGGCGTTGAGGGCTTCGAGAACTGCGCGCAGGTGCGGATCGGGAATCAGGTTGTCGGCGCGGCGGAGTGTGTCGAGGTTGAACAGCCTCCAGTCGAAACCGTCTTTGATGTCTCGAAACAGTGTAAGGAGGCAGGCCCGCGTCAGACATTCGGTTCCTCGGTCTGGTTCCAGCCCTATCAATGCACTCTCACCGTCGTGACCAACGCAGCATTCACGGGGCCGCTGTGGCTCTCGGAAAACCTGTCCTTTGGTCAGAACCCCGGTGCAAGCTCGATCCTGAACATCACCTCTGCTGATCCGTGGACCTGCACCAGCCCGCCTTATGCCCCCGCGGGCCAAGGCACGACGCCAGAGTGCAGCATCGACGGCGCGCAATTTCCCGCCTCGGGACAGTCAACCCTGACCGTTGATCTGATGATGAACGGCGCCATGGACATGTTTGGCGCGCAGAACTGCGTCTCGATCGGTCTAGGCAAAGTGGTCGGAGAAGGCGAACCGCTGGCCAGTGACTGCTTTGAAATTGCCCCGCCACCCACGCCTGAACCAGCCCTCGACATCACCAAGACCTGCGCCCCTGCTGTGCGTGGCGGTGATGGCATTTGGACTGCGGAATGCGAGATCAACGTCCACTTCGAAAACTTCGACACCGCGACCAACCATCAATTCTACATCTATGACGCATTGGGCGGTAATGGCCCGCAAACGCCGCTGACCTCGCTAATGCCGTTCAATGCTATGGGCATGGGCGGTTGGGGACCAACAACAGGCACGCCCGCAGGGTTCAATAACGCAACCGGAATGCTTTTGAACTATCTGCAAGCCGATGGCAGCGCCACGATCACGCAGCCTTATACCGCCACGTTCTCCGGCCCTGCGGGGCAGTTGATCAACGGCGGGCCGATCACGAACTGCGCTTGGGTCACGATCCCAACGCTGTCGCTGCGCGCGCCTGCGGGGCCTGTGGGGGACGAAAAGGTCTGCACGCCGATCACCTTCCCCGCAAGTGCAACAGCAGGAGCCGGAGGCATAGTTGATCCCGCTCTGCCCGACACTCCTGTTGGCCCGATCATTGCCACGGGCAGCATCGGATCAACCCGACCCGACATCGTGCTCCCGCGCCCCGAAGCGCCGACACCCGTGCCCACTGTGCCGCGTCCCATTTTGACTATGGTAAAGGAACAAACTGGAAGCTGTGAACCTGATCGCGTCAGCCAGACCTATGACTGCGGGTTCCGCCTGCGCGTCACCAATACGGGCGACGGGACTTATTTCGGGCCGCTGGTGCTGACCGATACGAGCGGCGCACCGGGGATGGTGTCGGCGCAAGTGGTGTCAGGCAATGGCTGGACCTGTGGCGCGGTGGTGAATGCGGCACTGTCCTGTTCTAATCCCGCGCTCAACCTTGCGCCTAGTGCATCCACCCATATCGACCTGCGTATGACGGTCAACGCGCTACGCAAAGGCGGGACGCTCCAGAATTGCGCGGCGATCGGGGTTCCGATCAACCGCACGGAGCGCGTGGCCCTGATCCAGAAACTCATGAATGATCGCGGTCTCAACGCTGGGCCTGTTGATGGCAAAGCGGGGCAAAAGACCTACACCGCCCTAAGCAAGCTGCGCAGCGATCTTGGCCTGCCTGACAGCCGCGAGTTTGACGATGAGTTGTTCGAGGCGCTTGGCCTTTCCCTGCAAGACAAGGGTGCGGTCTCATGTGTCACCGCCACGCTTCCCGCCATGCCCGCGCCGCCTCTGCGTTGCGATGCGGTCAGCACGGTGCAACAGGGTGAAAGCTGTGCCTGTCGCTATCCTAACATGACCACCAGCAGCGCCACCTCCTGCCAATGCGTCAAAGGGTTTGAGTTGATCAAAGGCAAGGGCTGCGTCGAGGTCATCACCGAAACACCTGCGTCCGTGCCTGAACCCGCGCTACAATGTGACCTGCACTCGACCTATGAACGCGGTGACATCTGCGCCTGTATCGACCATGAAAACGCCAAAAATATCTCGGCCACGCAATGCGGTTGCACCAATGGCCTGCCGATGATCAACGGCAAATGTATCCCTGTTATGATCAAGCCGAAAGTCCCCACCAAAGGCGAGGAGAGCGACGGAAAATGCAAAATCAGGCTCAATGGAATTTGCATTAAATAACAGTATCTTAAATAAATTCATCCCCATGCTATCCAATAACACTGGGTTGATATCGCTTTATTTCCCTCAATCGGGGATGACAGTCAGGCCGAAACGATCCGGAGCAAACGCGACAGAACGCGGTCGGACACCACGGTTAGGCATTGATATAAAAAGGACAGAACCATGACTTCAAGACGCAGATTTTTACTCGGCGCAGCGGCCATCGGGACGAGCATGATGGCGGGGTTTTCTCCCGCGTTAGCCATTGGCGGCAATGATCCGATTCCGGGCATCGATATTATCATTAAGAAAAATCCCGGTAGTAAGCCGATCAATCCGTATTCCCTCACGGGCAGCGAGATCAAAATGCTCAACACGCTTAAAGGCGCGGACCGTCCGGCTTTTGTTCTGAAAACCGTCGCCAAACACATCGGTGAGGATGCAGAATTCGTGACCTCCGGCATGAAGGCGTTAAGCGATATCTGGTGTGGACCTTGCAAGATGGTCAACGATATTTCTGTGAAATTTCCAGTTGGTGAAGCCACCTACATGCTGGACCTGCACATTCACGGGGAAGGCACCGCACCGTCCAAACCGCTCTCCGATGCTCTGAAGCGCGATTGATTGATACTCGACAAGCATCTGACCACCGAAATAGTTTCAACAAGGAAAATACTATGACCCTTTTCACCACAAAGAACATTCTCGCCGCGGCCACACTTGGTCTCATCCTGCCGCTGTCTGCACAGGCACGCCCCTTTGACGTATGCTATGCTGACACAGGCGATGCGATCGGCTGCTGGCTCTCGGAAAAGCTCGGCGGGGATTATATCCACTTCGGCGACCCCGATACGCCTGAAGAAAGTGCCGAAGTGCAAACCCTCAGAGCAGAGGGATACATGAAACTCGACCCTGTCAAAGGCGAGGTGGTCGAGAAGAAGGCAGAAGCCATGAAGCTAAGCGCGATCAAAGGCGAGGCAAAGGCGCGTGATGTAAAAGACGATGGAGCCAAACACGTTAAGGTCTGTGAAACTGGTAAGATCATCGAGATGATCAAAGGGAAAGTCCCCGCCGAGAAGATCGCGGCAAACTGCTACAAATAACATGACAGAGCGCGGCCCGCGTATAAAAGCGGGTCGCTCTCTACCTATTCTTTTCAATTCGAGGTTTTCCACATGTCCCGTCTCTTTCCCGCTGCGCATCTATCGCTTTTCGCCATTGGTCTGACCGTTTCCACCTTGGGGGCTTCCGCCGAGATGATGGAGGTTGTCGGCATTGCGGATGGCGACACATTGAACGTCCGCCAAGGCCCGAATGCGTCCTCAGCCGATATTGGCGATCTGGAGGAGCAAACGATGATCGAGGTCTTGGGGCGGAACTTTGCGCAGACATGGGCGCAGATCCAATATGGCGACCAACTGGGCTGGGTCTCGACGGCCTATCTCGCCTCCTCCGCACCGCCCCCTGCGGTGATCGGTGCCAATGTCGTGACAGGCATTGCCGCAGACGATCCTGACGGCGGGTTGGTGGTGCGCGGTGGAGCGGGCATGGACTTTGCTGCCATCGGCGCGCTGCGCAACGAGACCTTGGTGCATGTCATCCAGATGGCCGAAGGTGGAACATGGGCGATGATCGGCTTCGGTGACAATGTGGGCTGGGTCAGCACGGCTTATCTGACGGCGGCGAACACCCTGCCCGCCCCGAGCGACGGCGTTGATCCGCATATCGCCCCCGATGGTGGCCCCCTGCCTGCTGTCTTTACCGTAACGGGCGTGGCCACAGGCGACCAGCTTTGGGTCCGCGATGCGCCAATCGTGACTGGCGCACGGCTCGGCGGGCTTTCTCCCAACTCAATCGTCAGCATCAACGGGCGGGCGTCCGAGGACTGGGGCCAGATCACACTCAACGGTCAGATCGGCTATGTCCACATGGACTACCTCACCCGCGCCTCCGAGAGCGGTGGCAACACGACGGTGAATGGCTTTCCCCTTGGCCTGACCTGTCGCGGAACAGAGCCGTTCTGGACCCTGACCATCGCAGAGGATCGCACGGTGGAATATACCTCGCTCATCGATGGCGCGGACCCGATCACTTCGCTGACGCAAACGACACCCGCCATCGGCGGCGGCTATCCCTACACCTTCGGAGCACAGCGCTATTCGGGTACGCTTGATCAGGCGGCCTGTTCCGATGGCATGTCCGACATCAATTATTCTATGTCCGTCATTCTTACCCGCGCACTCAGCGGCGGGGAAACGGAAACGCTCTACGGGTGCTGCAACGTCGAATAGAACCGTGTGGACGCGGCACTTTACGCAAGCAGAACCTTGCGGCGCTGGCTTTTGGACAGATGGGTCGGACCTGAAATCCTACCAAGTGACATCTTGCAACGCGCCCCTATCCGTTCGTTACGTGAACGCCCTGCAGCCTTAAAGGCCATTGCGTTTCTCGTAGACGCTGGCTGGCTTATCCCACTTGAGGCAGGCACAAAAGTGCGCGGCAAGTGCCGCAAGGCAGCTTATCAGATCGTGAAAGGCTAAGCCCAACGAACGCTAGCCGCCCTCGCGCTGGGCGGTTAGCATAAATAGCACGATTAGCACGACGGCGGATTCAATATTGCGCATCGCATCAACATAGAGCAACCTCATTTGGCACTTATCCCAATGGAAGCTTGAGCAATGCCACTGCCGAAATACTTACCTGCCGAAGAAAATCCTTGGTACCTTCTGGCAACAGCATACGGAACACAGAAGGGAAGCAGGTCAAGGCTAAGAATGCAAGAATTTGGAATGGGCGACTGGCGGAAATTACCTCAGTAAACGGCCAGGCCATGAACCACTATCAGATAAGGAAAAACAAGTTCTAGTAGCTAGGTTCGAAAACGCAGGTTTGTGTGAAAACGACATTCCAATCCTTGACCAAGCAATTAATCTCAGTGGTACTATTTTTCCAATCAAATTCACCATGAAAGGCTTTCATCTTACGCCAAAAAACATGCTTAGAGTGAAAAATTGTTTATTTATAGGAGACGCTATGTTTTCTAATATAGCACCGTCCCAAATGAACTTCTCTGGGACTGAGTTTCAACAGAATGCTTATTTCACCAACATCACCATTGGTGGTATGTTCGGTGAAAATTCACATAATTTCGAAAATGCTATATTCAAAAAGAATGCTATTTTTGAATCTTCTGTATTGAACTCTGCAAACTTCGCTTCCGCAAGCTTCGAAGGCACGGTAGACTTCCAAAGCACCTCGTTCATAGGTATTCCTCCCGACTTTCGAAACACAAAAGTAACTGGAGATGTAAGGTTTTCTTTAGATTATTCAAAATGGCCTAATCCAAAGGATCTATCCGACAGAAAATCTCAGAATTATCGCCCGCATTGGATTGCAAATTGTCTGACGTCAGCACCCG
>NZ_JAHKPU010000020.1 GCF_018860505.1 Pacificibacter marinus
CTTTCTTGAAAAAATGCGTAACAGTCTGAAAAGCAACAATAAAAAATGGACTTCTGCACAATCGCACCTCAACCTCAGGCTTTCGCTTGATCCAAGCTTGTTGTCGCGAACAGTTCACCCACCATATGTAGTGACGCGCCATGTCAAATGCCACTCGCCACCTATACGCTGTGCGAATCCGCAGGCATTCGCCTTGATCAGGATCTTGCCACGCGCCGTTTGGGTTTCACCCGCAATGCTAACAACCCCAAGATAACAGCCAAATAGATCAATGGCTCAAGCTGCCAGCCTTTGACCAACCAAACGAAATGAACCCCGCCCAGTATGACCGCAGGGTAAGTGAGTTTGTGTAGGCTACGCCATTTGGGGCCAAGCCTACGCAGTGACCAATTGTTCGATGTGATCGCCAAAGGGATCATCAACACGAAAGCTGCCATCCCGATGGTAATATAGGGGCGCTTGATGATGTCTTTTACGATTTGGTCAACGATCTGCACATCCAGAACCAACCAGACCAACAAATGTAAGAAAATGTAGAAGAACCCGATTAGCCCAAGTGCACGGCGAAACTTGATCAGGCTGATACCCGTAAGACGCCGCAGCGGAGAGATCGCCAGCACAGCAATCAAAACTTGAAGCCCCAGCTCCCCCATTTCATGCTCAAGCGATTTGACGGGATCGACGCCAAGCTTTCCATTCAAGGCCGCAAAAAACATGAAGACCGGAGGGATCACAGCGACAATATAAAGTGGCCACGCAGGAACGCGACGCAAAACCCCGTTCACGGCTTGGGCAATGGTTTGTTTGGTTTGCGTGAAAGAAGTCATCTGAGGTCCTTGTGCGAAGCAATATAAAAGAGGCAGCAGCCGCCGCCCCTGTTGATACGAAATGGCTTAGTAGTTTTTTGTGAGATCAAGATCTTTGTAGAGATCGCCGACCTGCTCTTCGTAACCATTGAATTTGACCGTTTGCAGTCGATTGGCAAATAGACCCCCGCCGATGCGGCGCTCGGAGGATTGTGTCCAACGCGGGTGGCTGACTTCTGGGTTAACGTTCGAGTAGAAGCCATACTCTCTCGCGTTGATCGATTTCCATGTATTGAGGGGCTGGGTGTCTGTCAGTGTGATCTTCACGATCGATTTGATAGATTTGAAACCATATTTCCAAGGCACGACCAAACGCAGTGGCGCACCATTTTGATTTGGCAGCTCCTTACCATACAGACCCGTCGCCATAAGCGTCAAAGGATGCATCGCCTCATCAAGGCGCAATCCTTCAACGTAAGGCCAATCCAGCAGGGCACGTTTTTGACCTGGCATTTCCTCAGGGCGAAACAGTGTTTCAAAGCGCACGTATTTAGCAGTGGACTGAATGCCCGCCAAGTTTAACAGCTGGTTCAACTCAAACCCATTCCAAGGGATAACCATCGACCAAGCTTCGACACAACGGAAACGATAGATACGTTCGTCGATATCCACCTTGGCCAAAATATCCGCAAGATCATAGGAACCAGGACGATCAACCAAACCGTCGATTTCCACAGCCCACGGATCAGTCGTCAGGGTATGCGCATTCTTCGCAGGATCTTCTTTGCCTGTGCCGAACTCATAGAAGTTATTATAGGACGTAATCTCTTCAAATGTGTTTGGCTTTTCAGTCGTATCGAACCCGTTAATTTCGAAATCAGGCGCATCTTGTGCGCGTGCAGGTGATGCCCCAAGCAACCCAGCACCAAGTGCGGCGCCTCCTCCAACCAAACCACTCATTAAGCTGCGGCGATTGAGGTAGGTGCTTTCCGGCGTAATAGCTGAATACTTTAGGTCGCTTTTAAATGTCATGACGGGCTCTCCACGGTGATTTCGTTATAGATAGCCCGACACGCACATTTCTCAAAGCAAACTCATGTCACGTCTTCGTTGACTCTTTGTAACTTGGCACAATGCGCTCTAACTCTCGGGACGTGCCATCCGCCTGTACAATCCTAACATGATGACGACGCATTTGGCGCGGTTCAAGCACGCCAACCGAATGCGCAATGGTTTCAAGCTCCTTTATTGACGCAACAGCATAAGCAGCCACTTTTTTGTATTTGTCTTCGACAACCAAGCCGCCTTGTAAATGCGGGTCGTGTGTCGTGATACCTGTTGGGCAAGTATTTTTGTTGCACTTCAACGCCTGAATGCAGCCAAGGCTAAACATAAAACCACGCGCAGAACATACGAAATCCGCGCCTGCACAAATAGCCCAAGCCAAGTCCGCGGGGTTCACCAGCTTACCGCCAGCAATAATCCGAATGCGATCATGCAATCCGTATTTGTCACGCAAATCAACGATACGGATCAAAGACTCTTTGATTGGCATGCCAACCAAATCCATCAGGGGCATTGGCGCAGCGCCCGTGCCGCCTTCACCACCATCGATGGTGATAAAGTCTGGCGCTGAATCAACTCCGCGCTCTTTGATCAAGGCAAAGAATTTGTCCCATGGCCGCGACGAACCAACCACAAATTTAAATCCAACAGGTTTGCCTGTAACCTCACGGATATGGCCGATGAAATCCAACAGATCACCGAAGTCATCGACTTCGCGGTGACGATTGGGCGAAATACCGTCCTCGCCTGGTTTCAACCCACGGATTTGCGCAATCTCAGGCGTGATTTTGGCGGCGGGCAAAATACCGCCTTTACCCGGCTTCGCGCCTTGGCTCAGCTTGATCTCAAACATGCGAACAGTTTCATGCGCGGCCATGGCACGCAATTTATCGTCATCAAGATTGCCAGCCTCGTCGCGGATGCCGTATTTTGCAGTGCCGATTTGATAGACCAAATCAGCGCCGCCCTCGAGGTGAAACGGGGACAACCCGCCTTCGCCTGTGTTGAGCCAAATGCCAGCTTCTTTGGCACCTCTGGATAAAGCCAAGACCGCAGGCTTTGAAATTGCACCAAAAGACATGCCAGAGATGTTGAAAATTGAATTCGCGGTAAAGGGAGTTCGGCAATTTTCACCAATAACCATCGGGTCCGTGGTCGCGAATTGATCGTCAAGCGGTGGAAAGGTTGCATTGGCGAAAATAGTCGTGCCGGGCACAGACAGGTTCCGCGTGGACCCGAACGCAATGGTATTGCCTTTTTTATCCGCCGCGCGATAAATCCAATCACGTTGCGCCCGATTGAACGGTAATTCTTCGCGGTCCATCGCAAAAAAATACTGACGAAAGAATTCGCCCAATTCAGTGAACAGGCTGCGAAAATGCCCAATGACTGGATAGTTGCGCAAAACTGCATCGCGTGTTTGCCGCTTATCAAACACATACAACACTATCGCGCCTAGCACCACGGCACCTAACACAAAGACAAAAAACAGCGCCATCACTTGCAGCGCACCCATTGCCCAACTCCACATATTACTTTCCTAACCCGATTTGTATTGGCGCGACCCTGCCATAAATAAAATAAGAGACAACTCTGTTAGCGCTATCCAGCCCTCAAATCTGCCTATTTTTTCAGCATACTTTCGCATGCAAGATAAGAACAGATTGTCACCAATGAATATCACACGAAAAAGGCGGCTCTTTGTAGAGCCGCCTTTCAGTATAGCTGTATTCGATCAATGTTTAATGAACAATCGCGTCATCTGGCTTTGGGCGATTTGAAGCCCCCTTGCGATCGCCGATGATCAACCCATCAGCACCCGCTGTGACCTCGATGGCCTCGCCATCTTTGAGGTCGCCAGCCAACAATCGTTCTGCAAGCGGATCTTGCAAAGCACGTTGAATCACCCGTTTAAGCGGACGCGCCCCAAACACAGGATCATACCCCTCATCCGCAAGCCAAGCTTTGGCCCCATCATCAAGCACGATAGACATGTTGCGTCGCGCAAGGCGTTTGTCCAAGAGCCCAAGCTGGATCTGAACGATGCCCCCCATATCGGCCCGCGCCAAGCGATCAAAGATGATGGTTTCATCCAAACGGTTCAAGAACTCAGGCCGGAAATGGGCGCGCACGGCATCCATGACATCGCGTTTCGCCGCCGCAGGATCAGCCCCATCAGGCATTTGACTCAGCGCCTGCGCCCCAAGGTTCGACGTAAGGATGATCAGCGTTTGCTTGAAATCCACAGTTCGCCCTTGGCCGTCTGTCAACACACCGTCATCAAGCACCTGCAACAACACGTTGAACACATCAGGATGTGCTTTTTCAACTTCGTCGAACAGAACCACCTGATAAGGCCTGCGCCGCACAGCTTCGGTCAAAACGCCACCTTCGTCATAACCGACATAGCCGGGAGGCGCCCCGATCAAACGCGACACAGCGTGCTTTTCCATGAACTCGGACATATCAATCCGAACCATCGCATTGTCATCGTCGAACAAGAACTCGGCGACGGCTTTGGTCAGCTCGGTTTTACCCACACCCGTTGGCCCAAGAAATAAGAACGATCCCAAAGGACGGTTCTCGTCGTTCAAACCAGCACGCGCGCGGCGCACAGCATTGGCGACAGCACGCACCGCACTGTGTTGACCGATGACGCGATTGTGCAACGCGTCTTCCATGCGCAACAATTTTTCGCGGTCGCCTTCGAGCATCTTAGAAGTCGGAATCCCCGTCCAACGCTCGACCACTTCTGCGATTTGCTCAGGGCGCACGGCTTCCTCGACCAAAAGGTCTTGAGCCTCGTGACCCTCTGCGGATTCGACCTGTTTTTCCAGCTGCGGGATCACACCGTAAGACAGCTCGCCCGCTTTGGCCAAGTTGCCTTCGCGTTTGGCGATTTCCAAATCAGCGCGCGCACGATCCAGTTTTTCTTTAATGTCACGTGTGCCTTCCAGCTTGTCACGTTCCGCTTGCCATTTGGCCGTCATGCCTGCGGATTTTTCCTGCAAATCAGCCAGCTCTTTTTCAAGTTTTTCCAAACGATCTTTGGAGGCAGCATCATCTTCTTTAGACAATGCCATGGCCTCGATCTGAAGCTGCAAAATTTGGCGATCCAACTGGTCCAGCTCTTCTGGCTTGCTGTCCACTTCCATACGCAATCGACTGCCAGCCTCGTCGATCAAATCGATAGCTTTGTCCGGCAAAAACCGATCCGTGATGTAACGATGCGACAGCGTTGCTGCCGCCACCAATGCTGCGTCCGAAATCCGCACACCGTGGTGCACTTCGTATTTTTCTTTAATGCCGCGTAAAATGGATATCGTATCTTCGACAGTTGGTTCTTCAACCATGATTGGTTGGAAACGCCGTGCCAAGGCCGCGTCTTTTTCGACGTATTTGCGATATTCGTCCAAAGTGGTCGCGCCGATACAATGCAGCTCGCCACGCGCCAGCGCAGGCTTGATCAGGTTGGCCGCATCCATCGCGCCATCACTTTTGCCTGCGCCAACAAGCGTGTGCATTTCATCGATGAACAGAATGATTTCGCCAGAGGCCGCTTCGATCTCTTTCAAAATCGATTTGAGCCGCTCTTCGAATTCACCACGATATTTTGCACCCGCAATCAGCGCGCCCATATCAAGCGCCATCAGTTTCTTGTTGCGCAGGGATTCAGGCACATCGCCATCAATGATGCGCAGGGCGAGACCTTCAGCGATCGCGGTTTTACCCACGCCCGGCTCCCCGATCAAAACAGGGTTATTTTTGGTACGACGTGACAAGACCTGCATGGCGCGGCGGATTTCTTCATCACGACCAATAATAGGGTCGATTTTGCCCTCTTCGGCGGCCTCAGTCAGATCGCGTGCGTATTTTTTCAACGCGTCATAGCCGTCTTCAGCCGAGGCACTATCAGCCGTGCGGCCTTTGCGGATATCATTGATCGCGGCATTGAGTTTCATCGCCGTGATGCCGCCCCCCACAAGTGCGTCTTTCGCGGCAGATTTTACCACAGCAAGCGCCGTTAAGATGCGCTCAACAGGGACAAAGCTGTCACCTGCTTTGGTGGCGATTTTCTCGGCCTCATCCAGCACCTTGGCGGTGGATTGATCCATATAAGTTTGCCCTGCATCGCCAGAGACGCGCGGTACTTTGGCCAGCGCTGTGTCGACGACTTCAGTCACGACTTTCGCATCGCCGCCAGCGCTGGTGATCAGTCCAGAGGCGAGTCCTTCGGGATCATCCAAAAGCGCTTTAAGCAAATGCTCAGGGCTTAATTTTTGGTGGCTTTCGCGCATTGCAATGGTTTGTGCAGCCTGCAAAAACCCGCGTGAGCGTTCTGTGAACTTTTCCATGTCCATCATCGTATCCTTTCAAATAAGCGTCCCAAATGCACAGCGCCCAAATGCGGCGCGCTTTGCGGTGGAACCTTGATCTTTATGTGGTTGGCACTCGGCCCCAATTCAAGATCACAAATACGAGAAGTTTGCGCCCTGATATGGCTCAATGTCAGAGGTTCAGTGACATGTTATAATGCCCACGGCTTGTCTCATGTCAGTGATGGCAATATGAGAGGTGCAAATCATAGGAGCCAGACCATGACCGCACCCGCAGATGACCGCCTAATCGTAGCCCTCGATGTTCCAAATGTGATCAAAGGCCTTGAGGTCGCCAAACAGATTGGTGACGCAGTATCCTTTTATAAAATCGGGTTGGGTATGCTCACAGGTGGCGGGCTGGCTTTGGCCAATGAACTCAAACAAGAGCACGGTAAAAAGATTTTTCTCGACATGAAATTCTTTGACATCGGCGCGACGGTGGAAAACGCGGTACGCGGCACAGCGCAGTTTGATATCGATTTTCTGACGGTCCATGGTGACCCTTATGTGGTCGAAGCTGCTAAACAAGGCGCGTCAAGGTCGGACATGAAAATTTTGGCAGTGACCATTTTGACCTCTTTGGATCGAGCTGACTTGGATGGGGCATTGATCAAGTCAGGCGAAATTAAAGATTTGGTCCAAGAACGCGCAGGCAATGCCTTACGGGCTGGCGCAGATGGTGTGATTTGCTCCCCGCAAGAAGCTGTCCTTGTACGCGCCCTGCCAGAAGCAGAAGGCAAATTGATCGTCACCCCTGGTGTGCGCCCAACAGGTGCTGCCCTTGGGGATCAAAAACGTGTGGCAACCCCTGCGCAGGCCATCAAAGACGGGGTCGATCACATGGTTGTGGGCCGCCCTATTTGGCAAGCAGCCGATCCACGCCAAGCGGCTTTGGCGATTTTGGACGAGATCAAAAACGCCTAAATCCTTTCATTGAGCGTCATAAGTGCGCGCGACAATCTTGCGCGTATCAGCTCAATCGAATCCTTGCGCGATAAATATTCTGATACAGGCATCCAGCACCAACGCTGGCCCTCGTCCCCCAAGGTAATACCACTGTCTGGCAGATCATCCCAACGCGCGACAAAAAAATGCACAGCCACATCTGGCTGTGCCGATGATTTTCGTTCTTTAGCATGATAAATAATTTTGCTTGGATCAAGCGTCACGGACAACTCTTCGAACAGCTCACGCGCAGCAGTCTGGATCGGAGTTTCGTCACCCTCGCGCCCGCCCCCCGGCAAGTCCCAGTGATTGGGAAAAGCTATGTCAGGCTGATCATCGCGCAGAAGCGACAAAACATCTCCCCCGCGCAAGATTGCTATTTTCGCGCCATCAAAATCGTCAACAGCGTCGTTAGACATAGGGGGCTTCAAACGTCATCGTTGATGTCTTTGTCCCAGATTTTGACTTGGCCTTTACGCACCCCAAAGATGCGGCGCATGACATACCATGCCGCCATCGAAACAACAGCAAAGATAAGCGCCAAGATCGCAGGGTTGCCTGACCCAAGGCCAAGCCCCAAAAGAGCCGCCACAACGGACGCCCCTGCCCCAAATCCCAAAAAAAGGAACCCCGGCGCAAAGACTTCAAGCACTAGCAAAGCAACAGCCCCGAGGCCCCAAATCCACCAAAGCGCCCAAATATCGACTGGCGTCATCGGATCCATTATTTCTTGCCTCCGAACAACTTAAACGCATCACCGAAGGCATCAAGTGCCGCAGCAGGCACGATCACGGTTTGACTGCCTGTGCCGTTGCCGACAGCTGTCAGCGCCTCGACCTGTTTCAACGCCACTTGGTATTGCGCGGCTTCAATGCCGTTTTCGGTGATCGCTTCGGCCACAACAGCCGTTGCATAAGCCTCTGCATCCGCCTCAATACGGCGCGCTTTGGCGATTTGTTCAGCCGCATAGAGTTGTGCATCGGCGTTCAATTCAACAGACCGCTTAGACCCTTCGGCCTCGGTCACGGCTGCACGACGCGCGCGCTCGGCGTTGAGCTGTTGCAGCATCGCGGCGCGGGTCGCCTCATCAAGGTTTACGTCCAAAATCTCGGCCCGCGTGACTTCGATTCCCCAGTCATCCACGGCGCTTTCAACCTGCGCTTTGATCGTCTCGATCAGGCTAGAGCGGTTCGATTGCACTTGGTCGAGTTCCATCTTGCCGATCTCAGAACGCACAACACCGGCCACAGTCGTGGCAATCGCGCCATCGACATCGCGAATACGGTACACCGTGCGCTCAGGTTCAGTGATACGGTAAAACACAGAGGTTTCCACTTTTACCAGCGCGTTGTCAGACGTAATCGCGTCTTGCATCGCATTGGGCAATTGGCGTTCCAAAATGGAAATTTTATGCGCCACGCGGTCGATCAAAGGGATTACAAAGTTGATCCCAGGTCCAAGCACCGTACGCAAACGACCAAAACGTTCGACAACAAACTTTTCAGATTGCGGCACGATGCGCACGCCCTTGAAGACAAGCAAGACGATAAACGCGGCAATCGCCAGCACCACAAGATTACCACCTGTTAAAAACGCAGGAATTCCATATTCAATCATGACTACACCACTCGTTTGTTTGTATCTATTTAGATAGTGTCTATCCAAATTCAAACTGCACGTATAGAGCAGCCAGTCCAAAACCGAGGGTTCGATGCCAAATCTGTGCCGTGATTGTTTGACCACCTTTGAGGCTGGCGCGCGCTGCCCGTCCTGTGGTCGACCGCGCGTACTATCGCATCCTGAACTGTATGAACTGAGCATCGCACATATGGACTGCGACGCTTTTTTTGCTTCGGTTGAAAAACGCGACAATCCTGATTTGCGCGACAAACCTGTGATCATCGGTGGCGGCAAACGCGGGGTTGTATCGACCGCCTGCTACATCGCACGCGTCAAAGGTGTGCGGTCTGCCATGCCCATGTTTAAAGCCCTGCAACTGTGCCCAGAAGCCGTGGTCGTCCCACCCCGCATGTCGGCCTATAGCGAGGCCTCCAAAGCCATTCGCGAAATGATGGACGAGCTGACGCCCAAGGTCGAACCCCTGTCCTTGGATGAGGCATTCATGGACCTGAGCGGCACAGCAACTCTGCACGGCGCACCGCCCGCTGTGATGCTCGCGCGATTGGTCAAACGCATGCAGCAAGAGCTTGGCTTAACCGGATCAATCGGCCTTAGTCATAATAAGTTCTTGGCCAAAATCGCCTCTGATTTGGATAAACCACGCGGGTTTTCTGTCATCGGGATGGCGGAAACCGAAAGCTTTCTCGCGGACAAACCCATCAAACTCATCTGGGGTGTTGGCAAAGTCGGGCAAGCCTCGCTTGAGAAAGCAGGCATTCGCACCTTTGCCGATTTACGCCGATGGGAGCGTGATGATTTGCATGTCCGGTTTGGATCGATGGGCGACCATCTGTGGCATCTGGCACGCGGTCTAGATGCGCGACGGATTTCGCAACGCCGAATCGTTAAATCCATATCAAAAGAAACCACGTTTTCAGCGGATACCATGGCGATAGATGTGCTCGACAAACATATTTGGCGCTTGTCAGAACAGGTCTCTGATCGCGCCAAGACAAAGGCGCAAGCGGGCCATGTCGTCACGTTAAAACTGAAGCGCGCCAATCATACGTCTTTAACTCGGCGCCTAACGTTATCCAGTCCAACGAATTTGGCGGATCAAATCTATCGCACCGCACGCGGGTTACTGGACCAAGCCATCGCTGAGGGACCTTTCCGGTTAATCGGCGTTGGCATCAGCAATCTCGTCTCAGACGACGGTGCGAATCTATCGGCTGACATGCTTGATCCCGATGCGGGTAAACGCGCGGATGCGGAACGTGCCCGCGACGAAATTCGCCGCAAATTTGGCAAGGACGCGATCATCAAAGGCCGGTCTTTGTAGCCATCAAGTTCGCACGCTGATCATTCTGCCGCCAAAGGTAATCGTCCCGCATCCAATTGCGTGATACGCCGCGCAGCCCCGCTGAGTCTTTGTTTAACGTCATCAAACGCGCTTAAGGGAATCAAAGTTTTCTCATCCATATAAAGCGAACGATCAATTTCAATTTGCACACAATGTTGGTGCTGTCTTGGCCGCCCATAATGCTGAGAAATATAAGCTCCTGCAAAAGGCACATTGCGTAGCACTTCAAACCCTTCGGCGCGAAACGCGGCCTCGACCCCGTCAACCAAAGCGCTGCTCGCTGAGGCGCCATAACGATCCCCGATCACGATTTCGGGCCGCACACCCTTTGGCGTTTTGACCTGTTTAAGTGCTTCACGCGGCATTGAATGGCAATCAACCAACAGCGCTTGACCGAAAAGGGTCTTGGTTTCACGCAAAAGCGTCTCAAGCATTAAGTGATATGGCTGCCACACTTGGGCGATGCGCACATCGGCCTCTGCGCGCGTAAGCTTGCCGCTGTAAATCGCGCGCCCTCCCGCCACCACTCGGGGAATCACACCCAAGCCCGACAATACCCGCGCATTCAACCCGCGCCCGAAAACAGAATCAATCAATGCAGGGTCCAGCTCGTCACTTCTTCTGTTCAAATCGACCCAAGCCCTTGGATAGGTTGCATTTAAAAATATAGCGCCATAGCTGGGCGTGTCCGAAAAAAGCCGATCAACATAGGCATCTTCGGACGACCTGAGCGTAAAAGGGTCTAAAATCGAGCGTTTCAACATGTCAGAGGGATATTCGCACCCACTGTGAGGCGAAGAAAACACAACGCATGACGTGCGCTTTTCAGGTCGGCATAGCCGATAAGGAACCTTGTTCATGTCGTTGCCCTTTCACAGAAAACTATAGCTTTCGATTTTCCTTTCCAAAAGCCCTTGATCAATGCTCCGACTCCTTTTATACGCCCTCGGACTGACGTGGGAGAGACCTACGCTTTGATTGCTAACACCCTTGTGGCCGGATCAATTAAAACGTAATACTCCCTTGGACGAAAATGGGTGTATAGCTCAGTGGTAGAGCACTTCGTTGACATCGAAGGGGTCACAAGTTCGAACCTTGTTATACCCACCATCGTTCCGTTAGATAGGTTTTAACTGGCGCACGCAGGCGCCGCGATAAGGAGACTGGACATGAAAGTTCGCAACTCACTCCGCTCGCTGAAAAGCCGGCACCGCGATTGTCGCATTGTGCGCCGTAAAGGTCGCGTTTATGTGATCAACAAAACGCAGCCACGCTTCAAAGCCCGTCAAGGCTAAGAGCTTCAGCAGCTTACTAAATTAAAAGAGCCGTTCAGGAAACTGAACGGTTCTTTTGTTTGAGTGGTCTCTATAAATATTTTCAACGGGCTCAGCCCCTGCGCAACCGTGCCAACCATAGATGAATCACAGCCCCACAACCAAATGTTGTGGCCGCAAAAATGATCAACCCATTCAAACCAAAGGCATTGGTAAGCAGAATCAACAGCGGCGTGCCAACCATATTGCCAGCATTGCCCAACTGCGCCAGTGCCCCATTGGCAAGAGCTTGGTCCTGCGGTGCGACATTCAAAACCGGAATGGCCGAAAAGCTACCGGCTTGCGCAAGGCCTGTCGTCGCTAAAATCGCAATGCCAGCCCATTCCACGGGCACGCCAAAAGCCAAAGACAGTGTCATGGCCATCGATATACAAAAGCCCCCGATGACAACAGGGATAGAGGTAAAACGCCGCACCAAAGCGATGCCCAAAGTCATTGAGACACACAGCGCAGACAAAGGCAAAATGCCGACCAACGCATGACGATGCTCTGGCGTAAAGAAATCGGGCATGACCGTGACCAGTGCCACAAATCCCGCTGCATAGAAAAACCAACCCGCCGCCGGTGCTACGATCCAAGGTGAAGTATAGGCCGTGATATGGCGCGCCACGATGGCCCGCAACGTCAATGGATCGGGCGAGCGTGGGATGATGTGACTTGGCAGAAAAATCCACACAGCAAACGCGGCAACGACCATGCCCACGCCGTGGCACAAAAACAAAAAAGGCACCCCAAAGCGATCCACAAGCGAGGTCCCACCCCACGAGAACACAGCAAAGGACACAGCAAAAACTGTACTCCACGACGCCATCGTCACGGCACGATGACGCGGTTCCGTAACCTGCCCCAAAACTGTGGGAGCTGCGACAACAATCAAAAGATGTGAAAGACCCTCGAACAAACGACTGATCAAAAAGGGTGCAAAGCTTGGGATCGAGCTTTGATAAATCGACAAACCAGCGCCCAAACACAGCGCCGCAACCAGCGGCTTACGCGCGCCCACTCTCGCGACAAATGCGCCAGCAAATAGCCCGCAGACCAAGCCAACCGTTGAAACCAGCGAAACGAGAAACCCAAGCGTTGCTCCATGTGACGAGAACGCCTCGCGAAAATAGGGAAATGTCACCGAAATTTTAGCGAATTGGCCTGCCGCCAAGACACCGCTAAGCCACAACACTATGACCAAAATAAAGGGGGTTCGTTTTACTACTGCCATAGGTGGAGTGATGCCCTCCGGACTGCTTCTTGGCAACCTCAATCCTTGCACTCCCTAAGGGTAAAAATGCACTCAGACCTTAGGCGTCAACGGCAACACATCAGTCGGTTGCACAGCCGGGGTGTCTGCAGCCAGTTCCTCGAAATCAAAATGATCCAGTCTGTGCGCACGCTTGCCAGCTTTGTCTGCCGAAATCTTGATGTCTTCGATGTCTTTTGCCGCCTGACCAAAATGGCGATCCAAATTGCCCACACGAGTGCCAAGCCGATCCACATCGCCCGCCAAAAGCGCCAGCTCTTTACGGATAGACCCTGCCTGTTCACGCATCCGCGCATCTTTTAGAATCGCGCGCATCGTGTGCAACGTCGCCATGCAGGTGGTGGGTGACACAATCCAAACACGTTTATCAAACCCCTCACGTACCAGCTCGGGAAAATTGGCATGCAACTCAGCATACACAGCCTCAGAAGGCAAAAACATCAAGGCACCGCCAGCAGTTTCGCCCTCAATGATATACTTGGTTGAAATATCATTGACGTGCTTTTTCACAGCTGTGCGCATCATCTTGGCCGCTTCATTCACTTCCCATTGGGTGCCTGCGCGCCGTAGGGCCTCATAGGCCTCAAGCGGGAACTTGCTATCGACAACAATCGATCCTGGAGGATTGGGCAAATGAATCAAACAGTCCGCACGTCTGCCGTTCGACAGTGTCGCTTGCAGAGTATAGCTGTCTTTTGGCAGAGCTTTGCCAACGATATCGTTAAGCTGGATTTCTCCAAACGCGCCACGTGTTTGCTTGTTCGACAAAATATCTTGCAGCGACAACACATTGCCCGACAGCTTTTCAATATTAGCCTGCGCTTTGTCGATGGTCTGCAAGCGCTCTTGCAACTCGCCCAGCGAACTCGCCGTATGCTTGGCGCTGCCCATAAGGCTTTGCCCCATTTTCTCTTGCATTTCGGTCATAGCGTTGTTAGTGCGCATCTGCATTTGCGATAGGTTCTCTTGCAGCTTGAGTTGCTGCGCGGCCATATTATCCGACATCTGCTGCTGCATCTTCGCGAGGTTCTCCCCCGTGCGCTGCTGCGAGGCCGACAGGTTTTCATGCAGATTCAGCTGCACTTCACCAAGGCGCTGTTCCATCAAATTGGTCAGCTGGTTCTGCGCAATGGCTTGCGTTTGTGCCACGCTGTTAAGACTACCGCTCAAGTGATCTTGGCTCGACGAGAGTTGCTCAACGCGGTGCCCGAGCATGGACATTTGCGCCATAGATTTCGACGTGCTGCGCAACACAGACCACAGCATTAACAAGATGATCACGAAGACCACCACGCCGCCAATCAGCGCATAGATCTGTATTTGGGGATCGTCTAAAATCATCATGTGCGTCCAAACAAACGTTCAATATCGGAGAGCTTTAGCTCCACATAGGTCGGGCGACCATGATTGCACTGCCCCGAATGGGGTGTTGATTCCATCTCACGTAACAGCGCGTTCATTTCTTCGCCGCGCATCCAACGCCCTGAGCGAATGGACCCGTGGCAGGCAACGCGTGACAACACCGCCTCGATGCGAGCTTGCACGGTATGACTGTCACCAAGGTCTGCCAATTCATCCAATATATCCGAAATCATCGCTGAAGCATCGACACGGCCTAAGATGGCAGGCGTTTCGCGCACAGCAATAGTTCCCGCGCCAAAGGCCTCGATCACCAGACCAAGTCCAGCCAAATCATCCGCCAAATCAAGCAGTGTTTGAGCATCATTTACGCCCAACTCAATCACTTCAGGAATCAGCAGCGCTTGCGATGCGACACCGTTTTCGGCCATCAGTTTCTTGAGTTTCTCATAGACCAGCCGCTCATGGGCGGCATGTTGATCGACAATCACGATACCTGTTTCGGTTTGCGCGATGATGTAGTTTTCATGCACCTGAGCCCGCGCGGCGCCCAATGGCAGTTTTTCAGCAGCGGGCTGACGTGCCACCTCTTCAACCCGTGCAGACGGCATGGCCACTTCAGCAAAACCAGGGACATCAGCACGCTCGGGCGCTTGCCACTCATAGCTGCTTTGAACACTGTCAGCGGATGGGCGCGGCGGCATTGTATAACCAGAGGATTCACGTCGATCCATTTGATAAATGCGCGGTGCAGCATCATCGGCTTGAAGATGATTTTGACGACCCAAGAATGATGTTTCTGGCTGCATAGCTTTCAACGTATCTTGTGCAACTGTCGTCGAGGCACGGTGCCCTGCGGCGGCCAGAGCGTTCCGCAGACCAGATACGATCAAACTGCGCGCCTCGGCAGGTTCACGAAATCGGACTTCAGATTTGGCTGGGTGCACATTCACATCCACACGGTGCGGATCTACGTCGATAAACAGGCAAGCAGCGGGATGACGGTCGCGACTGAGATAGTCAAAATAAGCGGCACGCAAGGCCCCAAGCAAAAGCCGATCTTGCACGGGGCGCCCGTTGACGAACAAGAACTGCGCCACAGAAGAGCCACGCGAATAGGTTGGCAAAGCGGCATAGCCCGTCAGATGTAGACCCTCGCGTTCTGCATCAATCGCCAACGCGTTTTCAGCGAACTCTTTACCCAAGACTGTCGCCAGTCGACCGTGCAGCGCATCGAACATATCACCCGTTTGCGGATCAGCGCGAAACGTCACGCGACCTTCGCCTCCGCCCGACACATCACGTAACACAAAGCCCACAAACGGTTCGGCCATCGCCAGACGTTTGACCACATCGGAAATAGCTTTGGCTTCGGCGCGGTCTGTGCGCAGAAATTTCAGCCGTGCAGGCGTAGCGAAAAACAGATCACGCAGCTCAACAACAGTGCCCTTTGTTAAGGCGGCAGGCTTGATTGGATCAAAGCGTCCACCCGAAATGGACAAAGAAACGCCGTCATGACCCTCGGCCCGTGACGTGATTTTCAAACGCCCAACAGCACCAAGCGATGGCAACGCCTCGCCCCGAAAACCAAAGGTGTGAATGTTCAACAGGTCTGTGCCGTCAATCTTGGATGTCGCATGACGTGACAGCGCAAGCGGCAAATCATCGGCGGTCATACCACAGCCATCATCAGTTACGCGGATCAAAGTCTTGCCACCATCGGCATAATCAACAGTGATACGGTGCGCACCTGCATCGATAGCGTTTTCAACCAGTTCTTTCACCGCAGAAGCGGGGCGTTCAACCACCTCGCCAGCAGCAATCCGATTGATCGCGCCCTCATCCAATTGACGGATAACAGGGCGCGATTCTGGCCCAGATTGGCCTATATTGAGGTCAGGAGAATTCATAGCACTAGAAATAGCATGAGGCCTCCCGATTCGGCCATGTTCAAATCAATCAGATTTTAGATCATCCGGTTGACCAACAACGACAAAGGTTAGCTCTTCGGGCTTGTACAATTCACGCACAACGCGGTTGAGATCACCCAGCGTCACTGCATTCACCAAGTCATTGCGATGCACAATGTAATCGCGTTCCAGCCCTGACATTTGCATCCCAACCAAGATACTGGCAATCGGCGCATTCCCATCAAACCGCAAAGCGTAAGCCCCCGTCAAATAGGTTTTGGCTTCTTCAAGTTCCGCTGCACTGATGCCATCATCAATGAGTTTGCGCCATTCGTCTTTCACCACGTCAATAGCCTGCGCAGTCACGGCATTGCCCGATGAAAACTGCCCCAAGACCACCTCGGATTGATTGTAGGACACAAGGTAAGATCCGATGCCATAAGTCAGTCCGCGCTTTTCGCGCACCTCTTGCATCAAGCGCGATTCGCGTGTGCCACCGATGATTTCGTTGGCGATATAAGCAGGGATAAAATCAGGATCGTCGCGTTTGATACCAGAGTGGCCAAACATCACAACAGATTGAGGTGAGTCAAACGGAACCACGGTCACGCCCCCCGTGAGTGCAGGTGCGACGTAAGGGGGAAGTTCTGGGCCAGATTGCGGCAAATCTCCTAGCAAGCCATCCAAGAGTTCAGCCAGTTCTGGCCCTGTGATGTCGCCCACGGCTGAGACATACAGGCGATCTTTGACCAAGGCACGGGTGCGCGCCGTCGACATATCTTCAGGCGTCAGGCCTGAAACTGTTTCAATCGTGCCACTTGGTGAGCTGCCATAAGGATGATCGCCAAAAGCGAGCGCGTTCAATGTCGAAGAGGCAATGTTTCTTGGCGACGTTGTATTGGACTCGATGTTCGACAACACTTGCCCACGCACACGATCCACCGCCGCTGGATCAAAGCGCGGCTCCATAATAGCCGTGCGCAACAAGGCCACGGCCTCATCGCGGTTTTCGGTCAAAAAGCGTGCTGAAATCGAGACCGAATCTGTATTGGCATCGAAATCAAATCGCGCAGCCAAACTGTCGCGCGCCTTGGCAAAACCTTGCGCATCAAGATCGGCGGCGCCTTCTTCCAAGGTCGCCATCATCAAATTGATCTCGCCGCGCTTACCAGCACGATCCAACGTTGTACCGCCTTGGAAGCGCAGTTCAAGAGCTGTAAATGGAATCGAATGCTCTTCCACCAGCCATGCGGTTATGCCACCCTCAGTGGTAATTTCTTGAACATCGATTTGAGAAAATGCAGGTGATATCGCGCCAGAGATAGCCAATACGGCCCCCGCGATCACAGAAATAAAAGGCTTCATTGTACAGTGTCCTCTTGCATGTCGTCTGATGCAATCTCAGGCATCAAAAATCCTGTCACAGCGTTGGATTTGTTGAAAACGCGTCTGGCCGCAGCCATGACATCTTCGGGGGTGACAGCATCCAGCACCTCTGGCCACGCCTTTACGTCTTCAATATTTAAACCAATGGTCAGGTCCTGTCCGTACCCACGCGCAAGGCTTTCGATATTGTCCTGCTCATAAATCAGCGAGGCACGCAGTTGGGTTTTAAGGCGGTCAAACTGTTCTAAATCGACACCTTCCTCCAAGAATCTCGTGATTGTTGCATCCAATGCGATCTCGGCCTCTTCCAAAGACACACCAGGAACAGGTGCAATAACCAATCCGAAACTGCCTAAGTCGACCGATGTCCCGTTGTAAAACGCAGAGACATAAATCGCTTTCGGATCTTCAAACATCAAGGCTTGCCCAAGGTACGAGGTGGCCCCATCGCCCCCCAACAAGCTGGCCAAAAACTCAAGCGCTGCGGCCTCGGACTGATCGCCTGGATTACGCTCTGTCGCGATATAGCTGCGCGTGACATAGGGTTGCGAAACACGGGCGTCGCGCATGGTCATACGGCGCTCAGCCAACTGTGGTGGTTCTGTTGGGCGCACACGGTCCTGCAAGCCGACAGTCGGCTCTATCGGGCCATAATAGGTTTCTGCGAGGGCCTTCACCTCATCAGGATCCACATCCCCAGCGACAACCAAAATCGCATTATTTGGTGCGTAGTATTGGCGGTAGAACGCGAAGGCATCTTCACGGTTGAGCTGTTCGATTTCATGACGCCAGCCAATAATTGGGATACTGTAGCCGTGATTTAGGAACTGTGCTGCACGCATTTGTTCACGAAACAAAGCGTCTGGGTCACTGTCTGTGCGTTGATTGCGCTCTGCAAGCACCACATTGCGTTCTGTCGCGACATCGTCTTCGGTCATTTGCAAACCGCGCATACGATCCGCTTCCATTTCCATCATCAACGGCAATCTGTCTGCTGCAACACGCTGATAATAAGCGGTGTAATCCCAGCTTGTGAAAGCATTATCAGAACCGCCATTGCGGGTGACTGTGGCTGATAATTCGCCAGCCTCCATTTTGTCCGTGCCCTTGAACATCAAGTGTTCAAGGAAATGCGCGATCCCACTTTTGCCCGGCACCTCGTCAGCTGCGCCCACTTTGTACCAAACAGTTTGCACCACGACGGGGGCGCGGTGATCTTCGACGACGACAACTTGCATGCCATTGTCGAGCGAAAAGCTGGAAATATCTGCCGCAGCAACCGGCAATGCCAAGCTCATAAAAAAAGCACTTAGAAGAGTTTTCATGCGTTCACCTTCAAACAACGTTCACGCCTATAGTTGACCTCTCTCTAAGCTGAGGACAAGCGCAGTTGACGGTTAAGTGAACAGTGTTTAGCTCTTAGGGGGCGCAGATGGTACAAGCACACCAAGCGCACGCAAACGCTCCAGCTCGACCCAAGGATCAAGCGCTAGACGGCGATAGGCGCGCTCATACTTGTTTTTGACCCAAGGAAACGAAGGACTTGCCGTTTTCAACTTGCGAAAGCGCGCATCGGACGCCGCCAAATCGCTGCGAATGCTTTGGTCAACGCCATAGCGCGACGCATAGGTCACAATATCACCATCAACACCCGTGGCCGTTGAGGCCCGTCCGCCCAAGGCCACAATCGCATCGGCTTTCGGAGATGCGTCCGTCAGATTTGTCCCACCCAAAGTTGGCGTAGGCAGCGCAGCAAAGTCTTGCGGTGATTCCAGCGGCTTTACGGGTGTGATCGAGAACTCATCTGGACCTGTCCCCACAGCGGCAGGCGCAATCGTAGACTTGGATGCACAGGCCGTTCCGGCGATCAAAATCACCGAACACATAACCATTTTAATGCTCTTTGCGTACAACATATGTTCTCTCCGCCTCATCGTCTGAACGTTTCTAACGCAACCACGCGATAAGGTCACGCACGCTTTTGCGTGTCACCTGTGAAAAGAATAAGCCCAAAGGCTCCTGCGAAAATCGTAATGTCCGCGACGTTAAAAGAATATGGGTTCGCAAAGCCGCAGCATGACATGTTCAAAAAGTCCGCAACAGCGCCGTATAGCACACGATCAATCGCATTCCCCAAGGCCCCGCCAACCAAAAGCCCCGCGCTGAGGTTGCCGATATAGCCAAAATTTTCGCGCCGCACCCAGGTCAAAACCCAAAGAGACATGACAATCGCCAAGGCGACCCACCCCCACCGCAACATCGCCGCGTATTGGGAAAACAGGCCAAAATTGATTCCGGTGTTCCACGCCATGCGGAACACCAAAAAGGGCGAGAACACATCTATTTCACCAACAGAGCGCAGATTAAGCGCATGCACCACGACCCATTTGGAAAGCTGGTCAATCACAAAAGTGATCAGAGCCGTCAAAGCCGTGATACGCATGTTCAATCCTAACCTTGTTTAGTGACGGAAATGGCGCATACCGGTGAACACCATAGCAAGGCCCGCCTCGTCTGCGGCATCAATCACTTCTTGATCGCGCATAGAGCCACCCGGCTGGATCACACAAGTGGCGCCTGCGGCAGCAGCCTCAAGCAAACCATCGGCGAATGGGAAAAACGCGTCAGAGGCCACAGCAGAACCAACAGCCAAGGATTCGTCTAGCCCCATGGCATCCGCCATACGTTTGGATTTCGCAGCTGCAATCAATGCGGAATCAAGACGAGACATCTGCCCAGCGCCGACACCAACTGTCGCTTGGTCTTTGACATAGACAATCGCGTTGGATTTGACGTGCTTCGCCACCTTCCATGCGAACAGCATATCTTGGAGCTGCGCGTCAGTTGGGGCCACTTTGGTCACCACTTTCAGATCATCCAAGCTGATAAAGCCCGCATCTTTGTTTTGCACCAACAACCCGCCAGCAACCTGACGCACAGTATGTGAGGCTTCCAAAACATTTGGCAAACCGTCGGTTGTGAGCAGGCGCAGGTTCTTTTTCTTAGCAAAAATCGCTTTGGCTTCATCCGTCGCACCGGGGGCAATCACAACTTCGGTGAAAATCTCAACGATAGCTTCGGCAGTCTCAGCATCCAGCGCTTGGTTCAAAGCAACGATGCCACCAAAAGCGGAGGTGCGGTCACAATCAAACGCGTTCTTATAGGCTTCCAAAAGCGTAGCCCCTTTGGCAACACCACAGGGGTTGGCGTGCTTAATTATTGCAACAGCTGGGGTTTCAGCCGGATCAAATTCAGCCACCAATTCAAACGCCGCATCGGTGTCGTTGATATTGTTATAGGACAGCTCTTTGCCCTGATGCTGGGTCGCTGTCGCCACACCGGGACGGTTTGAACCGTCTGTGTAGAAAGCCGCAGACTGGTGCGGGTTTTCGCCGTAACGCAATGTCTGCTTGATTGTGCCCGCGAAAGCACGGCGGCGCGGCGCGGCATCGCCAATCGCGTCAGCCATCCAATTGGATACAGCCGCGTCATAGGCGCCGGTACGTGCATAAGCAATCTGTGCCAATTTTTGACGGAAAACATAAGATGTTTGGCCATCGTTGGCGTTCAATTCAGCCAGCAAAGCGTCATAGTCTTCAACGTCCACAACCGTAGTCACAAACCCATGGTTCTTCGCTGAGGCGCGGATCATCGCAGGGCCGCCGATGTCGATGTTCTCGATCATTTCGTCGTATTCTGCACCACGCGCCAAAGCGGCCTCAAATGGGTAGAGGTTTACGATCAACAAATCGATCCCAAGAATGTCGTGCTCGCGCATCGCTTTGACGTGATCATCATTGTCGCGCAGCGCCAACAGGCCACCATGCACTTTAGGATGCAGCGTTTTCACACGACCATCCATCATCTCAGGGAAGCCCGTGACATCAGCCACATCCTTGACCTCAAGTCCCGCGTCGCGCAGCGTCTTGGCAGAACCGCCGGTCGACAAGAGCTCAACACCACGAGCGGCAAGCGCTTTGCCAAGGTCGACAAGACCCGTTTTGTCAGAAACAGAAAGAAGCGCGCGGCGCACCGGATAAAGATCAGTCATCAGAAGTCCCCAGATAGGCAGTCATTTGGTGATCCAGCAAGCCAGATCACATTTCAGATCAGGTCAAAATGTCGTCGTCTCGTTCAAGATCTCGCAAGGTTGTCGGCGTGTCCTGCGCCTTCGCAAGAGTCCAACGGACGCGCGTCGCATAATCCATTGCGGCGGCAGATAGAACCACTTGTTTGCTTGCGCGGGGTTTTAATCGGCCTTTTTCTAAATAAACTGACCGTTCCACGCTCAATTTAGCCCGTCCGTCGTGACGAAAGACCCAAATTTCGCCAGACTTAAGCGCCATCGACACAGCCGCACCGCCCATATCCAAGGCGACATCGACATCAGGGTGCAGATGAAAGCGCACATGAAACGGAATGCCTTGCAGCTTCAGTTTATCCATCATGCGATCAAATTGCGTCTCGTCCGCACGGGTGATCGTGGCCAATGTATCTTCGCCCGCAATGCCACGCCCGTCAGCAGACAAATCGATCTGGCGCACATGCGTCAAGCCATGGGTGCGCACATATCCGTTGTGCCCCGCCACAAATCCAAGCTCTTCGTCGGTGCTGCGAATTTCCAATCGTACGTCATCGGGCGTATCAACCAAAAGCTCACGCATATGGCCACCTATCAATCGTTTTGCCCCAAGACGCGATGACGAAAACCCGTCGATTCCAAGCGTCGAATGCGACGGCGTGGCCCGCCCAGCGCGGCGCCACTCATCACCAAAACTTGTGCCCGCACCACAGTTCACGACCAAAGGGCGTCGCCCAGATGTCAGTTCGAACGCCAAGGTTGAAGCATGTGCATTGAATGAATTTTCTCGCGCTGGTGGTGGCGAAGCATCTGTGACAATCGAGGTACGCCCAGCAGATTGACGCAAATACCCCATATGCAGCCCCTGTGACGGGGGCGTTGTGTTGCCCGAACTGACAAGTGCGTGATCAAGTCGACCTTCGATGCCACGCCCTCCACCATGAAAGCGTGCAAGCCCACCATCCGAATGACGCAAAGCGCGCAGCGTCGGCGCGATCCGCTCAATCGCCGCGATGTGATGGTCTCCCGCAATGCGACCCGCCTCAGACAAAGCGGCAGCAGCCCATGTCAACAGTGTGAACACCTCCAACAGCTCTTCTGGGTTGCGCGTCGTCAGTCCCCCTTCGGCGTTGATGTTCTCTTCGCATTCTTTCGCCAAGGCTTTGACCGCTGGATCAACGTGTTCTTCCATCCCTTGCAAAGACAGACCAGCGTAAATCAGCCCCGTCAAAGCCTCAAATCGTGGCAAACCTTGCGAGGCCGTGTGCCATCTGCGTGACAAGAAAATAGTTTGCTGCGCCAGAGTTTTGTAAAATGCGTTCGATACAGGCGTATCTTGCCCCGACAAGAAAAACAAAGCGTGGTTGATCCAACGGATCAAACGGCGGCCCGTCAAGTCAGGCGTCCACCCCGGACCCGAGCCGCCTGCATGACGATCCATCCACACTATCATCCAATCCTGCGTCCGCTTGCGCGCCTGCATATCGCCGACAGCGGCCAAGTCATCCAGCCACGCAAAGCCATGCAGTTCTTCGACAAAGGCATCGCTCGTGACGTCCAAATCCCAAATGGCACTTTTGGGCGCTTCAACCAGCTGGCCTGCGAACAGAAAGTTGCCCGCAATCAGCTGACGCCCTTTCGCAAACGATCCGATAGATTTGGGTTCAGGCTGAGACACAAATCCAGTCGCAGCACGTGCACGCGCCGCACGCCACGCATGAAACCTGTTCATGCGACGAGTCATTTTTACGCGCCAGTCTTCAGTTTGCGACATGCTCTGTCTGCCTCACCCTGCATTGCTCAAGGCGTTTATGGTTTGAGACTTAGATACAGGTTACAACCTATCCTGTCATCGGTGATTTCGCCCCAAATTTAAGACCGGCGGAAAACCGTTATGAAAAATCCATCCATTCCACCACGCTCTGCCCAAAAATCAGGCCGCGTGCGCAGGCCCTCAGGCCCGATCCAATCGGTCTCAACACCCGCAATTTTCAAAGCGTCCAAATCAACACGTAAATCAGGGTGGCGTGTCAAAGCATCTCTGACCTGCTCTTCACCCTCATCAATCAGCAATGAACAGGTGCAATAGACCAAACGCCCGTTCGGTTTGAGCAGTGTCAGTGCGCGATCAATCATATGCTCTTGCAGCTCGAACAGACCCGGAAATTCAGATCCATCTTTTGAGTAAGGCAAATCAGGATGACGGCGAATCGTGCCTGTCGCTGTGCAGGGCGCATCCAGCAAAATAGCATCGAAAGGCTCATCTTCAAACTCAAGCGCGTCCTTCACAACGGGAATCGCAGGCAAATAACACCGCTGAAGGTTCTCAACGAGACGTTTCATCCGGCTCTCAGACACATCCAGTGAGGTCACTTCCGCGCCCGCCGCCGAGATTTGCAGCGTTTTCCCACCGGGGGCCGCGCACATATCCAAGATTCGCTCGCCTTTTTGCGGCGCCAAAATCCGCGCAGGCAAGGCCGCTGCGGCATCTTGCACCCACCAATCACCATCATCAAAGCCATTGAGCTTGGTCACTTGCATGGCAGAACTGAGGCGCAAACTGCCTGTCGGCAAAATATCCGCGCTCAAAGCCAAAGCCACATCTGTGCCACCGGTTTTCGAGGTCAAATCAAGCGGCGCGCCTTTTGCATGAGCCGCTTCAATCGCTGTGACCACCTCTTTGCCGTAATCTGCCAGCAAAGGTTTGCGCAGCCATTTGGGCATCATCGGTACGGGCAATGTGTCCCATTTATCAGTCTCGTCAGCCACTTTACGCAACACCGCATTGACCAGACCCTTGAAATGGCTCGACTTTGTACGCTCTTGCATCAAAGACACATAGGAATTCACCACGCCGTGCGACGCTTCACCAGCACCGCAAATCTCATAAACGCCCAAACGCAAAGCATTCATCACATGTGGCGCGGGGCGTTTTGTCAAATGTGGCCCAAGCATGCGGTCGCTGCGATCCATCGCCCGCAGACCTTCCGTCACCAGCCGCTGCGCGCGTGCTCGCTCAGACGGGTCCAAACGTTCCGTCTTGCTGGGCAAAACTTCGGACAACAACCGTTTTTCAATCGTAACGGCATCGAGAAGCGCAAGCGCTGCGCGGCGTGCATCGAGGCTCGCGTCTTTTGATGATCTTGTTTTCATGGCTTTGCCTCGTATATCAGTCTTATGAACCGAACAAGGATTTCCCGATGACCGACGAGACGTCAAACCCACAAGCGCGTGATATTAGTCACCTTCCAGCCGCAGCCCAGCGTGCGCTCGCTGAGGCCGAAGAACGCCGCACCAAACGCGACGCCGAACTTGCGGCTATGCCTCTTGAACTTGGTGGCCGCGACGGGCCTGAGCCTGTGCGCTACGGCGACTACGAGAAAAAAGGCATTGCTGTCGATTTTTGAGCGCAAGGAGTTGATCCTGCGCTCAAAATTAAAAGCATGATGTTTTAAAGCCCCAAAACATCCATCATATCGTATTCGCCGGGTTTCTGCGTTTGCCCCCAAAGTGCAGCTTTTAAAGCGCCCTTGGCAAACAAAGACCTATCAGAGGCAACATGGCGCAGAATAATTCGTTCGCCATCGCCAAGGAACATCACGTCGTGCTCGCCCACGATGTCACCACCACGAATGGCAGAAAATCCGATGTCACCACGCTTGCGGGCACCCGTGATACCGTCGCGACCTGAATCAGAAACATCTGCCAGCTTGACGCCCCGCCCTTCTGCAGCGGCCTCGCCCAGCATCAAAGCGGTGCCAGACGGCGCATCGACTTTGCGATTGTGATGCGATTCGACCACTTCGATATCGAAATCCGCATCCAAAGCCTCCGACACCATTTTGGTGAGTTTGGTCAAAAGATTGACACCCAAAGACATATTTCCAGCCCGCACAATCGTGCAGTGATGTGCAGCAGCGCTCAGTTTTGCGATGTCATCGTCCGTCATACCTGTGGTGCCAATCACATGCACACAATGTGCTTGCGCGGCCAAGGTTGAAAACGCCACGGTTGCCGCAGGTGCGGTGAAGTCGATCACGGCTTGAGCGTGCGAAAAGGCTTCAAGCGCGTCATCGGTGACGATCACACCATTCGGCATGCCACCCATCGCCTCGCCTACGTCACGCCCGACCCAATCATGGCCTGTGCGCTCAACTGCGCCCACAAGTTTGCACTTGTCGGACCCCATCACAGTATTGATCAACATCTGCCCCATGCGGCCTGATGCTCCTGTAATCACGATGCCTGGAAGGTCGGTCATTTTATGGGCTCCTATCCTAAAATTTTGGCCGAGGTTTACCCCTATGTTCCGCGTTTGGCAAAGCCTTGCTTGCAAGAACACGCAATCACGACTATTTCGCCTCTATGGCTAGACGTACAAATTCAGGCGGACAATCAGGTTCGCACCGCACCCTTCGCGTTGGCGAAGCAATCCGCCGCCGCTTGTCGGAGATGTTCGCACGTGGTGAAATCCACGATCCTGCGATCACAGCCCTGTCGATTACAGTCGGCGAGGTCCGCGTAACAAACGATATGCGCATCGCAACAGTTTACATCATGCCGCTTGGCGGCGATGGTGCCAATGAGGCGCTTGAGGCGATGCGTCGTCGGACGGGCCTGATCCGCCATCATGTTGGCAAGGCTTTGACAATAAAGCACATTCCCGAACTTCGCTTTGAATTGGATGACACGTTTGACCGTATGGATGCGACACGTGAGTTGTTCAAAGACGAACGCATTCAACGGGATTTGAACAAAGTCGACACACCCGATGAAGACGCACCAACATCGGACGAAGACGAATAATGGCACGGGGCAAAAAAGGACGCGCCGTGCACGGCTGGCTGATCGTCGACAAACCCGCGGGCATGACCTCATCCGCGGTTGTCAACAAAGTTAAATGGGCATTGAACGCGCAAAAAGCAGGCCATGCAGGCACGCTTGATCCCGAGGCCACAGGTCTTTTGGCGATTGCCTTGGGCGAAGCGACCAAAACGGTTCCTTACATCACCGATGCGTTGAAGTGCTACAGATTCTCTGTGCGCTTGGGTCAAGCGACCAATACTGACGACACTGAAGGCGAAGTGATCACCACCAGCGATTTGCGCCCGACGGACGCGGAAATCGAAGCGGCTTTACCGCAATTCGTTGGTGATATCTTGCAGGTGCCGCCAAAGTTTTCTGCCGTGAAAATTGACGGTCAGCGCGCTTACAAACTAGCTCGCGAAGATGAAGATTTCGAAATCGCCGCACGTCCACTTTATGTCGATGAAATGCTGATGATCGAGCGCACCGATGCAGATCATGTTTTACTGGAAATGACTTGTGGCAAAGGTGGCTATGTCCGCTCTATCGCACGCGATTTGGGTGAATTCTTGGGCTGTTACGGCCATGTTGAATGGCTGCGCCGCGAATGGTCTGGTCCTTGGGAAACCGATGATGGCGTGACTATTGATTTGGTCAACGAGTTGGCCAAGACCGAAGGTCTGGACGAATATATCCTGCCTGTGTCCGAAGGTCTGGGTGGTTTGGAAGAACTGCGTGCAACCGCTGAGGGCGCTGCCAAGTTGAAGAATGGAAACCCTGGCATGGTGTTCGGCGGCACGGCGGAATATGGCGATGAAGTTTGGGTATCTTACAACGACCAACCCGTCGCTGTTGGCACCTACAAAGCCGGCGAAGTCCACCCGAGCCGCGTCTTCAACCTGTAACAACATCAAGCGATGCGATTGGGTTTGCTGACATGATCACACGCACACACACCAAAGGCGACGCACCTTCAACCGCAGTCTACTCTGATTGTGAGAGATATCGCTATGCCCTAACCCGCGTTTGGGATAGCCAAGCTCCTAAAGTGTTGTTTGTCATGCTTAATCCATCGACAGCCACAGAAGTTCAAAACGATCCAACAGTGGAACGCTGTGAGCGCCGCGCACGGACACTTGGCTATGGGGCTTTTTGTGTGACTAATATCTTTGCGTGGCGCGATACAGATCCACGTCAAATGCGGGCAGCCACAGACCCTATTGGTTCTGAAAACGACAAGACGATTTTAGAATTTTCAGTTTGGGCCGATACGATTGTCTGCGCATGGGGCACGCACGGCGCGCATCTAAAACGCGGACATTATGTTGAACAGATGCTGCGTAAGACACATCAGCCTTTGTATCATTTGGGACTGTCAAAAGCAGGGCACCCAAAACACCCGCTTTACATCGCATATAGTGAGCAGCCTCAGATCTGGGCGCCGTAAATCCAGCCTAAGCCTTAGAGAGTGCGATCTACAATAACATCACTTGCCGTGACATTAGAGGCGCCTTGCACAACTGCAATCACATCACCGTTAACCAAGACTTGTGACCCACTCCCATCTTCAATCTGCACTACCTCTACAACTAAACCATCTGTGCCTTCGGCTTCCATTGGCAGCGTCACCCGAATGATATCTTCGCCCTGCGCAAAATCCGTAATTTGCGCAAAGTCAGCATCAACATGACCATCTGAATACAACCAGAACGTATCATCGCCAGCACCACCATTTGCAGTGTCTTGCTGATCAAGAACTAAGGTATCATCGCCAGAGCCTCCCGAGATCGAATCGGCGCCAAGACCACCAATCAAGACCTCATCAGCCTCTCCCCCAGACAGGTCATCATCACCTGCACCACCATCCAAAAGATAATCGGAACCAGCGTCATCACCGCCGAAAACGACGTCATCGCCGTCACCAGCAGACACGATAGCCGTGCCCTCGCCAGCATAAACAGAATCGTCGCCGTCACCCGCTTGAACAATCGCCGCATCATCACCAAGCACGATTGTATCATCATCATCACTGCCAGAAATCTGATGCAAAGCGTAATCCGTTTCGATGCTCGCGGTGTCACCTGTCGTCACAATATCGGCGTCAAAACCACCTTGAAAAGGATCGTCATTGAGGACAAGCGTGTCACCACCATCAGCTAAAATGTGCTCAAAAACCTGATCAACCTCACTTGGGGAACTGGGCATTAGTACAGGCTCATCAAGGCCACTGATCCCAGACGACAATGCAGGCACATCTGGATCAGATGGCGCGAGAGCAAGATCGATAGACTCACCACCAGGCTCTGCGGGCACATCTGGATCGTCAGGTAGAATCGCACCAAAATCGCCAATACTCTCAAGACTATAGATCGTTTCGCCACCTGTTTCTTGCGACGTTACGCCTATAAAAATATCTTCTGCAGGGACTTCATCAAGACCGGGAAAACTGAGCGTTGTTTCAGCCTCGCCATCGAAGTAACTCAAGCTGACGCCAATTGTGCCGTCGTCTTGGTCTTGCAGTGTATCCACAATGAATTCACCGTTGCCATCATCCGTCAAATGAAGAGTGATTTCGTCTTCGCCGACTTTGAAATCATCGTAAGTGGTTTCTAAACCATTCGATACCGCGTAATAGCTCACAGGCTGCAGATCGGAAGCTTCTGCAGAAAGATCTTCACCAACTCCGTCATCTAAGATGTCGGTAAAGGAGTCATCTTGATCTTTATCTAAGGTCTCCGAGGTGTTCACGCCGTCGCCATCCGCCTCACTGTCAGTCTCAACAGGCTTCGCGTCACCAAAGACGAAAGCTGCTGGCAGCATACCCAAAAGTGCCAATGCCCATAGCATGTCTCACCTCACCACTTCTTCACAACGCGACCTATAGCACATATATCTAAATAATCCGATGCACATTTTAAAAACACTTTGACCTAAACTGTCGTTAATAAAGGTTAATTTCAAAAAACGACTGTAAAGTTTTATCACATCAATGGAACCCACTATGAGTGACCTTCTTCAAAACACGTCAAATGACATCGAAAAACTGAGCCAAGAAGTGGCCCGCCTCAATGCGCATCGCTTTATTCGTCTGCACGATTCAACTTGGCGCCTGATGTGGTTCAATTTCCTGCGCGGCTTGGCGTTTGGCTTTGGGTCCGTTGCTGGCGCCACAATCGTTGTGTCCATCGTTGGCTATATCTTGAACCAAATCGAAGTGGTTCCGATCATCGGCGAATGGGCCAAACAAATTGCTGCGGAGATCATGATCGACACCACGTCTACGGGGGGCAGCAACTAGCCCTCCGTAGGTTACGCAAAAAACTTTCCTTTTGCACAGAAACCGCCTATACGCCCCCATCCGTATCAAATTATGCGGGTGATTCATGGGCCTTGCTGGACGACATCCCGGCTTGTGCCGTCTTCGTACCCTAACCTTATAAAGGAGACCCCGATGTCGATTACTGCAGAAGACAAAGCACGTATCATGAAAGAATTCGCAACCAAAGAAGGTGACACCGGCTCACCCGAAGTTCAGGTTGCTATCCTTTCTTCACGTATCGCGACACTTACAGAGCACTTCAAAACACACAAAAAAGACAACCACGGTCGCCGTGGCCTTTTGATGATGGTTGCGCAGCGCCGTAAGCTTCTTGATTACGTAAAAGGCAAAGACGTTTCACGTTACCAGTCGCTTATCGAGCGCCTCGGCTTGCGTCGCTAAACGATTTGTTATCAGATTTAATCTGAGAAAAGCGCGTCCTTCGGGGCGCGTTTTTGCATACTACGTTAACCAATTCCGTGGCCCCACCGCACGTTGCCCCGACCTGTCTTTCAAAATCTTACAAGACATTGCGACCCGTGTTTTCAAAAGTTTAAAGCTTTCGCCCCACCTCACTTTACATGTTTTAAAGGTTTTTTCTGGAATTTTGGGTGCGAATTGACCTTAGATCTTATCAAGTTTGGCGCGTGAGCATGGGCGAAACCTGATTTTCTATTAGGTCGACACTTAGGTCTGCGATGCGGGAAAGAGCGGAAGTTCGCTGCGGTTGTGCTAAGGGCTGATTTCGAGATCGCTCAACTAACGGTCATTTTGGGAAGGCTGGCAAGCGGAAAGGCAAGCCCTTAATTGCCGCAGGATTTCAGTGAAAGCTAGCCGTTCAAGTTTCCGCAAGCTATCGTTGAAATAAGGTGTTGCTCTCTTGCATTCAAATTTTCAGGCGAGCAGTTCTCTAAAATATGCAATTCGATACGAAGACCATCTGTCACAGCGCGCGCCAATGCGTGATGGACGCGCCGGAAGCCCGTTGGATTCTGCGGGCGATACATTTCACCGTTAAGAAGATGCCTAACGTTCTTATTGTACTCGCGAAGTGGGCGAGATTTGCGGGTGTATTTGCCAACATAGATTCCGATACCATCTATTTTCCAAGCATATATGCCAGGTAAGTCGATACTGACCCCATCCGCGACGATGAGTTGGCGAACATCATTGAGCGCTTGAAAGTGTGTTGTTGCGTTGTCTTGCTGAGAATTTGTTGCAACACATACGTCATGAATATCGTTTTGAAGTGTGCGGGAAGGTATAGCGTCTTCAAGCCTTGCGAACCCACACGCCTCAGCTGATTTCCACACGGCCGATGGTGAAAATCGCCGACCTTTATGACCCACTGGGCCGCCACATAGGCTACGAAAGTGCCCATAGGTTTTTCCGTTGCATGTGCTCAGCTCCTCGAACCCAGTATATAGTCGTGTTCCTTCTCGCACTGGAATGCTGGGCTTCAAGATCGTGATTATTCTGTCTACCCGTAGCGACATTTTAGCACTCTCCATAGTAAATTGTGGCGGCATTTCTTTGTGAACTGTCGCTAGAAAAACCTCAACCGCAGCCACATAAAAAATGAGTAGAGTTGGAACAGTAGACATTGATGCATCACGCAGCATCGCGTAATGAGAATTATTTACTGCCTCTTGCTGCAAAGTTCGCGGACGGCGGCTTTGGTCGAAAATACCGTTCGCCTCTTCCGAATTCCTATGCGCCCTTAAGCACCGCCTTCGGCTTAGGCCAAAATGATGCTTGCACACAAATATGGCATCAGCGGGTCTTGTCGGCTTTGCGGATCACATCCGCCACGCGCAGGCCGATCAGGTTTGAGGCTTTGCGCGAGGGGTGGATCATATCGACGCCATGCATAGATCTATCGCCGTGTTGGGTGAGCCCCTCAAGCGACACAAAGAACACGCCATCATCGCTTGCGGCCATGGTGGCGATACGCGCTTCGAATTCGTTTCCAAAGGGCAGGCACGCATCGATGACGGAATCCACGCCGGGGCTGCGCAGATATCCGATATAGATCACGCGGGCACCGGTGTTGCGGATTTTGGTGATAAGTTTAGGGATTTCACCGGACTGGCCTTTGGGGTCGATCATACGTTGGATACGCCGATCGCATTTGTTGCACCCGCACCCTAAAAACAGGTCATTACCACCCCCTGTCATGATCACCCAATCTTTAGGCGTGACGTTCTGGCCTGTGGGAAATTGCGCGGAAATTTTAAACCCGAGCGCGCCGGTGACGGGCAAAGCATGGATGATTTTTGCGCCCCCAATCGCGCGATTGAGCACCGGTTCATTCAACGCTTTGCCAACGACATGTGCGATGGATGCGCCTGACGCACTATGCCACGCCATCAATGAATCGCCGATGGCCAAGATTTTACTCTCGGCTTGAAGGGCCTGTGACTGTGATTGCGACTGTGCGACATGAGGGATGCAAACCCCTGCAATAAGAACGCTCAGAGATAACAGGAGGGAACGCATAGAAAATTCTCACAACAAAGGGATTAAGGCCACAGGGCAGATCTTAGTTCGAGGGACCTGTATCAAGCCAGAGTAAAGAACAAAACAATTTGCTGAAAGCAGCCGTTTGTACCGGTCTGCGCATAGATGGCTTCCCAAACACAGGTATTTCGTGTATGGGCGGACTATCTGAGACGTAGCGCGATGATCCCCGTGCTGTGAAGAATGATAGAGGGATCGGCGGCAATGGGGCCGCTATATATCACGGGAGACCTGACAGGGGTCAGGGCACTCCCAATTAGGATGCTAAATTCATGTTCAATGAAGTGAAAAAATCAATCCAGTGGGGCGAAGAAACGCTGTCACTGGAAACAGGTAAAGTTGCGCGTCAGGCCGACGGTTCAGTGATCGCCACTTTGGGCGAAACATCTGTCATGGCCAACGTGACCTTTGCTCGTAAACAAAAGCCTGGTCAGGATTTCTTTCCCCTGACAGTGCACTACCAAGAAAAATACTACGCGGCTGGTAAAGTTCCAGGTGGATTCTTCAAACGCGAAGCCCGCCCAACGGAAAAAGAAACGCTGACTGCGCGTTTGATCGACCGTCCGATCCGCCCTCTGTTCGTTCCAGGCTTCAAAAACGAAGTTCTCGTGATGTGTACAGTTCTGTCCCACGATCTTGTCAACGACCCAGACGTTGTTGCGATGATCGCGGCCTCTGCTGCTTTGACCATTTCAGGCGCGCCGTTCCGCGGTCCGATTGCTTGTGCACGTGTTGGTTTTGAAGATGGCGAATACATCTTGAACCCAACAATCGACGACATGCAGGACCTGCGCAACAACCCTGATCAACGTCTTGATCTGGTTGTCGCTGGCACCAAAGATGCCGTGATGATGGTTGAATCAGAAGCTTACGAGCTGAACGAAGAAGAAATGCTCGGCGCTGTGAACTTTGCGCATCAGCAAATTCAGCCTGTGATCGACTTGATCGTTGAATTGGCTGAAGCCTGCGCGAAAGAGCCATTCGAATTCGAAGCGCCTGATTACTCAGACTTGGCAGCAACAGTTGCGGCCGCTGGTACAGACGCGATGAAAGCGGCTTACGCGATCACTGATAAACAAGAACGTGTTGCAGCTGTTTCAGCGGCAAAAGAAGCGATCTTGGCGACATTGTCAGAAGAGCAGCTTGAAGATGCAAACCTCGGTTCTGCATTGAAAGGTCTTGAATCATCTGTTTTGCGCGGCGTTGTTGTACGCGAAGGCAAACGTATCGATGGTCGTGCGCTTGATCAGATCCGTCCTATCGTTTCTGAAACTGGTATTTTGCCACGCACACACGGTTCTGCCCTGTTCACACGCGGCGAAACACAAGGTTTGGTTGTGACCACATTGGGCACAGGCGATGATGAGCAATTCATCGACGCGCTGCACGGCAACTTCAAATCCAACTTCTTGTTGCACTACAACTTCCCTCCCTACTCTGTAGGTGAAGTTGGTCGTGTGTCTGGCCCAGGCCGTCGTGAGATTGGTCACGGTAAACTGGCATGGCGCGCACTTCAGGCTGTTTTGCCTGCGGCAACAGATTTCCCATACACTGTACGTGTTGTGTCTGAGATCACTGAATCAAACGGTTCGTCTTCAATGGCGTCTGTTTGTGGTGGCTCCTTGTCCATGATGGATGCGGGCGTTCCGCTTAAATCCGCTGTGGCTGGTGTTGCTATGGGTCTGATCATGGAAGACGACGGCGAATACGCTATTTTGTCTGACATCTTGGGTGACGAAGATCACTTGGGCGACATGGACTTTAAAGTGGCTGGTACAGAAAACGGTATCACGTCTTTGCAAATGGACATCAAAATTGCCGGTATCACGCCAGCGATTATGGAAAAAGCCTTGGCACAAGCCAAAGCAGGTCGTTTGCACATCTTGGGCGAAATGAACAAAGCTTTGTCTGGCGCGTCTTCTTTCTCTGAGCACGCTCCTAAGATCGAGACCATGCAGATCCCAACGGATAAAATCCGTGAAGTGATCGGTTCCGGCGGTAAAGTGATCCGTGAGATCGTGGAAACCTCTGGCGCGAAAGTCGATATCAACGACGAAGGCATCATCAAGATCGCGTCTTCCGATGCTGAAGCGATCAAAAAAGCCTACGACATGATCCACTCCATCGTTGCAGAGCCTGAAGAAAACAAAATCTACAAAGGTAAAGTTGTCAAAGTCGTCGACTTTGGTGCCTTTGTGAACTTCTTCGGCAAACGTGATGGTCTTGTGCACGTGTCACAAATTGAAAACCGTCGCTTGAACCACCCATCTGACGTGCTCAAAGAAGGTCAAGAAGTCTTCGTGAAACTCTTGGGCTTTGACGACCGCGGCAAAGTACGTTTGGCCATGAAAATGGTTGATCAGGCTACTGGTGAAGAAATCAAAGAAGAAAAAGCTGAGTAAGCTTTTCTTTGCAAAAACACGACAAAGCTCCGCTGGAAACAGCGGGGCTTTTTTCATTTAAGACCATCAAACAAGACCTTTCATCATGCCGGCGCCGCCTGCAATCACCGCCGCGCAGCGAACCAGTTTTGTGCAAAGCGATCTTCGACGCCCTCGCCCTCAACCCGTGCGACATTGGCCATTACCTTGCGCCTGTGCGCGTCTTGATCGTGCCGCATATTTGAGCCGCGATTGATTTTCGCTTCAAGTTCAGAGTTAGAGCGCGTGTAATAATGATTCAGCTGGATGAAGTCAGCGGAATAGAATGACGGATCGCGTCTGGTCTGTGACGTGGCCTGAGCACCGCTATCGTTAACCGTGCAATCCCGCTGATCACATTGAGCTATATGCACCCCCATAGAGGTGACGCGACAAGGGTCTAAAATCAGTTTGAAATTACATACCCCTTTGGGGTCAAGCGGATCAGGATGGCGTTGAGTATAATTGGCAACGATCCCACCTTGAGGGGGCGTTTCAAATCCGTTGCGACCAAACATATGCCACGGCAAAGACACGCAAGCCTCATCCTCCAAATGCGCTAGACATGAGGGTAAATCAGCCTGCGCTTTTGGTACAAGAAATTCATCCGCATCGATAAAACTCATCCAGCGGTGCCCTGACCCAAAATTGCGAATCGCGTGGGCGTAGGCCAAAACCTGATTGTGAAGTTCGGCCCCACTGCGCGCATCCCACAGCTTTTGATCCCATGGCACAATCGTCGCCTTTACCCCTGCAACAGACACAAGGCGCGCAAGGGTTTGATCGGTGCAGCCATTATCATAGACATAAAAATGCGCTACGCCCGCCGCCAGATGAAAGGCAACCCATTCCTCAATGTGCTGTTCTTCATCTTTAACGATCAAAACAATGGCCAAGCCTTGGCGCCCTGCTGATGGTTTTGGTGGCTCAAGGGTCAGCTGGGTGACAGCTTTGATTTTTTTAAATCCAAACATGCCTACCTCTTTGCACAGTATATCACTTCGCCCGTTTCAAAATCTGCTCAGCCAAATCGATCGGGGGCTCCCAAAAGGTGCCGCTAACAAGGTATCTGTTATGCAGATAGCCCAAGAATTGTTGACGCAACTTGGGATTGACCGTCCAAGTCCCGTTGCGCAGTGCCCCAAGCGCGCGGTCCAAGTCTTGTGGCCCCGTCGCATGCTGGACAAGCCCCTCGATATTGTAACAGGCATGGCCCAAAGTGATCACATCGGTGTCAAACAACAACGCCTCAATCCCCACGGTCGAATTCAGTGTGATGACAGCACGGGCCTTTTGGATCATCTTGGACGTGACATTGCCATTGGCAAAGATCACCCGAGGGTGGTCCCGCAAACCAATGACAGACCGTTTGAAACTTGGGTGTTCTTTGATCACAAACACCTCGTCAGGATTGCGATCTGCCGCATCGCAAACCACATCCAAAAACGCCTCCATATCTTTCACCCATGGCGAATGGCGCGTGACCTGCATATCGGACGGCACTTGGAACGGCACAAAGATAAAATCTTTCGGCAGTTCCGTGGCATCAAATTGGTTTTTAGAGGCGCGATCATTCACCAGATCAGGCAGGTCATCTGCGGCGAAATCTTCGTCGGTATCAAGATAGAAATTTGGGTCACGCGGCACCGAATTGGCCCCATTCAACCCAACAGGATCAAATTGCAGCGTTCTGGGGAAAAAACCAGCCTCAAGGAACACGCGCTTGCGCCCCTTGGTGACCTGATTGAGCACAGATTCAGGATAGTTTGTACCATTATAAACAATAGTAACCTCAGGATTGACGGCTTCCACTTCGACTTGCAAAGCGGCCTCTAACAAAGTGGCATCGACCAATTTGAAATAGCGGTACAGCCCACGAATGGCCGGATTGCCAAACACCTTGGGAAACCGGACCTGCTTGCGGTAAATATTACCCGACACGTTGTCAGACGCCTGCGGACTGGGGCGAATGAAAGCTTTCAACATCAACGCACAAGCGCGCCCTGCCCCCATATGCGCCTTAAGCGTCCGAAAGCTTGGACCAATGCCACTGTGTACGACATGCACATCAGCACCGAGAACCTCATCGAATGACGACACAGTTTTCGTGTCTAATTTTAAAAACTGCATTTTGAATGTCCAAACCTTAACGAGATAGGGCTACGCACACCTCAGCGCGCGTGGCCCCTATATGCCAATATCAACTGGAAAACTCTAGAACCTTACTTAGGATCTTTGGCCATACGCAGGTAAGGCAATTTGATATCAAGCGCACCAAATTTGGCCTCAGCCGCGTCATTATCAAGCGACAAAGCCACAACAACGTCTTGGCCCGTCACCCAGTTCGCAGGCGTCGCAAGCGGCGCGCCGTATGTTTTTTGCAAGGCATCCAGAGCCCGCAAAATCTCGGCAAAGTTACGGCCAACAGACATAGGGTAAGTCATCATCAACTGGACTTTTTTGTCAGGCGAAATGATGAAAACTGAGCGCACAGTGGCACTGTCAGCAGGCGTGCGGCCATCGGGCATGTACGCGTCTTCTGGCAGCATATCGAAAGCTTTGGACACAGCCAGATCGCTGTCTGCGATGATCGGGAAATCAGCGGTTGTGCCAGCAAAAGATTCGATGTCCTTTTTCCAGCCTTTGTGTTCTTCAACACCATCCACAGAAACGCCGATCACTTTGGTGCCACGCGCGGCCCATTCATCAGCCAATTGTGCAACAGCGCCGAATTCGGTGGTGCATACAGGCGTAAAATCTTTTGGGTGAGAAAACAAAATCGCCCAAGAATCGCCAATCCAGTCGTGAAACGTAATCGTTCCCTTGTCTGTTTCAGCGGTAAAGTTCGGTACAATCGTATTAATGCGAAGACTCATCAGTCCACTCCCTTTGATTATCTATAGATTAAGATAAGCAATCGGACGGCCAATTACACCCCCCATCTCATGTGACATAAAGGGACTAAAATGGACACTTCGCGGTGTAGCTTACGCCAGCCCCACCATCAGGGTGACGGAATTTCAGGTTCTCGGAATGCAGCATCAAACGCGGCGCATCACGGGCATCGCCAGTGGCATACAACGGGTCGCCCATGATCGGATGCCCCAGAAACAGCATATGCACCCGCAGCTGATGTGATCGCCCCGTATGGGGATAAAGCCGCACCCGCGTGCCTGTCTCGTCATAGCGTTGCACCCGCCAATCCGTCTGCGCAGCACGACCTGTTTCATGGCAAATTTTTTGCAAAGGACGGTTTTCCCAATCCACGATAATCGGCTGATCGACAGTGCCTGTTTTCGGTTCCAGCTTGCCAAAAATACGCGCGACGTAAGTCTTTTTTGTGCGCCGTTTTTCAAACTGCTGACCAATGTGTTTTTGCGCATGGGGTGTCAAAGCAAAGACCATCACGCCACTGGTATCGCGGTCTAACCGGTGAATAAGCAAGGCTTCAGGAAAGGCCCCCAAAATGCGCGCCATCAAACAATCAGATAGATGCTCGCCTTTGCCCGGAACGGACAAAAGCCCTGCAGGTTTGTTCACAATCAGAATTTGATGATCTGCATGGATCACATCCAGCGGGTCTTGGGGGGGATTATATGTATCGCTCATGCGCAGCCGAATACCATGTTCGCCCCCATTGACCAACAGATCTTTGCTCAAAGCGCATGGGCACAGGCTCATCAAACAGACGCAATTATTTGATAAATTTATATCTAAATACCGCGCCAATTCAGGGCATAATTTCGGTCACAACACACACCTTGGTAAGACATTTCCCCTAGGATCAGATTGAATTCGATCAAAAGGTGTCAAATGAAATTAAATCATAAAGACTTCGATAACGCACGTTTGGTAACAATCTGCGAAAATAGAATTGATGCGGTCTGCGCCATTCAGTTCAAAGATGAAATGCGCAAACTCACAGACGCTGGCCCAAGACGTGTTGTGCTTGATATGTCCCAAGTTGAATTCCTCGACAGCTCAGGGCTGGGCGCTGTGGTTGCGGCGCTCAAAGCCAAGAAAGCAGAGCAAACACTTGAACTTGCCTCTTTACAACCCGCTGTCCAAAAAGTGTTCCACCTGACACGTATGGACACTGTTTTCGCAATTCATGACAATGCCACCTCAGCGATGGCGGGCGTTGCCGATGCGTCCTGAAAAAAATTCGGACGTCTCTACGTGCGCTTCTCTGGGCGACGATTACAACCATCACGGTGGAAACGGCGTCCTGCGTTTGATCATCCCCGCTAACGATCGTTCTGTACGACGTGGTTTGCAGACCATCAAATCCAGTATGTCCAATCTGAGCTTGTCACAAGATGACTGGAGTACAGTTGAACTCGTCATCGCAGAAGTGCTCAACAATATTGTTAAACACGCCTACTCCGCCAGTGACACTGGACTGATTGAGGCCCATCTGAATTACTCAAAAGAAACGTTAGACTGCACAATAATCGACACGGGACACTCAATGCCAAATGGCGAGATTCCCAAAGGCGCTCAAATAGATTTGACATGTGACATTGCAGATTTACCAGAAGGTGGGTTTGGTTGGCTCCTCATCCACCAACTGACGCGCGAATTAAACTACGCGCGCCGCGCAAACCAAAACACACTGTCCTTTAGACTTCCATTTGCAACCGAGCATTAGCTCACTCCGACCTCAGTTCATCTGAAAGTGAAGCGGGTATGTGCCATCTTCAAACGGTCCAAAAAGATCCGAAAGATCTGGATGTTCCACTGGAACGCCAGAATAATCAGCAATCAAATTTTGCTCTGAGACATAGGCGACATAGTAACTTTGATCATTCTCAGCCAATAAATGATAAAAGGGCTGATCTTTTTTGGGTCGGCTTTGTTCGGGAATGGCGTCATACCATTCTTCGGTATTGGCAAAAATGGCATCCACGTCAAAAACCACGCCACGAAAGGGATGCTTTCGGTGGCGAACAACTTGTCCCAAATGATATTTTGCGCGTGTTTTCAACATAACATTGCAACCCCCGTTACACGTTATTAAGCTTTTCCAGCTGGCGGTGTCCACGGGGGACGGCCGATTATTCGGGAAACAGTTTGTGAACTTAATTCTAACAGTCTTAGAAATCGTGTCGCCAGTCTTTCTTTTGGCTGCGATTGGCTTCATTTGGGTGAAAAGCGGTCACGAGTACCGCATTGAATTCGTGACCAAACTGGCCATGACTTTATCGGTTCCCGCTTTGATCTTCACGGCATTGGTCAAAGCCGAAATCGACCCTGCAGCGTTAACCAAACTGTCCTTGGCCTCTATAGCTGCTTACGGGTCTGTGACGGTGATCATGTATCTTGCTGTGAAAATTCTCAAACTTGAAACCCGCACTTTTCTAAACCCTTTGATTTTCGGCAATGTTGGCAACCTTGGCCTGCCCTTGGCTTATTTCGCATTCGGCGACGAAGGCCTCAGCTACGCCATCATCATTTTTGCGGTCATGGCGATTTGGTCCTTCACCTTCGGTGTCTACATCACGGCTGGCGGCGGTTCTATCGGCAAGGCTTTAAAGGAACCCCTAGTGGCGGCCACCCTTTTGGGATCGTTGTTTTTATGGCAAGGTTGGACGATTCCGAACTTTATGATGAACACCTTGGACTTATTGGGACAAATCGCGATTCCCACCATGCTGATCACACTCGGCGTAGCCGTCGCGCGGCTTGAACCCCGCGGGTTGGGAAAGGCCGCTGCACTGTCGGTGTTCAAAGCCGTGATCTGCACGGGCATCGCCGTTGCTCTTGGCAAATGGTTTGGCTTATCGTCGGTGCCTTATGCGGTTTTGATCTTGCAAATCACCACTCCCGTCGCTGTCACATCCTATCTGCTTGCTGAAAAATACGGCGCCAAGGCCGAAGACGTTGCCGGACTTGTCGTCGCATCGACCCTGTTGTCGGTGTTGTATTTGCCGCTTTTGCTGGCTTTTGTTGTATGATCAAGAAACGGCTCACTCACAAGAAAGCCATTTTACGGTGAGACAAAAACGCGGTATGCTTGGAAAAAATAACACATGAGAGCAGTTATGAGAAAAGGTCTTCGCGCGATGGCACTGTTGGTGCTGGTTGCCGCTTGTGGCAGCGGTAATTTTTCAGCACCACGCAATCTTGATAACGCCTGCTCAATCGTGAGCCAGCGCCCTACGTATTTGAGGGCGATGAAAGCCTCTGAGCGCAAATGGGGCGTACCGGTGAACGTGCAGATGGCGGTGTTGTACCAAGAAAGTAAATTCATCGGCAACGCACGCACCCCATATCGGTTCGTGCTAGGGGTCATTCCCATGGGTCGTCAAAGCTCTGCTTATGGCTATGCCCAAGCCCTTGATGCCACATGGGATGAGTACCGCGAAGATCAGCGCCGCTTTGGTGCGAAACGCGACAGGATCAACGACGCCACAGATTTCATGGGCTGGTATATGGCGAAATCGACCGAGCGCCTTGGGATCGCAAAAACCGATGCGCGGTCACAATACTTGGCCTATCATGAGGGGCGCACCGGCTACGCCCGTGGCAGCTACAATTCGAAACCATGGCTATTGCGCGTCGCATCGGAAGCAAGCGTGCGGTCCAACAGCTATTATGCTCAGTTGAAATCTTGCAATAAAATTTGATACGCTTTGCCTCATGCTCACTGCGGGCATGAGGCAAACCAAGCTTTAACTATTCGATCGGCGTGCCCCTGCGGCGCGCTTCCGCTCTGATGTTGAATTCGGCATCTCGCACTGTTCCTCCCAGACGCATTTTGGTCAGTTGAACCGTGGTCGATCCGCCGCCTTCATCATGAATAACCCAAGCTTTCAAGACGGGCGTATCGCCGAAAATCAAATCGATAGACCCGTATTCTGGATGCTCAGGATCTTGGGCACGCACAACGGTGTCACCATTTTGTTCCGTATGAGAAACCACCATTTTCGCCCGCGACAGATCAACGTTGTTCGCTAAAATCAAAGACAACGGTGTTTTGGACATAGGAAACCGTTGAGGGGGCTCGTTCGATCCAGGATCAAACACGCCCACCTGTCCGCCCGATCCAAGCACCAAAGGATCATTTTCACCGCCATAAGACAGGCGCATCCGACCAGGGCGTTTAAGCGTCAACACGCCACTGGCCGACGATCCGTCGTCATTCTTTTGAATGAAATCGGCCTGAACCGTGCCGAGCGAATTGAGATAAGTGGACAACTCAGTCAGCGACAACTTTTCAGCCGCTGCGGGAAGGGCGAAACAAATAGACGCGATAACGGGCGCAAATGCGAAACGAAGTGTTTTCATAGGCTCAATATACGCAGCTTTGCGTGTCAAAACATCCCAGAATTGATCACATAAACAGGAAGGCCGCGTGATGAGCAAAGTCCTGCACATCACGCGACAATATGTTTTACTGTTCAGGCACCAAAATTTCACGTTTGCCCACATGGTTGGCCGCTGAGACCACGCCTTCGTCTTCCATTTGCTCAACAAGGCGCGCGGCTTTGTTGTAGCCAATCGCCAATTTGCGTTGGATGTAGGAGGTTGAACATTTGCGATCTTTGATAACGATGGCCACAGCCGTGTCGTAAAGCGCATTTTCCGTGTCAGTATTGCCGCCCGAAGACAGACCCAACACAGCATCAATGCTGCTTTCCTTGTCAGACGGCGGACCTTCGACCACACCCCCGACATAAGACGGCGGACCGTAGGATTTGAGGTAAGACACGATTTTTTCGACTTCTTCATCCGAACAAAACGGCCCGTGCACACGGGTGATTTTCGACCCGCCCGCCATATATAACATGTCGCCCATGCCCAAAAGTTGCTCAGCACCCTGTTCGCCCAAAATTGTGCGACTGTCGATTTTCGAGCTGACTTGGAACGAAATCCGTGTCGGGAAGTTGGCCTTGATCGTGCCGGTGATCACATCAACAGACGGACGTTGCGTCGCCATGATGATGTGAATACCGGAAGCCCGCGCCATCTGCGCAAGGCGCTGGATACAGGCCTCAATCTCTTTACCAGCCACCATCATCAAATCGGCCATCTCGTCGACGATCACAACAATATAGGGAATGGTTTCAGGCTTAAATTCTTCGGTCTCGAAAATAGGATCGCCGGTTTCCTCGTCAAAACCTGTTTGCACAGTGCGCGAGAACATTTCGTCTTTGGCCAATGCTTCTTTGACGCGACCATTATACCCATCGATGTTGCGCACGCCCATTTTGGACATCTTGCGGTAGCGATCTTCCATCTCTGCCACGGTCCATTTCAACGCCACAACAGCCTTTTTCGGATCAGTCACAACAGGCGACAACAGATGTGGAATGCCGTCATAAACCGACAACTCAAGCATTTTCGGATCGATCATGATCATCCGGCATTCATCCGGCGTCAGCTTGTACAAAAGCGACAAGATCATGGTATTGATCGCCACAGATTTACCAGAACCGGTGGTCCCCGCGATCAAAAGGTGAGGCATCTTGGCCAAATTGGCGACGATAGGATCACCACCGATATCTTTACCCAAAGCCAGCGGCAACTTCATATTACTGTCGCCAAAGTCACGCGCTGACAGAATTTCACGCAAGACAACTTTCTCGCGGTTTTCATTCGGCAGCTCGATCCCGATAACGGTGCGCCCCGGCACAGTGGACACACGCGCAGAAAGCGCAGACATGGAGCGCGCAATATCGTCGGCCAAGCCGATCACACGCGAGGCCTTCAAACCGGGTGCAGGTTCAAGTTCGTACATGGTCACAACAGGGCCAGGACGCACAGAAACGATTTCGCCTTTGACACCGTAATCATCCAGCACGTTTTCCAACATGCGCGCGTTTTCTTCCAAGGCATCATCAGACAGAGTAAAGCGCTCAACGGTATCGCCACTCTCCAACAGCGACAATGGCGGACGCTGATATTCGGCCTCTTTCGGGTCGAATTTTAACGCGGGCTGGGCTTCGGCTTGGGCTTGCTTTGACTTCACAGCAGGTTTGCGCACTGGATGCTGCACAACGCGTTTTGGCTCAGGTGCCGTCACTGCGGGCTCGTAACGTGCTGCATTTGGCGCGACATATTCGGGCGTATCCAGCGCGATGTCATCGTCATAATCCACCGGCGCGTAACCTGTGGGGGCTTCATCATAACCCTCAGCATATCCCTCGTCGGTATAACTATCATCTGCATAGGCCAGCGCCTCATCGGTGTAAGTCGCTGGATCATCGAACCTTGCGCCAGTCTCAGCCGCGACAGAGGGCGCAGGTTGAGAGAAGATCATCGGTTTCGGGCCTTTTTTGTACTTTGCAACGGCCGCTTGTGCAGCAGATAACGGCGGCTCGACACGACCACCTGTTGTGGAAATCGCTCGTGATCCTGCCCGCACCCGCGCGTTCACCACATTTGAAATTTTGCTGCGAATACGATCATCAAATCCGCCACCCATATCCGGCTCTGGTGCCAATTCTGGCTCAACCAACTCAGGCTGCAACGAGACATCTGGCGAACGCTTCAACAAGGTGGGCATTTTGGAAAACAGGCCAGATTTTTCTGCATATTCTGTCGGCTCGGGCTGTTCCAACACATCGTCTTGATGCGCTTCAGCACGAACGACACGCGGAGCGACCGCTTGTTCAGCCTCTACCAGAGCTTGGTTTTCCGCCAAGATACGCTGCTTTTCAGCTCGGCGTTCAGCGTTTGTCGCCGCAAGGCGTTGGCCCGTCGCGACAGAGCCACGCGCAGCCTTACCAGTTGCGTGCAAAATCAAAGAGTACAGACCGATCAAGCCGTAAAGCATAAAACGGCCTACAGCGTTCAACTCTTGACGTGTAAACCCGAACACAAACAACGTCATGGTCACAGCCGCAAAAAACGTCACAAAAGCCAATGATTTCAATGCTAAAGCGGGTGTGATCGGTAGAATTTGGATCAAAGCAGACAGAACCGTATCACCAAACAATCCACCATGACTTTGCACACCAACGCTGGCATAGGTTGACGCATAAACAGCAATCAAGGCGATTGAAATCGGCGCGAATACCACGCGTGACAAAGACCGCTCGGCCCCGCGATGCGTGATGAAACGTACACCCCAAACGGCAAACACGGCTGAAATACCCCAAGACGCCGTACCAACGATAATCATCAACGGCGAAGCAATTGACGCGCCCAAGCGCCCAAAGGCATTGTTTACTGGCGCATCGGTGGCCGACAACCAGCTTGGGTCCTCAGGCAAATACGATCCCAACATCAACGCCATGATCACGGCACCAAGCAACAGCCCGATCCCTACAAGTTCTCGCCCTCTGCGTTCTAAAATCGCTTGGGTGTTTTTGTCAAAAAGTGGGTCGCGACCACGTGCCTGATAGGATGCCATTTTCGCCTCTTTCAACCGTACAAACAGTCACGAAGCGTTATAAGCCCGTGCTGTGTCTCTGCTTTTGGGGCCACCAAAGCGACCCGTATATAATTTTTGCCAGGGTTGTGCCCCTGAACGTCTCGTGACCAATAAGCGCCCGGAACAACCCGCACGCCAGTTTCGGTCCATAGTTTTAAAGCTGCCTTTTCGCCGTCTTCCACAGGAAGCCATAAAAAGAAACCAGCCTGCGGTGCGCCAGCACCATCGATGCCGGAAAAAATCTCATCCGCCAGATTTAGTTTTTCAACATAAAGCGCGCGCGATGCAGCAACATGCGCCTCGTCCGCCCAAGCCCGCGCAGAAATCGCTTGAATGGGCAAAGGCAAAGGTGCGCCAGAATAAGCCCGCAGCTGTTTGATCTGTTCGATATTTTTAGGACCAGAGGCCACAAAGCCAGAACGCAAGCCCGGAAGGTTAGAGCGTTTTGATAACGAATGAAAAATCACCACACGCTCAGGGTCAGCGCCGATGTCTTGCGCCGCCTCAAGCGCGCCCACAGGGGCCGCGCCGCGATAAATCTCGGAATAGCATTCGTCGGCAAAAATCGTGAAGTCATGTTTTTCCGCCAATGCAACCAAATCACACAAATAGTCACGCGGCGCCACGGCCCCTTGGGGATTCGACGGGCTGCAAATATAGGCCACAGTGGTTCGATCCAAAACCTCAGCCGGCAAACTGGCGTAATCTGGTAAAAATCCCGTCTCGCGAGTCGCAGGCACGAAAACGGATTCCGCACCGACCGTGGCGGCGGCCACGGCATAGACTTGATAAAACGGATTGGGGATCAAAACGACGGGCTTTTTACCGCGCTTGGTTTCAGGCGAAAGCGCAATACAGGCATTCATCAGGCCTTCGCGTGTGCCGTTGAGCGTCATGATTTGAGTGGCCGGATCAACCACCACATCAAAGCGCCGTTTGACCCAACCGGCGATCGCGTCAAGCAATTCTGGCGTGCCGTGATTGGCAGGGTATTTCGCAAATAGATCAACAGTTTGCATCATAACATCCCCGACGAAATCGGGCATCGCATGGCGGGGTTCGCCGATGGTCATATGTACGATCTCACCGCCTGGCGCATGCGCATCAAGAAGAGTTCTCAAACGCGGAAACGCATATTCAGGCAGGTTCGAAAACCGCTCAGGAAACGTCATGATTACTGCTACTGCCTCGTCTTTACGGATCATTTTGCCCGCTTGTTTGCAGCTACGTTACCGCGTTCAAGCCAAACGGTCCAGAAAAAGACGCCCCTTTTCAAAGCCAGCCGTACGGACCTGTGACTTTTAGGCCAAGGCGCGCTCTACCGCTGCCCCCAAACGTAGCAACTCGTGCTCAGTATTTGGCGGAGTTTGCAACAAAAGCCCAGTCGATGGTACACCTGTTGGCAGCGTCAAGCCCGTCAACCCCATCAAATTGCCAATGCGCGTATTGCGCAGTGCCAAAAGATTTTCGGTCACATAATAATCGCTATCGGTCAAAAGCCGATCCATATTTGGCGGCAAAATCGGTGCCGTGGGCAAGATCACCGCGTCGTAGCCAACTGTGGCGGCCAAATATTCGGCGCGGTATGTCTGCAATTTACGCCAAGCATCGACATAATCCGCCGCCATAACTGTGCCGCCTGCGCGGAAGCGTTCTAAAATCGGCGGGAACATTACATTTGGATTGGCCTCAATTGCATCGCGCCACGTGCCATAAGCCTCTGCGGGAAATAAAATGCCCGACAGAGCCATTGCTTGCTCGACCACATCCACCGCGCCGCGTTCAATAACAGCACCCGCATCTTTTAGCTGCATTACCGCACGTTCAAATCCCGCAAGCGGAGCCTCGCGAATATCATCAAAAGCTACAGTTTCTAGCATCAACAGGCGTTTGCCTTTGAGTGTCGCATCACGCAAATTCACCGCTGGTGTGCCATCCAAAATCGCGAAGAGTTCAGCGGCGTCCTCAACCGTTTTGACCAAAGGCCCAACGGTATCAAAGGACTCAGCCAATGGTACAACGCCCGTAAGTGGTACGCGGTTCGATGTGGTTTTCAACCCCACCAAATCATTCCACGCCGCAGGGATGCGCACCGATCCGCCAGTGTCTGTGCCGATAGCACCTGGGGCCAATTTAAACGCGACAGAGCCCGCAGCGCCTGACGATGATCCACCAGACACAGCCGCGGAATCGTTCACGCAGGGCGTTGTTTCGGTCACCGGATTGAGGCCCAGACCCGAAAACGCCAATTCGCTCATATGGGTTTTGCCCAAGCATACAAGGCCACTTGCTGTGGCGCGGCGCACCACTTCGGCGTCATCAGTTGGCACGCGTCCTTCAAGCAGGCCTGATCCAGCTTCCGTTGCTGTGCCCGCTGTGTCGAACAGGTCTTTCCAAGACACAGGCACACCATCCAAAAGCCCGCGCCGCGTACCAGACTTGGCACGTTTACTGGCGGCTGCAGCCTCGCTCAGCGCACGCTCACGCGTGATGCGGGCATATATGCGGGCTCCATTAGAATGCGCCTCGGCGGCGTCAAGATATTGCGCCGTAATGTCGAGCGGGTCCAGTGCGCCTGCCCCGATATGACGGCCCAAGTCGCACATGGATTTTTTGAAAATATTGGACATGAGTCGCCTTTTTGTCGTCAAATTGATGTCAGGATAAGGTCGAATGACAATTCGTATCATTTTGCCCTAAGCTAGCGGCACAAACACGCATGGACAATCCCGCATTGCGCGCCATATTGACAGCATGACAAATTCAAATGACATCCTGATTGTAGGCGGTGGCCTCAACGGTCCAGCCTTGGCTTTGGCAGTTGCAAACGCTGGCTTAAGCGTGACCATTATCGACCGATTGAGCGCCTCGGCGCTGGCAGATGATGGGTTTGACGGGCGTGGCTATGCGCTGTCAGTATCCTCGCAACGATTGCTAAAAGCTTTGGGCGTTTGGAACGCTGTGCACGACAACGCCCAGCCCATTTTGGACGTCAAAGTCACAGACGGCAAAGCGGGCGACGGCCCTGCGCCGTTTATGTTGGAATTTGACCACACAGAGACCGATGACGGACCCGTTGGGTTTATGGTCGAGGATCGTTTTTTGCGCCGCGCGTTATTAAAGGCGCTCGCCAAACATCCTCGCATCACGCAAGTGACAGGCTCAGTGGCCGCGCAAACTGTGGACGCTTTGGGGGCGCATCTGACATTGGACGATGGGGCAACACTGTCGGGTGCTTTGATTGTAGGTTGTGATGGGCGCACATCCGGCACGGCCAGTCGCGCAGGTATTGCGCGCACCGGCTGGGGCTATGATCAGACCGCTTTGGTCTGCGCTATTGCACATGAGTTGCCCCACGAGGGCTGTGCGCATCAATATTTCATGCCCGCAGGTCCTTTGGCCATTTTGCCTTTACCAGACAACAAAAGCTCGATCGTGTGGACCGAAAAAACCAGCGTCGCAACCGATATAAACGCACTGCCAGATGCAGATTATCTAGACGTATTACGGCCACGTTTTGGCGATTTTCTGGGTGACATATCTTTGGCGGGCAAGCGATTTACCTATCCGTTGAACTTAACCTTAGCCAATGCCTTTGCCGCTGATCGCCTGGCCTTGGTCGGTGATGCCGCCCACGGAATGCACCCGATTGCAGGGCAAGGTTTGAACGCAGGTTTCAAAGATGTAGGTGCGCTGGCCGAAGTTTTGGTGGATGCACATCGGCGCGGCGAAGATATAGGGCGCATCGATGTTTTGATGCGTTACCAGCAGTGGCGCCGCTTTGATGTCACCACGCAGGCCGCGATGACAGATGGGTTCAACAAGTTGTTTTCAAACGACAACCCATTGCTGCGATTAGGGCGTGATCTGGGTATGGGCGTGGTGAACGCCCTGCCATCCTTGCGCCGTGCAGCCATGCGCGAGGCGGCTGGTGTCAGTGGTGATTTGCCCAAGCTGATGCAGGGCAAACCGCTTTAACGCAGGTCGCCAGAGGCAAGATCAGTCGTCCAAACGCCGCGCTTCGTCCATCAACATAATCGGAATGCCGTTGCGGATGGGATAGGCCAGACCCGCGGTTTTGGACACCAGCTCTTGCGCCTCGGCGTCATAGGTCAAGATGCCGCGTGTGTGCGGGCACACCAAGGCTTCCAGCATTCTGCGATCAAAAGGGATTTCATCAGGTGTCATTACATCATGTCCTCGTTGGTGCCGCCACGTAGGGCAAATTCCATAAGTGTGACAAGCGTTTCTCTGCGTGTCGACAAAGACGGTGCTTCGAGCAGGGCTTGCTTGTCTTCCGCATCGAACGGGCAAAGCATCGAAATGGAGTTGATCAAAACCTCGTCAGAGGCCCCAGCCAGCCCGTCCCAATCGACATCGAACTCTTCCTCAGCAAAATACCGACGCAACAGTGTCAGCATCGCTTTGCGATCCATCCCCATATCGTGTTCCGCCCCGCCAAGGTCTCGTTCAAAACCGGACCATTCAACAGTGGCGCGCCGATACGGTACGAACCCGTCAATTTCATCGCCGATACGACAACGCGAGATACCAGTCAACGTGATCATATAACGCCCGTCGTCGGTCTCGTTAAAGCCCGTCAAACGCCCAGCACAGCCAATGGCATTCAGACGATCGCCCGCCGCCCCACCGCGTGGTTGCGCCATAACGATCAGGCGTTCGGGTGTTTTCATGCAATCCTCGACCATTTGCAAATAGCGGGGTTCGAAAATATGCAGCGGCAAAGGCGTACGCGGCAACAAAAGCGCACCGGGCAACGGAAAGACGGGCAGCGTCAAAGGCAGGTCATTTGAATTTTTCATAGCCATGACTTAGCCCGCCAGTCCCATCAGACAAATATCATCGACGACAATTTGCGACGTCCGTTCAAAACAATCGGGTCGCTGGCTTTTAGACTGTCGAAAATCTTGAACAATTGCTCTCTGGCTGCGCCTTCATTCCAATCACGATCTTGCTTGAACGCCGCCAGAAGCGCTTCAACCGCGTCTTCAACTTGGCCATCTGCGTGCAGGGCCGTGGCCAAATCAAGTCGCGCTTGCATATTGGTGGGATCAGCCGCGACAGCTGCGGTCAGATCGGCAACTGGACCAGCGTTTTCCGCCTCGCGTGCGAGTGCTATTTGCGCGAACACCGCCTCGATCATCGGGTTTTCAGAAATTTCGGCTGGCATACCGTTCAAAACCGCTTCAGCCTCATCCAATGCGCCTTGAGCGATGTGACATTTGGCTAGACCTGCGAATGCACCGACATTTTTAGGGTCTTCTTCCAAGATCGCCGCATAGGTTTCAGCTGCATCAGCAAACTCGCCGGCCTCAAACATTTCATCAGCCGCCTCGACCGCCGCGTCCAAGCCACCGTCATCACCGAGGTCCAACAGCTTGGCGACAAAAGCATCGATTTCGGATTGCGGCAGCGCGCCTTGAAAGCCATCAATCGGCTCGCCTTGCCAGAACGCGAAAACAGTCGGGATCGATTGCACCCGCATTTGCCCTGCCAGCATTTGGTTTTTGTCGACATCAATTTTCGCCATACGCACTTTGCCATCGGCGGCGTTGACTGCCGCTTCCAAAGCAGGGCCAAGCGTTTTGCATGGGCCACACCAAGGCGCCCAAAAGTCGATGATCACAGGGACCGTTTTCGACATCTCTACGACTTCAGCCATAAAGTTGTCTTCGTTTACGTCAATAATATGCGCACCCGCAGTGGGGGTTTTGGGTGTCCCGAGTTCAATCATCTGGGTCTCTCCTGTAACTGTGCTTGTGCTTTATATGCGCCTGTTGGCAGCAGAATTAAAGGTCGAAGGTGGCAAAGACTGGCGCATGGTCAGACGGTTGGGTCCATCCGCGGGCATCACGCAGAACACGGCTGGAATGTGCAGCGTTTGAAATATCGGATGTGCCCCAAATATGATCCAAACGACGGCCCTTATCTGCGGCGTCCCAATCTTTGGCGCGATACGACCACCAGCTGTACAAAAGCCCTTCGGGAATGTCTTGGCGTGTGATGTCGACAAAGCCGCCTGCCTCTTGGGTTTGCGCCAGATGTTCGATTTCGATTTCTGTGTGTGACACGATTTTGCGCATCTTTTTGTGGTCCCACACATCATCTTCGCGCGGCGCGATGTTCAGATCGCCCACAAGGATCGATTTCTCAAGTTTTGCCGCGTGAAAGGCGTCACGCATTTCAGTCAGGTAATCGAGCTTTTGCCCGAATTTTTCATTGATCTCGCGGTCGGGTTTGTCACCGCCTGCGGGCACATAAAAATTGTGAATGGTTACGCCGTTTTCCAACGTGCCCGCAACGTGGCGCGCATGGCCCAAGCTGGCATAATCTTCGCCGCCCGCATCCGCAATCGGCAGTTTTGACAAGATCGCAACGCCGTTATAGCCCTTTTGTCCGCGCGCAACCATGTGGGTGTAGCCCAGCGCATGAAAGCCCTCGAGCGGGATTTTATCAACGGGGGATTTGCACTCTTGCAGACATAACACATCGGGGGCTTGCTCAGACAAAAGTCTTTCAACAAGCGGTGCGCGCAGGCGGACTGAGTTGATGTTCCAAGTGGCAAGCGTAAATGACATATGCGGGTTCCTGCAATTTGGCCAAGACGGCCTTTAGGTTTGGTCGTCAGGTTAATCGGCCTTAACCGCCAGCGCCACCCAGAACTGAATCAATCATGTGGTTCATTTCGAACCCTCCGTCAGCATACAAAAAGGCCCCGACATGCGGGGCCTTCTCAAAACGAAAATCTCTACGTCTTAGAATGTTGGCAGTGGCGGCAATGGTTGACCGAACCACTCTTGGGAAATCACGTCCAATTCGCCGCCCAATTTTTTGTGCAAGATAAAAACATTGACCCATTGCAGCAGATCAAAGTCGCCTTTTTTCACGCCAATGAACGCAGGGCTTTCTTTCAGGATTATCTTGGTCGCAATGCTGATTTCGGGGTGATCAACAGTCAACTGCGCCGCAGCAGTGTTGCCTGTAACCAGAACGTCGATTTGACCAGATGTATAGGCAGACAGAGTGGCCGCATCATCGCCAAAACGGACGATTTTTGCATCGTCAGGGGCGATTTTGGACAGTTCTAGGTCTTCCAAGTTGCCGCCGGTCACGCCGATGGTCAGCCCAGATAGATCAGCAGCAGAGCTGATCATTGTGTCGTCAGATGCAAACACACCAGAATAGAAAGGCGCGTAAGCAGCAGAAAACCAGATGGATTTCGCACGTTCAGGGTTGGCACCCAATGACGAGATCACCAAATCAACGCGTTCTGTTTCAAGAAACGGAATACGTTGTTTCGACACAACGGGCACGATCTCAAGTTCAACACCAAGGTTTTCAGCCAAAAGCTTCGCCACATCGACGTCATAACCAACATGTTCGCCTTCCATGCCAAGCGATCCAAAAGGCGCAAAGCTTTCAGGCACAGCGATTTTGATCACGCCCTCGGACAGTATATCCGATAGGTCCGCATGGGCGGGGGCCGAGAATGGCAGGGCCAGCGCTGCGGCTGCAATCAGGGATTTTACTTTAATATTCAACATTGGGGTCTCCTTAAGGTGAATAAGTTTGAATGAGGTGTATCAGTGCGCGGGCGACCCAAGGCGTTTCTCAAGCCAGCGTGAGAACAAGGTCAGCGGATAGCAAAGGCTGAAATAAATCAGCGCCATGAGCGGATAAATCACGAAGGGTTCTGAGCCCTCGACAGGGGCATTGGCCCAGCGCTTGCCGATCGCCATAAGGTCATGAAACCCGATGATATAAGCCAGCGAAGTGCCTTTAATGATCTGCACCATAAAGCCCACAGTCGGCGCCAAAGCGATGTTCAGCGCTTGCGGCAAGACCACTTTGCGCAAGGTCGGGTAGAACCCAAGCCCAATCGCACGCGCGCCTTCCCATTGGCCTTGCGGCACGCTTTCAATCGCCCCGCGCCAAACGTCAGCCAGATAGGCCGACGAATAAATCGTCAGCGAAAATATCGCAGCAGCCCAAGGGTCAATGGTGATGCCCAGCAACGCAGGCGCGCCAAGTCCCGTGAGGAACAGCAGCATCAACAGCGGCGTGGATTGGAACAGCCAAATGTAGCTGACAGCGATGCCTTTCGCGGTTTTATTCGGCATAATGCGAAGCAAAGTCACCAACCCGCCAATGATTCCACCACCAAGAAAAGCGATCAAAGACAGATAAATCGTGAATTGCGTGGCTTCGATCAGCTGGAACAAAATGATGCCGTCAGGCTTGCCCATCAGGGAAATAAATAGATCTCTCATCGTGCTGTTTTCCAACGAAAGGCGCGCTTCTCAATTGCGTACATCAAGGCCTTAAAGGCCAAAGACAGCAGGATATACAGCACGGTCAGGGTGAAGAAGACTTCAAATGACCGAAACGTGCGACTGTCGATATAAAGGCCTGCATTGGTCAAATCGCGCACGCCGATCTCGGAAATTACACCTGTGGTCAAAAACAAGAAGATGAACTGCGAATTGAGCGAGGCAAACATTTGCGCAATCGATTGCGGCACGATAATTTTGATGAATTGAATATAGCGCGGAATGCCCAAAGCTTTGGCAGCATCATGCTGGCCTGTATCGACCACCTGAAACCCTGCCCGCAGAATTTCGGCGAAATAGGCCGAAAAGTTCAACATCAGTGCCAAGACGGCGTGCGCCCAAAATGGCCAGACATAGCCAAGCAATTGCGGCAGGCCAAAAGCCACGAAAAATAGCTGTACAATCAAAGGCGTGTTGCGAATGAAATCCACATAGCCGGCAGCTATGTAACGCAGAACTGGAATTTTTTCATAGCGCGCGGCGGCCAAGCCCAGCGCCAAAATGAACCCCAGCAAAGCGCCAGCCAGCGTCACACCAGCGCTCAACGCGATGCCTTCAGCCAAAAGCCAAAGATATTCGGGGTTTCGATATATTTCGAAAAAGCGCAGTTCCATATCTGGCCGACCTTTATGTCTACAATCTCGTGTACGATCATGTACTTGAACCGACACAATAGGCGACGCTAAGGCGACACAAGACGACGTGCACATGGTTTGCGTGCATTCCAAGCTATGCCAAAAAAGAAGTCCCGTTTTTGACCAAATGCACAAAAAAAGACCCCGATCAAAACGACCTGGGCCTTTCCACATAAATATAAGTCGATGACGCGGCTTAAGACGCCAAACGATACCCACCAGATTCCGTCACAAGAATACGCGCATTCGAGGGATCAGGCTCGATCTTTTGACGCAAGCGGTAGATATGCGTCTCAAGCGTGTGGGTGGTCACGCCCGCGTTGTAGCCCCAGACCTCGTGCAGCAGCACATCGCGCGGCACAACAGTTTCAGAGGAGCGGTAAAGATACTTGAGAATGTTGGTTTCTTTCTCAGTCAGACGAATTTTCTTTTCGTCTTCGGTCACCAACATCTTTTGCGCAGGTTGGAATGAATACGGGCCAAGCTGGAACACCGCGGCTTCTGATTGCTCATGTGTGCGCAACTGCGCACGAATACGGGCCAAAAGCACAGGGAATTTGAACGGCTTGGTCACATAGTCATTTGCCCCCGCGTCCAGACCCAAGATTGTGTCCGCATCGGTGTCATGCCCAGTGAGCATCAAGATGGGCGCCTTCACACCGCTTTTGCGCATCAATTTGCACAGCTCGCGTCCATCCGTGTCGGGCAGACCCACATCCAGCATCACCAGATCGTAATGTTGATCTTTGATTCGCTCCATGCCGGCCGCACCACTGTCGCCTTCGAAAACATCGAAATCTTCGGTCATCACCAACTGCTCGCTCAGCGCTTCGCGCAGATCGTCGTCATCGTCCACCAGCAGAATTTTTTTGAGAGTGGCCATTTTGAATGCCCTCCTTTGTTTATCTCTGCCCATGATGTGATGTGGCTTCACGCTTTCGGCAAGATTTACAACAGCGCTCTCACGCAACCGTGTCAATTTAACGGGGTATGTTTCACATTCATGCGATATGTTTCACATTCTGACAAAGATCAGTACATATGCCGCATTGATATTGATGGAATTGAACATGAGCCTAGCCCCAAGTCTGCCCGAACTGATTGCCCGTGCCCGCGCTGATTTACGTATGGGGGTGCCGATTGTGTTGCGCTCAAACACGGGCATGTCATTGGCGATTGCAGCAGAACACCTGTCCAAAGACAGATTGGAGACATTCAAATCCATCGGGCCTGTTGTGCTCGCGATCACCGAGCGCAGGGCCACAACACTTAAAGCGCCTGCATATGACGGTGATATCGCACGGCTGGAATTGCCCGCAGATGCCAAAACATCGTGGATCGAAGCCATAGCAAACCCTGCGGATGATTTGGCCTCTCCATTGAAAGGGCCTTTTGTCAGCGCACGCGAGGGCTGCGCCGAACGTCACCGCGCTGCAATCAAGTTGGCCAAATCTGCGCAACTGCTGCCCGCTGTCTTACTTGTGAACACAGATGACGCAATGACCCTTGCGGCACAGAATGGTTTGACCGTGGTTCCCGCTGAGGAGGCCTCTCCTTATATGTCACTGCTCGCGCCGCTGCAGGATGTGGTACACGCCCGCGTGCCACTTGCTGCCCATAACGCTGGACGCGTGCATGTGTTTCGCCCCGATGATGGTGGCACAGAGCATTTCGCGATCGAGATTGGCAAACCCGACAGAAATGCCCCCGTTCTGGCCCGCCTGCATTCGGCCTGCTTTACCGGCGATATATTTGGCTCGCTCAAATGCGATTGCGGACCCCAACTTCACGCGGCTTTGACGCATATGGGGGAAACGGGCAGCGGCGTTTTGTTATACCTGAACCAAGAAGGGCGCGGCATCGGTCATGCCAACAAAATGCGCGCCTATTCATTACAAGACCAAGGCTTTGATACGGTAGAGGCCAATCACCGCCTTGGGTTTGAGGACGATGAACGTGATTTCCGTATCGGAGCGGCTATCTTGAAAGAAATGGGGTTCAGCGCGGTCAATCTGATGACCAATAACCCCGCCAAGATCGCCCGTATGCAAGATCATGGCATCGAAGTCGTATCTCGCGTCCCATTAGAAGTCGGCAAGAACAGCCACAACAGCGCCTATCTTGCGACCAAGGCGAAAAAATCAGGGCATTTGCTGTAATGCGTCCCGTTACGCGCGCTTTAAAGCGGCCAGCGTCCGCCAAAGATATTGTTGTTACAAAATGGGGCGCTCGTTTTATGGGGCGGCGTTTTCCGTGCTCTATCGGGAAAGGCGGAATCACCTCTGACAAACGCGAGGGCGATGGAGCCTCTCCACGTGGTACGCATTCCATGCCTGGCGCGTTGTATCGCGCGGATCGCGCATCGATCAAAGGGGCAATCACCGCTGCGATGATTCTGCCCCGCGATCTATGGTGCGACGCGCCTGATCACCCTGACTATAATCAACAGGTCAAAGCACCTTTCAAACACAGTCATGAAAACCTGCACCGCGGAGACCCTCTATATGACCTTGTGGTGATCACCGATTGGAACTGGCCCACAGCGACACCGCACAAAGGCTCAGCAATTTTTATGCACCGCTGGCGCCGGCCCCGGTATCCGACTGAGGGCTGTGTCGCCTTTCGTGCCGATCATTTACGTTGGATCGTGGAACACCTGACACCCAGAACCCGTCTTATAATACGCTAGATTGATCGCCTAGCTGATTTACGTGACTTCGTAAGTCCGCTCGCCAAAGATCGCAGACCCAACCCGCACATATGTCGCCCCATGTGCGATGGCCTGCTCAAAATCACCCGACATGCCCATCGATAGCCCCTCCAAGCCATTGCGTTTGGCAATATCCGCCAACAGCGCAAAATGCGTCGAGGCATCTTGATCAGAGGGCGGAATACACATCAGCCCCTCAATCGGCAGGCTCAATTCTGTGCACATCTTTATAAAGGCGTCGGCCTCATCCGGCAAAACGCCTGCTTTTTGCGGCTCGGCCCCTGTGTTGACCTGTATATAAAGACGCGGGCAAGATCCTGTTTCGTCTTTGATGCGCGCAATCGTCTGCGCGATCTTAGGACGATCCACTGTATGGATAACGTCAAACAGTTCCATCGCTTGTCGCACCTTGTTCGATTGCATCGGTCCGATCAAATGCAACTCGACGCCCGCGTAGACTTCTTTGAACGCAGGCCACTTTCCAGCCGCCTCTTGAACACGGTTTTCGCCAAAGACTCGCTGTCCTTGCTGTAAAACCATTTCAACTCGCGCGTTCGGCTGAACCTTGGAAACAGCGATAAGCTGTACCGTTTCGGGGTCTCTGCCCACGCGAAGAGCCTCTTTTTCGACTCTATTTTGAATATCGCTCAGCCCCATAGTGGCCTCCAAACCCAATAAAACTTGATCCCTCAGGGATGTTTAGGCCAGTGCAGGTTGGGGATGCAACAGGTGTGTGACCAAGTTGCATCATAAATTGCCAGAGCGCATCACACCCCCCTCAGTTCCCTTGACCCAAAGCGCGATTAGCCACAAAAGTCTCCTCATGTGCTGGACGACCTAGCATGAACAAATTTTTCAAATCCACGAGGGTAACAATGAAAAAGATTCTTCTCTCCTCCGCTGCCATCGTCGCCTTCGCTGGCGCCGCATCAGCTGACGTTTCATTCTCCGGTTCAGCGACATTGGGCTACAACGACGATCACACTGACGGCATCTACGCTGACGTTGATCTTGACGTGACTATGTCACAAGAGTTGAACAACGGCTGGACAGCTGCTGTAACTTACGGTTTTGAACTCGAAGAGTTCAGCTCAAACAACGACGACGACTTCACTTCAGATGACAACCTCACTTTGTCTTTGACTAACGGCACATACGCTTTGACATTCGGCGACACACAGTACGCTGCAGTTGAATACTTCTCTGGCGTTTCCGAAATGGACGAAGACAACTTCTCTGAAGTTGACGGCGAAGACGTTCTTAAAATCTCCGGCGCGTTCGGTGGTGTTGAAGCTGCTGTATCTACTGGCGTAGACACAATTACTGGTGAAACATTCCAGACTTCATTCGGTGTTAAAGGTTCATTCGGCAACGTAAGCTTCTCTGCTGCGTACCAAGAAGCAACAACAGCACTTGGCGTCTCTGCAGACGCAATTGGCAATGGCGATTACACATACGAAGAGATCTTTGCTCTTGCTGTTGGTACATCCTTCGGTGGTGCTGACGTAACTGTTGCATACGCTGACTCAGAAGGTGAATCTTCAACAGGTATCGAAGTTGCATACCCAGTTGGCGACATCACTCTTGGCGCATTCTACGTGTCTGAAACAGCTGCTGACGACAACTACGGTGTGTCTGTTGCATATGCTGCGAACGCAATCGAAGCAAAAGCTTACTACAAGTCACTCAACGGTTCTGACGAGTACGGCCTCGGCGGTTCATACACAATGGACGACCTGGTACTTACAGTTGGTTACGTTGACGGCGACAGCCTCACAGACGACGATTTCGGCACATACTTCGTAGCTGAATACGACCTCGGTGGCGGTGCATCTGTTCTTGCGTCATACGCTGACCAAACAAACGCAATTGCAGCATCTGACAACGACGACATCGACACAGTTGTTGGCGGTTACGAACTTCTCGAAGGCGCAACAGTTGCACTTTCTTTGAGCTTCTAAGTCACTAAGACTTTAGACTTTCTAGGGCCGCTCCTTCGGGGGCGGCCCTTTTCGTTTGCCAACTGTCTGGTGCAGGTCTTTGCTTTGTACACACCTCAGGACCGCCAAAGGTCTTGTTCATCCTGAAATTGGGCGATACGGTTGCCGCGATTGATCGTTAGGGAAACCACAGTATGCTCCGCTTGAAAACCACCGCTCTGCTCGGCCTTGCAGCCGCTTTCACTTTGACTGGCTGCGGCAATGGCAGTCTTGGATCTGTTGGCAATAGCGTCGGGTCGATCGGATCTGGATCTTTGTCAGGCGGCGGGCGCATGACCCAAGTCGCGGGCGAAACCGTGGACACCCGCAAAACGGGCCAAGCAGTTGAGTTGGCCACTGGCGAAGTGATCGTGATCGAACAAGCCAATCGTCGTAAAGTTCTTGGTGGCGGACGCGGATCATTGGAAGCTGGCGCTCAAGTCAACAAATACATTTGGAACGCAGCCCTTGACGTGCTGTCCTTTCTGCCTGTGCAATCGGCTGATCCGTTCACCGGCGTGATCATCACTGGATATGGCACGCCCCCTGGCGGTGGACGCAGCTATCGCGCTGTGATTCACGTCACCGATCCAGCCCTTGATGCGCGCACTTTGAACCTGTCCCTTTATACGCGCGGCGGCGCTGTGACCAATGACACGATTCACGCTGTCGAAGACGCGATTTTGACACGCGCGCGCCAGTTGCGCAGCGGTAAGTAACGCAAGCGAAACCGCTTTAAAACATACCTTAAGATCACGCCGAGCCGACGTGCTCGGCGTTTTGATGAAGACCCGAAGGATACGACACATGACCAGCTACACCCCTGCCGATCTTGAACCCAAATGGCAGAAAGCTTGGAACGAGGGCGAGGTCTTCCTTGCCAAGCGTGATGAAAGCAAGCCCAAGTATTACGTGCTTGAGATGTTCCCCTACCCTTCGGGCCGCATTCATATCGGGCATGTGCGCAACTACACCATGGGCGATGTTGTCGCGCGGTATAAATCTTCAACGGGCCATAACGTCTTGCACCCTATGGGTTTTGACGCCTTTGGCATGCCAGCGGAAAACGCCGCGATGGCCTCTGGCGGGCACCCGAAAACATGGACCTACGCCAATATCGACACCATGGTCGATCAAATGAAACCGCTTGGCCTGTCTATTGATTGGACGCGGATGTTTGCGACCTGTGATCCTGAATATTACGGTCAGCAGCAATCGATGTTCATTGATATGCTCGACAAAGGTTTGGTTTACCGCAAAAATGCTGTGGTCAATTGGGACCCTATCGACATGACCGTTCTTGCGAATGAACAGGTCGAAGATGGCCGCGGCTGGCGCTCTGGCGCTTTGGTGGAACGTCGCGAGTTGACGCAGTGGTTCTTTAAAATTTCCGACTATTCCGAAGATCTTTTGGAATCGATCGACCATTTGGACAACTGGCCTGACAAGGTCAAAACCATGCAGAAAAACTGGATCGGCAAATCACGCGGATTACAGTTTTCGTTCTCGTTGATCGACGGTCCAGCCAATCAAGATCGGGTCGAGGTCTACACAACCCGCCCTGACACGCTGAACGGCGCGTCCTTTGTCGGCATTTCTGCGGATCATCCGCTGGCCAAAGCGCTGGCCGATGAGAACCCAGAAATCGCAGCCTTTTGCGAAGAGTGCCGCAAAGGTGGCACAACAGCAGAAGCGATTGAAAAGGCTGAAAAACTGGGATTGAACACTGGCCTGAAAGTACGCCATCCGTTTGATACGGCTTGGGAATTGCCGGTTTACATCGCCAACTTTATCTTGATGGATTACGGCACAGGCGCGGTCTTTGGCTGCCCTGCGCACGACCAACGCGATTTCGAATTCGCCACCAAATACGACCTGCCCATCAATGCCGTTTTCGAACCGATTGAAGGCGAGGCGAAAGCGAATGAGGCCTATGTGCCGCTCAAATCCGAAAAGGTTCGCTTCACCCGTGGCTTTAGCGGTGAAGAGGTCCAAACTGGCGACGAGGCTGTTGAGGCCGCTGTTGATTTTTGCGAATCAAACGGCGTCGGCACAGGTGTGACCAAATATCGCCTGCGCGATTGGGGCCTGTCTCGTCAACGGTATTGGGGCTGCCCGATCCCTGTGGTCCATTGTGACGCCTGCGGTGTCGTGCCTGAGAAAAAAGAAAATCTGCCGATTGAGCTGCCTGATGATGTGTCATTCGACATCCCCGGCAATCCGCTGGATCGGCACCCGACATGGCGCAACTGCGCTTGCCCAAACTGTGGCAAAGATGCGCTGCGCGAAACCGACACGATGGACACATTTGTCGACAGTTCTTGGTATTATGCGCGCTTTACTGCACCACACGCCACGACACCCACAATCGCGGAAGACGCCGACTATTGGATGAACGTGGATCAATACATCGGCGGTATCGAGCACGCTATTTTGCACCTGCTCTATTCGCGGTTCTTTGCCCGCGCAATGAATGAAACAGGCCACCTGCCAGACAGCGCCCGCGAACCGTTCAATGCGCTGTTTACCCAAGGCATGGTCACTCACGCGATTTACCAAAATGCTGAGCGCACAGACGAACATGGCCGCGCGATTTACCACTACCCTGAGGAAGTGGAAGAACGCGATGGCGAGACTGTTGTGACAGCCACAGGCGAAAAAATCACTGTGATTCCATCGGCTAAGATGTCGAAATCCAAAAACAACGTGGTCGATCCGGTTGAGATCATAAAACAATACGGCGCAGACACGGCCCGCTGGTTTGTGCTGTCCGATAGCCCGCCCGAACGCGATGTGGAATGGACGGCCTCTGGTGCGGAAGCCTCTGCCAAGCACCTGACACGCGTACACCGTTTGGCGGCTGAGCTTGGCAATCAACCTGAACAAGGCGCAGGCGACGAAGAGTTGATTCGCACAGCGCACAAAGCCATCGTTGAGGTCACATTAGGCGTGGATAGCTTTGGCTTTAACGCGTCAATCGCCAAACTTTACGGCTTTACAAACTTCATCGCCAAATCCAAAGCGGGCCGCGAGGCGAAACGCTTTGCCCTGAAAACATTGGCACAATTGATGTCACCGATGACGCCGCACCTGTCCGAGGAAATGTGGTCACTTTTGGGTGGCGAAGGCCTGATCGTCCACGCCCCTTGGCCCGTCGCGGATGAAGCGATGCTGGTGGAAGATTCCGTCACTATGCCGATTCAGATTAACGGCAAACGTCGCGATGAAATCACCGTGCCCAAAGACATGTCGAAAGAAGAGGTTGAAAAGCTTGTTCTAAAGACCGACGTTGTTGTGCGGGCGCTCGATGGTGGGCAGCCGAAAAAACTCATCGTGGTGCCAGGGCGTATCGTCAATGTTGTTGTTTAATCGCAGAACCTTTTTGCTTTCGGCCGCGGCCCTCGCGGGCTGCGGATTTCAACCAGCTTACGGCCCAAATGGCACGGCTTCAAAACTACGCGGTAAGGTTCGGATCGAATCATCCGACTCACGCGAAGGCTTTACTCTGGCCCATGCTCTCGAAGATATCTTCGCCCAAACTGTCGATGAGCAGTATGTTTTGAGCTTCACCATCGAAACAGACGAAGACGGGCTTGGCATCACCACGGATCAAGAAATCACCCGTTACCACGTTACGGGCACCGCCAAATTTTCGTTGATCCGTACCGCGGACGGGCAAACTGTGGCCTCAGGCGAAGCGCGCAATTTTACCGCCTATTCCGCAACGGGATCGACAGTATCCTCTGTCACTGCGACACGCGACGCCTATGACCGATTGATGTCGATTTTGGCCAACCAAATTTCCGTACAGATCTATGCAAAAATGGCAACATCCGCATGAAACTGTCCCCTCGCGAATCTGTTGGATATTTCGCGAAACCAGACCCTAACAAGGCTGGGGTGTTATTTTTTGGCGCTGACGCCATGCGTATCGCGCTCAAACGCCAAGACCTCATCAATGCATTGATCGGCCCGCAAGGCGAAGAAGAAATGCGCCTGACACGCATGTCAGCGGGCGAGCTGCGCAAGGACAAAGCCATGCTGGCCGATGCGATCAAAGCCCAAGGTTTTTTCCCTGGTCCACGCGTGGCCTTTGTCGAGGATGTCACCGAACAGCTCGCCCCTGTAATCATCGAATCGATGGCCGATTGGCAGCATGGCGATGCGCAGGTGGTGATCACTGCTGGCAATCTCAAAGCGACGTCCAAACTGCGTAAGTTTTTCGAATCGCACCCCAATGCTTTTGCCGCCGCGATCTATGCCGATCCACCATCCCGCGCCGAGATCGAAGAGACTTTAAAAAAGTCAGGCATCGGTACAATTTCTCCTGATGCGATGACAGATATCGAAGTGCTGTCGCGCAGCTTGGATCCCGGTGATTTTCGTCAAACCTTGGAAAAGCTTGCGCTGTATAAAATCGGCGATACGACCGCTGTGACCTCTGACGACATCATAAACTGCGCTCCAGCGACATCAGAGGCCGACGTTGATGATGTGCTTAATATCGTCGCCGAAGGGCGCACAGTTGAACTGGGCCCAATCATGCGCAAGATCGAAGGCCAAGGCATTGATCCCGTCGCCATCTCGATTTTCGCCATGCGCCATTTTCGCGCATTGCACGCGGCGGCCTCTGATCCGGGTGGCGCGTCAGCAGGTATCGCACGCGCGCGTCCTCCGATTTTCGGACCGCGTCGCGACAAGATGACCCGTCAGGCGAGCAGTTGGGGTATGTATAAATTGGAAGTGGCCCTTGGGGTACTGACCGATACAGATTTGACGCTTAGATCTGCGTCCAAAGCCCCCAATATGGCCGTGATGGAACGCGCGCTTATTCGCCTTGCGATGCTCGCACAACGTCGCTAGCAGCCTGCCCTGCAAGCTTGCCCGTGGCCAAACAGGCCGTTAGCAAATAGCCCCCCGTGGGCGCTTCCCAATCCAGCATTTCCCCGCAAGCAAATACGTTTGGCATATAGGCCAGTTCAAGTGTTGCACTCAGGCCATCAAACCGCAAACCGCCCGCCGTGGAAATAGCTTCATCCATCGGACGCAACGTTGCGCCTGTGATTTTCAGACCTTTCAATACTGGTGCAAGATCGCTGGGCAAAGGGCGAGAAAATTCCATTACGAGCGCTATTTTTTCTGGCGTCAGACGCAAAGATTTTCGCAAAAAATTTGCAACAGTTTCTTTTGCCTTGCGGCGCTTTAGGGTCGATTTCACAATATCCAAAGGCATGTCAGGCAGCAGATCAATATACAATTCATATCCTTCGCGTACACCACGAGACACCGAATATACTCCACCGCCTTCTAATCCGCGTTTGGAAATGATGAATTCACCGCGCGACCTATACAGTCCACAGCACAAAGACACGCCTTTGACCGCGCCACCAAAATGCCGCGTCATATGCGGGCTCCACGACAGAGACAGCGCAGAGTTCGCCGGCTCAAACGGTGCGATCCGCGCAGGAGGCATCGACGTGGCCCATGCACCATTCGATCCTAATCTGGCCCAACTTGCCCCCCCCATGGCCAGAACTGTTGCTTTTGCCTGAATACGACGTTCACCGTCAGGTGTTTCAAAAATAGCGCCCCCCGCATCAAGCCCGACCAGGCGCCACCGGCGACGCAGCGCAACACCGTACCCATCCAGTCGCGCAATCCACGCACGCAACAGCGGCGACGCTTTCATTGTTTTGGGAAATACTCGTCCCGTTGATCCTGTGAAAACGGGTTGCCCAAGAGAGTCTGTCCATGATGAAACCTCAGTGGGACCAAAGGCATTTAGCGCCGCTTCCAAAGCAGGTGGACAGGGTGTAAACTGGTTTAGAAAAACACCCATATCTTCGTTTTTCGTCAGGTTTAGACCCGATTTTCCAGCCATCAAAAACTTGCGCGCAGGCGATGGCATGGCTTCGGCGACAATAACCTGAACGCCAGCACGCCCCAGTTCTTCGGCGGCCATAAGGCCTGCCGGACCAGCACCGATAACAAGTGCCTCTACAGCCTCCACGTGCATATCTTGCGTCATTGCGAAATCAATTCTTTGATGCCTTGGATATGGGAGGCTTCAGCAGTCAACGCAGGCTCGCATAAGCGGCGCGCAGTGAGAAGCAACTCATCTGGTGCAACAATACGGTCCACGAGCCCCCAAGCCAGTGCCTCGTCCGCCAGCACTTTTTCACCCGCCATCAAAATCATTTTGGTGCGTGCGGGGCCGATCAATTGCGACATGCGGATTGGGTCAGCAGGTTGAGGCAGAAAGCCCAGACGCATAACGGGGTAGAAAAACTTTGCTGTGGGCACGCTCAAACGCAGATCACAAGCCAACGCCATACCGAAAGCACCACCTGCAAGCGTTCCGTTGAGCGCGCAGATGGTCAAACAGGGTAATGCGGCAATGGCAGAGGACAGCCGGTCCCAATCTTGTGACACGGCCAAGCCTTTGGGGGCCTCATCCAGATCGGCGCCTGCACTAAAGACAGAGCCCATTCCCGTGAACACCACAGCTTTGGCGGTGTCGCGCAGATCAATCACGATCGTGATAAGGGCTTTCAACATATCTGCAGTTAGAGCATTGGCTTTTTCAGGCCGATTTAAGGTCACGATCCAAAAGTCGTCCTCGTGGGTCACATCAATCATTTTGTCAGTCCAATGCCTTTGCGCAAAGTATAAAGGGTCGCCATTATTTTGCGGATAAATCGATCATTTGAGCCCTTTGCTGTTTTCCCGACTCTAATGCGCATTTGGTGCGGCATCCAGCCTTGACCATCCCTTCGATTGCATGAAAGTCTGGCGCAAATTTTTGATTGGATGAGTTATGAAATTCCTTACATCGTTTCTGGTCGCCACAACGGCCCTTTTTCCTGCAACAGCCGCTTTCGCTGACGTCACACCTCAAGAGGTTTGGGCGCAAGGTCTATTGACCGCCAAAATCTCTGGCCAGACATGGACGGCTGCTGAGCTGGAAGAGACTGGCGACACGTTGATCGCGCATGACGTGACAATCACGATGCCTGGATTTTCGGACATTATGACGATGAACGGCACCATCCCTCAAATCGTCATGACGCAATTGAGCGATGGCAAAGTCGAGATAACAGTCCCCGGTGTTGTGACTTACAATGTTTCCGTTGAAGGACGTCTTGATTTTGGGATGGACCCAATGTCCATCACCAGCACAATGGCCATCGACAATACAATTATCGCATCAGGCTCCGCAGACGATTTGAGCTTTGATATTTTGCCCGGATCCATCACCTATGCGACCCAAAAGCAGGTTGAAGACGGGATTGCCATTGTACCGGAACAACTTGTTACATTGCTTGGTGTAAAAGGCGTTGCAACCCAAAAGACCTCTGGTGACGATGTGTCATCAACATGGGATATGCAAGCCGATGCGGTCAGCATGGTGTCTGATGGAACAACACCAGACATGACACTGAACACGAGCTACAAAATCGCACCTTTCAATCTGAGTGCTGATTTCACCACCAGCGCCACCCCACCAGATGCGCCCCTTGGGTTCCTCGAAATGTTGAATGGTACTGGCACCTATACAATGGGAAATACCACGTTTGAGGTAACGACAGGCAGTGCTGAACAGATGATGCATATCGTCGGTGAAACTGAGGCTTCGACGCTTGGCGTGACCATTACAGAGGGCGCGTTGACCTATGCTGGCACATCAGCGAATACTGAAGTTGTTCTGGACGGCTCTGCTATTCCTTTCCCGCAAGTTGATTTTGGCCTTGAGAGCACAGAGTTCAAATTGACCATGCCGTTTCTAGCCAGCCATAATGAAAAACCTTTTGGCCTGAAGCTCGCGCTTGATAACCTACGCCTGCCCGAGATCGCTTGGATGATCCTCGACCCCAGCGCGCAGATGGCGCATGACCCTGCCACGCTGAAGCTTGATGTCAGTGGCGATATGATGCTGAACGTGAATCTGCTTAACCCGACAGACATCATGACTAACAGCGAGGACGGATTGCCGCTGTTTCCTACAAATCTGATGCTCAACGAGCTATTTTTGTCCATCGCGGGCGCCACACTGACCGGCACAGGCGATGCGCTATTTGTCGACCAAGGTGATTTTGAAGGTGCAGATTTACCCTTTAAAACGGCGCAAGCAACGCTTGCCTTGACTGGTGGCATCGCTTTGATCGACACATTGGCACAAACTGGGCTTGTTCCGCCACAAATGAGTACCACTGCCAAAGTGATGTTAAGCATGTTCGCACGCCCCGCAGAGGGCGAGGATTCTTTCGTCTCTGATATCGTACTGGACGAGACTGGCAATCTGACCATCAACGGGCAACCCTTGCCATTTTAAGGCCCTTTCGGATAGCGCGCATCTCGCGCCATCCACAAAAGTTTACCCGAGGACGCCATGCATAAAGACCTATCACAGTTGACCGCAGCCCTGTTGAAAGCCGCGAAAGCCAATGGCGCCGATGCCGCCGATGCCATCGCCGTCACAGGCACATCCGTGTCGATAGACGTGCGCGGTGGCACGCTGGAACATGCCGAGCGTTCTGAGGGCGTGGATATCGGGTTGCGCGTGTTGATCGGGCAAAAGCAAGCCTGTGTGTCGGCCTCTGATATGCGTGATGAGACCATCCAAACCATCGCAGAGCGCGCTGTCGCTATGGCGAAACTGTCACCCGATGATCCCTATATTGGCCTCGCGGATGCAAGTCAGTTGGCCAATAATCGCGATTGTAGCGCGTTGGAAATGTTTGATCCAACGGATGAACCACCAGCGGCCGAATTGGAAGACGACGCACGTCGCACCGAAGCCATGGCTTTAGGCTGTGATGGTATTTCGCAGGTGCAATCGGCGTCAGCGGCATATGGGCGTCGACAAATCCACATTGCCATGAGCAACGGATTTGCAGGTGGGTATGAGCGTTCAGATCGCGCGCTCAGCTGTGTCGCGATTGCCGGCTCTGGCTCTGATATGGAGCGCGATTACTTTGGCGACAGTCGCATTTTTCAAGCGGATTTGATGAGCGCAGAAGAGATCGGGTTGCGCGCTGCACAAAACACACTGGCCCGCGTTGGCGCACGCAAGCCCAAAACCGGATCTTTCCCGGTGCTCTTTGATGAACGTGTATCATCCACCTTGCTTGGTCATCTTTTGGCGGCGGTCAACGGAGGGGCCATTGCGCGTGGGTCTAGCTGGCTGCGTGATGGATTGGGCAAACAGGTTTTGCCAAAAAATTTGAACGTCACTGAACTACCACATCGCAAACGCACCTCTGGATCGCGCCTGTTTGACGCTGAGGGCCTGCCAACAGCCGAGCGTGCCATCGTTGAAAACGGCGTCTTGATGGGCTGGACCATGGATTTGGCCACTGCGCGTCAGCTGGGCCTGACAAGCACCTCAAACGCCTCGCGTGGGGTCAGTTCTCCGCCCTCGCCATCGCCGACAAATGTGTCTCTAACCCAAGGCGATCAGTCGCGTGACGCATTGGTCAAAGACATGGGCACAGGGCTTTTGGTCACCTCAATGATTGGCTCTTCGATCAATCCGACGACTGGTGATTATTCACGTGGTGCATCGGGGTTTTGGATCGAAAACGGCGAGATCGCCTACCCCGTCAACGAATGCACCATCGCGGGCAATCTGCGCGATATGTTGAAAAGCATCATTCCAGCAAACGACGCGCGTGCACATCTCAGCCGCGTTGTCCCATCCTTGTTGGTAGAGGGTATGACCATTGCAGGCGCATGATGATCTTGCCCTTTTGATCAAGGCAGCCAAGGCCGCAGGCGATATCGCACGCCCGTTTTGGCGCAAGCACCCAAAGACATGGGACAAAGATGACGGCGCCGGCCCTGTGACCGAAGCGGATTTGGCGGTTGATCGCATGCTGCATACCATGCTGTTAGGCGCGCGGCCTGATTATGGCTGGCTGTCTGAAGAAACCCACGACACAGACGCTAGACTGTCAAAAGATCGCGTGTTCATTGTCGATCCGATTGATGGCACCCGCAGCTTTATCGAAGGCGATCACAATTGGGCGCACTCCTTGGCAGTGGTTGAACAGGGCCAAGTGAGTGCGGCGGTGGTCTATTTGCCGATGCGCAAACGTCTGTATGCAGCACAAAAGGGCCAAGGGGCAACTTTGAACGGAATGCCCTTGGAAGTCAGCCAGCACCAAGACCTCACGAACACGCGTTTGTTGACAACAGGTCGCAATCTTTTGCCTGAGTATTGGCTTGATGGGTGTCCGAACTTTGCCCGCAAATTTCGCTCATCGTTGGCCTACCGCGTGTCGCTTGTTGGCGAAGGTCGTTATGACGCGATGCTGGCCTTGCGGAGCACTTGGGAATGGGATGTCGCGGCAGGCACACTGATCGCGACTGAGGCTGGCGCGAAGGTGACCGACCGTCATGGCAAAGCGCCGGAATTCAACAATCCGACGCCTGCCTTTGACGGGTTTATTGCAGCCAACCCGATTTTAGCTGACCGCATTTTGGAACGACTTGCGCCCGCAGCCTAGACCTTATGAAGCCCTAAGCCTTTTCGGGTCCGTATTCTTTCATATCTTGTGCAACGGCGTCCAACATCGACGTGGTGATATCGGGGTCGGCGGCATGGACGCGCGACCAGTTGGGAATGAACGGCGTTTCCATCGGATTGTCCAAAAACACCTGACCTGCGTGCATGATGTTCGAGGCAAACAGCTCGACCGTTTTTTCCTCGACATGGCGATCGACATGCAATCCGTTCATTTGCGCGTCGTTAAAATAGGTCTCGATCAAATCAAGAGCATCGCGGAAATACGTGGCTTTGATGGAACGGAAAATTTCTTCGGAAAACACCGTGCCGTCTGCCGCCAACTTGCGATACAGCGCTTTGCAAATATCGACAGACATCCGCGACAATCCCTGAGAGGCGTCTTCTTCGGATAGCACTTGGTGCTTGTGATCATAACGGTCTGAAATCTCAACCTGACAGACAGAGCGTGGTGACAGGTTGCGCCAAGCCTCTGACAATAGGCCAATTTCCAAACCCCAATCCGAAGGAATACGCATATCGGGCAAAATAGATGTGCGCATCGCGAACTCACCTGCCAACGGGTAACGGAAGTCAGAAATGAAGTCCAAATATTCACGTGGCCCCAAGACTTTCGCCATGGCGCTCAAGATCGGCGTGACCAAAAGGCGCGACACCCGCCCGTTCAATTTGCCATCTGCCACACGCGGGTAAAAGCCTTTCGACATCTGATAGGGGAACCGAGGATTGGTCACAGGGTACACCAAGCGTGCTAACATATCGGCACTATAGGTCAACACATCACAATCATGCACAGCCACCACGGCGCTGTCGGCTTGAGCAATCGTGTACCCCATACAAAACCAAACATTGCGCCCTTTTCCGGGTTCGCTTGGTGACAGTTTGAGGTTTTGAAGCTTTTCATCAACCGCACTCAAACGCGGCCCATCGTTCCACAATACAACATGGTCTGCTTTGAGCTTGGAAAAGAATTTCAGCGCATAACGGTATTGTTCCTCATTGGCGCGATCCAGACCAATGACAATCCGGTGGATAAAGTTGACCTTGTTCAACTCATCAATGATATCAGGCAGCGCTTCGCCCTCAAGCTCGGAAAACAGCGACGGCAGAATCAAAGTGATTTTGCGCGAGGCGGCAAAGGCTTCAAGCTCGCTGACCAATGCCTCGGGTTGATGAACGCGAAGATTGTGCAGCGTGGCGACATGCCCACCTTGGTGAAAATCTGCCATACTCTATTCCTCTTCTAGATATAACTGTTTGAGGCGCGCTTGCACCTCAATGTTCCAACCCTTGGGGCCAGACTGTTTTGTTCTGACAATCGAAGCCTCGATGCTATCACTCTTCCGAGGTATACCTGCACCATGTGTGTTTTTGATGATAACACCAAAGTCCGCTTCTACGATCATTTCGACATCATTGGGCGCATCGCCCAATGCCATTGACTTGGGCCTAGGGTCGAAATCGTCCAAAATTTTCGACATCCAATCGGCTTTTGTCGCGCCAAACGATAGAGTCAAATAGCGACCACCTTGGCGCGCAGAGATGCCTTTTTCAGCCAATTTAGCCTCGAAGTCTTGCAATTCTTCTTGCGTACCAGACCAAAGGCCCGGTTCTGAAAACTGGCGTTGTCGCGCACTTTTAGCCTGCTCTAAGGGCAATCCTGTTTTCTCGGCGCATTCCGCATCACTCCAATCTGAAAAGCCTTCATACTGAGCGCGCAATGCGGGTGGCAAGTCAGACAAAGCCGCTAGAATCTGGGCGTGTTGTTGCCCGTTCTGCTCTGGTTTTTCGTATGCAGGCAGCAGTCCTGCGCCGTTTTCCACGATAGCAGGACAGTGTTCAAACCCCAACTCTTTGCGCAGAACAACAAGCTCATAAGCCGTTTTAGAGCTGGCCAAAACAAGCGGCACACCAAGTGCTTTCATCATTTCAAGCGCGGGTATAGCCGGAGACCAACTGTAACTATCGTGATCAAGCAAGGTGCCATCAAGATCGGTGAAGACGATCAATTTCGTCTCTGTATTTGGTGTCATAGACATGCCTAATAATGTGCCAAACCGCAGACAAAGAACAACAGCTAGCGCCCGTTTTTTTTGCAACAAAACCATATCGCCCAATTTTTAATCATTCACATCGCACATCTTGACCATGGACGGCATTAGACTAGGGTGCGGCTTAGATCCTCAAACGGAGAGAAAAATGACACAACGCTTGCATTTGGTCTTTGGTGGCGAATTGGTTGACCCATCGACAACGACTTTCCGAAACGTAGACGACATTCACGTGGTCGGCATATTCCCAGACTACCCTGCCGCGCATTCTGCGTGGAAAGCCGAAGCCCAGCGCACTGTAGACAACGCGCATATGCGGTATTTCATTGCGGATTTAAGCAGTCTGCGTGACGTAGACGAGACAGCTCCCGCAGCTCAAGACCTTGACGCATAAGGCATAGGCCGCATGGCCAGATCTCTATCACTCGTCGCATATTCGGCATTTTCTTCACGGTCCGAAGCGTCCACCGTTCAACTGCTTGATCAACTGGTCCAATCGCGCGCCATCACCGATGATGTGCGCGACCAGCGTCTTGCGCGAAACCTACCAGAACGCCCCAAAGGACGACTTATTTGGATGACGGCAGGGACCAAACGCGCGATTCCCGCCTGCCTTGAACTGTTTCGCCGGCTACGTGAAAACGAGCCCGATTTGCATGGGCTTCTAACCATTACATTTAAAGCGCCCCTGCCCGACGAATTGCCAGAAGGGCTATTAATGACACAGGCTCCTGACGAACGCCTGTCTATTATTCGTCGGTTTCTGGCCCATTGGACGCCCGATTGTTTGATTTGGGTTGGCGGTGGGTTTCGTCCAGCCTTGATCGAGAAAGCCCACCTGCGCGGCATTCCGTCGATATCCATCGATGCACCGAATAGCCAGAATATACTCTCGATTCCACAGATTATTCCCGGACTTCGCAATGCCACATTGGGGTTGTTCGAACATGTGTTCGCAGCCAATGCAAACCAGTCGATTTTGTGGCGCCGCGCAGGGATCAGCGCCGATAACATCGAAATTCTTGGCTATATGGAAGAGGGCGCGACCGTACCTCAATTCGATGAAGCAGAACTGGAAACGCTTTCAACTGAAATCGGAACGCGCCCCGTTTGGTTTGCGGCCAAGATCGCTACGGGCGAAATCAGCGACGTCATCCGCGCGCACAAAGCCGCATTGCGGCGTTCCCATCGGTTACTGTTGATCGTTTCGACCCAAGACCCGAGCATGGTTCCATTGATAGAAACGCATTGCGCCGATCAAGGATTAAAAGCCATTTTTCGCGCCAACTACGCCAAAATTTCAGAACCGATTCAAGTTCTGATCGTCGATGCCGATAACGAGGATGGCTTATGGTATCGGCTCGCACCCGTGTCGTTTTTGGGGCAGTCCATCGTCAATGCGGGCGGAATCGACCCCTACCCCGCAGCGGTTTTTGGCTCGGCAATCGTCCACGGGCCGAATGTGTCGAATTATACCGACGGATATGCACGGTTTCGTGCCGCCAAAGCCACACGCGTGATCAAATGTGGCACCAGTTTGGGCGATGCAATCAATGAGCTATTGGCCCCTGACAGCGCAGCCTTGATGGCCAACGCCGCATGGGATGTGTGCTCAACAGGAGCGGAAATGACAGATCGAGTCGCGGCCTTGACCCAAGACATTTTGGATATGCGCGAAGAGATGATGGCATGACTCCTCCATCGTTTTGGTCCAATACGCCCAAGCGGCCCGGCTGGCAATCAAAGCTGCTGTCCCCTTTGGCGCAGATCTATGCCAACGCCACGGCGTGGCGCGTGGCGCAATCCGGTTACAAAGCATCTGTCCCTGTAATTTGCATCGGCAATATCAACGCAGGCGGCACCGGCAAAACCCCCACCGTGATCGCGCTGGTTCAAAAACTGCAAGCCATGGGCAAAGTTGTTCACGTGGTTTCGCGTGGCTACGGCGGCAAACTGGCGGGCCCCGTACGCGTTGTAGAACGAACGCATTCAGCAGATGACGTCGGAGATGAGCCGTTATTGCTCGCGGCCTTTGCGTCGGTTTGGGTGTCGAAAGATCGCGCGCTTGGTGTGAAAGCTGCTGAAGCGGATGGCGCGGATGTTATTTTGTTAGATGACGGCATGCAAAATCCGTCCGTTATCAAAGACGCCACCTTTGTTGTGGTCGATGCCCATCGTGGTTTTGGTAATGGACGGGTGATGCCTGCAGGGCCACTTCGAGAACCTGTTGATTCGGGTCTAAAGCGTGGAGATATCGTCATTTCCATCGGCGATGCAGTAGCACAATCACGATTTGATACGACTTGGGGTGGTCATATTTCACTGCCACAAGTTCGCGCCCAGCTTGCGCCGCTTGAGACAGGCATGGACTGGAACGGTCTGCGCGCATTGGCCTTTGCCGGTATTGGTCATCCCGAAAAGTTCTTTGCGACTCTGGAGGGACTGGGGGCAATATTGATCCGCAAAGAAGCCCTGCGCGATCACCAACCCCTCCCCCTTGCTTTGATGAAACGGCTTGAAATTGAGGCCGCAACATTGGATGCGCAGTTGGTCACAACGGAAAAAGACGCGGTGCGTTTGCCCCACGCCTTTCAAATGAAGGTGCTTACCTTGCCTGTGCGCATGTCCATCAAAGATGAGACCCCGATCGACGCTGTCTTGGCGCAGATCGGGATCACCTAAACCTTAGCCGTTCAGAATATCGTCAAGCTTTTCGGACAAATCCGAATAGGACATGTTCGAATTCTTTTCGCCATTGATGATTAAAGTTGGCGTGCCTGATACCTCATATTCAGCCACTTCTGCTTCAAACTTAGCGACCATAGCCTGCGCCATAGCGCCGTCGTTCATACAAGCATCCAAGTCGGCGTCTGATAGGCCAGCTTTTTTGCCAATGGTGCGCAGATTTTCAACGATTTCCATCGCATCTTGGCCACCACCGATCCATTCACCTTGCTGTTCGTACAACATGGCATTGATGCCGAAATAGCGCAGATCTCCACCACAGCGCGCAACCATAGACGCCCACAAACCGTATTTGTCAAAATACACTTCGCGGTAAACGAATTTCACTTTGCCCGTGTCGATGTAGTTTTCTTTGAGCTGCTTGAACACAGTCGTGTGGAAGTTCGCGCAATGCGGGCAAGTGTAGGATGCGTATTCGATCAATTCGATTGGCGCATTCTCATCGCCCATGACCAAATCTTTAACCATCGACATATCGATGTCTGCCGCGTCCTGTGCGATGGCAGGTGTCACAAGAAAATCCGTCACCGGTGCAGGTGAGGTGTAAAGGTAGGCGCCGCCAACGCCCAAAGCGGCCAAGGCTGTTGTCATCAAGAAATTACGTCTGTTCATGGGTCTACCTTTTTCATTGTATTGTCGGCACGGTGCAGAAAGCTGCTGGCCAGTTTTTCCAGCGCTCGGCGCAGGTGTTCATCTTGTGCCCCGCAGGACAGTTCTTGCGCCTCGGCCAAAACCTCTGGGCTTGGCTGACTGGGCGGCTTTTCTTTCACGTGTTCGAATTGCACACGCCCTTCGGCAAAACCAGTCGGCGCAGTTTGCGTGATATGGATTCGACTGATTGCGCTGTATCCGTAGACCGCGTTGACGCGATTTTGGATTTTGGGCAGCTCGGCTTGCAACATCGGCGCATAAGACCCAGTGGTCAAAAGCACCAACGTCGCACCAAACCCACCTTTGGCGTAACTCACCTTAATCGGACGCGCCATGGCGGCGGTTTGTTCACCAACAATTTCCGTCCAATGCGTCAAAAGACGCATTTCCGAAAATCCACGCGTTTCGGTCGCCTTGCGAATCCGTGATTGCAAAAGACCCGACGTCATTTCGAATCCCTTTTTGCGTCGCTTAATGCCAGCGACGGCAATCGGGGGCGTTTTCTTTGTGACTTTTGCTTTGCGCATCTGGCGTATCCTATCTCAAGCCCTATTCTAACTTGAGGTCCCCGCGATACCAGACAAAACCCGATGACAGCCGCTAAAGATTACGTGACGGAGTGAAACACATTATGAAACACGGGGAATTGGCCCAGTCTTTGCTGACTTGGTATGATAAAAACGCTCGCGACTTGCCATGGCGCGTCAGCCCCAGTGACCGTGCGACTGGTGTTCACCCTGATCCCTACCGAATCTGGTTGTCTGAAATCATGTTGCAACAGACCACAGTGGCCGCAGTAAAAGCCTATTTCGAACGCTTCACCCACCTTTGGCCGACTGTGCAAGATCTTGCCGCCGCTCCTGATGATCAGGTTATGGGCGAATGGGCGGGCCTTGGTTATTACGCCCGTGCCCGCAATTTGCTCAAAGGGGCGCGAGCTGTAGTGGCCGATCATGATAGTGTTTTTCCCCAAGATCGCACATCGCTTTTGGCGCTGCCCGGCATCGGGCCTTATACAGCTTCCGCCGTAGCCTCGATCGCGTTTGATCTGCCGGAAACCGTGGTAGACGGAAACGTCGAACGGGTGATGTCGCGCTTGCATGACATACATGAACCTTTGCCGCTGTCGAAACCACAATTGACCGAACTGGCAACACGCACCACGCCGCAAAAGCGCGCAGGCGATTATGCGCAAGCGATCATGGATTTGGGGGCGACAGTCTGTACGCCGAAATCCCCGAAATGCGAGGTCTGCCCTTGGGTCTCGCCCTGTTTGGCCCGCAAGAATGGCACGGCGTCCGAGCTGCCAAAGAAGGTTCCAAAACCTGTAAAGCCGACACGCAGGGGCTTTGCCTATGTGTCGCAGACAGCATCAGGTGCTTGGGTGATGGAACGCCGTGCGGACAAGGGATTACTTGGCGGAATGCTTGGATGGCCAGGGTCACCTTGGGACGAGGTCGCGCAGGACACCCCGCCTTTTGCTGCCGATTGGACTGAAGTAGGCGAGATCAAACACACCTTTACCCATTTCCACCTGTTCTTGCGCGTGATGATCTCTCCATCTGTTGAGAACACGCCCGAAGCGCTGCTGACCTTGGGGGCAAATGAATTTCAATCTTCGGATTTGCCAACGGTTATGCGAAAGGTGTTTGATGTGGCGCAACCTCATTTTGGCCAATGACCTATAGCCTGTGCTAAGGCGCAAACTCTAAGGACCGAACCCGATGAACATGTCCTCCATCAGCACCCGCAACGCATTACCCTTTTGGCTGTCTTTAGGGGTCATCCCCTTGCTTTTACTTGGTGCGACTTATGGCGGCTGGACCACGTTTTTGGTGCCTGTATACGCGTGGTATTTGTTTTCAATCTTAGACCGCCTTTTGGGTATGAACACAGAGAACCCTAACCCAGAGACAGACATATCAGAGCTGGCTTTGTATAGATTGATTACGATGATCTGGTTCCCTATCCAGTTTGTAATGATCTATGGGCTGATCTATTTTGTAACCCACACCGATCATCTGACATTGACCGAAATAATTGTGCTGTTTTTCAGTCTCGGCGTCTCATCCGGCACCATCGGCATCGTTTATGCACATGAGCTTTTGCATCAACGCAATCGGATTGAGCGCTGGTTGGGGGATTTACTGCTGGCATCCGTGCTTTATTCACATTTTCGCACCGAGCATCTTTTGGTGCACCACAAGCATGTTGGCACCCGCCGCGATGCGGTGACAGCGCTTTATAACGAAGGGTTTCACCACTTCTTTTGGCGGGTGTTGCGCGAAGGGCCTATGTCCGCATGGCAAGCTGAGAAAGCTCTGCTGGCGCGGCGCGGCCTGTCTGCGTTTCACCCACGCAATCCGCATTTCCGCTATTGGACCTTGCAACTCAGCGCTTTGCTTTTGGCAGTATTGTTGGGCGGCACAATGGGGTTTTGCCTGTTCATCTGGCAGGCCTTCATCGCGATTTGGCAGCTTGAGTTAACGAATTACGTTGAACATTACGGGCTGACTCGTCGACATTTGGGCGAGGGAAAATACGAACACGTCAAACCCCATCACAGCTGGAACGCGGCGCAAATGGCAACAAACTGGCTGCTGATCAACCTGCAACGTCATTCAGATCATCACTATAAGCCCGACAGGCGCTTTCCGTTGTTGCAAAACTATTCCGAAGAGGATGCTCCACAATTACCCTATGGCTATCCAGTGATGACATTTGCGGCCATGGTCCCGCCATGGTGGCGGCGTATCATGAACCCACGCGTAAAAGCGTGGCGCAAACAATACTATCCTGACATCGCCACGTTTGAAGATTGGGAACCGTATAAGCACGGCACCAATCCATTGCCACGTCTGTAATTGACGGCGCCAATCACCGCATCATAAAACGCAAAAAAGCCCCGCCATAAAGACGGGGCAAGGGGATGCCGTGGAAGTCAGACCACTGGCATCAGGCGGTAAACGGTGATGCATGCGCATCTCTATGGGCCGCCCAAAGGTCTGGACGGCAGAATGTTGGTCCTTTGCCTGTGGTTATACAGACAAAGGACACTCTTGATGTTGGTTGAAAAGGTGTTGAGAGATCAGTTCATCTCTGCGCGGATTTGCTGACGCAACAAGTCGATGGGCACGTTTTTGCCCTCGCGCTGATAAGTCCAATAGGTCCAACCATTGCAGCTTGGTGCGCCCTCTAAATGCGCTCCCACTTGATGGATAGACCCTTTGATATCATTGCCGATGAGCGTACCGTCAGCGCGCACTTTGGCTTTGTGCCGACCATTCATGGACATCAATTGTTCGCCTGGGCGCAACATACCGCGTTCGACCAATTGGCCGAATGGCACACGTGGTTCTGCTCGCTTGGACGCCGTGACGGTCAAGGCTTCTGTGTCAAATTTGCGGATCGCTTTGATACGCTTTTCGGCAACCTTACGATATTTTTCTTCGCGCTCGATGCCGATGAAATCACGGCCCAACATTTTGGCGACAGCACCTGTGGTGCCTGTACCAAAGAAGGGATCAAGCACAACATCACCAGGGTTGGTCGTTGCGACCAACAGGCGGTGCAACAGGCTTTGTGGCTTTTGCGTTGGATGCGCTTTTTCGCCATCGTCATCTTTAAGACGTTCGCCACCATTACAAATCGGTAGAACCCAATCAGAGCGCATTTGCACACCTTCGTTGAGCGCTTTGAGTGCATCATAATTGAAGGTATATTTCGCGCCTTCGCCTTTGGATGCCCAAATCAATGTCTCATGTGCGTTGGTAAACCGTTTGCCGCGAAAGTTTGGCATAGGGTTCGATTTGCGCCACACAACGTCGTTCAACAACCAATAGCCTTGGTTTTGCAATTCCGCGCCGAGGCGGAACACATTGTGGTAAGATCCAATCACCCAGATCGCGCCATTCGGTTTCAGAATACGGCGCGCAGCTTTGAGCCACTCACGGGTGAAATCATCATAGCGTTTAAAACTGTCGAATTGATCCCAATCATCATCCACCGCGTCAACTTTGGAATTGTCAGGACGATGAAGATCGCCACGCAATTGCAGGTTGTAGGGTGGGTCCGCGAAGATCAAATCAACTGATTCTTCGGGAAGACTGTTCATTGCCTCGATGCAATCACCAGACATAATTGTATTGAGAGGAAGCGCGGGGGCTTCCTTGCGTGTATTTTTAGTCATGCTCTGCCTCACAGAAACGCTCTTACGAGCGATACAATCGCACCATTTTTGGTGTCGTTATGTACCGCCTAAGATGAGTCATAGGTGATTCGAGGTCAATTTCTTTATTGAATCAATGTGTTATAAAAATGCTTGCTACAACATATTGTGTATAGGTTTGAACGAACGTCTATGGTGTGGGGTCACCCCAAATTTGGTGAGTCCCTCTATATGCAATTTGGTGCCATAGCCTGCGTTCTTTTCCCATCCATAACCAGGGTACTGTTGCGCCAAATCCACCATCAGCCGATCCCGCCATGTTTTCGCAACAATTGAAGCGGCAGAAATCGATAATGAGCGCGCATCACCTTTGACGATCGCTTCGGCATTCAACCCAAAGGCGGCAGGAATTTTATTGCCATCAACAAGCACGTAATCAACGCGAGTGTTTAACCCCGCCACCGCGCGCTCCATCGCACGCAAAGACGCTTGCAATATATTGATGTCATCAATTTCTTCGACGGAACAAGATGCGATAGAGACATCCGCGACAGCAAGAATTTGATTATACAAAGCCTCGCGTCGTTTCGCGGTCAATTTTTTGGAATCATTCATTCCATCGGGGATGTGGTTTGGGTCAAGCCAAACAGCAGCGGCGACAACAGGACCGGCCAGCGGACCACGGCCCACCTCATCGACGCCCACGATACGAGAATAGCCACGATTTGTGGCGGCTGTCTCGAATGAAAAATCTGGTGTATATGTCATGAGCCTTTGAAAGCTTATGAACGCCCCAAGGGCAAGATAAATTAAAAGGGCGGAGGAACGCATACCTCCGCCAAGTGAACGCGGCACATGGGGACATGAAACACGCGTATTCTATGTCAGATCAGCGCAAAGCGTTGACACCCTTGCCACCGCTTGAACCCGTGACGCGGTAACCAAAGTTGTTCAGACAGCCTACATCATAGGCGTCTGTACGCCCGCGTTTTGTAGTCACCTTAGTTTCGCAAGCGCGCGGCAAAGCCACAGCTGAGCGACGTTCACGCATTACGCAGTCTTGCAAGGCAACCGATTGAACGCGCTTACGTTTGTCACGCACAGAGACGACACAAGCGTTTGGAATTTCAAAAGTATTCTTGCGCACGGCATGGCGACCATGGTCATTATGCTTGCCGTGCCCCTCGACAATGACTTTACGTGTGACCGTGGGGATATTCGATTTCGACCCTGAGTTTTCAATCGCTTTACCAATGACAAACAAGGTGACCAAACCACCAATGGCACGGGCCACATCTGCATCGCCGGCGCGGGCTGGTGTCGCATAAGCTGCGGTGACAGCCATTGAAAGCGCCACGAGACCTGTGGCGAATTTCGGAGTGCGTCGTTTGGATATTTTGTTCTGCATCTTCATGTTGTGTCCTTCCTGCTATGAGCCCGTTAAGGGATCTGCGCCGTCGTACGAGTGACTGCGGGTGTTGATGAAACAGGAATGGAGCCATTGGGCTTTGCGGCTCAATATCAGCAAAATGTTATAGGCTATCAGCACGCATTGTTGGCTTTGATATTGAATAACAATCGTGGATTGGGCAGGGTTCACGCATGACACACTCATTTATATCCCCCCGCCTTATTGCAGCAGCCATTGCGCTGGCTGTACTGCCCTTAGGCGCCAATGCTGCGTGCTATGCCGAATATAAAGCAAAGCGGGACAACCCGTTGAAACTGCATTACGGTATAGCAGAAGTGCTGGACGCTCAGTGCAACACCTCAGCAGCAAAATCTGCTTTAACGCCACGCCTTGCGGCAGATGGTTGGATATTATTGTCGGTCGTCGGTTTTGTCGACGAGGCCGCTTTGCAAGGGAAGAAAAAAAGTGCTGGAGCCTATTTCCTCCGTTACTGACGGGTCTAAATCGGGGCGCGTGCTGTCCATTGGTATTGTCGCGATTGTGTTGATTTTGTTGATCGCTGCAGGGCTGTTGTTTGCCAACCTGCCTGACGCCAACGCATTTAATGCGCGTGTTGAGGCGATCTTTGTCGAGAACGACAACCTAACGTCGAATGCAGAAATCAAACTGCTGGAAATTCTGGCACAATCGGGCACGGCGTTCTCAGATACGCTGACCAGTTACCGTGTGGTTATTTTCGTGTTGATGCTATTCGCCACCGCCTTGCTGGTGGCATCTTTGGTGTTTTTGCTCACGATTTTGGGGCTCAACAAGCGCATGTTAGAAATCGACAAACAGGGCATTCAAATTTCGTCTTTGATGATCTCACGCACCGAGAACACCGTCTACCTGAACAACATGGAATTTAAACTCACCGGCGCGGCGATCGAAACGCTCTGTGTCTTGGCAGAGGCGCGTATGGACGACGATGTGCTGAGTGGTGCGGAAATTGAGGGCGTTGTGTCAGGACGGGATGCATCCGAATGTGATGAGGCCGCAGGAGCCACGCGAATCAAACGTCTGCGCGATACTTTGGGCAATCAAATGATGAGCGAACTTTTGGTCAAAAACATCGCACGCAAAGGCTATATGCTGTCAGTGCCGCAAGATGTGATCAAAATGGTTTAATCTCTGGGAGTAGTTTCAGACATAAAAGCGCCGACGAAATTTCCGTCAGCGCCGTTTTTAAAATGCTGCGGTTATCACTCACCGTCAGCGTGAACGCGTTCTTTGTGCCAGAACACAAAGCGGCGTTGCACCCATGAAACAAAGGCAAATAGCATCAAGCCCACGATTGAAAGATACAGGATCAATGAGAAAACGCGGGGCGTATTCAATTGGCTGGCTGCGGTGCGGATCAACTCACCCAAACCTTTGCCGCCACCCAAAAACTCCCCCGTGATCGCCCCTGCCATCACACCCACGGATGCGATTTTCAGCCCTGTAAACATCTGTGGCAAAGCCATCGGAAGTTTAAGTTTTAGCAGAGTTTGCAGCCGCGTCGCCCCCATGGTTTTGAACAGATAGCGACTGTTGGTATCCGCCGCATGTAGCCCAGCTGCTGTGCCCACCACGATAGGAAAGGTCGCGATAAAGGCTGCCAGCGCCACTTTACTATCGATATCAAATCCCAACCACGCCACGAACAAAGGCGCGAAAGCCACCTTTGGCATCGTATCAATCGCCACGAGATAAGGCATAATCGCCCGTTCGCCGAACGCCGTTTCGCCAACGATCACGCCCAGACCAACACCGATAAACAATGCCAGCAAAAAGCCATAGAACACCTCTTGCAGGGTGATCCAGAGCGCGCCCAACATATACCCCCCCGTAAAGATGTTTTTACCAACAAAAATCAGATCAAGTAGAGTTTCCATCGGCGATGGCAGAATGATCGGGCTGACAAAACCGAACCGCGTTACCACGTCCCAAAGAGCAACAAACACGACAAACACAAACAGCATTTGCGCCCAGCGCGGCACCAGATCAAGCCAGCCGCCGCCTTCACTCCAAACCGTGTCGCCTTCATGCTCTGACGCTGTATCGGTGATATTTTCAAGTGTCATACAAAGGCCTCCTTGTCCAAACTGCTGCGGATATGTTCGACCAGTGCACCGAATTTCGGTGTGGTCATCATGTCCAAAGTGCGGGGGCGTGGCAGGTCGATTTCGACCACTTCTGCCACACGACCAGGACGCGGTTTCATCACATAAACCACATCTGACAGGATCACCGCCTCAGGGATGGAGTGGGTCACTAAGAATGCCGTCGCATCACGCGACGTGCAAATTCGCTGCAATTCCATATTCATAAAATCGCGGCTGAGTTCGTCCAACGCACTGAACGGTTCATCCAATAGCAAAACAGCAGGTTCCGTGATCAACATCCGACAGATCGAAGCGCGCTGCGCCATGCCACCGGACAGCTCGTTTGCATAGGTGTCTTCGAACCCTTTCAATCCGACCAGTTCCATCAATGCGCGCGCTTGCGCTTCAGCCGCTTTTGCAGCCTTTTTGCCATCACGAATTTCAATCGGCAGAACAATATTTTCCAAGGTCGTACGCCATGGAAATAATGTCGCTTGCTGGAACATCATCCCGATGTCACGACGCGGTCCCATGACAGGTTTGTCTTGCAACATTACCCGCCCTTTGGTCGGCGAGATCATGCCTGACATGATTTTTAAAAGGGTAGATTTGCCGCAGCCACTGGACCCGATAACGGATGAGAAGCTGCCTTTTCTTAAGGTCAAGTTCACATCATCCAACGCGGTAACCGCGTTACGTGCGTAGGTTTTGCTAACATGACTGAGTTGATAAACAGGCTCACGAGGAGCGTCGGTAGGGGATAGGGCTGCGGCAGCAGGCATTAGTTAGCGCTCCCGTTCACTTTGAAGGTAAACTCGTTGGTGTAGGCCGCTGTCAAATCGGGCAAAGGTTCAGCCAATTCGCCGCCTGCAATTTGCACGTCCTGCCATTCGACCCAAACTTCAGGTGGCTGGTAGCCATACCCATGGCTGAGATCGGTTGGAATGGATCGGTCCATAATCGCTTCCAGCAGTGCGTTCGCAAACTCACGATCTTCGCTTTCTTGCGGGTTGGCCGCTGCCATGTCGTCCAAAACTGCTTCGCGATTGGCCTCGTCCAGCGCAAACATGTGACCGCGGTACACTGCACGGACAAATTTTTCGACCAGTTCAGGATTGTCGCGGATGGTATCGCCCATCGTCACCAAACCGTTACCAAAGAAACGCGCGAACTCAGGTGGAGTAATATCGCGCACGGCCACACCGCGATGGTTCAAAACCGCAGCATCGGCAGCTGCAGCTGAATAGGCTGAAATCTCGCCCGATCTGAGACCAGCAGAGGCCGGTCCGCCATCGCCCACAGTCAAGAATGAATAATCAGTGCCATCCACAAGGCCAGAACCCGTCATCACATTCCGAGCAAAACCAACTTCTGCGCCATCAGCTGACCCAGTGCCGATGACTGTGCCTTTCAGCTCAGCCGGCGTTTGCACTGGGCTGGCATCAGGCACAACGAGACCAAAGTTGTTCTTGGCCGCGTGGTTGTAAATGAACACCGCATCCACGCCGCGCCCGCGCGCTGCAAGCAAGGGTCCCGGACCAGGGCGTCCAAAATCAGCTTGCCCAGATGAGAGCGCTTGCAGCACCGCTCCGGACCCGTTGATCGCCTGCGCTGTCACCTCAAGGCCTTCATCTGCAAAGAACCCTTCGCCGATGGCTGTGTGAATGCTGAATGAATTGATCGCCGAGGCGCTTGGCGACACGAAAGTGATCTTTGTGAGTTCCTGTGCCGAAGCGGGGCTTGTCATCGCGACGGGCGTCATCACCGCAGCGCTCATCATTAAAGCCGTAAAAATACGTCTGGTAAGCATCATATATCCTCCAATTTGTTCTGCTTTTTTGAAACACAAGGATCCCGCCTCCCGCGGAACACCTTGCGTCGTTTTCGTATCAGACGTTGCGCATCGTATTGCGCAAAGTACCAATGCCTTCGACTTCGCATTCCACGATATCGCCATCTTTTAAGAAATGTGGCGGCTCCATCGCGTAACCAACACCTGACGGCGTTCCAGTGGCCAAGATATCGCCAGAGTTCAGCGTCAAGCCTTCGGAAAGGGATGCGATAAGTGTGGGGATATCAAAAATCATTTGTGCCGTATTGCCATCTTGGCGTGTCTCGCCGTTCACAACAGTGCTCACACGCAGATTGTGGGGATCAGTGATCTCATCGCGGGTGACGATGACAGGACCCATCGGGCAAGAATCATCAAACGCTTTACCTTTGAAAAACTGTCCGCCGTGGCGGCGTTGCACGTCGCGCGCCGTGACGTCATTAACGACGGTGTAGCCCCAAACATGCTCCATCGCGTGCTCTATAGAAATGTTAAGGCCAGGCTTGCCGATGATCACCGCCAACTCGACCTCGTAATCGATGCTGGTCGAAACCTGTGGAAAGATAGGCACGTCGGCGTAGGGGCCGGTCACCGTGGTTGGTGGTTTGGTGAAAAATACTGGAACTTCAGTTGCAGTAATATTCGCTTTCAACGCCCGTGCGCCTTCGGCAATATGTTCTGCGTAATTGCGACCAACGCAAAACACGTTTTTTGCAGGTGTCGGTAAAGGCGCACAAAGCTGCGCGCCCTCAGCAGATACCGTCAATTCAGGCGCCGCATTGGCGACGATATCACGCAATACAGCCAGCGAAGCGTCACCGCCCTCGATGATGGCTTGCAACCCGCCCTCAAGCAGGGCCGGATCTGTGGCACCTGCCGCACGCGCTGCTTCAGCGACTGGTAGATATTGATTTTGGTTCAATTCTACGACAGCAATGGGACCGGTCGTTGAGAGTATCGTAGTAAAGCGCATCGTGTTTCATTTCCTTCGCAAGGGGATGGACAAAGCCATCATTTATTTAGGCCAGCGACAGTGGAGCCAAGTGTGTAACCAATGATGAATTGGTTAAGTGATTTTTTTTCCGTTCAGACTTGATTGTTCGAAATCCTCTGTCATTGTTGGGTATACGTTATCAGGTTTTCGAGCCTTGCATAGATTGCCACTCGCAACCAATTAACAGATTGGTTTAAAATGAATCAAAAACTGAACGCAACTCTGGCTGAAAATATTCGGCTGTATATCGTATCAAAGGGCTTTCAACACAATGAACGCTTGCCCCCCGAACGCGAACTCGCCGCACATTTCAAGGTTTCACGCGGTGAACTCCGCAAGGCGTTGAACTGTTTGGAAGCAGACGGACTCATCTGGCGACATGTTGGGCGTGGTACCTTTGTGGGCGCGCGTCCTGTGCTCAATCTCAACGATGTCGCCTACCTTGGGGAACTGGCCAGCCCTATCCAAGTGATCGCCGCGCGATTGGCAATTGAACCGAGCCTCGCTCGGCTGGCAGCACATTCTGGCACCCAAGCGGATTTCATCGCGATGCGCACCTGCAATGAGCGCTGCCGCGCCGCCCCTGATTGGCGCAGCTATGAGGCACAAGATAACAATCTTCATGCTATCATAGCCAAGGCCACGCAAAACAAGCTACTTGTTTATCTGTTCGAGACACTAAATGTCGTGAGGCGCTCCACCGTTTGGGGACAATCACGAGAAACCATGGGCCCTGCCGCCAATTATTGCAGCTTTCAGCAGCACGAGGCGATCTGTGCCGCGATTGAAGCACGCGATGCCGACCTTGCAGAAGCCTGCATGCGCGATCATTTGATCTCTGTGCGCGATAGAGTTTTACCAACGCTTTCGCGTTAACCCCTTCATTATAGGTCCAATCGCACTGTGGCATAAACGGTATTTTATTTTTTGGGGACAACATCCGATCCCGCACAAGGCTTACAGATAAACCGCACTTTTAGACGACAACCAGAGCATGAAAGTCCCTCACAGATCGAATACAACATCCGCAATTTCAACAAACGGATGATGCTCAGCAGCCCCCAAAAAGGAACAAAAGCTCCAACTCGCCCCCCAAACTCAATAGAAATAAGTAAAATCATATACTTAATAATAATTTGGTGACCCCGGGTGGATTCGAACCACCAACCTGCCCCTTAGGAGGGGGCTGCTCTATCCAGTTGAGCCACGGGGCCGCGCGGCTTTGTTTTACCTGCGTTGACGCCGAAGACAAGCCCATCACGTGTTCATTATTCTGCGTTGGAGAATGTCTCGTTTTGAAATAGGTAAGGGGGAGCGAATTTGGCCCACCACTCCCCCTCTAAATCCGAGACCGCACTGAGAGTTAGAGAGCTTGCAGGACGATTCGGATGTTCTTTTGGGTCGGAACTATGGATTCCAGCCCTGTTAGCGATAACATAGCGACATTGCTGCGCGTGGACAAGACCGATTTTCCCTGTATGGTCATGACTACCAAATGTAGTGAAGGCCCACATGCAATGACACAAATGCCCATCAGACCAATTCCCAAACGCCCTTTGACCTTAAGAGACGTCTCAGAGGCCTCTGGTGTGTCTGAAATGACTGTAAGCCGCGTTTTACGCAATCGTGGTGATGTGTCTGAAGCGACCCGCGAAAAAGTGTTGGCCGCCGCGCGCGAGCTTGGTTATGTGCCCAATAAAATCGCAGGATCTTTGGCCTCGTCACGCGTCAACTTGGTGGCGGTGATTATCCCCTCTTTATCCAACATGGTCTTTCCAGAGGTCATGACGGGCATTTCGGAAATCTTGGATGACACTGAACTTCAGCCCGTGGTTGGCGTCACGCATTACAAACCTGAACGCGAAGAAGCTGTGCTATATGAAATGCTGTCTTGGCGTCCGTCCGGCGTGATTATCGCGGGGCTTGAACACACAGAAGCCGCCAAAGCGATGCTTGGGGCAGCGGGCATTCCTATCGTTGAGATTATGGACACAGACGGCGACGCCGTTGATGCAGTTGTTGGGATTTCGCACCGCCGTGCGGGCCGCAAGATGGCGCAGGCGATTGTGGATGCAGGATATAAAAAGATCGGCTTTCTCGGCACAAAGATGCCGCTTGATCACCGTGCACGCAAACGCTTTGAAGGCTTTACAGAAGCACTTGCCAAGGCGGGTTTGGAAGTGGCTGATCAAGAATTTTATTCTGGTGGGTCAGCTTTGGCCAAAGGCCGCGAAATGACAGAAACCATTCTGAGTCGCACGCCTGACCTCGATTTTCTGTATTACTCAAACGACATGATCGGTGCCGGCGGTCTGCTGTATTGTCTCGACAACGACATCGATGTGCCGGGCCAGATCGGCCTTGCGGGCTTTAACGGCATCGAATTCCTAGATGGCCTACCCCGCCAGCTCGCCACAATGGATGCTTGTCGAGTTGAAATTGGTCGCGCAGCCGCGCAAATCATCGCCGAACGTGCAGCGAATCCCGAAGCCGCAGGAAAAGAATTGATCACTTTAGAGCCTTCGTTAGACTTTGGAGACACACTCAAGCGGGTCAAAAAGCAATAAAATTTAAAGATAAAGCGGTACCCATCACTTTGGCGCGCCCTATTTTGGTGTACCAACTGGAAATGCGTCGCCAAACCTCGTATGTATCCTTCCAAATATTTGGGCGTTTGCCCATTCTACACCATCGGACCTTTGGTTCTGTCGGTCTCACGCGAATACGAAAGTTAGCAATATGCCTCATTATAAATCTCGCCGCTCCACCCATGGCCGCAATATGGCAGGGGCCCGCGGCCTTTGGCGTGCAACAGGTATGAAAGACGGCGATTTTGGCAAGCCGATCATCGCTGTTGTGAACTCATTCACCCAGTTCGTGCCCGGTCACGTGCACCTGAAAGATCTCGGTCAAATGGTGGCCCGCGAAATCGAAGAAGCTGGCGGCGTTGCCAAGGAATTCAACACAATCGCTGTGGATGATGGTATCGCCATGGGCCACGACGGGATGCTCTATTCCCTGCCTTCACGCGAATTGATCGCGGACTCTGTTGAATACATGGTCAACGCGCATTGTGCAGATGCGATGGTATGTATTTCCAACTGCGATAAAATCACCCCCGGCATGATGATGGCCGCGATGCGGCTGAACATTCCGGTGATCTTTGTGTCCGGTGGCCCGATGGAAGCCGGCAAGGTGACCCTTGATGATCTTGAGGTTAAAGTCGATTTAGTGGATGCCATGGTTGCTGCCGCCGACGACAAATTCACCGACGCGCAAGTCAAAGACATCGAAGAGAACGCCTGCCCTACCTGTGGGTCTTGTTCTGGTATGTTTACAGCGAACTCAATGAACTGTTTGGCCGAAGCCTTGGGTCTGGCCCTTCCCGGCAACGGCTCTACTTTGGCGACACATGTTGATCGCAAGCGCCTGTTCTTGGAAGCTGGCCGCAAGATCGTCGAGATCACCAAAGCGCATTATGAGGACGAAAAACCGGGCTTGCTGCCTCGTGACATCGCCAACTTTGACGCGTTTGAGAACGCCATGTCTTTGGATATTGCTATGGGCGGATCGACCAATACCGTTCTGCACCTTTTAGCCATCGCGCACGAAGGGGGTGTCAACTTTACCATGGCAGACATGGATCGCTTGTCACGCAAAGTGCCCTGTCTGTGTAAAGTTGCGCCAAACACGATCAACGTGCATATGGAAGATATTCACCGCGCGGGCGGAATTTTCGGGATTTTGGGCGAATTGCATCGTGGCGGCTTATTGCACGGCGATGTGCCAACGGTGCACTCTGATTCAATGGCTCAAGCGATTTCCAAATGGGACATCAAAGTCGCCAACACGCCTGAGACCAATTCGTTCTACCGTGCGGCCCCCGGCGGCGTGCGCACCACGCAGGCGTTTTCGACTGACAACCGTTACAAAGAACTGGACGACGACCGCCAAAATGGCGTTGTGCGTTCGGTTGAGCACGCGTTTTCAAAAGATGGCGGCCTAGCTGTTTTGTTCGGTAATCTAGCCGAAAACGGCTGTATCGTGAAAACGGCGGGTGTGGACGACAGCAACCTTGTGTTCAACGGTAAAGCGCATGTATTCGACAGCCAAGACGATGCGGTGCAGGGTATTTTGACCCGCAAAGTGGAATCCGGCGATGTGGTCGTGATTCGCTTTGAGGGCCCTCAAGGCGGGCCGGGGATGCAAGAGATGCTCTACCCGACGTCTTATCTGAAATCTAAAGGCTTGGGCAAGAAATGCGCCCTGCTCACCGATGGTCGTTTCTCTGGCGGCACCTCTGGTCTATCGATTGGCCACGTTTCCCCTGAAGCGGCAGAAGGCGGCTTGATCGGTTTGGTGCAAAACGGCGATCCGATTGAGATCGACATCCCAAACCGCAAAATCCATTTGGCGATCTCTGACGCGGAAATCGCGAAACGCCGCGAAGCTGCTGGCCCATTGCCATGGGCCCCTACTGAGGACCGCCCACGCTTTGTCTCAACTGCGCTCAAGGCCTATGCCGCCTTTGCCTCGTCAGCGGCAACTGGCGCCGTCCGCATCTTGCCTGACGTCAAAAAATAAGCGGCAACACGACAAAATTTACGGCGCCGCTCCATCTGGGGCGGCGTTTTTTTGTGACAAATTGAGGTCTCATAGCATAACAAGCAGTCCAACTTGACTTGACCTAAGCGTAAACTAACATGCCACTTAAAGGACGAACGATGCCCGACCAGACCCTAGCGCTTGATATCGACTCACTCGAAGGCCCTTTGGGGCAACGTGTGTACACGGCGCTACGCAATAAAATCTTGGACATGACGTTCGAGCCGGGCATGGTTTTACGCAAAGGCGCATTATGTGAACATCTTGGAGTGTCGCGCTCCCCTGTTGCCGAAGCGCTGGGGCGATTGTCATCGGATGGTCTGGTCGACATCATCCCACAATCTGCGACCCGCGTTTCACAGTTCTCAGTGTCTGAATTGCGCGAAGAAAGCTTTCTGCGTGAAGCCGTTGAGGTAGCAGCTGTGGCCAAGGTCGCTAAAGAGCGTACAGAGGAGCAGCTCACTAAACTTACACGGAACTTGCGCCTGCAAGGCTTGCTTATAGACGACCAAGACTATCAAGGGTTCTTTGAGGCCGATGTCGATTTTCACCACATGATTCTGGAATTCACAGGGTATCCTAAGGTTGTTCTTGCAGCGGGCCAGATGTCACTGCAATTACGCCGCGCGCGCATGCTGTTGTTGCCAGAGCCAGGCCGCCCCGCCGACGCTATGGCAGATCATCACGCGATTCTGAATGCGATCAACGTGCAAGATCCAGATGCCGCCCGTGCAGCCATGTCAGCCCACCTGCGCCAATTGATCAAACGTATCATTCCATTGGAACGTCAGCACCCCACATATTTCCGTCATGTGTAAATAGCACCCTTTTACAGAAAGATCGCAATACCTCTGCTGTAACCACGACTCTGAACAATCCATTCTGATAAGATTTTGAAATATCAGGGAAAACAAAAAGAGCGCCCAAGGGGCGCTCTTTTGAACCACACTAAAAGAAGAAGTGGTGAGCCCTGATGGGTTCGAACCATCGACCTACTGATTAAAAGTCAGTTGCTCTACCGGCTGAGCTAAGGGCCCACTTCTTAGTGGTGGGGCGGATTTACAGTCGCACACCGGTAGCGTCAAGCACAAAACTGAGAATATCTTTTAAAAGATGTCATCAAGGGTTATATGCCCCAACATGAACACCGATCAAAACACCACCCGCGCCGATAATATCACGCTTTCTTTCCTGAAAATGCATGGTCTTGGCAACGATTTCGTCATTATCGACTCGCGAGGACGCGAGGCGCAGATAACGCCTGCTTTGGCAAAAGCCATCGGAGATCGTAACTGCGGCGTTGGGTTTGACCAACTTGCAGAGATTCGCGACTCGGATGAAGCCGACATCGATTTGGATTTTTGGAACAGCGACGGATCGCGCGCAGGTGCCTGTGGCAATGCCACGCGCTGCGTTGGGCGATTGATGATTGATGAAACGGGCAAAGACGCTGTGACCATTCGCACCGAGCGCGGCATTTTACAGGCTGTGCGCGCGGGCGACGAAGTCTCTGTCAATATGGGCCATCCTTTGATGGATTGGGATCAGGTGCCACTGTCGCATGACGTAAATGTCGAGCACTTGCCACTTGCAGGCGACCCTGTGGCCGTTGGCATGGGCAACCCCCATGCTGTGTTCTTTGTGGATAATGCCGAAACTGTCGATGTGAAAGGCCTTGGACCAACTGTTGAACATGACTCGCTGTTTCCTGAGCGCACCAACGTAGAGTTCGCTGAAATACGCAATCGCGACGAAGTTCGGATGCGTGTGTGGGAACGTGGTGCAGGCATTACCATGGCTTGCGGCTCTGGCGCTTGCGCGACTGTCGTGGCTTCCGCCACACGCGGGCTGACGGAACGCAAGGTACGTATGGAAATGGACGGCGGCTGGATCACGCTGGACTGGCGCGATGATGGCGTTTGGATGACGGGGCCGACGACCTTGGTCTTTTCTGGCATATTCAGCACCGCCTTTTTGGAGCAAATCTAATGACTGCCAATCCGCCGATTTTTGCCACGCTTGGTTGTCGCCTGAATGCTTATGAAACCGAAGCGATGAAAGAGCTCGCCACCAAGGCTGGCGTGCAAGATGCTGTGGTGGTCAACACCTGTGCGGTCACTGCCGAGGCTGTGCGCAAAGCCCGTCAAGAAATTCGCAAACTGCGCCGTGAAAACCCTGAGGCAAAGATCATTGTCACGGGTTGTGCGGCACAAACAGAACCCGCGACGTTTTCCAGTATGGAGGAGGTCGATGTGGTGGTCGGTAATACCGAAAAAATGCAGGCTGAGACATGGAATGCCATGGGGCCTGATTTTATTGGCCAGACAGAGCGCGTTCAGGTTGATGACATTATGTCTGTCACTGAGACCGCAGGTCATTTGATTGATGGGTTTGGCACCCGCAGCCGCGCCTATGTGCAGGTGCAAAACGGTTGTGACCATCGCTGTACGTTTTGCATTATTCCTTATGGTCGTGGCAATTCGCGCTCAGTCCCTGCGGGCGTTGTGGTCGATCAAATCAAGCGGCTTGTGGATAAGGGCTATAACGAGGTTGTATTGACGGGCGTTGACTTAACGTCTTGGGGGGCTGATTTGCCTGCCTTGCCGCGTCTTGGCGATTTGGTCATGCGGATTTTAAAACTCATCCCCGATTTGCCGCGCCTACGCATCAGCTCAATTGATTCGATTGAGGCCGATGATGCGCTGATGGAAGCCATCGCGACCGAGCCGCGTTTGATGCCTCATCTACATTTGTCACTGCAACATGGTGATGATTTGATTCTCAAACGGATGGCGCGGCGGCATCTGCGCGATGATGCGATCAAATTTTGTGAGGACGCGAAAAAATTGCGCCCCGACATGACCTTTGGCGCAGATATCATTGCGGGGTTTCCAACGGAAACAGACGCGCATTTCGAAAATTCGCTGAGACTGGTTAGTGATTGCGATCTGACCTGGCTGCATGTGTTTCCTTATTCCAAACGCGAGGGGACGCCTGCCGCCAAAATCCCCAGCCAAGTGAATGGCAATGTGATCAAGGCTCGTGCAGCACAGTTGCGCGCCGCAGGGGATTCTCAGGTGCAAAGGCATTTGACCGCGCAAATTGGCCGCACCCATCATATCTTAATGGAAAACCCGAACATGGGCCGCACTGAGCAATTTACCGAAGTTCATTTTGACAGGGCCCAAGCTGAAGGATCATTGGTCACCGCGACGATCCTTGGCCTCGACGGCACACAGTTGATCGCATGACCCACGTACTCGCTCACCCGATTCTCTATAATTTTCGCCGCTGCCCCTATGCGATGCGTGCGCGCTTGGCACTGTTAAGTGCTGGAATCACGGTAGAAGTGCGCGAGATTGTTTTGCGCGATAAACCCGCACATATGTTAGAATTGTCGCCCAAAGGCACTGTGCCTGTGTTGTGGCTTGGCGGAACAGATGTTGTTGACGAAAGCCGAGACATTATGGATTGGGCCTTAGAGCAGAATGATCCTGAAAATCTGTTGGATATGCCCGCTGAAGGTGCAGATTGGATTTCAACCATTGAAGGTCCATTCAAAAACGCACTTGATCGCTACAAATACGCGACGCGGTATGAAGGTGTTGATCCAGAGATTGAGCGCGCAAATGCAAAAGCGATTCTGATGACTGTCGATACACAGCTACGCCAAACTGATTGGTTGTTTTCAGATCGACCCTGTCTGGCCGACCTAGCAACCATCACTTTTGTGCGCCAGTTTGCAAATGTGGACCGCGCTTGGTTTGATGCGCAGCACTGGACTGGCGTCAAAGGATGGCTCGAACGGTTTTTAGCCTCAAGCCGTTTTACAGATATAATGCAAAAATACCCGCTGTGGCGTGAAGGTACACCAAGCAGGTATTTTCCAGATTTCGAACAGCCAGTAAGCTAGAAAGAATAACCATCACCAGCCGTTGCCCGCACAACGGGACCCATCACCTGACACCCAGAGGTATGTGACCCGCCAGTGGCTTCAATATCGACATGCGGCAAAGACAGTTCTGTCTGCGCATGCGCAGTCAGCGGGACAGCTGTAAGAACGACTAAAGAGCACAGCTGAAGGTGTTCGAAACAAGGGCAAGTCCAGATATAAGAGAAATTGCAAAACAAAGTGCGCCTTGCTGCTAAACGAGGCAACCGCGCTTTGACAACAGAGCTTTGGCACTATGAGGACCTCAAACTGTGTTCCCGCGACAACGCGCCCCACTTGCGACGTAATGCACGCTGGACGTGGCGCGATGACGGGGCTAAAAGCGCCTCAGCAGGGCAACGGGAAACCGTGGCCTTCTTATGCATTGGCCGGAAGACCGGCTTGAGACAATGGAGAATTGCTCGTGTCCCACGCAGACGAACACGAAGGCAACCGTCGCGATTTCTTGTACTACGCCACAGCTGGTGCTGGTGCAGTCGCGACAGGAGCCGCAGTATGGCCGCTGGTCAACCAAATGAACCCCTCAGCGGATGTTAAGGCTTTGGCCTCTATACGCGTTGATATCAGCGATATCGAAGTTGGCACACAGCTGACTGTGAAATGGCGCGGCAAGCCCGTTTTCATTCGTCGCCGCACCGAAGACGAAATCGCCGCTGCTCGCGCCGTTGATCTTTCTGTGTTGATTGATGGTAACGCTGAAAATGACAACATCGCGGCAGGATCAGATGCTTCCGACGCCAACCGCACGCTGGACGAAAACGGCGAATGGTTGGTGATGATGGGTGTTTGTACCCACCTTGGTTGTGTGCCGCTTGGCGATGGCGCTGGCGACTTTGGTGGTTGGTTCTGCCCTTGTCACGGCTCTCACTACGATACAGCTGGCCGCATCCGCAAAGGCCCAGCTCCACGCAACCTGCCTGTTCCAGTAGCCGCCTTTGATGGCGACACTGAAATCGTATTGGGCTGAGGGAGAAACTGATGTCTGGTATTCCGCACGACCACTACGAACCTAAAACAGGTATCGAAAAGTGGATTAATGGTCGCCTGCCAATTATTGGCCTTGTTCATTCAACATTGACGGCACCAACCCCAAAAAACCTGAACTGGATGTGGATCTGGGGCATTGTCCTTGCTTTCTGTCTGGTTTTGCAAATCGTCACCGGTATCGTTCTGGTGATGCATTACACTCCACACGTTGATCTGGCTTTTGCCTCTGTTGAACACATCATGCGCGACGTGAACGGTGGCCACATGTTGCGTTACTTGCACGCAAACGGCGCGTCTTTGTTCTTTATCGCTGTGTATCTGCACATCTTCCGCGGTCTCTACTATGGCTCATACAAAGCCCCACGCGAAATCACATGGATCATCGGCATGCTCATCTATCTGCTTATGATGGCGACTGGTTTCTTGGGCTATGTTTTGCCTTGGGGTCAGATGTCCTTCTGGGGCGCGACTGTGATCACCGGCCTGTTCGGCGCAATTCCATTCGTTGGTGAAGCCTTGCAAACTTGGCTTTTGGGCGGACCTGCTGTGGACAACGCCACACTGAACCGCTTTTTCTCGCTGCACTACTTGCTGCCATTCGTGATTGCGGGTCTTGTGATTGTTCACATCTGGGCCTTCCATCACACAGGCAACAACAACCCAACTGGTGTTGAAGTGCGTCGTGGCTCTGTCAAAGAAGCAAAAAAAGACACATTGCCGTTCTGGCCATACTTCGTGATCAAAGATCTCTTTGCTCTTGGCGTTGTTTTGGTGGCGTTCTTTGCAGTTGTTGGCTTCATGCCAAACTACCTTGGTCACCCTGATAACTACATCCCTGCGAACCCTCTCGCGACACCATCGCACATCGTTCCTGAATGGTACTACTTGCCCTTCTACGCGATCCTACGTGCCTTTACGGCCGATGTATGGGCGGTTCAATTCGCGTCCTTTATCACAGCCGGCATCGTTGATGCGAAATTCTTTGGTGTTCTGGCGATGTTCGGCGCGATCTTTGTTATGGCCTTGGCGCCATGGCTCGACACATCCTCTGTGCGCTCAGGCAAATACCGCCCGATGTTCAAATGGTGGTTCGCTTTGCTCTGCGTCGACTTCATGGTTCTAATGTGGGTTGGTGCACGTGACACTGAATTCCCGCATGACTGGATTTCATTGATCGGCGCGACATACTGGTTCGCCTACTTCTTGGTGATCTTGCCACTTCTCGGCGTGTTCGAGAAACCATTGCCACTGCCTGCGACCATCGAAGATGACTTCGTGGCTCACTATCCTGGCGCTGCCAAAGACTCGGCAGAGTGAGAAAGGACTTAGGAACTATGTTTAAGAAACTTACTCTCTCCGCTCTTACCGCACTGGCGCTTAGCGCTGGTGCGGCAATGGCTGCAGGCGACGAAGGTCACGTACATGACGTGGACTTCAGCTTCGAAGGCCCGTTTGGCACATATGATCAAAACCAACTTCAACGTGGTCTACAGATCTACACCGAAGTCTGTTCTGCCTGTCACGGCTTGCAACACGTGCCAATTCGCACACTCAGCGATGAAGGCGGACCACACCTGCCAGAAGATCAGGTGCGCGCCTACGCCTCTCAGTTCGATATCTATGATGCTGATCTTGACGATGACCGCGCACGTATACCCGCAGACTTCTTCCCCAGCTCATCTTTGTCAAACGCGCCTGACTTATCTTTGATGGCAAAAGCACGTGCTGGCTTTCATGGCCCGATGGGCACAGGCATCAGCCAGTTCGTCAACGGCATCGGTGGCCCCGAGTACATCGCATCCATTCTCACCGGCTACACCGGTGAAGAAAAGGAACAAGCTGGCACAACCTTCTATGAAAACACTGCCTTCCCAGGTGGATGGATCGCTATGGCGCCACCCCTTTACGGTGAAGATGTTGAATTCGCTGACGGTCACTCTAACGAGCTGCATCACGAAGCCGAAGATGTTGCATCATTCTTGATGTGGACAGCCGAGCCCAAAATGATGGCCCGCAAACAAGCTGGTTTTGTCGCTGTGACATTCCTCTTTTTGCTGACTGTTTTGCTCTACCTCACAAACAAAAAATTGTGGGCACCGCACAAAGGCAAAAAATTCGACCTGTAAACTCAGGCTGATATCAAAAGAAAAGGCGCTCCATTTGGGGCGCCTTTTTTATTCACTCTCCGACATAGCTAGTAAACCCAGCAGGCGGATCTTTTAAAAAATCACCCAACGCCCTTGGTAAGTGACAAATACCGTCCTCCACCCACAGAACATCTTCGGCGAACCGTTCCACATCCTTGATGTCATGACTAACCATCATCACAGTCGCACCAATCCGCGCACCGACAGCCTGCGCCAGATCAGCCATCTCTATCCGCATCGCTGGCCCCAGCGCCGAAAACGGCTCATCCAAAAGCACCAGCTGCTTTTGTTGCACCAACAATCGTGCCAATGCGACGCGACTTTGCTGTCCCCCTGACAGAGCAGCAGGTAAGCGATCTTCCATCCCAGAAAGACCCACAGCAATCAAAGCATCCAAAACGCGCTGCTTATCCGCCGCATTCAGTCGTAGGTTCGGATTGATCCCAAGCCCCACGTTTTGCAGTGCGGTCATATGCGGAAACAAATTATTGTCTTGAAAGACGTTAGACACAGGTCGCTGATTTGGCTGTAAATTAGAAATGCTGCGCCCATCCCAAACGATATCGCCTTGCGTGACAGTGACATAGCCGCCAATGGCTGCCAACAAGGTGCTTTTGCCCGCACCAGACGGGCCCAAAACAGCGACACGCCTACCCGCCTTAACCCTGAAATCCGCCTTTAGCGTAAAACCATCTTGCGCAATCACTGCGCCTTCAAGACTTAGCATGACCACGCCCTCCTCGATCAAACAGATAAAACAGCGCAAGACTTAAAAACAACAACAACAGCGCAGCCCCCATCGCTTGCTCCATGCGGTAGGCGCCCATCAACCGATAAATCTGCAACGGTAGTGTAGCGCCATCAGGACGCGCAAACAGTGTCACAACACCTAAATCGCCCATCGACAACGCAGCAGCCAGTCCAGCTGAAAATCCCAGCGGCGCACGAATACGGGGCAGAATAACCAAACGCACTCGCGCCCAGCCAGTCATCCCAAGACTGTCAGACAAGGGACCAAACCGATCTTCGCAAGCCCGCACAGCAGGTCCAATAGCACGCAGCACAAACGGCAGCGACATCACGGCATTGACTAACGCCGTGATCAATAAGGCCACGCGCGCAGGCTCCACAAACGGAAAGACCATGATGAATAGGCCTGTTCCCATCACCAATGGCGAAGCTGCGACACTCAACATGCCCAAGCCTTCCAGCCAACGCCACCGCAAAGCCGCCAGCGACAGACTAACGGCAAAAACAATCGTCAGGCCAGCAGACCCTAGCGCTGTCACCAAAGACCGCAGCGCAGACGACCACACAGATGTCGGCAAGGACAGAATATAGGGCGCGCCTTGCATGACGATGGCAAGCAAAGGCACAGCCAAAAACAACGTCGCAAAAATGATCCATACCCCGTCGACGATCTTCGACGTCACGCGTCCGGTATCAAACCGCTGAAACACACGATCCTGCCCGCCCATAACAGCTTGCGGAACAGCAAGCCAAAGCGATGCCAATGCAGCCACCCCGCAGATCGTAAATTGTACCCCCGCCAAAAGCGCCGCTTTGCCAATATCAAAGTCAAATTTGAAAGCCTGATAGATTGCCAGTTCCACAGTTGTGGCCTTGGGACCGCCACCAAAAGTCAAAGCGACTGCAAAACTTGTGGTACAGATCAGAAAAATAACAACCAACAACCCAGGCACAAGATTGCGCAACATAGGCCATTCGATATGCCAAAACACGTCGCGCCCAGAAAAATCTAGCGATGCAGCAAGCCGGAATTGTTCGGCAGGAACCGAGCCCCATCCATGGATCAAAAGTCGCGTGGCAAGCGGCAGGTTGAAAAACACATGCGCCAACAACACGCCATGCAATCCATAGATCGAAATCGGCTCTAATCCCGCCAGATTTAGACCGTAGGCAACGATTCCGTTTCGCCCAAAAACAGCCGTTAGTCCTAAGATTGCAACGATAACAGGCAAAATAAACGGCGCGCCTAAAAGCGTGACCAGCGCGCGCCGCCCCCAAAATGACCGCCGCGCCAAGGCGCGCGCAACTGGAATTGCTAAGGCCACGGACAAGACAGCCGACCAAAAGGCCTGCACGATGGTAAAGCGCACAGCTGCCACATCAAATTGATCAAGCGCACCGAATGAGTCCGCTCGAATGGCAACAGCCGCCAAGGTGCCGAGGCTAAAAAACGTCACCAATCCAGCGACAATCAGCCCCGGCCAAGGATTTATTGCGAGAACGCGGCGCGCCATTCGGCGATTGCCTCATCCCGCAGTGCAGCGGCTTGATCCTCATTTAAGAAAATCGCTTTTTCAGGATAATTGAGCTGAGAGAAAGCCTCAGGCCACTGATCTTTTGGTAAAGCGGCGGGATAAGACCAGTTGGCAGTTGGAATAAGATCTTGAAACTTTTCATCCATGATAAATGCCATAAATTGATCCGCAAGCTCAGGCTGATCTGTGGTTTTCAATTTGGCCGCCAATTCGACCATGAAATAATGGCCTTCATCAAACAAAGCCGCTGACTTGGTTTGGTCTTCTTCCGCGATGATGTGGTAGGCAGGCGATGTCGTGTAGGACAACACCATATCAACTTCGCCATCGGTGAACATGCCATAAGCCTCGGACCAGCCTTTGGTGACTGTGGTCACCTTCGGTGCAAGCTTGGCCCATTCAGACTCAGCATCATCACCGAAAACCTGTTTCCCCCACAGAATCAGCGCTAGGCCCGAAATGGACGTTCGCGGATCCTGAATCGCAATTTTCCAGTCTTCGTCGCTGTTAACCAGCTCTGCAAAACTCGTTGGAGGATTGGTGATTTTTGTGTTGTCGTACACAAAGGCTGTGTAGCTCCAATTGAATGGTAAAAATGTATCGTCAGTCCAATCGAGCGGCAAAGTCAGGGCAGATGTATCGACTTTATGAGGCACGAATAGACCCGATTCCCGTGCTTTTTTAGTCACATCGGAATTAAAGCCAATGGCAACATCCGCATTTGTGCGCTCACCTTCAAGCAAGAGACGAGGCAAAAGATCGCCCGTCACATATTCGATTTCGCACTCACAGGTTTCTTCAAACGCGGCCTTGATCGCAGGACCGGGGCCCCATTCAGACCCAAAGTAATCAGGTGCGTAAATTGTAAGGGGATCAGCAAAAGCTGAGGTGACCAGAAGGCTGGCCGCAAGTGTCAGGCTATAATTCATAGCTCGCTCCATTCAAAAATGGGCGAAGAAAAAGGTCGCGTCTTGATGATGCGAATACCTTCCCTCCGCCGGTGTTAGCCGGTTCAGGTTCTACGGGTCCGCAAAGCGCATCTCAGCCACATGTGGTGGCACCCCGAGGTAAGGCGCAATTTAGCGTCAAAACCACAAAGCGCAAGCTCAAGACACTTAGCCCCCTTTTCGCCAAGCCAAACACCCGTTAAACCAAGGGCGATCTAGGAGCACAGCATGAGCATCAATACATTCGGCCACCTCTTTCGTTTCACCACTTGGGGTGAAAGCCACGGACCTGCGCTTGGCGCGACTGTTGACGGCTGCCCTCCGGGCATCGCACTGACAGAAGAAATGCTGCAAGTCTGGCTCGACAAACGCAAACCAGGCACGTCGAAATACACAACCCAGCGCCGCGAACCTGATCAGGTGGAAATTTTATCTGGTGTGTTTGATGGCAAGACAACAGGCACGCCCATTCAATTGATGATCCGCAACACGGATCAACGTTCAAAAGACTATGGTGATATTTCAGAAAAATTCCGCCCCGGTCACGCAGACATAACCTATTTCCAAAAATATGGCATTCGCGATTATCGTGGTGGTGGGCGTTCTTCAGCGCGAGAAACGGCAGCACGCGTTGCGGCTGGGGGTGTGGCTCGTGCTGCTTTAGCGCAATTGATCCCAGACCTAGAGATCAAAGGCTATATGACCCAAATCGGGCCAAACGGCATCATTGGCGCGCGCGACATGGCGGAAATCGATAACAATCCATTTTGGGTGCCCAGTGCTGTAACGGCTCAGAACTGGGCTGCGTATCTTGATGACATTCGCAAATCAGGCTCGTCCGTGGGGGCAGTTGTTGAAGTGGTTGCCAAAGGGGCACCTGCGGGCCTTGGCGCGCCGATTTATGCCAAGATTGACACTGATTTGGCCTCGGCCATGATGTCTATCAACGCTGTTAAAGGCGTTGAAATTGGCGAAGGCATGAACGCCGCGCGCTTGACGGGCGAAGAAAACGCCGATGAGATCCGCATGGGCAATGATGGCCCACGCTACATGTCCAATCATGCCGGCGGCATTCTGGGCGGAATTTCAACTGGACAGGATTTGGTTGTGCGCTTTGCTGTGAAGCCAACAAGTTCGATCCTAACCTCGCGTAAAACCATTACCAAAGCGGGCGAAGACACCGATTTGATCACCAAAGGACGCCACGACCCTTGCGTTGGTATTCGCGCGGTTCCAGTTGGCGAGGCGATGATGGCCTGCGTGATTTTGGATCACCTGCTTTTGCATCGCGGTCAAAATGGCGAAACACCTTTGGGCGTTTTCGGCGAATAGACTACGCTTTAGACAGTTGAACAGCCAAGATACCCACCATGATGGTGACCACCCCCACCAGATCCCATCCGTTCACCTGCTCACCAAGCACAAGGGCCGCAATCGCCACTCCGAAAAACGGGTTTAGGAAGTGAAATGCGGCCCCTTTGATCGTACCAATGCGTTCAACCAGTTTGAACCACAACCATGTCGCAAACAGGCCCGGCACAAAAGTAGTGTAAAGCATTGCTCCCACAAGTTGGGCAGACATGGTGATCTCATATGTGTCGATCAATGGGGATAAAACCCCAAGCACAAGACTGCCAACCAGACTTTGCAGCCCTACCACCATCAAGACATTCGACCCAGCCCCTACTGAGCGTAAAGAAAGCGTGGCAATGGCCAGCGCAACGGTGCCGACGATACACATCAGAACGCCAACCATATCGCTGCCTGCCGACAAGCGCGTCCCCATAATCAACAGCACACCCAAAAAGCCGATGCCTAGACCAAGTAAAGCAATGGGTTTGGGAAGTGTTCGCAAAAACAGAATCGAGAGCAGCGCCACGACCAAAGGCATCGAGGATGCCAAAACCGAGGCCAACGATGCCTCAACAGACCGCATCGCTAAGAAATACAATCCAAGATAAGCAGCGTTCTGGCACACACCAAAGATAATAATCGCGCGCCACTGCTGACGCGTAAATATCCACGATTGACCAAGCGCGCGTGCCAAGCCGACACCGACGATACCCGACATGAAAAACCGCAATGACAGCGACGCCAATGCCGGCGCATCGGCAACGATGATCCGTGCTGAGGTAAAGGCAGATGACCACATCAGCACAAAAGCTACGCCCATTAAGATCGCTTTGAAATCGGCTTTCATTTTATGCCTACCTAGAAATGCAAAAGGGCCGCGCACATGCACGACCCTTTAAAAAATATTGCGTACAAGCCTTAGCCGTTCACGCTGTCTTTAAGCGCTTTAGCAATGGTCATTTTCACGACTTTATCTGCGTCTTTTTTCATTTGCTCACCCGTTTGTGGGTTACGCACCATGCGCTCTGGGCGTTCACGGCAGTAGATTTTTCCAACACCTGGAAGTGTCACAGCGCCGCCAGCAGAAACTTCGCGGGTGATGATTGCGACGACGGCATCAAGAGCAGCGCCAGCTGTCTTTTTGTCTGCGGCCAGCTCTTCTGCCAAAGCGGCAATAAGCTGTGTTTTTGTCATTGGTTTCGACATGTCTGTATCTCCTCGTGTCCCCCTTGGATTAGGGGGTATCGGGCATTTCTAAGCGAATATAGTGGGCGCACACAACGGTTAGTGTATGAAACAAGTCACTTTTCGCCCCTTTTACAGCGATTTTCCGCCTTATAAGAAAGCCGTTTCTTCAAATGAGCGCAGTTTTCGGCTGTGAATGCGTTCAATCGGCATGTCTCGCAAAATTTCCATCGCGCGAATACCGATCAACAAATGTCGAGAAACTTGGCTTTTATAGAAATCAGACGCCATGCCCGGCAACTTTAGCTCACCGTGCAAGGGCTTGTCGGACACACATAACAGCGTGCCGTATGGGACCCGAAAGCGAAAACCATTGGCGGCAATCGTGGCACTTTCCATATCTAAGCCCACAGCACGTGACTGAGACAGGCGCTGAACTGGACCAGATTGATCGCGCAATTCCCAATTACGGTTGTCGATCGTCGCCACGGTGCCTGTGCGCATGATCCGTTTTAGATCATAACCCTCAAGCTGGGTAACTTGCGCCACCGCATTTTCAAGCGAGGTTTGAATTTCTGCCAAGGCAGGAATCGGCACCCACACAGGCAGGTCCGCGTCCAACACATGATCTTCACGCAAATAAGCATGAGCCAAAACAAAATCCCCCAAGCGCTGCGAATTGCGCAGGCCGGCACAATGCCCCACCATAATCCAAGCATGAGGTCGCAAAACGGCGATATGGTCAGTTGCGGTTTTAGCGTTTGACGGTCCAACGCCGATGTTCACCAAGGTCACGCCAGACCCATCTGCACGCTTCAGGTGATAGGTCGGCATCTGCGGCATCTTGGTGATCGGATCAATCGGAGTGTCAGGGTCAGTGATCTCAACATTCCCCGTGCTCACAAAACTGGTATAGCCGCTGTCTGGGTCTGCAAGCTGCTCACGCGCATAAGCCTCGAACTCAGAGACATAGAACTGGTAGTTCGTGAACAGCACATGGTTTTGAAAATGGCCGGCGTCTGTTGCTGTGTAGTGCGATAGACGTGCAAGAGAATAATCAATGCGCTGAGCTGTAAACGGCGCCAACGGCTCCGATCCGTCTTCATACTGAAAGGTATAACCATTGACGATGTTGTCGTGGGTTGTCGCCAAATCCGGCACATCAAATACATCACGCAAAGGGTAATCCATCGCGCCTTCTTGCGGCACCGTGACACTATCATCATTGGCGACAGCAAAATGCACCGGCAACGGCGTTTGCGACGGCCCAATTTCAACCTGAATACCGTGATTTTCAATCAATTGTTGTAGCTGAAATGTCAGATAATTGCGGAACAGATCTGGGCGCGTGACGGTTGTCGAATATATCCCAGGTTTAGAAACATGGCCAAACGACAGACGACTGTCCTGCGACGCATATGACCGCACAGTGATTCTAATTTCTGGATAATAGGCACGAAATTTTGCGGTAGGCTTGGCGCCTTCAGCCACTTGAGAAAAGCGTTCCGTTAAAAACTGAGTGGCTTCTGTATAAAGCTCTTCGAGCCTTTGAACAGCTGCTCCGGCATCTGAAAATAACTCAGACTCACGCCTTGGTGGCGTTTCAAGTTTCAGTCCTGCGTTCGACATCACCACAACAACTCCGTTCTAATCTGATTGGCCCACTCAGGTCTTAAATCTCGACCTTTGGTTGCACAATTGTCACCAACTCTTAGGATGACGCAAGCCCAGCGCGCAGTGATTTTTACAAACGGGACATCAATTCATGTCAGCTCATCTTTTTTCCTATGGTTACGGATATTCTGCGACAGCACTCGGCGCGTTGCTTTTGCCTGCGAATTGGGCCATCACAGGCACAGTACGGAACGCAAAACAGGCCCCAACCCTGCGTAAAACAGGGGTAAATGTCCGCGTGACGCCAGATGACGACATTTCTAGTGACATCAAAAACGCCACACATCTGCTCATATCAGCCGCACCAACAAGTGACGGCGATCCTTTTTTGCTCAATCACCTGCAAGACCTGAAAACCGCACAAAATTTAGAATGGGTCGGCTATCTGTCAACAACAGGCGTTTATGGCGATCGTGACGGCGGATGGGTTGATGAGACATCTCCCTTAACACCTGCCACAGCACGTGGAAAAGCGCGCGTCGCAGCAGAAGCACAGTGGATTAAGACCTCTCAAGATTTAGGTTTGAATCTCAAAATCTTCAGACTTGCGGGGATTTATGGCCCTGGCCGTGGCCCTTTCGCCAAAGTTCGCAATGGGACTGCACGACGGATTATCAAACCGAACCAAGTCTTTTCACGCATTCATGTCGACGACATCGCACAGGTGCTTTTGGCCTCGATACATCGACCCAAATCCAGTAAAATATTTAATGTTTGCGACAATCTAGCTGCCCCGCCTGAAGACGTTATTGGCTATGCTGCCAAACTACTTGGACGGCCATTACCGCCAGCTCAAGACTTTGAGACAGCGGACATGACCCCTATGGCCCGCAGCTTTTATGCCGAAAGTAAAAAGGTCAAAAACGACCGGATCAAATCTGAACTCGGGGTCGAGCTGATCTATCCCGACTATATGACTGGCCTCACCGCACTACTGGCCTCTGAAAGCTAACTCACGCGCGTTTTGAAGCGATGTCCGTGATCCCCAAAACGCGCAGAACTTTGGCTTCTATATCTTCGGCGTTCAGGCCTGCAGTCGCATACATATCCGCAGGGCTAGACTGGTCGATAAAGGTATCCGGCAGAACCATAGACCTAAATTTGAGACCCCGATCGAACACGCCCTCGTTGGCCAGAAAATCCGCAACATGTGATCCAAAACCCCCTATCGCACCCTCTTCAATGGTGATCAGTGCCTCGTGGTTGTCTGCCAAGTCACAAATAAGATCGTAATCTAAAGGCTTAGCAAATCGCGCATCGGCGATGGTTGGCGTGATGCCCTTTTGCGCCAAGCTTTCACAAGCTTTGCGCACCGCATCAAGGCGCGTGCCAAATGACAAGATCGCAACACGCGCACCACTTTGAACAATACGGCCCTTGCCGATTTCAATGGGTGTACCACGCTCTGGCATATCGACACCAACGCCTTCACCACGCGGATACCTGAATGCAATAGGCCCATCATCATGCGCTGCTGCTGTTGCAACCATATGAACCAATTCAGCTTCGTCTGCGGCAGCCATTACAACAAAGCCCGGCAAATTGGCCAAGAACGCGATGTCAAACGACCCTGCATGAGTGGCACCATCCGCGCCAACCAAGCCCGCGCGATCAATCGCAAAGCGCACGGGCAAACGTTGAATGGCAACATCGTGCACCACTTGATCATAGCCGCGCTGCAAAAAGGTCGAATACATCGTGCAAAACGGCTTCATACCACCCGCCGCCAAACCAGCAGCGAAGGTCACACCATGCTGTTCAGCAATGCCGACGTCGAAACACCGCGACCCATAGCGCTCAGCGAATAAATTGAGCCCTGTGCCATCAGGCATCGCGGCTGTCACCGCGCAAATTTTATCGTCAAAAGATGCCTCTTGCACTAAGGCTTTGCCAAACACGGACGTGTAGGACGGTGCATTGGGTGTCGCTTTTTCCTGCTTACCTGTCAGGACATCAAACTTGGCCGTCGCGTGGCCCTTATCGCTTGCGCGCTCAGCCGGTGCGTAACCTTTGCCTTTTTTCGTGATCGTATGGATTAAAACAGGCCCCGATGCCCGCGCCTTAACGGTGCGCAATACGGACAAAAGCTGATCCATATCGTGACCATCAATTGGGCCGACATAGGAAAACCCAAGCTCTTCAAACATCGTGCCGCCAACAGTCATGCCTTTCAGCATTTCTTTCGCACGACGCGCCCCGTCTTGAAACGGTGGCGGCAGCAAGGACACGGCACCCTTGGCGGCGGCTTTAAGTTCTTGGAACGGCTCCCCAGCATAAAGGCGTGACAAATAACTGGACAGCGCCCCCACAGGTTCAGCGATCGACATTTCGTTATCATTGAGAATCACAAACAGTCGCTTGCCCAAATGGCCTGCATTGTTCATCGCCTCAAAGGCCATACCGGCCGACATCGCCCCATCACCGATCACAGCAATACCATCGCCAAGCGCAGGATCAGGCGCCCCTCCCAAATCGCGTGCGACAGAAAACCCGAGTGCTGCGGAAATAGATGTCGAGCTATGTGCAGCGCCGAACGGGTCGTAGGGGCTTTCAGAGCGTTTGGTAAATCCGGACAGACCGCCTTTTTGGCGCAGGGTGCGAATGCGATCACGGCGGCCTGTGAGAATTTTATGCGGATAACACTGGTGCGATACGTCCCAAATCAATCGATCCTTTGGGGTATCAAACACAGCATGCAACGCGACGGTCAGTTCGACCACACCAAGGCCAGCGCCCAAATGCCCACCCGTTTCAGACACTGCTGAAATCGTCTCAGCGCGCAACTCGCCCGCCAAGCGTTTCAGCTCGGTATCCGACAAGGATTTAAGATCCGCAGGCGTCGTTACGCGGTCAAGGGTCGGCGTGTCAGGAAGATCAGACATGGCGCATCATCTTTCTTAGGTTTCGCGGGAAATAACGAACCGCGCCGTCGCGCGCAAGGTTTCAGCGCGATTTCCATAAGGGCCAATTGCCTCACAGGCTTCATCAACAAGGGACGCTGCACGTCTTTGCGCCGCCTCCACCCCCAGCAAGGATACAAATGTCGCCTTACCAGCACCTTGGTCTTTGCCGACGGCTTTGCCGGTTTTCCCAGAATCCCCGATGACATCCAAAACATCATCCTGAATTTGAAAAGCCAATCCCAAAGCGCGCGCATAACGCACCAAAGGCTGTGGATCTGCTCCGCCCAAAATGGCCCCCGCCGTGGCAGACCATTCAATAAGCGCACCGGTTTTATTGGCCTGTAGCTCGGTAATCGCGGCCAAATCCAAGGGCGTCAAGGCGGTCTCAGCCGCGATGTCTTGTGCTTGTCCCAAAACCATACCCTGCGCACCAGAGGAACGCGCCAAAGACGCAATCAAATCGATCCTAATCTGGCAGGAAGGGGATACTTCAGGACGTGAGAGCAATTCAAAAGACAAGGTTTGCAACGCATCACCGACAAGCACTGCGGTGGCTTCATCCCATTTTTTGTGAACCGTTGGTTGGCCACGACGCAAATCGTCGTCATCCATGCACGGCAAATCGTCATGCACCAAACTATAGGCATGCATCGCCTCGATCGCGGCGGCAGACCAAACAGATTGAGCAGGCTCAATATCGTGCAAAGCGGCACTTTCCAACACCAGCAAAGCGCGCAGACGCTTGCCGCCGGAAAGCGCATATTGAACACCCAATTCAACAGGCGATTGTCCAAGAGGCACAAAAACCTCAGCAAAACAGGTCTGCACCAAGTGACGGCAGCGATCGAGTTCGGTTTGCATCAGAGGCCTTCGACAGCTTGAACTCCGGCAGGCTTGCCGTCAGACCCAACTGAGATTTTCTCAACTTTTTCTTCGGCGTCTTTCAACTTGGCTTCGCAATGGGCTTTGAGGTCCGCACCGCGTTCATACAACTTAATGCTGTCTTCCAGCGCCACTTCGCCACGTTCAAGCTTTGCCACAACTTGATCAAGCTCAGCCATCGCAGCTTCGAAGCTCAATTCAGACACAGTCGTCTCAGTCATATCGACGTCTCCACAAAGATTTGTCTCAGTATATTATGGGCTGCATACATGAAGTGACCACCTCTTGGCCAGTTCCCTATCAAGCAAGTTTTCGGAGAACTTCACTCTGGGCTCAACATATATCCAGCGCCGCGCACAGTTTGCAAAAAACGTGGCTGACGTGGGTCAGATTCGAACTTGCGCCGCAGCCGCGTGATTTGCACATCCACCGCGCGCTCTTGCGCTTGTCCACCATCGCGCCCTAATTTTTCCACTAACTCACTACGAGAAACAGTCTCACCCAGAGTGGCAGAGAAAATACGCATGAGCTGCGCTTCGGTTTGGGTCAAACGTACAATTTTATCGCCTTCCCACAATTCGCCACGCTCAATATCGTATCTAAAGTCGCCCAAATGCAGATATTTGGGCAATGCCACAGCTTCTTCGGCCTGCGGCACGCGACGCAAAATGGCATTAATACGCAACAGCAATTCTTTCGGCTCAAACGGCTTGGCCAAATAATCGTCAGCCCCCGCTTCCAGTCCGGATATCCTATCCTCGGTTTCGCCTTTGGCCGTCAGCAAAAGTATCGGCGTTGCCAAAGTTTGACGCAGACTGCGCGTCAGAGTGATTCCGTCCTCGCCTGGCATCATAACATCCATGACAATCATATCGAATTCTAGCCCAGCCAAAAGCTTACGCGCATGGGCCGCGTCTCGTGCGGCAGTCACGCAGAACCCGTTGCGGATCAAAAACTTTTGCAGCAGCTGGCGAATACGTTCATCGTCGTCAACAATGAGAAGATGAATATCACTCAAGTGTCTTTCTCCTTTAGCGCATTGAAATAAAGCTGCTGGTCGGCATCCATCATAGCCTCTAACACTTCGCGAAAGCCTGCGACAGCCTCAGGTCCTGCTTTGCTGAACGCGGTACGCATACGCGCGCGTTGTGCTTCTGAAAGCTCAGCTTCTAGTGACTTGCCTTTCGGCGTCAAAAACAAATGCCGTTCACGTTTGTCTTTTTGTCCAACGCGGCTTTCGACCAACTCATCTTCGATCAAAGTGCGCAACACTCGATTGAGCGATTGTTTGGTAACCCCTAAGACATCAAGCAAAGCATTCACAGTCGCACCGGGAGCGCGATTGATGAAGTGCACAGCACGGTGATGCGCACGCCCATATCCATGTAAGTCCAGAATTCTATCGGGGTCTGCGGTAAATCCTCGATAGGCGAAAAACATCGCCTCAATCCCGCGGCGCAATTGCTCGTCAGTCAAAAACAACAGGCTTTCGCCACCGCGTGTACTTTTGCCGTCTGCCACAGTGTCTCCATTCACAATCTGCGTAACCTATAAGCATTTTAAGTCAGCGATATTGACATTCCAAGTCGCAATTGTTAGCGCATAACAGGTTTTGCGTAAGATAATGTTAAATATATCCTATCTAAACGCAACAATTGCAAATTGCACAGCTATAGGGAATAGAAAAATGGCCGGTTCATTCGAAGATCGCGATGGTAAAATCTGGATGGACGGCGCGCTCGTCGAGTGGCGCGATGCACAGGTCCATATTCTAACTCACGCGATGCACTATGCATCTTCAGTTTTCGAAGGTGAGCGTTGCTATTCAGGTAAGATTTTCAAATCACGCGAGCACTCAGAGCGCCTGCTGCGCTCTGGTGAATTGCTGGACATGCCGATCCCTTATACTGTCGACGAAATCGAAGCGGCCAAATACGCGGTGCTTGAAGCCAATGGTTGGACGGACGCCTATATTCGCGTTGTGGCTTGGCGTGGCTCTGGCGAGGATATGGGCGTTGCCTCAAACAAAAACCCCGTACGCATGGCTGTCGCAGCTTGGGAATGGGGCGCCTATTACGGCGATGCGAAAATGCAGGGCGCAAAACTCGATATCGCTAAATGGAAACGCCCGTCGCCCGAAACAATTCCAACAGCCGCCAAAGCCGCTGGTCTTTATATGATCTGCACAATGTCCAAACACGCAGCTGAGGCCAAAGGTTGTTCCGATGCATTGTTTATGGATTACCGTGGCTATGTTGCTGAGGCGACCGGTGCCAATATCTTTTTCGTGAAAGACGGCGAGGTACATACGCCGATCCCCGACGCGATCTTGAACGGCATCACCCGCCAAACCATCATTCAAATGCTCAAAGACAAGGGCATCACTGTCCATGAGCGCGTGATCATGCCCGAAGAACTTGATGGGTTTGAACAATGCTGGCTGACAGGAACAGCCGCCGAAGTGACCCCCGTTGGTCAAATTGGCACGCATACATTCGAAGTCGGCGCGCTGACACGCGACATCGCTGAAGCTTATGAAAAATTAGTGCGCAGCTAAGTTAGCAAAACTTAAAGCCTCTTCTGCTAAATATCTTCGGTGATATTTGGCGGAGAGGTCCTTTGGTTAAAAGAGAAACAATTTTTGTCGGCTTGGTCGCAACCTTTATTGTGCTGCCCGCTGCGCTGAGCTTATCTGCCTATTTCATCACCAAGAACCCGAACTTTCGCCCTCTCGGTATTACATTAGACAGTCTGACCGAAGCAGGATTGATCGAAAGTTCGGGTGAAATTATCGCCGTTGTTTCGATTGGTGATCGAGCCCCAAAACACAGCCCTAAAAGCGAATATATAAAAGCGCTAAAATCGACATTCGAGATTTTAGGAAGCGACGTAGATGTCAAGTTTCGCAGCGCCCCAAACACATCAGACATCACAGTCACATACTTAGTCGGCTTAAGCCGCATCGGACCCTACCCAATCACACAAGCAGCAAGTGGCGTCAAAGCTGCCATACACGCCGAACGGATGGTTAAAGAACATCAACGCACGCTCATCCAAAAGCAAGATGCTCTTGACGAAACGAACACCTCAACGTCTTGGTTTCGCTTTTTCGACGACTAGTGCATCAACAGATCACAACCGCGCCAAAGCCCAAGCTGCAGCCTCCGCGACGGTCTCATCTGGATCAGTCAACAGCGCGCTCACCGAGTAGCGAAGCGTTTTGTCTCCTGAGTTTCCTATAGCATAAAGCACATTACGTACGAACCGATTGCGACCAATGCGTTTGATCGGCGACCCCGAAAAGCGTTCTCGAAAAGCTGTATCATCTAAAATGACCAATTCCGACAACGGCGGAGACACTAAGTCTGCGCGCGCATGATATCGAATATCTGCGGCCTCAACAGCAAACTTATTCCACGGACAAGCTGCCAAACAATCATCGCAGCCATAAATACGATTGCCCAACAGAGGCCTTAAACTCTCATCCACCGGCCCATGATGTTCGATCGTCAGATAAGAAATGCAGCGACGCGCATCAATCTGGTACGGTGCAGGAAATGCATCTGTCGGGCAAGATGTTAGGCAGGCGGTACATGACCCGCAGCGGTCAACTTCAGCAGGATCGGGATCAAAATCAAGCGTTGTAAAAATCGCACCCAAAAAGAACCAACTGCCCAAATCGCGGCCAACCAGATTGGTGTGCTTGCCTTGCCAGCCAAGCCCTGCTTTCGCCCCTAAGGGTTTTTCCATCACTGGCGCAGTATCGACAAACACTTTGATTTCAGTGTCAGGTCCCGCCTGATCGATAAGCCAACGCCCAACACGCTTAAGCCGTTTTTTAACGATGTCGTGATAATCGCGATTGCGCGCATAAACAGAAATGGCCCCCGCATCTTTGCGCTTCACGGCCTCCATAGGATCATCGTCTGGCGTATAGGCCTCAGCCAGCATAATCACCGATTTCGCTTCTGGCCAAAGCGCAGACGGATCACCGCGCCACGCCATGCGGTCGGCCATCCATGCCATTTGGCCGTGGCGTTCTAAATCAACATACTGCTGCAATCGCTCCATCGCCTCAGGCAACTCAGGGCGGGCAAAGCCAACCTGCGAAAATCCTTCTTGCAAGGCCTGTTGGCGCACCGTTTCTTTGTCCAATACTGCCACTGTTCGCGCCTCTTTTCGAACTAGCCTATATCAAAAATCGAGATCGGCATAATGCGGTGGCGGTGGAAATCCTGAAACATGATCAGCCAAAAGGGACCGAAAAGCTGGACGAGATTTGATCTTTGCGTACCAATCCTTGACCACAGCAGATCGGTTCCAATCCACATCTGAAATATAGTCCAGCGATGACAAATGCGCCGCAGCCGCGAAATCAGCCAACGTCATTGCATCGCCCGCAAGCCAACGACGGCGATCCAAAAGCCACGCCATGTAGTCCAAATGGAACTTGATCGCCTTCGAGCCCGCTTTGACGTTTTTCGAATCAGGGTACCCCGACTTGGTCAATTTGCGATTCACCCGCTCATACAGTAGATTCGAGGTGACTTCGTGGTGGAATTTATCATCAAACCAAGACACCAACCGCCGCACTTCAAAACGCCCTTCGGGATCGTTCGGCATCAAAGACGGACTAGGGTGTTTTTCCTCGATATATTCACAAATAGCAGCGCTTTCGGACAGGATCATGTCATCGATACGTAAAATGGGCACTTTTCCTGCGGGGTTGCGGCGTAAAAAGTCAGGGTCTCGCTCCCAATACCGCTCTTCAACAAGCTCCACTTCGAGCTTTTTTTCAGCAAGGCTCAAACGCACTTTGCGGCAAAATGGGGATAGGGGAACATGAAACAGTCGGATCATTGCACAGTACTCTTTTGTTTTATCCTAAGTGCCGTGAAAGCGCGGGCAATTCAATCCTCGAAACACGCTGAGCGCCCGTCCGCTTGAATTGTCGCGGCACCATCGGCGATTTGCGCGGCACGCCGCTTTACAAATGGCCCAGGATTGCCTGCATTTCTTAATTTCGGCGCAGGTAAAACCGCCGCAAGTTGAGCGGCTTGTCTGGAAGACAGTTCTTCGGGGCCAACACCAAAATAGGTGCGCGCGGCAGCCTCTGCGCCAAACACGCCCTCGTCAAACTCAGCGATATTCAAATAAACTTCAAGGATACGCCGCTTGCTCCACGTCAATTCAACGATGGGCGTCACCAAGGCCTCCAACGCCTTACGTGACCAAGACCGACCATGCCAAAGAAACACATTTTTCACCACTTGCTGAGAAATCGTCGACGCCCCGCGTCCCGCCCCTTCATCAATGGCTGCGCGGATTGCACCAAGATCAAACCCCCAGTGTTCGCAAAAATTCGCATCCTCGGCTGCAACGACAGATCGTGCCAAAACGGGTGATATATCTTCCATCGGCACCCATTGATAATCAACGCCGTTCGAAACACGTCCCTCGGACACCATATAGGGCGTCGTGGGTATGGGCAGCACTGTGTATGTCAAAATCCAGATAAGCCCGAGCGCAATCACAGCGAACACCAATTGAAAGGCGCGTCGCCGTAGCCGTGCAAAAAAACCAAAACGAGCAGGTTCGCGTTTTGCAACGGGTCGCAAAGGCTTTGCCGTCTTTTTGGTTTTGCTTTTGGTCGTCTTGGTTGATTTGGGTGTCTTAGCCATAGCGCAGTGATTCATGGTCTCACGCGTCAGGTCAAGGCGTCGCGCAAAGAACGCGTGTTTTTGGCAAAAGAAAAAGCCCCCAATCGCTTGGGGGCTTAAATGTTTTAAGAGGTTGAAAAGCCTTATTCTGCAGGAATTGCACCTTTTTCCAAAGACAGCGGGGCTTTGATATGCACCAACATCTCTTTAGGGCACACTTGCAAGAAGTTGGTTTTTTCAACATCCCAATTGCCCAAGATTTCGGATGCTTTAACGGATCCAGTTTCTCGGACGTGGCGTTCGATCAAGGATTTAAGTTCGATTTCCCAATACTCAACTGTCACAGGACAAGTCACCAAAGTCTCGTGGTTCATCAGTTGGAACGCGGTGCCTTCGGGATCGTAGAGATAAGCCATACCACCCGTCATACCCGCACCAAAGTTAGCTCCGATGGACCCAAGGATCACAGCGATACCACCGGTCATGTATTCACAGCCGCTGGAGCCACAGCCTTCAATCACGACCGTTGCACCAGAGTTGCGTACTGCGAAACGTTCACCTGCACGACCTGCTGCAAAAAGATAGCCGTCAGTCGCACCATAAAGAACCGTGTTGCCGATAATAGTGTTCTCGGACGCAATCAAAGGTGAGTGCATAGGCGGACGCACAACAACGATACCGCCAGACAGACCTTTGCCGACGTAATCGTTAGCGTCACCTGACACTTCGATCTTCAGACCGGGGGCTGCAAAAGCACCCAGAGATTGACCCGCAGAGCCTGTGAGCTTCACAGTCAGGTGGTCGTCTTGCAAATCGTTACGCATACCAAAGTTCTGCACGATGTGACTAGACGTACGTGTGCCAATGGTCCGGTGTGTGTTTTGAACCGCGTAGGACAACTGCATTTTCTCGCCATCTTTCAAGAAACGCGCAGCGTCAGAGACGATTTGAGCATCCAGCGTATCAGGCACAGCATTGCGTGGCTTCGAGCGATCATAGACGATCTTGTCAGCGCCATCGACGGTGATCAAAAGCGGGTTGAGATCAAGGTCATCAAGATGCGCAGATCCGCGTGACACCTGCGTTAGCAGATCAGCACGACCAATCACTTCATCCATAGAGCGCGCGCCGATAGAGGCCAGAATTTCACGCACTTCTTGCGCATAGAATGTGATCAAGTTGACCACTTTATCCGCATTGCCGGTGAACTTTTTGCGCAAATCATCGTCTTGCGTACACACACCCACAGGGCAAGTGTTCGACTGACATTGACGGACCATGATACAGCCCATCGCGATCAACGCAGCCGTGCCGATGCCGTATTCTTCGGCGCCGAGCATCGCAGCCATAACCACATCACGACCTGTGCGCAAACCACCATCGGTGCGCAACGTCACGCGTTCACGCAGGTTGTTCATAGAGAGAACTTGATGCGCTTCAGTCAGGCCCATTTCCCATGGCAGACCTGCGAATTTGATCGAGGTCGCTGGCGATGCGCCCGTGCCGCCATTGTGACCCGAAATCAGAATGATATCCGCTTTCGCTTTGGCCACACCAGCCGCAATCGTGCCAACGCCGGAAGACGCCACGAGTTTCACAGTGACTTTACAGCGCGGGTTGATTTGCTTGAGATCGTAGATCAGCTGCGCCAAATCCTCGATAGAATAGATATCGTGGTGCGGCGGCGGAGAGATCAAGGTCACGCCTTTGGTCGAGTGACGCAACTTGGCGATGAGGTCTGTGACCTTCATGCCGGGCAGCTGGCCACCCTCACCGGGTTTCGCGCCTTGAGCAACTTTGATTTCAAGCTCTTCACAGGCCAAAAGATACTCGGCTGTGACCCCAAAGCGGCCAGATGCAACCTGTTTGATCTTTGCGGAAGCATTGTCACCGTTTGGTTCCGGCGTGAAGTCATCAGGGCTTTCGCCACCTTCACCAGAGTCAGATTTAGCCCCAATGCGGTTCATCGCGATGGACAAAGTACGGTGCGATTCAGGAGACAAAGCCCCCAAAGACATGCCCGGTGTCACAAAGCGTTTGCGGATCGCAGTGATGGATTCCACCTCTTCGATTGGCACAGGTTTGCCCAAAGGTTTGACATCCAAAAGATCGCGCAAATGGATCGGCGGATTGGACCGCATCTTGGCGGTGTACTGTTGCCACATGGAATAAGATGCACGATCACAAGCCGATTGTAGCATGTGCATCGATTGTGCTTCCCATGCATGGGTCTCGCCAGATTTACGTGATTTGTAGAAACCACCGATGGGCAATGTGTTACCACCCAAGAAGCCTTGCGCGTGTACTGCCTTAAGTTTCTTCTGGATGCCTCCAACACCGATACCGGAAATGCGTGACTGCATTCCAGGGAAGAACTCAGCACACATCGCGCGCGACAGACCGACGGCCTCAAAGTTCAAGCCACCGCGGTAAGACGAGATCACAGAGATACCCATCTTCGCCATGATTTTCAGCAATCCAGCATCGACAGCAGCACGGTAACGCGCGACAGCTTCAGTCAATGTGCAATCCAACAAACCACGCTCAATACGATCATTGAGCGAGTCTTCGGCCAAGTAGGCGTTCACGATAGTCGCACCGCAGCCGATCAACACCGCGAAATAATGCGGATCGATACATTCAGCAGAACGCACGCCGATAGAACAGAACGTGCGCAAACCTTTGCGCGTCAGCCAGCTGTGCACAGCAGAGGTTGCCAAAATCATCGGCATCGCGACACGATCAGCGCCTTGGCCTTGGTCCGTCAAAACGATGTGTCCGCCACCTGAACGCACGGCTTCTTCGGCCTCGGCGCGCACGCGATCAAGCCCTTCACGCAGTGCATTCGCACCGCCATCAACTGCAAAAGTACAATCGATTTCGGTCATCGGTGCGTTGAATTTTGATTTCAGCGTTTCAAATTGAGCGTTGCCGACGAACGGACTGTCGAGCACCAAAATTTCAGTTTGTGAGCTACTTTCATCCAGCACGTTTTTCAAGTTGCCAAACCGTGTCTTGAGCGACATCACCCGATATTCGCGCAATGAGTCAATCGGAGGGTTGGTGACCTGTGAGAAGTTTTGACGAAAGAAGTGGCTCAGCGGACGGTATTTTTCAGACAAAACCGCAGAAGGCGTGTCATCCCCCATCGAGGCCAAAGTCTCTTTGCCATCTTCGGCCATAGGTGCAAGAATTTGCTCGAGTTCTTCGATAGAATAACCAGCCGCGATTTGGCGCTGCTTTAAATCCACACCGCTAAAGATCGCTTTTTCCTCTAAACCAGACAGGCTTTCTTCAAGGTCATTGATCTTGCCCGCCCAGTCACCAAACGGCTGCGCTGCGGCAAGTTTATCTTTCATCTCTGTATCATGGTAAAGTTTGCCATCTGTCATATCGACAGCCAACATTTGACCCGGTCCAAGCGCGCCTTTTTCAACAACAGTCGCCTCATCAGTCGGCACCATGCCCACTTCAGAGCCCGCAATGACAAGACCATCTCCTGTCACAACGTAGCGCATCGGGCGCAAGCCGTTACGATCAAGACCAGCACAAACCCAACGACCGTCCGTCATAGCCAAAGCAGCAGGGCCATCCCATGGTTCCATCACGGAATTCACGTAAGAATACATGTCACGCCAAGATTGCGGCAGCTCCACAGCTTGTTGCGACCACGCCTCAGGCACGAGCATGGTTTTCGCCATTGGTGCAGACCGCCCAGCGCGCACCAAAACTTCGAACACAGCATCAAGCGCCGCAGAATCAGATGCACCTTGCGGGATGATCGGTTTAATATCCTCAGCCGTGTCGCCAAATGTGGTCGAAGCCATGCGAATCTCATGCGACTTCATCCAGTTTTTGTTGCCCTTGAATGTGTTGATCTCGCCATTGTGAGCCAACATACGGAACGGCTGCGCCAGCCACCACTGCGGGAAAGTGTTTGTGGAATACCGTTGGTGGTAAATCGCAAAAGCGGATTCAAACCGTTCATCCATCAAGTCAGGGTAGAATTCTGCGACCTGTTCAGCCAACATCATGCCTTTGTAGATGATAGAGCGGCAAGACAAAGAACAGACGTACAAAGACTGTGCGCCTGCGGCCAAAGCAGCTTTTTCGATACGACGACGAATCACATAAAGCTCGCGCTCGAATGTCTCTTCGTCCACGCCTTTGGAGTTCGAAATCAAAATCTGTTCGATTTCAGGGCGTGTCACATTGGCTTTTTCACCCAAACAATCAACACTCACAGGGACGTGACGCCAACCGTAGATGTAATAACCCATCCGCAGAACTTCGGATTCGATGATCGTACGGCAGGTCTCTTGAGCGCCGAAATCGGTGCGCGGTAGGAAGATTTGCCCAACAGCGATCATTTCATCTGTGCGTGGCTTGTGCCCAGTGCGTTTCACTTGATCATAGAAAAATGGAACAGGGATTTGCACGTGAATACCTGCGCCATCACCCGTTTTGCCGTCCGCATCAACAGCACCACGGTGCCAGATCGCTTTGAGGGCAGAAATGCCGTTTTCAACGACTTTACGAGATTTTGTGCCGTCGACAGAAACAACAAGACCAACCCCACAAGAGGAGTGTTCATCTTCTTCGCGGAAGAGAGAATTTTGTGCCATCCATTCGCGTTTTGCTTCTTCGCGAGCGGCCCAGCTTTCATCATATTTTGTCATATTGGTAACCCTTCCTTATCGTTTGGTGGGGTCGAAAGACTTCAGTGTAGACCGAGTGGGCGACATGTGACTGCGTGAAAGCAATTCACCCGCGCGCCTCTCGATCGTTAAAATTTACTCGGCTGCAACGCTTGCCGCGGCATTGACCTGCTCAACAATGGCATCAGCCGCTTCGCGTCCATCACGGATCGCCCAAACAACCAAAGATGCACCGCGCTGAATATCGCCACAGGCGTAAACGCCCGGCAGTTTGGTTTCATGCGTTTTGAAATCAGCCAAAACTGTACCCCAACGCGTGACCTCCAAACCATCAGCATTCCACAATTTTGGAAGCTCTTCTGGCTCGAACCCAAGCGCCTTGATCACGAGATCTGCGTCTTCAACATAGTCCGCCCCCTCGATCACTTCAGGAGATTGGCGACCTGAGGCATCCGGCGTTCCCAAACGCATTTTTTGCACCATAACGCCCGTGACAGGATTACCTGCAAAACCTTTTGGCGCTGCAAGCCAGACAAATTCTACACCTTCTTCTTCGGCGTTTTGCGTTTCGCGTTGCGACCCAGGCATATTGGCACGATCACGACGGTACAGACATTTCACGGATGTGGCGCCTTGACGAATCGCTGTACGCACACAGTCCATCGCCGTGTCACCACCCCCGATAACCACGACTTTTTTGCCTTTTGCGTTCAATGCACCGCTGTCAAATTCTGCAACAGTGTCACCGAACGAAACTTTGTTAGATGCTGTCAAATAGTCCAGCGCAGCGACGATACCGTCAGAACCGGCGCCTGGACCTTGAAGATCACGAGACTTATAGACACCTGTGGCGATCAAAACGGCGTCATGCTTTTCGCGCAAAGCGTCAAAAGTGATGTCTTCGCCAACATTACAGTTCAAAACGAATTCAACGCCTGACTCTTTCAGCTGATCGATGCGACGCATAACCACGTCTTTTTCAAGCTTGAAGCTTGGGATGCCGTAAGTCATCAGGCCGCCAGCGCGATCGGAGCGCTCATAGACAGTCACCTGAAGGCCAGCACGACGCAAACGGTCGGCGGCGGCAACACCGCCGGGACCTGAGCCGATAATCCCCACAGATTCAGTGCGCTCCGTGTGCGGCTTGATGCCTTCAACCCAACCGTTTTCCCAAGCAGTGTCCGTGATGTATTTCTCAACAGCACCAATCGTGACTGTCCCGTGACCAGACTGTTCAATCACACAGTTGCCTTCGCATAGACGGTCCTGCGGACAGATGCGCCCACAGATCTCTGGAAATGCGTTGGTCTCCTGCGAGAGTTCATACGCTTCCTTCAAACGCCCACTTGCAGTCAAGCGCAACCAGTCGGGAATATTGTTGTGAAGCGGACAATGCGACTGACAGTAAGGCACACCACACTGCGAACAGCGGGAGGCTTGTTCTTCAGCTTTCGCTGAAATGAAGTCACCGTAGATTTCCAAGAAATCTTCCTTACGGTCGCCTGCGTCGCGTTTTTCGGGCATATCCCGTCCAACGTTCACAAATTTGAGCATAGGCTCCTTGGCCATAACGCAATATCTCCGTAGGTTTGAGTTTGAATTTGTATGCTATGTACAAAGAACTGGCACAAAAGAAAAGTCATAAGTGCTGTCCTATATGTTGTTTATGACCGTACATCGGCCCGTTACGAACAATAAATCACAAAAAGTATGTCAGCAATTATGACGTTAATTGAAGCTTCTTATTGAGTTTAAAAGAGTTTATCATTTTATTATCAGATCACCAAGGACCGCCCTATGAGCCTCTTTTACTTATTTCTCGTTGCCTTAATTCAAGGTGTTACAGAGTTTCTGCCTGTTTCATCCTCGGGTCACCTGATTCTGCTGCCTTATTTTGTTGGAATCGACGATCAAGGCCAAGCTATCGATGTGGCCGTTCATATCGGCACATTGGGCGCTGTGGTCGCCTATTTTTGGTCGGACGTTAAAGTTGGCCTGCTAGGCATTCCGCGTATGTTGACCGGAAAAATTGACACGCCGGGCGCGAAGCTTGCCTTTCTTTTGCTCATAGCGACAATCCCCGTCATCCTTCTCGGCCTCGTCATCAAAGTCACTGGGCTATCGGACGCCATGCGATCCATTCGCGTGATCGGTTGGACAATGTTGATCTTTGGCTTGGTTCTATATTGGTTCGACCAAAAAGGCCCCACGCACAAGATCGCCACAGACTGGTCAATCAAGGACGCCATCATTCTTGGCCTATGGCAGGCCGTTGCCCTTATTCCTGGAACTTCTCGCTCTGGCATCACCATCACAGGAGCACGCGCACTTGGTTACACACGCGAAGACGGTGCAAAAATTGCCATGTTAATGTCGATCCCAACCATTTTGGCTTCAGGCATTTTGCTTGGCGCAGAGGTTGCAGGCGATGCAGACTGGGAACTTCTAAAATATGCAGGCATAGGCGCTGCGTTCGCATTTGTCGCGGCACTGGGGGCACTTGTATTGATGATGCGGCTCTTGCGCTCCGTGAGCTTTACGCCTTACGTCATTTACCGTGTTATTCTTGGCGCTGTGCTTTTGATCATTTCTTACAGCGTATAAACTTTCAAACTCGCACAAAAAAGCGCGCCCAAACTATTGGAGCGCGCCTCTTACATTTTCAAAATCAACCGCCTTAGGTTTTGTGTAGGTTTTTCGCACTGTCGCGAATATCAGCATATTGCCCTGAATCGCGGTAAACCCACAAATATTCAGGCAAGATGGCATCCATAGTTGTTGGCGCAATCCCCAAATCTGCAAAGCTTTTTGTATCCGGTGATACAACACAATCGTTTGCAAGGTTTTTAACTTGATCGCGCGTCAAAACTTTGTTGTGGAACAGCCCAAGCGTCATAGTTTGCGCAAGGCCAAACCCCATCGCCATCAGGTTACCAACAAAAAACGGCAAATCAACGACAAGTCGGCGGCGCTGAATAAGGCCCAGCATTTTGTGGATCAAACCTTTAAGCGTATCCACTTCAGGTCCACCCAACTCATAAATGCCTGAAGGCGCATCACCCAACACAGCCTTAACGGCAGCCTGTGCGACATCGTCAACATAGACAGGCTGAAACTTTGTCTCACCGCCAACCAAGGGCAAGACAGGGCCAAATTTTGTCATCTCAGCAAAGCGGTTGAAGAAATCATCTTCCACACCGAACACAACTGACGGGCGCAAAATCACAGCAGCCGGGAAAGACGCAAGAACAGCCTGTTCGCCCTCAGCTTTGGTTTTTGCATATTCGCTTTCAGATTCAAGATCGGCCCCAATCGCCGACAGATGAACCAAGTTGCCAACGCCTTCTTCGGCAGCAATACGCGCGATGCGCGCAGCCCCGTCGGTTTGAACCGCAGCAAAAGAGTTTTTACCCTTTTCAGTCAAAACGCCCACGCAGTTCACAACTGCATCTGCGCCTTGCATCGCGGCCCGCACAGAGGCGTCATCGCGAATGTTACACAGAATAGGATCGACCTGACCGACCGCCCCATAAGGTTTTACATGAAGCGACTCGTTTGGGCGACGAACAGCAACGCGCACGCGCCATCCTTCTTTTGCCATACGCCGCGCGATATACCGCCCGACAAAGCCAGCTCCACCATAGATGGTGACCAATTTCGTCATCTGCATCTCCAATGCCATTTTCTATGTTTTTCTTAGCTTTTCATGATCAAATGAACAAGACGCTATAATCACCAATGAAAACCATCGAATCTGCGTTGACAGGCCTGCAACACCTCTTTACATCGCCACCTTACGACACCTGCCCAGGTGGCGGAATTGGTAGACGCGCTAGCTTCAGGTGCTAGTATTGGCAACGATGTGGAGGTTCGAGTCCTCTCCTGGGCACCATTTGGTCGATAGATCTTATTAAAATCAGCAGATTACACACATCATATCAGATCGATATGTACCAAATTATCTTGACCCTGCGTACTATATAAAATCTCATCGAGTCAGAAGTTTCATAACCGCTTGCCATTGAGCCGTTTTCAGCACTCTTCACCGCCACTCTCACCCAGTGCAGAGCCTTAAAATAAGCCCTCGAAGTAAAAAACTTTTAGCGCGCACTACAAAAACATCCTCAAGACTGCAGTCCAACACTCTGTGTTAGTGAACTAAGCATCACTCTCTTTCGCCATGCAAAATTTTCGCATGTTGTGATTTTTTGGCACCATTTTCATGCAAATGGAAACTGCTAGTCTCAGAGGCTTAATTAAGGTCCTCGCTTTTAATCTTACTGTTTTTATTGGTCTTTAGGGAGAGGCGGCATATCTTTTTGGCGTCCAAGTTGAGTGAATATAAAAACGTTATAGATTTCAGACGAATAAATACCTGACAAAAATACTTGAGAATCTGCAACCTACTGCCTAATCCGTGAACATCATTCGAAGAAACGGCAATTAAAAGGAAAGTTTCATGAAAGTATCGCGTTTTATGGCGTTGTGCGGCGTGTCTTATGCCGCATTTACGGCTGCGGGCTTTGCGCAAGAAGTATACGACTTGGACCCAATCAACATCTCATTGATTGAGGCTGGACAGGAAAACATCGAAGCCACTGGTGGCGCTGTGATTTCCGAAGAGGATATCCAAGCGATCCAACCACAAAACCTGTCTGAATTATTCTCTCGTGAGTCTGGTGTGACAGTGTCCGGCGGAGCAGGGCCGTCAAAACGCGTTTATGTGTTTGGCATGGAGCAATCCAACCTGGCTGTCACTGTAGACGGCGTTCCACAGGGGGTAACCAGCTGGCACCACACAGGGTCGAATGTTGTCGACACAGCGTTTTTGAAATCCGTCGAGGTCGAGGCGGGCATTTCGACCGCAGATGCAGGTTTCGGGGCTGCCGCGGGGTCGTTGCGTTACGAAACTGTATCAGCGGGCGATCTGCTTGAAGAAGGTGACAGCTTTGGTGGCCGCGCTTCGTTGGGTTATAGCGACAATGGCAATACATTGACCAGCTCACTGGCTGCCTTTGGCGACACGGGAAACTTTGACTATCTGGTCGTGCTGAGCAATCAAACCGGTGATGATTACGTCGACGGCTCAGGCACTGAAGTCATAGGCTCCGAGGCTGCGGCTCAAGGTCTCATGACCAAGTTGGGGTATGAATGGGCAGAGCACCGAGTTGAGCTATCTTACGAGCACAGCGAAGATTCGGCTGATCGTGTTATCAAGATGAACATGGACTTGAACCATGATGGCACAAAGTACCCTCTCGATATCACGAACGACATCGTGAGCCTGAGATATACAACGACTGCACCAACGGATGTCTGGGATCCAGAGATTCTGCTTTACTATTCCGAAAATAACTACTGGCGTCCGAACTATGTTGTGGATGGACGCAACGGTGACATGGAGTTGGACAACGGCGCGATCGGCGGCAAGATCGAAAACACCTTTACCGTTCAAAGTGGGTCGATCATCGCTGGTGTGGACTTTGCCTACCAAGGCTACAGCATCGATAACTACGGCGATGTCACTGGCACACCGGCGGTTCAGAACCTCGACACAATGCAGGTTGGCGCCTATGTGCAAGGGCGTTTTGAATTCGATAACGGGATCGACCTGTCAACTGGCCTGCGCGCAGACCATATGATTTTCAACGACATGGATGGCCAGCGTTTCGAAGACAGCGGTATAAGTGCAAACCTCACAGCGTCCTATGAATTCGCGCCTGGCTTTGAAGTGTTCGCGGGCGCATCTCAGACATGGGTTGGTTATGATATTGGTGAATATGGCTTGATGCACGCGCGGGATTACGATTTTGCGTCCGATTATGCAGGTGCGAACTCGACCAATTACAAAATCGGTGTGAATGGTTCTCGCGGTGCTTTCACTGGTGGCCTGACCTATTTCGACATCAAGGTCGAAGACTACGCCAATTATGATTGGACCGTGGATGAGATCAACAACGGCGGCGAGGTGCGTTCCAAGGGTATGACGCTGAATCTTGCCTATAACTATGCAAATGGGCGCATTGGCGGATCTTACACCAAAGCAGATGTATCAGAGAACGGTGATGCAGTGCTGCCATCTGGCGGAAGCATCGTGCCTGTAAGTGATCTTGCAACACTTTACGTTGATCACAACATCTCTGATCAGCTGAAGGTCGGAGGAACACTTGCATGGGCGGGCACACTCGACAGCGACTTGATGTCTGAAAACAATTTCTACGCGCATGAAAGCTATACGGTCGTGAACGCATATGCCGAGTATAAGCCTCAGCAAATGGATGGCCTAACGCTGCGCCTTGGTGTCGATAACCTGTTCGATGAATACTATTATGAGCGTTCATCATATGTGTACACTGAGATCAGTGATACGCGGATTGTATACCCTCAATATGCTGAGGGTCGCGCAATCAGCCTGACAGCCACCATCGACTTTTAAGATCGCCTGAAATGGCTCAAAAATCGCTTTGGGGGCCTTTGTCCCTAAAGCATATCTCGTGGATAACTTGGGAGGCCTTATGGCCTCCCCTTTTTCATGTATGGGTACAAGGTGGAGTAATTGAAGCTGACCAACATATGGTTCGCGGACTAGCGCGAGAACCTCATAGGCAGACTGAAGCTGTATTGTGAATCCGTGAGACCTTTTGGTGCCGCTTTAAACTTTCGCGCCGCATTCACCGCCTTGATAGCCGCCTGATCCAATGCAGCATTGCCTGAAGATTTCGCCAAAGAGACACCCAACAGTTGACCAGATCTGCTGACCGTCAAGCGCACTGTGACGGTGCCTGATGCATTTCGAGCCGCAGCCGGATAAAGCTTGCGCCGTTCTATGCGCATGCGAATGCCTGCCCCCCAACTGGCGCGCAAATCGTTCAAAGTGGCTTTTGACAATGTTGCAGCCTCTGATGTGCCCCTTGATCCAGCTTGCGCACCACCGCCTGCCCCGCTTGCACGTTGGGCAGCACGGGCTGCTGATGCAGGCGCAGCTTTCTTTGCTGGTTTTTTTGCCACTTTGGCCGGTGGCATTGACTTGGTTACGGCTTTTTCAGGGGGCGCGGGCCGTGGGATCGGCTTGATATCAGCAATGGCTGGTTCAATTTCCGGTTCGGTGGGGGGCTCAACGGCCACCGGTGGCGGCGGCAGGCTGATATCTGCCTCTGGAAGTGCATCTGCAACAGATGGCAGCGCCATGGGTGAGGCGACTTGTGGCAAGCTGGGTGCAGCATCTAGGGCCGTGCGCAATGCCGGTGCTTCGATGTTGTGAACAGGCTGAGGAGGAGTGACATCTGGTGTCGTTTCTATTTCAGGCGGTTTGTCCCATGCCTCAACCATCTCGGCAATGGAAGCATCCGCCGCTTGCAATGACACCAAACCCTCTCCGCCCGCACCAGAGGAGACCGCACCAACGGATGCGGGGCGCAATGCAAAGGCTCCTAAATGTAGCCCTGCGGCCATTGCTATGGCCGCGGCTGCCTGTAAGCGCGCACTCATGGCGTACCTCCTGATTGTGCGACCAATTCAATTTGGGCAAAACCCAACTTGGAAATCTCGTGCAAAAGTGCAGCAAGCTCTTCTGCCGCCAAGGCAGTATCTGCACGTAGCGTCAGTTTAGGCTTGGCCTCCTCGCAGTCGTTTATCTCACAATATGCGGTTTGCTCGGCAGCCAGCATCTGTAACGCTTCCTTCCCGGTCGCATCCCTAAACCCAACACGGGCATCGGCGGCGATATACAATGTAAACTCACCCTCCGCTTCGGCCTCGACCTGTGCCGAGGGAGGGGTCACTTCGAACGGCTCAGGGGGCGTCATCTTGGCAGAAATCAGAAAGAAAATAAGCAACAAGAACACAACGTTAATCATGGGCAGCAGATTTTCTTCTTTCCGCTTCGGTGCTTGGGTGCTGAAATCCATCTCTATTCCACCAATACAAGGCGAGAAAACCCCGCCGCCGTTAGCCCATCCATGACATGAACGAGTGCTTGCAAGTTTGCCTCGTCGCGCGCGCGTAAAATGATCGCATCTTCGCCGCTCTCTGTGAGAGTTTGCAGGGTTTCGATCAATTCATCTTGGCTCATAACGACCCCGTTTAGCCGCACTTCATTCGCAACCAGTTCCACCAGTCGCGGGGGGCCGTTATAGCTTCCGCCCGACCCGGTCACCGTCAGGGGCAACGCCCGATCCGCGCCAAAGCGTGAGGCCAGCATGAAAAAGACCAACAGCAAAAATACAACGTCGATCATCGGCGTCAAATTTGGTTTTCGCCTAGGTTTTTCGATGCCGAAACTGATCATTCGGCCGCCTGTTGGTTTGATTCTACCTGTGGTGCACTATGCAAAATCTGGGTGGCACTGTCTTCCATATCATGGCGCAGACGGTCCAGAACACTTTCAAACCATGTCAGCGCAATGGAAGCAGGGATCGCCACTGCCATGCCGGCTGCCGTCGTCAAAAGCGCCTCCCAGATACCGCCCGCAAGAGCGGCAGGATCTGCGCGTGACCCTGCCTCTTGCAAAGCTTGAAACGCGGCGATCATACCTGTCACAGTCCCTAAAAGCCCAAGCAAAGGCCCGATTGTAGACGCCAATTCCAAACCCCGCAGCCCCGCACGCGCCCGCAACAAAAGCGCACGGGCCACACGGGCTGTTTCGGCCTCGGCAGCGGCCTGATCAAACTCTGATTTCAATCTGGCTTGCATCGCCGCAGAGGTCAGCATCGCGCGTAAAGACCGCCGCGAAGCCAAGGATGCGATCGCCTCGCGCGTCTGACCTTTGGCCCAAAGCGCAAGGGCGGCTTCAGTGTGCTTGCCACCAGACCACGCTCCAAGCGAAAGCAAGCGCATCGTTTTCCATAGGATCAAAGCAACCGTGATGACCGAAAGAATGGCGATGGCCCACATTGCGGCGCCCCCCATGCTGACGAAAGCCAAAAGTTGATCAAAAGCCACCTGCAAAGGTCCGTGTGTCATAGTTTCCATCGTGTTTCACTTTTCTATTTGGCTTAGGTTTCAAGATCACAAGTGGTGAAGGACAAGCGGTTTGCCCTCAATCTGAGTGACACGCAGTTCCATGTCATAAATATCGCCCAACACTTGGCTGGTACAGACCGCTTCAGGGGGACCTTGTGCGGCGATACGTCCCGCTTTCATTGCAATGACATGATCGGCCCAAGCTGCGGCGTGATTGATGTCATGCACCACGACGACAACACTGCGCCCAGCCTCTCGCAACGCGGCAAGCTGCGCCATGATGCGCCGCGCAAAGGCCATATCGAGAGCCGCCAGAGGTTCATCCAACAGCAACCAATCCGCCCCCTGCGCCAAGGTCATGGCGATAAACGCGCGTTGCCTTTGTCCACCTGACAGCTCTTCTAAAAAACGGTCACCGAATGTGGTCAAGTCAAGAGCCTCGAGTGCTTGTGCGATCAACTGCTCATCTTCGTTCGTAGGGCGGCCTTGATGATGCGGCCAGCGGCCAAACCCCACCAATTCGCGCACGCGCAGACGGCTGCCAAGGGTGTTGGTTTGCGACAAAACCGCCATCATCCGCGCCAGATCGCGCGTTGGCGTCTGCACAATGTCAGCTCCATCAACAGATATGCGTCCCGTTTGCAAAGGCATCAAGCGACCAATCAGAGACAAAAGCGTTGATTTCCCAGCACCATTAGGCCCGACAAGCGCGGTGACCTTGCCCTTAGGGATTTCAAGCGAGATATTTTGCAAAACCGGTGTTTTGCCAACGTTGTGACTCAGCTGTTCCACACAAATCATCGTGTTCGCCCTTTCAACAAAAGCCATAAGAAAAACAGGCCGCCGGCAAATTCTATCACCACCGAAAGCGTCGACTGCAATCCTAAGATGCGTTCAAATAAGGTTTGGCCTGCAACAAGCATGAAGGCAGCAATCAAGATTGCCATGGGCAACAAACGCGCATGGCGAGCCGAGCCCGTAATCTCGTGTGCGAGACCGGAAACAAGCAAGCCAAAGAAGGCAATTGGCCCCACCAGTGCGGTTGCGACAGAGACTAAAACGGCCACAATCATCAAAGCGATTAGCACAAGCCGATCATGCGCCAACCCAAGAGATATTGCGATTGGACGTCCAAGTGCCAGTACATCTAAACGAGACGACAACCACAGCGCCATTCCGATTGTGCAAAGACACACCACGCTCGTCACGGGCAACAAATTGGGTTCAATACTTGTAAAGCTCGCAAAGCTTGCCGCCTGCACCACCGCGAATGCGTTTGGGTCGATGATCCGTGCCAAAAAGGTTGAGAAAGATCGAAACAGCACGCCTAAAATCACACCCGTCAGAACCAATCGCGCCACATCCTGTGTTCCACGGCCCAAGAGGGTTCCAAACAGCAACAGAGCGGCCAAGGTCATAACTGCAACCTCGGCTCCGAATTTCATCGAGATGGACAAGCCAGCATAACCGCTGATGCCCAGCCCCGCGACCATTGCAGTTTGCATCAGGATATAGAGGGCATCAAACCCCATGATTTGAGGTGTCAAAATGCGATTGCGACAAACGGTTTGAAACACCATGGTCGCGACAGCAATAGACGCCCCAACCAGCAACATTCCGATCAATTTAGGGGCGCGCAAGCCCAGAATGAATTGCCATCGCGGACCCAACCCCCAAAACAAATAGACTCCGCAAGATGCGATAAGCGCGACAATCAAAATGGCAAAACGTCTATCCACGAGCTGGCTCCCTATAGAGCAGCCACAGAAAAAGGCCAGAGCCGACAACGCCTAAGATCGTGCCAACAGGAACTTCATAGGGAAAGCGTACAAGACGCCCCACGATATCACAGGTCAACACAAGCGTGGCGCCGCCTGCTGCCGTCACAGGTAGGGTCGCGCGCAAATTGTCCCCCATACGCCGCGCCACGATATTGGGCACCACTAGTCCGACAAAGGGGATCATTCCAACGGTTACAATCACCAACGCTGTGACGACAGAGACAACAACCAAGCCAAGACGCATAACAGCATCCGGATTCAGGCCAAGACTTGTTGTGGTCTCACGTCCAAGGCCAAGGATGGAAAACCGATCTGCGGCAAACCATGCCAATGCGGCGGCACCCGCCGCGAACCAAAGCAACTCATAACGTCCGGCAATAACACCCGAGAATTCTCCGGTCATGAGCCAGATGCTAATGAGCTGCAAAAGGTCGGTTTGCCAGCCGACGAATGTGACAATAGCGCCCAGGACGCCTGACAAGATCAGCCCGACCACAGGCACCAATAGCACCTCACGCGCAGGCAAACGGCGGATAAGGCGCAAGAACAGCGCCGTTCCGGCCATGGCTGCAAGGCTTGCCACCACCATTTTCACCCAGATTGGCGATGCGGGGGCAACAATCGTCACAGCCAACAAACCAAATGCGGCGCTTTCTGCCGTGCCTGTTGTCCCCGGTTCGACAAATCGATTGCGCACCATTTGCTGCATGACCACTCCGGCAATCGCCAAAGCTGCCCCTGTCAAAATGACCGCCACAGTGCGCGGCAATCGAGACACAGTCATGATCAATGACATATGCGGATCACTGCCGAAATCGGCAAAACCAATTCCGGCAGCGCCGATCAACAAACTTGCGACCGACAGTGGCACCAAAAGGCCAATAAGAATGAACGTCGGGCGCATGCGTTTACCGGCCAAGGACGCACCTCGGCCCTTTGCTTATTTGGAGAATGCAGTCGTTAATTCAGCTAACGTAGTGCTGAGCGAGGTGTAACCACCGCCAGCGATATACAGCGGCGCCGCGGACAAGTAGATGATCTGATCTTTTTGTGCGGCAGTTGTGCCTGCAACCAAAGGATTGTCCAATGTCGTGTGCGCTGATGCGGCCTCACCGATGGCGACACTACGGTCAACCACGATCAGCCAATCTGGGTTCACTTCGGCAATGAATTCAAAAGAAACAGCATCACCATGGACCTCTGGATTCAGGTTTTCGAATGCCTCAGGCAAATCAAGGGCTGTGTGAATCCAACCAAAGCGCGACCCGCGACCATAAGCCGAAACTTTTGGCCCATTGGTCATAAGGATCAAAGCCTTTCCTTTGCCGGTTGCAGCAGACTTTGCAGTGTCCAGTTGCACCTCAAGTGATGCTTTTAGTTCGGCGGCCTCATCTTGCTTGCCGAACAGCGCGCCATAGGTTGCGATATTCACCCGCGCGTCCGCGATCGTATCTTCACCGATCGTCATATCAAGTGTTGGGGCAATTTTTGACAAAGGCTGAACCTTAGCCGCAGAACGCCCGCCCGCAATAATCAAGTCTGGAGTTAAATTGGCGATAGCTTCCATATTCGGCTCAAACAACGTCCCCACCGTGGCAGCGTTCAGGTCGCCTAAATAATCAACATAAACCTTGTCAGGCACACCGGCCAACGACACACCCAAAGCTGACAATGTGTCAATGGCGGCAATATCAAGGGCAACGACGTTGGACGGGTTCGAGGCGGTCGTCATCTCACCTTGAGCGGTTTGAATGCGAATATCTTGCGCCGTAGCGGCAGATACAGCGAACAGTGACATGCCAAAAAACGCGGCACAGAAAGTGCGGATCATATCTCTCTCCATCAATGAACGCGTGGCTGAAAGTCTGGCTTCGCTTTATTTTCAAGGAAATAACGACTTGCGTTCCGAAGGTAAAGATATAAACGTACTAAAAAAGTCAGGAATTTGAAATGCTCAAATCAACAGCCTATTACCCGACACAACACGGGTCAAAATACCTACAACAATTGTGCAAGCATTTTGCTCATAAGGTTACTGTTACCAATGATGACAAACACGGAGCTGTGGCGCTTGAAGCTGGCCCCGCCGAGCTAACTGCAGATGAGAATGGCCTGACAATCACTGTCACTGCTGAAGACGCAAAAGGGATTATTGGGGCGCGCTTTGTGTTCGATATTCATCTTGTAACCTTTGCGCATCGCGAAGATTTTATCGGGCTAATCTGGGTGATGTTGCCCTAGATTTTTGTTCAGGCATTTTTTGCCTCTGTTCATAATGCTCAAAATGCGTTGAGCCCTTTCTTAAACTCATGGTGTTGATCCTGCTCTTGCCGCAGATCCAATGATCAACGAGAGCCTCTACCGGTACGCTCGCTTGATATTCAGCTGCGTAGCTACGCGCACGACATCTTGGTTAAACTTGCCCGCGTGCCGACAAGTGCTTATGTCACATATTAAATGCCAAACTGTGCAAGAGGCCTGATGTGACGAATTTCTTATACAAATGTGATCTGCCCGATGATCTTGACCTTGGGCCGATGGTCGCCATTGATTGTGAAACCATGGGCCTCAACCCACATCGAGATCGTTTATGCCTAGTACAAATGTCTGGTGGCGACGGACATGCGCATATGATCCAGATTGCGCCCGATCAGACAGAGGCCCCCAATCTTTGTAAGATACTGGCGGACCCTAAAGTATTGAAACTCTTTCACTATGGTCGCTTTGACATCGCAGCGATGTTTAAGGCTTTTGGAACGTTGGCAGAGCCCGTTTATTGTACCAAAATCGCATCTAAACTCGTGCGCACCTATACAGACCGGCACGGGTTGAAAAACCTATTGGAACAGCTTCTTAAGGTTGATATCTCAAAGCATCAACAGATGAGTGACTGGGGCGCACGTGATTTAAGCAAAGCCCAGCTAGACTATGCGGCATCAGATGTTTTGTACCTCCATAAACTGCGAGACCGATTGAATGAAATGCTTGTGCGCGAAGGCCGCATGGCGCTGGCGCAATCGTGTTATGACTTCCTACCCACCCGCGCGCTACTGGACCTAGAAGGCTGGCCTGACGCAGATATTTTTGCACACTAAAGACCCGCACTATTATGTTCATGCATGACCACCAAACGCCGTTCAAGAAAGATGCCCAATGACTCAGTCTCAAACATTCCTAACCGTTGGAAAGCGCGTGATCCGTCGCGAAGCAGATGCCCTCACGATGCTTGCCGATACTTTAGGAGACAACTTTGTCGCCGCAACATCTTTAATTTTAGGGGCCAAAGGGCGCACCATCGTCACCGGCATGGGCAAATCTGGACATATTGCACGTAAAATTGCCGCCACATTTGCCTCTACTGGGACACCCGCACATTTTGTTCATCCCGCAGAAGCAAGCCACGGTGACCTTGGGATGATCGGCAAAGATGACGTTGTTTTGGTCCTGTCGAATTCAGGCGAAACCCCGGAGCTTGCCGACCTGATCGCCTTTACGCGTCGGTTTCAAATTCCTATGATCGGTGTCGCCTCCAAGCCTGAAAGCTCTCTCATTCGCGCCAGTGACGTACCACTTATTTTACCAAAAGCCGAAGAAGCCTGCGACCAAGGTATTGTGCCCACAACGTCAACCACAATGACGCTCGCGCTTGGCGATGCCATCGCCATCGCATTGATGGATCACCGTAGCTTCACCGCCGACAACTTTCGCATGCTTCACCCCGGCGGCAAACTCGGCGCACGCCTGACAAAAGCCAGCGACCTGATGAACACGGACATGCCCCTAGTCACTGCTGGCACTCCGATGCGAGCTACGCTTGATGTTATCTCAGCCAAGGGTTTTGGTGTCGTAGGTGTTTTGGGCGATGATGGGCAGCTCGCAGGCATTATCACAGACGGAGATTTGCGCCGCAACATCGACGAACTACTTACCAAAAAAGCTGGAGACATTATGACGGAAAATCCGATGACGATTGCCGCCGATGCCCTTGCTGAAAAGGCACTCGCGCGCATGGATGAACGTTCTATCACCTGTCTCTTTGTGCGAAATTCCGCCGAAGATGGCACGCCTTGCGGCATTCTCAAAATTCAAGACTGCCTTCGCGCAGGCATTGTGTAAGAAAGCGGTATGGCCCGTTTTGACAATCTACATTCTCGCCTTGTTGCACGTGCAAAGATCTTTTTGCCTCTGGCCAGTCTTGCGATTTTGGCGACGCTTTTTTTATTCTCGCGCAACCCTGGCACAATCTCAGATATTCCCTATGCCCGCGTAGAAATTGAATCTTTGGCACGCGAGCAAAGACTGGATGAGCCAACCTTTGCTACGGTAACGGATGATGGAGCACAGTTGAAAATCTCGGCGACGACCGTTCGTCCAGATCCGTCAAACCAAGACGTGGTCAACACAACGCACATACACGCGGAACTCAAAATGCCAGACCAAAGCGCTGTATCGATGTCAGCCAATGACCTGGTTATTGACGGACCAAGCAATATCGCCGAATTGTCAGGTGGCGTTCAACTTGAAACGACTACAGGCTATTTGATCACAACAAACCGTATCGCTGCGAAATTGAACATGTCAAAAATTGAAAGCCCTGGTGAAGTGCTCGCGCAGGCTCCAACTGGCGAAATTTCGGCTGGGTCCATGGAAATTTCACAAGACACCTCGACGGGTGACTATGTTCTGGTTTTCAAAAATCGCGTTAAGCTGATATACCAACCATAAGCAAAATTTGGGGATCAAAGTGCAGTTATTCAAATCTATTTCGATTTCGACCATTGTCGCAATTGGGCTGACCCTTTTTCAGGCCCCTGCCTTTGCACAGGGCACTCAAATTGCCTTTGGTGGCTTAAAACATGACAGCACCCTGCCGGTTGAAATCACCTCAGATCAGCTCAGTGTCGATCAATCCACCGGCAAGGCCGTCTTTTCTGGCGATGTGTTGATTGGTCAAGGGGCTCTGCGCCTCACTGCCAGTACTGTCGAAGTGATTTACGACACGCAAGATACCAATGAGATTTCCCAACTTATTGCAACTGGCGGCGTAACGTTAGTAAACGGTGGTGAGGCCATCGAAGCACAAAAAGCCGTCTATGATATCAATGCTGCCTCAGTCACCCTGTCCGGTGACGTTATATTGACCCAAGGTCAAAATGCTCTATCCGGCCAACGCATGGTGGTTGATTTGACCTCAGGCACTGGCCAAATCGAAGGACGTGTAAAAACGATCCTTCAAACCGGAACACAATAAATGACCGACACTCCTGAATTGGGTCTACGCGTCCGCAATCTACGCAAAGGCTATCGCAAGCGCACCGTAATTAGAGACGTCTCACTTGACCTCAACCGTGGTGAAGTTGTCGCTTTGCTTGGGCCAAACGGGTCGGGAAAAACCACCTGCTTTTACTCAATTGCTGGCTTAGTCACACCTGAGGCGGGCGAAGTGGTTGTGGACGGTCTCGATATTGCGATGCTGCCCATGTACCGACGCGCTAAACTCGGCATTGGATACCTGCCACAAGAAGCATCTATCTTTCGCGGCCTATGCGTTGAGGACAACATTCTCGCCATTTTGGAAATTTCAGAGAGCGACCCATTGATTCGCCGCGAGCGCTTAGAAGAATTGCTCAGTGAATTTTCCATCGGCCACCTGCGCCGCGCGCCCTCTATCGCATTGTCGGGCGGTGAACGACGTCGCGTCGAAATTGCGCGTTGTTTGGCCGCAAATCCGTTTTACGTGTTGTTGGATGAACCCTTTGCAGGGGTTGATCCTATCGCTGTTGGAGAGATTCGCAGCCTTGTGTCCGACCTTAAAAACCGCGGTATCGGTGTGCTCGTGACAGATCATAACGTTCAGGAAACATTAGGAATTATCGATCGAGCGTATATTTTGCATGATGGCCAAGTTTTGATGTCAGGCACAACACGCGAAATCGTCGAGGACGAAACAGTACGCCGCGTCTATTTGGGTGAAAACTTTCGGTTTTGATAACCGTCGCTACAGCTTGTGGTTGACATCCCCCCCCATTGTGCAGCCAAATACCCTTGATGCATAACCATCGTTTCACAAAATGTGGAGTGGCCCGTTTGGGCCCAGACCACACCGACGTATCCCCAACCGCAAGATTGGGACACCAGAAACGTTCGAGCATCAAACCCCCGCAATTCACAAAATCCAAAAGATCCACATGCTCGCACTATCTATGCGACACGTGGTTCTAAATAACGAAAAGGAGATATCATGCGGTACCAAATTAGCGGAAAGCAAATCGACATCGGTGAAGCCCTTCAAACCCATGTCAAAACGGAACTTGGTGTTATCGTTGACAAATATGCAGAACGCCCAACCAATGTGACCGTGATTTTTTCAAAAAGCGGCGCAGAATTTAACTGTGAAGCTGTGGTACATCTCTCAACAGGCCTCACGGCACAAGCCAATGCACATACGCATGACATTTATGCTGCATTCGACCAATGTGCCGAAAAAATGGAAAAGCAACTGCGTCGTTACAAGCGTCGCTTGAAGGATCATCACTCTCACCGCTCCGAACCGGTTGAACTTGCAGGCGCTTCATCGTATATCCTCGCCGCAACGGAGTACGAAGAGGATCAAGAACCTGATTCCTTGCAGCCGATGATCATCGCTGAAATGGAAACTCACATTCCGACATTGTCGGTGGGTGAGGCAGTCATGCAGATGGAACTTGCGGGCGCACCTGTCGTCGTGTTCCACAAAGAAGGAAAGACCGGAGTGAACGTCGTATACCGCCGCCCTGATGGGAACATCGGCTGGATCGACCCCAACAACGCGAATTAGGATCTTGGCCCGCCTCGCGCGACGGCCGAGGCGGGTAAATATACAAATGGAACTTTCTGAAATTTTGCAGCCAGAGGCCGTCAAAGTCTTTACCAAATTGACAAGCAAGAAACGCCTTTTCCAAGACCTAGGGGAAGTCGCGTCCGCGTGTTACGGCCTGGAAATCAACTCTGCGATTAATGCGCTTCAAGAACGTGAAAGCCTAGGGCCCACAGGTGTTGGTCATGGCGTCGCACTGCCGCATGCCCGCATCGAAGGATTAGACCGCGTGGTCGGCGCATTTCTACGCCTTGAAACGCCACTTGATTTTGACGCGGTGGACCGCCAGCCCGTTGATTTGGTCTTTGCACTATTTGCACCCGCCGAATCTGGCGTAGATCACCTAAAGGCTTTGGCGCTTGTGTCGCGCACAATGCGTAACGCCGATACCTGTACAAAGCTGCGCTCAAATACCGATGCGGCTACACTTCATGCGATTTTGACCTCTGCTCCCGTCACAAAAGCGGCCTAGGCCAAAGTCTCAGCGCCAGCTTTTAAACCCAAAGATCATGTAATCTTTTTGATAAGCCCCGCGTACCGCAGCCTCAACATCTGCATCATAGATATCCTCCAATGCAAATGGGGTATCTTGAGCGGACTCGGCTAAAGTAGATTCTTTGGCCCCAGGCAACCGAGGCAGTTCTTGCGCCAATTCGTCTTCACGAAAAATGTGATCCGGCACCGCAAAATCAGAAAACCCATTGATGACTTCTGACTGCGACGCCCAGCCACCATCCACACGGATAGAGGTCTGGCCCCCAAGATTGCCCTTCACGAAATTGGCAAACTTTATGAAGCTCTCGCGGTGTGCATCTGGAGATGTATTCGGCCCATCGGCAGGCAGAGACAGTTTATATGTGCTTCGCAATTGCTCCCGAATTTCGCCAAAAGTGTCATCAGTCACAACTGCGATATACTTACAAAACGTACGGTGAAGTCGGACAACAGGGTGAGACACCACAGTAAAGCTGCGATGCCCCTTATTGGTACGCTTCCAATTTCTCAATGTTTTTTGACTGAATCCCTCAATGAGGCCTTGATTGTCACCTAGAGACGCAAGCCAGTCTTTGAGAGCGCCTACCGGCCCACCACGAACAGGAAGATACAAAAGCGGCGCCCCATTTGACGCGACAAAGGTGGGCACAGCAGGCCCGCGACGCGGCTCGAAATTCGGTGTATTTGACAAATTGAAGTGATCGATGGACGACAGCGCACTGACCATTTCAGCGTAATTGACAACTTTATCTTCAAGGCTGGACGGGTTTTGGACCTTGGTCTTTTGCACCGTTTTTGATCGCGGTTCATCTACACCTAAATACTTTGCCAATCCGTTGAGCACATCAATGTCTTGAACGTCTTCGTAGGCGATATAAAATGCTGTCTGGCCACTGGCCTGAAGGCTGCGCAAAATCTTTTTCTGAAACGCCTTTACGGCATCAAGCATCACTTCGAATTCGGTTTGATTAAACTCGATTTTCGCTGTTCGGGCATCTTTTAAATCGCCCAAACGCCATTGACCTGTAGCACCTGCAATTTTGCGCGACACATAACTTTCAAGCGGATTGCGCGTCAAAATGATTTTGGCACAACGCGGATCATTGATGATTATGTCAAACATACGCGGGTCGTGATCATGGAAGTAGCGAAATCCATCAAGCCCGCTCGACTTGTTTTTCAGCACGTCCAAAAGCGCCATAGGGTTCGCTTCACGCTTATCAACGGTGATACCGCCAAAATCTTTATTGCTCGGCTTTCCGACAAAATGCGGATTATAAATTTCTCCCCAACACTTAAGCCCTGGGTAAGAATTTATATTTTCTTCGAGAAAGTTGGACCCCGTCCGCATTTCAGCAAAAATTACAAAGTAGTCATAACGTTGAGGCATAATTTATTTCACCAAGTAAGGTTTTTTGCGCTCATACGACGCGCTTTCAACTTCTGACCCCATTGGGAAATCCCCCATGAGGTGCGGGTGCATACCCTGATTTTTCAAGTTTTGAAGGAACTGCCCAAAACCAGTCAAGTCACGCATTCGTGGTGCTTCCGTCAAGCGGCGTATATTACGCGGCCCAATTTCGTCAATGATAGCTTGCAGCGGCTCCATACGACTGTCGATAAAATCTGCCATAGTCCAAATGCGTACGCGCGCTTTGACATGCTGAGATCGCAAAATATCTAAATGTTCTGCTTCAATCTTTTGTAGGCGTGCGGCTTCTCGGCGAATGTCCGAAAAATTTCTGTTTGATCGGAACAACGTCACGGCCCAAGCCCCAGAAATCACCGAAATTTGCGCATTAGGGTCGGTCGCGATCAACCAATTGATTTCTTGATTGTCACGCGGCCCAAACATAAAACACTGCCGCTCGCCTCGCGTGTTCCAAATGATGTTGGTCAAGAACCCACACGGGTTGTAATCACGCAGTGCTGCGTGATTTGACAGCGCCCCCGCAAATACGTTTTGATTGCCTGAAAATTCGACCCCTTCGGGCCCGAACAAATGCCCATGTGCCCGCGCACTGACAGCCTGAGACAACCATTGATCAAAATCTTCAAACAGATCCGAAAATCCTTCAAAAATGGAGTATGGAGCTGATGTTTTGCCTTTGCCTTTACCATGCGCTGGCTGGCGGCTTTGCATATACAATCCGTCGCGCCCCATGGTCCGGCGTTCAACCGCTTTTGAAAAAATGCGATCAATCTTGCCAGGGTTAGGCTCTGCCCCCTGCATCGGGTTGATTCGGGTGTTTAGAAACGTATTGTACAGTCGATCAGCTTTGCTCCAAATTTTGCGCGCCACAAAGCAATCAGAGCGCCGCAAGAGCTGCAAATGATCGTCGTAGAAAATATGCGGTTTGCCTTGATAGTCAAACTTTGACAACGTCAAAGACCGGCTTTCAATATTGTTGGAATACAGCCGAACCAACGTTTGATAGTAGCTCTCGTCAGGAATCCATACCTTTTTGAAATAGTTGTCGTAAACCTTGCGATCGGGGTCCTCAAGAATAGCCGACAAAGTTTGGCGCGTCAGACACCACCATTGTGACCCTAAATGTGGTACAAGGCCGTCAGGTATTTGACGCTGAAACCCCAATCGCCGCTGCAAAGACACATAGCGATCGAACAATTTGCGCTGACGTTTCCAAGAGAACGGGAAGCGCAAGGTGAACCGTTCGGCATCCAGACCGCCCACAGTCCACGGCACGTCTTCTGTCGTGACACTTTCGATGAAATTGGTCATCGGGCGCGACTCTAAATATTTGATAAGGTCGTTGACCGGACGCAGCGGCAAGCAAGACCCGGATGACAGGTACACGTGGCGCACATCTGTAAAGCTTTTAAGCATCAGCTCGGACGCGTCTTGTGAGGCCGCCACCAGAGACCACGTGCCCCATTCGCAAGTGTGGCGCTTGGAAAACTTAACAATGGCCAAATCGGACAGGCTGTCAACGAAGGGCAAGTAAATGTCTTTTGGCACGCGCTTGTCGACGTGAATCACGACAGGGCACCCGTGGTCAGCAAGATGGCGCGCAACCTCTTCGGCGCGGTGAAGCGCATCATGCACCAACATGACGAATCCGACACTCATGCCCAATTCCCTTTTGACATCAGCCCCAAAATTTCAAGCTGGCGCCAGTTGATGTATTTCTCAGACCAATTGCACCACAGCTCTGGGTCGTCTTTTATTCTGTTGTGATAGGCCAAATATTCTCGACTGCCCGCGTAATGCTGGCGACGCTGCATTTCTTCTTCGGTCTTTTGAACAAAAGTATTCAGAAACTTAGTGTGCAGCAATGCGCCCGAAGCCATTTCACCGCCAGACTTCTCATACACATAATTCAAACGTCGCGGCAAAAGCATATGGGTTGAGTGCATATAGACGTAATCTTTATGCCATTTCACCAATGGAATTTTGTTCAACGAAGGCGCATTATATGGATCGTCGCTAAAGAACAATCGCGCGCGTGGCCCGCCCTGAATCCACAGGTTGTGGAACTCGGGATTTTTCGACAGCATATAATTTCCGCTGTCAAACCACTGGGCAATTTCCATCGGGTCCTGACCATCTTGATACGGCTGCGCGTCAATAGGCCCCTTGGGATACATGTCGATCAGCATCGCTGAAAAGGATTTGATGCCAGAGCTGTCCAGCCAATCCGTCAATGCAGGAATGGGGCGCGTATCACAAAATGGAAAGACGAAAAATTCGTCGACATCCACCGTCAGTGTCCAGTGATTGTGACAGTATTTACGCGCGATCCAGTTCATCCAATGAACGCCAAATAATGAATCCCGATAGCTGGCCGTTGTGTGCCAGATTGAGACGTCATCAGCGCCCATCAAGTATTCGCGCGATCCATCATCACTGTCATTATCGACAAACAAGAAATGTTTCACACCAAGGTCACGATAATACTTCATGAAATAGGGCAAGCGAATGCGCTCATTGCGCAATGTGCAAACCAACAAAACATCTTCTTTTTCGATACGCTTTGTATTGTTTTGAACGCAGCTCAATTGGCGACTCTTGCGAAATGCGCGCACAAGTCGCTGTTTGCGACGAAGTCTAAGGCGATATTGCTTTAGTCGGCTCACTGCTGCCCTTTTCCATATCGTGTGGGGTTGTGTGATCCCCTAGTACTGCGCAGGCTTTGAAATCTACTGTTCGCAAGCCAATCACATCAGTGCAAACAGACAGCATCTTAAGCTGGCAGTCCTTCTTTTGTCTAATTAAATAGGGACTTATTCCGTTTTCGTAAACAATGCATTGTCAAACTGGAAACAAATTTACCAGAGATTTGACTACAGCCAATCTCCGCACGTCAATAAACCATCCTCTTCCAGTCCACGCCAGCCACGATAAGACTGAGATGCATCATCCCAAAGGACAGGGTCAGACAGGACATGTTCGTAATACGCGTTGTAATCTTGCGGATGAGTAAAATGTTCTTGGCGTACCGCCTCAGCGGTCGAGTGTTTCAACGCTTCATCTAAAAATTTTGCATGCAACAACACGCCTGTTGGCAAATTATAGCGCGCATCAAACCCGATATTTAGCCGCGTCGGCAGAATAATGTGGGTTGAACTGGCATAAACATAGCGCCAATTCCATTTGATCAAGGGTGTTTTATGCATATGCGGCGCAAGGTCAGGCGCGTCTTTGAAAAACTTGCGTTTTCGAGGGCCACCTCGAATAGAGATATTCCGATATTTGGGCTGCAATTCCCACTCATAACCCTGCGCATCGTAAAACTCCAAAGCCTCCGTAAACGGCGTTCCGATGGTGTAATGTGCCTCAGTCAATCGCGTCTTAGGGTACAAATCCAACATCAAGGCTGAAAAGACAGGTACGCCACGCGCGTCCAACCAATCCGTAAGGCCGCGCAAGTTTTGACTGTCGTGATGCGGAATGACCAGCGCCTCATCCGCATCAAGCGTGGCGCACCAATGCCCGCGCCCATAGCGCATTTGCAACCATGTGAGCCAATCCATTCCAAATCGCGATGCACGGTAACTTTTAGGTGTGATCCAAAGCGATACGTCACTCTGCGACTTCAAATACTCTGTGGTTCCATCGTCGCTGGCGTTATCGACAACCAGAAAATGAGAAACACCAAGCGCCCTGTGATGGTCTAAGAAATAAGGCAACCGCACACTTTCATTGCGCACGGTTGCAAAACACAGGATATCATTTGACTGGATGTCTTTGGTTCGATCGACGGCACAAGACAGCTCTCGACGCTTGCGTATCGCACGCAACAGCAGCCTGCGATGCTTAAGGCGCAGCTTATATCTGCGCCAAGCCTCCCGTAAAACGCTCATCTGGTCGTCTGATTACTTGTCATAGTGACCATTTTGGTGCCAATTCCACGCGTCTTCAATCATAGTTTTCATATTTGACCGTTCTGGTGTCCAGCCAAGCTCGGTCACAGCGCGCTCAGAGCCTGACACCAGCTTGGTACAATCGCCGGGGCGACGGTCACCTTCGACATGCGGCACTTCTTTGTTTGTGACGGCGCGCGACTCGTCAAGCACCTCACGTACAGAAAAGCCTTTCCCCGTACCCAGATTGAACAAACGGCTGCCTTTGGCGTCTTGCAGCCATTTTAGCCCCAAAACATGCGCATCGACCAAATCACATACATGAACATAGTCACGAATACAGGTGCCGTCTGGCGTATCATAATCTGTACCAAAGATTGTCAGCGCATCGCGCTTTCCAGCAATCGCGTCCAGCATAAGCGGAATAAGATGCGTCTCAGGCTGATGAAATTCACCCACTTCGCCATCGGGGTCACAACCCGCCACATTGAAATAACGAAAAATCACACTTTTCAAACCATGAGATTGTTCAAAGTTCGCCAAAATATCTTCGATCGCACGCTTAGACGCACCGTAGGAATTGATCGGCAGCTGTACAGAGTCTTCGTTTAAAACGACATTGTCTTGGTCGCCGTAGGTCGCACAAGTAGATGAAAACACGAAATTCAGACATCCGGCCTCTGCTGCGGCCTCAACCAGCTGCAATGACCCTATGACGTTGTTACGCCAATATTTCCCAGGGTCCTTCATGCTTTCGCCAACCTGACTAAAGGCGGCAAAATGCATCACAGCGATCGGTTTATGTTTGGAAAAAACCTCGTCCAAGCGGGCACGGTCCAACAGATCGCCTTGCTCGAACGGACCAAACTTGACGGCCTCTTCCCAACCTGTCGATAGATTGTCAAACGTTACCGGCACATAACCAGCCGCACGCAATGCTTTGCATGCGTGCGACCCAATATAGCCGGCACCGCCGGTCACAAGTACATTTTTAGTCATTTCAACCCTTACTGTGCTGCTGCGCGTGTCGCGGATAATTCATCAAGATATTCTTGAAGTTCATCCCGAAGCTCTGGCCGCGACAAACCAAATGAGATCGATGCTTGAAGGTAACCCGCTTTAGAACCGCAATCGAACCGTTGCCCCGCGAACCGGTATCCAAACACATCACGACCAGCAGTGATCTCATCCGCAATTGCATCGGTCAATTGAATTTCGCCGCCTGCACCTTGTTTCATGTGATGCAAGTTTTTCATCACATCAGGAGACAAAATATAACGGCCAATCACAGCCAAATTGGATGGTTCAGTGCCAGGCGCTGGCTTTTCAACCATACCCTTAACAGACACAGATGCCCCCATATCTTCTTTGACATCCAAAACACCGTAGGAGCTAACCTTACTTTTAGGCACTTCCATCGCCGCAACCATTGAGCCACCAGTGTCCTGATAGGCTTCGACCATTTGTTGAAGACAGGGCTTTTCCCCCGCGATGACATCGTCAGGCAAGATCACAGCGAAAGGTTCTTTCGGGCTCAAAAGACGACGCGCACACCAAACAGCGTGACCTAGGCCAAGCGCTTTGTGTTGACGGATATATGCGATCGCGCCGCTGTCCATATTGGTATCTTTAAGAATCTCTAGCATTTCGGTCTTACCCTTTTTGCGAAGCTCTTGCTCCAACACGGGGGAATGATCAAAATAATCTTCAAGGGCGCCTTTGCCACGTGAGGTCACAAAAATAAATTCTTTGATGCCAGCAGCACGCGCTTCGTCAATTGCGTATTGGATCAAAGGACGATCAACAAGCGTCATGATCTCTTTGGGAATCGATTTTGTCGCCGGAAGGAAACGCGTCCCCAAACCTGCAACTGGGAAAATAGCTTTCGTAACCTTACGTGTCATTTTTACTCCTTCGTCCTCGGCATTGAGGACCATCAATTTTTTTTACGAACCTTACCTTACGTCGAAGACGCGTGTTCGCCAGCGCACATAGGGCAGCTTGACTGTTTTATGGCACAGTTTTGCAACGCCGCTTAATAAGTATCCATTTACAAGGCAAATATGGCGAAAATTGCACATTGGAATCAATTAATATGCATTTCACTCATCATGCGCTCTAGGCGTGGAACATCCTCTGGGTTGTTAAGCTCCCAAAACTGCCGCCCGCGCGCCTCGACCTCAACGCATAGCACAGGCCTATCTCGCTCCAAAAACCGTAATTGTTCCAAACCTTCCAAAGTTTCAAGCGGTCCCGCAGGCCACTTTGGATAGGCGTCCAACGCAGAAGGCCTATAGGCATAGACTCCAACGTGATGGAACACTGGAGTTGCATCATCATCGGAAAAGGCTTGCGACGTAAAGGGCACAACTTCTTTCGAGAAATAGAGCGCCTTTTTATCTGCACCGAAGACAGCCGTAGTGCCGCCAACACGTCCATCACGGCGATCCGCCAAAAAGCCATTCAATGCACGGCCATCACAGCGCAAAACAGGCGTTGCAACTTCGGCAGCCGGATGAGCCTGCAGACCTTTGATCAAATCTTCGACGAACCAAGCTGGCGTTAAAGGCGCATCGCCTTGCAAGTTAACGACAATATCATAATCACCGTCCAGGTTTCCCAAAGCTTCCGCGCAGCGCTCGGTCCCGTTTGCACAAGTTTCTGACGTCATAACAACCTCAGCTCCAAACGCCTCGGACGCCACACGGATACGATCATCATCTGTTGCAACGACAACTTTATCAACGCCTGAGACCGACATAGCAGCATCCCAGCTGCGACGAATCAAAGACTTTTTTTCGCCAGAAGCGCCCGTCAATTCGACGAGCGGCTTTCCAGGGTATCGTGTCGAGGCATAGCGAGCCGGAATGACAAGAAGAACAGACATCAGGCGGTCTTCAACTCTACGCCTGGCGCATAGGCAATAAAGAACGGATTGGCGTAATCGTCTTTGCCATATGTCAGTGGTTCATGGTTGTCGAAACGTACGACATGACCACCAGCACCTGACAAAACAGCGTGACCAGCTGCGGTGTCCCATTCCATCGTACGGCCAACACGCGGGTACAAATCAGCCTCGCCAGTAGCGACCAAACAGAACTTCAAAGAGGAGCCAGCGGATTTACTATCTTTGACGCTATACTTGTTGATGTAATCTTCTGTCGCCTGATCGCGATGCGATTTAGAAGCAACGATCAACAAGCCTGCATTGTCAGGTTTAGACACTGAAATCTTGTTGAGCGCGCCGATGGTGTCTTTAGCGAAAGGACCCACTTCCTCATAAGACTGCCCATCCGCACCGGTGATGAACAAACGGTCTTTGGCTGGCGCATAGACAACACCACGTGTTGGAACGCCATTCTCAACAAAAGCGATATTCACTGTAAAATCACCCCGACGATTGATGAATTCTTTAGTGCCATCCAGTGGATCAACGATCAGAAACGTATCAGCGGATAGGCTATGTGAGTCAGCTTGCTCTTCGGTGATCAATGTCACATCAGGAAACGCAGCCCGTAGACCAGCAGAAATGGACGCATCCGCCGCCTCATCCGCGATCGTGACAGGGCTATCGTCTGACTTGGACTTCACTTCAAAATCATCGGAGTTGTAAATTTCCATGATTTTGTCTCCAGCTTCGAGTGCAAGTGTGCGCATGATCGAGGTAAGTTTTTCGAAATCCAAGGTCTGGCTCCTAATAAATTGTGTCGCGCGCACTGAATACGCGCGCACATTGATAACTTTACGTTACGGCTTTATGCTATGTTGCTAAAGGAACAGCAAGAATTCACTGCTACCCTGATGTGAAAGCTGTCACAGGATTATTGACCATGTTTCATTATGCTCAAAAACAAAGCGGCCTATCTGCTGCCAGCACGATTTTGAAACTCGTTTTTCACAACACGGTACGCCACGTCAGAAAAACGCACGGGAACCCGCTTCTAGGGCTCGCAATCAATATAATGCAAACACTGATCTTGGTGGTGGTCTTCGTTTTTATGTTCTCCATCCTCGGATTGCGCGGCAACGCAATTCGCGGTGATTTCGTCTTGTATATCATGACGGGTGTCTTTTTGTTTTTGACTCACAATAAAGCACTCGGTGATGTCATGGGGGCAGAATCCGCCACATCACCGATGATGCAGCACGCGCCAATGAACACCGCCATCGCAATTACGTCGGCCGCGTTGAGCTCCCTTTATATCCAAGTACTATCTGTCGTAGTCATTCTAACCGCCTATTCTGTGGGCTGGGGCACAGTCACGTTTCAATACCTGCCCGGCGCAATCATGATGTTGTTGATTGCTTGGTTTTCCGGCGTAGCGATCGGTATGGTCTTACTGGCTCTGAACCCATGGTTTCCACAATTCACGAAAATCGCTCAAACTATTTACACGCGTGCCAACATGATCACGTCAGGTAAAATGTTTGTCGCCAATCAGATGCCCGGATATATTTTAACGATGTTTTCGTGGAACCCTTTGTTCCATTGTATTGATCAAGCGCGCGGGTTCACATTCGTAAACTACTCACCACATTTCAGTTCTGTGATGTACCCTGTCGTATTTTCGCTCATCTTCATTACCATAGGCTTGCTCGCTGAATTTTTCACACGCAAACGCGCATCTGCAAGCTGGGGCGCTGGGCGCTGATCGCGACCTCCCCCAAAAGCTGCTCGTGAAAAATGTCATACAATCGCCGAAGTAGCATATGTAATCTCTTAAATCATTTGCTCTAAAATTTCATCTGCTAGGACTATTTTGGCATTTTTTACAAGGAAACGACATTTCAGCCCCCTGTTTCCCTAAATTTTGTGCCGTTGAGCGTCACGACAACTTGCAGGGGCCAAATCGTCTCCCTATATACGCCGAGAAGCATTGATCGGGCTTACCCGATTTAAACCATGGGATTGACAAAGAGTGCCTTCGGGGCTCGGCGTCATAACATCGCCTAGAAGAGGATTTTGAGCATGGCCAAAGTCATTGGTATTGATCTCGGGACAACCAACTCCTGTGTCGCAATTATGGATGGTTCGCAACCGCGCGTCATCGAAAACGCTGAAGGTGCGCGGACAACGCCGTCCATCGTCGGCTTTACTGAATCTGAACGTCTCGTCGGTCAAGCCGCGAAACGTCAGGCAGTAACAAACCCAGACAACACAGTGTTCGCTGTGAAACGCCTTATCGGTCGTCGCGATGACGACAAGCATTTGGCAAAAGATAAAAAGAACCTCCCTTACGCAGTTGTCGATGGCGGCAACGGTGACGCATGGGTTGAGGTGCGCGGCGAGAAATACTCACCGTCTCAAATCTCTGCCTTTATCTTGGGCAAAATGAAAGAAACCGCTGAGTCCTACCTCGGTGAAGAAGTCACACAGGCTGTCATCACGGTACCTGCTTACTTCAACGACGCGCAGCGCCAAGCAACCAAAGACGCCGGCAAAATCGCTGGCCTGGAAGTCTTGCGCATCATCAACGAGCCGACAGCTGCGGCTTTGGCCTACGGTCTTGATAAACAAGACACCAAAACCATTGCAGTCTATGACCTTGGCGGCGGTACGTTCGATGTGACCATATTGGAACTCGGCGACGGCGTGTTTGAAGTGCAAGCCACCAACGGCGATACCTTCTTGGGCGGCGAAGACTTTGACATGCGTATCGTGAACTACCTCGCGGACGAGTTTAAAAAAGAAAACGGTGTAGATCTCACCAAAGATAAGATGGCGCTTCAACGTCTCAAAGAAGCTGCCGAGAAAGCCAAAATCGAGCTGTCCTCAAGCCAGCAAACAGAGATCAACCAACCGTTTATCTCTATGGACCCCAAAGGTGGTCAACCTCTGCACTTGGTGATGAAACTCACTCGTGCGAAGCTTGAAACACTTGTGAGCGACTTGATCAAAAACTCGATCAAACCGTGCCAAGCTGCGCTCAAAGATGCGGGCCTATCTACATCTGACATCGATGAGATCGTTCTCGTTGGCGGTATGACACGTATGCCTAAAGTGATCGAAGAAGTGACAAAGTTCTTCGGCAAGGAGCCAAATAAAGGCGTGAACCCTGATGAAGTTGTTGCCATGGGCGCGGCTATTCAGGCTGGCGTTTTGCAAGGCGACGTAAAAGACGTTCTGCTGCTTGACGTGACACCACTTTCTATCGGTATCGAAACTTTGGGTGGCGTCTTCACACGCTTGATCGATCGCAACACAACGATCCCGACCAAAAAATCTCAGGTTTTCTCAACAGCCGAAGACAATCAGTCTGCCGTGACCTTGCGTGTGTTCCAAGGCGAACGTGAAATGGCCGCTGACAACAAAATCCTTGGTCAGTTCAACCTCGAAGGCATTCCGCCAGCACCACGTGGCATGCCACAAATCGAAGTGACTTTTGACATCAACGCCGACGGTATCGTCGAAGTTGGCGCCAAAGACAAAGGCACTGGCAAAGAGCAGCGGATCACAATCCAAGCCTCTGGAGGTCTGTCCGATGATGACATCGAGAAAATGGTGAAAGACGCGGAAGAAAACGCGGAAGCGGATAAAGAGCGCAAGGATCTTGTCGAAGCCAAGAACCAAGCGGAAAGCTTGATTCACTCCACCGAGAAATCTCTGCAAGAGCACGCGGATAAAGTTGATCCAACGACAGTGGAAGCCATCGAATTGGCAATCGCTGCACTCAACGATCAGCTCGAAACTGAAAACCCAGAGAAAATTCGCTCTGGCATTCAAAACGTGACTGACGCAGCGATGAAACTTGGTGAAGCGATCTACAAATCGTCACAAGCCGAAGCTGCGGCCCCAGAAGGCATGGACGACGCAGAAGAAGGTCCTTCCAGCGTAGATGACGACATCGTCGACGCTGACTTCGAGGATCTCGACAAGCGCTCGTAACCCGCATTGAAATTCGGTGAGCCGGCGCAAATCTATCTTGTGCCGGCTGCCGCTTTTCTGGAGGACATGATCCATGGCAAAACGCGATTTCTACGAAGTGCTTGGTGTTGCCAAAGGCGCCGATGCTGGTGAATTGAAAAAAGCCTATCGCAAAAAAGCGATGGAATTTCACCCGGATCGCAACGCAGACAACCCCGAAGCAGAAGCCAAGTTCAAAGAAGCGAACGAGGCCTACGACACACTTAAAGACCCTGACAAAAAAGCCGCCTATGACCGCTATGGTCATGCTGCATTTGAACAGGGTGGCATGGGCGGCGGTGGACGTCCCGGTGGAGGACACGGCCAAGGTGACTTTGGCTCAGCCTTCTCAGACGTCTTCGACGACCTTTTCGGCGACTTTATGGGCGGACAGCAACGCGGCGGCGGGCGATCCCGTGCGCAGCGCGGCTCAGACTTGCGCTACAACATGCGTATTCCCCTAGAAGACGCATACTCTGGCACACAAAAAACAATCACCGTTCCGACATCCGTCAGCTGCGGTGGCTGTAATGGTACGGGCGCTGCAAACGGCGCGGAACCACAAACCTGCCCATCTTGTTCGGGCATGGGAAAAGTACGTGCGCAACAAGGCTTCTTTACTGTTGAGCGCGCCTGCCCTGCTTGTGGTGGTATCGGCCAGATGATCAAAGACCCTTGTGGGCAATGTGGTGGTGCAGGTCGCGTTGAAAAAGAGCGCTCCCTGTCTGTCAATATTCCCGCCGGTGTCGAAACAGGCACACGTATTCGCCTAGCTGGTGAAGGCGAGGCTGGGCTGCGAGGCGGACCAACCGGTGATCTGTATATTTTCATCGAAGTCCAACCCCACGCCTTGTTTGAACGTGACGGCGCGCATCTGCATTGTGCCGTGCCAGTCTCTATGTCGTCCGCCGCACTTGGCGGCGATATCGAAGTGCCCACCATTGACGGCGGACGGTCGCGGGTGAAAATTCCCGCAGGCAGCCAATCTGGTCGTCAAATGCGCCTACGCAACAAAGGTATGCCTGCTCTGCGTGGCGGCGGCCAAGGCGACATGTTCATTGAGCTTGCTGTTGAAACCCCTGTGAACCTAACATCTAAGCAAAAAGAGCTGCTGCGTGAGTTCGACAACTTGGGCGAAGACAAAAACAATCCTGAGAGCTCAACCTTCTTCAAAAAGGTCAAAAGCTTCTGGGATGGCATGAAAAGCTAAGTATTACTCTTAACCCGCAGTATTCATCCTGCGGGTTAAGAGGTGTTAACTAAATTTTCAGCGAATCGACGGATGAATTGTCTTATGACAACAACTCCGCGCCCCACAGAATTTCGTGAAATGCCGCAATGGCTGTTCGACCTCGACGAGGCGCGTCCTGTCGTCTTACCGTCAAAACCGCCTAGCTATCTGCGAAATCAAAAACAAAACCTGCAAGATCGCTTTGTCGACGGCGGCGCGCAAGCCATGCCTGACTATGAATTGCTGGAACTGCTCCTATTTAGGTCTCTGCCGCGCACAGATGTCAAACCCCTTGCACAAGCTTTGATCGACACCTTTGGCGATTATAATCGCGTGTTGTCCGCACCGATCTCGCGTTTAACCAAAATCGACGGGATTGATCTGTCCGTTGCGCGTGATCTCAAAATCATTGAAGCCTCAGCACATAGACTGGCCCGTGCTAAAGTCATGCAGCGGCCTGTCATCTCTGGCTGGGATGCTGTGCTCGACTATTGTCACACAACAATGGCGCACCGTGAAACAGAACAATTCCGCGTGCTCTACTTGGATCGTAAGAATATTCTTATCGCGGACGAAGAACAAGCAAAGGGCACCGTGGATCATGTTCCGGTCTACCCGCGTGAGGTGGTTAAACGCGCACTGGAACTCAATGCCTCAGCGCTCATTTTGGTCCATAATCATCCATCTGGTGACCCAACCCCATCTGATCAAGATATCACCATGACAGGTCAAATTCGGGACGCGGCAGAGGCATTAGACATCCACCTCCATGATCATTTGATCATCGGCAAGTCTACTGAGTTGAGCTTTCGCGCGACAGGCTATCTTTAAGTCCATCTCTCACCCAAATTTCGACACGGCGATTGAGGCTGCGTCCCCAGGCCACATCGTCACAGGCCAGTGGCATGGCCTCGCCAAATCCATGCACCGATGTTTGGAAAAGTTCAATATCGGCGGCCTCTCCGAGTGCAGCCAATACGGAATTTCGCACAGCTCCCGCACGCCTTGCAGATAATCGTTCATTGGCCGCGGCTACCCCCTGACCATCTGAAAATCCCGCGAACACCAAGTGCTTGCCATCGTAAACGCCAGCCTCAACCAATTGCGCCAAAAGCTGCACATTAGAACGACTTTGTGCATCCAATTGTGCCGTGCCACCTTGAAACCGAAATCCCAACGACAACCTGCGTGCGCCGTACAAGTCATCTGCGATGGCTTGCAAATCATCGAGCGTAATTTCATCCCCTGCATGGCGAATGGCGTTGGCAAAGCGGCGCCCATGGTCTCGAAAGGTTAATTCTTCAATGCCCTGATCCACAAACGGAGATCGTGCAACCACGATCTGAGCTGCAGGGGACAACACATAATCTAAAAAATCCCGCCCAATTTTGGGCAAGCGTCGTGCAGGCGTGTACAAAAACAAAGGCTGCGTCAGCGGGTAGTCTTCGGTTTTAACATCAACGGACACAACATCTGTACGAAATCCACACGCACCGGTTAGTCCCAAAACCTTAACCTTGCCAACTGTCGACAATCGCCCAAAAGCCAGCCCATATGGATCATCCTCAGCCGCCTCGACAACCGCCTGCGTTGTCGGTAAGATCGTTACCCCTGCGGCCAGACTTTTAACGGTGAGTGTCGGTAAAAGTTCAAGCAAAGGCGATCCGTGCTCAATAATCGCTTCATCCAAGAAAAGCGACACGGGCGCATCTTGCCCACCAATCTCGGACCAATTCTGAATGGTCCCGTTCAGAAGGTTTCCCAAGTTCTCAAGGGAAATCGTAGACAAAGGATTGGACGGGGACACAATTGGCACGATAGCATCAAGACCCAAGACACGCGCCCGCACTGGATCGCTCAGATCGCCAACGCCAGCAGCTTTAGCCAGTTCTTTTTCCAAAGCATTGGCTTCGCGTGACGAGACAACAATATCAGTATTTTCAGTAACAAGGTCGGCGAAGCCTTCTTCGGAAGACGTATGCGCCAATTCAATTTGCGCTGCCGGAAGTCCCGCTACGGCATCTGTCAAAACAACGGTGTATTCCGCCGGCGTCACAGAGACTTCAGTGTTATACCCATAACGTGCAGCAAAGGCAGAGACCAAGGCTGGGAGCAAAGATGCGGACACGGCACCATCACCAGAAAACCGAATTATGGGATAAAAACTGTTGAGATCGGGGCAACCTGGCCCCTCACAATTAACGCCAGACCCATCGAGGGTTAGAATGCCGTAATCCGTATCCACGCGGTAAAATTCGCCATCGAATCCTAGAAAGTTTCCAGACACAGACACAGATCCATCACGTGACGTCAATGCAACGTCCTGCGCCAGTACGGGACTCGCCGTGCTACCAGCCAAAAGAAAGACAGCCCACTTCGCCACATGTAGAAAGCTCATAGCCTACGCCTCATGTAATGACCGATCGAAATCAACCTGCTGACTGTCGGTGTTTGGGGTATTTTTTTCAACTGGGTAAACGTTAACAACCGACGTCTGACACGCGAAAAACACAGATTTGGCGGCAAGGGAAATAGAAAAGCCGCTGCTGAGCAACGGCTTTTCTAAATTTCACTTCAGGTATTTAAACTAAACCGCACCGTGGCAATGTTTGAATTTTTTACCCGACCCACATGGGCAAAGATCATTGCGCGCAGGGTTGCCCCAGCTGGAAGGATCATTTTCATCAAAATCACGCGCACCATCTTTAATGTCTTCAACGAGTTGAGAAGCATCAGCTGCACCTGCGGCGGCGGCGGCAGCTTGTTGAGCGGCAATTTTCTGCATCAACGCATTGCGCTCTTCTTCATTCATCGGACGAACACGAGACAATTTTTCTGTCACTTCAACACGCAAAGAATCGAGCATATTTTCAAACAACTGAAAACTCTCGTTTTTATATTCGTTGAGCGGATCGCGTTGCGCATAGCCACGGAAGCCAACAACAGAGCGCAGATGTTCAAGCGTCATAAGGTGATCACGCCATTTGCCATCAATAGCTTGAAGCAAAAATTGCTTTTCGATCTGGCGCATCTGAGTCTCGCCGAAAGCTGCCGTTTTTTCAGCCATAGCTTCATCCGACGCTTTAACGAGGCGCTCAATGATGTCTTCATCATCGACGCCTTCTTCTTCGGCCCAAGTCTTAACCGGAACATCAAGGCCTAAGTTTTCCGAAACAGACACGTATAGTTTGTCAACGTCCCATTGATCGGGATAGGACTTCGCTGGAATAGCCTCCTCCACCAAGTCTTCGATAACCTCGTGACGCATATCAGTCACGATTTCATTGATGTTCTCTGCTTCCATGATTTCGCGGCGCTGGGAAAAGATCACTTTGCGCTGGTCATTCATAACATCATCAAACTTCAAAAGCTGTTTGCGGATATCAAAGTTGCGGCCTTCGACCTTAGCTTGCGCTTTGGCGAGTGATTTATTCACCCACGGGTGCACAATGGCTTCGCCTTCTTTCATACCAAGGGACGACAACATTTTATCCAAACGATCTGACCCAAAGATCCGCATGAGATCGTCGTCCAAAGAGAGGAAAAACACCGAACGACCAGGGTCACCTTGGCGACCAGAACGGCCACGCAATTGGTTGTCAATCCGGCGGGATTCATGGCGTTCCGTCGCGAGTACATACAAGCCGCCCGCTTCGATGACTTTGCGCTTTTCTTCAGCGTGCTCTGCTTCGATCTGGGCGCGAAGCGCTTCAGGGTCGGCATCAGGATTTGCAGCAAGGGCATCCATGACTTTGAGATCAACGTTACCGCCGAGCTGCACATCCGTTCCACGACCCGCCATGTTGGTGGCGATTGTGACGGCACCGAGCTTACCAGCGTCCGCAACAATTTGCGCTTCTTGCTCGTGATGGCGCGCATTCAAAACTTTGTGTTCAATGCCTTCAGCGGTCAATTTTTCAGACAGCGCTTCGGATTTTTCAATAGAGGTCGTGCCGACAAGAACAGGTTGTTGCTTATCGTTGGAAAACCGAACAGATTTCAAAACAGCATCGATTTTTTCACGTTCTGACCGATACACACGGTCATGTTCATCAACGCGCTGGATAGGCCGGTTTGTGGGAACTTCGACAACACCAAGGTTGTAGATTTCCATAAACTCTTCAGCTTCTGTGGTCGCTGTGCCGGTCATACCAGACAGCGTGCCGTACAGGCGGAAGTAGTTTTGGAAGGTGACAGAAGCCAACGTAACGTTTTCGGGTTGGATTTTAAGACCCTCTTTGGCCTCAATGGCTTGATGTAGGCCTTCTGACAAACGGCGACCCGACATCATGCGCCCCGTGTGTTCATCGATCAACATAGCCTCACCATCGCGAACGATATATTGTGTGCCATTTTGGTACAATTTATGTGCGCGAAGGCCTTGGTTAACGTGATGCACCAAGGTTGTACTTTCTGGGTCGTAGAGGGTCTGCCCCTCTTCCAGTAAACCTGTTTCCAACAAACGCTGCTCAAGAAACTCGTTGCCGGCTTCTGTAAACGAAATACCGCGCGTTTTCTCATCGAGGTCGAAATGGTCATCTGTCAATTCAGGAATCAACTTGTTGATCGTCACATACAGCTCAGACCGATCATCCGAAGGGCCCGAAATGATCAAAGGCGTGCGTGCCTCATCGATCAAAATGGAATCGACCTCATCGACAATCGCGAAATTGTGCCCGCGTTGCATAAGATCGCCAATTTCGGTTTTCATGTTGTCGCGCAGGTAATCAAAACCAAGCTCATTGTTCGTGGCATAGGTCACATCACAATTGTAAGCGGCTTTTTTGTCTTCAGGCGACAGTTCAGAATGAACGGCACTACAAGTCATGCCCAAAGCAGCAAACACTTTGGCCATCCATTCACTGTCGCGTTTTGCCAAATATTCATTGACGGTGACAACGTGAACACCTTTACCAGTCAGCGCATTCAAATATGACGGGAAGGTTGCAACAAGTGTTTTGCCTTCACCTGTTTTCATCTCGGCGATATTACCCTGATGCAAGAAAATACCGCCTTTAAGCTGTGTATCAAAGGCACGAAGGCCTAGAGCACGACGCGCAGCCTCGCGACAGTTCGCAAAGGCTTCGGGCAAAATCGCGTCAAGCGCTTCGCCCTTGGCAACGCGATCCTTGAATTCTTGCGTTTTCGCAATCAAGCCTTCGTCACTCAGTTTTTCAAACTCAGCTTCCAGCGCATTGATTTTCGCCACGATAGGACGAATTGCTTTTACTTTTCGGTCGTTGGGAGTCCCAAAGATCTTTTTGGCGATTGTTCCAACCAGCATATTCTCTCCACTCGGTGCGTCTTGACAGGATCGTGTGAGAGGGGGGATTGCCCCGCTGCCTGCGAGACCATAAAACGGTTCCGAAGGCACCTCTACCCAGACCTCAAGCGATGTAAGGGGCCGTGCCTATAGTGTCAATGTTACGCCGCGATAAGTCGGCAACAGGAAGGATATTCCGCATGAAATACCACACAAAAGTGATCGCTGCTGCCATTTTTGGTGCACTCACCCTCACTTCAGGCGCTTTTGCCGAAGACATATCATCCGATACAGTTGTTGCGACCGTGAACGGTGCGCAAATTACGCTAGGCCATGTGATTGCCGCACGCGCCTCGCTTCCTCCCCAATATCAAGAATTAGAAGACGCCCCGTTGTTCGATGGCATTTTAAGCCAAATGGTACAACAAGAGCTTCTTAAACAATCCGCAGGCGACTTGAGCAAAGCCCTTGCCATTCAAATCGAAAACGAACAACGCATCACAATCGCAGGCTCTGCATTGCAAGACATCGCGGCCTCTGCTGTCACAGACGAAGCCCTCAAAGCAGCATATGACGCGAAATACGCCGAGTTCGAACCCGGCCGCGAATTCAATGCAGCACATATCTTGGTCGAAACAGAAGACGAAGCCAAAGCCCTTATCGCAGAACTTGAAGGGGGCGCAGATTTTAGCCAACTGGCGAAAGATAAATCCACTGGCCCATCTGGACCTAACGGCGGCGACCTTGGTTGGTTTGGCATTGGCATGATGGTTGCCCCGTTCGAACAGGCCGTCATTGAGATGGAGCCCGGCGCCATATCTGCGCCTGTCCAAACTCAATTTGGCTGGCACGTGATCAAACTTATCGACAGTCGCCTGCAAGAGGTTCCAGCGTTGAAAACAGAGCGCGATGAACTAGCGTCAACCATCGAAGACGCGGCTATCTCTGCTCACTTGGCTCAGCTGCAAGCCGGTGCCACTATTGAACTTAGCGAAGGCATTGATCCTGCGTTGATGCGTGACGACGCGCTTCTCAACGACTGATTGGCTTCCCTGACAACTTGATATCCTGACAATAAGGACGCCACATATGGCCAAGATTGACTCTGTCTCCCCTCTCGCGCCTGCGGGTGGGCTTCCTAATCTGCCCGTCATCGACGGGGTAACCTTTGCCACTTTGGCTGCTGGCGTGAAGTACGAAGGGCGCACCGATGTGATGTTGGCACAACTCTGCGCGGGCAGTGTAATCGCGGGGACTTTTACCAAATCCTCAACGCGATCAGCGGCTGTTCTTGATTGTCAGGCAAAACTCGGGGGCGACACATCAGATGGCGCCGCAATTCTGGTAAACTCAGGAAATTCAAACGCTTTTACCGGAAAAAATGGACTGGAAGCCGTGGCAAAAATCACGACAGCCGTTGCTGCCAGTCTAAATCTTGACGAAAAAAGCATCTTCACTTCATCGACGGGCGTCATAGGCGAACGACTGAAGTGGGAACGTATCACGGCAAAGATTGATGATCTGAAAACCAGTCTTGCACCCGACCGCATCGCTGACGCTGCACAAGCGATCATGACCACAGATACTTTTGCCAAGGGGGCATCCGCACAGATCACGCTTGGGGGCCAGCCTGTCAAGATTTCCGGCATAGCAAAAGGGTCGGGCATGATTGCGCCCGATATGGCGACAATGCTGGTGTATATCTTCACCGACGCAAAAATCGCGCAACCCTTGCTGCAAAACTTCGTATCACAGGCCACCGATTCGACGTTCAACTGCATCACTGTCGACAGTGATACATCGACGTCTGACACGCTATTGGTTGGAGCAACAGGGCAATCACCTGCCGCTGAAATCAGTGCCGACACCCCAGAAGCGGCAGAGTTTTTCAACGCCCTGCAAGGGGTGATGCTTGAACTATCACACCTCGTCGTCAAAGACGGTGAAGGGGCGACTAAGTTCGTTGAGGTGCAGGTCACGGGTGCGACAAATGAAGACGATGCACGCAAAGTTGCATCTGCAATTGCAAACTCTCCACTCGTTAAAACAGCCATTGCCGGCGAAGATCCCAATTGGGGTCGCGTTGTTATGGCAGTTGGAAAATCGGGAGCCACAGCGGATCGTGACCTTTTGTCCATTTGGTTTGGTGACGTGTTGGTTGCCGAAAACGGCTGGGTGTCACCGACATATTCCGAAGAGGCCGGCGCCAATTATATGAAAAATGAACATATCGTCGTCAAAATAGACCTCGGATTGGGTACTTCTGAATGCACCATGTGGACCTGTGATTTGACCCACGGATACATTACTATCAACGCCGATTATCGGTCTTAAAGGTCGCTTATGAAACTCGTTCTCGTCTCCGCCGTGGCCCTCATCGATACCGATGGCCGTGTTTTACTTGCTCAACGGCCGCAAGGGAAATCCATGGCAGGGTTATGGGAGTTTCCAGGGGGCAAGGTGGAGGCAGGAGAAACGCCAGAGCAGGCCTTGGTGCGCGAACTTCACGAAGAATTGGGGATCGAGACATGGAACTCATGCCTCGCCCCACTCACGTTCGCGTCACATACTTATGATGACTTTCATCTATTGATGCCTGTCTTTGCCTGCCGAAAATGGAATGGAATTCCCGAGGCGCGTGAGGGCCAAGTTCTCAAATGGGTCAAGCCAAACGCATTGCGTGACTACCCTATGCCCGCTGCCGATATTCCGCTGATTCCGATTCTTCGGGATTGGCTGTGACAAATTAAATATGTGCCAACGCAACAATTGTGTCTTTTATGCAAAATATGCACAACATTTGTGCGATTATTTTGCGTTTGAGTAAAATTTGTAAGCACAAAATTAACTAATCTGTTCTAGTATGGAAACAATCATAGACAATTGGGGAATTTATTATGATGCGTTCTATCTCTCTCGGAAAATACATTTCCGTACAAGGTCTCTTTGTTGGCGAAGCTTCTTCAGGTAAAATCATTGTCCGCGTTGGCGACAAGACTTTTGAAGGCAAGCCAATTTCCTAAGACGAATATATGGCTGAAATAGGCTAATGAAATTCGGTATCACATAAAAAAAGGCGGGCCCTAAAGCCCGCCTTTTTTATTCTTAAGTTAGACCGTATCAATCGAGATTACGAACAACCTCTTCGCGCTCAAAGAGCTCGATCACATCGCCAGGACGAATGTCTTCGTAGTTCTCAAACGCCATACCACACTCTTGGCCAGACTGAACTTCTTTAACTTCATCTTTAAAGCGCTTGAGCGTCTTCAGTGTGCCTTCATGGATAACCACGTTGTCACGCAGCAAACGTACACCTGCTGAACGACGCGCCACACCTTCGGTAATAAGACAGCCAGCAACCTTGCCAACGCCGCCAGACACTTTGAAGACTTCGCGAATTTCGGAGTAACCGATAAAGTTCTCGCGAATTTCCGCAGACAACAGGCCAGAAGCCGCTGCTTTCACATCATCTACAAGATCGTAGATCACTGAGTAGTAGCGAATTTCCACACCCTTTTGGTTCGCACTGCTCCGCGCGGAAGCATTCGCACGAACGTTGAAACCAATCACAGGTGCACCGGAAGCTTCAGCAAGGCCGATGTCTGTCTCAGTGATCGCACCCACACCGTAATGTAGAACCCGAACACGGACCTCATCGTTACCGATTTTTTCCATCGCCTGAACGATCGCTTCGGCAGAGCCTTGAACATCGGCTTTGACCAAAATTGGCAACTCAGCCACAGTTTCGTCAGCTTTAGCTTTCGCAAGCAACTGATCAAGTGTGGTTGCAGCACCAGCAGTCGCACGCTTTTCTTTCGCGGCATGGGCACGGTACTCAGCGATTTCACGCGCTTGAGCATCGGTGTCAACCACGTTCAAAACATCGCCAGCCTCAGGTGTACCGTTGAGGCCAAGAACCTCGACAGGAACAGATGGGCCAGCTTCATCGATGCGTTTACCTTGATCATTCACAAGCGCACGGACTTTGCCCCATTGCTCGCCGACGACAAAGATATCACCACGTTTTAGCGTGCCTTTTTGGATCAAAACAGTTGCAACAGGACCGCGGCCAACATCAAGCTGCGCCTCGATCACGGCACCTTCGGCTGCGCGATCAGGGTTGGCTTTCAGTTCAAGAATTTCCGCTTGAAGCGCGATAGCCTCAAGAAGTTGATCCAGACCTTGACCAGTGTGCGCAGACACTTCGATAGACTGAACATCACCAGAGAATTCTTCAACAATCACTTCATGTTGCAAAAGTTCCGCACGCACTTTTTGTGCATCCGCGCCTGGTTTGTCACATTTGTTGATAGCAACAATCATCGGCACTTCCGCAGCTTTCGCATGCGCAATCGCTTCGATCGTTTGCGGCATGACGGAATCGTCCGCAGCAACCACAAGGATAACAATGTCCGTCACATGTGCACCACGTGAGCGCATAGAAGTAAACGCCGCGTGACCAGGAGTATCAAGGAAGGAGAGCAATGCGCCGCCTTCGGTTGTCACTTGGTACGCACCAATGTGTTGTGTGATGCCACCAGCTTCGCCCGTGGTTACGTTTGTTTTGCGGATTGCGTCAAGCAATGACGTTTTACCGTGGTCAACGTGGCCCATGATGGTGACAACGGGTGGGCGTGATTGCAGATCTTCGTCTTTGTCGACGATTTGCTGGATTACATCTTCAACGTCGGCATCCGACACACGCTGAATACGGTGGCCGAATTCTTCGACGATCAATTCAGCAGTATCTGCATCGATGGCTTGGTTTTGTGTGACCATCATGCCCATTTTCATGAGTGATTTCACAACATCGGCAACACGTTCGGCCATACGGTTCGCGAGTTCGGACACAACGATTGTTTCAGGAACCTGAACGTCGCGCACAACCTTTTCGCGTGGCTCGTTATTGCCCATCGCCTTTTGACGCATACGATCTTGCTTACGCTTCATGGAGGCCATCGAGCGTACACGTTTGCCATCACCGCCACTCAACGCTTGGTTCAGTGTCAGCTTGCCAGAACGACGGTTGTCATCGGCTTGCTTGTTGCGATTGTTGCGGTTCGCATCATCGTTGTCGCGCTTAACGGGTGCGGAGGAAGGACGGCCACGTTGATCTGGCGCCTTTTGCGCAGCAGCTTGTGCAGCAGCAGGATCATCAGGTTGAGCCGCTGCTTTTGGCGCAGGCTTAGGCGCCGCCTCACGCTTTTTAGCCGCTTCAGCTTCTGCCTTTTCGCGGGCTTCATCTTCAGCCTTAATTTTCGCGGTAGCAAGACGTTCTTGCTCTTCGCGTTCTTTGGCTTCGATTTCGGCACGACGGCGTGCGCGCTCTTCTTCACGAGATTTTTCTTCGGCAGCGCGGCGTTCGTTTTCTGCGGCCTCATTTTGCTTAGCAAAGGCAAGTGCCTTCATCCGGCGCTCCATTTCCGTATCGGAAATGCCCGCAGGACGTTTAGACGGATCGCCAAGGCGCGGAGAACCGCCACCAGTCTTAGCAGCACCAGCTTTTGGAACCACAACGCGTTTGCGTTTGGTTTCTACCACAACGCTTTTTGTGCGCCCGTGAGAGAAGCTTTGTTTTACTTGTCCGGGGCCGCCGCGAAGGCCAAGGGGTTTTTTTCCATCAGTATCGCTCATATCGTCGTCTTACCCTTTCCGGCGGAGCGCTCTCCACCGTTTATCTCGCGCACACCCATCAAACGTGCGGCGTCCTCTACAACCTTATCGGAGAGGCCACCACGCGCGAGCGCGCCATGTATCACACTTTCACGGCCGAAAGCCAAACCCAATTCGGCGCTTGTTAGATGACCGAACCAACGGCCTCCCTCTGGCGTCCTAAGTTTGCCTTTACCGCGTTCAGATCCGTCGGAGGCTTGCATCAAAACAATCGCATGTTCTTCAGCAATCCACCCTTTAACTTTTTCAAACCCACACACTGCTTCGCCAGCTTTGCGCGCCAATGCAATGAGATGCACAACACGTTTGAGAAGACCTTGTTCTATAAGATCCACAAACCCGTCAGCCACCACAACATCTGCGCGCGCCACTTTGGCAAAGAGCTTTTTCTTAACCGCTTCATCCAAAACAGCGCGATCCGCGCTGACCCAAATGCCGCGACCCGGCAGTTTTTCAGCCAAATCAGGGACAACCTGCCCGTCGGGACCGATCACGAAACGGATCAGGCCAGAGCGAGGCTCTGCGTCGCGCGAAACAATGCAACGGCGTTCCCCATCATCTTTCGTTTTCTTGTGGCCACCACGGGACATCAGATTCACCTAAACCTAGACCTCTTAGGCCTCAGCCTCCTCTGTTTCGCCGCCAACATCTGCGTCGTCATCACTGGCACCTTCAAGCTCGGCAGGATCAACCCAACCCAGCTGAATGCGCGCTGTCATGACCAGCGTTTGCGCCTCTTCTAAGGACATGTCAAATTTTTCGAGCAGTCCTTCGTCCTTGTGGCGCTCGCCATTAATTGTTGTCCAACCGCCAGCAAGTTCCCAATCTGCGCATGTTGCGAAATCTTCGAGTGACTTCACGCCATCCTCAGCCAGAGCTTCAATCATCTGGGGTGTCAGGCCGTCAAATTCAACCAAGCTGTCCAGAACACCAAGTGCGCGCGCATTTTCGAGCGCTTTGAGGTTTGCGGCCTCAAGAACGTCACGTGCACGGGCTTGAAGTTCGCCAGCTGTGGCCTCATCCACCCCATCAATTACTAGCAATTCATCAACTTCGACGTAAGCAACTTCTTCCAAGTTGGTGAAACCTTCGGACACAAGAAGCTGTGCGAAAAATTCGTCCAAGTCGAGATTGTCCATGAACAATTTGGTGCGGATCGCAAACTCTTTTTGGCGACGCTCAGATTCTTCGGCTTCTGTAAGAATGTCGATATCAAGGCCCGTCAACTGAGACGCAAGGCGCACGTTTTGGCCACGACGACCAATCGCCAATGACAATTGCTCGTCAGGAACAACAACTTCGATTTTTCCAGCGTCATCATCAAGCACAACTTTGGACACTTCAGCCGGCTGCAAAGCATTCACAAGGAATGTTGGCGCATCTTCGTTCCAAGGGATGATGTCGATTTTTTCCCCTTGAAGTTCATTCACAACAGCCTGCACACGAGACCCGCGCATACCAACACAAGCACCAACAGGATCGATAGAACCATCATTCGAAATCACAGCGATTTTTGCACGCGACCCAGGATCACGAGCAACAGCTTTGATTTCGATAATACCGTCGTAGATTTCTGGCACTTCCATTTTGAACAGCTCAGACATGAATTCTGGCGCTGTACGCGACAAGAATACCTGTGGGCCACGCGCTTCGCGGCGCACGTCTTTGATGAAGCAACGCACACGATCATTCGGACGGTATGTTTCACGGCCGATTTTTTCATTGCGACGCAAGATACCTTCACCACGACCAATATCCACGATCACGTTGCCGTATTCTTCGCGTTTCACAACACCGTTGATGATTGTGCCAGCGCGGTCTTTGAACTCGTCGTATTGACGATCACGCTCTGCTTCGCGCACTTTTTGCAAGATAACCTGTTTCGCAGATTGCGCTGCAATACGGCCAAGCTCAACTGGCGGCACTTCGTCAGTGATTTCACTGCCGATTTCAGGATCAGCCATGTATTGCTTGGCTTGCTCAACAGTCAATTCGGCTTGGTAGTTTTCAAGCTCTTCGTCGGCCACAACAGTACGCACACGGGTGAACGTGGCTTTGCCTGTTTTACGATCGATGTGAACGCGGATGTCCATTTCGGAGCCGTAGCGGGACTTCGCCGCACGCGCCAAGCTCTCTTCCATCGCTTCAACCACAAGGTTGGGATCGATCATTTTTTCGCGGGCCACGGCCTCAGCGGTTTGAAGCAACTCAAGCTGGTTGGCGGAGGTGATTGCCATGTCTCAGTCCTCTCTAAGGTCGTCAGTGGAACCGTCTTCGGTTTCAACATCATCAAATTTGGTTTCGTCAATCGCGCCGGACGCTTTGCGTTGACGGAGCATTTCAGCGATCAGGTCGTCGGTCAGAATCAATTTTGCATCTGACAACCAGTCAAACTTAAGACCGATGGTAACCGTTTCGCCATGTTCGATAATGTTGATCAAAACATCATCATCTTCGACGCCAGCCAATTCGCCTTTAAAGCGACGACGGCCATCGAACATTTCGTCAGTCTCAATGCGAGCTTCATAGCCCTCAAAGGTCTCAAAATCTTTCAAACGTGTCAGCGGACGGTCGATACCGGGGCTGGACACTTCAAGCGTGAACTCGTCTTCAATCGGGTCCTCAACATCCAAAACCGCGGAAACGGCTGTGGAAATTTGGGCACATTCATCGACTTCGATGCCGCCAGTAGGGCGCTCAGCCATAATCTGTAGCGTTTTCGACTTTGTCGATGACATCAGACGAATACGCACCAGCTCAAAGCCCATTCCCTCGATAACGGGACCCACGATCTCGGCCATGCGGCGATCGATAGAGGTTTTGGCAATCAGTTCGGACATATTCCAGTTAGCCTTTCGGGCATTTGGGGGCCTTTTTAAAGGGCACAAAAAAACGGGCGCGCGGCCCGTTGATATTTCCCGGTGGAACCTTGGGATGACCCAACGCGCCGCTGTTGAACAGGCATATACGCCGACACAGTCGAATCTGCAAGCCCTATCGCACAGCGCGTCCAATATGCCCCCCAATACGATCCATTGTCTCGACAAGTGTGGCTGCGATTTCTGTCTCTGACAAAGCGTGCCCTGCAAGGCCAACCATATGTAATGTCGCATTGGGCCACAGCTTATGCACGGCATAAGCGCTCTGTGGCGGGCACACCATATCAAAGCGACCTTGTACAATTGTACCGCGCACATGGGCCATTACATTCATATTGCGCAGGAGCTTATCGTCTTGTTCAAAAAAGACTTGGTTGGCAAAGTAATGATTTTCCAAACGCGAAATAGCCCGTGCAAACTGAATGGGTGGATCACCGACCTTGCCGTTAGACCCAATCGACGCCAAAGCATTTTCCCATTTGGACCAAATCTTTGCGAAATGGTTCTCCATAGCCACATCGCCACTAAACAAGCGCCGATTATAGGCCGCAATCAAATCATCGTGTTCCTGTGCGGGAATTTCTCGAACAAAATCTTCCCATAAATCCGGCCAAAACCGCCCAGCGCCGCCGCCGTAAAACCAATCCAATTCTGTTTGCATGCCCAAAAAAACACCTCGCAACACCAAATGGATCACGCGATCAGGGTGCGCTTGAGTATAGGCTAAACCCAGCGTCGCACCCCAGCTTCCACCAAAGACCACCCATTGCTCAATGCCAAGAGTGACGCGAATACGCTCAATATCCGCCACAAGGTGCCACGTTGTATTATTTTCAACAGACGCAAAGGGCGTTGATCGCCCACATCCACGTTGATCAAACAAAATAATGCGGTAAATCGCGGGATCAAAGAACCGACGCATGAACGGACTACAACCGCCACCCGGCCCGCCATGCAGCACCACAACAGGAATGCCATTGGGGTTGCCGCTTTGCTCGATATATAAAGTATGTCCATCGCCAACAGCCAGCATCCGTTGATCATTTGGTGAAAGCTGTGGATAGAGATAACTATATGCGCTCTTTTGGCCCGATACCTTATTCATGGAAATCCTATATAGAGCATGATAGCTCAGAAAAAATCTTGATCACGACTCTGATCACATACGAATTGAACATGAAGGAACGGATCATGCAAACGCCTCAGTCCACCATTGACCCATCCGAAGTCGCAAAATTCGAAGCGATGGCCGCCGAATGGTGGGATCCCAACGGTAAATTCAAACCGCTTCACATGCTCAATCCTTGTCGCCTTGATTATATCACAACGCAAATCGCCGCTGAATTTGGGCGCGACCTGAGCGACCTAAAACCGTTTACGGGACTGCGCTTACTGGATATCGGCTGCGGTGGCGGGCTTTTGTCGGAACCCATGGCGCGACTTGGGGCAACTGTAGTCGGAGCCGATGCTGCCGCGGGCAACCTGCCTGTCGCGCGCCTTCATGCGGAGCAATCTGGTCTAGACATCGATTACCGCCATACTGCCGCTGAAGATTTGGCTGAAGCAGGTGAGCAATTTGATGTTGTCTTGAACATGGAGGTTGTAGAGCACGTCGCCGACCCGCAAACCTATCTGAATGCCTGTCAGACTTTGCTTAAAGCAGGTGGTATGATGATTTGCTCAACCATCAACCGCAATCCAAAATCCTATGTTATGGCCATCTTGGGTGCCGAAGTTGTTATGCGTTGGTTGCCGCGCGGCACGCATGAATGGGACAAGTTCATCACCCCAAACGAACTGTTCGACTTGATTTCCACAGCCGGCCTATCACCTGTGGACCGCAAAGGATTTGTTTTCAATCCTGTCTTGTGGACATGGTCTTTGTCAGATCGCGATCTATCTGTGAACTACGTTACAGCATCAATTAAGCCAGTTTAGGGTCGCAATCATACGTCACTTTCAAGTCGAATTCGCATCTCACGCAGCACAGGAAGGGCATTTTTCACCTTATCTTGCCCAATCGATTCGACCACTTGATTGAGGATGGGCGTGATCGCGGCCAAAGCTGCATCTCGTGCGGCTTTCCCTGCCGGTGAAATCGACACGAACTTGCGACGTGCGTCGTCCCAGTCTGGGCGAATGTGTATATGCCCTGCCCATTCCAATTTGTTCAGCGTGTTGGTCATAGCCCCGCGCGTCACATGAAACGCCCGCGCTAATTGTGCAGGAGAGCGCTCTTCACCAGATCGCGCCAAATGGTTGAGCACCGAAAAGTGACTGATCTCCATGCCTTTTGGCAGCGCTTTCGTCAGCCTATTTCGCGCCAACTGGTCTGCCATAAAAATTTCGGAAAAAAGGGCCACAGCCAAAGAATCTGTGCCGGTTGATGACGTCATTTTAAGGCCTTAAATACTCTGTCGTGTTGTAATGAAGGTATAGCTCTGCGGGCTTTGGCAACATCATTTAGATCGTACTCCACGATCCCAACGCCGCACTCAATTCCACCATCATAAAGCACTTCACCCCAAGGCGAAATCGCTAAGCTGTGCCCGTGGGTTTTGCGTTTGCCACCCCTTGCTTCGCTATGTTGACCTGTCTGTGTTGGCGCAAAGATGAAACTGCCTGTTTCAATAGCGCGCGCACGCAGCAAAACCTCCCAATGCGCGCGACCAGTGGCCTGCGCAAAGGCCGCAGGAACAGTCAGAATTTCTGCCCCCGATTGCGCCAATGACCGATAAAGATGCGGAAAACGTACATCATAGCAAATCGTCAAACCAATCGTGCCCGCATCCGTCTGCGCCACGACAGCGTCAGTTCCAGGGCGATACCCAGCAGATTCTTTATAGGATTCCGTATCGGACAGGGTCACGTCAAACATATGAATTTTGTCATAGCGCGCCTTGATCACCCCATCTGGTCCAATCAAAAATGACCTATTCGCAAAGCGACCATCGGCATCACCTGTTTTCAATGCCAACGATCCAATAAGGATCCAAACGCCTCGCTTTAGAGCGTGTTTTTGTAAAGCTCGCAGCGTTGGATCATCAGCCTCAAAACAAAGTACATTCTGTTGATGCACCCGCGAAGTAGACACGCAGTTGGTGACCTCAGGTGTCATCACAATCTGCGCGCCGCGCGCGACGGCCTCATCAATATAGCTTTGCACCACACGCAGGTTTTGCGCAGGATCATCGCTAGAGTTCAGCGTGACGAGGCCAACCTTTGGCATATAATTTACCCCGCCAAAAGCGGATCAAGTTTTCCGGCATGTTCCAGTTGGTGCAGCTCATCACATCCACCAACATGTGTCTCACCTATAAAAATCTGCGGTACTGTGTGGCGACCATGAGCACGCTGCATCATTTCGGCACGCAGTTCTGGCTGAGCCATCACATCAAGGTTGGTGTATTCTACGCCCTTGCTGTCTAAAAGCCGCTTGGCGGCGATACAAAACGGGCAAATCGGTGTCGTATAGAGTGTTACAGGCTGCATGTTTTTATCCTTTATGTCCGGCAGGACTATAAGGATTTAGTTCTTCTTCGCAACGCGTGCCAGTACCGCAACGGAAACTTGAACGGCGCCGCCTTGCAGGCAGGCCTTGGCGCAGGTCGTTAAAGTGGCACCTGTGGTCATAACATCATCGATTAACAAAACATGACGCCCCTTAAGTGTCCTTACGTGATGCGACCTCAACGCTATGGCGTTTGAAACGACATCCGTGCGCTCTTGCGCCGTCATGCCATCAAGTTTGCGTGTGGCTATGCGTCTGTGCAGTAGATTTGGACAGTGATCCAACTCCAGCAATCGTGATACACGGCGTGAAAGCAGCAATGACTGGTTATACCTGCGCCGAACCCCACGAAACCAATGCAATGGCACAGGTGCGACAACCATATCTGTCGTCACCAAGGGGCGCGCAGCCTCGGCCAGCCATGCACCAACAGGATGAGCAAGATCCGTTCTATCTCCATGCTTTAGACGCAAAACGATGGATTTTGCATTCCCCTCATACAGTAAGGCAGCGCGCGCGCGCGACCACGGTCGCGGCACAGCACGGCATGAATCGCACAAATCACCACTCTCGACCTCCCCAATCAACGGGGCTGCACACATTTCACAACCATTTTGCTTTATAAACGGCGTATCGGCCCAACATTTTGGACAAAGACCGTGAACAAAATCGACTATTTCGTCGCATGTTAAGCATTGAGGGGGGTATAAGAACCGCGCCAGTCTTTGCATTTTCCGCATGACTTCCTAAGTTGGCCCAACTTCACTGGAAGAGAGCTTATGTCTAATACCGCCCCCCTCGTTGATCGTGCTCAATTGATACGCAACCGTCTGCGCGCCAAGCGTCTAGGGGGAGATTTCTTTCTGCACCATGAGGCACGTCTTGAAATTCAAGATCGGCTCGACATGGTTAACAAACCGTTTACATCGCCAGCAATTGTCACGGGGTTTCCCGAGCTGTGGCAATCATGGTTCCCTGATGCAACAGTTGTTGCCGATGATGATGTTTTAGACCTGCAAGAGCGCCAACATGACCTTGTCATCCATGCCATGTCTTTGCACTGGGCCAATGATCCGGTTGGTCAACTTATTCAATGCAATCGCGCTCTGAAACCTGACGGTCTCATGATCGCTGCGTTTTTTGGCGACCAAACGCTTCACGAATTGCGGTCTTGTTTGTCGCAAGCCGAAATTGAATGCTCCGGCGGACTGTCACCGCGGGTGTTACCGATGGGGGAACTACGTGACCTAGGTGGCCTGCTACAACGCGCCTCATTTGCACTGCCTGTGGCCGATAAAACCACCACGAAAGTAACATTTTCGTCTCTAAACCAGCTTATTCATGATCTACGCGCTATGGGCGAAACCTCTGCCTTACACGCACGATCCCGCAAAACCGCGACGCGCGCGCTATTTGAGGTCACTCAAACACTCTACAAAAAACACTTCTCAGGCCAAGATCGGTTGAACGCGACCTTTGATATGGTGTTTTTGACTGGCTGGGCACCAGATGCCAGCCAACCCAAACCCTTGATGCCCGGGTCTGCCAAAACGCGCTTGGCTGATGCCCTTGGAGCAAAAGAATTCAACTTACCAAATGATGCACCGCAGACTTGAACAATTTTGACTGCGCCCTAGCCTAACAGAATACAAAAAGACAGGATCACGCGATGGGAACCATGAAGCCAACACGGCTCAACACAAATGCCGACGATGCCGTTTGCCCAGCGCATGCGACAACGGATCACCCAAAGATTCCAAAGCAAAAAATCGGAGTGCTTTTGGCAAATTTGGGCACACCTGATGCGACAGACTATTGGTCTATGCGCAAATATCTGAGTGAGTTTTTATCGGACAAGCGTGTTGTCGATTATCCTGCTTGGAAATGGCAACCAATATTGCAGGGCATCATCTTGTCCGTCCGCCCGTCAAAATCTGGCGCTGCTTATAAATCCATCTGGAACAACGAGGCAAATGAAAGTCCGCTTGCGACAATCACAAAGCAACAAACATCCGCCATTTCAGCCGCGTTAGAGTCTAAATATGGTGACGAGGTGGTGGTCGATTACTGCATGCGATATGGAAATCCATCGACCAAATCTAAGGTGGCCGAAATGGTTTCTGAAGGCTGTACAAAGATCCTGTTTTTTTCGCTTTATCCGCAATACGCAGGAGCGACGGTCGCAACGGCAAACGATCAATTCTTTCGTGCTCTGATGGAAGAAAATTGGCAACCTGCTGTGCGCACGGTCGAGCCCTATTTTGACAAACCTGAATACATTAATGCCTTGGCGCAATCCATTGAGCGTAGCTATGCCAATGCGGCAAAAAAACCAGATATTTTAATTTGCTCATATCATGGCTTGCCAGAGCGTTACCTAAAGGAAGGCGGCGATCCTTATCATTGCCACTGCCACAAAACGACACGATTGCTTAAAGAAAAGCTAGGTTGGGCTGATACGGAAATCATGACAACCTTCCAATCCAAATTTGGACCCGAAGAATGGCTTCAACCCTACACGGTTGAAGAGGTTGCGCGTCAGGCAGAGGCCGGCAACAAAAGCATCGCGGTCTGCGCGCCAGCCTTTTCCGCCGATTGCATCGAGACACTTGAAGAAATCAACGAGGAAATCAAAGAAAGCTTTGAGCACGCTGGCGGCAAAGATTTCTTGTACATTCCCTGCCTCAATGACGACGAGGCGCATATTTCAGCGCTGTGCACAGTCATAGAAACCAATCTAGCAGGCTGGGTATAGGGCATAAAAAATGGCGGCCCCGATCGCAGGGTCGCCATTTTATAAATGTCGGTGCAATTGCGTTAAATCAACAAAACCTGTGCGCCGTTGCCAACAAGCCCGTACAATTCTTTGATGTGCTCGTTATACAAACCGATGCAGCCATTTGACGAACGACGGCCAATTTTGCGTGTGTCATGCGTCCCGTGAATGCGATAATAGGTCCACGACAGGTACAAAGCATGTGTGCCCAACGGATTGTCTGGGCCTGGGCCGACAAAACTTGGCCATTCAGGATTGCGAATGCGCATAGATGGCGTTGGAGCCCATGATGGACCCTCGACCTTACGGATGACAGATGTCCGGCCAAGGCGTGTGAGATCTTCGGACAATGGAACTGAAGTTGGATACAGTTTGTAAAGCGATTGATCTTCGCTCCAATAATGCAATGCTCTGGATGTCGTATCGACCAAAATCGCGCCATTGCGCGTATTGTCAAAATACGGACGCCAATCCAAAGAGCGAAAGCTCGAAATATTACGACGCACGACTTCAGAAATATCGCGCTCAACTTCTGTAGTGTTATCAGTCTGCGCCAAAGCGGGTGCAGCCACACAAGCAGTGGACACTGCAACAAAGGCGCGTCTTGAGAGTTTGGTATCGACTTTATTGGTCATAATGGACCCCAAAACAGTTATTTCATAATGCCATGTATATGGCGCGATTGTCGCAGTCGCAAATCAAACAATCATTGGCAGCGAAAACACGCGGACATGATTTGATCATACATCATTTTCAGGATAGGTGATTCTAAGATCGTATTCGGGGTACTAAAAAAATGACGCGTTTCATTGTTCTGCTTCTTGTTTCTATTATCGGCCTAAGTGCGTGCGAAAGCAACACCCCCGCATTGGGACCGGACGGGAAACCGCTGCCACGTGTTTATCGGATCAGCGCTCGTGAAGAGGCCAAGGTTCAATACCGTATGCTGGATTCAATCAACGCCTTGCGCGCCGCAGCTGGCGCACCAGAAATCAAGTTGAATTCCAACCTCAACGCAGCGGCGGCCACTCATTCGCAAGACATGAAAAACCAAAATCGCCCGTGGCATTTCGGATCTGATGGATCATCGCCCATCGATCGCGTTGCACGCTCAGGCTATATCGGCACAATGCTCGGCGAAAACATTTCGGAAACGTATGAATCCGAATTGGAAACATTGGGCGCGTGGATGGAGCAGCCAGATACACGCGAGATCATTTTGGATCGTCGCGCGACAGACCTTGGCTTTGCATGGTTCCAAGAACAAGGCGGCAAACTTTGGTGGACAATGATTTTGGGTAGCGCAGCGCCGCAGTTCGCCAGCGCCGAATAACACACGGCCCCCGCCCTAAGGATGGATGTCGATTTGCGTTCCTGTGGCAACCATCATGTAAATTTCTTCCATGTGCCTGTCCTTAACGGCAATACAGCCTGCAGTCCAATCACGCCCACGGCCTTTATGTTCACCCGCTCGGCCGTGAATGAAAATTTCACCGCCAGGACTGCGGCCATTTGCACGCGCATAGGCGATATCACGACTGTTTGGATAAGAGATTCCAATCGAGAGATGATACTGGGACTGCGGGTTTTTACGATCAATAATGTAGCTGCCTTCAGGCGTTTTGCCATCACCTTCAAATTGCTTATGCCCCACAGGAACGCCGCCAAGGCCAACCTTGTATTTTTTCAACACTTTGGTTCCGCTTAACAAGTACAGTCGACGCCTGCCCTTATACAGCACCACACGAGTCACGCGCGGCCCAGTATATGGTGCTAAAGTGCGTGAAAACGCGACTGTGGGGAAAAGGCTAACCGCAGCCAAGACTGCTATAAATTTGCGGCGTTCCATTATTATATCCAAACCTGTTTTCGCTGCGTATACGCCAGCAATCACAATGCTCAAAGTAAATTCTGTGTCAGGTGCGACTGAATTTCGCCGCGATTTCCACGTGAGGCGACCACCTGAACTGATCCACAACATGTAGCCAATCGATTTCGAATCCTGCCTCAACAAGCGTTTTTGCGTCTCGCCCAAATGTCACAGGGTTACAGGACACGAAACCAATCGATTGCAATTTGCTTTTGGCCAATTCACCCGTTTGCGCCAAAGCACCTGCACGCGGCGGATCGATGATTGCTGCATCAAATTTGTTCAACTCTTCCGGCAACAAAGGTTGGCGAAACAAGTCACGCGTGGCAACCGTGACGGGCTTTAATCCAGAGGCTGTTTTCCACGCTTCTGACAGGCTGTTAAGCATCACATGCTCGCCCTCAACCGCATAAACCTCGGCAAATTCTGCCATGGGCAGAGCAAAGGTGCCGCAGCCAGAAAAGAGATCCACCACACGCTCAGCGCCAGACACGGCCTCTTTCATCAATGCAATCAAAGTCTGCTCGCCGTGGCGTGTAGCTTGCAAAAATGCACCCGGAGGCGGCACAAGGCGTGCGCGCCCAAATGACAAAAAGGGGCGGGTTTCTTGCACAACCTCATCGCCGTTCCATGACAAGCGAATGATCCCGTACTCGCGGACAACAGCAGCCAAACTAGAGCGCAATTCCATGTCGAGTTCTTTGCCATCCACAACAGAAACATCCAAGCCAGCGTCGGAATCCGTCACTGTAATAGCCATCTCAACACGACGTGACCCACCGATCTGAACCAAAGCCTCAAATGCAGGCATCCCGTCCATAATTTTTTGCGTCATCAACACACAATTAGGCACGAGCACCAAAGTACCAGAGGCACGACCATGCAATCCAACCAAAACCCCTTTTTTCGTACGTCGGCCTGCGAAGGTCGCGCGCCGACGTGATTGTCTTGGTGAAGTGAAAACACTCGAAATCGGCACATCAATGCCTTGATGCGATAAGGCTGTACGTACAACATCAGATTTCCAACTCGCAACGAAATCGTCTGACGCATGCTGTAACGCACAACCACCGCAAGATTTAAAATGCACGCAAGGGGGTTTCACGCGATCAGGTGATGGTGTGACAATGCTTGGGCTTACCATGCGGTCGCCCGAGATGTCGCCTTCAACGATTTCACCGGGCAATGTTTTAGCTGCAAAGATTGGACCAGTCGCGATACCATCGCCGTGGTGCCCAAGTCGTGTGATTTCTATCTGTGTCATGTCGACTTGGTTTCCAATATTTGCATCAATTTCGCCTTGGTTAGGGCAAAACCGGACGCCAGCCAAGCATGTTGTAGCGTCTTCAACGCCGCCCCAAGTTCAGCACCAGTATATTCGGGCATTAAATCTTGGGCTCTGACTGGAAAAACCTGCTGAGATGCAGCCAAAATTTGCGATTTTACATCGGCTTGTAATGGCTGTTCAAACACAGCCGCGCGCAATGCTGCAGTACAAAGCGCCATGTCAGCACCTTCCTCAAATGCGATCTCATAAACTGAACGCCCATGGCCCATCGCGTCTTTAAATTTCGCAAGCCGCACAGATTGCTTTTTCGACAGCTTGAGCAAAGGCCCAGCATCTTCACCGCCCAGCGCGGCAAGTCGCGCCATCGGATCGATATGGAATTCTTGTGTCACATAGGGGTAAAGCGAACGCCCAGACGCGCCCGGCAAAATGGCTTGCAGAACGCCAGCCGCCTCCATCGCGCCAATCGCCATGCTTGGATCAGGCGCAGATAAAAGTTTAATGATTTCAGATCCTACGCGTTCTTTAGACAGGCCACTCAATCCGTCTAAGTTTTCAGCACACCCTGCCAGTGCATCCGCATCAAGGCCGACATCTTCATCGCCGTACATCGCGTGAAACCTGAAAAACCGCAGAATACGCAGATAGTCCTCACGGATACGATCCTGAGGCACGCCGATGAAGCGCACCTTGCGTGCGACCAAGTCAGTTATACCGCCAAGCGGATCCAAGATTGCGCCGTTCAAATCCACATAAAGTGCATTCATCGTAAAGTCACGGCGACAAGCATCCTCTTGTAAACTGTCAGAAAACGCAACAATAGCGCGGCGCCCATCTGTGGCAACATCGCGCCGAAATGTCGTTATTTCAAAGGGTTCGCCACCCGTGATGACGGTCACCGTACCATGTTCAATCCCTGTGGGAATGGCTTTCAACCCAGCCGATTTCGCAAGCTCCATCACAGCTTCAGGCCGCATCGGCGTCGAGATGTCCAGATCGGTGACAGGCACACCCATCAAACTGTTGCGTATACAACCGCCGACAAAATAGGCCGATTGATCTGCTGATTTGAACATTTTAATAACAGTTTGAGTGGCTTCAGCTTGGAACCAATCGCATGTTTTTACCGACTTCACAGACTGACCTTTTGTGCGAAAGATCGCAAAACCCGCGCGGTGGCACCCCAAATATAATAGGGCCCATAGGGCACGGTATAAAACTTGCGGACCTGTCTGCGCCAAATGCGTGACTGAATTGTGTAATTCGACATATCCAAAACATGCGCCAAAGGCACTTCAAACATCTCGGACACTTCAGCCACTTCTAAACGAGGAATGAAATCTTGCGTGACCCAGCCAACCACAGGATGCATGGTATAATTCGATATAGTTTCATGGCTGGGTAACTCGCCAAGCACATCGACGTTTTCAGGCGGAAGGCCGATTTCTTCATCAGCTTCACGTAAAGCGGCCGCAATATGTGTCGCATCGGTGGGGTCGACACGCCCACCCGGAAACGCAATTTGACCCGGATGATGTTTGATCGTTGAGGATCGTTTTGTGAGAATAAGCTGCAGACCGGAATCTCGCTCAACAATCGGCAAAAGCACACCTGCGGGCTTTAAAACAACAGCTTTTGGTCGCGCCTTAGGATTGAGATCAAAATCAGAGGACGGGCGGCCATCATGTGACAGCGCCCGTTCAATCTTCAGTCTATCAATCCGCGTCACCATCGGTCTTTGCCTTTGCTTCGAACCCAAGAGTTGTTGGATCCATAACGTAATGCGCACCACAGAATTGACAATCTGCAGAAACAGTACCTTCTTCAGTTGTCATCGTGGCAATGTCTTTCGCGGAATAGATTGAAAGACTGTTACGCACACTTTTCTCGGAGCAGCTGCATCCAAAAGTGACCGGTTGTGCATCAAACACACGGGGTTTATCCTCATGAAATAAGCGCACCAACAAATCTGTTGGTTGCACACTTGGTCCGATCAATTCTAATGGATCAACGGTATCAAGCAAGATATTAGCGCGATTCCAGTTTTCAAAGTCATCCCCATCCAAAATATCGGATGCCGTCAACAAACCCTCGTCGCTTGTGCTTTCAAGAGGTGCCGCACTTGGCGATGCTTTAGGCATTTTTTGTAACATAACACCGCCAGCACGCCATTTTTCATCGTCTCCTGCAAGCGTAGAACGACCAAAAGCCAATTCAAAACGTGTTGGAAGTTGCTCAGACTGCGCAAAATACGCCTCAGCACAACGAGATAGCGACTCAGCGGTTAGCGGCGTAATGCCTTGATAAGGTTTATTGCCCTCACCTTGGTCGATCAAAATCGCGAAATAGCCTTTTCCAACCTGGTCATAGGCAGTGCCATTGGGGTCAAGGCGCTCCGCATCATACGACGCATATGCACGAATACGCGCAGGTTTGCCGTCAGCGGAGGGCGCATAATAATCGGTCGCAATAATGCGGGCAGGGCCATCGCTGCGAATTTGAATAGACAGCTTCCACCGCAATTTGATTGTTTGACCAATCATTGCTGTCAGCAAAGCAACTTCAGCGACAAGCGCCTCGATCACTGGCGGGTAATCGTGTTGCTCGAGAACTTGCTCAAGAACACCATCAAGGCGGGCCACACGGCCGCGCACATCTGATTGATCGAGTTGAAACGGGAGAACAGTGTCATCCCAAGCGATTTTTGATCCAAGCATTTTCGGTTCCCTTGCACGTCGCAGGTTGGCATACCTTGTTCATATAAGGGCGGCAACCTCTGGGAAAAGGGCTAGATATGATTCGACGCTATGGTGATCCAAAAATAAACGGTATTTCCTATACGATGCGCCCCGGTGCATACGCTATTTTGCCTTTGAATGGCTCTTTGCTGTTGACCCATCAAGCGGCCCCTAGTCCAGAATTTCAGCTTCCGGGTGGCGGCATCGACAAGGGCGAATCCTCGATCGCAGCATTACATCGTGAAGTCATTGAGGAAACGGGCTGGCGAATTTCAAAACCACAATTTTTACATGCCTTTCGTAGGTTCGTGTTCATGCCTGACTACAATATGTGGGCGGAAAAACTGTGTAAAATATACGTTGCGCGCCCTGTTCGACGTCTCGGAGATCCAACTGAAATTGGTCATACCGCAAAATGGGTGCCCTTTGCGCAAACGCTCGCCTGTCTTGGAAACCCAGGTGATAGAGCCGCCGTTACTCAGTACTTGAGCCTGTATACTCAAGAAGAATAGCTGAAATATCGTCGGGAAAGTCTTTATCATTATTGAAATTGTTCAGGTCCCAAAGCATCGTGTCAAAAAATGCGCTGCCTGTCAGGTCTGCTATATTTTCGACTAATGAGATGAATCCATCCTCTCCCAACATGCCATTGGTGCCATCAGGGCATTCAGTGACACCATCAGACAACAAAATGATCCTTTCGCCCATGGAAATTTGGATCTCAAAATCGTCAAATATGGCCTCGGGAATCAAGCCAACAGGCAACCCGCCCTCCCCGAAGTACTCAACCGTTCCGTCTTTACGCTGAATCGCTGGATGAGGATGACCACACTGAGCCATAACAAACTTGCCATTTGTCCGATCAAAATGCCCCAAAATCATAGTAAAATAGAGATCCGTCTCCATTTCTTTCAGCATCATTGTGTTGAGTGTTTTTGCCACTTTTGCAGGTGATTTGGCGATATGCCTGCCATCTTCAGTGTGTGCGATAGCAAGGTTTTGGTCGGAGGTTGAGCCTGTCAAATAAGCCGCGAGACGTGCCGTCATCAGTGCCGAGGCAACACCATGCCCCGATACGTCTATCGAAAACACACCAAACTGATTGTCATTTATTGGAAAAAAACCAACAAGATCGCCACCAACGTGGCCGCTTGGGCGTAACAAAAGTGACACCTGAGCCGTATCAAAATCTTTGAATCGGTCTTTTACAAGCGATTGTTGCAGTTTACGCGCCTCAACAAGATCGCGATCAAGCGAATCATAAAGCCCGGAAATTTCCTGTAATGTTGAGGTAACCAGTTCATTTTTTGCAGACAGTTCACGTTGCATGCGCAATATACGTTCACCCGCACGGATACGCGCCAAAAGTTCATCGCCAGCAACCGGTTTCGTCAAAAAATCATCTGCACCAACATCTAACCCTTCTGCCACTTCTGCCTTGTCTGACTTTGACGTCAACAAGATGAAGTATCCATAGTCTTCACGGTCTAATGATCTGAAAATACGGCAAAAATCCAGACCATTAAGTCCAGGCATCATCCAGTCAGAAACAATGAGGTCAATTTTTTCTGTTTCACAAATCATCAAAGCAGCATCCCCTGACTCTGCCTCGAACACCGTATAGCCCCATCGCCCAAGATAGGATGACAATATACGTCGCTGTGCCCGCGAGTCGTCGACAACCAACACGTTGTTTACGACACCTCGCCCAGGGGCGGATGTAAGATATGCTTGCTTTTGTTGCGCGATTGCCAATGACTATTCCAACCTAGATGTCGTGGTTTGCGTTACATTGGCCTGCGCAACTTAATGGTGCCTTAAATATAAAATTGATTGTAATGATTTCCAAAAGTTACGCGATTTTAAGTCTCCTGTGTAAAAGAGGCTTAAAGGAGCGCCCAGATGATTGATTGGAACCGCATTACCGAATTACGTGATGAAGTCGGCGTCGAGGATTTTGGCGAAGTTGTCGAACTCTTTCTTGAGGAAGTGGATGAAGTCATTGAACGACTTGAAACCACAGGGGATCGCACCAAACTCGAACAAGATCTGCATTTTTTAAAAGGCAGTTCAATGAATTTGGGGTTTGCGTCCTTTTCAAGTCTTTGCCAAACAGGAGAAATTGCTTCTGCAGATGGCCACTCTGACGCTGTCGACTTGGCAGAAATTTTAGCTTCCTACAAAACATCGCGGGCTGAATTTACATCGAAAACTGACATTATTTTATCCAGTTAAAGAACAAACTCAGACAGAGTTTGGTCATTGGTTATGTCTTTATACACAAGACCAGCTTGATCCATCTTATAAAACAAGCGTTCAAAATTCTTTGGATGGTCCGTTTCAATTCCGATCAAAACAGACCCGAAATTGCGTGCCGATTTTTTAAGATATTCAAACCGTGCAACATCGTCTGCATCTCCCAACAAGTCCAAAAAATCACGCAAAGCACCCGGTCGCTGTGGCATACGTAAAATAAAGTATTTCTTGAGTTCTAGATATTTCTGAGCCCGTTCCTTCACTTCAGGCAGGCGCTCAAAATCGAAATTCCCGCCTGACGCAATGCACAATACCCTGCGCCCACGGATCACATCTTGCAAATCTTGTAAGGCATCAATCGCAAGCGCTCCGGCTGGCTCTAAAACGATGCCTTCGATGTTGAGCATCTCAATCATTGTCGCGCAGATGCGATCCTCTGGCGCCGTCAATAGCTGGCTTTTATCGACATGCCTCAAGGCAGCGAAAGGGGTCGATCCGATTTGCGCAACGGCAGCACCATCGACAAAGCTATCGATCGAACTTAGCGTCACGGGCGTTCCAGCGGCCACAGCGGCAGCCAGAGACGGGCCTCCGCTCGGCTCCACAAAATAAATCTCAGTACTCGGCGCCACCTGAGCCAAATATTGAACGACGCCAGCCGACAATCCGCCCCCACCAACAGGTAATATCACCACATCAGGGGCCTCGGCCATCTGATCCATAAACTCAACAGCAACCGATGCCTGCCCCGCAATGACATCAACGTCGTCAAACGGTGCCAAAAAGTATCCTGACGCCTCATCGCAAAAGGTTTTGGCCGAAGCCAATGTATCATCAAAATAGTCCCCAACCATGCGCACCTCGATGTTATCACCACCAAAGATTTTGGTTTTTTCAATCTTTTGTTTGGGCGTGGTGACGGGCATAAAAATAACACCTCTGACCCCAAAATGGCGACAGGCAAAAGCCACACCTTGCGCGTGATTGCCTGCAGACGCACAAACAAAAAGATCAAGGTTTGGATTTTGCGTACGTGCGCGGCTCATCGCATTCACAGCACCGCGAATTTTGTAGCTACGTACAGGTGTAAGGTCTTCGCGTTTTAACCATATATCTGAGTCAAACTTTTGCGATAAGTGATCATTGCGCGCACATGGCGTAGGTTCAAACAATTTGCGCACCAACTGAGTGGCCTCGCGTGCGGGTCTGGTGATATCTGTGCTCCGCATCATCTGCCTGCCTTCGATGTTGCCAATTCATAAATTGCCGACAGCAGACTGACGCCGACCATCAAGCCGATCCATCCCGTGACCAAAGACACTACAACCCCGACGACGCCTGATCCCAAAAATGCGTAAGGCACTTGCAAAAGCAATGTCATCAAAATCATCAAAATCGTGGCTTGAAATATCTGCGCCTTATAAGGTTCCGTTTTAGACCAAACTTCTTGAATGGACAGAGATGTCCCAAGAGCGGATGCAGGCAACATAGGAGATAGCCTGTAAAACCCATACATCAATGCACTGCCAGCACAAATAATGAAGGCCATCACAAGAAACTGCAAAGCTCCAGCCAGAGCCATTACCAGCATCAAAACAAGCATCGCGACAAACATCATCGCAAAGAGCACGACCATCAATAAAATGGATTTACCCATATAGGCCAGCATCAATGCCGCACGAAACGGCGGGATCACTGTTTGAGGGCGTTCACCCAGCAACACAAAACGATGCCATTCCACCGCGATCCAAATACTTGCCACGATCACGGCTATATTTGCCCCGAGCGCGATCAATATTTGGTTCATCGTCAAGGCTTCCCACCCTTCGACAGTTGCGGGCATAGCTGGCGCATAAGTTGAGGCGACAAGCACAATCGCCATGGTCGCGATCCAGATCAACCCAGATATCGCCAGCGCGTCATCCAAGTTTCGAAACACACGCGCGACAGCGTGCTTAAATAGCAAATATCCAGTCATCTTGGTCCATTCCCAAATGTATTAGGCAACACTTAGGGCTTTTACGCGCAAACAAAAAGCATTCAGAGCGTGAAACCTTGCCCTTCGCGCAAAAACTCGGTAATCGCCCAAGCGATATCCGCAAAAGGAAAAAGCCAATGTCCGCGCCAAAAAAAGTCGTCCTCGCCTATTCAGGCGGTCTTGATACATCGATCATTTTGAAATGGCTTCAAACCGAATACGGTTGCGAAGTAGTCACCTTTACCGCCGATTTGGGTCAAGGTGAGGAACTTGAACCGGCTCGCGCGAAAGCTGAACTGCTTGGCATCAAGTCTGAAAACATCTTTATCGAAGATGTGCGCGAAGAATTTGTACGTGATTTCGTATTCCCAATGTTCCGCGCGAATGCGATCTATGAGGGCCAATACCTGCTTGGCACATCTATCGCACGTCCGTTGATTTCTAAACGTCTTGTCGAGATCGCTGAAATGACTGGCGCGGATGCCGTGGCACATGGTGCGACAGGCAAAGGCAACGACCAAGTGCGTTTTGAATTGGCAGCCTATGCGTTGAACCCAGAAATCAAAGTGATCGCCCCTTGGCGTGAATGGGATCTGTCATCGCGCACACGTTTGCTGGAATTTGCGGAACAGCACCAAATCCCAGTTGCCAAAGACAAACGTGGCGAAGCGCCGTTTTCTGTCGACGCGAACATGCTGCACACCTCATCCGAGGGCAAAGTTCTGGAAGATCCAGCCGAGATCGCACCAGAATACGTGCACCAACGCACTGTGAATCCAGAAGATGCGCCAGACACGCCTGAGTTCATCGAAGTTGGGTTTGAGAAAGGCGACGCCGTTTCCATAAATGGCGAAGCCTTAAGCCCAGCGACAGTTTTGGAAACGCTCAACGAATATGGCCGCAAACACGGAATCGGTCGTTTGGACTTTGTTGAAAACCGCTTCGTGGGCATGAAATCCCGCGGCGTTTACGAAACACCAGGCGGCACGATCTTGCTGGAAGCCCACCGCGGCATCGAACAAATCACACTCGACAGCGGTTCTGGTCACCTCAAAGACAGCCTGATGCCACGCTACGCTGAGCTGATCTACAACGGTTTCTGGTACTCGCCGGAACGCGAAATGCTGCAGGCAGCGATCGACAAATCACAAGAACACGTGACAGGTACCGTGACATTGAAGCTCTACAAAGGGTCCGTATTCACTGTAGCCCGTGCATCTGACCACTCGCTGTATTCAGAAGCTCATGTGACGTTTGAAGACGATGCTGGCGCATACGACCAAAAAGATGCGGCTGGCTTTATCCAGCTCAACGCCTTGCGCTTGAAACTTTTGGCGGCTCGCAATCGTCGCTTCAAATAATCATTAAGACATATGAATTGAAAAAGGGGCGCAAATTGCGTCCCTTTTTTTAATGCTGTGTTGCATGCTTCAATTAACTAAACTGCAGCAACCTCTGCCGCTGTCGGAATCGCATCCGCGGTACCGTGACGCGTGACTTTTAAAGCCGCGGCCTGCGTCGCCCATTCCATAGATTCTCGTATCGACAGACTCAAATCCAGCCCAGATGCAAAATATCCAGCAAAAGTGTCGCCTGCTGCGGTCGTATCAACAGCTGTTACTTTAGGCGCAGTCACTTCAATCACCTCACCCGTTTTATTGGATCGCCACATGGCACCCTTTGCCCCTAAAGTAACCAAAACCTGCGGCACAGGAATTTTGTCTAACGTAACCCCCATTTCGCCACACAACTGCTCAGCCTCGACCTCATTCATCACCAATATCGATACATGCGGCAACACCTGCTTGACCGCTTCGATAGAAAAAGGTGCCGCTGAATAAATCACGCGTAGCCCTTTATCCAAAGCCAATTTCGCCGTCTGAGACTGTAGGTTAGTTTCATTTTGCAACAGAAGCGTATCGTCAGGTTTTGCCAGTTCTATCGCCTTGGCAATACTGCCACCGTCTTGTTGCGCATTGGTGCCTGCGTCCAAAACGATAGTGTTTTCAGCTGCCGCATCAACATAGATAATCGCGTGCCCAGTGTTGCCACTCAATGCGCGCAAATAGGTACAATCGACGCCATAGCTTTCGATCCGTTCCCGCACCCAGTTGTCTGATTGTCCAATGGCGCCAATATGATGCACCTTTGCCCCTGCCCGCGCAGCGGCCACGGATTGATTTACACCCTTACCACCCAAGCCAACAGAATAATTCGAAGCACTCAGAGTTTCACCTGGCTGAGGTAGATGGGGAAGTGCATAGAACCGGTCGATATTCACTGACCCAAGATTGAAAATTGTCATGCACTTCCCTGTTTTTGCTAGCTTACTTGTCCGACTTTACACGCGGCCAAAATTGCCATGTTCAGGATATCATTAACAGTAGAAACCGTCGAGCAGACCTGAATAGGCTTATCAACCCCTGTCAAAATAGGACCGATAACAGTCGCGCCTGCCATTTCTTGCATCAGTTTCACCGAAATTGACGCCGAATGACGTGCTGGAACCACCAAAACATTGGCTGGCCCTGTCAAGCGGCAGAACGGATAGTTTGCCATCGCTTCAGGATTAAGCGCGACATCAACAGCCATCTCACCTTCATATTCGAAATCAACACCACGGCCATCCAATACTTTTGGCGCCAAGTGCATTTTATTAGCACGCTCGGACACTGGATATCCAAAAGTTGAAAACGACGCGAAAGCCACACGAGGCTCGATTCCCATCGCGCGCGCCACCCGCGCGGCTGCCTCTGCGATATCAGCAAGATCGTTTTCATCAGGCCACTCATGCACCAAAGTGTCCGAAATAAAGACGATGCGACCTTTATGCAAAAGCGCCGTGACCCCCACGGCCCCATCTGCAGCCGTGGCATCAAAGACGGAATTGATCCGGTCTAATACATGAGCAGATTTGCGCGTCGCCCCAGTTACCAAGCCATCGGCATGGCCATGAGCCAACATCAGCGCAGAAAACGCATGACGATCACGAGCCGCTAAACGGTGGATGTCTTTTTGATCATGGCCTGAACGTTGCAGACGATTGTACAAAAATGACTTATACGTGCCCAAATGTTCAGTATTAGCGGCGTTGATGATCTCAAGCTCAGTCGCTGTGTCTGTCAGCCCTTCTTCCTTCAGCATCTGTTTCACGTCTTCTTCACGACCAACAACCAAAGCACGCCCAAAGCCGCCGCGTTGATAAGCCACAGCCGCCCGCAAAACACGCGCGTCATCGCCCTCGGCAAAGACCATCGTCGCCTGCGCTTGCCGTGCACGTGCATACAACCCTTGCAAAATTTGCGCTGTTGGGTCCATGCGCGCCTTAAGATCGTGCTCATACCCCGCCATGTCGACAATCGGGCGACGCGCCACGCCTGTGTCCATGCCTGCTTTCGCAACAGCAGGAGGAATGGTGTAAATCAAGCGCGGATCAAACGGCGTCGGAATAATGTAATCCCGCCCGAACGATAGTTTTTGCCCGTAAGCCAAAGCAACTTCGTCAGGCACGTCTTCGCGGGCAAGTTCCGCCAAGGCGCGGGCACAGGCGATTTTCATCTCATCATTGATCGCGCGCGCGTGAATATCTAATGCACCGCGGAACAGATACGGGAACCCCAAAACGTTGTTCACTTGGTTCGGGTAATCAGAGCGCCCCGTGGCCACGATAGCGTCTTCACGCACGGCGTGTGCATCTTCTGGGGTGATTTCTGGATCAGGGTTTGCCATGGCAAAAATCACAGGGTTTGGCGCCATTGAGGCCACCATATCTCCGGTCACAGCCCCCTTGGCAGAGACACCCAAAAACACATCTGCGTCCTGCATTGCCTCTTCCAATGTCCGCGCATCTGTTTTTGCGGCATGCGCCGATTTCCATTGGTTCATACCCTCGGTGCGGCCTTGATAAATAACGCCTTTGGTGTCGCACATGATACAATTGTCATGCTGCGCGCCCATGGATTTGATCAGTTCCAAACAAGCAATCCCAGCGGCACCTGCACCATTCAAAACGATACGACAGTCTTCGATCTTTTTGCCGGAAATATGTAAAGCATTGATCAGGCCTGCCGCGCAGATCACAGCCGTGCCGTGCTGATCATCGTGAAACACTGGGATGTCCATTTCTTCCTTGAGGCGTTGCTCAATGATGAAACATTCAGGGGCTTTGATATCTTCCAGATTGATCCCGCCAAAGGTAGGCCCCATCAATTTCACGGCTTGAATAATCTGTTCGGGATCTTCTGTGTCCAACTCGATATCGATCGAATTCACATCCGCGAAGCGTTTGAATAAAACAGATTTACCTTCCATCACTGGCTTGGACGCAAGCGCACCAAGGTTCCCGAGACCCAGCACAGCAGTGCCATTGGAAATAACCGCAACAAGATTGCCTTTGTTGGTGTAATCATAGGCCGTCTCAGGATTTGCTGCGATCTCCTCGCAAGGCACGGCAACACCGGGCGAATAAGCCAAAGATAGATCGCGTTGCGTGGTCATCGGAACACTCGGCGTAATGTCGAACTTTCCGGGGCGCGGGTCCATATGGAACGCCAATGCTTCTTCGCGGGTATGTTTAGGTTTGGGCATTTCGGGGGCCTCCTTTTTGCCAGTCTGACCTTATTAACGATCCATGCGCCCTCACTCAACAAAAGAACGCATGTGCCCTTTACGCTGCCAGTGCGGACGCTAAATTGGGGCCGCAACTTAATCCGAGGAATTCCTACGTGGCCGCAGAAAAATCTACCGTGACACCAATGATGGCGCAGTTCCTCGAAATAAAATCGCGTCACCGCGACGCTCTGCTGTTTTACCGCATGGGCGACTTTTACGAGATGTTCTTTGACGACGCGATTGCCGCAGCACAAGCGCTCGATATTGCTTTGACCAAACGTGGCAAACATGATGGCGATGACATTCCCATGTGCGGCGTGCCTGTGCATGCGGCAGAAAACTACTTTCATACGTTGATCCGCAAGGGATTCCGCGTCGCCGTATGTGAACAGCTGGAAAGCCCAGCCGAGGCCAAAAAGCGTGGTGCTAAATCCGTTGTAAAACGTGATGTGGTGCGACTTGTCACCCCCGGCACATTAACCGAAGACAGTCTGCTGGAAGCGCGCCGTCACAACTTTCTCGCGGCCTTCGCCGAGGTGCGTGACGAGGGCGCTTTGGCATGGGTCGATATTTCAACAGGTGCGTTTCACGTGATGCCCTGCCCGTTGATCCGCCTTGCGCCAGAATTGGCGCGGTTAAACCCCTCTGAGATGATCGTGTCAGAAGCAAATCCATCAAATTGGGCCGAATTAGTCCCTGATTTTGATGCGGCAACCACAGCCTTGTCGCGCAGTTCTTTTGATAGCACATCGGCCGCAAAACGCTTGCAAGATCTGTTTGGCGTCTCAAGTTTAGATTCTTTCGCACCCTTTGGTTTGGCAGAAATCTCTGCCATGGGTGCGATCATCGATTATTTGGAAATCACTCAAAAAGGCAAACTGCCTTTGGTTCGCCCACCCTTACGTGAAAATACTGGCGGCGCAATGCAGATCGATGCCGCAACGCGACGCAATTTGGAGATCACTCACGCCCTATCTGGCGGACGCGAAGGGTCGCTTATAGCTGCTATGGATCGCACCGTGACCGCTGCGGGTGGCAGATTACTGGAACGGCGGTTATCCAGTCCATCGCGCGATGTGTCCGTAATCCAAGCGCGCCTAGATGCGATCGAGTTTTCAATTACAAACCGTCAGCAAGCTGATGCGCTGCGCGATGTGTTGCGTAAGGTGCCTGACATGGAACGCAGTCTGTCACGTCTTGGCTTGGATCGGGCCGGACCACGTGATTTAACCGCAATTCGCAGCGGCTTGACCCAAGCACTTACTATTTCTCAATCGATGGATGCGAGTCAAATACCGACCCTATTCCAGCAAAACATGGATATTTTACAAGGGCACGATCAGACAATTGACCTGCTGGAAGATGCACTTGTGGCCGAGCCGCCCCTACTTGCACGTGATGGTGGATTTATCGCCGAAGGCTATGACGCCGAACTTGATGAATGCCGCACATTGCGCGACCAAGGTCGCGGTGTGATCGCCTCTTTGCAGATGCAGTATGCGGAAACGACAGGCATTCAATCGCTCAAAGTAAAGCACAATAATGTGCTGGGCTACTTCATCGAATGTACCGCGACACATGCCGAAAAAATGTTGTCCGAACCACTGAACGAAACCTTTATCCATCGTCAAACCACGGCCAGCCAAGTGCGGTTCACCACACTGGAACTCAGCGAGTTGGAAACCAAAATCCACAACGCAGGCGGCCGCGCACTTGAGATTGAAAAACGTCTGTTTGCCACATTGCGCGACGCTATTTTATCCGTAGCGCCGCGCATTGCTGATGCCTCGCGCGCTTTGGCCGAATTTGATCTTGTCACGGCATTGGCTGATCTTGCTGTTGGCGAGAACTGGACGCGCCCTAAGGTGGATTCAGGTCGATCTTTTGATATTCAAGGGGGGCGTCACCCTGTTGTCGAGCGTGCCCTGCGCAAGCAGGGCCAGTCCCAATTTGTCGCCAATGATTGCCGCCTAACTGATGGACATGATGGGGCTGCAATTTGGCTTTTGACGGGTCCAAACATGGCCGGTAAATCGACATTTTTACGTCAAAACGCACTGATCGCGTTGATTGCACAGATGGGTTCATTTGTGCCCGCAACCTTTGCTCATATCGGTATCGTGTCGCAGCTGTTTTCACGTGTGGGGGCTTCGGACGATCTGGCCCGTGGACGGTCCACGTTCATGGTCGAAATGGTGGAAACCGCCGCCATTTTAAACCAAGCTGACGACCGTGCTTTGGTGATTTTGGATGAAATTGGCCGCGGCACCGCAACCTATGACGGATTGTCTATCGCTTGGGCCACTTTAGAGCACCTGCATGACGTCAATAAATCCCGCGCATTGTTTGCGACCCATTACCACGAAATGACTGCACTATCCGACAAGCTGAGTGGCGCAGACAATGCCACCGTTGCGGTTAAAGAATGGGACGGCGATGTGATTTTCTTGCACGAGGTCATAAAGGGCAAGGCTGATCGATCTTACGGCGTACAGGTCGCCAAGCTTGCAGGGCTGCCCCACGCTGTTGTGGAACGCGCGCGCATTGTTTTGCAAGCTTTGGAAAACGGAGATTCTGATACCAAAACCTCTCCGAAGGCAATCATCGATGATTTACCACTGTTTTCAATCAATCCAGCCCCGACACCCGCGCCAATACAAACAGGTCCAAGTGAGGTTGAAGAAAAGCTCGCCGAGATACTTCCCGACGAGCTGACACCCCGAGAGGCGCTGCAATTGCTATACGAACTCAAATCGCTCGCGGTCGTTTAAGCGGGTGTAGAACTCACACCAACTTGCGCAGGACGCAACAAGCGATCGTGGATCATAAAGCCAACATTCATCACCTGAATGATGTCGCCTGCTTTTGTGCCAGGTAGCGCAGCTTCGAACATAGCCTCGTGAATGTTCGGATCAAACTTATCGCCAACTTCTGGCGCAAGGGCATCGATGCCGTGCTTTTTAAACACGTTCAAAAGCTCGCGCATGGTCAGCTCGATACCTTCGATCAGCGCGGCTTGTGCTTCACGTTGCTCGTCGGTGATCGTATCAACCGCACGCTTGAGATTGTCGAACACAGGCAGCATATCTCGTGCAAGCTTTGAGCCACCGTAGTTTTCCGCGTCTTTACGATCACGCTCGCCGCGTTTACGCAAGTTTTCGGCATCTGCCATAGCCCGCATAAAGCGGTCTCGCATCTCGTCACGCTCAGCGCGCAACTTTTCGATTTCTTCTTCGCTTGTGTCTTCGCCAAGGAAATCGATGGGATCATCAACCTCCATATCGAATTCAGCGTTCAGGTCTTTGTTCGAATCCGTCATGTTTCACCTTTTAAGACTTACTGGACAGAATTTTGCCAACAAGCTGTGCCGTATAATCGACAATTGGGACGATCCGCCCATAATTCAAACGGGTCGGCCCAATGACGCCAACGGCACCAATAATTTTTCGTTCTGCGTTCATATAAGGAGAAACCACCAAAGAGGAACCCGAAAGAGAGAAAAGTTTGTTCTCAGAGCCAATAAAAATGCGCACACCGTCACCATCTTCGGTTAATTCCAAGAATTCGGCAATATCCCGCTTTTGCTCCAAGTCATCAAACAGGCTACGAATGCGCAACAGGTCACCGTCATCTGCGCCAGTTCCTAGCAAATTTGACCGCCCGCGCACGATCAAGCGTTCGTTTTGCGGACCCTCGCCTTCCCAAAACGCATCGCCGTTTTCAATCAGCTCTGCCGCCAATGTATCCAATTCTTGCCTGCGCGATTTAATTTCAATCTCAACACTGCGGCGCAACTCTGACAGGGTTTTGCCCTGAGCCAGCGCGTTTAAGAAATTCGCAGCCTCTCGCATCGATGCCGCGGTTTGACCAACTGGCGGTGTGAACACACGATTTTCAACATGACCATCGGCAAAAACCAAAACAACCAACGCACGCGAGGGATCAAGACTAACAAAGTCGATATGTTTAACGGGCGCTTCATGTTTTGGCGTCAAAACCAAACTGGCACCGTGAGTGATGCCCGACAACACTGACCCAACACGGTCCAGCGTCGCGCCGACATCATTTTGATCTGGGTTTACCGTCTCTTCGATTTTGTCGCGGTCCGATTGATCGACTTTACCGACCTCTAACAGCCCATCGACAAACATCCGCAATCCAAGCTGCGTCGGCATACGCCCCGCTGATGTATGTGGACTATCAAGCAAGCCAAGGTACTCAAGATCTGACATTACATTTCGGATCGTCGCGGCCGACACCTTTTCGTTCATCGTCCGCGTTAGGCTGCGCGAGCCCACAGGATCACCGCTTTCAAGATAGCCCTCGACCACTTTGCGAAAGACTTCGCGCGATCTGTCGTTCATTTCGGTTATCAAACTGGTGCGCTCTGACATAGGTCCGCCAAAATTTAGATCTGTTTGCAGTTAAAAGACATGCAGCATAAGGGTCAATGACACTTGCACCGATTGCCTACACTTGGCTATGTCAGTTCAAACATCAGTCAAAGGACAAATTATGCGACCTTCCGGTAGATCACTAGACCAAATGCGCGAAATTTCCATCGAAACAGGCGTAACCAAACATGCCGAAGGGTCTTGCATGATCCGCTGTGGTGACACGCATGTCTTGTGTACTGCGACACTTGAACCACGCGTGCCGCCATTTATGCGCAACTCTGGCCAAGGCTGGGTCACCGCAGAATACGGCATGTTGCCCCGTTCGACCACATCACGCATGCGCCGCGAAGCCGCATCAGGCAAACAAGGCGGCCGCACTGTTGAAATTCAACGTCTGATTGGCCGCTCTTTACGGGCTGGCGTTGATCGTGTGGCTTTGGGTGAACGTCAGATCACCATCGATTGTGACGTGATCCAAGCTGACGGCGGCACGCGCTGCGCCTCGATCACTGGTGGTTGGGTTGCATTGCGTTTGGCTGTGAACAAGTTGATCAAAGCAGGTGACATTACCACAGATCCTTTGATGTCCAATGTCGCGGCCGTATCCTGTGGCATCTACGCTGGCCAGCCCATCCTAGATCTCGACTACCCTGAGGATTCAGAAGCCGGTGTTGATGGCAACTTTATTATGCTTGCCAATGGTCAAATGGTTGAAACCCAGATGAGTGCCGAAGGGTCTACTTATTCGCGTAGTCAAATGAATGAACTGCTTGATTTGGCTGAAAAAGGCGTTGCCGAACTGGTCGCCGCACAAAACGCAGCGGTGGCATAATGCGCGCATTTGATGGCAAAAAGATCGTCCTCGCCTCACACAACAAAGGTAAGCTGATCGAAATTTCCGCTCTGCTAGCGCCCTTTGGCGTCGAAGTGGTTTCTGCTGGTGACCTTGGGTTTGATGAACCCGAGGAAACCGAGAGCACCTTTGCTGGCAATGCCCGCATCAAGGCCCATTATGCTGCACAAAAAAGCGGTCTGCCCGCATTGTCGGATGACAGCGGTATTATGGTCGACGCGCTTGATGGCGAGCCTGGCGTTTACACCGCCGATTGGGCCGAAACCCCCAACGGTCGCGATTATCCGATGGCTATGAAAAAAGTCTGGGATCAGCTTGAAGACAAAAATGCTGCTAAGCCACGGCTTGCACAGTTTTGTTGCACCCTTTGTCTTGCTTGGCCAGATGGCCACGATGAAGTGTTTGAGGGCAAAGTTGAGGGGCGCCTTGTGTGGCCTATGCGCGGCGATAAAGGCTTTGGCTTTGATCCCATGTTTATCCCCTCTGGCTACGACATCACCTTTGGCGAAATGGACCCCGTTAAAAAGCAAGACATGAGCCATCGCGCGGATGCTTTCGCTAAATTCGTCGCGGGCCCGTTCAAGGATTTTAAAAAATGAGCAAACGTGTCTTAATTTCGTCCGGTTCAGATTTTGAAAAAACCATGGGCTATTCCCGCGCTGTTGTTCAGGGCGACTGGTGTTTTGTTTCTGGCACAACAGGATACGATTACACCACGATGGAAATGCCCGCGTCCATAGCTGACCAAGCGCGAAACTGTTTTGCGACAATCGCCAAGACATTGATTGAAGCAGACTTTCAAATGACTGACATCGTGCGTGTACAATACACCATCACCGACGCCTCACTGGTTGGTGACGTTGTTCCAGTACTTGGTGAAGTTTTGGGCGATATTCGTCCCGCCGCAACAATGGTTGTCGCTGATTTGATCAAGCCTGAAATGCTGATCGAAATCGAAGTGACAGCGTTTAAAGGGTAGTCATGGAAGATTGGCAAAACGGTGGCTTTGGCCTCTATATTCACTGGCCGTTTTGCAAAGCAAAGTGCCCATATTGTGATTTCAACTCGCATGTTTCAAACACGATAAACGAGGCCGACTGGCAAATTGCGTATCTGTCAGAAATTGACCGAGTTGCGACCCTAACCCATGGTAGGTTACTCAATTCTGTATTTTTTGGCGGCGGCACACCTTCACTTATGTCTCCCGAATTGATTGCAGCGATATTGGAGCACATTCAAAGCCGTTGGACGCTGGCAAATGATTGCGAAATTTCACTAGAGGCAAATCCCACCTCAGTTGAGGCTGGACGCTTTCGCGGCTATCGCGATGCTGGCGTCAATCGCCTATCTATGGGCATTCAATCCCTTCACGAAAATGACCTTAAAGCTTTGGGACGACTTCATTCTGTCGAAGATGCACGTAAAGCATTTGATATCGCAAGAGATTCATTTGATCGCATTAGCTTTGATCTAATTTACGCTCGCCAGCAGCAAACCTTGGATGATTGGAAAATCGAACTCAAAGAAGCACTCGATATGGCCGTCGATCACCTATCGCTGTATCAGCTCACAATCGAAGAAGGTACAGCTTTTGGTGATCGCTACAGCCGCGGTAAGTTAAGCGGCCTACCGACAGAAGACACCGCGACAGACATGTATTTCGCCACGCAAGAAATTTGCGACGCAGCGGGTATGCGTGCCTATGAAGTCTCTAATCATGCTCAAAAAGGTTCTGAAAGTCGCCACAATGAAATCTATTGGCGATATGGCGATTACGCGGGTATCGGGCCCGGTGCACATGGCCGCCTCACCATAGACGGCCAAAGATATGCAACAGATACACCGCTATCCCCTGCCCTTTGGCTTGAAAAAGTTCGCAAAACGGGTTCTGGCGAAGGCACCTGTACCAGACTTCCTGCAGATGAACAGCTGACAGAGTTTTTATTGATGGGTCTTCGCCTCTCTGAAGGCATTGATCTTGAGCGTGCGTCAGCTCTACAAGGGCACCCTTTTATAATTCAAAACAAATATTTGAGTGAGGATGGCTTGATCACTACAGAAAACGGGCACCTTTCGGTTACTCCAAAAGGTCGCCCGCTGTTAAACGCTATTTTGCGAGAGCTTATTCCTTAACCCTTAAAGGCCGCGCGACAGAATTTGGCACAACGCATCTAAATCATCTAAGTCTTTGTATGATATAGATAATATGCCACTCTCAGTTCCAGGTTTATGCGCAATACTGATGCTCATCCCAATGGCGGCAGATAGGTCTCCTTCAAGTGCTCGCGTGTCGGCGTCTTTTTCACTGGCAGGCTTAGTGGCGCGGGCCTTTGGTGCTGACGGCGACTTTTCCTGCTTCGCAAGCTTCTCAGTATCCCGAACAGACAGGCCTTTTTTGACCGCAATACGCGCCAAATCAGACGGGTTTTCTGAGGTGATTAAAGCGCGTGCATGTCCAGCAGATAAATCACCAGACACAACAAAATTCTGTACGTCATCAGGCAACTGCAAAAGACGCATCAAATTCGCGATATGACTGCGACTTTTACCCAAAGCTTCGGCAAGCTTTTCCTGAGTATGACCAAATTTTTCCATCAACTGCTTATAGCCGGCAGCCTCCTCAATCGAATTCAGATCTGCACGCTGAATATTCTCGATGATAGCGACTTCAAGCACTTCGATATCATCATATTCGCGCACAATAATAGGAATATCATGACGCTTAGCCAACTGAGACGCTCGCCAGCGACGCTCGCCAGCGACAATTTCAAAATTTCCGTCGACTCGAGGGCTCGGACGAACGATCAGAGGTTGGATAACACCTTTCTCACGAATAGAATTGGCAAGATCATCCAAATCCTCTTGAACAAATTGACGACGCGGCTGGTCTGGATTAGGCTCGACACACTCGATCGGCACAATCATATCTGCGCGGCGCGCACCACTTTCACTATCGACAACAACGGGATCGTTGGGAATATCTGCCATCAGGGCCGAAAGTCCTCTACCCAAACCGCGTGGTTTATTTAATTTTTTGGGTGATTGGGACATGCCATTAACTCCGTTTACTCAGCAATTCGACCGCCAAAGCACGATAGGCCTGGCTGCCTTTTGAATTTGTATCATAGTCCAAAACAGACAAAGCATAAGAGGGCGCTTCACTGATCCGTACATTTCGCGGGATCACCGTCTCAAATACCAAATCTTGCAAATTATCACGGGCATCTTGCTCGACTTGACGTGAAAGGTTGTTCCTTTGATCATACATTGTCAAAACCACACCCTCAATTCTAAGCGTTGGATTGGCCGTTTGCCGGACCTCTCGCACAGTCAACATCAATTGCGACAGCCCCTCTAGCGCAAAAAATTCACTTTGCAGAGGTACAAGCACCGAATCCGCTGCAACCATAGCATTTACTGTCAACAAACTTAAAGATGGAGGGCAATCGATCAGGATATAATCCAGAGCATATCCATCTATCGCATGTTGACGCAAAGCATCGTGCAGCAAAAAACTACGTTTTTCATTGGCAACCATTTCGATATCAGCAGACGATAAATCAATCGTCGCAGGCGTAACATATAGACCTTCAGTATGACATAACTGAATGATTTCAGCCAAATCGACATCCCCCATGATCAAATCATAGGTGGTTCGGTCTCTCTGATCAGGTTCAACTCCAAGCCCTGTCGACGCGTTACCTTGAGGATCTAAATCCACCACCAAAACGCGCATCCCTAACTCGACAAGAGCAGCAGCAAGGTTGATAGTTGTTGTGGTTTTACCAACACCACCCTTTTGGTTTGCAACCGCTATAATTTTTGGTGATTGTGGGCGCGTAGGATCAGACACGTTGTATATTTCCTATTTTCAAAACGACCGAATTTGAACCTGTTATACTTTGGTGCTCTTCACAGTCAAACCGCCAATTTTCTTGAGCCTTTATAAACTCAGACTTGTAGTTCTCGCCTTTTGGAAACAGTGCTACACCATTTTTTTGCAAATGAGGCGCAGAGAATTCAAGAAGTTTATCCAATGAGGCAAGAGCCCGCGCAGACATAACATCTGCGGCAAAAGAGTCCATTTTTTCAATGCGTTCAGAATGAACTTGAACACGTACCGCAGCCTCTCGTGCGACGCTTCGCAAAAACGTCGCCTTTCGCATATCAGATTCAACCAGATGAAATTCAGTATTTGGTGATTTTTCCGCGCAAATCATCGCGCAGACCATACCAGGAAAACCTCCACCCGAGCCTATATCAACCCAAGTTTTTACACCTTCAGGCATAAGTGAAAACACTTGAGCCGAGTCAATGAAATGCCTGTTTCGAAGGTCTGCGATTGAAGACTTCGAAACCAGATTAATCACCGGATTCCATTTTTTGAGAAGTACCTCATATATTGAGAGGCGATCAAATGTTTCACGTGAAACATCCAGTCCAAAATCATCTGCTGTACTCATTCGTTAGAAACCTTTTTGCGATTGATCTGACGAAGTCGCGCCAGAATAAGCGTGCAGGCTGCTGGTGTCATACCCTCGACCCGAGAGGCCTGACCAATAGTCTGAGGGCGTACAACAACCAGTTTTGAACGGAGTTCATTTGAAAGACCTTTTAGATCCTTATAGTCAAAATCATCAGGAATTTCATGGGCTTCGTCTCGCCTCATCTTTTCAACATCGCGATTCTGGCGTTCAATATAATTGGCATAAAGTGCATCACAAGACAGCTGCGTTTGAATATCTGGGCGAACATCAGCAAAGGAAGCATCCAGCATTATCAAATTGGAGAAGCTAACATCTGGAAAAGACAAAATTTCGAAAGCACTGCGTCGGTTTCCATCAAAGCTGACCTTTATACCCGCTTTTTGCATTTCTTTGGGTGGAAATTTTGTCTTCTCAAGATATGATTTAGCGGACGACAATAATTCCATTTTGTCCTGAAAGGCATGTTTTCGATCGTTACTGATCAATCCCAGATCAATCCCTAACGGTGTAAGTCGCTGATCTGCGTTATCGGCTCTCAACGTCAAGCGAAACTCAGCACGCGATGTAAACATGCGATAAGGTTCAGAAACACCGCGTGTGATCAAATCGTCTATCATTACGCCGATATAGGATTGAGACCGGCTGAACAACACTTGCTCTGAACCCGCAGAGAGCTTGGCAGCATTCAAGCCTGCGACGAGGCCTTGCGCTGCGGCCTCTTCATATCCGGTTGTGCCGTTAATCTGGCCAGCTAAAAATAAGCCTGGGACATCACGCAATTCTAACGTTGGGCGCAGTGCTCTCGGATCAACATAGTCATATTCAATAGCATATCCTGGCTGAAGAATTTTAACATTTTCTAGACCGACAATAGATTGCACATAGGCTTCTTGAACATCCACGGGTAAAGAAGTTGAAATTCCGTTTGGGTAAACAGTATCATCGTCAAGTCCTTCCGGCTCAAGAAAAATTTGATGCGATGTCTTATCAGAAAAACGAACAACCTTATCTTCGATCGATGGACAATAACGTGGGCCAACACCATCTATATGACCGCCATACATCGCGGATTTGTCGAGGTTTGACCGAATAATGTCGTGTGTGGCTTCATTTGTGTGGGTAATGCCACAAGACACCTGACGCGCAAGCGGTTTAGTGTTCAAAAATGAAAACATCACCGGTTCATCATCGCCAGGTTGATCTTCGAGAATATCCCAATTGATCGTTTTACTGCTCAAACGTGGGGGAGTGCCTGTTTTAAGGCGACCCATTGGAAGACCAAATCCGTATAAGCGATCCGCAAGTGCAATGGACGGTTTATCTCCCATGCGCCCGCCTGAATGATGAACATCGCCAATGTGTATGATCCCATTCAAAAACGTTCCAGTGGTCAAAACAACAGCACCGGAAACCAGTGTAGCACCATCACCAAGAACAACACCACAAACGCGAGCACCATCCATGACAAGGTCTGTCACTTCGCTTTCAACGATCGACAGGTTTGGTGTGTTAGACAGCTCTGCCAACATTTCAGTGCGGTAAATTTTTCGATCTGCTTGTGCCCGAGGCCCCTGCACCGCTGGACCTTTGCGGCGATTGAGTAAGCGATATTGGATGCCAGCCTTATCAGCTATACGCGCCATAACCCCATCAAGTGCATCGACTTCGCGCACCAAATGACCTTTTCCAAGCCCGCCAATAGCTGGATTACACGACATAACCCCAATGTTTCCAATTTTTAGCGTTACAAGCGCTGTTTTTGCACCCGTGCGCGCTGCTGCGGCAGCTGCATCAGCACCGGCATGACCGCCGCCAACGACAATGACATCAAAATCTCGTTGTTTCACGTGAAACATTCCTTAAGTCTACGGTTACTTACCGATGCAAAAACTTGAAAAAATCTCATCCAAAAGATTTTCAACATCAACACGGCCTACCAAAGCATCAAGAGCACGAATCGCTGTACGCATATCCTCGGCTGCAAGTTCAGCACGTTCTGCACCCATCAGTACTTCATTTTTTGCCGAATCCAAAGTGGACAAAGCCGTCATCATCGAAATTCTATGGCGCTCGCGTGTGGCAGTCGAAGCTCCAGAAGCCATAGAGGACAGGCGATTTGAGATGAATGCAACCAAAGCATCGACCCCCTGCCCTGACTGACCAGACACCGACAAATCAGATTCTACACCAGTATCATCTTTACCGATCACAACAAGATCACCCTCTTTTGGTGTGATCTCGGGCTTAGCGCCAGCGAATGGAATTAAGATCACACGCAAATCCGCAACCTCTGCGCGTTCTTTTGCACGAGCAATGCCAACTGTTTCAACAACGTCAGTAGTATCGCGTAACCCAGCAGTATCAAGCAAAGTCACTGGCAATCCGACTAAATCCATCCGCACTTCAATAACATCGCGTGTGGTACCCGCAACTTCGGATGTGATTGCAGCTTCTCGACCTGCCAGAGCATTCAATAAAGTGGATTTCCCGACATTAGGTGGACCAACGATAGCGACCTCAAACCCTTCACGGATACGTTCTGAAATACGCACGCCGGAGACTTCGGCTTCAAGTTCCAGCATGACAGCTGCTAAGAGTTCAAGAACCTCAGGCGAAACATCAACGGGGACTTCTTCATCGGCAAAATCAATTGTGGCTTCGATCAAAGCAGCCGCGCGGATCAAGGATGTGCGCCACCCAGAGGCCTTGTCACCCAAAGCACCAGACAAAACTCGCATAGCTTGTTTACGCTGCGCCTCTGTTTCAGATTCGATCAAGTCTGAAAGACCTTCGACTTGAGCCAAGTCTAGGCGTTCATTTTCAAGCGCGCGACGGGTGAATTCGCCCGCATCCGCCATACGCATCCCATCAAATTTTGACAGCACTTCCAGCACAGATTTAACGATGGCGATGGAGCCGTGCAATTGCAGTTCCGCGCTTTGTTCGCCCGTAAAGGACGCGTCAGTTTCAAAGCAAATCACCAAGGCTTTATCTAGAATATCGCCTTGATCATCCCTCAGCGTACGAAGCGACGCATGGCGTGCTTTCGGGATAGACCCTGTAAGTTTTTCGACAGCCCAAAACGCAAGAGGTCCGGAAATCCGGACCACTGCTACGCCTGCTTTACCGCGGGCGGATGCGAGAGCATAAATCGTATCCATAGGCTAACCCATTGATAATTAAATGTTATGCGTTCATCGAATCGAAGAATTCTGCATTAGATTTTGTTTGTTTGAGCTTGGAGATCAAGAACTCGATCGCGTCTGTTGTGCCCATCGGGTTCAAAATACGGCGTAGCAAGTAAGTTTTCTGAAGGTCTTTTGAATCCACCAAAAGCTCTTCTTTACGCGTACCTGATTTGAGAATGTCCATCGCAGGGAAGACGCGTTTATCTGCCACTTTCCGGTCCAGAACGATCTCAGAGTTACCCGTGCCTTTGAATTCCTCAAAGATAACCTCATCCATGCGCGAGCCTGTATCGATCAAAGCCGTGGCGATGATGGTTAAAGACCCACCCTCTTCGATGTTACGTGCAGCACCAAAGAAGCGTTTTGGACGTTGTAGAGCATTGGCATCAACACCACCGGTCAAGACCTTACCCGAAGACGGCACTACAGTATTGTAGGCACGCCCTAAACGGGTAATAGAATCGAGCAAGATCACAACATCGCGTTTGTGTTCCACAAGACGCTTGGCTTTCTCGATCACCATTTCACAGACAGCAACGTGACGGGATGCGGGTTCATCAAAGGTCGACGAAATAACTTCGCCATTCACAGACCGCTGCATATCTGTCACCTCTTCTGGGCGCTCATCGATCAACAACACGATCAAATAACACTCAGGGTGATTAATCCCGATAGAGGACGCGATATTTTGCAGCAGAACCGTTTTACCTGTGCGCGGCGGCGCAACAATCAAAGACCGCTGACCTTTACCAATCGGCGCAACAAGATCGATGATCCGAGCTGAGCGATCCTTTAAAGTCGGATCTTGGATTTCCATGTTCAAACGCTCTTCAGGGTAGAGCGGTGTCAGGTTATCAAAGTTGATTTTGTGGCGGGTTTTTTCAGGCTCTTCAAAGTTGATCTGCGTGATGCTGATCATCGTAAAGTAACGCTCATTATCGTTTGGCGATTGCATCAAACCTTCGACGGTATCACCAGTGCGCATACCAAATTGGCGGATGATTTCGGGTGAAACGTAGATATCGTCTGGCCCAGGCAGATAGTTTGCCTCAGGAGAACGCAAAAAACCAAATCCGTCTTGCAGAACTTCTAAAACACCGTTTCCGGTGATTTCCCAATCTTCCTCAGCCCGCTCTTTGAGGATCGAGAACATCATCTCACCCTTGCGCATGGTGGACGCGTTTTCGATCTCAAGTTCTTCAGCCATAGACAGTAAGTCTTTTGGTGTTTTGGCTTTAAGATCAGAGAGATTGAGGGAATTTACAGTCATCGAGACATCCAAACTATGACCGCCAAGCGATCCGTTTTACAAGTGGTGTGAAATATCCCATGATGCCGGACGGCTGGGATTTAAGGTTCAATAGACATCAAGGTGCCTTGAGTCAATCTTTCTCAGAATGGACGTGCGATAATCATAATAACAATTACGATCATCAATACAGTTGGGACCTCATTCATCAACCTGTATTGCTTGCCCGTCAAACGATTATTGCCAGCAATAAAGTCTTTGCGTCTGTATCCACACCAATGATGAAACCACGACATCACGATCACGCAGGCCGCTTTGATCCATGACCAGCCCGAAGTCCAATCGACAACGCCGGGGGTGAATATCAAGCTCAGCCCAAAGACCCATGTGGAAACAAATGCTGGGTTCATAATTACCTTAAACAGCTTTTTTTCCATATCTTGGAACAGCAGATCGGTTTCACTGCCAATTTCGACGCTTTCAGTATGGCGTACAAACAAACGTGGCAGATAAAAAATACCAGCCATCCAAGCGATCACTGAAATGACGTGAAGCGATTTGGTCCATGGGTATAGGCTTGATAGGAAATCAGTCATCTCATGCACTCCGAATTTCTGTGCCTATCTATATAATAATATAAGAAAGTAAAAAGAGTTGATGTTGTTAGTAGGGCCTGTGGATTGTGTGGATTAATGGCTTATCCCCTTGAGTTTTGCACAAGGAAAATTTTATCTCTTATACGAAAGAAAATTTGGGGATAAATTTACAAAATAACAATTTAACAATCACTTAACATAAATACATCTGGGATTATCCTATGTATAACTCGTGAATCAATAGATTTGCGATATGTCATCCACAGTGATTATTTTTTTTTATCTACTTAGGAAAACATGGGCACGAAAAATACCAAACTGCCGACTTTTCCCGCCCATTTATTCATGACATGGTTATCCCATCAGCCGCCAACACAGTTCACTGCGTCTTTTCCACAGGATCATCAACATGACTAAAACTCTCATTCTGGCGTCAGGTTCGTCCATTCGTCAGACCTTGCTTGCCAATGCAAAGGTATCATTCGATGTAAATGTGCCGCGGATTGATGAAGAAAGCATTAAAGATGCGCTCTTAGCTGAGGGGACACCCCCACGAGACATCGCAGACGCGTTGGCCGAAGGCAAAGCCCGCAAAATATCGATGAAAATGCCTGAAGCCGTCGTGTTAGGTTGTGATCAGGTTTTGTCATTCAGGGGGCGGTTGTTTTCCAAACCCACAACACCCGACGATGCCCGTGAACAGTTGACGGAACTTAATGGCGAACGGCATAAATTGCTGTCTGCTGCCGTTATATATGAAGGTGGTGAGCCCAAATGGCGGCACATCGGCGAAGTCAAACTGCAGATGAAGCAAAATTCTGACGCTTATCTCGACGATTATGTTACGCGCAATTGGAACAGTATTCGCCATTCTGTTGGGGGGTATAAGCTCGAAGAAGAAGGCGTGCGGTTATTTTCACGTATAGACGGGGATCATTTCAATGTTCTAGGTCTGCCTCTATTGGAAATTTTAGGATACTTTGGCCAAACAGGAGTCATTTCATCATGAGCAATAAAATTCCATTGGCTGGCGTGATCGGCTGTCCTATAGCCCACTCCAGATCCCCCGATTTGCACGGATTTTGGCTGAAACGTTACGGAATCAAAGGTCACTATGTGCATCTTGATGTGGCCCAAAACGATTTGGCAGAGGTTTTACGCATGATGCCCAAGATGGGATTTGTCGGTGCCAACGTAACTATTCCCCACAAAGAATCTGTACTCGCGCTTGCTGACATCGTTACAGACCGCGCAGCGCTGATCGGCGCTGCAAATACATTGATTTTTAGGGCTGATGGCAAGCTTCACGCGGATAATACCGATGGATATGGCTTTGTTGAAAACCTGCGATCCAACGCTGATTGGGACCCTAAAGCAGGCCCTGCGGCTATTTTTGGTGCTGGCGGTGCGGCCCGAGCGGTGATTGCATCTTTGCTTGATGTGGGTGTGACTGAAATTCGGCTGTCCAATCGCACGCGGTTGCGATCAGATGGGCTAAAGGCCGAATTTGGCAGCAAAGTAACAGTTTATGAATGGGTTCACGCTGGGAATATGCTTGAGGGCGCTATGACTGTGGTTAACACGACGTCGCTTGGCATGGTGGGTAAGCCTGAATTTAATGTACGGCTGGACGCTTTATCGCCTAAAGCCGTTGTTACTGACCTTGTGTACACGCCACTACGCACCGCGTTTTTAGAAAACGCCGCCAAGAACGGTTGTCAGACTGTTGATGGCTTGGGTATGCTTTTACACCAAGCCGCGCCGGGGTTCGAACGATGGTTTGGCGTGCGCCCAGATGTGGATGATGAAACCCGCCATGTGCTGCTGACCGAATGAGAGATTCACAGCCGATTGTGATTGGGCTGACGGGGTCCATCGGGATGGGAAAATCTACCACGGCTGAGATGTTCAAAGCCGAGGGTGTACCTGTTTGGGATGCTGATAGTACCGTGCACAGGCTGTATTCCAGTGACGCGGGCGCCATTGCGGCAATTTCCAAAATTTGTCCCAAAGCCACCACAAGCGGCATCGTTGATCGTGAAATACTTAAAGATTGGATCAAGAAAACGCCGATGGGTTTGCAACAGCTTGAACAGATTGTGCACCCTTTGGTCGCGCAAGACAGGCAGAAGTTTTTAGAGACAAATCCCGCCCAAATTATCGTTTTAGATGTGCCTTTGTTGTTTGAAACAGGGTTGAACACATCTGTTGATTTTGTTGTCGTGGTGTCCGTACCCGCTGACGTTCAGCGCGCTCGCGTCTTGGCGCGATCCAATATGACAGTGGCGCAATTTGAATCGATTTTGGCAAAACAAATCCCAGATGCCGATAAGCGCGCACAGGCCGATTTTGTCATCGACACATCGTCAATTGATATGGCCAAAGCGGCCGTCCTAGAGATATTGAATACAGTCAGGTCCAACCAGCAGGAGACACCAGATGCGTGAAATCGTTCTTGATACGGAAACCACAGGGTTTGATCCGCTGACGGGCGACCGTTTGGTTGAAATCGGTGCTATTGAACTGGACAATCATCTCGCAACTGGGCGCACCTATCACCAATATATAAATCCGAAACGCACCATGCCCGCAGGGGCTTTTGGTGTGCATGGGATTGGTCCTGACATTTTGGAGCCGCCCCGCCCTGCACGCGCAGATGAAGTGACCTTGCTGGACAAGCCTGTGTTCAAAGAGATCGCGCAAGATTTCTTGGATTTTATTGGTGATAGCACTTTGGTGATCCACAACGCGGCTTTTGATATTAAATTCTTGAATGCAGAATTAAAAACCGCAGGGTTGCGCCAAATTCCATGGGAACAAGCGCTGGATACACTCGCAATTGCACGCAAAAAATTCCCCGGATCGCCTGCCACCCTTGATGCGTTGTGTCGTCGGTTCCACATCGATAGCTCTAGCCGTACATTGCACGGCGCTTTGCTCGATTCCGAAATTTTGGCTGAGGTTTATCTTGAGCTGATCGGCGGGCGTCAACCTGATTTGGTTCTGGCACCTGAACCCAAAGGCGACAAGGCCTCGCAAGATTTGCAGGCGTCACAACAGTGGCGTCCTAAACGGCGCGAGGTCGCCCTGCCCTCACGGCTGACAGATGAAGAAGCCGCCGCCCATGCAGCCTTTGTAGAGGCGATGGGCGACGGTGCGTTGTGGACAAAATAGGGTTAGCTATTAGTTAACAGGCGCATCTGCTGGGGCTGCGGCTTTTTGAGCTTCGGCACGGCGCAGCATGTCTTGGCGATACAACGCCACAAAATCGATTGTGTCGAGGTTCAGCGGCGGGAAACCACCGTCGCGTGTCAGGTCGTGAACGACGCGACGTGTGAACGGGAACAGCATACGTGGGCATTCGATCATCAAGAACGGGTGCATCTGCGCGTCTGGCACATTTTCGATAAGGAAAATACCGGCGTAATCCAGTTCAAGAATGAACAGTGTCTCACCAGTTTCCGTTTCGGATTTCACGTTCAATTTGATCGCAACTTCAAACTGATTTTCCGCACCTTCGCGTTTTTTCGCATCCAATGCGACCTGAACAGAAATGTTCGGACGGCCTTCAGATTTGATACCCTTTTGCGCAAGAATGTTTTCAAATGACATGTCCCGCACAAATTGGCCTAGAACTTGCATTTTAACTTCTGGTGCTGGAGCAGCTGTTTCACCGGTTTCGGCCATCTGTATATTCCTCAAAAAAACTAAAGTTGCGACTTTGTATCAGGTTGGAAAACGCGGCTCAATGCCGCGTCCAGCCTGAAGGGCCATTATTCTCGATATCCTTGGGCGAAACGGGCTCCCATTCGCCATCTATGGTGTTTGGATCTTGGGTGTTGCCAGGCTGTGTATCGCCAAAGCCTGCATTGCCGCCGCCCATTCCACCACCCATTGTAAAGCTTTGCACTTTGATGCGTTTTTGCAGCTCAACGAACAGTCGCGTGCGAAACGCAGGTATCAACAGTAAAAATCCGACGGCGTCAGTGAAAAAACCTGGCGTCAACAACATCGCGCCAGAGAATAAAATCATCGCGCCATGCGCAAGAGGTTCGCTTGGGTCACGCAATTCACCAAAGGACGACCGCAGCTGCGACAGTGCAATTGCACCTTGTTGTTTGACCAAATAGGTGCCCAAAAATGCGGTCAAAACCACAATAGCCAAGGTCGGGAACAGACCAATGAACCCACCCACTTGAATAAATAGGGCAATTTCAATCACTGGAACGGCAACAAAAAGCGCAAATAACCACATAGGACTTCCTCTCAAATTTCTCGGCACTGGTGGACTTGGCACCATCGACACCCTACATAAGGTCAAAGAGCGGATTTTACTACGTTCTGAAGCAAAAGAGGTATTGATGGGAAGTTCACTGGTCTCGCTTCTGGTTCTGGCCGGAATAGCAATTTTTTTAGTCCTGCGCTTGCGCAATATCCTTGGCACGCGCGATGGATTTGAACAGCCTCGCGTTGATCCGATCGCTGAACCTCAAACGCCCAAACGTCAGTTTGAAGTGATTGAAGGTGGCGCGGATCACGATATCATCGACAACGTTCCCGAAGGCTCGCGTGCTGCGGAAAATCTTTTGGTGCTCAAGCGTAATGAGCCTGATTTCACCGTCTCCGAGTTTTTGACAGGCGCGAGTGCCGCCTATGAAATGATCTTGATGGCGTTTGAAAACGGTGACCTGTCCTCTGTGTCTGATTTCATTTCAGACGATGTTGAAGAAGCATTTCAAGATGTTATAGACAATCGCAAAGAGGCTGGCCTGACAGTGGAGGCCCAGTTTATCGGCCTGCACGAATCCCAAATTATAGATGTTGATTTGGACGAAGCGGCACGCGAAGAAGAAATTAAACTGCGCTTTGTTTCTGAAATCACATCCGTTGCACGCGATGCCGCTGGCGCGATTGTTGAGGGGGATCCCAACAAAGTGAAACGTCAAAAAGACATTTGGACCTTTGCACGCGAGATGGGCAGCAATGACCCCAACTGGCAATTGGTCGCAACCGGCGCATGACGGTTAAGGGGCTGGCAAGCGCTGCATTTGCAGCCGTGTTGGCCCTGTCGGCACCTGCCCAGTGCGAGGACGAGCCTGTGGCAAAAATTCTTTCTTTTTCTGACCTGCAAGGTTGGGATGACGATACTCATCAAGATGCGTTGAATGTTTTTTTAAACACTTGTGACCGCATTAAGGAGCGAGAATGGCCTCAAATCTGCGCTTTGGCGCAAAATCAGTCCAACGCCAAAACATTTTTTGAACTGTTTTTTAAGCCCGTTTTGATTGCGGATGACGCTAAGCCCTTGTTCACGGGATACTTTGAACCCGAACTGTCAGGCTCTCGTGTGCGCACACCCACGTATCGCTATCCTGTTTACGCAATGCCAAGTGATCGCGTGCAATCCAGTCCCTATCATACTCGACGCGATATCGGTGAAGGCGCGCTTGCAGGGCGCGGGCTTGAGATCGCTTGGGTGGATGATCCTGTCGAGCTGTTTTTTTTGCAAATCCAAGGCTCAGGTCGTATTCAATTGACCAATGGCAGTACCATTCGTGTCGGATATGCAGGTCACAATGGCTATCAATACAACTCCATCGGTCAAGAATTGGTGCGCATGGGTGTTTATAATGAACATCAAGTTTCCGCGCAGGTGATCAAAAACTGGGTGCGGCGAAATCCTGTGGATGGGCGGGCGCTTTTGTACAAAAATCCATCCTATGTGTTTTTCAAGGAACTCAAGACACTTAAAGCCTCTTCTGGCCCCATTGGTGCGATGAGCCGCTCGATCACGCCTATGCGCAGCGTCGCTGTTGATCCTGCCTTTGTCACTTTGGGGGCGCCTGTTTGGTTGGAAAAAGATGGCGAAGCCCCACTGCGTCGCTTGATGATCGCCCAAGACACAGGCTCTGCGATTAAAGGCGCACAGCGCGCAGATATATTTTACGGCACAGGCGATAGCGCGGGTGACGTTGCGGGCAGAATTCGCGATACTGGTCGGATGGTGGTCTTGATGCCCATCCAATTGGCCTACGGACTTGAGGAACAGAACGACAGATGACGCGGCGGCGCACAAAAACATTGAGCGACGAAGATCGCTCGCTGTGGGATGAGGTTAAAAAAACCGCCATTCCTTTACGCCCCAATGCGAAACCTGTGAAACATGACATGTCCGTCGTTCCTGTACATCCGGCCCCCAAAGTCATCGAGCGAACAGAGGCAACCAAATCGCTGCACCAGCATATCAAAGAATTTGAATTGGGCAGCAAAGCCAAGCCTGCCAAAATCCGTCACAATTTAATGCCGTCTATTTCCGATGAAATCAGGCAAGCGCCCTTGCAAATGGATCATAAAAAATTCGGCAAAATGCGTCGTGGAAAACTCGCCCCAGAGGCTCGTATCGACCTGCATGGCATGACCATGGCCCAAGCGCACCCTGCCCTGACCAATTTCATTGTCTCATCACATGCGCGGGGATTGCGGCTTGTTTTGGTGATCACCGGTAAGGGCAAAGATCGCGATGATGGCGGTCCTATTCCGACGCGCATCGGCGTGCTGAAAAACCAAACACCGCATTGGCTGCGCTCAGGCCCTTTGCGCCTTCTTGTCATGCAGGTGAACGAGGCACATTTGTCCCATGGTGGTTCAGGCGCTTATTACGTCTACCTTCGGCGAGGCGGGTAACAGCGCGCGCTTCTGGTGCCAAAATAGGCCAAAACGCCTGTCGCTAGAAAATACACCGCATAGACCATCAATTGGGCGTCAAAGGTGATGCCCGCATCCAGCATGGATCCCGATACCGCTGGTCCGATCGCTGAGCCAAGCACAACGATCGCCATGGCTGCCGATTTGATCGATCCGATGAATTGCGTGCCATAATGTTCGGCCCAAAAAGCGCCCACAATAGTCCCTTGCGACCCCATGCCCATGCCTAAAAACACCATCGCGACCCCCGCCATCAGCAAGGTGTCACTTGTGGCAATAATCATGAAACTGATCGCGAAAGGCACAATCATAAAGGGCAGCAACCGCCCTGCGCCCCATTTGTCGACAGCGGCCCCTGCGGCGACATTGAACGTCACAGAACCCAGCGTCAAAATCGGGAACAAGGCTACAAAATCCAACAGCGCCCAACCCTTGGCCTCAGCCAAGGGCACCTGCTGGAAAAAGAGCGCCGTGGCCCATGCGGGCGGGCCAACAATCAGCGGAATGGCCATCCAAAACAACCAGTGTTTCAGCATCCGGTTGCGTGTCCAATGCACACCATTCATACCAAGCGAGGCATAAGATTTCGAAATGGATTGGGGCGTGCGCTCTGTGCGCAACAGCCACATGATCACAGGAATCAGCAAAATCGCCAGCCCTGCAGCCAGAATCCACAGCTCTCGCCAGCCGAAATAAGCCATTAAAGCAACAAAAATAAGTGGATAGACGGCGTTGCCAATCGCAAACCCTAATGAGGCCACAGACAAGGCTCGCCCGCGCGTCGCTTGAAACCAGCGCGCCATGGCGACCATTGCAATATGCCCTGACATGCCTTGGCCAAACAGCCGCAGCACAAAGATCACGCCGACCAAAGCTATGGCGCTAGGTACAAATGACATCGACAAGCAGGCCAGTGCCAGCCCTATCAACACCACAGGTGCCAATTGGCGCACGCGAAACCGATCCGTTAACGTTCCCGCCCAGACCATCGTCGCAGCCGACACCATAGTGCCGATCGCATAAATCCAGCCCCAAGCTGTGTGACTTAAGCCAAATTCGGCGCGAATTTCGCCAGCAAAAACAGATATAAAATACGTTTGCCCATATGACGACGTCAGACACAGCAAAAAGCCGGCCAGCAACCAGCGGGCGTTTTGGATGATAAAATGAATATAGCTCATAGGTCCATGTACGCTTTACCCATGAAAAAGATAGATCAAATCGTCACAGCAAACGGCCTGTGCAGTTTTGATCTATAGCATAAAGCGGCTAACATCAGCAGTTTGAGCCATATCACCCACGCTTGCGCGCACGTAAGCCTCGTCCACCACAACAGTGTCACCACCTCGATCAGGGGCTGCAAAAGACAGCTCTTCAAACACCCGTTCCAAAATAGTGTACAGGCGCCGCGCGCCGATGTTTTCGACGCTGGTGTTCACTTCTGCGGCTACCGATGCGATGGCTTTGATGCCTTCCGCCGTGAACGACACTGTCACTTCCTCGGTCGCCATCAATGCAGTGTACTGTAGGGTCAGCGCATTGTCGGTTTCCGTCAAGATGCGCACAAAATCGCCTTCGTTCAGGGCTTGCAGTTCAACGCGGATCGGCAGACGCCCTTGCAACTCTGGCAGCAAATCTGATGGTTTTGCCACATGAAATGCGCCTGAGGCGATGAATAAAATATGGTCGGTTTTTACAGGGCCGTGCTTGGTCGACACTGTTGTGCCTTCGATCAGCGGCAGTAAATCACGCTGCACGCCTTCACGTGAAACATCTGCACCACGCGCATCAGCACGGGCGCAGACCTTATCGATCTCGTCCAAGAAAACGATGCCGTTTTGCTCAACAGATTCCAGCGCTGCACGGTTTACTGTTTCGTCGTCTAGCAGCTTGTCCGCCTCTTCAGAAATCAAAAGATCGTAGCTGTCAGCCACCTTAATTTTCTTTTTCACTGTGCGCCCAGCAAAGGCTTTGCCAAAAATATCTCCAAGGTTCATCATCCCGCCCATTTGCGGCTGACCGGGTACTTCAAAGCCCCCCATCGGTGATGATGTATCTTGCATCTCAAGCTCGATCTCGGTGTCGTCCAACTCACCAGACTTTAGCTTTTTGCGGAACATCTCGCGGGTTTGCGCGCGGGCATCTGTACCAGCAATGGCTTCAATCACGCGGTCTTCGGCGGCTTGATGCGCTTTGGCTTTCACATCCTCGCGCATGTACTCACGGGTTTGCGCAATCGCTGCATCCACCAAATCGCGCACGATCTGCTCCACGTCACGGCCAACGTACCCCACTTCGGTAAATTTAGTGGCTTCAACCTTGATAAACGGCGCGCGGGCCAGCTTGGCCAGACGGCGCGAAATCTCGGTTTTGCCAACACCCGTTGGCCCGATCATAAGGATGTTTTTCGGATAGACCTCATCACGCAGATCATCCGTCAATTGCTTGCGGCGCCAGCGATTGCGTAGGGCCACAGCCACAGCGCGCTTGGCGTCGTTTTGCCCGATGATAAAGCGATCCAGCTCAGATACGATTTCGCGTGGGGTTAGGTCAGTCATGATTTAATCGTCTCCACGGTCAATTTTCCGTTTGTGTACACGCAAATATCAGCAGCAATCGCCATGGCTTCGCGAGCAATGTCTTCGGCTGTTTTATCAGTGGCCATCAATCCGCGTGCGGCGGCCAAGGCAAAGTTGCCGCCTGACCCAATTGCTGCGATATCATGCTCAGGTTCAAGCACATCGCCGGCACCCGTGATGACCAAAAGCTCAGTCCCATCGGTGACAATCAGCATTGCTTCCAACTTTTGAAGGTATTTATCCGTGCGCCAATCTTTCGCCAATTCTACGCTTGCGCGCGCCAATTGACCGGGCGTGGCCTCAAGTTTTGCTTCTAAGCGCTCAAGCAATGTAAACGCATCAGCTGTCGACCCAGCAAAGCCAGCAATCACTTCGTGTCCGCCAGGTTTCAGCCTGCGCACCTTGCGCGCTGTGCCCTTGATCACGGTCTGTCCAAGGCTCACCTGCCCGTCGCCCGCTATAACAACCTCATTGCCGCGGCGCACACCGATAATGGTGGTGCCATGCCAGCCTGGGAATTGATCATCAGCCATGATGTGTCCTTTCAATGAAGTCTTTATATGTGGGTTCGTTTATGGCGGTTCAAGCGAGAGTTGCAATCAAATGCACAACGCACAAACAAAAAGGGGCACCATTGGCACCCCTTTCAAATTCTATTCCGAAGGCCTTAAACGCTTTCGGTGATCCAGCTGGAAATCGCAGTTTTTGGCGCAGCGCCAACCTTGTTGGACACGACTTCGCCGTTTTTCACCATGAAAAGTGCTGGGATAGAACGCACACCAAATTGTGCTGGTGAATTTGGGTTTTCATCAATGTTAACTTTGACGATTTTGACTTTGCCTTCAAATTCGGCGGACAACTCTTCGAGCGCTGGGCCGATTTGTTTACATGGTCCGCACCATTCAGCCCAGAAATCCACGATCACTGGGATGTCGGATTTAAGAACGTCGGCTTCAAAGCTTGCATCTGTGACAGCAACAGTGGCCATTTGATTTCTCCTGATTTCTATGTTGAGCAGAACCTATGTGTCCTGCCTTAAAGGGTCAAGATGTAGCGGCATCTTGTAGGGCAGACATCACCATATCGTGTGGCAGCGGCATAAGCGTCGCAGTGCGTGTCCACAAGATCGCCACCTCAATTTTTTTGGATGGGTAAATGGTTGTGCAAATATCCGAATAAGCCCCCAATTGGCGCAGCAACCCTTCTGGCACGTCCTGTTCTGTTTTTGGAATGATTTCATTAGACTTAAAATCAATAATGCGAACAATATCATGTTCTACAATCAGACGATCAATAATTCCGCGCATAGGCTCATCATTGAGCGTCTTTACAACGCCAGAAAACCTGATCTCAGCCAAAGAGTTTTTGCCAAAGACATCCCATGCGTATTGCGCTGTCAAAACGCGAGTGGCCTCTGCCCAAATAGGCTCTAATTCAGTCAAGGTCGCAAATAATTCGCCAGACCCTAACAAGGATCGCGCAATCTCTGACCAGTCTGAGACAGGGTGATTTGGCAGATGTTCCAGCAACAAATGCAATTGCTTGCCATAGCGCATGGCGTCTTCTTCACTGCGTCCTGATGTGGGCCCCGCAAGCGCTTTCGCGCCCCCCAAATCCGAGGGCGACAAGAACACCTTAGGATCATCGACAATCACAGCCGGTTTTTGCACCCATTCTGGCAGCGCGGCTTTGCTCTCGGCCTTTATGGCGGCATCACCTGTGCGCATGGGCCAAACCCCATGTGCATACCGCTTTCCAATCCCGCTTGGAAACGCCTGTTCTTCAGCGCCCGCAGACAGCATGCCGTTTTCAACCAGTTGATACCAACAGCTGCTGTCCTTTTTCATCTTACCAGCACCAGCCACGATCAACCAGTTTTCAGCCCGCGTCATGGCCACATATAAAAGACGCCGCTCCTCGTCGTCATTCTTACTTTTTAGCTGGGTTAGAGCCTCTTTAGCCGCCTCTGCGTTGTTTTCCTTGCTCGATTTCCATGCGATCCCGCCATGCTCAAGCGTAATGAGTTCGTCCTTCGGTTCACTTGTTTCGCGCAATGTGTCAGGCAAGATCACAATCGGCGCCTCTAGACCCTTTGATCCATGCACCGTCATCACGCGAATGAGGTTCGAGGACTCGTCCAAAACACGTTTGAGCTTGATTTTCTCAGCCCCAAGCCAACCTATAAACCCCGTCAGGCTTGGCGTTTGTGTGGTTTCATAATGCAGCGCTTGGTGCAGTAACGCATCAAGTCCGTCCTCCGCCTCAATGCCAAGGCGCGCCAAAAACTTTTTACGCCCCCCGTGACGTACCAACACCCGTTGTATCAAATCATAGGGCCGCAAAAAGTCAGATGTCTTGCGCAAGTCGTCCAAAATATCCGCAGTGACAGGCCACTCGTCACGCCGTGCGCGCAATTCACGCCACAAGGTTGCCGCGGTGCGTTTGTGAGCGAGCGAAAACAAATCTTGTTCAGACCAGCCAAACAGTGGTGATTTCAATGCCTCAGCCAAGGCCAAATCATCATCTTGCAGCGACAAAAACGCCAAAAGCGATGTCATGTCTTTGACGGCCAATTCGTCATTCAAAACAAGCTGATCTGCGCCTGCGACAGGCAGGTTCAGCTTTTTAAGCGCGCGGATCATCGGGTAAAACAACCCTGATCTGTTGCGCACCAAAATCAAAATATCCCCCGGCTCAATATGAGTATTTTCGCTGCCTTTACGTGGAATCGAGCCTTTTTCAATCATGTCTTTGACATTGCGCGCCACCATCCCCGCAAGTCGAATGCTGTGATGTTCAGGGGCGACCAGATCGGTCGGATTTTCCCAGTCATCGGGATCAGTCTCCGCAGGCTCAGGTTCCACCAATGGCCATTGGTCCACACGTCCGGGGGTATCTTCAAAAAACGCGATGTGATGTGTGTCGCCTCCAACGCCTTGCCCATCAGATTGCGCAAAAGTCTGGTCCGTCATGTTCAAAATCGCAGGAGAGGACCGAAAAGAATGCTGTAATGCAATGTCTTGCAAGGTATGCCCCGCATCCCCAAGTCGTGCTTCAAAATGGTGTTTCATCTGGTCAAAAGCTTCAGGCGCAGCGCCCTGAAATGAATAGATCGACTGCTTTTTATCGCCCACAACAAAGATCGTGCGTGTTACATTGGGGCGCGCGCCCTCACCCACTGTAAATTCTTCGGCCAGCAGCCTGATCACCGTCCATTGATCGGGGCTGGTGTCTTGCGCTTCGTCCACCAGAATATGATCGATACCGCCGTCCAAGCGAAACAGCACCCATTGCGCTACGCTCGAAATCGACAACAAATCCCGCGCTTTTTGCACCAGATCGTCGAAATCCAGCAAGCCAAGTCGTGCTTTTGTATCGAAATAGGGTTGCAACAGCGCGGATGCGAATTGATGCAGCGCGGCGGTTTTTTTCGCAGATTGCAGCGCACGCAGATTGTCTGTGGCCTCCGACACGCGCTCCATCAATTCGGAAAGTTGCCGCAGGGCTTCTGGTTCAAGCGTCGCACATTTCTTGGTTGGCAGACCAGAATGCGTGCGCCCAAAGCGTGTCAGTCCTTGGTTTTCACCCGTTTTGACCAAAAACGCAGCGATCATATCTTGCAACAAGCTGATAGAGGGCGCAGCGCCAATCCATGTACGCAGCATCACGGCTGCCTTTACATCAGTTTTGTTTGGAGAAGCCTCCATGGCTGTGGCAGCACTGGTCAGCGCATGATCTTCGTCGCCTAAAAACACAGATTCAAGCAAATCTTGCTCACCATATCCGTCCGTTAGACCAAACCATTCCCAGATGTCCTCTGAAGTCGCAGGCGGATGAAAGGCCTCGCGTTTGCGCACGATTTGCTGCGCCAAATGCAACGGGTCAATGTCGTCTTGTCCTGAAATATGTGTGGCAACTGCATCAATCGCATCACGGCCTTGACCCTCGGCCAAAGTATCCAAAACCTCAGCCAGAATGGCATTGGTTTCGCGATCATCCAATTCCTTGAATTGTGGTGAAACACCCGCTTCCAGCGGGAATCGTCTTAATAGTGCGCCACAAAACGAGTGAATGGTTTGAATTTTCAATCCACCCGGGGTCTCGACAGCACGGGCAAATAAAGTGCGTGCGTGCCGCATTTCCTCGTCTGTCAAAACTGCGTCTGGCGCAAGGGCTTTCAGCTCAATCGATAAAGTGTCATCAGGCATCATCGCCCACGCACCAAGCCGCTTGAACAGCCTGTTTTGCATCTCAGAGGCGGCTGCCTTGGTATAGGTCAGACATAAAATATGTTGCGGCGGCGTGCCCGCCAACAACAGTCGCGCCACGCGGTCCGTCAACACTTTGGTCTTTCCAGAGCCCGCATTGGCTGACACCCAAGTCGAACTGTCAGGTTTTGCTGCCGCGATTTGGCGCAGAGTTGCGTCATCAAGCAAGATCATTGCACATCCTCCGGAAAAGGCGCGTCGCTGTCAGACCATTCACCCACCCGTGCTAAATGGTCGAAATCACCAGCAAACGATACGCTTTGAACGATCCGCCGAGATGTATAGCCCTGTTCGGGATCGTCATAGTTTTTAATCAGATCAATAAAGCGGTCTTCGATTTTTTGTGTATCGCCAGGCGATAAGGGCAAGCGGGTTTGTTTGGTGTTTCCGTCTAGGCCGAGATAAGCCAATTCAAACACGCGCCCCGTATTGAGCCCCTTAAATCCGCCGTTTTCAAGCATCACGGCCTCAAGATGAAGCTGCATCTTCAAGGTCTCGGTTTGCTTTTTCGTAGGTGGCGATCCTGTTTTGTAATCGTAAATGATATAGTCACCACCTTTGGTTTCGTCGATGCGATCTGCCTCGCAGGTGAGAGAAAAATCGATGTCTTTAAAGTGGTAGCCGCCCTTGGCCTCCGTGGCGACGGGCGTGCCTATTTCGCGGTTTTCGGCCTCTCGCAGAACCAAGGGCAAAGCAATTTTTTTCAACCGCCCCAGCCAGACACGGCGTGCAGCTGGCCATAGAACGGTGTCTTCTAAGACGCGCTCTGCGGTTGCAATCAAGCGTGCGGCGGCGTCAGATGGTGTTTCACCGATTTTATCAGAGGTCTCTGCGACGAACTCTTCCATGACTTTGTGAAAGGCCGTGCCGCGATCACGCGGGTCAGCAGATTGCGTTAAGGGGTTGAGTTTGCTCAATCTCAACACGCGACTGGCGTAAATCTGATAGGGATCACGCACCAATGTTTCGATCCGTGTGACAGACAATTGTCGTGGCCGCGCCGCGTAAGGGGGGCGCGGGCTGGGCCGTTGCGCCAGCGGAACCGTCACATCGGGGAGCTCAAGCACACGGGCCATATCGACAAACACATCGCCGCGGGCGCGCATCTGTTTCAGTGCATTTGCGCCTTCATCTGACATACCCGCTAGCAGATTGGTGAGCCGTATCACCCAACGCGACGCTACGGTTTCCGCCTCGGCGTTGCGTTTGGCGCGCGCCAAAATTACCATTTTGGCCCCGATGGATTGCTGAAAATCATGCGCGGCTAGGCCGATTTGTTGCTCGGGCGGCAAAAGCCCGACTTGCTTGCGCATATCGCGACTGAACCATGGGTCGGGGGCAGGGGCTGCGGGCCAAACGGTTTCATTCAGCCCGCCCAAAATAACCACATCAGCCCCTTGAGCGCGGGCCTCAAGCGTGCCCCAAATCATGATGTCGGGGTGTTTGGGGGATGGATCGCGCGCAAGGCCGCGCCCCACGATGGCGTTGAACATTGACGCGAATTCATATGTGGTCATCTGACCGCCATGTGGCGCCTCAAATTTGAGCTCTGTCACCACGCGCAGGGCTTCGCGGCCCGCAGACTGTGCCCACAACTCTGTCGCATCGGTTGATTTTGGCCCACAAACCAATGTTTCAGATAGCTCTATCACATGATCCAAATGATCCGATAGATGAGATATCGGGCTGGATTCGAGACGTTCAATGATGTCAGAAGCCCACATCGCCCAAGCGATAAGCGTGGCATCAATCGTGCCATCATCAGATTGTTTCTCCGCAAAAGCTAATAGGTCATCACGCTTGGGAAATGCAGGCCCATAGCGACGCAGATGGCGCTCAAGGTTGCGCGTCCATAGCAAATGATAACCGCGAATGCCCTCATCCTCAGACATGCCGCGCGCGACCAGCGGATGCTTGAGCAAAACCAACAGATCCTCAGATGATATGGCCCGACCAAGTGCTGCTGACACATGGCGCAACAGCCGACCTGGTGGAGTTTGGTTCAAGGGAATGCCCGCGCTGTCGTCGGGGGCAATGTTCCACCGATCCAAAACAGCAGTAACATGACGGGCAAGTGCACGATCGGGCGTGATCAGCGCGGCCTTTTTACCGTCTTCGGCCGCCTTGCGCAGCGCCAAAGCTATGCTGACAGCTTCTGACCGTGAATCTGGGGCTTCGATCAAAGTTAAATCATTGCAAGCATCAGATACATTCTTGAAATTCGGCCCTTCGGTCATCCATTGATCGGTGACGGGAGCGGGGCGTAAAGCAAGCGATATAAGCTGGTTTCGGGTCACATTTTCATCAGATTTAGTCACCCAATTTTCAATGCTACGGGGCGATATGCCTACCTTCTGAGCAAAGGCTGAAAAGCGCGCCTGTGGATGCTCAAAAGCGTCTGTCTCATGAATTTTATCCCAGGTTTCAGCCGATATATCAAAATCCACACCAGGCAAAACCACAGCCCCTTGTGGCAGCCCTGCGACCAATTTCATAAAGGTCGATGTGGTCCCCCGCGACCCTGTTGAACCCGCAACGATAATTGGATGATTTGGGGGCGCGGCGCCCCAACTGTCGCTCAGCAAATCCACAACCATCTTCAATCGTGCCTCAGGCATTGGGGGTTGGTTTTGCGTTGGATCGAAAAAAGCAGAGATGATCGACATAAATCGCCGTGCTCGCGTCCAATGGCCGGATGTATCTTCGATGTTGATCGCGTCCAAATCCGCAGGCGATACGCCTTCGTCGTGCATTTCAGACAGCAAACCCGCAAGACTGTCTGCCAAATCGTAAATGGTTGAGCGTGCAGCAAAATCAGGTTCTTGATCTAAAAAACGCGCCACAAGCTGCGATAGTTCAAGTCGACGTCGCAAACCTGACACGCCTGTGGCCACGTCGCGCGCCGCAATGTCGGTGCCCAGATCGGTGATCAGACGAATTTTGGGTAAAAAATGCGTGCTCCCATCGTCAAACGCCAGTTTCAAATCTTTGCGCATCCGTGATGAGTTCACGAAAATTTCCACTCGCGCCAAAGCGTCCGGCGATTGCAATTTCAATCGCTCCATCAACCCGTCTTTAAGCGCGAATGGAAAGCGCACGCCGCAGGGCAGGCCGTAAACACGTGGGCGGTCTGTTTCAATGAACATTACGAATGGGTCTCCAACATAGATTCAGCAAGCGGAATAGCCTCGGGATATCCAACATCACACCAGTGGCCCGAATATATCGCACCATACAGTGTTCTACGTGTTAAAAGCGTTTCCCAAGCCATATTGAGCGAGAAATGTGACTGTTCAATCTCTGCAACATACTTGGTTTTGATGACCTGAAGTCCCGTATAAACATCACCAGCCCCGCGTGCGAGAGCGCCATCAGCTGCGCGCCTAAAATCACCAGTACCTTTATGACCGACGGCATTGGCCTTGGGGATTAAAAGCAACAACCCGTCCATGATGTCTGGGTTCCAATGCATGCGTAAAAACTCTGCTGGCGCAGGACCAGACCACACCGCATCGGTGTTCATTGTGAAGACAGCATCACGATCCAGCAAAGGCAAGGCGTGCTTTAACCCACCGCCGGTTTCTAACAAATCAGTTTCAAAAATAGGCTCAATTCCAGCCAAATTTAGATGTTTTTCCAAAATTTCGGGCTGGTAGTGCAGATTGGCAAACTGTCGCGGGATGTCGCCCATGGCGTCAACTGCATGATCAATCAGTGGCCGTCCTGCCACATTGATCATTGGTTTTGGTTGATGTTGTGTCAGCTCAAGCATCCGCGTGCCACGGCCTGCGCAAAAAAACATTACAGTGTCGAGACAGTGCCGCATTGCGCTTTCAACTTTCCAAGAATCTCAGGGGTCGGGGCAGGGATCGTAGATGTGACTATCTTCGCTACATCCACTAAATCTGGATGGGCAAGGTCCGTCATCAAATGCCCCCAAACGCGTGGAATCAGATCGACGTAATGCGGCTTTCTGAAATAGAGCGACATGCGCGCGAAGATCATCAAGATGCGCAAATTTCGCTGCACAGAACAGATCGCTGCCTCGCGTGCAAACTGTTCAGGATCAAACGACATGCTTTGGGTGAAACGATCCACACACATCTTTTGCACATCCGGCGAGACATCGCGTCGTGCATCGGTGGTAAGGGATATTAAATCATAGGCAGGATGCCCTAGCATGGCGTCTTGAAAGTCTAGCAAGCCAACATTTTTTGGGGCAGGGCGCGTCGGCAACCAAAGCAGGTTTTGTGCATGAAAATCGCGCAAGGTTGTGACAGAACCCGCCCCTAAAGAGGCAATCAATGGCGACAATGCCTCGCGACAGGCCGCGTGCGCATCGCTGAGATCACGACCTGCCGCAGGTTCGGCGTACCATCGAAAACTGGCCAGCGCGAGATCAAGCATTTTCGGATGATAGTCTTGCGCGCCAGCCAAAACAGGGGCCTGCGCCAACACGACCAAAGCATCAACCGCAGCGGTATAAAGGGTGCGCTCATGTTCAGGCGACGCATCGCAAACAACGTCAAACAAATCATGCCCAAAGTCTTCCAAAACCAAAAAGCCGTTGGATTCATCGGCCTCATATATTTCAGGTGCGGCCAACCCATTGGCACGCAAATAGGCCGCGACAGTTAAGAACGGACGCACATCTTCGCCTTTTTCTGGCGGGGCATCCATCACGATGACATGACGGCCTGTGGCCTCATCAAGCAAACGTTCATAACGTCGTAAAGACGCATCCCCCGCGAGAGGGGTGCGTTTGGCTGTTCGCCAATCCGTTGTGGATAAAAAGTTATCTAAAAGCTGCGCACGTTTTTCCATGCGCCGACATTAAACCGCTCAACAGCCATGGCAAGCGAGATCACATCTCGACGAAGCGCGAGTCGGCTTGGGGTTGGGAGATGGGATGGATGAGCTGCGTGGTTTCTTCAGGTAAAAACCCTGCCAATGTTTGCCCATTGGCCAGCGGGACAAAGCGACAGTTCAAGCGTCGGCCATCCCATAGGCGTGCTGAATTTGTCCATTCTGTGCGTTCGCCCATGCGACCAATAAAATCACGCACATCGCCCCAAATGGGGCTGGGCGCACATTTCGAATGCCACAGACGTGTGGCATCCATCACGCCGACATCGCGGGCGTCTTCCAAACCGTCAGTCCCCCAAAGCGAGGTATAAGCGCTGTTGGCCATAAGCAGTGTGCCATCATTTGCAAACACCGCGATGGCTTCATCAAGGGAATCAAACACGGCTTGGCTCGTTTCAATTTCGGCACGAAAGCGCCGCGTGAGAGACATTTCGGCGCTGATGTCTTCGAACAAAAACGCGATGGCGCCATCGGGATGGGGTCTGCCAGAGACGCGGTAGGTTACGCCGCCATGCAGCGACCAAATCTCTTCGTATTGTCCAACACTTGCGGCTGTTTCCAGTTCGGAAACCTCTTGGCGCCAAGATTTGTAGTCTTTAGGTTCAGGCATCATTTTTACATCGCGCAGCCGATCCAAGAATGCGGTAAGAGCAGGCCTATTGGATAAAAAATCGACAGGCAGAGTTGTCAGATCCATAAGGGCAGGGTTGAACAGCGCAAGGTTGCGATCACGATCAAAAATCGCAAGGCCGATGGTAAGATGTGCAAAGGTTTTGGTCAGTGTTTGGCGGAACTCTCGCAACGATTTTTCGGCCTTAACTGTGTGGTCTGCCGCAATGGCGGTGAATAATGTGTCGTCTCCGACTGGCATCGGAAAGACTTCATAAGGGCGATCACCAGCAGTGTCATTGGTCAAAGCAAGACGTTTAAATTCGCCCGGCGTGGTGGAAAATAACTGTTTGGTGTCAAACAAAGACAAGGGGGGCCAGCTGGGAATGTCACCAGTGGGCAATTGCGCATCGGCAAGCGTAACATAAGCCGAATTGGCCCAGCTGATGGTTCCATCTTTCAGCTCGCGCCACACCAAAAACGGAACATGTTCAGAGGTGGCGCGCAGGGTTTCAAGTTCTTGTTCCATGGCCGCAATAGAATGGTGATCCATGTCCACATGATCGCGTTCCGTTTCCAAATCCAACAGTGACACACGCGCAAGCCCATTGCGCCATTCGCAACGTAAAACCGCACTGCCGTCGCGAGATTCCACATCTATTTGGCCGAGGTCAGCAAGCTCGCTGATGTCCGATTGAAACGTCGGGAACCGATGCAGCAGCACGCTGAGCAGACGCGACCAATCAGAACCGACTTCGGCCGCAGCACTGATCACAGTGCGCGCGGATTTCGTGGCGTTTATCAAGGTTTCGTCATCGAACAGGAATATAATATCACTGTCATCGCCGTGTAGGGCAATGGTGTCAGTCGCCGTTTTACGCCCGCCAAGCCATGCCAATGCGTAGAGAACTAGAAATGCTGTGCACAGTGTTCCAAGGCACATAATCGAAAGTGTGAGCATGGTATTGGCTGTCATGAGAATCCCCTTTGCGCGCGGTCGCGTCGGGTATGACTCTTCAAAATTTAGGTTAATGGACGGTTAAAACATCAAAATTTCAACGTTCAAACAGCACATTTTCGCCTAAGGCCTTGGTTTGTTCTTCTTTTGATACCGCAATCCGCGACATCGGCCAAACCAGTTCAACGATAGCGCCAGAGCGTCTTCCTGCGTGCAAATGTTGATCATGGGGGGGCGATCCGTTGGCAAATGAAATATCCGCGCCCGTGCGTTCCAACAGCGTTTTGGCAATGAACAGCCCTAGGCCCATTCCCTCATAGGCGGGGCGTTTTTGCGCGTCATCCGCGCGATTGCGCCTACGCATAAACGGGTCGCCGATTTTGCCGATCACTGAGGTGGGAAACCCAGCGCCATCATCGATGATGCGCACGCGAATGCTGTCTTTCGTCCAGGACACATCCACCCAAACCGTGGATTGAGAAAAATCGACAGCATTTTGCACAAGATTGCGCAGCCCATGGATCATCTCGGGATGGCGATACACATGTGGTTGACCCACGCCTGTCTCGCCTGCAGACGCGTCTATGATCACGGTTTTGCCTCGCTGCATATGCGGGTCGGCGGCTTCTTCAATAACCGCTTGCAGGGGGGCCATTTGCAGGTGCAGATCGTTTTTACCGCTACGTCCCATCGAGCGCAAAATATCTCTGCATCTGTCAGCCTGTTCGTGGATCAACTGTGCGTCGGCGCGAAACTCTTCGAGCTCTGCCAGATCATCAACCAATTCCGCGCTCACCAGCTTGATCGTCGCCAAGGGGGTGCCCAGCTCATGTGCTGCAGCCGCGACAACGCCGCCCAAATCGGTCAGCTTTTGTTCGCGGCCCAACGCCATTTGCGTCGCCAAAAGCGCCTCGGACATAGTGTGAATTTCAGAGGTGACCTTCCACGCGTAGCCCCCCAAAAAGGTGATCCCGACGACGATGCCCGCCCAAGACCCAAAGGTAAAAATATAAGGCAATACGACGGGCGATCCGTAAATATCAACAAGTGGCACGTTGATCAGGGCAATCAGTGTGACCAACACAATCGCCACACCACCCGTGGCGATCACAGATGTGGGGCGTAGTGCTGTGGCAGAAATTGTCACAGGCACCAAAATCAGCAAGGCAAACGGGTTGTTCAATCCCCCCGAGAGGTACAACATCGCCGACAATTGCGTGATATCGAACAACAACATCCATGTCGCGCCGCGTTCTGTTAGCCGCATGTTTTCAGGGTACACAAACGCCGCCACGACATTGACGATAACAGATGCACCAATGACGATCGCAAAGCCACCAAGTGACAGCTGAAAGCCAAAAAACACCATGGCGATGCCAATTGTGACCACCTGTCCTGTAATGGCGATCCATCTGAGCCACACCAAAGTGCGCAGTCGCACCCAGTTGGAGCGGCGTTCTTGGTCGATGATGTCTTCTGAAATATGGTCCATAGACAGACTGCTGATCCTAATGTTTCACTATATCTCTTGTGCGTCTGACCTTGTTAGTCTGGCCAACCCATCCGATCAATGCGCAGATTGTAGCGTTTAAATCGCATATGAACATAAGAACACCCAATCTTGTGAACACCAATGGGCTATCGCCATGATAAAACCGTTGATACATCTTGCCGCGTTTCGACTTGCCGCAAACTCTGGTTTAAGTCGCCTTGCTTTTATACTGGAGAAGCCCATGACACGCACTGTCGCCATTACATCTGCCATCGCAATTGCCGCCCTGTTAGGGGGGACATTATATTTAACCCTTGGTTCAAATTCAAACGACCTCGCAAGCTGTTCGCAAGCAGCTGTGGCTGGCGGATCGATTGGTGGGCCTTTTGAGTTGGTCAGTGAAGATGGCGTGACCATGACGGACGCCGATGTGTTTACCAAACCTACAATCCTGTATTTCGGTTACACCTTCTGCCCTGATGTTTGCCCGCTCGACAATATGCGCAACGCCGATGCGCAGCGTATTTTGGATGAGAAAGGTTATGACGTGCAAACAGCCTTTATCACCATCGACCCAGAGCGTGACACACCCGAGGTGATGAAAGAATTCACCAGCCTATTTCATGACAATATGATCGGCCTGACGGGGACGCCTGAGCAAGTCAAAGTGGCCTCAAGAGCCTATAAAACCTATTACCAAAAACAGGTTGATGGCGATCCAGAATACTACCTGATGGATCACTCCACCCAGACCTATTTCGTGATGCCAGAGACCGGTTTTGTGGACTTTTTCAAACGTGACGATTCCCCCGAAAAAATGGCCGAAACCGTTGGGTGCTTCATCGACGCTGTAGGGTAAGACTTGGATAAAAAGTCGCGTAAAATTTGACAACGGCCAAAGTCCGCCTACTGTTTAAGTAGGGCGCTTGTGGCGCGAATGGTTGGAGGATCATTTGATGACAACAGAAAAATTGAACATCGGTGACGATAAATCACTGTTGCTTGTCGATGATGATGAACCGTTTCTGCGCCGTTTGACGCGCGCCATGGAAAAACGCGGCTTTGAGGTTGAAATGGCGGGATCTGTTGCGGCAGGTAAAGCTATTTCAACCGCACGCCCACCGGCTTATGCGGTTGTTGATCTGCGCCTTGAGGACGGGAATGGTTTGGACGTGGTCGAAGTGCTGCGCGCCAAACGTCCCGACAGTCGCATCGTTGTGCTAACAGGCTACGGCGCGATTGCCACCGCAGTCGCTGCGGTCAAAATCGGCGCTACGGATTATTTATCGAAACCTGCGGATGCCAATGACATCACCAATGCGCTTTTGGCTATCGGTGACGATCTGCCGCCGCCGCCTGAAAATCCGATGTCTGCGGATCGGGTGCGCTGGGAACATATTCAGCGCGTGTATGAACTTTGTGATCGCAACGTGTCCGAGACGGCGCGGCGATTGAACATGCACCGTCGGACCTTGCAGCGCATCTTGGCCAAGCGGTCACCGAAATAGGTCACCAAATAGGACGTGTATGCCGATTTTGGGCCTTTAAAACATGTAAAATGAGGGGGCGGGAAAGTTTGTAAATGTTGCAAACTCCCGCCTTATTCTCTTTAAAACACCGCCAATTGATCACCGCAGGTCGTATCGCTTCCAAATTTTATCAACGCGTGTGCCGTCATCCAATTCAGTGTCTTTGATCACTTTGAAGGTCTCAAATCCGCGGCTTTGGTAATAGGCCAATCCCCCAGAATTATCGGCACGGATGATCGCATCAATCGCGCGATAGCCGATGTCTTTTGCGGCCTTGCACATCGCAGTAAACAGCTTTGATCCCACACCTAAACCCGTGCCGCCAATACGCACAAAGCTGGCAATATCTGCTACATCAGCGGCCTTGGGGCTTGGTTCAATCCACTGGAAACCCATCACGCGACCTGTGTCATCTTCGGCCAATAGCCAAACGGCCCCTGTCATATGCATACGGGCCGCCAGATCGTCAGCGGTTTTGTCATGAACGTAAGCTGTTGTACCGCCTACGGCAATGATTTCATTTAACAATTCAGCAAGCGCACGGGCATCCAAAGGGCCCGCTTTGCGTATGTGATACCTCATAACTGCGCCATCAATTCGGCGTGCCTTGCGGTAAAAGCGTTGCGTGCATGGACAGGCGGGCGCAGGTGGATACGCAGGCCACGCACCACTGTCTCGTCTTGCTTGCCGAACAATTTGTTGCTTTCAATGATCGAAAATCCCGCAATTTGAGTGGCTTCTAACCAAGCTGATACCTTGTCCGCCTTTTTGATCTTGCGCTTAATTGCCACAGGAATTTTCGCAGGCAGGCCAAACCGAATGTGAATGGCCGCCGTCAAACGATCATCCAGCTCCCCGTAATCGGGCCCAATTGCGGCTTTCACGGGTGAAATCATATCGCCGATGACATACTCTGGCGCGTCATGCAAAAGAGCTGCCAATTGCCACTTTATCGGTTCATTCGGATAAAGTTGCCTGAAAATTTGTTCAACTAAAACAGAGTGTTCCGCGACTGAATAGGCCCAATCTCCACGGGTTTGACCATTCCAGCGCGCAACAAACGCAAGCCCATGGGCGATGTCTTCGATCTCGATATCCATCGGAGTCGGGTCCAACAGATCAAGCCTGCGCCCTGAAAGCATGCGTTGCCATGCCCGTGCTTGTGCCATGTTTTAACTCCAGCCAGTTCGTTCACGTTCCGTATAATTCGCTATGGGTTTAACCTCAAATCAATCCCATTACGTTGTAAGCGCGTATACGAGGTGGTAACCAACCTCAAAGTTATTTTTAAGGAGCCGCCCATATGGCCGACTACATCGTCAAAGACATCGCGCTGGCCGAATTCGGTCGCAAGGAATTGAATATTGCTGAAACCGAGATGCCAGGCCTGATGGCGCTGCGTGACGAGTTTGGCGACTCCAAGCCACTCAAGGGCTCGCGTATTGTTGGTTCGTTGCATATGACCATTCAAACCGCTGTTTTGATTGAGACTCTTGTGGCACTTGGCGCTGATGTACGCTGGGCGTCTTGCAATATTTTCTCAACCCAAGATCACGCAGCAGCAGCCATCGCCGCAAGCGGTGTGCCTGTGTTTGCGATCAAAGGTCAATCTTTGGAAGAACATTGGGATTACCTAGATAAGTCTTTCCAGTTCGCTGATGGCCCGAACCTGATCTTGGACGATGGTGGCGACGCAACACTATATATCTTGCTGGGTGCGCGCGTTGAAAACGGCGAAACCGATTTGATCGAAGTGCCGACGTCTGAAGAAGAAATCGCAGTATTCGCCCAAATCAAAAAGCGTATGGCCGAAACTCCTGGTTGGTTCACCAAAATGCGTGACCAAATCGTTGGCGTGTCCGAGGAAACAACTACAGGCGTTCACCGTCTGTATGAGCTTGTAAAACAAGGGCAATTGCCATTCCCCGCGATCAACGTGAACGACTCCGTAACCAAGTCCAAGTTCGACAACAAATATGGCTGCAAAGAAAGCCTCGTCGACGGCATTCGTCGCGCCACAGATACAATGATGGCCGGTAAGGTCGCTGTCGTTTGTGGCTACGGCGATGTGGGCAAAGGTTCTGCCGCATCGCTCAGCGGTGCTGGTGCCCGTGTGAAAGTCACCGAAATCGACCCGATCTGTGCGCTGCAAGCGGCGATGGACGGTTTTGAAGTGGTGCGCCTCGAAGATGTCGTGGCTACGGCTGACGTGTTCATCACCACCACAGGCAACAAAGACATCATTCGCATCGAACACATGCGCGCGATGAAGGACATGGCGATCGTTGGCAACATCGGTCACTTCGATAACGAAATCCAAGTGGCCGCGTTGAAAAACCACAAATGGACCAACATCAAAGACCAAGTGGATATGATCGAAATGCCGTCTGGTTCGCGTATCATCTTGCTGTCTGAGGGGCGTTTACTGAACCTTGGTAATGCCACAGGTCACCCATCGTTTGTTATGTCCGCGTCTTTCACCAATCAAGTTTTGGCGCAGATGGAGCTTTGGACAAACGGCGAAGCGTACAAAAATGATGTCTACATTTTACCGAAACATCTGGATGAAAAAGTGGCGCGCTTGCACCTTGCGCGCATCGGTGTGCAGTTGTCTGAACTGACTAAAGAGCAAGCTGACTACATCGGTGTGACTGTGGAAGGTCCTTTCAAGCCAGAACATTACCGTTATTAAGCGCACTGAATGTCATGATCAAAAAGGCCGCCGTCATGGGTGGCCTTTTCCGCCTATGGGGACTTCTCATAAAACTTTCCCTTTGTTTTCTAGCCACCTGAACCTAATCTAACGTCAAGCCCAAGTTGAGGCTTTTGAACGTAGCCGAACGGCTAGTAATTGGTGGGAGAATTCCAATGGGAAAACGCGACGATCTTATCGCAAAATATGCCGACGATCTTAAAACAAAATGTGGCATGACGCCTGATATGGACCTGTTGACGAAAGTGACTATCGGTTGCGGTCCAGCGATTTACAACGCGGACGCGTCCACTGTTGCTGGCAGTCAAGAGTCAGAACTTGAAACAGTCAAAAACAACTTCTTGATTAAAAAATTGGGATTGGCCGACAGCCCTGAATTGATGGACGCAATCCATGCGGCGATCGAAACTTACGGCAAGTCCGAGCGCAACAAATTCCGTGCCGTGTTTTACTACTTGTTGGTAAAGCACTTCGGCAAAGAAGCTGTCTACAAATAAAAATTTAGCCGTCTCAATCATGTGTTGAGGCGGCTTTTTCTGATGTTTCATGCGGTTATAGTTAACGCCTAATTGCTATTTTCTATCGCCAGTTAAACTAAAACGTTCCGACTTCTAATTTGCATGGAATCGCTAAACCACATAGCTTTAAACCAAGGCTAGTATGGCTCGGACCTAATATATCAGACGCGTGTGGTGCTTAGGAGCGCGTGGGGTGAAGAGGGTTCCGAGGGGTCGGGACCCTCCATTTTTAAAAAATACCGAGAATAAGCCCAATAACGCCACAGCCGATAATAGCGTATCCGCCATCTATGATGGCCAGTGCGCGCGGGCGCATTGCATAGGCGACGTTCATTGCAATCCATGGGGCAATGAAAAACATTCCAATACCAAGCCCAGATATCAGCCCTTTAGCTGCACCATCAATACCTGCCATAGCAAACATGTGACGCATCATTCCCGCGACCAGCAACATGCAAATCCCAGAAATAATAAATGGCATGGGGGAGCCGCCTTCGGGCCGACCGTTTTCGTCCACTTTGACGCCCGATGCGGCAACCCATTGTTTTGCGAGCGTCATGTACCAAACTGCCCCCATGACAAAGCCTGCAAGTGCTGCAACCAAAACCGAAATTAATCCCATAAGGTCCTCCAAAACCAATATAGCTTAAGTAAGCATAGCCTTAGACGCTTTAGCTAGACGATTCCTGATAAGGTCTTAGGGCTGCGTAGCGCCAAGATTGCAGATAATAGCCCATTCGTCAGCAGTCACAGGCTGTACAGACAGTCGTGAGTTGTTTACAAGAACCATTTCCGCCAAACGTGGATCTTCTTTGCACATTGCCAAAGTCACGGGGCCCCCAAAGGGGCGCACCGCTTTAATGTCGACACAGTCCCAGCGAGCGTCCTCAGTCGTGCTATCTTGATGCGCAAGAGCACAGACTTCAACAATGCCGACAATTTCTTTTTCGGCACGCGAATGATAGAAAAAACCAAGATCGCCCAGTTGCATTTGGCGCATGTTGTTGCGCGCTTGATAGTTGCGCACACCATTCCATTCTTCGCCAATGTCACCCTTGGCAACTTGTTGATCCCACGACCAAACGTCAGCTTCGGATTTGAACAGCCAATAGGCCATCAGCCGATCACGCGCTTCCATGCTTGAACCGTGACGCTTTCAAACAGTCCGGCTTTGGCATAGGGGTCGTTGTCTGCCCAAGCTTGCGCCGCAGCCATATCTGCCACTTCGATAATAACCAATGAACCACACATGTCGCCAGCATCATTCAAAAACGGTCCGGCTTGTTCTACAACTCCCGTCGCTTCAATATAGGCGAGGTGCTCGGTGCGTGTGTCGAGACGGGTTTGAAGTGCGCCAGCTTTGTCGGCACAGATAATAGCGAATTTCATCATTTATTCCCTTTTGAGTGGACGAGAGAGCAACAGCTCCACCGCGTCAGTTATTATGATTGAAGAATCTAGAATGTCACGGACAACATTTGTGATGGGCATATCGACCCCATGACTGTTCGCAAGCACTGCTACAGCACGCGCTGTGGCGACACCTTCGACGGTGATCGTCGGATCGATGTCTTCCCCGCGCCCTAGCTTTAAGCCGTGAGAAAAATTACGTGATTTCGCAGACGTGCACGTCAAAACCAAATCACCGAACCCGGAAAGCCCGGATAGAGTCTGTGGTGAAGCCCCAAGTTCGGTTGCAAGGCGCTGCATCTCAATATTACCACGCGTCATCAATGCTGCGCGCGCGCTTTCCCCAAGGCCTGCGCCTATTGCAATGCCACAGGCGATTGCCATCACGTTTTTCAGTGCCCCGCCAAACTCTACTCCGACTGGATCTAAGCTGGAATAAAGCCGAATTGTTTTCGTGGTTAACGCAGCTTGCAAAGCTGAGACCATCGCTTCGTCTGAGCTTGCGATTGTCAAGGCGGTTGGTAATCCATCCGCAATATCCGTCGCGAAAGACGGACCAGATAGGATGGCTACCTTGGCAGTCGGAATGAGTTGACTTAGAACTTCAACAGGCCCAAGTCCCGTTGCAAGATCAATGCCCTTACAGCATGATACCAGCGTTTTTCCCGCCAAAAGTGCCGCGTTCTCTTGCGCGAATTGTGACAACTTTTGCATAGGCATCGACATCAAGATGATATCCGAGCGGCAAGCCTCACTTAAATCGGATGTGAGGCCCAATGCATCAGGCAGTTTACGTTCCGGTAAGCGTCTTTCATTGGTACGAACGGCTGACATCTGCACCATCTGATCGGCTGAACGCCCCCATAGAACGATATCTTTACGCACGGAACTCAAGGAAATCGCCAGAGCCGTTCCAAATGCACCTGCACCAAGGACGGTAATGCCAGTCATAATTCGCGCCTTTCAAACTTTAGTCGATTAAAATCGACCAAGCGTTGTTTCATCTCATATGGGGGGGTAACACTGGGGCATCATTCACACAATGCTGGGGATCATTTTGCCTAGGATCACACTCATTTCAAGACCGATGGAGGACGCAAAAGCGCTCAAACGTGCCCTTTTGTTGATGAACCCCTCAACCAAAATTATCTTGGCGCCTGCACTTGCGATTGTTCCTGTCGCATATGAGCTAAAAACTGATGTATTTGACGCAATTATTTTGACCTCGAAACACGCGGTACCCGCTGCCGCAAAAATGACTTCAACGATACCTGTTTTATGTGTTGGGGATAGAACCGCGCAGATGGCGCGCTCATTGGGACTTAGAGCGGTTTCGGCGGCAGGAAATGCCAAGGATCTGATCGAATTGGTTCAAGCCTCTGGTGCGTCGAAAGTGTTGTATTTGCGCGGCGCACATGTGCAAGCGGATATGGAATTCGAGTTGAGTTTGGCTGGAATTGAGACAAAATCAATGATTGTCTATCGTCAAGACCCGTGTGAATTTTCACATGATGTTCAGCAAAGCCTATTGGCTGCGACAGAGCTTTTGGTTCCCGTTTATTCTGCCCGTTCTGCTCGCATCGTGTCGCAAAATTTAAGTGGTTTTGCGGGCCAAATTACTTTGGTCGCGATATCTAAGGCTGCAGCAAATGGTTGGTCGGGGCCAGTGCCGCATCAAATTGTATATGCAAAATCGCCAAATTTCGAGGCAATGGTGGCTGCTATTGCGTCGCAGTTGGCTTGAATGGCTTGAGGGTCCCTTTCAGTCCGACTAGGTTCGTTTTGTAGCGACACATTATTTGTTCGGATTCGAAAGGTTATATCGTGGCACGGTCAAAGAAATCTCCCAAAGACACAGCAAAATCCGAGGGCGCTCCTGAAACGGTCGTCACTGATGCTGTTGACGCAGTGCAAACGGAAACAGGTGATGGCGATCCCAAAACCCCTGATATAGAGAACAGCCCCTCCCCCGTACCGGAACCTGAGCTTGCGGATGTAAGCGAAACGTCTGAAGCTGAGGCTAAAATCCCCGCACCAGAGGATGAGTCCAAGGACACTCTCGCAGAAGAGTCTGTAGATGAAAAAGAAGTCGTCGCAGAGGCCGAAGGTTCTACTGATACGCCAAATTTGATTGAGCCACAGGCCATTGTACAAAAACGTGGATTTGTCCCCATGCTTTTGGGCGGTGTTGTCTGCGTTGGTCTTGGCTATGCAGGCGCCAATTTTATTAAGCCAGATGGTTGGCCCTTCCCCGGCGCCAGTACAGATGTTTTACAAGCCCGCGTGTCTGCACTTGAAACGCAGCTCGCTGACTCTCAAACTCAGGCCGTGCAAATGGCTGAGTTAATTGACACGGTGCGTGGCGAAATGTCGGCTGTGACGACGTCGGTAGATGCGAAGATTGCTGACATAAATTTAAATGATGCATTAGCACCTGTCGAAGCTGCGCTTGCAGCGGTTGATCAACGTTTAACTGCAGTTGAGGCCGCCCCTGTCGCCGAAGCTATCGTTTCACCCGAAGCTACAGCGGCTTATGAGCGCCAGTTGACCGAAATGCAGACGCTATTAAATAGCGAAGTTGCGCGTTTGCAGGATGCGAAAGCGGCCGCTGAAAACGAAGAAGCCAATGCAGCCAAAGCCTCTGCCATCTCTCGTTTGCAAGAAGCTATAACAACGGGGCAGCCGTATGATGCTGTTCTCAGAGACTTGCAAATTGATGTGCCCGCCGCATTGAGTGTGCCTGCCGTACAGGGAGTCGCGACCTTGCAGGACATTGCGATATCGTTCGGCGAAGCGGCTGATATTGCTATCGTTGAGACCGCAAAAACGGATGGTGAAAGCCAAGGCTGGATGGACCGTTTTTTGCGCACGCAACTGGGGCTTAGATCTTTGACGCCTAAAGATGGAACAAGTCCTGATGCAGTGCTCTCGCGCGCAGAACAGGCCGTTCGTGACAATGATCTGCAAGCGGCTTTGACTGAAATTTCGACACTTCCTGATGTGGGGCAAGCGGTGATGGCAGATTGGGTTGCGATGGCACAAACCCGTCTCGATGTCACTAACGCGCTCTCCGCAATGCTTGCTCAATAGAAAGGCGCTCACATGCTCTGGTCTTTGGTTAAAATAGTTTTCTTTGTTGTCCTCGTGGCGGCGCTCGCATTCGGCGGGATGTTCTTGATCGATAGCGAAGGCAGTATGGACATTGCGTTCATGGGTTTCAAAATTAGCTTGTCGCCTATCAAGGTGGTCATCGCCATCGTGGTGTTACTGGTCGTCGCTTGGTTGCTTTTGAAACTTGCTGGGCTCTGTGTTGCTGTCGTGAAGTTCTTGTTGGGCGATGAAACTGCATTGTCGCGTTACTTTGATCGCAATCGCGAACGCAAAGGCTTTGATGCGATGGCTGAGGGTATGATGGCTTTAGCGTCAGGCGAAGGCCGTGTAGCTATGGCCAAAGCATCGAAAGCAGAAAAATACCTGCGCAAGCCTGAGCTGACCAACCTTTTGACTGCGCAAGCCGCCGAAATGACGGGCGATAAACGCAAAGCTCAAGAAGTTTACCGACGTCTTGTTGCTGATGATCGCACCAGGTTTGTTGGTGTACATGGTATGCTTAAGCATAAGCTTGAAGAAGGTGATACCGACACGGCGCTTAAGCTTGCAGAGAAAGCTTTTGCGCTCAAGCCAAAGCACGTTGAAATGCAAGATACATTGCTACAGTTACAAGCCAGTAAAAAAGATTGGTCGGCGGCGCGCAACACATTGTCTGCCAAGTTTAAACACGGTGCAATTCCCCGTGATGTACACAAACGACGTGACGCAGTTTTGGCGCTGTCAGAAGCCAAAGGTGTTTTTGAAACAGGTGCCACGGTAGAGGCGCAAGAGGCCGCGATTGAGGCTAATAAAAAGTCGCCCGATTTGATTCCAGCAGCGGTCATGGCCGCCGATGAATATACGCGCCAAGGCAAAATCCGTCAGGCCACCCGTATTTTGAAAAAGGCGTGGGATACACAACCCCATCCAGATTTGGCGGCTGCTTTCGCACGTATAGCACCGAATGAAACACCTGATGCACGGATTAAGCGTTTTGCTGGTCTTGTTCGGGCAAAGCCTGGTCATCCCGAAACAAAAATGCTTATGGCTGAGTTGCAAATCGCTGCAGAGGACTTTCCAGCAGCACGTCGCACTTTAGGTGACTTGGTGGAAAACAATCCAACCGCAAGATCTATGATATTGATGGCTGCGATTGAACGCGGTGAGGGCGCTGAAGATGTCGTTGTGCGTGGATGGCTTACTCGCGCCTTGACGGCTCCGCGTGGCCCGCAGTGGGTGTGTGATAAATGCCAAACAGTTCATACATCATGGGAACCCATTTGTGTCAGTTGTTCCGCATTCGATACATTAAGTTGGCGCACGCCGGCACAGTCGGAGGTCTCTATGCCCGCTGGAACTGAAATGCTTCCTATGATTGTGGGAGCAGATCAGGAGATTCCAGTCGAAGATGATGCAACGGTTGAGTTTATAGACGTGGAAACCGTTGAAGAGTCAGGCGTCGTCGATGCTGACAATATTGAAGAGTCTTCTAAATAACTAAGTTCAAAAACTCGGGCGATGCAGTTTTGTCGCCCGAGTTCACTTGCGTAAGTATTTGGTTCTTATCAGACGAGAAAAAATCGCAGCCAAGTTTTATGTTTATGTGGCATTCTATCGAACGACGAATTCTGCATGTAAGGCACCGGCTGCCTTAATACTTTTCAAGATGTCGATCATGTCTCGCGGAGATACGCCCAAGGCATTCAGCCCCGCGATGACTTCTGACAAAGACGTTCCCCCCGGAATTTCAGCAAGTCCTATGCCCGGTTCTTCTTCAATAGCCGCGCGTGTTCTGGGAACAATCACAGTACTGCCTTCTGAAAATGGATTTGGTTGCACAACAAGTGGTTCTTCCTCAATGCGCAGCGTTAAATTGCCCTGACTGACAGCGACTCTTGAAATACGGACGTCCTCTCCCATCACAATCGTTCCTGATCTTTGATCAACGATAACCCGCGCTTTTCGTTCTGGCTCGACAGAAATGTTCTCGACACGACCAAGTGCGTGCGCGGGCGATAGCGACTTTGTGGCCTTTATGTCCAGAATAACAGTTCCTGAATCTAGCATTCGTGACACCACGCGTCCAAAGTTGTTATTGATGGCCACCTCAATACGACCAGCGGTTGTGAAGTCGGGGTTTCGCAACGCGAGGCGGATCGACGTTAATTTCGTGAAGTCGAATTCAATTTCGCGTTCAATTCTAGCACCTGATGGGATGACGCCAGAGGTGGGCACGCCTTGCGTCACCGTTGCTCCATCGCCCTCTGCAGAAGCGCCGCCAGCAATAATCGTTCCTTGTGCAACCGCGTAAATTTGCCCATCTGGAGCATTCATTGGTGTCATAATTAACGTACCGCCCAGCAGGCTTTTTGCATCGCCAATGGCGGAAATTGTCACATCAATTTGAGATCCCGTTCTGGCAAAAGGAGGCAACGTCGCTGTCACAAAAACCGCTGCAACATTTTTGGGACGAAACTGCTCACCTTGTCTGACGTCAGCACCCGT
>NZ_JAHKPU010000019.1:0-375663 GCF_018860505.1 Pacificibacter marinus
TCTAGCCGAACCCGCAGTCGTTGCCGATTTGATCGATGGGTCGATTTATAACGCCTAAAACAGCCCGCCTCGACACTATGAAAGGCCGTGCACTCAAAACTGAGCGTGCGGCCTTATTCATAAGGCATCAGGCAGCACTAAGACGGATGCTCTGCATTTTTGAGCAGCCAAAAGGACTTATTAACCAAAAATTTGTCTCTTTAAGCGCAATCTGGCCTCATGGAAACGCAGATCATCACCGACCCTAAGCACTGGGATGGCCTTGCAAATTTGACGCAAGCCCCTTTACAGCAACGCTGGCTTTACGGTGATGCGGTTCAACGCATCGGACGGGATGTGGTGCGATTGGCGGTCATTCACCAAGGTGAGCCTATAGCAATCGCGCAAATTGTGCAGCGTAAAATAATGGGGTTTGAGGTCTCTCTGACCAGCCGCGGACCTGTATTCTTGCAAAGCGGTCATTCAAATGATGTGCTGCGCTCTTTACGATCCACGCTAAAAACAGTCTCGTTCAAACTAATGTCTCCAGAGACCCGCTTGCGACGTCTGTCACTCTCTCCCAAGCCACAGATTTGCGAATTGGACTTAAGTCTTGATCTGCAAGACCTGCGCGCAGCTCAGCACCCCAAATGGCGTAACGCATTGAAAAAGGCCGAAGCGTCACGGTTGAAAGTCGCCCAGACCACCGCAACGCCAGTTGCGATCGCCCCACTGTTACAGCCAGAAAAAGCACGCCAATCCCAAGGGCAATATCGCGGTCTCCCACCTGAATTCACATTGGCTATTCAAAATGTTGCGCCCAATTCCTTACTGCTTTTGCGCGCAAGTGACGCGCAAATGCTGTTCATCCGGCACGGCAATACCGCCAGCTATCACATGGGGTACAACGGACCTGACGGACGGAAAGTCAATGCCCATAACTTGATCCTTTGGGATGCAATCAAACGCTTGCAGAAACTTGGCGTGACGCGCCTTGATCTTGGCACCATTGATCCCAAACGCGCCCATAATTTGGCGCGTTTCAAACAACGCAGCGGGGCACAGACCCGTCAGCTTGGTTCTGCTCAATTTCTATAGGCCAGTGACACCCAATGGAAAAAGGCCCCGAGCTGTGCTTGAGGCCTCTCGAAAGTTCCACGACTGGCGGGCTTATTTCATCATCATCATGTCAGTGATGTCAGATGTGTAAGCGCCGGTTGGTTCCATAGTGATCACAGGATCAGACCCGCCAGACAGCAAAGACGCAACTGTGCGATCATAGTCACCTATCTCAAGCGCGCCCGTAGAGCCCTCGATCAACTTGGCCACTTCGCCCATCATACGGATTTGGTGCGCCTCAGATTGCGCGCCTGTCTCATCGTACTCTAGAACAATCTCAGCGGCCTCTTCTGGGTTCTCAGCAGCCCAAGTCCAGCCTGCCATGGACGCCTTAACAAAACGTGCCATTTTGTCTTTGAACGCCTCATCTGTCAGGCTCTCTTCCAAAACGTAAAGACCGTCTTCTAGGGTCGCAACACCTTGATCTTCGTATTTAAACGTAATCAAATCGTCAGCTGAAATACCCGCATCCAAAACCTGCCCGTACTCGTTGTAGGTCATAGTGGAAATACAGGCCGCTTGTTTTTGCAACAATGGATCAACGTTAAAGCCCTGCTTGAGAACGGTCACGCCGCCCTCAGATCCGTCAGTCGCAAGGCCCAGTTTTCCCATCCAGCTCAGGAACGGATATTCATTGCCATAAAACCAAACGCCGAGCGTTTTGTCAGCAAAATCCTCAGGCCCTTCAATACCGCTTTCTTTGAGGCAGGTCAGCATCATGCCTGAGGATTTGAAAGGCTGCGCAATGTTCACCACAGGCGCGCCATTTTCGCGCGCGGCCAAGGCAGATGGCATCCAGTCAACCATCACATCTGCGCCGCCGCCAAGCAGCACTTGCACAGGCGCCACATCAGGGCCGCCAGGCTTGATCGTGACGTTCAAATCTTCGGCTTCATAAAGACCTTTTTCCAGCGCCACATAATAGCCCGCGAACTGCGCTTGGGTGACCCATTTCAATTGCAGCGTCACATCGTCAGCGGCAAACGCGCCTGTTGTCATTGCAGCCAGCGCTGTCGCGCTCAAAAGTAGATTCTTCATAATACAACCTCCAAGTTGTTGAACTGCCGAGGTTTTCCCCGTGCAATTTGTCAGCGGTTACCCGCGTTGTGAGGGATGCCAAAAGGTCACCCTCTTTTCAATTAAAGCCACGACCCCATAAAGCGCCGTACCCGTCAAAGCCGATATGGTGATTTCAGCCCAAACCATGTCCGTTGCCAAGCGCCCCATCTCTGTCGTGATGCGAAACCCCATTCCACGGATCGGAGAGCCAAAATATTCAGCAACAATCGCCCCAATCAACGCCAATGTGACGGCAATTTTCAAACCGTTGAACACAAATGGCAGTGCCGCCGGCAGGCGTAATTTCAAAAGCGTTGCGACATGCCCCGCCGCATAAGTGCGCATCAGATCGCGCTGCATCGTATCGGTATCGGCAAGACCGCCAAGCGTATTCACCAACATCGGAAAGAACACCATAATCGCCACAACAGCAGCCTTGGAATGCCAATCAAAGCCAAACCACATGACCATGATGGGCGCCAAGCCAACAATAGGCAGCGCGGCAAAGAAATTGGCCACTGGCAAAAGGCCGCGTTTGAGAAAGGCAAACCTATCGATCACCAAGGCCACAGCAATGCCTGCGAAACTGCCCATCCAAAGCCCGTTCAACGCGCCTTTCACGACTGTTTGCACCCAGTCGCCCCAAAGGATCGGCAAAGATCCGAAAATAGCAGCCCCAATAGCAGAGGGCGGCGGCAACAGTGCTGGTGATATGCCAAATACCATCACTGCGACTTCCCACAAAAGCAGAACCAAAAGGCCAAATCCGACGGGGTATGCGATGCGTTCAAACTTCGTGTCGACACGGGTCATACTGGCTGCCCTCCCATGGCGCGGCGCAGGATTTTTTCAATCGCTCCGACGGTGAAAATCAAAATTGCGGCCAATATAGCGGCGGCAAACAAAGCGGCCCACATGATCATCGGCTCACCAAATTGCGACCCAATCAACATGCGTGCCCCAAGGCCAGAAATCGCACTGGTGGACAACTCGCCTACCACAGCCCCGACAAAAGCGGCGGCAATGCTGACTTTCAATGAGGCAAAAAAGTAGGGCATAGACGCAGGAACCCGCAGCTTCCAAAACACGGCAGATCGTTTTGCCCCGTAGGTGCGCAGCAAATCCAACTGCATGTGATCAGGACTTGTCAGCCCTTTGATCATACTGACCATCACGGGGAAAAAGCTTAAATAGGCCGCAATGATCGCCTTGGGGACAAGCAGCGACCCTGCCCCGATGGCATTGCTCAGCACGACGATGATCGGCGCCAAAGCCACAATCGGAATGGTTTGCGAAATGATTGCCCAAGGCATCAGGCTGAGGCGTCCAACACGGCTGAGCACGATCAAGGCCGCCATAGCGATGCCAACCACGACGCCTAAGGCAAAGCCCCAAAGCGTTGTTTTCAAAGTGATCGACCCTTGATAGATCATCGACCGTTTTGAGGTGATTTTCTTTTCAACAGTGGTGTCCCAAAGCTCCGCAGCCACTTGATGCGGCACAGGCAACAGAGGCCGATCTTGCTGCATGGTGTCCTTGACCACTTCGGAAAAGCTTGGTTCTGTGCCTGCTCGCGCGGCCTGATCATAGGTCCATGTGGAATTCATCTTGATCGCCGCCGCGTACCAAACCACCACCAATACGGCAACAACAGTCAGCACAGGCAAAACCGAATACGTAAAAGTTGAAGGCTTGCCCGGAATCATTCGTCATGCCCCGCGCGCAAACCATCACGCACACGATGGGCAATTTGGATAAACTCTGCGCTGTCACGAATGTTCAAAGGTCGATCTTTGGGCAACGGACTGTCGATGATGTCTGTAATACGACCGGGGCGCGGCGACATGACAACGATTTTGGTGCTCAGGTAAACGGCTTCGGGAATGGAATGCGTCACAAAGGCGATGGTCTTTTCCGTGCGTGCCCAGAGCTTTAGAACCTGTTCATTCAAGTGGTCGCGCACGATCTCGTCAAGTGCGCCGAAAGGTTCATCCATCAACAAGATGTCAGCGTCAAAAGCCAGCGCACGTGCAATCGACGCGCGCTGTTGCATACCGCCAGATAACTGCCAAGGGTACTTTTTCTCAAAGCCTGCAAGATCCACAAGCTCTAGCACTTTTCGAACACGTTCAGTCTGATCTTCTTTAGAAAATCCCATGATTTCGAGCGGTAGTTTCACATTTCCACCAATTGTCCGCCAAGGGTACAATCCTGCGGCCTGAAACACATAGCCATAAGATCGCGCCTTGCGCGCGTCTTCTGGTGACAATCCATTCACTGTCAAATCACCGCCAGTGGGTGTTTCCAGCCCAGCAATACAGCGCAAAAGTGTGGTTTTCCCACAGCCAGACGGACCAATAAAGGACACGAAATCCCCTTTGTTGATCTCAAGGTTCACATTCTTGAGCGCATGGATCGGGCCATCGTTGGTTTGAAAGGTAAGGTCCACACCGGACACATCAATCACTGGCGAAGTCATAACTGGTCTTTCTGGCCTGGCTTAGTGCTAGGTCCATTATTTGTCCCTGTCGCAATGGGGGCCTTTTTCTGGCCCCCGCCGATCTTAAACCCCAGTTACGGGAATGCCTGTACGCTCCACTGGGCGCGGGGCTGTAAGGTCTTTCCATTTCGAAAGCGCGGTGTTCACGGTTGCATTGGCATCGCGAGCGACGAATTGACCATGACCTTCCTTGGCTTTCAGTTCACCATTATCAACAGCGACATAGCCACGGGTCAAAACATAACGCGGTAGGCCTGTGACCTCGATACCCTCAAACACATTGTAATCAATGGCAGAGGCTTGCGCATCGGCAGAAATCGTTTTGCTGATTTTCGGATCCCAAACGATTAAATCTGCATCGGCCCCAACAAGAACCGCACCCTTTTTAGGATAACAGTTGAGGATTTTCGCGATATTGGTCGAGGTCACCGCGACAAATTCGTTCATAGTGATGCGGCCAGTATTGACGCCTTTGGTCCACAAGACCGGCAAGCGATCTTCTAGCCCGCCAGTGCCGTTGGGAATTTTCGAGAAATCGCCGATACCATTGCGTTTTTGCTCTGTTGTAAAGGCGCAGTGATCAGTCGCCACGCAAGACAATGTGCCTGACGCCAGCCCAGCCCAAAGACTGTCTTGGTGCTGTTTATTGCGAAACGGTGGTGACATGACGCGGCGGGCAGCGTGGTCCCAGTCCTCGTGGAAGTATTCAGATTCGTCCAAGACAAGATGCTGCACCAAAGGTTCGCCCCACACCCGTTTGCCCTGCATTTTGGCACGGCGAATGGCTTCGTGGGATTCTTCGCAAGAGGTGTGCACCACATATAAAGGCGCGCCCGCCATATCGGCGATCATAATCGCGCGATTTGTCGCTTCGCCCTCAACCTGTGGGGGGCGCGAATAGGCGTGGCCTTCGGGGCCTGTATTGCCTTGCTCCAACAATTGCGCGGTCAACTCGGCAATCACATCGCCGTTTTCCGCGTGTACAAGCGGCGTCGCCCCAAGTTCGGCACAGCGTTTGAACGAGCTATAAAGTTCGTCATCATTCACCATCAATGCGCCTTTATAGGCAAGGAAGTGCTTGAAAGTATTGATGCCTTTTTCTTCGGTGATGATTTTCATGTCCTCAAACACTTGCTCACCCCACCAAGTGATCGCCATGTGGAAGGAATAATCACAAGACGCCTGAGCGGATTTATTATCCCAAACCTTCAGCGCATCGAGCAGGCTTTCACCTGGGCTTGGCAGGCAAAAATCGACCACCATCGTGGTGCCACCCGCAAGCGCCGCGCGTGTACCAGAGGCGAAATCATCTGCCGAATGCGTGCCCATAAACGGCATCTCAAGGTGTGTATGCGGGTCAATCCCGCCGGGCATGATGTAACAGCCCGTGGCATCAATCACCTCATCACCCGATAGATTTGGTCCGATTTCGATGATCTTCTCTCCGTCGATTTTCACATCAGCTTCATAGGTCAGATCGGCGGTGACAATCGTGCCGTTTTTGATCACTTTGGTCATATTCAGTCTCCCGTTTTGAAATGCGGCGCGTCGTGGTTTGCGCGCCTGCTTTTTCGATATTCAATGTCTACTCGACGACTTCAGCCGTGGCCAAAACCGCATGCAACAAGACATCTGCACCTGCGGCGGCCCATTCGGGGCTGATCTCTTCGGCCTCGTTATGGCTTAGACCATCCACACAAGGACACATGATCATCGAAGTTGGGTATAAGTCATTGATCCAGCAGGCATCATGCCCTGCGCCAGAGACGATGTCCATATGGCTGTAGCCCAGTGTTTCGGCAGCTTTACGCACGGCGCTCACGCAGGTCTTATCAAAGGCGGGCGGATCGAATTGGCCTGAGACTTCGGTGTCCAGTGACACGCCGATTTCTTCGCATAGTTTTGGCGCGCGGTCATAGAATTCTTCCAACATCGCATCGATCACGTCTTGTAAATGCGAGCGAAAATCGATGGTAAACACCACTTTGCCGGGGATAATGTTGCGCGAATTCGGGTAAACATCCACATGACCAATGGCGCCAACAGCATTGGGCTGATGTTTCATCGCGATCTCGTGGACCAGCTCGGTGATCCGCGCCAAGCCGCGTCCTGCGTTTTTACGCATCGGCATGGGCGTTGACCCTGTGTGACTTTCTTTGCCCGTCACCGTACATTCGATCCAGCGCAGCCCTTGCCCGTGGGTGACCACGCCAATGTCTTTCTTTTCGGCTTCTAAAATAGGCCCTTGTTCGATGTGTAGCTCGAACATGGCGTGCATTTTTCGCGCGCCCACCTGTTCAGAACCAACCCAGCCAATCCGTTTCAATTCATCGCCAAAGCTCTTGCCTTCAGCATCAACACGATCGTAGGCCCAGTCTTGCGTATGCTTGCCCGCGAACACGCCAGAGGCCAACATAGCAGGCGCAAAGCGTGTGCCTTCTTCGTTGGTCCAGTTGGCGATCACGATGGGATGTTTGGTTTTCAGCCCAAGATCATTCATTGTGCGCACGGCCTCAAGCGCGCCAAGCACACCGAGAATACCGTCGTATTTGCCACCCGTGGGCTGCGTATCAAGGTGCGAGCCCATGTAAACTGGCAAAGCCTCGGGATCAGTGCCCGAACGTGTCGCGAACATATTGCCCATCGTATCGACGCCCATGGTCATGTCCGCGGCCTCGCACCATGATTGAAACAAAGCGCGCCCTGCGGCGTCTTCATCGGTCAATGTCTGACGGTTGTTGCCGCCTGCAATGCCTGGGCCGATTTTGGCCATATCCATCAAAGAGTCCCAAAGACGCGCCCCATCGATCCGCATGTTGCTTTTATCTACTGAGCTGCTCATCTTTTTTCTCCAATTTCTGGTCTTGAAACGCACAAATTCACTGCGGCGTTTTTGTTCTCGACAGTCCTGCCGATCATTCTACTTCAATGTGACACAATCAACGGAGGACATCATGTTTAAAGGTCTCACAACATCCATCGCAATCATCACCGGCCTTATGGTCGGCGCGCCTGCGCTTTTGATTCTGATGTTTGAGTGACCCCGAGCGGGATCACTCAAGGGTTTTAGTCTAGCGTTTTGAGCACATCGGCAATGATCCCGATCAATGTGTCGATGTGTTCTTTTTCAATGATCAAAGGCGGTGACAGGGCAATGATATCACCTGTGGTACGTACAAGAACGCCTTTATCAAAACATTTCAAAAACGCATTGAACGCTCGTTTGGTGGGCTCGCCTGCGATGGGGGCCAGTTCAATCGCACCGATCAGCCCCATGCCACGAATATCAACCACATGCGGCAAACCTTTCAAGCTGTGCAACGCATCTTGCCAATAGCCCTCAAGCCCTGCGGCACGGGCAAACAGGTCTTCTTCTGCATAGGTTTCTAATGTCGCAAGACCGGCAGCTGCTGCCATCGGGTTGCCTGAATAGGTATAGCCGTGGAACAGCTCAATCATGTGCTCAGGACCCTGCATAAAGGCGTCGTGAATCTCACCCGAGACCAAGACAGCCCCCATAGGAATCACGCCATTGGTCAGACCTTTGGCTGTGGTGATCATATCCGGCATAACCCCGTAATATTCGGCGGCAAAGCTTGATCCAAGACGCCCGAAACCCGTGATAACCTCATCAAAAATAAGCAAAATACCATGATTGGTACAAATCTCACGCAGGCGTTGCAAATAGCCTTTTGGCGGCAGGAGAACCCCCGTCGACCCCGCCATCGGCTCGACAATCACAGCGGCAATTGTTTCGGCCCCATGCAGCGTCACGATGCGTTCCAGCTCGTCTGCCAAATGCGCGCCGTGTTCCGGCTGGCCTTTGGTGAAAGCGTTTTGGTCAGGCAAATGGGTATGCGGCAGGTGGTCGACGCCAGCCAAAAGCGTGCCAAACATCTTGCGATTGGTTACGATGCCGCCTACAGAAATCCCGCCAAAATTCACCCCGTGATAGCCACGTTCGCGGCCAATCAAACGGGTGCGTTCGCCCTGCCCTTTTGCACGATGATAGGCCAAGGCAAGCTTCAAAGCGGTCTCGACAGACTCAGAACCAGAGTTGGTGAAAAACGCATGTTCAAACGGCGCAGGCGCCATATCGACCAGTTTGCTCGCCAGCTCAAACGCCTTTGGATGCCCCATCTGAAATGCGGGCGCGTAATCCAATTCGGCGACCTGTTTTTGCACCGCTTCGACAATTTTCGGACGATTGTGCCCCGCGTTGCAACACCACAACCCTGCGGTGCCATCCAAAACCTGACGTCCGTCGTCTGTCGTATAATGCATACGATCTGCGGACACGAACATTCTGGGCTGTTTTTTAAACTGCCTGTTCGACGTGAACGGCATCCAAAAAGCCGACAAATCATTTGGGCGTGTATTGCCGTCCATAGCCATAGTGTACCTCGTTGTCATTAATAGAAGCGCGCGCCTGCCTTGCATGGCAATTGCCGTTTTGCACCTGCCATCGCCAGCACGCCTCACTTTGACCAAATGGTCAAGACCACGTTAACAGCGCGCCAACACGGGTCAAGGACAGTCACCCGCCTAAAAACCAAGCTGCCAGAAAATTTTCCATTTTTCAGGTAAAATCACCTTGGGAATGGCGTTTTTTTCAGCAACGCTGTAGCCTTTATAAACGCCAAGACGCGCAAAAAGGAATCGGCACCCTATGCCAAGTAAGATACCGCGGACGAGAATCCAAAAAAAGAACCACGAAACGATACTCGAAGCCGCCTTAGATGTGTTTTCACGGCACGGGTTTCGTGGCGCGACATTGGACCAAATCGCCCTTGCGTCAGGTCTGTCTAAGCCAAACCTATTGTATTATTTTCCTTCTAAAGTCTCGATACACCGCGCCTTGCTTGAGCGGCTCATGACCAATTGGCTCGACCCTTTGTACAAACTCAATGCCAACGGCGATCCGGTGGAAGAAATCCTTGCCTATGTTTTACGCAAACTCGATATGGCCCGCGAATATCCGCGCGAAAGCCGTTTGTTTGCCAATGAAATTGTCCAAGGTGCACCTAATATTGCTGATCAAATTGAAGGCGAATTGAAAGCCCTCGTGGACGATAAAGCGCAAGTCATCAAAGGCTGGTCTGAGGCGGGACGCATCGCAAATGTTGACCCCTACCATCTTATCTTTTCAATCTGGGCCACCACACAGCACTATGCCGATTTCGATGCGCAGGTCCGCAAAATCATCGAAACGGATGGCTCATCTCATTTCGACGATGCAGGTGTCTTTTTGAACAGAATGTTCCGTCGAATGCTCGCGCCCGACATCTAGATTTTACCAAACATTAACCATCCGCTTAATAACTTGTGGATGTTAACCCATTGGCAAGTTTAACTCTTTATACATTTGCAGGTGGGGGCTCCAAACGTAAGGAGTTCAGCATGTCCGATATACTTGGCGTGTCAGCCTTTGGTGGCAGTGGGGTTTCACTTAGATCTCCTCCTCAAAATCTAGGGCAAACAATGCCGAAAGTGGCCGCAACAGCGGATGACACTTCGGCCACATTTAACAAAGGGAGCACTCTCCCTAGCCAGAATGGCGACAGCTTCGATACAACTCAGTCGATCCGTGAAGATGCAGGTGCTTATGCGCCCACTGATCCGCGCGATGCGCTTGTCCAAAAACAGCCCTTGGATGCCGATATATTGACAGGTCCGACGCCAGCTTTCCAAGCCAGTTTGCTTGAGGTCGAAAGCGATCTGCGCAATGTTATTGCACGTGTCGAAGCCAAACGTGCCCAAATATCTGACGCTGCCGCTATAGCACCGGCCCCTCAGAAGGACTCGGCAAATAGTGTTTCAGGATCACAAAACAGCCTTGAGATTTCCCCTACGGCCCGACGTGATTTGCGCGAGGTAACACCAAAAACCGAAACGCAGCCAGCGCCAGAGGTTAAGATTGAATCTCCGCAAGCTGAAGTTCAAACAGAGGCCTTGGATCGCGAAGCAGCCTACGCTGGGCGCGCCGCAATTCCAGAGACTCCTTATAGCAAAGCAAGCGCTATGGATCTGTCTTAAACTGAGCCAGATTCCCACTTGAAGCATTCAATTGGATTGCTGTGCATTTCAAACGCAAACCCCCCGCACTCAAAAGTACGGGGGTCGATATGCGCGACCTCGTGATTGGGGTGGCTCTCACACCTGTGCAACAGGCATTACTCAGCTGCGACAAACGACGGGTTGTTAGGATGCTTGGTCCAATCGCTGGACTCTGACGACACAGCTTGGCCTGTGCGCGCATCCAGATCACCAGGTTCCAGCGTTTTCATGGTGATGCAGCCCTCAATCGGGCAGACATTTACGCATAAATTACAGGCAACACATTCGTCATCCATCACCTCAAACACGCGATCGGCGGTCATTGAAATCGCTTGGTGAGATGTGTCTTCACAGGCCGCATAACAGCGACCACATGAGATACATTCATCTTGATCGATCACAGCCTTAGTCACGTGATTGAGGTTCAAATACTGCCAATCCGTCACATTCGGTACCGCTTTGCCAGACAGTTCCGCGACCGATGTCATGCCCTTGCTGTCCAAATATTCAGACAGGCCAGAGATCATTTCCTCTACCACTTTAAACCCGTAAGTCATCACAGCCGTACACACCTGAACATTGCCCGCGCCAAGCGCCAAGAACTCAGCCGCATCACGCCAAGTGGTCACGCCACCAATGCCAGAGATCGACAAATCACGGGTTTCGGGATTGCGTGCGATTTCTGCAACCATATTCATCGCAATAGGCTTGACCGCAGGACCGCAATAGCCGCCATGGGTGCCTTTGCCGTCGATCATCGGCTCTGGGCTAAAGCTATCAAGGTTCACGCTGGCAATAGAATTGATCGTATTGATCAACGAAACAGCGTCCGCACCACCGCGTTTGGCGGCCTCGGCAGGTAGTAGAATATTGCTGATGTTCGGCGTCAGCTTGACGATAATCGGCAGGCCTGTCGCCTCTTTACACCATCGAGTCACCATTTCGATGTATTCGGGCACCTGCCCCACAGCCGACCCCATACCGCGTTCCGCCATACCGTGCGGACAACCGAAATTGAGTTCGAACCCGTCACAACCGGTCTCTGCAATACGCGGCAAGATGTCTTTCCAGCTTTTCTCATCGCAAGGCACCATAACAGAGGCAACCAAAGCCCGATCAGGGTAATCTTTTTTTACACGGGTCATTTCCGCAAGGTTAACTTCCAGCGGGCGATCCGTGATCAACTCGATGTTGTTCAGGCCCAAAAGACGACGATCCGCGCCGTAAATTGCGCCGTACCGCGGCCCGTTGACATTGACCACAGGCGGGCCTTCTTCGCCGAGTGTTTTCCAAACAACACCGCCCCAGCCAGCCTCAAAGGCGCGGCGCACGTTATATTCTTTATCCGTGGGCGGCGCTGAGGCCAGCCAAAATGGATTGGGGGACTTAATGCCGCAAAATTCGCTTGTTAGATCTGCCATGATTTAGCCCTCGCCCATCAAAACTGCATGAATATCCATCGCCGCATCGCGCCCTTCGGCGACGGCAGTCACTGTCAAATCGTCGCCACCAGAGGCGCAATCGCCACCTGCCCAGACATTTTCTACCGTGGTTTTGCCAAAGACATCGACAGCAATTTTGCCACCTTCAATCGTCAGCCCTTCAGGTGCGCCAAGTAAAGTTTGCCCAATGGCCACCAGCACTTGATCGGCTGCGACATGAATCATTTCGCCTGTACCTTTAAGCGATCCATCCACTTCTGCCGTGTATTCAAACACAACCTCAGAACACGTCCCCTCGCCCAAAACAGCAGAAGGCTGCGCGTCATACAAGATTGTCACCCCTTTTGATGTCGCCAAATCTTGCTCATATTCGGACGCCCCCATACGGTCTTTGCCGCGTCGGTAGGCCATCGTCACGTTTTGTGCGCCCAATAGTTTGGCTTGAACAGCGGCATCAACGGCGGTCATGCCTCCGCCGATCACCACAACATTACGTCCGATTGGCAGCGTCGACAGATCATCGCATTGGCGCAGCTTCGCGATAAAATCAACTGCATCATCTACGCCATCAAGGTCGACACCCTCAGCACGCAGGCTGTTCACGCCGCCAAGGCCAATGGATAAAAACACTGCATCAAAGTCAGTTTTCAACCCGTCCAGCGTGATCTCTTGTCCAAGCTTTTGCCCCGATTGCATCTGAATACCCCCAATGGACAACAGCCAATCGACTTCCTTTTGGGCGAAATCATCTGTAGATTTATAGCTCGCGATGCCAAATTCATTCAGACCGCCAAGCTTTTCGCGGGCATCAAACAGGGTCACATTATGCCCCAGCATCGCCAACCTGTGCGCTGCTGACAAACCGGCAGGTCCAGCACCGACGACAGCAACCGTTTTGCCCGTAGCCTCACCACGCGTATAAGGATGTGCAGGTTCCGCCATCAGTGTATCGGTGGCATAACGCTGCAAACGGCCAATTTCGACAGGCTTACCTTCGGCAATTTCGCGCACGCAAACCTCTTCGCACAATGTCTCGGTGGGGCAGACCCGCGCGCACATACCGCCCAATATATTCTGGTCGAAAATCGTTTGAGCTGCGGCTTTGGGCGTGCCGGTAACGATCTGGCGAATAAACATAGGGATATCGATAGATGTCGGACAGGCCGTCATACAGGGCGCGTCATAACAAAAATAACATCTGTCGGCGGCGACTTGTGCCTCGTGATCAGCCAAAGGCTCGTGAAGGTCAGTGAAATTTTCGGCTAAGGCATCTGGTTTCAGCCTGCCTGCCACAATACCACTGTGTCGTTCCCTACTTTGCATCTTTGGCTCCATCGCTATATGACTATGCGACCAAAGGTGCCATATTCAATTTTTTTATCAAGTGGTAAATTTTATTCTCCGCCCTTCACGCCCGTCGATATTGAAGTGAAACTCAAAAAAATAACGATATTAATTACACAGACCAACTAAAATTGATTTTATAGCGCAGTATACCTTTGCTTTTATTGGGTTTTCAGCCAAGACAGCGTGCCGTATAAGCTACCAAAGAAAATATTTCCGCTTGCCTTTTTTATAGGCATAAGTGGCAGAAACTGGGTTGGACCAATGACAAAGACAAACGATTCCGATGTAAAGTTCATTCAAGCACTGGCAGAATTGCTAACAGCAAATGATCTCACTGAACTTGAAGTGATGCGTGAGTATGGCGACAACGACAGTTTGAATGTCCGCGTAAGCCGTCAGCTTCCAGCGCAACAAATTGTCCAATCGATCGCAGCCCCTGCACCCGTTGCCGCAGCAGCACCTGCCGCCGCACCATTAGATGCCCCAATCGCACCAGCGGATCCATCAAACGATCCAAACGCAGTGCCCTCCCCAATGGTTGGCACCGCTTACCTGTCAGCCGAGCCAGGGGCTGCGCATTTTGTCAAAATCGGTGATCAAGTCTCTGAAGGCCAAACCTTGATGATCATTGAAGCTATGAAAACCATGAACCACATCCCTGCGCCAAAATCTGGCACGGTGAAACGTGTGCTTGTGGATGACGGAACACCAGTTGAATTTGGTGCTCCTTTGATGATCATCGAATAGGTGGGCGCCCACATGTTCGATAAAATCCTCATTGCCAACCGTGGCGAAATCGCGCTTCGCGTGATCCGTGCTTGCCGCGAAATGGGCATCAAATCCGTTGCCGTTCATTCAACTGCTGACGCTGATGCCATGCATGTACGCATGGCAGACGAAGCTGTTTGTATTGGCCCGAATTCGTCCACGGATTCATACCTGAGCTTCCCTGCCATCATCGCGGCCTGCGAAATCACTGGCGCGCAAGCGATTCACCCTGGTTACGGTTTCCTGTCTGAAAACGCGGCTTTTGTGCAGATCGTCGAAGACCACGGCTTGACGTTTATCGGCCCCTCTGCGGAACACATCCGCCAGATGGGTGACAAGATCACTGCCAAAGAAACCGCGCAAACTTTGGGTATCCCCATCGTGCCGGGCTCTGACGGTGGTGTGCCTGATGTGGCTGCGGCGAAAAAAGCAGCCGCAGAGATGGGTTACCCTGTCATCATCAAAGCCACAGCTGGTGGCGGTGGTCGCGGCATGAAAGTGGCCTTGAACGAGGACGAGTTGGAAACCTCTTTCCGCACAGCCCGTTCCGAATCCAAAGCTGCTTTTGGCAACGACGAAGTTTACATGGAGAAATATCTCCAAAAGCCACGTCACATTGAAGTGCAAGTCTTTGGCGATGGCCAAGGCGGCGGCGTCCATTTGGGCGAACGCGATTGTTCTTTGCAACGTCGTCACCAAAAAGTCTTTGAAGAGGCCCCCGGCCCCAGCATTACCGCAGAAGAACGCGCTCACATCGGTGGCATTTGCGCCAATGCGATCGCTAAAATGGGATACAAAGGCGCTGGGACTGTTGAATTCTTATACGAGGACGGCGAGTTCTTCTTTATCGAGATGAACACACGTTTGCAGGTGGAACACCCTGTGACCGAAGCCATCTTTGGCCAAGACCTTGTGCGCGAACAGATTCTTGTGGCCTCTGGCGAAAAGCTGTCCTTTACCCAAGATGACTTGGTGCTTAATGGCCATGCCATCGAAGTGCGGATCAATGCTGAAAAGTTGCCGAACTTTTCGCCCTGCCCTGGAAAAATCACGCAGTACCATGCTCCAGGTGGGCTTGGCGTGCGTATGGACAGCGCATTGTATGACGGCTACTCGATCCCGCCCTATTACGACAGCTTGATCGGCAAGCTCATCGTACACGGGCGCAATCGTCCCGAAGCACTGGCGCGCCTGCATCGCGCCTTAGGCGAGTTGATCGTCGACGGTGTTGAGACAACGGTTCCGCTTTTTGATATGCTTTTGCAAGAAGAAGACGTTCAAACAGGCAACTACAACATCCACTGGCTGGAAAAATGGCTTGATAAAAACCTAAGCTAAAGGTTTGATCTGACAGTGATGAGGTCGCCTTAGGGCGGCCTTTTCTTTTCCGCCCCCCTCTTCCCGTAATATAACATAGATACAAAATGGATCACGTAACCCTGACACCGCAAATGATGCTGAACGCCTATGCCAATGGCGTGTTTCCGATGTCTGACAGCCGTGATGACCCCGATCTGTACTGGGTTGATCCGACAGATCGCGGCATTTTTCCGCTAGACGGGTTTCACATTTCAAAGTCCTTGGCTAAAACCATTCGGCTTGAGCGCTTTTCGATCCGTTTCAACACCAATTTTGATGCCGTTGTAGAAGGCTGCGCAGACCGTCCTGAGACATGGATCAACGACACGATTTTTGATCTATACAAACAATTGCACGCTATGAAGTTTTGCCACTCTCTTGAAGTGTATGAAGAGGATGCACTTGTGGGCGGCGTTTATGGCCTGACCATTGGCACAGCCTTCTTTGGCGAAAGCATGTTTTCACGCCGCACAGACGCATCAAAAGTGGCACTGGCCTATATGGTCGCCCGATTGCGTGCCACAAGGTTCACACTGTTTGACACGCAGTTCATCACACCGCATTTGGCTTCACTCGGCGCGATTGAAATACCGCGTGCAAATTATCATGAATTGTTAGGTCAGGCGCTAGAGCATCGCGCAGATATTGAAGCCCTACCCGCCCAGCTTACGCCTCAGGACGTGCTGCAGGTCAATGGCCAAATATCATAACGCGCGTGATCCATCGCGTTCAATGCAGGGCTAGACGACACCATCCAGCCAGAAAACACAGGGTCATCAACCCCTTGTGCATGGACCATCAAATAGGCATAGGCATCGCCTGACGGGTTATTTTCTGGGTAACGGCAATCGGCAAGGTAGATTGAAATACGGCCAAAGACAGCGGGTTGCCCGACCGCGATAGTTAGATCTTGCACCTCCCCCGTCAGCTTATCAAGCGCACGTAGGTTCACGCCTGTCCCCGCAGTCACTTCAACCTGCGTCTCGGTGGTGATGTCTCGTAGCTCTTGTTGAAAACCCGACCCTGGGAACGATTGAAGGTCTTCCAACGACAAACCATCGCCACCAAAACCGATGCCGCTCTCATCCAAAGGCTGCACTAAAATTTGATCAACACCAGTTTGAAAATCTTCGCCCAGCCCATTGTCTTGTGCCCACATCGGAACAGCCAGCGACACCGCCAAGACCAAAGAAGTTAATCCCGCACGCATCACTCGCTACCACCACTGGCGGTGACAAATTTCAACAACAGATTGATCAGACTGACCGAGCCCTGAGTGTCAGCAATCACTTGTCCATCTTCAAAATTAAAAGCTGATCCACCGGGCACGAGCTCGATAAAATTGCCACCAAGCAAACCTTCAGAGGCGATCATCGCTGCAGTGTCATCGGGAAGAATGAGATCACGATCCAAAGACAAAGCAGCTTCAGCGCGAAAATTATCATAGTTCAAAGTCAGACCAGAGATTGATCCCACCTTGACACCAGCCAACCGCACATCTGTTCCCACGGCTACGCCCTCTGCAGAGCGAAAAGACGCAGTCAGCGTGTAGCGGTCATCTGAGCCTGTGGAAAATCCGGTGACCTGGCCTGCATAGACAAGAACCCCAAGCGCAAGCGCAAGAACCCCAGCCCCAACGGCAATCTCTGTCATGTTTTCAGACATTTATTCTGGCTGCCATGCCTCATAATCGCGGCGATCCGCAGGACGCGCGCGACGAATGGATCCAGCAGGTGCGTAAGCGGCAGCTGTCCCAGTCTGGTTTTCAAGGTGGGGTTTTTCCCACGTTTTATGCACAAGCGGCGTTGTGCCTGGGGCTTCATCAAAGGTTTGATGCAGCCAACCGTGCCAATCAGGGCTGATACGAGAAGCTTCAACTTCGCCATTAAAGATCACCCAGCGCTTGCTGTCATCTTTATTGCGGTAATAGATATTGCCCTGCGCATCGTCACCAACCTTGATGCCGTTGCGCCATGTGAAGAGTTGCGTGCCGAGTGTCTGATCTTTCCACCAGACGAGCCCGCGGAGAACTGAGTTCACGATGCCCATGGGTAAGCCTTTCGAATTGCGTTGTTCATTCTATGAACCATTGTTGCGACAAGGTCCAGAGGATTGGAGCGTTTGCACGGCTGAGAAGCGAAATCACGCATAGCCTTTTGGTTCATCATGCCTGTGCTGAAAAAAGAGGCCCCAGCACATCTGTACTGGGGCCTTTCGTCTTCGACGTTTCGCCGCCAGCCAGACTTAGCCTGCGCTTGCTTCTTTAACGTCTTCTTTTGAATAGATCATCAAAGGTTGTGCTTCGGTGTTTACCGCTTCCTCGTTCACCACAACTTCGCTGACATTGTCCATTCCAGGCAAATCAAACATCGTGTCGAGCAAGATGTCTTCCAAGATAGACCGAAGACCGCGCGCACCTGTTTTGCGTTCAATCGCGCGCTTGGCAATTGCGGACAGCGAATCTTCGGTGAAAGTCAGTTTGGTTTTCTCAAGCTCGAACAAGCGCTGATACTGTTTGACCAAAGCATTTTTAGGCTGCGTCAAAATCGTGATCAAAGCGGATTCATCGAGGTCTTCCAGAGTAGCAAGAACAGGCAGACGCCCCACAAATTCTGGAATCAGACCAAATTTCAGCAAATCTTCTGGTTCAAGCTCACCAAGCAATTCACCTGCGCCGAGGTTTTCAGATTCTTTCACATCAGCACCAAAGCCGATGGATGTGCCCTTACCGCGCTGCGCGATGATGCGATCAAGCCCCGCGAAGGCGCCGCCACAGATGAACAAAATATTGGTCGTGTCCACTTGCAAAAACTCTTGCTGCGGATGCTTGCGGCCACCCTGAGGTGGAACAGAGGCAACAGTGCCTTCCATGATTTTCAACAAGGCTTGCTGAACACCTTCGCCAGACACATCGCGCGTGATGGACGGGTTGTCCGATTTACGGGTGATTTTATCGACTTCATCAATGTACACGATGCCGCGCTGCGCGCGCTCAACATTGTATTCAGACGCTTGAAGCAGTTTGAGGATAATGTTTTCGACATCCTCACCGACATAGCCGGCCTCTGTCAGGGTCGTCGCATCAGCCATGGTGAAAGGCACATCAAGAATACGCGCAAGGGTTTGAGCAAGCAGTGTTTTACCACAGCCTGTTGGCCCCATCAGCAAGATGTTGGATTTGGACAATTCGATATCACCTGCACCACTGCTGGCGTGATTAAGACGTTTGTAGTGGTTGTGAACAGCGACAGACAGCACGCGTTTGGCTGTCGCCTGACCGATCACGTAATCATCTAGGAACCCAGAGATTTCTTTGGGGGATGGCACACCTTCGGAAGCTTTTAAACCAGATGATTTGGTTTCTTCACGAATGATATCCATACACAGTTCAACGCATTCATCACAGATGAACACGGTAGGTCCCGCGATGAGCTTGCGCACTTCATGTTGGCTTTTGCCACAAAAAGAACAATAGAGCGTATTTTTGCTGTCACCACTGGACGAGTTCGACATTACAATCCCCTAAGGCTGATCGCCTTTTAATTCCGTAAAATTGGCCCAAACAAAGGCCAATCAGTTTGCCCGTTACATGAAAGTGTAAGGCAGCGTATATGTGGGCACAATGCCAAAATCCTGCCCAAGCGTTACACTTGGGCAGAATGACAAAATGCTAGACTTTCTCTGCGAGCGGTTCGCGTGTTTCGACGATATCATCGATCAAACCGAAATCTTTGGCATCCTGAGGCGACATAAAGTTATCGCGCTCAAGCGCATCCACAACAGCTTTCATTTTTTGACCGGTATGTTTGACATAAATTTCGTTCAAACGGTCTTTGAGTTTTTGGGTTTCTTGCGCATGGATCATGATATCCGTGGCTTGACCTTGGTAACCACCAGAAGGCTGGTGCACCATAACGCGTGAATTTGGCAGCGAGAACCGCATACCCTTTTCGCCAGCCGTCAATAGCAATGACCCCATAGACGCCGCTTGGCCCATAACCAAAGTCGACACCTTTGGACGGATGTACTGCATGGTGTCATAGATCGACAGACCAGAGGTCACAACGCCGCCTGGGCTGTTGATATACATAGAAATTTCCTTGGACGGGTTTTCCGCCTCAAGAAACAACAGCTGTGCACAGATCAGTGATGACATACCGTCATGCACAGGGCCGTTTAGAAAAATGATGCGCTCTTTGAGCAGGCGCGAGAAAATATCGTAGGCACGTTCACCGCGACTGGTCTGTTCGACCACCATCGGAACGAGCGTATTCATGTATGTGTCAATTGGGTCTCTCATCGGTCCCTGCCTCTTATCTGTCTTTTTTGATGGTTAGCGCGGAAGTATTACTCGAATCTTATTAAGACCATCGAGAAGCTGCAAGTGCGCCTGAAGTCTTGTATCTGTGCCATGATCTTTCGTTTTTCAAGTCAGTGCAAACCGATAACGAAACTTTTGGACTAAAATGATATTATACCTTTAAATACAAAAAGTTATAAACACGCCCCACCACCCTATTTCACGGCACAGCTAAGGTCAGAGTGGTAATGGCACAAGGCATGTTGCCGCATTGCATCAAATTTCAACAAAATTTAATTAAAATGCCGACTCGCCCCCTTCAGCACTGGAAACAGCCACTCAAATGACACTTGAGCGATCAAAATCCTGCGCCCGATTATGATTCCGGCGGTGCCGTGTAATCCTCAGGGTTGAAGGTGATAAAAAACTGATACACCAGATAGCCCCCAGCGCCCAAGAAGAGCGCGCCAAATATATTGTTGCCATAGGCCAACTCTACCCCCGCCCAAACAAGGCAGACCAAGCAGGCCAGAGCCCTGCGCCACATAGGGCGAAAAAACGGCGTTTTCACGTTCCACATTTGCTTTTTCATGCCGTCACTTCATCCCAATAAAGGCAAAGACACAAGGTGATTATCCCAAGCCAAACCAGCCGTCTTATTCAGCAGGTGGCTGTCCGCCTCAATCGATAGCAAAGCCCCCTGCCCGTCAGAGGCCAGATATCCGTCACCTTTCGAGGCCAGCCCGCTAACATCTGTGCGCGACACAGCGGAGATAAACTGACCATCCGTTGCAAACCTATGGATACGCCCACCTCTCGATGAAGTAATCGCCAACTCTGTCCCTGCACCATTGAAGGCGATGGAGCTGGCGTAGGCTTTCATCGACAATTGATCGGCCAAAGGTGCCTCGAACAAGATCGGATCAGCGCCCCGTTTATGCAGTCCGAGCAATGGCACGATGTCAAAGGGATCGCCCTGCCACTGCATCGCAAACCCGACATGATCATCGGCCACCGAAAGATGGCGGATCGAGGCGTGATGCAGATCTTCAGACAAGATATGCTGTTCTTGCAGCGAAAACTCTGACGTCAGATAGGCCAAGGACGGCTGCATTGTCTCAAGGTTCAGCTTATCGCGTCCCTCGCCATGATCTGGATGGGTGAGAATGCCACCATTTGCGACCACCAGCGTACCGTCGGACATTACCCGAATATCGTGCGGGCCGATGCCGTGGCTGTCAACTTCGCCGATCCGCACGTAACCTTTGCTGCGCTGCCACAGCCCCAAACAGCCTTTCGATTCAGCATAGTTGTTTTCTGTGGTGACCAAGATATCGCCGCCTTGAACGAATACCCCGTGCCCCATGAAATGCCGCCCCTTGGGGGCTTGCAATTTATGCGTGACCTGACCATTGGCACAGTCAATCACGAGCGCGTAAGTGCCAGGTCTGCGGGCAAACCCCACGGCCTCGGGCCGCGTTGGATGAGCTGCGGCGGCATGTCCGCGCGCAGGAAGGCCCACACGAAACACGATTTGCGCCTCGGCGCTCAGGCCATAAAGCGCGAAATCACCGTTTTGATCACGCGCCGCCCCTAAATACGCAGGACTGCCAGCATCCGCCCAAGTCAACCGAGGCGTCAGGCTGGCGGCTGCTATCCCAAGTAAAAATCCACGACGAGAGGTCATATCAATCTCCGTCTGAGGCGTTGAACCCTGCTGAAATGCCCAAAGGTACGCCGATATCATTTGCTATAGAATCTGTTGCTGCCTCAATGCGCTGCGCGATTATTTCGATCTTGAGGCGGCCCATGGGATCCTCCACCGAAGCGAACGTCGGATCGTCCAAATCCTGCAATTTGGCCAAAACATCGTCCAAAACTTCAAGGGTATGTGTCGGGGTCTCTGGCGCCATTGCGACGACGAACTCACGTGCAGCTTGCACGGACAGCATCACGTTGCGCGCGGAGCGCCCTGACCGATAGGCCTCTGCACGTTTAGGACGCGGTTTTTCGAAACTGCCAAGGGGGCGACCGATGCGTTGCTCTGCGGAATTTTCCAACCCCGTCAGCAGCATGGTGTAAAGCGCCTGCGCCGCTTCTGTCTCGGATAAATAGCGCTGATTGCCTTGCGCACCTGCCGTGGTCAAAGTTGCGGCGAACCCGTCTTCGCGGGTCCATTCGCCAGCGATATGATCTGCTGTTTGTGCCAAGTCGTGGGTGATAGCTTGTACCAATTCACAAGAATAGCTGCCTTGTTCATAAGCATTAAATTCATCGTCGAAGAGCATGTATTCTAAGGCAAAAAGGCCACGCGCCGCGATTGACACATGGGCAAATTCATCAGCGTCTGCCACAGCTGCATCTTGACCTACGATGAGAGAAGAAAGCGTTTTGGGGATCATGCCTTTTTTGTCAGGCCAAAACGCAATTGTCAGCCCGCGTGCATCGGCTTCGACAGGTCCGATGTTCAGGTGTTGCAACCCCATCCACGCATCGAACCCTGCGTTATAGGCAGGCACAAGTGCGCCTGCTGTGCAATCAGATTTCGCAGCAACCTCAAGGGCTTTGGTTTGCGCCGAAAAGTTCAAAACCGCAGGAACGGCATGCTGCGTCACAACGCGCACCACAGCATCCGCTTGCGGGCCAGCATATGCGCCACCGCCTGTAAATAAGACAACAGATGCCGCAAGCGACTTGAGCGTTATTTGAACAAAAGATGTCATCATCATAGGCTTTCTAAAAAGCGGATCAGTGCCGCGCGGTCTTCACTTGGCATGTCCACCACGGTATCGCGAGCGCTTTCAGCCTCGCCACCATGCCACAGCACAGCTTCTAACAATGAACGCGCGCGCCCGTCATGTAAAAATTGCGTGTGCCCTGATACCTGCTCAGTCAAACCAATGCCCCAAAGCGGTGGCGTGCGCCATTCAGACCCGGTTGCGCGTAGCTCTGGTCGACCATCTGCCAACCCCTCGCCCATGTCATGCAAGAGAAAATCGGAATAGGGCCAAATCAATTGAAAGCTCTGCGCTTTGCTGCTGTCGTCCTCTAGGCGATGGGTCACGTATTTCGGCGTATGACAAGACGCGCAACCGATGTTGTAGAACACCTCTTTGCCGTGCAAGACCTGCGGATCATCGACGTCACGCCGTGCAGGTACGGCCAAATTCCGCGAGTAGAAAGCAACCAAATCAAGGCCTTCAGCGTCGATTTCATCACCGCGTTCATCATTATCGCCATGTACAGCCGCCAGACATTCGGTTTGCGCTTGCGTGCAATCTCCAAAAGGACGCGGCGCTAGAGGCGACGAAATGCCGATATCGCCAGCAAAGGCATCAGCGGACTGTTCAATCACCGTGCCGTGGCCGGCTTTCCAACCAAAGCGCCCCAAAATAGGCGTGTTAAATTCACTGGACCAGACCACCTGCGCGCGCCCTGAAATACCGTCGCCATCGGCGTCTTCTGCATCTTCACGGGCCAAAATATCGGCCACAGGAATGGCTTCCACCAGACCAAGTCCGATCATGGGGGGCGCGACACGGGGCGAGATTTGAACATCGGGGGCAAAGTCACCATAACCCGCGTTGGTCATGCGATAGCTTGGCACCCGCAGGCTTGCTGTTTCACCATCTGACAACGCGATAGGTTGCTCAACATAGCTGACATCCATTTGCGCCTCAGCGGCGTGGCCTTGGATCGCCAAATCTTGCAGCTGGCCCCCATAAGTCGGTTCGGGCGCAGTGCGCGGCGTGGCGGAATCGCCATCAAGAGCGGCCAAATAGGCTTCGATCTCAGTCAATGGCACGTCGTCTGGCGTTGGCACAGAGAGGCGCAAGAACATCGACACGCGGCTGTCGTCCGCGCCCTCAGGCGTGTGCCCGCGCCCGTCTTTCAGATGGCAGCGCTGACAAGAGCGTGCATTGTAGACCGGCCCCAAACCGTCAGAGGCCAAAGTGGAGGATGGCGATGACACCCAGAGCTTTTTGAACAACCCGTTGCCAAGCTTAAAGTCCAATTCATGTTCAAAACTCAAGGACTCTGAGGATTGCGAAAAGGCATCATGATCCGTGCGAGCACGGGTCGTTGCTTTGCCGGCGGAATTTTCCTCAAACTTTTCTGCTTTCGAAAAATCCGTTGTCGGCGCGGTGGCGGCTTTAATACGCTGCGCTTCAGCTTCGGTGCGCGGCACGACAGACAAATACGGCTCGCCGACCTTCGGCACCTCAGAGCTGGCCCCGCTCGCAAATGGCATGGCGCAGCCAAGCGAAATTGCGAGTACTGAAACGGTAGAGCTGGGGACGAAGAATGAACTGCTGCGTGCCATTATCGCTATCCTTGCAAATATTTACGTGAAAGATCACGCTTACACCCATAAAAGTGTTGTGCATAGGCGAAGCCCCCCGCCTATGCCGTTTTTTGTCAGCTGCGTTTATTCGAAAACCGCATCAGGATCGTCAAGGCTGTCAGAGCCTTCGATCCCCACACCGTCCACGTCAAGAACCGCAACAGCACGTTCAATTGACCGTGTTTGAGCGACAAGTGCATCAACAGCTGACAAGATCAATTCTTCGCCCGCAGCATTGCCGCGTTCAAGCATTTGGTCGTATGAAAAACCAGCTTCAGCCGCCGATTTGATCTGACCAAGTTCGGACATTGTCGCATCAATCGCGGAGGTCAATTCTGCAGCCACGGCAGGGTCAGTTGCGACCAACAAATCTTGCAAGCTTTCGCCGCTGACTGTGTTGCCTGATCCAGACACATATTCACCAACAAAGACGTTGCGGATGCCAAGGCCATCGTAGAAATGCGAGTTGTGAGTGTTGTCTGAGAAACAATCATGCTCTTCTTCTGGGTCGTTCAACATAACGCCAAGCTTCATGCGCTCGCCCGCTTGTTCGCCGTAAGACAATGATCCCATACCGGTCAGGATCGCTGTGATGCCCGCTTTCGGATCAGCCGTGACAGCCGCACGGGCTTCGCCCTCAGCGCCCCATTGCGCGGTCATGTATTCAAGATCGGACACGAGCAAATCAGCGGCAGCCGACAAATACGCGCCGCGACGATCACAGTTGCCGTTGGTGCAGTCATCGCCGGTCGCGTAATCTGTAAACGGACGATTGCCCGCACCGTGGTTTGTGCCGTTCAGGTCTTGGCCCCAAAGCAAAAATTCAATTGCGTGATAGCCAGACGCGACGTTGGATTCGACCTCATCCGCTTCGTGCAGTGTTTCACCGATCAACTCAGGTGTAATATCAGTCGCATCAATATCAACACCAGACAGTGTGAACATTGGGTTTGCAATCACGTTGAGTGCTGCAAATTCGTTTTCATCTGTCGCGCCGCCGTAAGCTGCATCAACGTAGTCGATCAAGCCCTCGTCCAAAGGCCAAGCGTTCACTTTGCCTTCCCAATCATCAACAATCGGATTGCCGAACCGGAAGACTTCGGTTTGTTGATACGGCACGCGGGCTTGGATCCAAGCAGCTTTTGCAGCGGCCAAAGAAACCTCGGACGGATCGGAAATCAGCGTATCGATGGCAGCGCGCAAAGCTTGGGCTGAGGTCAGGCTGTCACCGTAAGAGGCTTCGGCGATATTGGCGTAGGTGGTCAAAACCTCTGCTGGGCCAGCAAGGGCGGGAGCGACGGGCAAAGCTGCCACGGCGAAAGCGGTCATCATGCGTTTCATGTTTGGTCCTCGATCTCGGCTTTAGATTTTGGCGCGCGAGCTTCGAAGATTTACAGCCCATAGGCCTTCAAACATTCACCACCAGCATCGCCACTATATGTGTGATGCTGTATCTGACTTTTTCCATAAGGCATGTCAATCCTGATTTTTTATATCAGGTATTAAAACCCTCAACCCCAAGCATAAAAGTTAAAACAATAACCTTTAAAATAAGCATATTATCAATAATCTGACTGACGCCAGACATTCAGGATATCATACAACGCGCCTAAATGCGCGTCGCAATAATGACCGTATACCTGATTTAGATGGCTCCAAAAGACAGCCCAAAACAAATGCAACCGGATTAATTTCAACCATGATGACACCTTCAAAAAAGCATTCTCAATCGAATACAGGTGCCCTTTTAGGCATTTACTTTAAACCTCGCATGACAGCGTTATGGCGCTTTTTTAACAATAAACTAAGGATATCCCCACTCACACCGCATGATCAGCCAGTGCCGCACGCCGCGACATCCGCCGCGTGATCCGCATCCGGCGCACAAAGGCGATGATGAACAGCAGCGTCAAGATCAACACAATCGTCGGCGCGGGCGAGCTGTCTAGATAAAAACTGACATAGGTGCCAGCGAACATCGCAAAGGTGCAAGCGGCCATAGACACGAACATCATCGGCGCGAAACTGCGGGCAACCAAGAACGCAATCGCCCCCGGTGTGACCAGCAAGGCCACCGCCAAAATCAGCCCAACGGCGCTGAGCGTGGCGACGATGGTCAACGATAAGGCCGCCAACAGGCCGTAGTGCAGAAAATTGGTGTTCAACCCCGAGGCCTGCGCTTGCGCAGGATCAAAGGCGTGCAACAATAGATCACGCCATTTCAGCCCCAAAAGCAGGGTCACAAAAGCACCGATGATTCCCGCCGTCCATAAATCTTGCGACCCAACGCCCAGCATATTGCCAAACAACACATGATCGAGGTGCTCGTTGGTGGTGATCGAAGTGTACATGATGATGCCAAGTCCGAACATGCCCGAAAACACGACCCCCATCACGGTGTCTTTTTTCACGCGGCTGTGGTCAGAGAGATACCCCGTGGCAACAGCGCAGGCCATGCCCGCGACAAAAGCTCCGACAATCAGCGGCAGCCCTAAAATCCAAGCCAAAACGATCCCCGGCAGGGTCGCGTGACTGACGGCATCGCCCATCAAGGCCCAGCCTTTGAGCACAAGAAAACACGACAACAATGCTGTCGGCGGAGCGATCAAAATGATGATCCAAAAGGCGTTTTGCATGAAGGTGAATTGAAACGGCTGCAACAGAATATCTATCATTTCGCATCTCCCTTCATCACTGCAGATTTAGACGCGATGGCCTCGCGTGCGATGCGTTTGCTGGCCAAAATGCCATGCTTGGGCGCGAACACAAAAGCGATCAAAAACACAGCTGTTTGCAACACAACGATGATCCCGCCCGTGGCCCCATCCAAGAAATAACTGATATAAGCCCCGATGAAACAGGTCGCGGCCCCAATGAACACGGACAGCGCGATCAGGCGTGGAAACCGGTCGCACAGCAAATAAGCCGTGGCCCCAGGTGTGACCACCAAAGCGATCACCAAAAACGCGCCCACGGTCATCATCGCGGCCACAATCGCCGCCGACAACAACATGAAGAACACAACCTTCAACAGCTCAGGCTTTAACCCGATGGACCGCGCATGGGTTTCGTCGAAAAATGTCACCATCAGGTCTTTCCACTTGGCCAAAAGCACGACCAAACAGATCACGCCGATGATCGCCAATTGCAGCGTGTCCTCAGGCGTGATGGCCAAAATATTGCCCATAATGATGGTCTGGATGCTTACCGACATGGGCGACATCGACACCATAAACAGGCCAAGCCCAAAGAAAGAGGTGAAAATAATCCCGATGATCACATCAATTTTCAACCCCGAACGTTCAGACAAAAACAACATCGCGGCGGCGGCCAATCCCCCCGCCACAAAAGCACCCAAAGCAAAGGGCAAGCCCAGCATATAGGCGCCGGCCACACCTGGAACAACAGAGTGGCTAAGCGCATCGCCGATCAAAGACCAGCCTTTAAGCATCAGATATGACGACAAAAAAGCGCAAACACCGCCAACAAGGGCAGAAACCCACATCGCGTTGAACATGTAACTATAACTGAAAGGTTCCAACAACAGATCAATCATAGCGCATCTTCTTTGGCTGCGTCTGATTTATCGCCATACATCACGAAAGGCCGCTCGTCGTCGGTGATGATACGCACCTCGCGGGTGTCGTCATCGTCATGCAGTTCCGTTCCCCCCAAGGTAAAGTGCCGCAAAACACCGCCAAAAGCGCGCTCAAGATTGTCATGGGTAAAGACCTCTTCTGTGGTGCCGTAAGCCAGCACTGTGCCTTTGACCAAAACAGTGCGATCACAAAACTCTGGGACAGACCCAAGGTTATGCGTCGAAACCAACATCACCCGCCCTTCATCGCGTAACTCGCGCAAGAGCGTAATGATTTGCTCTTCGGTCTTCACATCGACACCTGTAAAAGGCTCGTCCAGCAAAATCACCTGACCGTCTTGGGCCAAAGCGCGGGCCAAGAACACCCGTTTGCGTTGCCCGCCTGACAGTTCGCCAATCTGACGCTTGCGAAAGTCGAGCATATTCACACGGCGCAACGCCTCATCGACGGCGGCATGATCAGCTTTGCGTGCATGGCGCAAAAACCCCATGTGACCATAACGGCCCATCATCACCACATCTTCGACAAGTACAGGGAAAGCCCAATCGACCTCTTCGGCTTGCGGCACATAGGCCACAAGGTTTTCGCGCAAAGCGTCTTTCACCGTTTTGCCGAGCAACCGAATTTCACCATTTGCAGCAGGAACGAACCCCATGATCGCCTTGAACAAGGTCGATTTCCCCGCGCCGTTCACGCCAACAAGTGCCGTAATCGTCCCGCGCGGGATTTCGAAACTTGCATCATGCAGCGCCATATGGCCGTTACGATACGTAACCGTCACATCGCGCGCCATAATACCGCCGCTTGTAGACGAGTTCAGGAGAGACTGGGGCTGTGTCACGGGGGGCGTCCTTTTGAAAATATCTGTCTTTTTATCAGGCTTTAAATTCAGTGCGTTTTATTGGCCTTGGTCTGTCAGGCCATTCACCACAGTTTGCGCGGTAACACGCAGCAGATCAAGATAGGTCGGCACCGGTCCATCTGCGGCACTTAGGCTATCAACGTAAAGCTCACCACCGTAACGCGCACCGGTTTCGCGAGCGACCTGTTTGGCGGGCGACGTGTTGACCGTACTTTCACAAAACACCACGGGAATATCATTGTCACGCACACCATCAATCACGCTGCGCACCTGTTGCGGTGTGCCTGTTTGATCTGCATTCATTGGCCAAAGGTAGAGTTCTTTCAAGCCAAAATCTCGCGCCAAGTAACTGAACGCACCTTCACAGGTGACAAGCCAGCGTTTGTCGTCTGGCAGTGTCTCTAGCAGGGTTTTGAGCGGCGCAATCGTGGCACGAATTTCATCTTTGTACTCAGCAGCATTGTTAAGATAAATCAAAGAATTATCGGGATCATTTAAAGACAAAGCTGCCGCGATATTGTCAACATAAATCAACGCATTGTCCAACCCCATCCAAGCATGAGGGTTGGCTTTGCCCTCATAAGCGCCAGCGGCAATTGAGATGGGCTCGATCCCGTCGGTCAATGTGGCTGATGGAATATCGCCGAGGTTGCTTAAAAACTGTTCGAACCATAGCTCCAAATTCATGCCGTTCCACAAGATCAGATCGGCATCTGAGGCTCGTACAATGTCGCGGGGCGTGGGTTGATAGCCGTGGATTTCCGCCCCCGGTTTGGTGATCGACACGATATCTGCCGCATCCCCTGCCACGTTCTGCGCCATCTCTGCTAAAACGGTGAATGTGGTCACGACCTTCAGTCGTTCTTGAGCCACAGCACCGTGAGGCATAAGCGCGAAACCTGCACTTAGCGCGATTGCGGACGTAAGTGTTCGGGAAAAAGATGAAGTGTTCATGATGGCTCCTACAGATGAAATTCTACATCTGTAAAAGCCAGGCACTGAAACTTGTCAAGCAGTTGCGAACGATTCGCAACTAAAGGCCTGATATTCGCAACTGGAGGCGAAAATTGATCTCAACAAGGGCCATTTGACCTTATTTCTGCCCCTGTTTCCAATCGACGAAATCGGAAAATTGCGAATCATTCGCAAAGCGCAGCATCTCTAAAAATAGACACGCCGCACCCCGCTTTGTTGTAAATTAGCTGCCTTGGTCAGACGGGTTTTGCGCATCATCAGTATCGCGTGCCAGCTCTGAAATCGCCAAATCAGCCATCTGCATGATCGCCTCACGCGAGTTGGCAACAGCAATAAAGCGCGCGTTGTGGCAAAACTTAGCGCCTTTGACGCCGCAAGCCTCTTCCAGCTTCGCATCTGTCAGCCCCGCCCAAGCGGCAGGCAGATCGGCACGTTGCTCGAAGGTTTCATTGGACAACTTGATCCCACCCAGCATCCAGTCTTCGCCACGAGGATTGACCACAAACATGATGTGATCCGCTTCGGCCTTATCCAAAGCAGAACGGTATGGCATACCCATAGGCAGCTCGAGAATGGGGGATGTTCCAGCCTTTTCAATCGCGGCCACAACAATGCTTTGCGCACGCGCTTTGGCGGCCAGATTGCGGATCTGCGCCTCAACAAAGCTGCGCGCAATCGGCAAAGCCATCATGAAGGCATCATCATCTGCGGTGGGCGATGTGTCATCAAACACGGGTTTCAAGCTGCCCAAAAGCGACGGCAAGGTCATGATCGACAAAGGCCCCGCCACAGACGGTTCCATCGCGCCGTTGTCCAACAGATCAATCGGCAAGACGAATTTGGCATCAAATTTGGTATGGATCGCTTCAACATCCCCGTCAGGCACGCCCAGCGCGGCCAAGTAATCACGACCGTAATGCGCCCAAATCAACCCGAATGAGCTATAGGGCTGCTCATCTTCGCGCAGCGGACCGGGGCGTTGGTGGTGATCAAAGATTTGCGCTGCAGCATCATATGCCCCGCCAACGTCATAGATGATCTTATCGTCCCCTGCAGTGATCCACTGACGATCACGGGTGCGCAAAAGCTCTGCCTCTGGAAACAGCCGCGTGAGCACAACAGAGGACAAAAGTTCATCCGCATGAAAGCCGCCGGAATGGGTGACAAGGTGAGTGATGGTCATTAGGGGGCTCCTCAAGGGGTCAAATCGCGATAGCGGCCCAAACAGCCGCCTTTGGCTTGCCCTACCTGATGGCTTTGCAAATGGAAACAGCCAGTCAGAGCTAAGTCAGAGTTTTGGGGGGCTCAATCACCGCCCCCCCCTTCTTGCCCCTCTTGACGCAGAGACACAGGACAGCTATTTCCCCGCTCAGGCCGCCGACGCCTGCCACCCGCTGACGTTTCTGTCTTGGTGAAGTTCTGGCGTAGACAAACTATGTGATCCTCCCCGCATATCGCGCGGATGGTAACGCGGGTGCCCGTCCTGAAATTGCGTGATCTTTGCATGAGGGCCACTTGGCTATGTCTCATACGTCTTCCAATGCGTATCTAACTGCTCCCTTAGGGGCGACCTACGCGAAAACCGCAGTTCCTATTATCTTTATCATGTCGATGAACGGGCTTTTGTCTGTCATGGACGCAATGTTCCTCAGTCACTATGTCGGACCGCTTGCGCTTGCCGCCGTCACATTGATGTTTCCCATCTTTATGCTGATCGTTGCCTGTTCGACCTTAGTCTCTAGTGGCATGTCCAGCCTTATGGCCCGCCATATAGGCGGCGCTGAGATGGATAAGGCGCGTGCCGTCTTTACAGGCGCGCATGGCTTGGCCCTACTCACAAGTGGCTGCCTTATCGTGCTGTTTGTACTGTTTGGTGCGCCTCTATCGCGCTTGGCCTCTGGCGGCAATGAAACGCTTGCCACCATGGGCCTCACCTATATCGGCATCACTGTCTTGCTCTCCCCGCTGCTGTTTGTCCTCTCCGTACACTCTGACACATTGCGCAACGAGGGCCGTGTGGGGTTTATGGCGGCTATGAGCCTGCTTGTGTCTTTGGCCAATATCGCCTTCAACTATATGCTGATCGCTGTGCTGGACATGGGGGTCGCTGGATCGGCTTATGGTACAGCCTTGGCGCAAGCATTGGCTTTAGTGATTATCATCCTATTCCGTCTGCGCGGCAAAACGGATTTGCGCCTATCTGCGCTGCGCCAGCACCGCCTGACCTCTGCTTGGTCCAGTATCTTGGCTTTGGGCGCACCGCAAAGTCTGGGGTTTATCGGCTTTGCCTTGGGATCTGCCACGATCATGGCGGCACTCCAATGGGTCGATACCCCGCACTATGAGAGCACTGTATCGGCTTACGGCATTATCACCCGTGTGATGACCTTTGCCTATCTGATCATGCTGGGGCTGTCTTTGGCGATGCAGACGATCACGGGCAACAACTATGGCGCGCGCCTGTGGCAGCGGTCTAACCGCAGTCTGATCTTGGCGATCACTGTGGCGGGGCTGTACTGTGCTGTTCTACAGATCCTTTTGCATGTCTTCGCCGCACGGATTGGCGCGGCCTTTGTGCCTGATCCGGTGGTTGTGGCCGAGGTCACGCGTATTCTACCCATTATGACCAGTGCTTTTGTGCTCTCAGGGCCATTGATGATGATTTCGGCCCATTTCCAAGCCATAGGCGATGCAAAGCGGGCAGCGCTTTTGGGCCTGTCGAAACCCTATCTATTTGCCATACCTTTAACGTTTATCCTGTCTGCGGGCATGGGCGAAATTGGTATCTGGATCGCAAGCCCCGTGACCGAAGTCTTGGTGCTTGTACTCACCCTAATTGTCTTAGCCATTACAGCACGGCGCAAAAGCCTGCGCTGGGGCCTGTTTTACACCACATCAGAGGATATCCAATGACATCCACCTTACCAACACTGACTGAAGCCAAAGCGCAGGCCAAACAGTTGCGAAATGATCTGGCCGATCAAGGTCGCGCCATCAGCCATGCAAGCGCCCTCGAACAGATCGCACATCAATACGGGTATCGTGATTGGAACGGTTTTTTTGCCGCCATTTCAAACCGCCCGCCACAGGGATGGGCCATTGGCGAGCGTGTCTCTGGCCAATACCTGTCGCAGCCCTTTACTGCGACGGTCATTGCAACTGAAATGACCCGCCCCGGTTGGTTTCACCTGTCCTTAGACCTCGATCACCCTGTGGATGTCGTCACCTTTGACAGCTTTTCAAACCTGCGCAAACATATACGCGGCACTGTGGGGCCTTTGGGCATATCCGCCGAGAAAACATCCAACGGCACGCCGCATTTGCAGATTGATCTGTAAAAACGCGGCCTAGGGAAATCGAGAGGCATCGAGGGGCATTGAACGCGCTATACCGTTCAATGCCCACTCAATACCCCCAACATGAATTGCTAAGTCACCTAACGATCTCAGGTCTCTACCCACAGGTAGGACCCAGAGGCCAATTCCATATCCCCATGCGTGACAGGCACATTTGAATAGTTGAAATACAGCGCTTGGTCTTTGGTGCTGCGCTTGCGCAAACCATCTGGCAAGATTTCGATGACGATACCTGCCTCTGCGCAAAGCCCCTCAAAGATACGCAAATAAGCGTCCTGATCCAACCAAGCCGCCAAATAGGACACATGTCCCTCTTGGCACATGATGTTATGGCCTTGATCTGTGGTCTCGACCACATGGCCCGCCTCGATCTCTTCATACCAGCGAATGACATGCCCGCCCGCTGACAAAGGCAAACGCACATTCGGGCGAAGACTTGCCACCCGTACCGTTTTGACCCCCGCAACATCTGGGCCAAGGCTCCGTGGGATTTGCATATCTGGCGTTTTCAAGCCAGAGCGCGGCCCGATAATGATTTGCCCCTCGAAGCGTTCAATCGCGCCGCGCAAATCGTCATTCCACGCCATAAGACCGGGAATAACAACCAACTTGCGCGCTCCAAAATCGGTGGTGTTGGCGGGCAAGATATCAACGTTCAAACCAAGTTTGCGCAATGCACGGTATTGTTCGAACACCAAGCGGAAGTAATCAAACCCCTTCCCTTGTGGCTGGATTTCCCACGCCCATTGGCTTTCGTAATCAAACACGATTGCCACATCCGCATCCACATGCTCGATCTCGCCCAAGATCTGCAATTCGTCGTAGACAGCGCGGGCTTCAATCTGGCCTTGCGCGTTGACACTGTCGGGGCGCAACAGACCTGCGTGCAATTGTTCTTGCGCAAAGGGTGCTTGGCGCCAACGGAAATAGCTGACCACTTCAGCTCCATGCGCAATGGCTTCCATCGACCACAGCTTGACCATACCGTCTTGCGGAATGGGATTATACGGCGCCCAGTTCACAGGGCCTGGTTGCTGTTCCATGATCCACCACCGCCCTTTGCCAACAGCGCGGTATAGATCGTGGTGAAACCCCTGAAAATCAGGATCACCATGGTTGGCATATTGCGCTTTCCATGCGTCATCTTCCTCTTGCAAGACATGTTCCAAAAAACCCATAGGGTAGCTGTCCCAACTGGCAATTTCCAAATCATCGCCAACATCAAAGTGGTCAAAGTCCAACACGCGCCCCATGTAATTGTGAATAAGCGGCGCATCGGTATGTGGGCGCATAGCTGCCACCTGCGCGCGGTTGAACGCTACGACCTGATCCGAGGTAAAGCGCCGAAAATCCAACCAATGGGACGGGTTGGCTTCGGTCACCGTCAGGTTCGGCAAATCGACCGCATCAAAACTGTCGTATTCCATTGACCAAAAGATATTGCCCCACGCCGTATTCAAGGCCTGCGGTGATTGGTATTTTTGCGCCAACCAGTCGCGAAACCCGTGTAATGCAGCGGGCGAAAACGACACTGTTGTTTCGTGACAGCCATATTCATTGTCGATCTGCCACGCAGTTACATAGGGATTGCGCCCGTAACGCTCAGCCATGGCTTTTGCCATGCGTGCAGCCTCGGCGCGGTAGCCCAGATGCGAAAAACAATAATGACGCCGCGAGCCGAATTTGCGTGGCTGGCCTTGCGCATCCACCGCCAACATGTCGGGGTATTTGTCCAACACCCAACGCGGCGGCGTGGCACTCGGCGTGCCCATCACCACCTCAAGCCCTGCCGCACCCAAGGTCTCGACCGCTTGATCCAGCCAATCCCATGTGAAAACACCCTCGAACTGTTCCAAGCGCGACCAAGCGAATTCGCCGATACGCACCCATTTCAAGCCTGTTTTCACCATCCGTTCGGCGTCGCGTGCCCAAGTGTCTTGCGGCCAATGTTCTGGGTAATAGCACACCCCAAGTTCTGGCTTCATTTGTTATCCTAACGCCACTTTAATTCTTAACAATCCAATTTAAAGCACTGATTTTTTGATTAAATCATGAAAAAACCGCATCATAAGCCTGCACCATATCAGCCGCCTTTTGCGCCACATCAGCCGCCGTATCACCAACGCGGTACAACGCTGAGCCGATACCAAATCCCGTGGCCCCAGCCTGAACCCAAGCGCCAAAATTCTCGGCCTTGGCACCGCCAACAGCAAAGCAATCGATATCTTTTGGCAAAACAGCCCGCATCGCTCGTAATCCCACAGGGCCAACAAGCTCGCCCGGGAAGAATTTTAAGGCATCCGCACCCGCGTCAAGGGCTGCAAAGCATTCACTGGGCGTCATCACCCCTGGAAAGCTCAACATGCCTGCGGCCTTAGTGGCTTTGATCACCTCAGGATGACAATTGGGCGACACAATCATCTGTGCGCCGATATCAGCCAGCCGCGTCACATCTTCGGTGGTCAAAACCGTACCTGCGCCAAATGTCCCTTGACCTTGAAACTTAGTCACCAAAGTCTCGATACTGGTGAAAGGATCAGGTGAATTGAGCGGCACTTCGATCTTGTCGATTCCCTGCGCGATCAACGTTTGTGCAATGGCATGCACCTCGGACGGCTGAACGCCGCGTAGAATTGCAATGATATTTCTGCTCATTTGAACACACTTTCATAGACAGTCTTCAATCCGGAAAGGGTCATTGTATCGACCTTTTCCACGTTTACAGTCGCACCGAGCTTTGAGAGCGCAGCACCATACAGGCGCGCCAATTCACCGGCCCCAATAATGACAGTGTCTTTGCCCTGCCAAAAGGCCTTTGTCGCTCCAAGTTCCGTGCCAATCACCATGCCAGATAAGCGCGCTTTGCCGGTATCATCCCCGTGCAGCAATTGCGATGCGCGCAATCCGAACAGCCCCGTCAGCAAAGCCTCTGGCGCTTGCGCGCTCTGTGTGATGGCTTGCAAAAAACTGGCCTCATTCCATGCCCCTATACTGTGGCGCAAGATCGATTTCTCCGCTAAGAGATCAAATAACTCTCCAGTCAGAACTGTTTGAAAAGACGTTATTTTACCTGAATCAATCGCCACCCATTTGCTATGGGTTCCAGGCAGACAGAGCACACCTGAATACCTTGGGTTTTGCGCCAGATATCCTGCGATTTGCGTTTCTTCGCCGCGCATCACATCGGCGGGTTCAAGCTGTTGCAGCCCCGCAATCACCCGCACATCAATGCGTGGATCACAGGTTTGCACTGTCACCACCTGTGACGCAGGCCGCACGGGTACTGTTTCATAGGGGGCCTCGATCCAGCCTTGACGCGACCCGACCATACCACAAGCGATCACAGGCATTGGTGCATCGCCAAGCCATGGTTCGATATGCGCCATCAGCACCGGCTCGTATTGGTCTTTCGTCAGCCCTAACATGCCTTGATCACTGGTGATCCGCTCAATCACCGCACCATTTGACCCCATGGCCCATATGCGCAGATTGCTAGAGCCCCAATCCACCGCAATCCAAGTGACGGGGGTCATCATCCTGTCACCACCACGCCGCCATCGATGACCATGACCTGCCCTGTCATCATCTTGCTGGCGCTTGAGGCTAAAAACAGCGTCCCTCCGACCATGTCTTCGGGTGCCAAATGCGTCTTGAGACATTGACGCGCCAAATGGTCTTGCAACCCTTCGGGGCTGGCCCATTGATCCAACTGTTTTTGCGTCAGCACCCAACCGGGGGCAATGGCATTGACGCGAATGTTCTGTGGGCCTAGCTCACGCGCCAACCCTCGCGTCAGACCTGTGATACCTGCATTCGCCGTCACATAAGCCGCATAGCAATCGTTGCCCATCATGTAACTGATAGATGAATAATTGATGATCGCCCCCCCGCCATTTTGAGCCATGAAAGGCGCCACGAATTGAGCGGTGAAAAAATAGGGCCGCAGATTGACAGCATGGTTGAAATCCCATTGATCAGGCGTCAGATCCTTGATCGAATGGCGCACATCATTGCCTGCGTTGTTGACCAAAACATCGATATCGCCATGACGCTTTTGCGCAGCCGTCATACTGGATTTGATCGCGTCTACGTCGCTCAAATCACAGGCGAAAAAACTGGGCGCGACGCCGTGCTTTTCTTTCATTTTAGCAACAAAATCGCTCGCATCTGAACGCTGTACAAAGCTCACCTTTGCCCCTTGCGCCAAAAAACCTTCGGTCAAGGCAGCACCTATGCCTGAGCCACCACCGGTGATGAACACATGTTTGTCTTTTAGGTCATGAAACTGGCAATCCATGGTGGTATCCCTTTGATTATAAATGACGGCTGCGAAACATCGCGCGCGCATCTTGTGTGTGTGTTAGGTCTCAAGCCCAAGCGATTTCAAACGCTAGCATTACGATTGCCGCAAGCCCTTGATCACCCATGTTTGGTTTGGAAAGCTCCACGGCAAATTAAGGCCGTGATGCATCAAATATTGTCCGCTCAATGTCACGTCATGCAGCTTTAAAACCGCTGGCCCGCGCGACAGATGATGCAGCTCATCACGGTTTTCTAACGTGATGCGATACAGCGCATCCGCATCTAGCCCCGTCAAACGCAACGGCCGTGGCAGGATTTGCTTTGAGCTGTCAATTTTATTGGCGAAGACTGCGAATTTTTGGGCATCCTGCGCCAAATGCAGCTCGGCCAAGATCGACGGATCAAGACTATCTAAGCGCAAAATATCGGCCTGCATCAGCCAAGCACGTTCAGCTTTCCACCAAGCGGTGATGTCGGTCAGTGTTTTCGCTTCCTCATCCGTCAACTCACGAGGGTCCATTTCAAACCCCATGTGGCGCTGCGCCGCAATCCAACCGCGAAACGCCATGCTGTGTACCCGCCCAGAGGTGTGACAATGCCGTGGGCCAACATGGCTGCCGGTCACGCTGACGGGCAAAAACATCGACGCACCATGTTGAATGCGCGCACGTTCCAGCGCGTCATTGCTATCAGACAACCAAACCCGTTGCGTGCGCTGCAAAATGCCAAAATCAATCCGCCCGCCACCTGAGGCACAACTTTCGATTTCGACGTGCGGAAACTCTGTACGCAGTTGATCAAGCAACTGGTACGTCCCACGCGTTTGCGCGGCATCGGGTTGCGGCAAGACGCGGTTGTGATCCCATTTGATGTAATCCACATCATATGCGCGCAAGATCGCAGCGATGCGGTCAAACAAAAAGCCGCGCACCTCAGGCAGCGCCATATTGAGCACCATCTGATTGCGTCCCAGAATTTGATCGGCATCACCCAAAACCCATTCAGGATGCGCGTCATATACTGTGGATACGGGGTTGATCATTTCCGGTTCGAACCAAATGCCAAAGCTCATCCCTTGGGTATGAATGTGATCGATCAAAGGCGTCAAACCATCGGGGTATTTGCGCGCATCGACTGTCCATTCGGACAGAGCGCGTGTGTCGTCGTCGCGGGTGCCAAACCAACCATCGTCCAAAACAAACCGCTCCGCCCCCAAAGCAGCCGCGCGGGTGGCGATCTCTTGCAACTCAGGCACGCTATGATCGAAATAAACGGATTCCCAGCAATTGTAGTGCACAGGACGCGGACGATCTGGATCGGGGAATGTGACAATATGCTTACGGGCGTGGCGTTGAAACGCCATTGCGCATCCGTTGATACCCTGCTCGGAATAGGTCAGATAAAGCGGTGCTGTCTGAAATGATGTGCCAGCCGTTTTCTCAGTGCCTGTCGCGGCACCGAACTGCACTTGACGGCGCCCGTCTGGCAGTTCTTCTGCAATCATACGATGCCCGCCGGACCAGCCATAATGAAACGCATATGCGCCACCGCGTGCATATGTGCCATCCAGCTCGGGTACTACAAGCGCGGGGAAATGTTCATGCCCTGTGCGCCCTGTCGGGTTTTCGCGCAGGCGTATGCCCGCAGACCACGATGTTTTCACCTCTTGGAACTCACCACACCAGCGGCCCGCATAGTCAATCATATGGGGGGCGGCTTGCGAGGCAGGCATCACAGGGGCGGCCAGCCAGTGCAAGCGCACGGGTGTTTGCGATGTCAGCGCAGCCTGTGCGACGATCATATTGGTGTCACCGCAAGCCTCGAATGTCGCAGTATATGTCAGACCATGGGCTTCATCCGCATAGGACAAGCGCAGGGATGCACCGTCTTGATCCTCACTGAAATAGCGAAACTTGGGATAGATCTGCGCGCCAGTGGCGTCAAACACCACAAGCCCCACCTGCCCCGAAAAACTTTGCGCGGCCTCAGGACAGATCGACAGTTCGGGATTTTCATCCAACATGCCAGCCGCCACATCCAAGGCACTTGCTTGCGCGAGCATATTCAAATCAGTGTCCGCTGCCAGTACAGGCCCCCAATAGACAACCCGCGCCAATCTGGCGTCACTTGCAACCAAAACGAGCGTCTGCTCAGTGGTATCTAATCGCCAAGTTTGACTCATTTGACGGCTCCGAGTGTGAGGCCTGAAATAAAGTGGCGCTGCATTAAGAAAAACAAAGCCACAGGCGGCACGGCGGCCAGCAAGGACGCGGCCGAAACCAAGTGCCACTGCGACACAAACTGTCCGTTAAGGGCGCGCACGCCTGCCGTGATCGGTTTTGACGCCTCGCCTTGGGTCAGTACAGTGGCCCAGAAAAAGTCGTTCCACACGAATGTGAACACCAAGACGCTCAGGGCTGCCACAGCGGGACGCACCAGAGGCAAAACGATGTGCCAGAATATTTTGAACTCGCCGATACCTTCGATCCGCGCGCTTTCAATCAAATCAAACGGCAAGGCCTTGATGAAATTGCGCATGAACAGCGTGCAAAACCCCGTTTGAAACGCCGCATGAAACAACACCAAGCCCGTGACCGTATCGTAAAGCCCTGCGCTGACAGACAGGTTGCGCACGGGCACCATCAAGATTTGAAACGGCACAAAATTGCCTGCCACAAAGATGAAAAACAATGTCAACGAGCCGCGAAAGCGGTAGATCGACAGCGCATAGCCCGCAAGACAGGCCAAACTTACCGAGATCATAACCGTTGGCACTGTGATCTTGATCGAATTCCAGAAATACATCAAAGCTTGCGAGCGCTGGAACACTGCCGCGTAGTTTTCCAACATTTGAAACTGGCTTGGCCAGCCAAAAACATTGCCTGAATTGATATCAGATACGGGGCGGATCGAGGTCATAAAGACAGCGATCAATGGCAACAGCCAGACGAACAACACCAGCGGCACCATAAGTTTATAAAGGCGCTGACGGGCGATGGATTTGCTTTCAATGGGGGTTGGAAACATGATGTTACCTCTTTTCGTCTTGGTACATCACCCACAAGAAGTAGCTGATAAATATAAGCATAATGAAGAACAAGATCACCGCGATGGCAGAGCCGTAGCCCATGCGGAACCCGTATTCAGATAGGGCCTGTTCGAACATGAAATAGGACAGCACATTGGATGTGCCGTAAGGGCCGCCTTGGGTCATAATCGCGATCATATCGAAAGACCGCAACGCGCCGATCACGGTGACCACGATGGCCAAAAACGTCGCGGGCCAAAGCTGCGGCAAGATCACATGGCGCAACATGCGAAAGCCACGCGCGCCATCAAGACGTCCCGCTTCGATCTGATCGGACGACACATTGTTGAGACCCGTGAGGTATAAAATCATGCAATAGGCAATCTGCGGCCAGAGGCCTGCGAAAATAATACCGTAGGTGACAAAGCGTTCATCCCCAAGAATGGAGGGCGCAGAGGCACCGAAGAATTCCCAAACCTTGCCGACGATGCCAAAGCTAGGATTGTAGAACCATGTAAAAATCAAACCGACGACAACTTGCGAGAACACAAACGGAAAGAAAAACATCGATTTATAAAACCGCATACCAGCGATATTTTGGTTGAGGAATAGTGCCACCATAAGCCCCGCGGGCACAGCCAGCAAATATAGCACCAACCAAATGATGTTGTTTTTCAACGAGGTGTAGAACCGGTCATCGTCAAACAGTTCGACATAATTGGCCATACCCACCCATTCTTTTTCGCCAAGCCCGTCCCAAGCGTAGAACGAAAACCACATCGATTGGAAAATCGGCGCGATGACATAGATGACGAAAAACACGATGGCAGGCGCCAAAAAGACCCAAGGTGCCACACGTTGACGGTTGGCTTTAAGCCAGTTGCGTTGGGGCAGAGCGGGATCGGGCATGGCACAGTCCTTTTGGGCAAGTACATGTAAGGCGGATGAATTGGGGGCTGCACTTGAAAATGCAGAGGACGCCGACCACCACATAAAGCGGCGATCGGCGCGGGAGGATTACTTGTAAACGCGCTCTTGGATTTTATCCAAACGTTTCAAGATCGCATCCAGACGCTCAGGCTTCAGCATGAACTCTTGGAACCCTTCCATACCACCTTTCGCCATTTCAGCTGGCGCATCGCGGTCATAGAATTGCGCAAGACCAGAAGCTGTGGACACTGTTTCAAAGCCTTGGACGATGAATTTGTCATCCAAGTTGATTTCGGCTTTGGAGTTTGGCGGCAATTGACCGATCTCTTTGTTCCATTCGCCTTGAATGTCAGGTTGCGCGATGAAGGCAAGGAATTTGCGCGCATCGTCTTTGTTCTTCGCTCCTGATGGAATGAACAAAGCGTCTGCTGGTGCCTCTTCTGCGCGTGGCAAGCCAGGTGTGATTTCTGGGAACTGGAAGAAACCAATTTGGTCGTCCGTTAGCCCCGCATCTTTCATCGCAGCCACGGCAAAGTTGCCCATCACATACATGCCCGCTTCGCCCTGTGCGAAGGGTGCAAGGGCGTCTTGCCAAGACATGGTCGCGTGATTGTCGACAAAGCTACAGCGCTCAAGCATTGTGTTCCAATTGGCGAATGTCGCGCGAATGCGGTCATCTGTGTATGCAATTTCGCCAGCAGTCAACGCGTTGTGCACCTCATAGCCGTTTGTGCGCAGATTCAAGTAATCGAACACGCCCGCAGCAGTCCAAAGGTATTTGGTACCAATGGTGAAGGGCGTCACGCCAGCCGATTTGAGTGTATCACAAGCGCCAAGCATTTCGTCCCAAGTGGCGGGCTTTTCGATACCGTTATCCGCAAATATATCAGCGCGGAAATACACACCCCATTGGTAGTATGAATAAGGCACGCCCCACTGCTTGCCGTCGCGGCTCATCGTTGGCTTGATCGCCTCAAAGCTTGTGGACAGGTTCGGGTCAGAGGCCCACAGATCAGAAATGTCTTCGAACAGGCCCGCATCTACGAAAGGCGCCATGCGGTTGCCCGGGTACCAAGCTGTGATGTCAGGCGCATCTGCGGACAAAAAGTTACGGATCGCTGTTTTATGCGCTTCGCGGTCATTGATGTTCGCCGTCACATTCACATCTGGATTTGCCGCTTCAAAGGCTGCAACGGCTGCTTCAAAAGCCGCCTTTGGTGCGGGACCCGGATCATCAAAGTTGATCACAAGATCCCCTGCGCCCGCCGCACCAGCCATCAATGCGCTCGCGCACAGGCCCGTCATAGTCGTTTTAAATGTCATCATGCTTTCCTCCCTGAAAACCATATATCAGTCAAACAAATAGGTTTCATTATTTGAAACTTTGTTTTAAGTATTGATATCTAGACATGGTTGCGGTAATGAGTCAATCGTAAATTAGGAAGACAGCATGACCGCAGAGGCAGACATCAAAGACGGAACCGTTGGCAAGGCGCTGGCCCTGCTCGACATTGTTGAGAGCTTCCAAGCGCCCGTCAGATTCAATGATATCTTGAAGCAAAGCCCCTTCCCCAAGCCCTCCACCTATCGCTTGCTGCAAACACTGGTGAGCCAAGAGATGCTCAGCCACAACGAGGACAGCGGCCATTACACCATCGGCTCACGCTTGATCCGCTTGGCGCATTCCGCGTGGAAAAATGCCTCGCTCGCCCCTATAGCAGCGCCTTTTTTGGATGCCCTGTCCAATACCACAGGCGAGACGATTCACTTGGCCAAACTGGACAACGCGCAGACGCTGTACTTGGACAAACGCAATGCGCGCAAACCCATCGAGATGTTTTCAAACGCAGGTAAAATCGGCCCCGCCTATTGCACCGGTGTGGGCAAAGCCATGTTGGCGAATCTCGGCCAAGCCGCACGAGACAAACACGTCGCCCAACAAAGTTTTTATGGCTACACGCCGAACACCTTCACCAATGCGGACGATTTCAACATCGAGCTTGACGCGATCAAGCACCGCGGCGTGTCCTTTGACGTAGAGGAACACGAACCGCACATTATTTGTATCGCTGTGCCTGTTTTGGGCCCTCAAGGCGAACTTTACGGCGCGATTTCAATCACCAGCTCGACCGAGCGCGCCTCATTGCAAGACCTAGAACGTTACAAAACCGATTTACAAAATACGGCACAACAAATCGGCGCAAGCGCCGCCGCTTGGATGCTGCCAAAGCTGGGAGGCTAAGATGTCAGGGGTTAAACTTGAAAAAGCGATCAAACGCTATGGGGCGATGCAAGTCATTCATGGGGTGGATCTTGAGATCGAGCCAGGCGAATTCTGCGTCTTCGTTGGTCCGTCAGGCTGCGGAAAATCCACCTTGCTGCGTATGATCGCAGGGCTAGAAGAAACCAACGGCGGGAATGTGATTATCGGCGGGCGCAATGTCACTCATGTGGATGCCGCCGATCGCGGCATTGCCATGGTGTTTCAAACCTATGCGCTCTACCCGCATATGACCGTGCGCGAAAACATGGGCTTTGGCCTCAAGATGAATGGCGTCGACAAAGCGACAATCAAATCCAAAGTTGATGGTGTCGCCGACATTCTTAAACTTGAAGATTACATGGACCGTAAACCCGCAGCCCTCTCGGGCGGGCAACGTCAACGTGTTGCCATTGGCCGTGCTTTGGTACGTGACCCTGATGTATTCTTGTTTGATGAGCCGCTTTCAAACCTTGATGCCGAATTGCGGGTGGATATGCGGGTCGAAATCGCGCGTTTGCACCAAGAAATCGGCGCGACCATGATCTACGTCACCCATGACCAAGTGGAAGCCATGACATTGGCTGATAAAATCGTCGTCCTGCGCGCGGGCCACGTTGAACAGGTCGGCTCGCCTATGGAGCTCTACACCAATCCCAGCAATAAATTCGTCGCGGGCTTTATCGGATCTCCGTCGATGAATTTCGTCAAAGGTGTCATCAAAGACGGCCAGATCACCGCAGACGCCCTGCCCGGCCTCAGCTTTGCCGCCCCGACACCCGCTGTCACGCTTGACGAGATCACCATTGGCTTACGCCCTGAAAATTTGACACTGGACCGCAGTGGCACAGGCCTGCGTGTTGAAGTCGTCGAAATGCTCGGTGGCATCACCTATGTGCATGCCTTCACCGCAGGCGGCGAACGACTTGTTTTTGAAGAACGCTCTCTTGATTTGCCAAAATTCGGCGATCAGATCGGTGTAAAATTGTCCGAGGCCGATCTCTACTATTTCGATGCGCAAACAGAACACCGGATCAGATCTTAACCCGCAGCAGCAAGGCGGTGCCACAAATATCAGGCGCCGCTTTGCCGCGAAACTAAGGTTAGATATGTTCACTACCACAAGTTTTGTATGCCCTCATTATGGCACGCAGATCCTGCCACCACGTGACGGCTAAAAAAGTGCATCCTCTTTGCACATTTATATGTCAAAGAACGACAATGAGTTTTTTTCGCAATTCCCTCGCCGTTCGTATTTTTCTCGCCATCGCTGCAACCTCCATTGTGATTGTTGCAATCATGGCCGTGTTGGTTGCGCTTTCAATGCGAGACGGCTTTGCGCGATATATATTGCGCAGCGAGCTCGCCCGTTTCGATGCGCTTGAGCAGGCATTGGTTTTGTCACATAACTCAAACGATCAGGGCTGGCCTGAACTGACGGCCACGCCAAAAGCGTGGAACGATTTTGTCAGGTTATATATACCACCACCGGACCTTCCCATAGACCCGCCACCGGACGCCCCTGTTCAAGGTTTACGCTTTGGTGAGCTGATTTTGGGGGGACCGCCCCCTGACGGCCCCCAAGGCGGACCACGAAACGGCCCTGGGGGTAATCGCACGTTTAAGATCGGAGATCGCTTGACTTTGCTCGATGCAAACGGGGACTGGATTGCGGGATCAACCAACCGCTCTAGTCTGTTTGAGCGTCGCGCGATTTGTTCTGATACGGCCTGCACAGACCAAAATGTGCTGGGATACCTTGGCCTGAACGCACCACTGTTGGCTAAAACCGCCAGCGATACTTTCTTTTTGCGCGGTCAATATGCCTCGCTGGCGCTATCGGCCTTGATTGCGTTACTGGTGTCTGCGGGGGCTGCGATCATCGTTGCACGTTACGTTTTGACCCCGATCCGCCAGCTTGAAGCTGGGGCGAAAACCATGGCCTTGGGCGATTATTCGACCCGTATAGGGCTTAAACGAACCGATGAATTGGGCCGGTTGATCGACCATTACAATGTTTTGGCGGCAACCTTGGAACGAACAGACCAAGCCGAACGGGAATGGATATCCAACACCAGCCACGAGTTGCAAACACCGCTGGCCACGTTGCGGGCGCAAATCGAGGCTTTACAAGACGGCATCCGCAAACCAGACCCCGAAACCTTGACGCAAATGCATGCGGCGATGATGCGGCTATCGCGTTTGGTCGAAGACGTGAAAATTTTATCCCATTCTAGGGAAAAAGGTCTGGCACATGAAAAGGGTCCGGCGACGACATTTCACAGCGAGGACCTGTGTGAAATTGCGCGGAGCTGTGTATCTGTTGCGCGTCCGCAAATAAATGACAAAGGTCTTACCCTGACAGTCGATATGCCTGACACAATGCCCATTGTTTGTGATCGCCTGCGCATCGGTCAAGTGATCGACAACCTCCTGCAAAATGCAGCCCGTTATACCAATGTCCCCGGATCGATCCATTTGTCCATCCACTGCGATGGCGATGCTGTACGGATACAGTTCGAAGATACCCCGCCCGCCCCGCGCGACGAGGATCTGCCAAAGCTATTTGATCGTTTTTTCCGCGGAGAAACATCCCGATCCCGCGCACATGGCGGATCAGGCCTAGGATTATCGGTGTGCAAAGCCATCGTAGACTCCCATAATGGCACGATCACAGCGGGATTATCGATGCGAGGCGGGCTTTGCATCACCGTGACCCTACCGAAAGCGACAGCATGACCGAACCACGTATCCTTATTGTCGAAGATGAAAGCGCACTGGCCGAGATTGTCCGTGATTATTTGATCGCAGAAGGCATGTCGGTCGACCATCTTATGGAAGGAACCGAAGCCGTGACCACGGCCTTGCAGAACCGACATGATTTGGTGGTGTTGGACATCATGCTGCCCGGTGTTGATGGGCTGACGATTTGCCGTGAGCTGCGCAAAACATCTGATGTGCCGATCATCATGACAACCGCCAAGGTCGAAGAAATTGACCGCCTGTTGGGGCTTGGATTGGGGGCGGATGACTACCTGTGCAAGCCGTATTCGCCGCGCGAACTTGTGGCGCGGGTGCAGGCCATTTTACGCCGCACAGGCCAGCGCAAAGATGTGCCCTCCACACGCGTTGGGCGCTTGCTTACCAACAGCGAAAATTGGACCGCAACCTTGGACGGCACGTATCTTGACCTCACCCGCCGCGAATTTATGCTGGTGAACGCCCTTGTCACGCGCCCCGGTCGGGTCTTTTCGCGCAATGAGCTTCTTGTGTTGGCATTCCCTGACGATACGGATGTATTTGACCGCACCATCGACAGCCATATTCGCAACATTCGCCGCAAAATTTCCAAGCTGACGGATGCCAACCCCATTCGTTCCGTTTACGGTGTTGGATATGCCTATGACGATTGAAAAGTGTAAAATAATATAATAAAATCATAATAATATAAGATTTTAACTCCCCTGCACCTTCGTTGCATATTGACTGCAAAACAGCTCCTTAATGATCTGGCATATTGGCTTCACCACCACGAACCAATCCCATCACAGGACAATACAATGTGTAACGAAACAAAGAAAACGGTCGCAGCAATAAGCAAGCCACGCAGCACGCACATGCGCTCAGCGCTGCCAACAATGGCTTTGGTTGCTATGTTTGCCGCGTCTTGTACATCCCAAGTCTCAGCACAGGAACAACATGGCCCAAATCCGATGGATGGAGTGGCCGAAGCATTGAACCTTGAGCCAGAACAATTGCGCGGATGCCTTGGCGAACCGCCAGCACGGGGAACGCAGCCCTCAGACAGTGATCGCATGGCCATGATCACATGCTTGCAAGGTCAGAATGCCTCCCTAACCGCTGAGCAAATTGATACAGCGATGCAATCCATGCACGACGCACATCCGCCAAAATCAAGAAGCTAAGACACCTCTCTGCGTTTTCGAACAAAAGCCCGCCGCCCCAAAAGCGGCGGTGCACATGTCATTCTCGATGCATATACTCGATACATTTAAAAGTTCCCCACACCTTAATCCCGCATCGCCTCTGGCGAAATCACCTGAACCGATTGTGGCCGAGGACGCGGCCTCCTATGCTAAAGAGGGCGTGCCCCATAGGGCTGTGTTCATGTGCATTACAAAGGATGTGACCTCACATATAGTCTGGCACCGACACTGGCTGGTCATTCCACAATCTAGTTTGGCAACAACGGCGCCAGCCCCCAAGCGGCAAAGATATCAATCCAGCCAAACCTAAGCGCGCTAGAATGTCTCGCCGCCTACTGAACGCGACTGTATTCCCTTGCTGCGCACTTCTGCGCATATAGCAAACAGGGTTCCCGAGCCTCACAATCAGTCACTTCATGGAACTTTTACAAAAACTTCACTTTTTTAGCACATTAATTCTGTTATTCATGAATTATGGAACAACAAGTCATCACCCGCTTCTCGACCCTTGGCCACCCGCAACGGTTGGCCCTGTTTCGGCTGCTTATGCGGCGCTATCCAGATCGTGTCCCTGCGACTGAGTTGGCGCAAGCGCTTGGGTTAAAGCCAAACACGCTTTCGGCCTATGTCAACGCCCTTATGCAAGCCGGTTTGGTGACCCAAGAGCGTGTTGGAACATCATTGCGCTATGCAATCAACTTAGATGCCGCCCGCGAAACCATTGGCTATCTCTTGCATGATTGTTGCAAGGGACGCCCCGACATCTGCCTTCCCAATGCCATCCCCACCTCAATCGGAGACAGTCCTATGACCGACCGTAAACTCAACGTCCTGTTCATTTGCACCGGAAACTCTGCCCGCTCTATTTTCGCGGAAGCTATCTTGCGAGATCTCGCAGGTGACCGCATTGAAGCCTATTCTGCTGGCACAAAGCCACGTTCAGAACTCAACCCATTTGCATTGCAAGTGTTGGAGCAAAAAGGCCACGACGTCTCGGCGTTGCGGTCTAAGAACGTATCAGAATTTCAAGGCGCAGAGGCTCCTGACTTTGATTTTGTCTTCACCGTCTGCAATCAAGCCGCAAATGAAGAATGCCCCTCGTGGCCGGGTCAGCCAATCAGCGCACATTGGGGGCTTATAGACCCAGTCAGCATTGACGGCACAGACGCCCAAAAAAGCCTTGCATTTCAACAGACCTACGGTGCGCTGCGCAATCGATTGATTGGCTTTACGGCCCTGCCCCTCGCATCACTGGACAGAATGTCATTACAAAGAGCTGTCGATGAAATCGGACAATCGACAGAAGAAGGGGCCTCCACATGACCGTTTATGCCCTCAACGGTCTTGGCCGCATCGGCAAACTCGCGCTGAAACCCCTGCTTGCGCAAGGGGCCAAGATCGCTTGGATCAACGATGCCGTTGGTGATCCCGAAATGCACGCGCACTTGCTTGAATTCGACACGGTTCACGGTCGGTGGGATGCTGATTTTTCATACGATGCAAAGAGCATCACAATCGACGGCCAGCGCCTGCCATTTGTCGGCACAGGCGATATTTCATCTCTGCCCTTGGAAGGCGTCGATGTTGTGATCGATTGTACTGGTGTCTTTAAGACAGAAGCCAAAATTGCCCCCTATTTCGATGCAGGGGTCAAAAAGGTGGTTGTGTCAGCGCCGGTGAAAGACGGGGACGCTGCCAATATCGTCTACGGCGTCAATCACGATATCTACGACCCTGATCACCATCGCATTGTGACCGCCGCCAGCTGCACGACAAACTGTCTCGCGCCAGTCGTGAAAGTCATCCATGAAAATTTGAAGATCAAACATGGCTCCATTACGACAATTCATGATGTGACGAACACTCAGACCATCGTGGACCGGCCAGCCAAAGACCTGCGTCGCGCGCGGTCTGCATTGAACTCTTTGATCCCGACCACGACGGGCAGCGCGACTGCGATCACGCTGATCTACCCCGAGCTGACAGGACGCCTAAACGGCCATGCCATTCGCGTGCCGCTGCTCAACGCATCCTTGACGGACTGCGTGTTTGAAGTGGAACGAGAAACGACCGCTGATGAGGTCAACGCGTTATTTAAGGCTGCATCACAAGGCCCCCTTAAAGGTATCTTTGGGTATGAAGAGCGCCCATTGGTGTCTGCTGATTACACCAATGATGAGCGATCCTGCATCATCGATGCACCGTCCACCATGGTCGTTAACGGCACACAAGTGAAAGTCTACGCATGGTATGACAACGAAATGGGATATGCACATCGATTGGTTGATGTCGCCAAAATGGTAGGAAACAGCCTGTGATCAAGACCTCCGCGCGCCCTGAAGGGTTGTCTGCCTATATTGCGGTCACGGCCTCTTACTGGGCCTTTATGCTCACCGATGGCGCACTGCGCATGTTGGTGCTGCTGCACTTTCATATGATTGGGTTCAGCCCTGTTCAGCTTGCCTATCTGTTTGTGCTTTACGAGGTTGCGGGCATGGTGACCAATCTGTGCGCAGGCTGGATCGCTGCGCGGTTCGGCCTCACATCAACACTTTATGCTGGTCTTGGTCTGCAAATTCTCGCGCTTATAGCCTTGGCGCAACTCGACCCGACTTGGACCATCGGCGCATCTGTTGTTTATGTGATGCTTGTGCAAGGGGCCAGTGGTGCCGCAAAGGATCTCGCTAAAATGTCGTCCAAATCCGCGGTGAAACTGCTTGCTCCGTCGCAAGACGGCGGGCTCTTTCGTTGGGTGGCCTTTCTCACGGGGTCCAAAAACATGGTCAAGGGCTTGGGCTTTCTTCTTGGTGCCGGTTTGCTGGCAACGCTTGGGTTTGTCTGGGCGGTCCTTGGTATGGCGGCAATCTTGACAGCGATCCTGCTGGCTGTCTTGTTCGCGATGCCTTCGGGTCTGCCAAAAGGGCGCAAAGGGGCTAAGTTCTCAGAGGTGTTCTCCAAATCTCACAACGTGAACGTTTTAAGCGCCGCACGGGTGTTCATATTTGGTGCGCGGGACGTCTGGTTCGTCGTGGGCATCCCGATCTACTTTTATGCCGTGCTCTCAGACGGCAGCAGTGAAGGCAACCGTGCTGCATTCTTCTTAATCGGGACATTCATGGCGGGCTGGGTGATATTATATGGTTTAGTGCAAGCCAATGCGCCACGCATATTGCGTGCAAAAACCCGCCCTGAGGCAGACCTGATCACAGCGGCACACAGATGGTCATGGGGCCTAGCCATCGTACCAGCGGGCCTGACCTTAGCCTCCATGTTCGCGGATGGCCCCCAGATGTGGTTGACCACAACCCTCATCGCTGGATTGCTGATATTCGGCGCAATTTTTGCAGTGAATTCCTCGCTGCATTCCTATCTGATCCTGTCCTTTACCAAGGCGGAGCGCGTGACCATGGATGTGGGGTTCTATTATATGGCCAATGCGGGCGGTCGATTGGCGGGAACTCTACTGTCAGGCCTGACATACCAAATCGGCGGATTGACCCTCATGTTCGGTACTGCAGCGGTTTTGGTCGCACTATCGTCGATCACGGTCAGATCCTTGAGATCAGACCAAAAGTAAAAAACGCACAGGACAGCAATCTGGCCTGTGTCGGTCATTCAATATATCCGCCATTCGCAACACGAACACAGGTGTGTTAAGCATGTTTATCTAAATTTTTTGCAAAGAATGTGAGCTTTAGATTTAGGAAAAATATGATTGGGAAATCAAACAAAATTTAAGAAGAGGTCTCTGCCGCTTGCGCATTTATTGCCAAACATGTCTCAGAAAAACCAAAATCAAAATGGTGCGGGTGAAGGGACTCGAACCCCCACGCCAAAGGCGCCAGAACCTAAATCTGGTGCGTCTACCAGTTCCGCCACACCCGCATTGCGTGCCTCATAGCAAAGGCAAAAGCGCTACGCCAGAGATAAAATGAAACTTTAGGGCGTAAATTGCTAGAATAACTAAAAATTAGTGCTTTGCGGTTCGAAAATCTTACCGTAGGCTGCGAAGAGATGGCGGAACATATCGCCACGACTGAGGCAGTTTTAGAAAAGAGAACATCATGAGCAGTGATGATCAAGGGCGCGATTCTGATCGCACGCCCGATGGCAAGACGAATCCCCACGCCCAAAGATCAGCCCGTAAGCGGCTGCGTATAAAGGATATTCTTCCAAGTTACGAAGACGGCATCCTACGTGGCACCCATGTGTTGACCGCGGATGGCACCTTGCCTGTTGAATATCTGGAAGCCGGTGATCGCATCGTGACGCGTGCGGGGATGCGGACGCTGCGCAGGTTAGACATCCCTGCACCGGATATGTTTAAATTGGCGTTTGACCGCGCCGAAATCGTCTATGCGGACGGAATTCAGTTCGATTCCCAAACCGGCAAGGCCTTTGCCGCTTAAGGGCATTAACCCCTTATTTTAAAGACATTGTGTCACTGGGTTTAAACTGTTTAACGGTTTGGTCCCTGCGCTGTTTACATGTTTTAATGTTTTTTTCGATGCAGATTGGCAGCATTGCCGCCGATCATACCCCCAAAGCGGTGAACACTTTGGGTAGTTCTTCGGGCAAGTCCTCGGCGATCAAGCCTGCGCCAAAACTGAGCGCACACTCCGTGTGTAAATAGGCCCCCATCTCGGCGGCATGATAGGGTGAAAACCCGCGCGCCATCTGCCCTGTGATAAACCCTGCCAAAACATCGCCCGATCCTGCTGTTGCCAGCCACGGCGCCGCGCGCTCATATAAAGAGGCGTTAACGGACACCTGACCATCGGGAGACGAGATGACTGTATCTGCGCCTTTGAACAGCACCACACAGCCTGCGCGTTTTGCGGCCTCACGGGTGGCGTCGACTTTGGAATAGGCGGGGCCAGTTGTGGCGGGGGCGTCGAGCTTTGCGGCGACATCTGGAAACAGACGTTTGAATTCGCCCGCATGAGGCGTGAGCACGCAGCCCTGATGCAGGGCCGCAAACAAAACCTCATCTTGCGACAGCAAAGTCAGCGCATCGGCATCAAGCACAGTGTTGCGCTTGGACCTCAGCGCCACATCGACCAGCTTGGCGGCGCGATTGTCCAGTCCCAGCGCAGGGCCAAGGCAAAGCGCATTGATGCGTTCGTCTTCTAGACTGCGTTTGAGCGCCTGCGGGCCATCAACCTCAGAGAGCATAATAGCCGTGAGATGATGCGCATTTTCCAACATGGCAGATTTGGGTGAGGCGACCGTGACCACCCCTGCCCCAATGCGCAGCGCGCCGCGTGCAGTTAGACGTGCTGCGCCTGTTTGGCCAGTGGGGCCAGAAAGCACGAGGGCGTGACCGTGGGAAAATTTATGGGCAGAGTGCTCTTTCCCAAAAAGACAGATGGGTCGCACAAAACTACGGTGATCTTCGACAAACGGCTTGCTGCGCAGCACTTGAACCTGTGGATGACGCATCCGCTTGATCACCCTGCCTGTCTCTTTGCCGTCGCGACCGATTTGAGCGGACATATTAAATTCACGATGTGCGCGCACCCCGATATCAACAACGGAGATCTTTGCGCAAAGTGATGGACCCATCCCAATGAAATGGCCCACTTTCGGGCTATCAAAGGTGACAGTCAAAGCCGCAAATCCAGTATCACCAAAGGGATAGGTCGATTTCTTTTGGTGTCCAGTGATTGCCGCCAATGCAGCGGGCGGCGGTTGCGTAAGCACATTTCCACTGTCCAAACACAGCCCTGAGGGGCAATCGACTGCGACAATCCTATTATAGCTGTCGCCATTTATACCTGTCATGTGATGAATGACTTTGAGCGCCTCACCCTCTAAAGGGCGTGACAGCCCTGTCCCAAACAAGGCGTCCACGATCATGTCTGCGGCTGGGACGGCTCGAAACGCGCTTTGCGTTAAGGGCGTCACCGCCCCCAACTGACACCAGAGATCATAGTTGATGCCTGCGTCTGCGGGCAACTTTTCGGCCTCCCCATAAAGAAAGACATCGACGTCCCAGCCCTGTTGTTTCAAAAGCCGCGCGACAACGAAACCATCGCCGCCATTATTACCTGGACCGCAAAGCACAACTGCACGGTGTGAGGTTTCCGCCAAGCTGGGCCATTCATTGAACGCAGCCTCCACCACACCACGCCCTGCGCGCTCCATCAACTCAAGACCCGTCACTGTGCCAGAGGCAATGGCGGCAGCTTCAATGGCGCGCATTTGGGAGCCGGTAATGAGTTCGGTCATTTGTAGACCTCCAAGACGGGCGGAAGGCCTGACGCAAAAGCCGCATTTGGAATGGCGCGCATTTGGGCAAAGTTAAGAGGTTCGGTCATAAAATACTCAAAATGTTTTTAAACTGCTTCTTTTGAATTCACATAGCCTAAATATTGTGCAAAAAGGCGGGAATCCTGCTGACGGTTTGATCTGGCTCAGTGTAGCCGATTGTAGCCCCATGTGAGAAGTGATCTGACATGTGTGAACGAATTTAAGGGAGTCTAAGGTCCATGAAAAAGATCGAAGCGATCATCAAGCCTTTCAAGCTCGACGAAGTGAAAGAAGCACTGCAAGACATCGGTGTCCAAGGTCTTTCTGTTGTCGAGGTCAAAGGTTTTGGCCGTCAAAAAGGCCACACTGAGCTGTACCGTGGTGCGGAATATGTTGTGGACTTCCTGCCAAAAGTAAAAATCGAAGTTGTTTTGTCTGACGACCAAGTTGACGGCGCGCTTGAAGCGATCGTTGCAGCGGCGAAAACAGACAAAATCGGCGACGGCAAGATTTTCGTATCGTCTGTTGAACAGGCCATTCGAATCCGTACAGGCGAGTTTGGCGAAGACGCGCTGTAAGCATAAAGCGGCCTTTGCGGGTCGTTTTTCCATCCAATACATAATTTTAAGGGGATAAGGTCACCATGAGCATCGAAAACGTTCTCAAGACCATGAAAGACGAAGACGTTCAGTACGTGGACGTTCGTTTCACCGATCCACGCGGCAAGTTGCAGCACGTAACATTGCGCCACACGGAAGTTGACGCAGACTTTCTTGAAGAAGGCTTCATGTTTGACGGCTCTTCCATCGCGGGTTGGAAATCTATCGACAAATCCGATATGAAATTGATCCCTGACACGGAATCCATCTACATTGATCCGTTTTACGCAGAAAAAACACTGTGTATTCACTGTTCTGTTGTAGAGCCTGACACACGCGAGCCATATGAGCGCGATCCACGCTCTGTTGCGGCGAAAGCGGAATCTTACTTGAAATCCACAGGTATCGGCGACACTGCATACTTTGGCCCAGAAGCTGAGTTTTTCTTGTTCGACGACGTGCGCTTCCAAGTGTCTATGAACAAAGTGTCTTACCAAGTTGACGCGCTTGACGGTGCTTGGAACACAGACACAGAATACGAAATGGGCAACACAGGCCACCGTCCTGGCATCAAAGGTGGTTACTTCCCAGTTAACCCAATCGATGACGCGCAAGACATTCGCGGCGAAATGCTGACGACAATGGCCAACATGGGCATGAAAGTTGACAAGCATCACCACGAGGTTGCCTCTTGTCAGCACGAGCTTGGTTTGATCTTCGGCACGCTGACAAAGCAAGCTGACGAAATCCAAAAGTACAAATACGTTGTGCACAACGTGGCGCAAGCTTACGGCAAATCCGCGACATTCATGCCAAAACCAATCGCTGGCGATAACGGCACTGGTATGCACGTGAACATGTCGATCTGGAAAGATGGCAAGCCATTGTTTGCAGGCGACAAATACGCTGATCTGTCACAAGAGGCGCTGTACTTTATCGGCGGTATCTTGAAGCACGCGAAAGCACTGAACGCGATCACAAACCCATCAACAAACTCTTACAAGCGTTTGATCCCTGGTTTTGAGGCTCCTGTTCTGCGCGCCTACTCTGCGTCGAACCGCTCTGGTTGTATCCGTATCCCTTACTCGGAATCCCCCAAAGCGAAACGTGTTGAAGCACGCTTCCCTGACCCAGCAGCCAACCCATACCTGTGCTTCGCAGCGCTTATGATGGCTGGTCTTGACGGCATCAAAAACAAGATCGATCCAGGCCCCGCGTCTGACAAAGACTTGTACGACTTGCCAGCTGAAGAATTGGCAGCGATCCCAACAGTTTGTGGTTCATTGCGCGAAGCTTTGGACGCTTTGGCAGCGGATATGGACTTCCTTACAGAAGGCGACGTGTTCACCAAAGACCAACTTCAGGGCTACATGGATCTGAAATGGGAAGAGGTCTACGCCTACGAGCACACACCTCACCCAATGGAATACAAATTGTACTACTCCTGCTAATCGCTGGATCAGTTCATTCTATGAAAAGGGCGTCTCATGCGAGGCGCCCTTTTTGCATGCCGCGCCTCACCATCGCGTGATGTGTCTTGCGATCGGAGTTGAGACACGCCAATTTCGTTTTAAACGCAAAGGATCACAACATGCCCACCGAAAAGCTCACCTTCACCGGCCACGGCGGTCATCAATTGGCCGCGCGTCTTGATTTGCCCACGGGACCACATCACGCCACGGCGCTGTTTGCCCATTGCTTTACCTGTTCCAAAGACATCCCTGCCGCACGGCGCATTGCCGGGCGTTTGGCGGCTATGGGCATCGCGGTGTTGCGGTTTGATTTCACCGGTTTGGGCCATTCAGAAGGCGAGTTCGAGAACACCAATTTTAGCTCAAACGTATCCGATTTGGTTGCAGCCGCTGCGGCCTTGGCCGAGCGCGGCATGGCGCCTTCCTTGCTGATTGGGCACTCGCTGGGCGGAGCTGCGGTGATCCGTGCCAGCCAAGAATTGCAAGGCATCAAAGGCGTTGTCACCATAGGTGCGCCCTTTGATCCTGAACATGTGACCCATAATTTTGGCGATGCTTTGCATGAAATTATCAAAGACGGAGTGGCATCGGTCAATTTGGGCGGGCGTCCGTTTCGCATCGGCAAGCAATTTCTAGATGACGTCGCAAAAGGCGCATTGACGCCTGCGCTTGGCAACCTGAAAGCCGCTTTGTTGGTGTTACACGGACCGAATGATCGGATCGTTGGTATTGATAACGCCAGTCAGATTTTTTTGGCGGCAAAGCACCCTAAAAGCTTTGTCACTTTGGATGATGCGGATCATTTGATCAGCCGCGCCAGCGATGCAGAATATGCAGCCGACGTGATTGCGGCGTGGTCGAAACGCTACCTGCCTGCCCCGATCGAAGCCGTGAACCCCGCCATCCCAGAAGGCATTTTGCGCGTTACAGAAGCGGACCCGAACGGATTTTTACAAGACATTCAATCGGGTGAAAATCATCTGTTGGCTGATGAGCCGATCAGCTTTGGCGGCACCAACAAAGGCCCCTCGCCTTACGGTTTGGTGTCGGCGGGCTTAGGGGCTTGCACGTCTATGACCATCCGAATGTATGCACGGCGCAAAAAATGGCCGCTGACGGGGGTGAGCGTCGATATCAGCCACGCCAAATGCCATGCCTCAGAGACGGCAAACGCGGGCGCCTCAAGCGCCGCCCCGAAAAGCGCTGAAAAGATCGACACGTTCGAGCGCATCATTACTTTAACGGGAGATCTGGACGAAGATCAGCGCGCCAAGCTGTTAGAGATCGCGGATAAATGCCCTGTACACAAAACATTGGAACGGCATTCTACGGTTAAAACACGACTGGCTTAGGCGTTGGCGCGCGCGGACAAGGCGGCCTCCGCGCGCACCTAAACTTTGACAGCCTCTTGTCAGATTTTGGCCTTGATCATCAGTTAATCATAGGGTCAGTTTCAATCAGAGATGTCGCATGGCCTTGTTTTCAAAAGACTATCACCCCTTGGATTCCCGCCACCCTAAAAACCGTAAGGGCGCGCAAGCAGGCACTTACGGGGTGCAAACTGTTACATCCAAGGTGCGTGCGACCCCTGTGAGCAGCACTCAGGCAGATGAAAAACAAATTCACCCCGCCTCGACAAAACCCCAGAAGTTTCAGCGCAAACTGTCACAGGTGGAACAAATGAACGCCTTGGTGGCTGAAACCCAAGCGCGAGCGCGCCAGCACAAGCGTCAACCGCAAACGGCATCGCCTTTTTCGTCTTCCACGGCTTCCTCACACAAAGGCGAGGCGATGACGGTTCATAAGGTGGTCCCCTCAACCCCAAAACAGCGCAGCAAGATCAGCAAAGGCTTTCAAATCCTTTCAAATATCGACCGCAACATCCGCATCGGTATGCTCATCGCGGTGGTGGTCTATATTCTGACCAACCCTGCAATGCTATTCGACCTGACATCCTTGGCGACCAGTGGCTCACTCACAGGTGGCATGAACACAATGCCAAATGTCCGCTCGAATTTTTAGGAGACCCCGATGTTTGCCAAAACCTTTCATCCCGCGGATTCACGTCACCCCGACAATCGTGCCAAAACCAAAGAGATGAAAGCGCGGCGTTTTGGCGAAACCCGAAGCGCCAAACACGCACAGACCCGTGGCGGGGTATTCAACACGCAAACAGCGGATGATATCCGCGCGGCATTGTCAGAGGTCGAAACCGCCCCCGTTGTTGATCTTGCGGCACAAAAGCGGCTGAAAAAACGATTGGTTGATCCAGCACGCAAGCAAGGCGAGAAAGCATTTTGGCAAAGTCAGCCGTGGTGGTTGCGTGTGGGCCCTTTGAGTATTTTAAACCAGTTTCGCGCCATCGATGCGGGGGAAAAAGCCGCCGGCACACCGGCTTGGTTGCGCGTTATCAGTCTGCCCACAGCCGTTTTACTGATGTTTGCCTTGATGCGGTTGGATGTCACCGGCGAACAGTTCAATGCGGCCTTATTTGGGTTCACTCAATGGATGTTGAGCATCGCCAACGCCATCTTGGCATGGGTCACGTAACCACCTACGCGCCGCCAATTTCACGAGATGCATCCAGTGCGAGTTGCGACATGCTGTGTGCGCCAGCCTCAACCGCATTGACATCAGCCTCGTCCCAACGCCGCGCATGGTGATGCAAAGCGGAAATACCGCCAACGGCCACCTCGTTCAAATGAAACGGCGTGCCAATATAAGCCATGATCCCCATATCCTCGACAGCACCGGTTTTGCCCACCAAAGGGTGGGACAGCGTGTCATCAATCACCAAGGTTTTGTTCATATCAAACACCATATGGCCGATGGTGTATTTGGGCGGCAAAATACGCCCAGCCTCACGCCCGATAAGACCGTCGATGAGGCAAATAACGTGAAGATCCTCCCCTTTCATCAGCCAAATGGCCACGCTAGAGGAATGGACTTCGTTGTGAACAGTCTCAGCGATGGCTCTCACTTGTGGGTTGTTGAATTCAAACATTAACTTTTCCCAGTGCGTCGTCCCCGTAAAAGATAACATAGTTTGACCTGATTCTTTATCAAACATTGACCTAGATCGTGAGAACCCGCTGTTCCTCTTGCCCCGACGCGCTGTTCGTTCTAAAGACGCGGCAACTCCACAGAAGCTAAAAAGGGCAAGCCTATGATCCCCCGTTACTCCCGCAAAGAGATGGTCGACATCTGGGAACCCGCAACAAAATTCAAAATCTGGTACGAAATCGAAGCACACGCCTGCGAAGCCATGGCCGATTTGGGTGTGATCCCACGCGAAAACGCTGATGCGGTTTGGAAAGCCAAAGACGTTGAATTTGACGTGGCGCGTATCGATGAAATCGAAGCCGTAACCAAACATGACGTCATCGCGTTCTTAACGCATTTGGCCGAACATGTCGGCTCTGATGAGGCGCGTTTCGTGCACCAAGGCATGACCTCGTCTGACGTGCTTGACACCTGTTTAAACGTGCAGCTTGTGCGCGCGACCGACATCTTGATCGAAGACGTCAAAGGCTTGCTTGCCGCGTTGAAAACACGTGCGTTTGAGCATAAAAACACCGTCCGCGTTGGTCGCAGCCACGGCATCCACGCCGAGCCCACCACAATGGGTCTGACCTTCGCGCGTTTTTACGCCGAAATGGACCGCAACTTGGCCCGTTTGATCGCTGTGCGTGCCGAGATTGCTACGGGTGCTATTTCTGGCGCCATCGGCACATTCGCCAATATTGATCCGCGTGTTGAAGAACATGTCTGTGCGCAACTTGGCCTGACGCCTGAGCCTATTTCCACCCAAGTGATCCCGCGTGACCGTCACGCGATGTTCTTTTCTGTGCTCGGTGTGATCGCCTCCTCGATGGAAAACATCGTGATTGAGATTCGCCACATGCAGCGCACCGAAGTTTTGGAAGGTGCGGAATTCTTCTCCATGGGCCAAAAAGGCTCGTCTGCGATGCCGCACAAAAAGAACCCGATCCTCACAGAAAACCTCACAGGCCTTGCACGTCTTGTGCGCATGGCTGTGATCCCTGCGATGGAAAACGTGGCCTTGTGGCACGAGCGTGATATTTCGCACTCGTCCGTTGAACGCACCATCGCGCCAGACGCGACCATCACTTTGAATTTCGCGCTTAAGCGTTTGACTGGCGTGATCGAAAAGATGCTCATCTTCCCTGAAAACATGCTCGACAACATGAACAAATTCCCAGGTTTGGTGATGTCGCAGCGCGTGCTTTTGGCGCTCACTCAAGCGGGTGTGTCTCGCGAAGACGCCTATTCCATGGTGCAGCGCAACGCCTTGCAAGTCTGGGAACATCGCCTTGATTTCCAAGAGCTTTTGCTGGCGGATAAAGATGTCGTTGCCGCTCTTGGCGTGGATGAGATCAAAGAAAAATTCGACATGGGCTACCACACCAAACATGTTGATACGATCTTCAAACGCGTGTTCGGCCAATCCTAAGAGGGGCCGCCCCCTTTACAGATCATGTCATGCTACAGACGCCCGCACGGTTTAGCCGCTTGCGGGCGTTTTTCTGTAAATTCTTCTCAAATTTATTGCAATTTCAGTCCTCTGGTAGCTTTGCGTTAAGGTTGATCGTGCACCTTCATCAAAAGGCATGAATCAACACATGAGGCATCGGCGTGGACGGACTTCCCCAAGACTTTGGCGACATGGGCGCCTTACCCGATCTTGGGGCCTTTGAGGGCGGCAATGCGGGAAACATGGGGGATTTCGATCTGCCTGACCCTGTTCTACGCGTGCCAACACAACTGTCGAAAAAGGCCAAGGCCGCGGTGATCGTCAAACTGCTGGCTGCCGAAAATATCAAACTACCGCTGTCGACTTTTCCCGAAAACATGCAAGTCGAACTGGCCCATCAGCTGACAGATCTGCGCCATATAGACAAAGAAACGCTCACCTCAGTTGTTGAGGAATTCTTGGCAGAACTGGAAGCCATCGGCCTGTCTTTCCCTGGCGGGTTAGAGGGTGCGTTGAGCGTGCTTGATGGCGCAATCTCACCGGCAACCTCGGCAAAACTGCGTAAGAATGCTGGGTTTTCTTTGACCGGTGATCCGTGGGAACGTATTGCCGAACTTGATGTCACCCGCGTTTTGCCGATTTTGAAAGACGAAAGCGTCGAAGTGGGCGCTGTGCTGTTGTCCAAACTCAAAGTGTCCAAATCTGCACAATTGCTGTCGATGTTGCCGGGGGACCGCGCGCGGCGCATTGCCTATGCCATATCGCTCACCTCTGGCGTCGCGCCTGACGTGGTGCAACGCATTGGCATTTCCATCGCGGCCAAACTGGATGCGCAACCTGCGCAAGCTTTCTCGGATGCACCGACCGAACGTGTCGGTGCCATTTTGAATTTCTCGGCCTCAGCCACCCGCGATGGCGTGCTCGAAGGATTGGATGAAACCGACAAAGAATTCGCAGAAGAAGTACGCAAAAACATCTTCACCTTCGCCAATATCGCCACCCGTGTAGACGGGCGTGACGTCGCAAAAGTCGTGCGCAGCGTGGAGCAAGAGGTGCTGATCAAAGCCCTTGCTGGTGCCAGTGGCGATGCGGCGCTCACGTCCGAGTTCATTTTGACCAACATGTCCAAACGCATGGCAGACGGGATGCGCGAAGAAATCGAAGCGATAGGAAAGGTCAAAGCCTCCGACGCAGAAGACGCCATGAACGCAGTCATCGCGGGCATTCGCGACCTTGAAGGTGCGGGAGAGTTGTTTTTGCTGACCGGAGACGATTAACCCCTGTGCGCAGCCGACGCATGATCACCAATGGACAAGTCACAAGCTCTGCCCCTAAAGTCCCCCCATGAACTGGTTTTCACGTCAATCCATCGCCTCACAAGGCATTCTCTTTGTTATGATATCCGTGTGTTTCTTTTCACTGATGGATGCTGTAGCCAAACAGCTTGGGCTGATGGTGGATGTCAGCCAAATTCTATGGGCGCGTTATTTCGGACAGCTTGTTATTGTGCTGATACTGTGTCGCAAACGCACAGTTTCTCTGCTCAGAACCTCTCATTTGGGCCTGCAAGTGTTGCGGGCTTTGACTCAACTCAGTGCTGCTGCCTGTTTTTTCATTGCGCTGCAAAATCAAGGTCTGGCAGAGGCCACAGCAGTTGCCGACCTTGCCCCTGTGTTGATCACCCTTACTGCCGCTTTGGTTCTGGGCGAGCGTATTGGTTTGCGCCGCATGATCGGTATTTTTGTTGCTCTTTTGGGGGCAATGATCATCATACGTCCTGGGTCTGATGTCTTTTCCCTCACGTCTCTTTGGCCTTTGGGCACCGCTGTCAGCTTGGCTATTTTTTCCATCATCACGCGTCATATCGGCCCCGCGGAATCGCCTCTGACGGGGTTGCTGTATTCAGGTATCGTCTGTGCTACGATTATGTGCGTCATAGCGCCGTTTTACTGGACCACTCCGACCCCCATGACGACAGTGATGATGATCAGTGTCGGCGCCATCGGCACCGTTGGGCAATTGATGATGATCAAGGCCTATGCCGTGGCCCCCGCCTCAATTGTGGCCCCCTTCACCTATGCGGGTTTGCTATGCGCCACCATATGGGGCATTTTATTTTTCGACCAATGGCCGGATCTTTGGACCTGTGTTGGCGCACTTGTGATCGTAACTGCGGGACTTTATGTATGGCACCGAGAAACACGCGCATCGCACGGACTTCAGAGGCAAACTTAGGATGATTGCACAGTTCCTGTCGTCCCCTTGGTGCGCCATAAGAGGTACTCGATGATTATCAAACGCGGCGATACAGAGGGGAGTCTGACCGACTACCTTGCCTACCTCGCATTGCGTGGATTGCTTGAAACCGCAAAGCTCTTGCCTTTTTCCTTGCGGCTCAAAGTGATTGGAAGCACCACTGCACACCTCATTGCGCCTTTGGCGGGATATTCCAAACGCGTTCGTGAAAATTTGGCTTTGGTGATGCCAGATTTACCAAAAAGCGAAGTCAAACGCCTTATGCACAGTGTTCCAGCCAATGCAGGCCGAACCTTGGCAGAAGTCTATTCTGGCGCGGATTTCAAATCACGTGCCAAAACCGCCAAGGTTTCCGGCGGCGGATTAGACGCCTTAGAGCAGGCTATGGCCCAAGGCCAAGGGGTTATTTTTGCCTCTGGCCACTTTGGCAACTATGACGTGCCTCGTGCGGTATTGTCAGAACGCGGGTTTAAAGTCGGGGCGCTTTACAAACCTTTCACCAACCCGTTTTTCGATGTCTACTACCGACGGACCATCGGAGAGATTTCACAACCGATCATTCCCTCGAAAGACCGTTCGGGTCTGGTAAAAATGATTCGATTTTTGAAATCAGGCGGTATGATCGGCATGTTGGTCGACGTGCATACAGCGCGCGCGCCAGCGTTGCAATTTTTTGGAAAACGCGCAGCAACTGCAACGTCGGCTGCCGATCTGGCACTCAAGCACAATTTGGCGCTTGTGCCGATTTATGGCATCCGACTGGACGATCACGGGCACTATGAATTGGTGATTGAGCCGCCCATTGCGCACACAACGGCCCCTGAAATGATGCAAGCGGTGAACGATTCTATTGAACGCCAAGCACGAGCGCATATGGACCAATATTTTTGGATCCACCGGCGTTGGAAGGCTGAAACCAGACAGGCGCGCATCGATGAGACGCGCCCTTAAAGCAGTTTACAAAATCACATCTGCAATGAGGCCCACGGTGATCGCACCAATGGGTTCGTTGGTGATCGGATCTGTAATCGTATAGGACACTTGGACTTGGTAGACCCCGATGGATTCATCGATTTCCAATTCAGAAATGTGCATCGCCCCATCCCCTTTTCCATAAGTATCAGAGTGCTTGGCCTCATCGCCTTGCCAATAATCAGAGGTTGCAGAGGAAGCAGCAACATTCAATCCATGGGCATCCATAATAAACACTTCAGTGATTGAGCCGCCAGCATCGGCCACACGGTGGCGCAAAAAATCTGCTGCATCATTGTTCACAACGGCATCAACAAGAGGATGCGTGTCGGTTTTCACCTCTGCACGCCACTGTTTGTCTTTGGCGATGATATCGTCAGGCGTCAGGGCCTCATCGACCACATTGCGCACGCGAATGGCGCTGAGCAGCGCCTCATCCGAAACCCAATGCACGACCTCGTTTTCAAAGAAGGTCTTGATGATCATTGTCTGCTCTGCCTCTAGCGCCTGCGCCGTGTTCACGGGCATCAACAAGGTGAGAACGATCAGTAAATGTTTGAGAGTCATGAGCGCTTTCCTTTTAAATCTGCCATTGAAAATGACAGAAATATATAAACGAAAGATTTCACATTTTCATTTTAACTGTGCTGATGTACGGGCGCTGAATTTTACAAATGGACACGTTTGCCAAAGCATATTCACTTTAGCCAAAGCAATGTGGTCCGCAGGCGCAGGCGTCATTTAACCTGCAAGGCCGCCATGATTTCACCGGGTAGACCGTTTACATTTTGTTGCACGATAACAACGACGGGGTCAGCTGTGGAAATATCTGCATTTAAGTGCAAAGGAGATGCGCCATCCCAATCGCCAACATGCATCCAAGAGGTCACGATATTGGCGTAATCTATTGACTTACCAGCATTTTCACCCACGCGAATGGTCACGTTTTCATGAGGCCGATAGCCGACCACTTGTACCTTGAGATCGTGTAGATCGCTTGGGTGCGCATTTGTGTTGTTAAGGGCAATGGACAAGGTGTCGCCAGACCGCACAGCCGATACATCAAGGCGAGAGTCCGCGAGTTTGCGTTTGTGATCCGTGACCAAATCAGCCAGTTTCATTGGCTTAAATCCGACGATATGGTCTTGGCCTCCAACAATCATTTGCGGCGTGTAAATTGTGCGATGCCCTGCAGAGCGAGCATAAGCGCGCTGGCGTTCGGTGAAACGCGGATCGGCAAAGATGTCTTTCCAGCCGATATAATCCCAGTAATCGACATGCAGTGCCAAGGGCAAAATATCGTCACGCTTGGACAGTTCCATCAACAGCGCATCGGCAGGTGGGCAAGACGAACAGCCTTGCGAGGTGAAAAGCTCGACCACAACAGGATAAGGCATGGGCTGATCTTGCGCCGCAGTTTGTTGCGCAGGAACCGAAAGCGCAAAGCACGACAGAAGGAGCGCAGAAATGCGGGACTTAACCGAAAGACGGATGGGTTTGGGATATTCTGTCGCGTATGTCATGCTGGCTCCGAATGCTGTATGATACTCTTAACGCTTTGCAGGCTCTCAAGCCAATCAAGCAATTGCGAGAAAGCGTTACAGAATCTTAAATAGACTGTGATTTAAGCGCGATCACGGGGTCAGATCTGGTTCGAATGGCCTTTAAACGGGATCATTAAGGCGCAATAAAGCCTGACAAAAATACTTATTTTGCCGATTGTGTACAATGGCATACTAAAAACGACAGATGCCTCTTGATTGGACTCAACGGATGGGTCAAAAGCAAGCAAGCCAATTCTTTTTCATGCACCAAGGGAGCTCGCCCATGACAGTTGTTGTCGGACATGACACAGCCAAAACACGTCGCACACTCGACGTAAACGGCAAAAAAATCTCATACTACTCAATTCAAGCCGCCACAGACGCAGGCCTTGGTGATTTCACCAAATTGCCAGCCGCTTTGAAAGTTGTTCTTGAAAACATCTTGCGCTTTGAAGACGGTGGATTTTCTGTTTCCACAGATGACATCAAAGCCTTTTCTGAATGGGCTGATAAGGGTGGCAAAAATCCCCGCGAGATCGCGTACCGCCCTGCCCGCGTATTAATGCAAGATTTCACCGGCGTTCCAGCCGTTGTGGATTTGGCGGCGATGCGCGACGGGATCAAATCTTTGGGCGGCAGCGCTGCCAAGATCAACCCACTTGTGCCAGTTGATCTTGTGATCGACCACTCTGTGATGATCGACGAATTTGGTAACCCACGTGCGTTCCAAATGAATGTTGACCGCGAATACGAGCGCAACATGGAGCGTTACCAGTTCCTTAAATGGGGTCAGACTGCGTTTGAAAACTTCCGCGTCGTACCTCCGGGAACAGGTATCTGTCACCAAGTGAACGTGGAATACCTCGCGCAAACCGTTTGGACAGACAAAGACCAAAACGGCGAAGAAGTGGCCTACCCTGACACGCTCGTTGGTACAGATTCCCACACAACAATGGTCAACGGTTTGGCTGTTTTGGGTTGGGGCGTTGGCGGTATCGAAGCTGAAGCTGCGATGCTTGGTCAGCCGATCTCAATGCTCATCCCTGAGGTTGTTGGGTTCAAACTGACTGGCGCGATGCTGGAAGGCACAACAGCGACCGACCTTGTGTTGAAAGTTGTTGAAATGCTGCGCGCCCACGGCGTTGTTGGTAAATTTGTTGAATTCTACGGTGACGGCCTTGATCGCCTGCCACTGGCGGATCGCTCAACAATCGCCAACATGGCACCTGAATACGGCGCGACATGTGGCTTCTTCCCAATCGATAACGAGACCATTCGTTACCTGAAACAAACAGGCCGCGACGAAGATCGTTGTGACTTGGTTGAAGCCTACGCCAAAGAAAATGGTTTCTGGCGTGGTGCTGATTACGCGCCGATCTATTCGTCTACACTTGAGCTGGACATGGGCGAAATCGTCCCTGCGATCTCTGGCCCCAAACGCCCACAAGACTACGTGGCGTTGACTGCATCCAAAGCTGCATTTGCAAGTGAAATGGCGGATACGTTCAAACGCGAGCAAGGTAAAGAAGTGGCTGTTGCTGGCGAAGATTACACCATGTCTTCGGGTAAGGTTGTCATCGCCTCCATCACATCTTGTACAAACACATCAAATCCTTACGTGATGATCGGCGCTGGCCTTGTGGCCCGCAAAGCGCGCGCTTTGGGTCTGAACCGTAAGCCTTGGGTGAAAACATCATTGGCACCGGGGTCACAAGTTGTGACCGAATACTTGGAGGCCGCTGGCCTGCAAGAAGATTTGGACGCCATCGGGTTCAACCTCGTAGGCTACGGCTGTACGACCTGTATCGGCAACTCCGGCCCGATCCAACCTGAGCTGTCAGATGCGATTGCCGAAGGCGATCTCGTGGCGACAGCTGTTTTGTCTGGCAACCGCAACTTTGAGGGTCGTATCAGCCCTGATGTGCGTGCCAACTACCTTGCATCTCCGCCCCTTGTGGTGGCCTACGCTTTGGCAGGCGACATGAATATCGATCTGACAACTGAGCCTTTGGGCACAGATAAAGACGGCAACGATGTCTACCTCAAAGACATTTGGCCAACGAACGAAGAAATCTCTGCGCTTGTTGAACAGACTGTCACACGCGAAGCCTTCCTTAAGAAATACGCTGACGTGTTCAAAGGCGATGAGAAATGGCAAGCTGTCGAAGTTTCGGGCTCCGAAACATACGATTGGCCTGTCAGCTCGACCTACATCCAAAACCCACCTTACTTCCAAGGTATGGCTGCGGAAAAAGGCACAATCAAAAACGTTGAAGGCGCGAAAGTCTTGGCGATTTTGGGCGATATGGTCACCACAGACCACATTTCTCCTGCGGGCGGTTTCGCGCAAACCACACCAGCGGGTCAGTTCTTGATGGAACGCCAAGTGGCCCCGCGTGAGTTCAACTCATACGGCTCTCGTCGTGGTAACCACCAGATCATGATGCGCGGCACCTTTGCCAACATCCGCATCAAGAACGAGATGCTTGACGGCGTTGAAGGCGGCTACACCAAAGGTCCAGATGGCGCGCAGGCGGCTATCTATGACGCGGCTATGGCCTACCAAGAGGCTGGCACAGATCTGGTGATCTTCGCGGGCGAACAGTACGGTGCGGGATCTTCTCGTGACTGGGCGGCCAAAGGCACAGCGCTTTTGGGTGTCAAAGCGGTCATCGCGCAAAGCTTTGAGCGTATTCACCGCTCTAACCTTGTGGGCATGGGCGTGGTTCCGTTCGAATTCACCGGCGGCGACACCCGCACCTCTTTGGGTCTCACTGGCGATGAAACCGTGTCCATCACGGGCCTCGATTCAGTGTCACCTTTGCAAGAGCTGCCATGTGAGATCACCTACGCTGACGGCACTGTGAAAACCATCACTCTCAAATGCCGTATCGATACAGCGCCAGAGATCGAATACATCGAAAACGGCGGCGTGCTGCACTACGTGCTGCGCAACCTCGCCAAAGAAGCGTAAGTTTTTACGCCTTAAAAACTCAAAAAGCCCCGCCAATCTGGTGGGGCTTTTCAGTCTTCGACTGTTTTAATCGGCACGACATCGCCCAGAGACACCTAAACATCTTGGCCTCATGTCTCCTTCGCCCCAAAGGCTTCAAATATGGCCTGCTGCATCGTGTCAGACACAGGGCCATCCATCGGAATAAATTCCCCTTTTGCCTGCTTTTGCCTGCTTTTGACTGCGATATGCTGCAAATTCGTCGTCCCCAACAGTGCCATCGCCATTGGTGTCCAACTCAGAAATATCCAACGTCAAATCAGCGACATCTCCTAAATCACCCGGCGCAGCGTAAGCGGTCGTCGATTGTACGGGTCCCAAGTTCATCACAAGTCCTTTCTACACATGTCTTAATTAACATGCCTCGAAGTTTTGCAAAAATTCATTACAGTTTTCCTAAGACGGACGCAGATCACGCCTCGCGCTTACATTGCTCGTTAAGTCGCCGCATGAAAGTGCATCTTCGCAACAAGTCTGGCCCTCGACATTGACTCCCCCTCCCCCCACACAGTACCAAACGGCAAACCAAGGCAGGGCATCCGATGCCCCCCACCGATCTAAGGACCATTTCACATGACCGAAAACAAACGCATTGTACTGTCGAGCGACCATTCTGGTTTGGAAATGCGCGCGGCGATTGTGGCGCATATTACAGCCGCAGGATGGGAAGCCGTCGACATCGGCCCGACCACCACTGAAAGCACCCATTACCCGATCCACGGCAAAGCGGCGGCAGAGATGGTTGCCTCGGGTGATTGCCGGTTCGGCATCATCTTATGCGGTACGGGCCAAGGCATCATGATGGCGGCCAATAAGGTCAAAGGCATCCGCTGCGGTGTCTGCCCCGAGACATTTTCGGCTCGCATGATCCGCCAACACAACGATGCCAATATGTTGGCCATCGGCGTGCGCACCATAGGCGAAGGCTTGGCCTTAGACATTGTTGACGCGTTTTTGAACGCAGACTTCGAAGGCGGCCGCCACGCCACACGCACCGACATGATCGAACCAGCTTAAAAGCACCCCAGTTGCGGTCATCCCAGTTGCGGCTTTGCCAATTGCAGCCGTCCAAAAACAAAAAAGGGTGGCTGCTTATGCTTCGTTCACTGCGATCCCAAACAAATCTGCCGCAATCACCCATTTGACAAAAGCGTCGACACGCTCGACGCCACGCAGTGCTGTATTGCGTAACAGCCATGCATCGCGGTTCATATCTGGCGTATTTGGAGGCAACTCAAGCTCGATCAAACGCGGGTCTTGGCGCGCGATCCTTTGAGGTAATACAGCACGTGTCGCGGTCGCTGCCACGATTTCGAAAACCGTTTCAAGGTCATACATTAAAAGGTTTGCGTGCTGACCATTGCTGCGTTGAGCAAGGTCCTTGGTCCACTTTGCCTGCGGCAAATGCGCCACGACAGGATCATACACCAACCATGGTCGTTCGTTCAAAGGCACCTGCGTCGCCTCACTGGCCGTAAAAACAGAAAACCCAACCTGCCCAATTTTATGTGCCAGAACAGCATCGCCGCCCTCTCGCGGTTCCCCAAACCGTATGGCAACATCCACTTCGCGGCGTGTCAGACTTAGGTTCAAGCGATCCGGAATAAGGCTGATGTTCAAATTGGGGTGCTGTTTGGCAAATTCCGGCAAACGTGGAGCCAACAACCGGTTCAGCACAAAGGGAACAGCCGTCACGCGCACCGTTCCGCTTAATCCTGTATCGCGGCCAATCAGCGTGTCTGCCGCAGAAACGTGCAGCTCCATCTTTTCGGCATGATCTGCCAAAGTTTGGCCAAGCTGCGTAAGCCGACTGCTGCCCAACCGTTCGCGCACCACCAAAGCCGCTCCGGCACGATCCTCTACCGCTTTGATCCGGCGCGAAACAGTTGTGGCATCCAGCCGCAAGAGCCGCGCTGCGCCGCCAAGACTTTCTGCCCGCGCGAGCGCAAGCAAGAGGCGAAAATCGTCCCAATTCATATGCTGCATAAATGCAGTTAATACCTGTATAAATACAAATTGCAAATGCAATAACGCCGCCACATTTTGAGCCTGACAGACAGTAAGACCCATGGGAGGCTCAAGTGCTTTACACATTCCAGTGTCACGTATTGGCCAAAGCACAATCCGATAGGCTTGCGCAGTTTTTGGCAGATGTTCACACATATGCCTGAACATTTTTTGCACACGAGTTTCGCAGGTTTATCGTATTGGGATTGGGCAATCGCCATCAGTGCCGTCTTTCTGGCTGGATGCGTGCGAGGGTTTGCTGGCTTTGGCCTATCCGCTGTTGCCATGGCCTGCTTGGTTTTAATCTTGCCCCCTATCGAATTGATCCCGACACTTTATGTTTTAGAGGGCGCGGCCAGTTTTTTTATGGTCAAAGGCGGGATACGGGATGCCGATATGAAGCACGTTTGGCCCCTTGTTATCGGGTCCTTTCTTGGCTTGCCGTTCGGACTTTGGGTGACAACCAGCGTGCCATCAGATGTCTCGAAAATTATCGCTGTGCTGTTGATCCTCACTTTAACACTTTTTCAATTCTCTCGATCTATGCCCCCCGCTTTGGCAACGACAGCGGGACGATATGCGACAGGACTTTTCGCGGGGGTCGTCTCAGGTCTGGCGGGCGTCGGCGGCATGGTTGTGGCGCTTTACGTTTTGGCAAGCCGCAAGCCCGCGCCGCAAATGCGCGCCGCTTTAACCATGTTTTTGACCATCGGGATGTTTACCTCTTTGGCCTATATGGTGATGTATCATATGATGACGCAAGAAACCTTGCTGCGCGGTGTGATTTTATCGCCCGTCGCAGTGGCAGGGGTGCTTTTGGGAACTTGGGCGTTTAACCCAAGATTACAGGTCTACTATCGCAGATTCTGCTTGATATTGCTCACCACGATATGCGCCCTCAGTCTGACGCGCCTGATGTTGGGGGCATAACAAAGCAATCATTCAGGACGCATACGACATCCATACTACGGGTGACAAACCTGCCAGTTGCTCTGCAAAGAGTCTCATTCTGCGGCCCATCCAAACGCTCATCGTTGATGACTGAACGTCGTTTCCTTGTGAAACCAATGGGCCGCAGTTTTCTTTAAGTGGATAGATTTGGAGGAGCCTAAGTGCAGCCTCCGACAGGGTCACCATGTAGCACCCGCGGTCCACAGCGGGTCCAAGGTTCCGCGCCGATGGCATCAACAAAGACACAATACACAGAGGTCGTCGCCGTGATGAACAAACGTTGGCCATCCGTACCGCCAAAGCACAGGTTGGACACGTTTTCGGGCAATAAAATCTTGCCCAAAAGTGTGCCGTCTGGCGCAAAGCAATGCACTTGGTCGCCAGCAGATGTCCATAGGTTTCCGGCGGTATCGAACCTAAACCCATCTGGGAAACCATGATCCAGCGTGCAAAACACGCCTGCATCCACAACTTTTTTGCCCGTCACATCAAACTGACGGATCACAGCAGGAACAGACGGATCGTGGCTGAGCCCGCTTTCGGCAACATACAACCGTTTTTCATCAGGCGAAAACGCCAAACCATTCGGTTGGTTAAAGTCGGATATGACCGCCTCTAAATCCCCTGTCTCAGGATCAAGCCGGAACACATTGCGCGCGGATTGTTCTGGCTCTGCGCGGTATCCTTCAAAGCTGGACATAATGCCATAGGTCGGATCGGTGAACCAGACGGCCCCATCTGAGGAGACCACAACATCATTGGGGGAATTCAACCGACGCCCCTCATAGGCATTGGCCAGAACAGTCAATGAACCGTCGTATTCTGTGCGCACCACGTCGCGGGCACCATGACGACATCCTATCAGCCGCCCTTGATGATCACGGGTGTTGCCATTGTTGAAATGGCTCGGCGCACGATAGACAGACACGCCATCACGTTCAGACCAACGCATCAACCTTTGGCTTGGAATATCAGAGAAAACAAGACAGTCATGATCGCCAAACCAAAGAGGTCCTTCGGTCCAAGTGAACCCTGTCGCGACCTGTTCCAACTTTGATGTTCCGTGAACCAAAGAGCCGAACCGAGGGTCTATCATTTGTAAATGTGGTGAAATCATAGTCATAAGCGTCCCCTCCGACTGCTTGCTGCAATCACAATGAAAATAATTATTGTTCCTGTCAGAACCATACGCAATCCGGCACCTGCGCCGTATGAGTTGAGCATGGAGACCACAAGGAACATGAACAATGACGCGCCCCATATGCCGGGCACATTGGAAAACCCGCCAGCAACCGACGTGCCGCCGATGACGACCACGGCGATGGACATCAGTAGGTATTCTGACCCCATATTCAGGGCCGCGCCGCCTGAAAAACTGGCCAAGAGATACCCAGCGACAGAGGCAAGAAGCGCCACGGCAATATAGGTCACAGCACGGACGGCTTGGACTGGAACGCCCGCCAATCGCGCGGCACGCATATTTTGCCCTGAGGCCAAAAGCCAACGTCCCCAAAGGCTGCGCTCAAGTACAATCCAGATGATGATCGAGAGAACCAGCGCCACCCAAGCAACGTTCGGAACGCCGATCAACCGCCCTGTAGCGAAATCCGCGAGCGCCTCTGGCGGTTTGATCCTAAGGCCACGGTTCGACCAAATCGCAACGGATTGATAGACCAATGACGCGGCCAATGTTGCAATAATCGGTGGTAAACGCAGCAAGAAGATCAAAAGCACATTCATGCCGCCTGTCAGAAGCCCCGCCAACAATGCCACCCCTAGCCCAAGCATCGCATTGCCTGGTTCACTGTTCATAACCTTTAGTCCCAGCGTTGCTGCCAAGGTCATCGTCGCAGGAATGGACAGGTCAACATTTCCAGGCCCGAGGGTCATCACCAGCATTTGGCCCAACCCAACGATCGCGGCAAAACTGCCAAAGCTGAGCGCCGCATAGGCTAGGCCTGTTGCTCCGTCTGCTCCGGTCAATGCCAGCGTCATTGCGAAGACCACAGCGGCAGCCAGCCAAGACCAAATCCAAGGACGGGTAAAAATTTGCATCGAACGTTTCATGTCCGCACCTCGCGTTTTGCAAACAACAGGCGCGCGGTCAAAACGAGAATCAAAATCGCCCCCTGTGCGCCAATTTGCCAATCAGGATTCAAACGCATGAAGTTCAGGAAGGACGAGGCCAAGGTCAATGTCAGAGCACCGATTACGGCCCCAGTGGGAGAGACCTTGCCGCCAATGAATTCACCGCCGCCCAAAATCACGCCAGCGATGCTGAGTAACGTATAACGCAATGCGATGTTGGCATCCGCCGATGTGGTGAGGCCGACCAAGGCCATGCCTGCCAAGACTGCAAACAGTCCCGCCAAACCATAGGCCAATGCTTTGAGCCAAATCACCGACCATCCCGCACGCTGCACCGCACGCGTGTTGCCACCAACCCCGCGCAAAACAGTTCCAATGCCTGAGCGCATGATCAACAGGTGGGTCACGATTGAGATCAAAATCGCCGCCACGACAGCCATCGGCATCAGTGGTGGTTTTGATGTCATCAATGCACGCAACCAACCTGGCGATGCGCCTCCAGGGGACGGCAGAATGAACAAAGCCAAGCCTCCCCAAACGAATGACATGCCCAGAGTGACAACAATGGCTGGCAGTTCGAGACGATGAATTAGCGCGCCCATGGCAGCGTAACTTAGGATCAAGCCGATCAACATAAACGTCCCTAAAACAGGTGTGTCATGCAAAAACGTCGCAACGACACAGGCCACAAGGCTTACAAAAGCCCCCATGCCCAAATCGATGTCATTCACCATGATAATCATCATCTGTGCGATGGTCGCCAGTGCGATCGGCACGGCGAGATTGAACAAAAGATTGACCCCGAAATAGCTCATCGTGCGCGGCTGCATCCAAAACGTTGCAGCCAGCAAAACAGCCAGTGAGATCACCGGCAGCAGTATTCTATATTTCGTCTGCACGTTGGTTATGCCTCCTGCATTTCAAATGATGCGGCAAGAATTTGATCTTCGGTGATGTCGTCACCGGTCAATTCGGCTGAAATTTCGTGGTTGCGATAGACAAACACACGGTCGCATTCACAGACTTCTGCTGTCTCGGTGGAATACCAAAGGAAAGTACGACCGCGCGCGGCCTCTTCGCGGATCATGCGGTAGACATCACGTTTGGTGCCCACATCAACGCCCCGCATCGGATCATCCATGATCACCACAGGGGCGTCTGAGGCCAGTGCGCGGGCAAACAAAACCTTTTGTTGGTTGCCCCCAGACAGCGATAAGATCGGGTTGTCTATATTTTCGGTCCGTATCCCGACACGCTCTTTCCACGTCTTGCCAAATTCGACTTCAGCTTTGTGATCGAGCAGCCATTTGCCCTGCCCTAGCACCGTGATCGATGCGTTGCGTAAGATTGACCACAAGGGTAATACGCCATCACGTCCACGGTCACCGGCGACAAAGACCATTTGGGATTTAGAGCCCAAGCTGCGCCATGAGGATGTGGACTCAAAATACAAACGGGCAAGCGCTTCGGCTTGTCCGTGGCCCGCAAGCCCTGACAGGCCAACAATTTCGCCGCGATGTGCGCTCAGGCCTTGTGGCGTGCGGAGTATTTCTTCGGTCAGAACGCGTTTTTCCGATTGGGTTTCGGGATCGCTGTTCGCGGCCACATGCCCCATAGCGTCAACCAAACCCTGTCGAGTAAAGTCTGTCGTCGGCCTATCGGCCACAACTTTACCGTCGCTCATGACCACAATGCGCGAGGCTGTGGCGAAAATTTCGCCCATCATATGTGTGATGAAAATCACCGCACCGCCTGCTGCGCAAAATGTGCGAATATGATCAAGAAGTTGTTCCGCGATCCCTGCGTCAAGTGACGATGTGGGTTCATCAAGAATAACCAACCGTGCGGTCGAACCACGCGGGGAAAAACCGATAGCGATTTCAACCATTTGTCGTTGTGCGATGCTCAGTTGATCGACTTCAATGCCTGCATCAATCCCGTGACCAGGGAACACTTGATCCAATGCTGCGCTGATTTCTTCGCGTGCGCGTCGTCTCCACCCTGATCCCTTTAGATCGGAATGCGAGATACGCAAGTTCTCTGCGACGGTCAGATTGGGGCAGAGCGATAATTCTTGAAAGACCGATCGAACGCCTGCTGACATCGGGTTCAACGTGTCTTTTCCTAAGGCGTCTGTATAGGTGATCTGTCCCGCAGAAGGCGCCAAGCCCCCGTTGATCAAATTCACGAGTGTCGATTTACCCGCACCATTATGACCAACGAGACCCAGACATTCGCCCGGTGAGATAGAGAGGCTGACCCCGTCAAGAGCCCTGACCGGGCCGAAATGTTTTTCGGCGTCGGTCAGGGTGACGATGGGGGCGTTGCCAGAGGCGACGTTTTCCATGAAGTTTACTTCGCTCCAGCGATGACAGCTTTTGCATCTTCCAGAGTGTAAGCCACGTTTGCGACAGAACCGACTGGCGTTGATGCAAGCTGCTCATCCAGCGTATCTTGCGTGATTTTCAGGAATGGCACGGTCAAGTCTTTTGGAACTTCTTCACCGTCAAGGATTTGCTGGGCCACCCAGAATGCCAATGAGGCAACGCCCGGCGCGATAGAAAGCGAAAGCGTTTCATACCCATTGGCATCGCGCTGTTCAGCCCACCAAGCCATCTCGTCTTGACGGTTGCCAAGAACAATCAAAGGCGTCTCGCGTCCAGCTGCGGCAAAAGCCTGAGCTGCACCGTAACCATCACCACCTTGCGTGACGACACCAACAACTTCGGGCAGAGACGGTAAAATGCCTGAAACTGCTTTTTGTGCGACGTCTTGTGCCCAATTGCCATGGACAGCCCCAGCAACTTCAAACTGTGGGAATTGCTCTACGCCGTTGTGAATCCCTTGGCTGATCGCATCATCTGTAGACACACCGGCAAGTCCGCGAATTTCCAAAAGCTTACCGCCTTCAGGGAGGCGCTCACTCAAGTATTCGACTTCTTGGCGTCCCATTTCAACGAAATCAACGGCAATGCGGTAGGCGCAAGGCTCTGTCACAATGCTATCAAAGCTCACAACCAAAACGCCTGCGTCACAGGCTTCCTTAACCGCACCGTTCAGGGCTGTTGGGGAAGCGGCATTTAGCAAAATAGCATCATACCCTTGCAAAATCATATTCTGGATTTGCGCGGCTTGTTCAGTGGTTTGGCTTTCGGATGTTGTATAGGCGTCTGCTGCGGCAACCACACCATCAGCCACGGCTTTGTCGGCCGTTTCTTCGAATGTTTTCAACATCGCTTGACGCCAAGAGTTCCCAGCGTAGTTGTTGCTCAACGCGATGCGTTTGCCTGAGGTATCAGCCATAGCTGCGCCCGCGGATAGTGCCAAAGTTGCTGTTGTCAGCAACATTACTGCAGTCTTCATGTTTCCTCCTTTGGGCGCCTAATTGGCCACCCCTCCCTATCGTGCGCCATTATTTTGGGCACTGTGTTAACAGTATGTCAGATTGCGAGCCTGTATAGTGAGCCTCCCGCATATTTTTTGCGGGAACCCGCAATCGCGCGGTGGGCTCCCCCATTCACAAGGATGAAGATTAGCGTTACGGTCAATTGAAATCGTCTGGGAGACCCCATGAGCAGCCGTCAGACCCAGCCAGAAAATCAAACCCGAGGTGTATACCTGCGGATTTGTGGGCATCTTGCAGAAGAAACCGAAATTCGTTCGGCCCTAGGGGCTGTTGCGGGTGAAATAGCGGAACTTATTCCCTTTACCCATGCAGATATTTGTTTGCTTGAGAACAACCACTGGACGACCAGCTACGAGGTCGGGATTAAGACTCGCTGGTCGCGAAGGCGCACCCAGATTATATTCTCCCCTGTGCGAGAAATCTTAAACAATCAAACAGATGTGATGCTCACCACGAATGCGATGGAAGACCCGCGCTATATTTTCACGGGGGCGTCTTGTGAACCGATATTCGAACACCAATTGCGTTCACGCGTGAGTGTCAAGATGAAGGCGATGGGAAAACTGATCGGCGCAATTAACATCTCTCACAACAAAGAAGGCCTTTACGATGCCGACAGCATCCAGATTGTCAGCCAACTGGCTGATGTTCTGGCGCCGTATTTTAATGCTTTGCACAATGCAGATCAGATGCGCCAAGCCACCTATCAAGGCGCTGAGGCGCGCGCCCGCGAAGAGGGTTTGCGCCAAGGTGCGCTGGGTCTCACCCAAACATTGGAACAAGAACGTCAACGCATTGGCATGGACCTGCATGATCAAACGCTTGCCGATTTAACGCGGATTTTGCGCGATCTTTCAGGGGATGGTCCTGTGCCGTCAGTCCCCATGTTAACCGCGCGGGTCAGTGATTGCATTTGCGACCTGCGACGCATCATCGATATGGCTGTTCCAACCCTGTTAGAATTGTTCGGTTTTGCGCATGCTGTGCGGGTTCATCTTGAACGTGCGTCGAACACGGACTTAATACAGATCGAGGTCATCGATCACACAGACAATATGCCTGACAGATTGAACACTATGACCCGCACGGCCCTTTACCGTATCGTCCAAGAGGCCATCAACAATGCAGCCCGCCACGCCGAACCCAGCCGCATATCTGTCGTCATTGAAATAGATTCCAACAATCACCTATTGCTGAAAATCCACGACAACGGCTGTGGCTTTAGCATGGATCACGACAACGTTCCGTCTGGATTGGCCCATATGCGCACCCGCGCACGGCTGATTGCGGCACAATTCGAGATTATTGAAGACGCGGGCACCTGTGTCGTGGTCACATTACCCCTGTCCGTAAACGACACCTTGGCCGAACCTTTGGAGTATCAACGATGAAAATTCTCGTTGTCGAAGACGATCAGTTTCACGCCCGCTATGTTTTGGATGCGATATCCGAAGAGCTGCCCGAAGTGACCGAAATCGCCCATGCCATCAACCGTGACGAGGCCGAAGACGAAGCGCGCGCGGGTGAATTTGAAGCCATCGTGATGGATTTGCAAATGGAGCACGGAAACGGGATCGACGCCGCCCGTGCGATCTGGGCACATAACCCGCAGACCAGAATATTATTTTGGTCGAATTACGCGGATGAAGCCTATTTGCGCGGTATCTCGCAGATCGTCCCTGAGGCAAGCGCTTACGGTTACGTGCTGAAAACGGCCACACGCGACAGATTAAAACTTGCGCTGCGCGCGGTGCTTTTCGAAGGCCAAATCATGATCAGTCGCGAACTGTATCAATATCAACGCCAAGGCCAGCCAAGCAGTGCGTTAGACAAAAGCGAATATGCCGTTTTGCTGGACCTAGCTTTAGGGCTGCAAGACAAAATGATCGCAGAACGTCAAAACCTGTCGCTGCGCACGGTCCAAAACCGCCTGCAATCCCTTTATGACAAATTGGGTATCGACGAGGAAGATGGCCCAGCTTTGAACAAACGCGTGCGCGCATTGAACTGCGCGATCCGCAAAAAGGCGTTGAACTTGCAAACCCTCGAAAGCGCTGAGGCAGAATACCAACGCTGGTGTGAATCCCAATAGCCCCCAATACCCCGTCCCCGTGATTGCACGACAAAACGCAGCAGACGCGCAACTGGTCTTGTTGTGATGGCTGGCTGTGTTTTGACTGCGTTGCCTTATCAGTCACGCCTCAAGAAGCTGCATATTCATGGCTTTAGCGACGGCTTCGGGTGTTGTTCGTGCCGCCAGTTTTCGGCGTAGATTGCGGCTGTGCATATCGACTGTGGGCAAGGAAATGTTCAATTCATGTGCGATTCTATCCCGTCGCAAGCCTGCGGCAAACAAATTTAGAACAGCACGTTCCCGAACCGAAAGTTCTGGGGGCGACGTATCAAGTGTTTCGACAGTCGCGCACATCCAGAACAAAACGATACGCGCCAAGCCGGGGAGAAACGGCAGCACATTGATTTGAAGAACCGAAGGCTTAGCCTCGTCGTAAGGTATAAATACTGTAGAAACGGGGGCCAAACTGTCACAAGCAGCACGCAAAGCACCGGTAAAAGAGTGAAGCGGATTGGCGTGGAAAAACTCTGCGCTGTCAGACGTGACATATTGCGGGTTCATGTTCAAAAATTGTGTTGCCGCACCATTACGTGAAATGATCTGCCCCTTACGATCGAGATCAAAATAAGCGAGTTCATCCACGCCCGTCGTGGCGCGCTCGCGTGTGGGCAGAAAAGAGAATTCATTGTTGGTCTGTTGCGTCATTGCTTTGCCAATACATCCGCTGAATTTTATGCGTCGATGTGAAAGCTATATGAGACATCAATCCGACCATTCGCCCCCCTAAAGGGGGGCCTGAAAAGATTGCGCAGGATTGCCCTAGCGTTTTGCCGCGCAGTCTGTCGGGTTTGTTTTGGCTTGTTTTTTGGAAAACTCTGCGCGAAGCTGAGTTAAATCCTTTTGCGAAACGCTTGCCCCACAGTGTCAAATTTCAAAACTTTGTACCAAGTTTCATTCGTATTCAGGCCAAGCTGACAGACGATTAAAATGACGGGAATAAGAGTTCGGTGCCCACTCCAACACAGTTCATTCAGGTCTTAACAACCGTTCTCAAAAAAGATCCGTTGGCGTTACCATCGGAAGATGCACTCTTGCTCCAACCTCAGGATGTGGCCAACAGCGAGCGCTTTTTTTATCGAAAGTTCTCCAATTGCAGATTGCCTGCCAACCTATATGATCGGCTGGGAAAGCGGCAAATCGACAATCTTGTCACCCATGTTGGCGATGATTTCCCCGCTTTCATGCGAATGCCCAAGCGCTCGGCGAGTGGATGCGCGTTTGTCGTGAGCAATGATATGCTCTACTTTTTGTATGACCGCATGGAACGTTGGAGCGACGTTCCTGATCATGTCGCGCTTATTGCCGTGCGCATTGACCCCGAACGGATTGCCGCCTTGGCGACCTACGGCGGAGAAACACGGCTTACCCCGTCTGAATATCTGATGTTGGCCCATCTGCTTACGGGTCTGGATTTGAAAGCAACGGCGGCGCTGTTGGGAACGTCTTATGATACCAAGCGCAAGCAAAGTCAGGTCATCTTGGACAAGCTCGGCGCGAAAACGCAAACGGACTTGCTGAGCAAACTCTCTCTTGAAATTACAGCGGCGGTTCTCGACGAAATTTTACCGCTTCAAGATCGGAATCCTGAGGCGGCTCTGGTCAAACGCCAGTTCGGCAAAGATGTGACCGTGACGACGATCTCAGTCGGTGACGGGCCTGATATTCCCGTATGGGAATTCGGCGCACGACGCGGGCGACCTGTACTGTATTTTCATAGCATGCTGGCCCCAATCGTGTTCCACGACGAAATGATCAGCGTACTTAAGGCTCAGAACCTGCGTTGGTTGATCGTGCCCAGACATTTTCTAGGACTGGATGATCGTTTCGACATTCAAACACGTCTCAGCAGGTTCACGCAGGCCTTGGCAGAAACTGTAGAGCACCTGTCTGATGAACCTGTGATCTGTATTGCAGAAAGCGCTGGCGTCCCATGGGCGGCACATTTTGCACGGCATCATCCGCATTTGGTGTCGCAGCTTGTCGTTGCAGCCACCCCGCAGCTGTTTCAAATGGTTGAGCAGCCGAAAAAGAGCACGCTTTTCATCGAAATGTCGCAACGCCTGCGAAGAGATGAACGGGTAATCGCCGGGTTGACGCAAGTTTATAACGCGATCAGCCGCGTCCCTATTTTGGCCCAAAAAGGGTTGCTGCATATGTACCGAAAATCTGTGTCCGATACGGCCTGTCTGGATACTCTTTTTCAAAAACCACATTTGTCTGAGTGGCTACGCCTGATCGCGAACCATGCCACCCTTGCCTCTGTTGATGAGCTCACCAATCTGCAACGCAACTGGCTTGGTGATCTTAAAAAGATAACCTGCCAGTTGACGTTCATTCACGGCACAGAAGACCCGATCAGTCCCATTCGCGATATTCAGGCCATTGCGCAAACCCTACCGGATGCCAGTTTCCATACCATTGAAAACGCTGGGCATCTGGTTTTAACACAGCACTTCAAGCCCCTGATCAAACAGATCACCAGCAACGACGGCCTGCGTCACATAGCACCGTAACCATTCGCCTGTGCGCGGTTTGTTAGAATTGATAAGACCATCCGATCCTGCAATCGGTCGACGTCGACTGGTAGAGCGAAATGTTTGAGTTCTGGATTTTATAGCCACAGGACAGTTTCGGTGTCCCTCCCATGATTTTGATCCGACTGTCGGACACGGAAAATCCAAGCCGAAAGATTTCGTCGCGACGCGGATAATCTACTGCGGCGAAGTCACTGTCATATCGCCTCACTGCGGCACTTAGGCTTAAACCAGCGCGCAACGTGTCGGTGATATTTGTTTCATACCCCCCGCGCAAAGTGCCCCCCCAATACCGGTGATAACCCAAAGAGGGTTTCGAGCGTTCAACAGCACCACCGAAAACAATGGCAGCGCCCGTTTCTAAGGTCTTAACCCAAGTTGAACTCAATGAGGCATAAGGCCCAGATAGAGTGTCTTTGTCCAGATAATCGCGATACTCAACGATCCCGTTGAATCTAAGCCGAGTTTGTGGAGACAGCGATCTAGACCACTGCCCATGCAGGCCCGTTGCAATACGATCAGAGCTATCGCCCTCAACATCAGCATAATAGGTGCGATCAAAATGCAGGCCGCCAAGGATACTCCCACGAGCGCCGATTTGTTTGATATCTGTTGTCACACGCCCACGCCAGTATCTTAGGTCGGGATCGTCATACCATATCCGATTAAGCGCTGCCCCGATTTCAAAACTCAAGCCATCGGCAAGCGGATAACGATACCTGCCTTGCAGACCTACGTCGAACCCTATACCAGATGTTTCTTCTCCTCCGTCGTCGATTTCAAAACGTCCAATAAGCGTATCAAACACAGTCGCAGATGACGTGTTCTTGATGTTCGTGCTTGGCAAGGCGGCGAAAGAGGCCGAGGCGACAAACGGGTATCGGGTCTGAAGCTTTGCCAGTGCCGCCAGATACTGCGTTTCATATTTGCCATATTCAGGTTGATTGAGCAGATAGCGCACAAAGGCTTCGGCTCTGCGGACCTCATCGTTGCGCGCAAAGGCTTCGGCCAACGAGAGCTGCGCAGGCAGATCAGAGGGAGCGATCCTGCGGGCCTTGGAAAAATAAACAATCGCTTTTTTGGGGGCCTCCTTGGTCAAGGCCGCCCGCCCAAGCTGCATAAATGTGACATAGGCTTCACGGGGAGAGAGGCCGTTTTCTGCCTGAGCGCCGCTCGCCATGCTCATGAAAAGCAATATCGCGACACATACTTGCCGCAAGGGAAAAGGAGGCTTCATAGGTCACATTGCTCTCATGTTATGCAAGACTGTGCTGCGAGTTTCCCCGCAGCACTTTGAACATAGTCACTCGTTACACAAAGCTAACTATTCTATCGCAGCAAAGCCACCCTCGACAGAATCGTCGTCAATCATACCCTCAATGTCGCCAACAACAGCAAGCGCGCCATCAGAATCATAAAAGGTGCCATCCATGGTCAAGGCAACATCATGATCCTCATCATCCGTCAAAGTCCCCTCAAGGTCGGCGGTCATCGAAGTGCCAGAAATGTCACCCTCGATATCCAATGATCCCGTCAAAGACGCCTCAACCTCAGATGTGTCATACTCATAAAGCGCAAAACTATCCGCTGTCCCTGTCACTTTATCGGTTGTGAAATTTGCGGTCAGGGTCAACGCGCCAATCGCTTCCAGATCTTCATCCTCTCCAAGATCAGCAATAGCGATTGCGCCGGACAGAGTTGCAGTCCCGCTCATCAATTCTTCGGACGCTACTTCAAGCTCTTCGTTCTGTACTGCCTCATACAGCGAGCTCACTTCTTCATAGTTATCCGGAAGTTCATTGTCTTCGCTTCCGAGACAGGCTGCCAGTGGAAGTGTGGCTACAGCCAAAGCTGCCATTGTGTAAAGTTTCATCACTATGTCTCCTCAATCATATAGGTCGAATCCAAAACGTGGTCGTTCAAGATTGGCAAAACTCTCTACGATCTCGAAGTTTGGGCAACCTATAGGAACTTATAGGTTTACAGGCATCTCAGAACACTGGGTGGGTCACTGCCTTCAGACAAATGTGCCAAATTAAAAGGAAATCGGGACGTTTTGTTGTGTGGCTTATATTAGCTTTGTGGGTTTGGCTGTTGATGTGCAGAGGTGAGGCACCTCAGAGTTTCAGATTGGGGTTTCAGCCAAAGGTCTTACACCAGTTCTGCCAAGGGCCTTATACCAGAATGATCTGACAGTTCTTCTGCGCACAGTGCTGCAAGGTCTTTTGTGCAAGCTTTGCTGTCGTCACAACGATGTCATAACTCCACAAATGACCATGTTGGCAGGCCAAATCCAAGTCGGCTTTTCCAGAATCGGCCACCAAAATCGTTGTTTTGGCGCAGTTGGAAATAGCCTTACGGGCAGAAATTTCATCGGAATTGTAATCCATAACGGCACCAGAAGACGACAGGCCACCGCAACTGAAAACAGCATAATCCATGCGATATTTTGCATAGAATTCCAACGCGGCAACGCCGATCAGGTCCAAATCCCGCATACGCACAGCACCACCGGCCAGTTCAACTGTCACACCCGATGCGTTTTGCAGCGCACAAACGGCATGGATGTTATTGGATGCGACAAACAGGTTCTGGTGGGAAGCTAAAAATCTGGCACAGAATTCAACTGTCGTGCCCGTACCCAGTGCCACGCGAGCGCCGTCAGGGATCAGGTTTTTGACGGCCAATGCGATTCGTTGTTTTTCCTGTCGAGACAGTCGAGCGCGGGGCAGATAGCCAATATTTTCGCTTTTCTGGCGCAACCGTACTGTGCCATTGCGCCGCAGCACCAATGCGGCATCATCCAAGCTGCGCAGATCCGCTCGTATGGTTTGAACCGATACCGCAAGGCGTTCAGACAGATCCATAGCGGACAGAGGCCCATCTTCGGATAAAAGCGCAAGAATACGATCACTTCGCTCACTCAGGTCCATCCGCATCGTGGTTTCTTTCGAAAGTAAAACAGGGTCGATAGAACGTTAATCCCTGAACAAAATTTTCGCAATAGGCTGAAAAACGTCAAATATTGTCATAAAATGGTTGCAGAAAATGGGAATAAGCTCAGCACAGGCAGCTTTCGTACGAAAGCATCATTTTCAGGAGAGCCCAATGAAAACCTTCCTCACCACGACCGCATTCGCGCTCGTCGCCAGCACGTCTTTTGCAGACACAATCACACTTTACACCTCGCAGCCCAACGCAGATGCGCAGCAAACCGTGGATGCCTTTATGGCGGCCAATCCAGACACCGACGTTGAGTGGGTCCGCGATGGCACGACCCAATTGATGGCCCGTTTGCGCGCAGAAATAGAGGCCGGCAACCCGCAACCCGATGTTTTGTTGATTGCCGACACAGTGACACTCGAAGGTATGGCGCAAGAGGACCTTTTGACGGCCTATAAATCGCCTGAAGCCAGCAACTATGACAGCGCGCTTTATTCTGGCGATGGGTTCTATCATTCCACAAAACTGATCACCACGGGTATCGTTTACAACACAGGTGTTGAAGGCGTGCCGACCTCTTGGACAGATTTGAGTGATGCGGCTCTCAAAGGTCAAATCGCCATGCCATCCCCGCTTTATTCTGGCGCTGCGTTGATCCATCTGGCCACGCTGACCGGGGACGAAACCCTCGGCTGGGATTACTACGAAGCACTGGCGGCAAATGAGACCCGCGCTCAAGGCGGCAATGGTGGCACATTCAAGGCCGTCGCATCCGGTGAAAAGCCTTACGGCATGGTTGTCGATTTCCTCGCCATTCGCAACAAAGCTGATGGATCACCGATTGAATTCGTTTTCCCGACCGAGGGCGTGTCTTATGTGACTGAACCCGTCGCGATCATGTCATCTGCGAAAAATATCGATGGCGCACAGAAATTCGTTGATTTCTTGCTCAGTGCAGAAGGTCAGGACTTGGTGTTGGATATGGGTTATATCCCTGCGCGTGATGGCATGGGCGTGCCTGCTGGTTTCCCCGCACGCGCAGACATCAAACTGATGGATTTTGACCCCGCTGTTGCGCTTGAAAATGCCGAAGCAAACAAAGCTAGATTTGCAGAGCTTTTCGGCGCTGAATGATGAGCCAGACCATGCAAAAAGAAGGCAGCCGATCTGAGGGTCGGCTGCTCTGTGCCATTTTAATCGTCGCGATTTGTCTGACGCTGGCCCCCGTTGCGCGTTTGTTTGTCGAAGGGCTGACCGATCAAGGCACCTTCGGGTTTACATTGGCGGGCAAAGTGCTGGCGCAGCCCTCAACGATGAGCGCGCTCAAACATTCGCTGATCACGGCAAGTTTGGGCACTTTAGTTTCCTTGGTGTTGGGCGCCGCTTTTGCATTCCTTGTCGCACTGACCGACTTGCGGGCAAAAGCCGCCTTAGTGTTTTGTTTGATGATCCCGATGATGATCCCCCCACAAATCACCGCGCTGTCATGGACCCAGATCATGGGGCCATCGTCGGTCTTGCTGAAAACGCTTGGACTTGCCCCGCCCCTTGGATCATCGCAGCCGTTGTATTCAGCCGAAGGGATCATCCTGCTTTTGGGTATTCAGCATATGTCGATCATTTTCCTCACCTTGCGTGCAGGGTTACGCGCCATCCCGCAAGAAACGGTTGAAGCGGCTCGTATCAGTGGTGCGCGCGGTATGCGGACTTGGTGGCAGGTGATTTTGCCCCTGACCCTGCCAAGCCTTGCGGCAGGCACCGCAATCACCTTTGTCACCGCTCTTGGCAACTTTGGCATCCCCGCGATGCTGGGCATTCCCGCAGGGTATGTGACACTGCCGACGCTGGTCTATCAAAAGCTGGCAGGACTTGGCACCAGCGTGCTGGCTGAGGTGTCTGTTCTGGCGATGCTGATCGGCGCTGTCGCCGTTATTGGTATTCTGGCACAGCGTTTTTTTCAAACACAGCAAAGGGTCTATCTTGTTGGTTCTACGTCGCGCCCGCTGGCCATCCCATTGGGGGCCGCACGCCTGCCTGTGGAAATTCTGCTATGGGCTATTGTCTGCACCATCCTTGTTTTGCCAATGTTTGGCTTGCTGGCGACATCTTTGGTGCCCGCTTATGGTGTGCCACTGCGGTTTGACACAGTCACATTGACCTCATGGGTCGAAGTTCTGTTGCGCCAGCCCGTCACAGCGCGGGCTTTTGTAAACTCATTCGGTTTGGCCTTTGGTGCGGCACTTGTGCTGATGATCTTATGCCTGCCACTGGCATGGCTGATGGAACGCTCGCCCACACGGTTATCGCGCCTGTTCGACAGTCTGCTTGACCTACCCTATGCGCTGCCAGGAGTTGTTCTGTCGATTGCGATGATCCTTTTGCTGATCAATTTACCCTTCACCGACGCCACATTATACGGAACGATCTGGATCATTTTCTTCGCCTATCTTGCCCGCTTCTTTGCCGTCATGTTTCGCCCGCTACAGGCCAGTTTGAAACAACTTGACCCCGCAATGGGGGAAGCTGCGCAATCGGTTGGGGCCACGCTATTTCAACGCCTGCGCGATGTGATCATACCGCTTTCTGCCCCAGCAGCAGCCGCGGGGGCGATCCTTGTTTTTCTGACAGCGTTCAATGAATTGACCGTATCTGCGTTGCTCTGGTCATCGGGCACCGAAACATTAGGCGTGGTGATTTTCAATCTTGATGACAGCGGCGAAACCGCAATGGCCAGCGCTTTGGCGATGACCATCGTGATGGTCGTCATGCTGTTGATGGTTTTGGTTCAACTTTTATCACGCCGTTTTCCAAAAGGAGTCGTTCCATGGCAGACATAACCCTGACCTCAGTCGGTAAAACATTTTCGGGCAGCCCCGCCGTGCAAGACATTAGCACCCGTTTCAATGACGGTGAATTTATTGCCCTGTTAGGCCCATCGGGGTGCGGCAAGACCACACTTTTACGGTTGCTGGCGGGGTTCGAGATGCCAAGCCAAGGCACAATCCGCATCGGCGATCGTGACATTGCAGACGGCCATACCGGCAAGATGGTGCCGCCCGAGAACCGCAACATGGGCTTTGTATTTCAATCCTATGCGCTATGGCCCCATATGTCCGTGCGCCGCAATGTATCCTACCCCTTGGAAATTCGCGGATTTTCTAAAGGTGACATCGCCACTCAAACAGATGCCGCTCTCACCGCAACCGGTCTTGGTGAATATGCCGCGCGGATGCCATCAGAGCTGTCAGGTGGGCAAAGACAACGGGTCGCGCTGGCGCGTTGTCTCGTGTCCGATCCTGATGCCGTGCTACTAGATGAACCTTTGGCAAATCTAGATGTTGCCCTGCGCGCCTCTATGCAAACGGTGTTTACCGATTTTCACAAACGCACGGGCGCGACGATGGTTTATGTCACTCATGATCAAGCCGAAGCCATGGCCATGGCCGACCGCATCGCCGTCATGGACAATGGGCGTATCCAACAATTTGACACGCCGCAAAATCTATATGAGCGCCCGAAAAACCGTTTTGTGGCCGAGTTTGTCGGGTTGGGCACCGTTGTGCCGATGCGCGGGGTCGAGAAAAACGAGACAAGTTCCCACGGTCATGTTTTGGGACAGCGCATTGCGGTGAAAAGCACGCATGATTGCCCAAGTCATGTTTGCCTACGCCCCGAAAACCTGACGATTTCTGAAACGGGCGATCTGCGGGCCAAGGTGGCGCGTGTGACCTATCTGGGCGGGAAATATCTGCTGGAAACCGTGTCAGAATGCGGCACGCGGCTGTTGGCTGAAACGCGGGCCAAATTTGATGTGGGCGTACAACTGGGCCTGACCATCACCACCCCTTGGGCGTTTTACGAGGATTAAATGCAAAGTGTAAGAATTCTCTCCGGTATCGGCGATAAAGGCCCTGCTTGCATGCAGCTCAATACAGGCCATCAGCGTTGGTTGCTTGATTGCGGGTTTGGTCCCGAGGCCCATGCGCAATTTAACCCTGCATGGCTTGAGGGGGTGGATGCAGTGTTCATCACGCATGATCACATCGACCACATTGGTGGGGCGTCTCATGTGGTTGAGGCAGGCCTACCAATCTATGCCACGGCCCAGACGGCCAAGGCTTTGCCGCCTGCCGCTGTGGTGCGTGTATTGCCAGAACAAGGCACAACCGTGATTGACGGCATATCCCTAACCACAGGGCGCAACGGCCATGCGATGGGCGGTGTCTGGATGCATTTTGCCATGGGCGACGGGCTGTTTTACTCAGGCGATTGGTCAGAGGAATCCGATTGGTTTGCTTTTGATCGCCCCCCGCCGGCCGCGACCGCTATTTTGGATTGTTCTTACCATCTTGATGATGTGCCCCAAACCGACCGTTTTGCCGCACTTGATACATTGCTGGATGGGCTAGACGGCCAAGTGCTTTTGCCGGTGCCCCCCTCTGGGCGGGCAGGTGAAATGGCGCTCCACTTGATCCAACGGTACGGGGTGCAAAGCGTGATGTTAGACCCTGAATGTATGACAACCTTGCGCGCAGCCTTGTCTGGTGGAACATTCACCCAACATGTCCAAGACATTGTCCCATTGCTGGACCGCAGCCCAATGGAGCAAGCGCGTTTTTTGATCTGTGACACTCCCAATGCCGACGGTGGTGCCGCTTGGGGTTATGTACGGGCTTGGCATGAAAGCGGACGTTTGGGGCAAGATGCGCATGTTGTATTTACGGGCCATATGACAGCCCATGCCCGTGGCATTTGCAGCGTCCCTGGCGGGTATTTTCAACGTTGGAACGTGCATCCCCCGTTGCGTGATCAAATCAAAATGCTGGAACGATTACGCGCAAAACGCTTTGCCCCCGCTTTTTGCACCCAACCAGAAGACTACCTCATTGAAGATTTAGGAGTAGAGGTTTTTATGCATGATCTCATCCGCTTATGACCCTTTGGCCCCTGCCCGCCAAAAGCTTTTGCCTGATCCGGCATGGCGAAACGACAGCCAATGCTGACGATATCATCGCAGGCATTACCGATGTGCAGTTAAGCCCCCTTGGACGCGATCAAGCGCGCGCCTTGTCCCACCGAAAGTGGCCCGATCCAATTGCATTGTTTTCTAGCCCGTTGTCACGCGCCCAAGACACTTGCAAATTGGCATTTCAGGGGCAGGATTTCGTGCTGCACCACGACCTGCGGGAACGCGATTGGGGTATATTCGAGGGTCGCCCCTTAGCTGAGCTTCCCAATCGTGATGACACCCCTGATGGCGGCGAAAGCTGGCCTGCGATGTTGGCGCGGGTCCATAGCGCCATATCCGAGATCTGCGCCACATCTGGCACAGCCCTGCCCGTGCTTATCTGTCATTCTGGCATAATCCGCGCCGCGCGTGTGCTGTGGACCACAGGCAGCGTAGGTCAGCGTCCGCCAAATGCCGTGCCACTTTTGTTTGATAAGTTGCCCCATAAAATTCAGGAGAAAACACTATGACGCAAACGGACTTAACCCCCTGCGTTGTCTTTGATGTCGATGGAACCCTCGCAGAATTTGACGCCGAAACACTGGGGCATCTTGTGCATGGGGTGGAAAAGCACTGGGATGAATTTCATATAGCTATGGCCGACGCGCCCTTGATTGCCCCTGTCGCCAAATTGATGCAACGCCTCAAAGACAGTGGCGAAACCATCGTCATTTGTTCTGGGCGCCCGCAAGGTTGGGCCGATTATACGATTGCATGGTTGCGGAAACACAACCTTCCTTTTGACGGGATTTACCTCAGAGACGCGGATCAGGACGATGCCAGCGATCCCGAAGTGAAACGCCATGCCTTGGCGCAGATGCAGGCAGACGGACTGAGACCTTGGATCGTCATTGATGATCGCAGCTCAGTCGTCGCGGCTTGGCGCGCCGAAGGGATCATCTGTCTGCAATGTGCGCCAGGTGACTTTTGAAGAAAATGAAGGGCGCGGCTATTTAAACAGCCGCGCCCGATCAACCTGCCCGATCAAAGCGCCCTATACAGGAATAACAACTTTCGCGTCTTCCTCAGGGGCATCCAGTTGTAGGTGATATTCCTCTAGCACCAGAATGTTTTCCGCACCGACGATGTCGCTTTTCGTCTTATATCCGATAACCTCTTCAACCGGCATATCCAGATGGCGCGCCATAAGCATGGTTTCTTCGGATGAGAAATTTGTCAGCCCGCGCGCCACTTCTTCACCATCTTCGTTGTAAATGTGCAGGACATCCCCTTTGGTAAAGTCGCCTTGGATTGAAATGACATCCACACGGCTCACACCTTGTTTACGCTCAACGATACCTAAGGCGACTTCATTTGACACAACAAGCGTTCCGGACACCTGCAAACGGTTGCTGAGCCAGACTTTCAACGGCGACGCCGTCTTGCCCCGCACAAGACAACGGGTGAAACGGCGCTCATTTTCAAGTACGGATGAAACAGGGCGCTCAATGATACCATCTGCAATAATCGTCTCAACTCCGGCGTTCTGCGCCATGTTGGCCGCATGCATTTTCGTAAGCATCCCCCCACTTCCAAGCGTACTGATACCTGTCGTGGATTCCAGATGCTCGCTCACGTCTTCGATTTCGTGAATGAACTTCGCATCCTTGTCAGACGGATCACGATCGTATAGCCCCTCGACACTGGTCAAGATGATTAATGTATCGGCCTCAATCATTTGCGCGACCTTAGCGGACAATCGGTCATTATCGCCAACACGTAAATCGCGTGTCGCAACAGAATCGTTTTCGTTAATGATGGGCAAAATGTCGTTTTCGAACAATCTCATCATCGTATTTTTGATGTTCAAAAAGCGACGGCTTTCTTCCATATCTTCGACCGTCACCAACATCTGTGCGACGCTCAAATCATATTCTGACGCGACCTGACGGTAGGCATTCATTAACAGGGGTTGGCCGCATGCAGCGGCGGCTTGTTTGTCAAGAACGCCTGCGTCTTCAGGGCGTTTTCCGACCATGTTCAACCCCAGCGCAACAGACCCAGAAGAGGTCAGAATAATATTATAACCTTCCTTTTGAAGCTGCGCGAGATCACTTAACAGACCGTTCATAAAAGCATAGCGAAGGGTTAAATTGTCACTGTTCGCCAAAAGGCTGGATCCGATTTTGACAACAATTTTCTTCTTCTTTAACATGAGGTTCGCCTCGTAAGTTGTTGTTTTATGGTATTTACTACAACCACACTAACCCCGAGATGCAGTATTTTGACACTGCCTCAATCAGGTACTCGCACCACGTATAACACTTACCCCCCATACGAATGCAAACAGGTTGCTGCGCCGCCGCACAAATATGCGAAAAACGGACCAACCTTAAAAATCGCTGATTCAGCTTTGTTCCCTCATTATTGGAACAACCAAACCACGATAATCGTCGTCAAGAATCGCAAGGCCAATAACAACTTAAAGACACATATTTTGAGCCCCTAAACGCGACATTGTGATCAATCCGTCTCGATGTCCGCAAGCAATGATGCATTCCCCCCAGCAGCCGTTGTATCGATGCAAGTGGTGCGTTCGTGGCAATACTGCTCTGGCGCAAGAGGTTCAGTGACCACTTTGATGATCGCCCCTCCTCTTTCAGAAAGCTTTATTTTAAGCGCACGGATATCATCACGACCCGCTTGGATTGCGATAAGGTCGACCTTCAACGCCTCCAAAGCCTCAAGGCCGAGCGAGCCGTCCAATATAGCCAAAGGGGCCTTAAGGCCAGCGAGAGGACGCAGCGCTGATGAGGCCTTCGGCGCGATGGCCAAGACGGTATTGCCGCCAGCTAGAGCTTGCAATGTTTGCGACACAAGGCTTTCTGTATCCGGCCCCAAACACAAAACAGTCCCCCGTGGCACCAGTTGGAGGCGGTTTGCCTCCCCCGTTGGGCCCGGCAGATCGATGGGCCCGTATTCAAGTGCGGCAACCGCAGACATGACCTTGGCCGATTTACCACGAAGGGCCGCCCGTAAATCAGTGATCCGGTTGGTAGATCTTGCCCAATCTTGGGCACGCAGTGTTTTCAAAGCATCCGTGGCCTGAGCCTCAGAAACGGACGCATGGAATACAGGCGCTGAATGATCTGTGATAGGTGAAGTTTGAAACCGCGGCAAATAGTAAGGCCCGCCAGCTTTGGGGCCTGTTCCAGATAGACCGTGCCCGCCAAAGGGTTGCGAGCCAACAACTGCGCCGATTTGGTCGCGATTGACATAGGCATTCCCAGCATGAACACGATCCAAAACATATTGAACGCGGCGGTCAATACGGGTGTGGATGCCAAAGGTCAGCCCATATCCCGTCGCGTTTATCGCCTCGATCGCATCTTCTGCACGCGCGACATCAAAGCTGGCGATATGCAGTACGGGGCCGAAAATTTCACGCTCCACATCCGCGATACTGTCGACCTTTACAATGGTTGGCGGCACGAAAAGCCCGCCTTGCGGCACTGGGATTTGCGTCACGATCTGCTGGCTTTTAGACATGTCTCGCAGGTAACCTTGGATGCCATCATAAGCCTCTTGGTCAATCACAGGCCCGACATCTGTTGCAAGATCGCGTGGATCCCCAACTGTGAGGGCATCCATCGCGCCCGTTAACATCTCGATAAGCTCTTCACGCACATCGTTTTGCACATAAAGGACACGCAAAGCCGAGCATCGCTGCCCTGCCGACTGGAACGCCCCGCGTATAATGTCTCGTGTGGCCTGCTCCATAAGCGCTGTCGAATCCACGATCATCGCATTGATACCGCCGGTTTCGGCGATGAACATGGCGTCGGGCGATGTTTTGGCCAATTGGCGCTCGATAAGTTTTGCGACCTCTGTTGAACCGGTGAAACACACGCCATTGATACGCGGATCAGCCGTCAAGGACGCCCCCACAGCCACGCCATCGCCTGGTAAAAGCTGCACCACATCCGATGGAATACCGGCTTGCAGCATCCACGCGACCGCACGCGCAGCAATCAGCGGTGTTTGCTCAGCAGGCTTTGCAATCACGGCATTGCCCGCGGCCAATGCAGCCGCAATTTGTCCTGTAAAAATGGCCAGTGGGAAATTCCAAGGACTAATACAGACGATGACTCCATGCGCAGACTTGCCGGTGTTCAAATCCTGTATTTCATCCGCATAGTACCGCAAAAAGTCTACGGCTTCACGTAATTCAGCGATCCCATCCAACAACGTTTTGCCAGCTTCACGCGCCAACAGTTCGAAAATTTCGGCAGCATTTTCCTCATACAGGTCGGCCACCTTACGCAACACAGTCGCGCGAACACTCGGCTCGGTTTGCGCCCACCCCGCTTGTGCGGCAACAGCCAGTCCAACAGCACTTTGCGCCAACGCCTCATCTGCCTCCCCCACTGTGCCCACCTGTTCTCGAGGTGCACAGGGATTGAACAGATCTCGCGTAGTCCCACATGTGTACGATGCCGAGGTTATCGGGGATGCAGACCATTGATACGGCGCCGCAAACGGAGCACGGCCAGAAGCGATCTTGGCAATTTCAAGCGGGTCCGTGATGTCATATCCTCGACTGTTGAGGCGTGGTGCGAAAATATCGCTTGGGCATACGATCGCTGTGCCTGGCTGAAAACCACCAGCTTCAGCCAAGGCTATTGGATCACGCACGATATCTTTGGCGGATACGGTTTCATCGACAATCTGGTTCACGAAAGAGGAGTTCGCCCCATTTTCAAGCAAACGCCGCACCAAGTAGGCCAGCAGATCCCTATGTGCGCCCACAGGGGCGTAGATACGGCACCGGGACCCATGTCGTGACAGCACCGCGTCATGCAGCACCTCGCCCATACCGTGGAGGCGTTGGAATTCAAAGCTGTTTGGATCGTCAGCCATTTCAAGAACGGCAGCTACCGAATGCGCATTATGCGTGGCAAATTGAGGATATACTCGGTCGGTCATACCCAACAATTTTCGCGAGCAAGCGAGATATGAAACATCCGTATGGGATTTGCGTGTCAAAACAGGATAACCGGCAAGGCCCATAACCTGTGCGCGCTTGATCTCTTGATCCCAATACGCCCCTTTCACCAAACGCACCATGATCTTGCGATCCAACCGAACGGCAAGTTCATAGAGCCAGTCCAATGTGGGCATGGCGCGCCGCCCGAAAGCTTGCACCACCACACCAAACCCGTCCCATCCTGCAAGGCTTTCGTCTGACAGCACACGCTCGATCACTTCGAGCGAAATATCAAGACGATCCGCCTCTTCTGCATCAATGTTGAACCCTATCTTCGCCTTGGCCGCAGCCTGCGCAAGCTCCAGAAGGCGCGCGCACAATACGGGCAACATCTCACTGCGTTGCCCATATTCGTAGCGCGGATGAAGCGCCGAAAGTTTGACCGAAATACCCGGATTTTCGCGCACATCTTGGTGTTTTGCCCGCACTGCGATGGCTTTAATCGCTTTAGCGTAAGCCTCGTGATACTCTAGGGCGTCCGCATCTGTACGGGCAGCTTCTCCAAGCATATCATAGGAATATGTATAGCCTTTGGCGACCATTGCATCACCGCGCTTTGTCGCCTCGTCGATGGAGCGGCCAAGCACGAATTGCGATCCCATTTGCGCCATGGCTTTGCCAACAGCCGTGCGGACCACGGGCTCTCCAAGCCGACGCACCAAAGCACGCAATGTCCCTGCAACACGCGTGCCATCTTGATCTAACACTTTGCCAGTAAGCAACAGGCCCCACGTTGATGCATTGACCAAAATTGAGCCAGAGTCGCCGATATGTTTTGCCCAATCATGCGGCGTGATTTTATCGCGGATCAACTCGTCGACCGTAAACGAGTCTGGCACGCGCAACATGGCTTCCGCCAAGCACATCAATGCCACGCCCTCATTCGTCGACAGGCCATACTCGGATAGAAAACTCTCCATGACGCCGATTTTGCCCGTATCACGCACATCTTGAACCAGCTTTTGCGCCTGCGCACAAATTGCGAATCTTTGGGCGTCACTCAGTTGAGTTTCATTCACGAGTCTGCGAACCAAAGACGTTTCATCCGTGAGGTATGCAGAGCGAATTGCAGCGTTGGTCATGGTTGTCGTATCCCAAAAATGAGGCCGTATGCACGGTGGTATAAAAAAGAAGTGGAGGTTTTTGGTATCGCAGAGTGGTTGTCTTTAGGCTTGGCTGAGATCAATGCTGAGTTTGTGCGCTGACTTTACAGTACCAAGATTCGTGACATAACAATCATCGCATCTCATCACGGCCCGAAGGGCGCGTCTATCTTAATCCAACGCAAAAAGCACCTTACTCTACGTCTTGCCCAAATAGGCAACCGATCCTTAAGCGCTGGAAGGCACTTGAGATTCAGATCAATCGCTGTTGATTTAGATTACAGTTAATTTTTTAGAGAGGGTTCCATGCTGATGAGGGGCGCACAGGGAACTGCAATGAAAGTTTCCAAGTAAGAACACGACTGCAAATGTAACGAGGCTGCACGCGGCTTGAAAAGCTAGCATACTATCTAGCATACTATATTGGGTGACCTCTTGGATGGTTAGTCTGGATAAGGGCCAACTTTATACAATAAAAACAAAGAAACGTTGCGGACAGACAGTCAGCCAACATATCACCAGATATTACCTATAATCACTTAGTAACAATAGATTAACCATAAATTCTAAATATACAGGTGTAGCAAAATGTGTAGCACATGATTCAAACGGATTTTGGGATGCAATTGCATCTATGGCTCAAGTATTCCTGTGCCCAATGAGATAGAGGATCTCTCAGGCACAGGATTTCATTTATCGAACCACATACACAGAACAGTTCGCGTGTCTGACGATGCGTGCGGCATTCGGGCCAAGCATGTAGTGCGACTTTTCAGCTTTATGACTGCCGACAACGATTAAAGACGGTGTCGTCTTGTCAGCCAGCTTGAGGACTTCCTCATAGGCTTTTCCTGTCGCCACAATGTGACGGATCTTATCGTTATTGTCCGTCCCAAGAGCGTCTATCATCAACCTGTTCAGCATGGCCTTGGCTTCAACCAGCATTTTGTCATGATGATCTTTGCTAAAAAAACCACCAACAGGGCTCATGCCAAAGTCTGGTACAACAGCAATGACATCAAGTTGCGCCCCTTCCAAGTCCGCCATTTTTTGAGCGACTTGGATCGTTGCAAAATCGTCTTTGCCATTGCTGACATCAACTGCGCAGAGAATTGAGCTGCTCATGATGGAACTCCTTCACGTGATATACGAGCGCGTTGCATAAATGCGATCAAAGCCAAGAAAAGCAATGCTGGCAAGAAGACCAGTTCCTTTGGCAGCTGATCAGACGGTGCTTGTACGGATGCGATGGTCACAGGATCATCCCCGTAAAAATCAAAGCCGCCAAGGGCACTGCTAAATGGCGACCCAAAGGATGGCTCATCCATGTTTACAGCGCCGTCATCTTCCATCAACAGCATGCCAAAGGCCATCAGACGCTCATCGCTGGACCCTTCACTGTCGATAGGCATGACCAATGTGGTCTCTTTGATCTCGCCTGTGTCATAGTCAGGGCCAGACACAACAAGGCGCAACTCGTCCCCCACAGATGCATCGCCGAGGGCTTGTGTAAAGCCAGATGGAGCAACCGTTTCAAACGCTGGATCAAGGCGGTTCATCACAAAGTCAGGACGGAACAAGGCAAAGGCGACCAGCACCAAAGCGATGCTTTCATAGACGCGGCTTTTTGTAAGGAACCACCCCATGGTGCCAGCCGTGAAGACCAAGATCGCGATGGATGCCGTGATAAAGACCAAGATGCCCTGCGCCCATGTGACATCGATGAGCAGCAAATCTGTGTTGAAGATAAACACAAACGGCAAGGCGACAGTGCGCAAGCTGTAGAAGAATGCGATAAAGCCGGTCTTGATTGCATCCCCACCAGAAACCGCAGCGGCGGCAAAACTGGCAAGCCCCACAGGCGGTGTCACATCGGCCATGATGCCAAAGTAGAACACAAACAAGTGTACGGCGATAAGTGGCACGATCAAGCCTGACTGCGCGCCAAGTTCAACCACAACGCCCGCCATCAAAGAAGACACAACGATATAATTCGCCGTTGTTGGCAACCCCATGCCGAGGATGAGAGACAAAAGCCCCACCATCACCAACATCAAAATCAAGTTGCCGCCAGATAAGAACTCAACCAGATTGGCCATAACCTGACCAACACCCGTCAGCGTCACTGTGCCAACGATCACACCAGCTGTTGCAGTCGCAAGGCCGATACCGATCATATTGCGCGCACCGTCGATAAGACCTTGGGTCAAATCAACAACACCATCTTTGAACGCATTCACAGTATTGTTTTCGCCGCGGAAAATCGCTTTGAGCGGATGCTGTGTGAGCAAAATTGCAAACAGCAGCATCGTTGCCCAGAACGCAGATAGACCTGGGGATTTCTGTTCGATCATTAAGAAGTAAACCAACACAATGATTGGCAGCAGGTAGTAAAGACCAGATTTGTAGATGTCTTTGATCACCGGCAACTCAACTTCTGCGGCATTCGGATCATCAGCTTCTAGGTCTGGAACCGTGGCTGCAAGCCAAAGCAAGCCAACATAGATAGCAAAGACGATGAGAGACATGATCAGGCCAGCAGAACTTGGGGCCCATGAGGATACCGCGTTGACAGGAAACTGTGACCCATAACACAAACCAGCGAAAATCGCGAAGAACGAGAACATTCCAACGATCGTGCGCGCCATTTTGACTTCGCGGTTGCCAATGGTTGGCATGTTGTTTTTCACGGCTTCCAAGTGGACGATATAAACCAGCGCGATGTAAGAAATCGTCGCAGGCAAGAACGCCGCGGTGATCACTTCAACGTAGGAAATACCGACGTATTCCACCATCAAGAATGCAGCAGCACCCATCACTGGTGGCATGATTTGCCCATTCACAGAGGATGCCACTTCAACAGCTCCGGCTTTTTCCGAAGAAAAGCCAACGCGTTTCATGAGGGGTATGGTGAACGTGCCGGTGGTGACAACGTTGGCAATGGACGACCCAGAAATAAGACCTGTCGCAGCAGAGCCAACAACGGCAGCTTTGGCAGGACCGCCACGCAGGTGGCCAAGTGCGCCAAACGCCATTTTGATAAAGTAGTTCCCTGCGCCTGCTTTATCGAGCAAAGCACCGAACAGGACAAACAGAAACACAAACTTTGTCGAAACACCAAGCGCAATGCCGAACACGCCTTCTGACGTAATCCACATGTGGCTCATGGCTTTCTTGAGTGATGCGCCTTTCCAGCGGATTACATCGGGGACCAATTCGGATGATCCAAAGAACACATAGGCAAGGAAAATTGTTGCGATGATCGCCATCGCAGGTCCAAGCGCGCGGCGCGCGCCCTCAAACAAAATCAACATGCCCGCCAGCGCAAACCATTTGTCTACATTGTCAGCAAGACCACCTGCACTGACGATTTTTTCGTAAAAGAAAAAACCGTAGAGCGCGATAAATGCACCAAACATGCCCAGCACCCAATCGGCGACGGGGATATAGTTGCGTGGGCTGGATTTGAACGCGGGATACGCCATAAAGGCTAGGAAAATTGCAAAGGCCAAATGGACCTGACGCGAGTTGTTAATCACATCACCAGGCAAAATATAGTTGGCCAATGGCGATGCCAAAAGCACCTGAAACAGCGACCACACGACGGCGATTATAGCAAGAAGCGTACCGACACCTCCGGCAGGATCACGGGCACCAGCGTCAGAGGAGGCAACAAGATCTTGCAGCTCCTGTTCGCTTAGCGGCCTATTTTCTGTCGTTTTGTCGACCATGTCAGTCCCCCTGAACACGCGGATTTTTCCGCTTTAATTTTTAAATAAAAATGGAGGGACACTGAGTGCCCCTCCATAAACAGTACTGATATTAATCGATCAGGCCAGCTTCTTTGTAGTATTTCGCAGCGCCAGCGTGCAGCGGAGCGGAAAGACCAGCAGTTGCCATCTCTTTAGGGTCGAGATGCGCAAATGCGGGGTGCAACTTGCGGAAATCTTCGATGTTTTCCATCACGGATTTCACAACAGTGTATACAGCTTCTTCTGACACGTCAGATGATGTCACGAACGTCGCGCCAACGCCAAATGTAAGCGTGTCTTCATCGCTGCCACGGTACATGCCGCCTGGGATTGTTGCGGAGCGGTAGAATGCGTTGTCAGCAATCAAGCCGTCAACAACGTCACCGTCAACAGTCACAAGTACGGAATCACATGCTGTTGTTGCTTCTTGGATGGACCCAGATGGGTGACCAACAGTGTAAACCATTGCGTCGATTTGGTTGTCACAAAGTGCTGCGGATTGCTCTGCTGCTTTAAGCTCTGTTGCCAAGGCGAAGTCGTCAGTCGTCATACCTTTTGCTGTCAAAAGAACTTCCATTGTGCCGCGTTGACCGGACCCTGGGTTGCCAATGTTGACGCGTTTGCCTTTGAGATCGTCAAACGTTGTGATGCCTGCGTCAGCGCGCGCAACAACTGTGAATGGCTCAGGGTGTACTGAGAACACTGCGCGAAGGCCCTCGAACGCACCCGCGTCTTCGAACTTGGATGTGCCGTGGTATGCGTGATGTTGCCAATCAGATTGCGCCACACCAAACTCAAGCTCGCCTTCGCGGATTGTGTTGATGTTGTACACAGAACCACCTGTGGATTCGACAGAACACCGGATGCCGTGATCTTTGCGGCCTTTGTTGACGAGACGACAGATTGCGCCGCCAGTTGGGTAGTAAACGCCAGTCACGCCGCCGGTACCGATTGTGATAAATTCTTCAGAAAAAGCTGCTGGTGCCATCATGGCTGCAACAGCAAATGAGGCTGCGGAGAGTTTGAAGTTCTTAGACATTTAATGTCCCCTTTAGTTGGATAGTTAAAGTTTCACCCGTCCCAAACTTCATTGAGACGACGATTACGGTTTTCGACTTCTGCTATGCGCGCGCGGGCCGAAGCCCCAGAGCGGGCTGCAAGTGAGCCGATCATAATTTCACAAAGCACCAATGTGGATGCATAGGATGAGAAGAAGTGCTGGCTCTTTGTTGGCACGATAAAACTGGTGGATGCATGTACCAGAGCAGGACATGCATGGTTGTCGGTCATCACGATCACAAACGCACCTGCTTTTTGTGCTTCCAAAGCTGCGCGCACGGTCATTTGTGCATATGGGGCCTTTGTAATCAAGATAAGAATATCTTGATCTGATAAGCCAACCAAACCGCTGGCCATAGAGGCCCCCATTCGGCTGGCCATAGACCAATTATCAGCAATGAAACTTGCCATATACGTCAAGTATTCAGCAATACCTGTCGACCCAAGAGCGCCAGACACAAGCACTTTTCGCGCCTGATGCAGGCGTTCCACACAGTCCTCTAACGCTTTTGTATCGATAGAAACAGCCAAGGCTTGTACGTTTGCTGCGCTATCGAAAATGTGTTGCGAGGCGAATCCTTGGTCCCCTTCGCCATGTTTTTTCTGTAAAGCTTCAACACGATGTGAGAATGTATTTTCCCGATTTTCTATGCTCGTTCTTAATACATCCCGCAGATCTTCGTAACTGTCATAGCCCAATGCAGTAGACATACGTGAAAATGTTGCCGGAGATAGCTTTGCGTCTTTTGAAACTTTACGCAGACTACGAGACGCCACTTCGACAGGGTGAGCCACAACAAAGTCTGCCGCTGCTTTGAGCTTAGGGCTCAACAACGCATATTTTCCAGACAACTGCTGTTCGAATGACATGCTTAGATCACACCCAGTAAATTCATATCACAAAGGTGTTTCATTTGTTTCACATCTTGTCAACATCAGGCCCGTATGTTTCAGTGCCTCAAACTCCCTGACCTTAAGGCAACAAGATGTCCAGCGTATTTCCTCGCCACACCAAGTCTCATCTGCCCACGATTTCACACGGAAAGGGCGTGTACTTATACGATCAAGCCGGAAAACAGTACTTTGATGGTTCAGGGGGGGCTGCCGTTTCATGCCTCGGCCATGGCGATCCAGATGTGATCGACGCGATCAAAACGCAGCTCGATTCTATTGCCTATGCCCACACCAGTTTCTTCACGTCAGATCCTGCAGAACAACTCGCAGATAAACTGATCGAGCATGCCCCCGAAGGCATTGAACGTGTTTATCTGGTGTCTGGTGGCTCTGAGGCAATGGAGGCAGCACTTAAACTTGCGCGGCAGTATTTCTTTGAAATTGGCCAACCTCAACGCAAGCACGTCATCGCGCGACGCCAAAGCTACCATGGCAACACCCTAGGCGCCTTGGCAACTGGCGGGAACGAATGGCGGCGTGCGCCCTTTGCGCCTTTGCTGGTCGAGACAACCCATATTTCTGCCTGCTTTGAATATCGCGGCAAAGGTGAGAATGAGACGGCATTTGAGTACGGTCAACGTGTCGCCAACGAATTAGAAACCGAGATCTTGCGCTTGGGTGAAGACAGCGTCATCGCGTTTGTGGCCGAGCCTGTCGTCGGCGCAACGGCAGGTGCCGTGCCGCCAGTAGAAGGCTACTTCAAACGCGTTCGCGAGATTTGCGATCAATACGGCGTGCTGCTGATTTTGGATGAAGTCATGTGCGGCATGGGACGCACCGGCACGCTTTTCGCCAGCGAACAAGATGATGTGCGCCCAGATATCGTTGCCGTGGCGAAGGGTCTCGGCGCAGGATACCAACCGATCGGCGCGATGCTTTGCTCTGGCGAAATCTACGCAGCCATTGAGAATGGCAGTGGCTTTTTCCAACATGGCCACACCTATATTGGCCACCCAACCGCCTGCGCTGCGGCACTTGCGGTCCTGACCAAACTGACGGATGGCGGCATCGCGGCACGTGTGTCCCAGATGGGCGACAAGCTTCAAAAAGCCTTGGAACGCGAATTCGGCGATCACCCAAACATTGGTGACATTCGTGGTCGCGGCCTGTTTCGAGGGCTTGAAATCGTTGAAGATCGCATTTCTAAAACGCCGTTCGATCCCGCACGCGGCATTCATAAATTACTGAAGAAAAAGACCTTTGAAGCGGGGCTTGCCTGTTATCCAATGGGGGGGACCATCGATGGACAACGCGGCGATCACATATTGCTGGCACCTCCTTTCATCATCGAAGACGCACATGTCGATGAGATCGTAAGCAAACTCCGTATCGCTATGGATCAGGTGCTATGAAGCCCCTCCCCAATGTGATGGTTGCCCCCAATGGGGCGCGCAAAACCAAAGCAGATCACCCTGCGCTTCCGGTGACTGTGAGCGAAATGGTGACAACGGCAGTGGCGTGTTATGCGGCGGGTGCAGATGGGCTGCACTTGCATGTGCGCAATGAGACTGGTGGCCACAGCTTAGATGTTGGCTTGTACCAAGAGGCCTTAACAGCCTTGAAGATAGCTGTGCCCGATATGACGCTGCAGATCACCACTGAAGCCGTTGGCATGTATTCGCCAGCACAGCAGCGCAACGTTGTTGAACGGATCAAGCCCGACGCCGTCTCTATCTCAATCGCAGAAATGTGCGCCGATGACGATAAAGGCGCAGTGCGCGCTTTCTACGCTTTTTGTGCAGATCAAGGCATAGCAGTTCAACATATTTTATATGGTGAAAACGACCTGAAACTGATGGGCACGTTGTTCACACAAGGCATCCTTACGCCGGAAAATCTGCAACTTCTGTTTGTTCTGGGGCGCTATACGGCTGGCCAACAAAGCGACCCACAAGACCTTACGCCATTTGTCAGCTGGAAAGATCAGCACTGCCCCGACGCGGATTGGGGGATATGCGCCTTTGGTCAAAACGAAACAAAATGCCTGCGAACCGCTCAAGCGCTCGGTGGCAAAATGCGTGTTGGCTTTGAGAACTCATTCCAAAATGCAGATGGCTCTATCGCGAAAAACAACGTTGACCGCGTTGCCGAGATCGTCAACGGGCCTGTCTGACGTCCCAAATGCTCGTTTCAGCCAGCCTTATCTCGAAAGCGACAGGGCTTTTTCAGCCCAATGTTGAGTGCAATCGGCGCGGATTGTAAAAGCCATTGATGTATTCAAAGATCGCCATCTCGGCCGCACCGCCTGTCTCCCAAGTATGGCGCCATAATAGTTCAGCCGTAATGGTTTTGAAGAACGTTTCGATAACCCCGCTTGCTACCAACTGTAAGGTGCTTTTACGGCCTTTGTCACCGGAGGCATCGTTGCCCCCACAGGCGCAACTGGGGCGCGTCCACCATTCACGGCAACCGTGAAAGCGACACCGGCATCCTCAACAACGCACTCTATATAGGTCAAATCTTATCGTCGCCTACTGCGAATGACCAACTATGCATAGAGTTGTTTTTCGTTGTCATACGCCTGTAACGAATCCCCAATATAGAAATGGAAACGTTTCCAATGAAGTAAGTATCCATGCCCAAAACGCCCCCACCCACGATCAAAGACGTTGCGCGGACTGCGGGCTGTAGCATTGCAACCGCCAGTAGGGTCCTCAATAAATCTGGCCCCGCAAGTGCAGAAATGCGAGATCGAGTTGAACTTGCCGCGCATGATTTAGGGTTTAGTTTCAACGCGGCAGGGCGCGCCCTTCAGAGCCGAAAATCAATGACTATCGGCTGCCTGGTGCCCTCTTTGGCAAATCCTGTATTTGCCGAAGCCGTGCAAGGGGTACAATCCGAACTTTTGGGGTCAGGCTACCAACTGTTGATTTCATGTTCGAACTACGACGATGACGCAGACAACGCAGCAATCACCACATTGCTGGAAAACAATGTGGACGGGATCATAGCCACCATGGTCGCCCCAAACCGCAGCACGGCATTGATGCAAACAAAACAGCGCGATATCCCTGTGTCGCTCATGTTTCATGATCCGATAGACGGCATGGTGACGGCCTACGTTGATAATTTTGTCGCCGCAGCAGAGGTGGCACGCCGTTTTGCAGCCTTTGGTCACACACGCGTCGGCTTTCTGGCGCTGCGTTTTTCGACCTCGGATCGGTCGCGCAATCGATATGCAGGATTTTACAAACAATGTAGAGCGAGCGGATTGGCCCAGCCGAGCTTGATCGAAATAAGCGAAGAGGATGCGCACCATCCCGAACGATTGGCCGCTATCCTTGCCAGTTACCCTGATGTCACAGCGTTGTTTGCCTCGAATGATTTTCTTGCCATCGCTGTCCAAAAAGCAACGCGGCATTTGGGGTGGCAGGTGCCTCAAGATCTGTCTGTTGTTGGGTTTGACGGCATCGAGGTCGGGCGGCTTCTTGAAACGCCTTTGACCACTGTCGAAACATCCCCCGAAGCGATGGGGCGGCAAGCCGCTCAGTCGCTGTTAAACGCATTGCAGGGGCTTGGATTGAAACAACGCCCACCCCTGCCCTTTTCTTTTCGGGAGGGCGAAACCCTTGCGGCTCCCAACCCGAAAAGGACTGACGACGATCGGGTCGCCGCCCAACCGTCGTCTGTTCACCCCGCTCAAGATCAAAATCAATCAAGGACGAACCAATGAAACATACACTTTTTGCTGCCTTGGCTGCAACGGCCCTGACCGCAGTCGCCACGCCTCTATTTGCGGATGATGCCATCTGTTACAATTGCCCACCCCAATGGGCAGACTGGGCTTCTATGTTGGAAGCGATTGACGAAAAACTTGATATCCAGATGCCACACGACAACAAAAACTCTGGCCAGACCATCAGCCAGTTGATCGCCGAACGTGCCAGCCCTGTGGCTGATGTTGCCTATTACGGTGTCACAACGGGCATCAAAGCGGGCGAAGACGGGCTTGTTGAGCCTTATAAACCAACCGGTTTCGACGACATCCCTGACGGATTAAAAGACGCCGACGGCAATTGGTTTGCCATTCACTACGGCACAATCGGCTTTTTCGTAAATGTCGACGCATTGGCCGGCGCGCCTGTGCCGCAGTGTTTCGCTGATCTAACCAAACCAGAATACCGCGGCATGGTTGGTTATCTTGATCCGTCATCAGCCTTTGTCGGATATGCTGGCGCCGTGGCAGCCAATCTTGCCTTTGGTGGTGATTTGAACAACTTCGACCCAGCCATCGATTACTTCAACGATCTGGCAAAAAATGATCCTATCGTGCCAAAGCAAACGTCTTTTGCACGTGTTGTATCTGGCGAAATTCCAATCTTGTTTGATTATGATTTCAACGCCTATCGCGGTAAATATGAAGAAGATGGCAATTTTGAATTTGTGCTGCCCTGCGAGGGGTCTTTGCGCGTGCCTTATGTCATGAGCCTTGTAAAAGACGCGCCAAATTCAGACGCGGGCAAACGCGTGTTGGATTTCATCTTGTCTGATGAGGGCCAAGCGATCTGGACCAATGCTTACTTGCAACCAGCGCGCCCTGTGGAATTGCCTGCCGATGTGGCCGCCAAATTCCTGCCCGCCAGCGCATACGAACGCGCCGCATCTGTCGATTACAGCGACATGGCAGCCGTGCAAGCTGCCTTTGGCGAACGCTATTTGTCAGACATAAAGTAATCCCACCATCACACAAGGAGGGTGCGTCATCGCGCCCTCCAATTGCGCCGTAAACCAAAGGCATACAAATGACCTCTCGAACCTTCGCTCAGCTGTGCTTGCTTCCGCTGGCAATTTTTACACTGACCTTTTTGGCCTTGCCATTGGCCCGCTTGATCCTTGCCTCGGGCGAAGGTGAATTTGGCTGGGGCATTTACCTGAAAATACTGCAAACCCCACGGTATTATGCGACCTTACTGCAAACAGTGATAATATCTGTAGCGGTCACAATCGCCGCGCTGGGTATTTCAACAACTGCTGGATTATTCCTTGTGCGCAACAGGTTTATGGGGCGTGGCGTGTTGCTGTCCATCCTCACCCTGCCCTTGGCGTTTCCTGGTGTGGTGGTCGGATTTATGATCATATTATTGGGCGGACGTCAGGGTTTGGTAAACCAGATTTTGCCCGGTCACTGGGTGTTTGCCTATTCCGCCTTTGGATTGTTTTTGGGCTATCTCTACTTTTCGATCCCTCGCGTTTTGCTGACCGTGATGGCCGCTGCAGAAAAGATTGATCCCGCATTGGAAGAAGCCGCGCTCACTTTAGGCGCCCCCTCGCACCGTGTGGTGCTGGATGTAATATTGCCCGCTTTAGCGCCTGCGATGATTGCCGCGGGGGCCATCGCCTTTGCCACCGCTATGGGCGCTTTTGGCACGGCGTTCACGTTGGCCACCAACATCGATGTCTTGCCGATGGTCATTTACACTGAATTCACCTTGTCGGCGAATATCGCCATGGCTGCGGCTTTGTCTGTGGTTTTGGGCGTCATCACTTGGGTGTTGCTGCTGATCGCACGCAGTTTTTCAGGCGCAACAATCGCGGCAGGAGGCTGATATGTTCAAATCACCCGCAAAGCTATTCCAACTCGCCATCACCTTACTGGCTTGCGCATTTCTGTTGATCCCCACGTTACAATCCGCGCTGGCTGGCGTCACCGTGAACTACTTTAGAGGCGTGTCTTCTGGCCTGACATTCAAATGGATCATCGAGGTTTGGGCGCTTTATTCAGGCAGCATATTCTTGTCAATCGGGCTGGCGCTGGCCTGTCTTGTTTGCACCTTAATCATCGGCGTGCCTGCGGCCTATGCACTCGCACGCAATCCAGGCCGTCTGTCACGCATGCTTGAGGAATTCATCTCGCTTCCACTCGCCATTCCTGGCCTTGCACTGGCATTGGCGCTCTTGCAGCTTTACGGCGGCTGGCGTGAGTTCCGCATGAGTTGGACGTTTATTTTGGTCGGGCACGTTCTGTATACGCTGCCATTCATGGTGCGCTCGGTCATGTCTGTACTGGCCGCGATTGACCTGAAGACCCTTGAAGAAGGCGCTGCCTCATTAGGGGCCCCATCGCATCGCAGGTTCTTGGACATCGTGGTGCCAAACGCCCTGCCCGGCATTCTGGCTGGGGCGCTGACTGTGGTGACCCTATCCATTGGTGAATTTAATCTGACTTGGATGCTGCACACGCCGTTTTTGAAAACCCTGCCTGTCGGGCTGGCCGATAGCTATGCCTCTATGCGGCTAGAAATCGCATCCGCTTATACCCTGATCTTCTTTGCGATGATCGTTCCCCTTTTGCTGGCCATGCAATGGGCCACCGCCCGCGCCCAAAGGATCATGTCATGACACTTTCGCTAACCAATACTGCCAAAACCTATGCCGACGGCACACGCGCATTAAGGTCCACCAATTTGGATGTTGCTCAAGGTGAGATCATCTCGCTGCTCGGCCCGTCGGGGTGCGGCAAATCCACCTTGCTGCGCATTATCGCGGGGCTTGAAACGCCTGATGAGGGCGCAAAGTTACTGTTTAATGGCGAAGACTTTACCCAGATTCCCGTAGAGAAACGCAAAGTCGGCATGGTGTTCCAATCCTACGCGCTGTTCCCAAATATGTCGGTGCGCGGCAACATAGGCTACGGACTTAAAATGCAAAAACTGTCCAAAACCGAAATCAACACACGCGTGGATGAGGTCATCGAGCTGTGCCGTCTTGAACCCTATGCGACACGCTCTATTACCGCCCTTTCAGGCGGCCAGCGCCAAAGGGTCGCCCTTGCCCGCGCCTTTGCCCCGCGCCCGCGGCTGTTGTTGCTCGATGAACCTCTTTCGGCTTTGGACGCAGCCCTGCGTGGACAATTGCGCGACGAACTCGCACAACTGTTGCGCAGCTTTGGGATAACGGCGATTTTTGTCACCCACGATCAAGACGAAGCTATGGCTATCGCCGATCGCGTCGCTGTGATGTCTCACGGCGAAATCACCCAAATAGGCACGCCCGAAGCGCTTTATCGCGCGCCCAAGTCCGAATTTGTTGCGCGCTTCATTGGGGCTGCAATGCCGCTGGGACGTCACATTCAGGCTGATACCATGTATTTTGAAACGAGCACCTTAAAGCTACCCGCTCCTGCGGCGGGCAAAACAGCCTTTGTACGCGCCGAAGATGTGCGGCTAGACGACAACAGCCCTCTGCGCGCCAAAGTCATGTCAGTGACCTTTTTGGGCACACATTACCGTATTGCCCTTGAGGGCTTGGCACCCGATCCAGTCTTTGCCTTGCACAGCGCACTCAGCGCGCCAAAGGTTGGCGACACCGTGGGCGTCGCCATCGATCCTGCCGCAATCCTCATGTTACCTGCCGAAAAGAAAGCCGCCTGATGCCTGCCTTTATTCAAATCACGGATACCCACATCGTTGAAAAAGGCCACTTAGTCTGTGGTGTATCGGATACAAATGCCGCACTACGCAAAGCTGTCAATTCTATCAACAACCGCCTGCCTGCGCTGGGACAGATAGACTGCGCGATTGTGACAGGCGATCTCACAGACAATGGCACCCCCGAAGAATACGCCCACTTCGCGGAAATCATGGCCGACCTGAAATTGCCCTGGATCGCCATCCCAGGAAACCACGACAACCGCAATGCGATGCGCAACGCCTTTGCAAGGCAACACTGGATGCCGTCTTTTGGCCCCATCCAATGGCTACAAGATTTTGGCCCCTTCGCAGTCTTGGGGCTTGATACCTTGCTGGAGGGCGCACATCACGGAGAACTGTCGGCCCCTGCATTCACCTTCGTTGACGAACAGCTAATCAAACTTGCAGGAAAGCCCTTGGTTGTCGCCACCCATCATCCATGGATGTACAGCGGAATACCGGAAATGGATGCCGATAATCTGCGCAATGGCGCTAGATTGATGGAACTTCTCGAGCACTATTCAGGCCCCATCCGTATGATATCAGGTCATGTGCATCGCGCGATCACAGGCCAGGTCGGTCGCGTTTTGTGCCAAATTTCCCCAAGCCCCTGTCATTCGGTGAATCGTGACCAACGCAAAGATGCCGTCCATTCACTCGCGTTAGAACCTGGAGCCGTCACATTTTTCACATGGCATGACGGGGCGCAATCCGGGCTTATTTCGGATATCCTCTCTCTCGAAAAAAGTGCTCCGCCTGTTCCGTTCGAATGAACGAACGGCTTCATGATGCGCCTCAACGGTAAGCTTCGAAATGAATGTCTCAATGAAACGCTGTATGGCACATTAGGTGACGCACGCGAAACGCTCGAAGACTGACTGGACGATTACAACTGGCGCAGACCACACTCAACACTGGGCAACCTGACACTGATGGAATTTTTGCAGAGGAATACAATGGACAAATTGGCGGCTTAACGCCAAAGATTTAACCTCAAGGACTCCGCGCTAAGCTGGAGAAGACTTGGGGCGCAGGTCAGTGCCAATCGTCATTAGATCATAGGCGGTTGAAATACGTTTCGGAACTTTAAAAATGATTGTTTGAGTTGCGCACTCCACTTTGATCCATCGCAAGGTCCAAAATGCCAAAAATGTGTTGAATGACACGACGAACCTTACAGTGGGTATTGGAAACGACAAATGCCGCGACCTGAAAAGAGAAATGAAGCCCAACAATGTCCAAAGATCAAAACACTGTTGCTGACCTACCTTTGGAAGACGCAGGTTTAATTAAAGCTGATCCTGCAAATGCAGAGAAAGGCGCTGGAAAGTCATGGCTACTCCTGATCCCTTTGCTGTTGGTCACTTTGTTCTCGGGTGCAGTCATCGGTATGTATTTCCAACCGCCTGGATTAAGGGTGTTTTTCAATGCGACAGGATTGGAGCCGGGAGCGGGCACCGATACACCCATCGCGATTGCAATCTCGCAAGTCAAAACGCAAGAACAAATCGCAGTGGTCAGCGAAGGAGATGTGGTGGCCTTGGGCCGAATTGTCCCACGCGGAGATGTGATCAGCGTTGCAACACCTTCTGGCGCGGGCGACGCACGGATCGCAGAATTGCGGGTGTCTGTGGGTGATGATGTCGAACAGGGCGACATCCTTGCCGTTCTGGACAATTTGCCTCAACTTCAAAGTGCGGTGGCTTCAGCGCAGGCAGGTTTGCGTGTGCGCGACGCTAATTTGATCCAAACGCGTGCGTCCAACACCGCAAGCCGCGCCGAGGCACAAGCCTCGCTTGAACACGCGCAGGCAACGGCAGATGTAGCCCAATCGGAACTGGACCGTATCACCACTTTGTTCGAACGTGGCGTAAGCACCCGCGCGAATTTGGATCAAGCCGTTGCCGCTGCTACACAAGCCGCGCGCGACGTAGAACGCGCACAAGCCACTTTATCGCGCTATTCGGCAGGGTCGGAAACTGTGCAGGCGGATATTGCAGTCGCTGAGGCCAATCTGGATGCCGCCCGTGCCACACTTGCGAGCGCCGAACAGGATTTGGACAGCGCCTATGTACGCGCCCCTGAGCGTGGCAAGGTTCTTGATGTAAATGTACGCGCAGGTGAGCGCGCCGGAACAACGGGGATCATTGATCTGGGCGATACATCGCAAATGACAGTCGAAGCCGAGGTTTACCAAACCATGATAGGGCGCGTCACCATCGGTGATCCTGTGACCGTTAGCGCGGATGCCCTAGAGCATGTTTTGACAGGAACCGTCACCGCCATCGGGTTGGAAATCGGGCGCCAGTCAATCACGTCTGACGATCCGGCTGCCAACACAGACGCCCGCGTGGTTGATGTGATTGTGACACTTGATGCGGCGTCTTCGCCCACTGCAGCTCCGTTCACCAATCTTGAAACTATCGTACGGATCGACGCTGGCCGCACACCATGAGCCATCTGCTTGCAATATTATTTGGCCGCCTGCCGATTGGCTGGCTGCAACTGACGCACAGTCGCGGACGGTTTGTTGCGGCTGTCGCGGGGGTGGCATTTGCCAATCTTCTTGTGTTTATGCAGCTTGGGATTATGGGCGCATTAAACAACTCTACGGTGGCACCTTACGACATCCTTGACGCCGACATCATCCTATCGTCACAAGACGGCAACACACTGACGGATGGCGGGCATATCCCGCGCGCGCGTATGTTTCAGGCGCTTGGCGTTGCAGGCGTTTCTGATGCTTCTGCGCTGTTTATTGGAAATCTTCCATTCACACTTGAAGACGGGTCATCTGTGTCACTCCTTAGTTTTGGCATGGATGTGGCTAAACCACTTTTTGCCAGCCCTGCTATCGCGACGTCCCTCGAAAAACTGTCTCTAGAGAATACAGTGTTGCTGGACGAAGGCACACGCGGAATGCCAAAAGATGTTATTGCAGAATTGATGGACGGCGGGCAGTTTCGCTTTGAAACTGGAGGCAACACTCTCACCGCGATTGGCACAATGGATGTAGGCGGCGGCTTTCTGGCGGATGGGATGATGATTATGTCAGATCAAAGTTTTATGCGCGTGTTTCCAAGCCGTTCCAGTGGCGCGCCAAACCACATATTGATCCGCACCGCTGACGGTGTTTCCAACGATGCTGTGGTCGCGCGTCTGATGAATACGTTACCAAGTGGCAATTTGCGCATTCAAACCATGTCTGGGTCCGCTGCCAATGATCTGGCCTATATGGCGACCGAAAGACCCACTGGAGTCATTTTTGGCTTCGGCGTCTTTATGGGCCTTCTTGTGGGGCTGGTCATTGTTTATCAGGTGCTATCCACGGATGTCGCCGACCACTTGCGCGAATATGCAACCTTCAAGGCTATGGGGTACGGGCAATCCTTTTTTTTAGGTATCGTGTTTGAGGAAGCCATTATCCTCGCCTTATTCGGGTTTATTCCTGGGATCTTGGTCTCACTCGGATTATACGCAGGGCTGGTATCCTTCACCGGTTTGCCTGTTGAAATGAACGCTGGCCGCGCGCTTCTTGTGTTTCTTGGGACCCTCATGGCGTGCAGCTTATCTGGCGCCATTGCCACACGTAGGCTGGCCAATGCTGATCCGGCGGATTTGTTCTGATGGGAAATGCATCTATCACAACGCGGGGGTTGAACCACTTTTTCGGAAAAGGCGACGCCCGCAAGCAAGCAATCTTTGACGTCAACCTTGAAATCGAACGGGACAGCCTGACCATCCTGATGGGGCCATCCGGATCAGGTAAAACGACACTGCTGACGCTGATCGGTTGTCTACGAGAGGTAAGTGATGGCAGCGTGAGCGTTCTTGGCCATGAATTGAACAATGCGGATGAGGCCTTGCTAGTTGGCTTGCGCCGCCGTCTTGGGTTTATCTTTCAGGCGCATAATTTGCATGAAAGCCTGACGTCCACTCAAAACGTACTGATGGGGCTTCAGGTACATGGTGGCGGCAACCAACAGAAACAACGCGCTGCCGCGCACCACATTCTTAACTTGCTCGGACTTGCTGACCGACGCGACTATTTACCAGGTAATTTGTCCGGCGGACAAAAGCAAAGGGTGGCGGTGGCGCGTGCACTGGTATCGAATCCGGAGATTATTCTGGCCGATGAACCAACCGCTGCGCTGGACAAAGAGTCAGGTCATAAGGTTGTTCAGATGTTGAAATCACTTGGCAAGGCCCGTGGCACGACAACCGTAATGGTCACCCATGACCCTCGTATTCTTGAGATGGCGGACAGGATCATCACATTGGAAGACGGGCATATCGTCTCTGACCAGCGACAATGACACCCCGTATTCTATGTGCTATTTGAGGCTAACGCGTTGCAATTAACCTCTTCAATCATTGTTCATGAACAGGATGTGGCGTAACAGTTGGCAACGATCCCTACGCAGCTTTCGACCTAACCAAAACGGTTACAATGGACGAGGTTAAGAGGGTCTATTGCAAGCCTTTGCTCACCCAAGGCTTCGCGTCCGAAGCGCATGCGCCTTAGCACGAAAGTTCGCACGAACTTCTGCTTCATCAATGCCTATAACCACTCGGTTTTCCATAAGAACACGCCCCGCAACAATCGTATGCACCACATCATCTGCGCGACTGGAATAGACCAGTGTCGCGACGGGGTCGTAGACGGGCATCGTGTGTGCCGTGTCCAGATTAACCACAATCACATCCGCCGCCATCCCCTGCGCCAACTGACCCGTTTCAGGCCTATTCATCGCCTTTGCCCCTTCAGCCGTTGCCATTTCTAAAACTTGATGTGTCTGCAAGAACTCAGCGTCACCGGTTTTATCTTTGTGAATGATGCTGGCGAATTTCATTTCTTGGAACATATCGAGCGAATTGTGACTGGCCGGACCATCGGTCGCCAAGCCCACCGTTACGCCGTGATCTTGTACACATTTCAAATGCAGCGTGCCCGAAGACAGCTTGGCATTGCAGACAGGACAATGGGCGATCTTAGTGCCGGTTTCTGCCAAAATACGTGCGTCCTCATCGTCCAGTTGGGTACAATGCGCCGCCGTCACATCGGATTTCAAAAAGCCTAAAGAATGTAACCAACGCACTGGCGACGTGCCGTAGGTCTCTTGGACATAAGCGTTTTCTTGCGGTCCTTCGGCAAGATGCGTATGGATCGGAACCCCATGCGCATCGGCCACTTCGCGCACCAACTGATACATTTCAGCACCGCAGGAATAGGTCGCATGAGGCGAAAGGCCAATCTGTAAAAGCCCGCCATTGCTATGATGATGTTGAGCCACAAGATCACCGTAGCCATGCAGCGTTTTCCACGACCAATCGGTGATCGGTTTATAGATGCCACGATCCGCAAACCCATATCCCAAAGTCGCCCGCAGTGGGATCACTTTGAGCGCTTCAATCTGTGGCTCCACGGCATAGGCGTCGAAATGTTCGTTGAATGATGTGATGCCCGATTTCACCATTTCGACAAGACCATTCATGCTGGCCCAGTAAAGCGTATCTGGATCAAAATTTTGCTTCAACGTCCACATGGTGCTTAGCCACTCGAACAGGCGCACATCTTCCAACAGCCCACGCAGCAACATGTTGGACGCGATATGGGTGTGACTGTTGCAAAAGCCAGGCATGATCACACAATTGTTGGCGTCAATCACTTTGGTTGCGCCGGATATATCAATCGCATCTGCCGCGCCGACTTGGGCGATCTTGGTGCCCTTGATGGTCACCGTGCCGCGCTCGATGACGTCAGCGTCCCCCATCGGCATCACTGTGCCATTAATAATTGCAATATCGACGGTCAATGTCTTAGCCCTTTCAGATTAATACGAAGCTTTTACGGTAAGAGCCCACCCCATTTTGGGCCCGACATTTCATAACGCATAGTCGCGCCCCAAAATGGCTTAAACCATCATACAAACAGTCTTATTTTCCAGATAGTTGTCCAACCCCAAGGCGCCGTTTTCAACACCCCAACCAGACGCCTTCATGCCACCTTTTGGCAGCTCTGGCGAAAAGTAACTGTGGCAGTTCACCCAAACCGTCCCTGCGCGCACTTGAGCACTTAAACGATGCGCCCTCGACAGGTCTTGTGTCCACACCGAGGCTGCCAAACCGTATTGTGTGTCATTTGCCATGGCGACCACCTCATCCGCCTCATCAAACGCAGTAAGCGTGGCCACAGGGCCAAAAACCTCTTCGCGCATCACGGACATCTCAGGGCGCACATGCGTCAACACAGTCGGGTGATAGAAAGCCGGATAATCCGAATTGATCGCCCCGCCCGTTAAAACTTCGGCGCCAGACGTGCGACCAGCCTCAACAATCTCAGCCACATGTTTGGCATGGCCTGCGTTGATCAAAGGCCCAAGATCACTGTCAGGATCAAGCCCGTGCCCAAGTCGCATTGACTGCGCAGATGCCGCAAATTTTTCGGCAAAGCGATCATAAACCCCTCGTTGAACATAAATGCGCGAGGCGGCCACGCAGACCTGTCCCGAATTGGCAAAAATACCGCGTGCAACCCCCGACACAGCCAGATCAAGGTCGGCATCATTCATGACAATAGCAGGCGATTTTCCACCAAGTTCAAGCGTTAGTTTTTTCAAATTGCCCTGTGCGGACCCTAACAAACGACGCCCGATGTCTGTCGATCCGGTAAAGGCGACCTTGGCCACATCGGGGTGGACAGCCAGCGCTTCTCCCACCTCATGTCCAAGCCCCGTCACAAGGTTCACCACACCAACAGGCACCCCTGCTTGTTCGATCAATTCGCACAAACGCACCGCCGTGAGAGAGGTCTCTTCGGCGGGTTTCAAAATCACAGTACATCCCGCGCAAAGTGCAGGGGCAAGCTTCATCGCAGCCATCAATAAAGGCGAATTCCACGGTACAATCGCCGCGACCACCCCCACGGGTTCGCGCCGCGTGTAGGCCATAACCTGTTTGCCTGCTGGCGCATATCCGATGGACGGCGTAATGGTCTGGCCCGATAATTTGGTCGCATAGCCTGCGTAATAGCGAAACTGCGCGATCGCGCCATTCAGTTCGCCAAATCGAGCTGTGGCATATGTTTTGCCTTGGTCCAGACATTCAAGTTCTGCCAATTCATCTGCATGGGCTTCGATCAGGTCAGCGATTTTCCACAAAAGCGCCTGACGCGTGGCCGGTAACATCCCCGCCCAATCTGCACCAATCAGCGCATTATTGGCCGCCTCAACGGCTTGATCAGCTTCAGCCTGACCCGCGCGTGACAAGCGCGTCAGCAGCTCCCCCGTGGCCGGATCGTGACTATCAAAGGTCTCAGACAAAACATGCCATTCGCCCCCAATCCAAATCGGTTGAACAGGCCGAGACAGCAAAGCTTTAGCTCCGACAGTTTTAGGCGCGCAGGGTTTTACAGTGAATGTCATCGTCTCGTGTCCTTCATCATATCTCGTGCCAAACGCGCCCCGCGCAAAATGGAATGGTAGCCCGTACAGCGGCAAATATTTCCCTCAAGCGCCTCTTCGATCATCGCGTCGTCTGGAAGGCTTTCAACAGACAAAAGCCCCGTGAGGCTCATCATTACTCCGGGTGCGCAATACCCGCATTGAAACCCATTCTCGATCTCCATCGCTTTAATCAACACCCTGCCAGCAGGTTGCGTTTCAAGTCCGGTGATCGTGGTGATCTCTGCGTGCTCAATTTGCCAGCCCATCACGAGACACGCATTGATCGGTGCGCCGTCGCGCAGTACGGTACAAGCGCCGCAGCGTCCGATGTCACAGCCGATTTTCGTAGCCGTCGCTCCAATATCTTCGCGCAGATACGTCAAGAGCATTGCATCAGCGGCAATCTGGGCCGGCACGCCGTTAAGCTTAAACTGTATCATGCCCGCCCTTCCATCGTCGTAAGGCTGTCCATCATTGTAAGAATTGTCTCGGGCGCAATCGGCGTTATCGCGGGCCAAAACCCAATCGCGTCAGCAACGGCATTGGCAATCGCGGGCGTCACGGCACCAACCCCAAGTTCCCCCGCACCACGCGGCCCGAACGGGTCTTCAGGATCAAGACTTTCATGCGCCGTTACGCGTATATGTTCAGGAGCATCCTTGACGTTTGGCATCATGTAGCTATCGAAATTTCGCGCAACAGGATGCCCCGCAAGATAGGGCATATCTTCCGTCAAGGTTGCACCAAGGGCTTGCACCAGACCGCCCTCCATTTGCCCTAGATAGGATGCCATATCCATCACGGGGCCCGCCGCCGTATGCATTTCAAAGTCAACGACACGCACCATGCCTGTTATGCGGTTCACAGCAATGCGTGCCAAAGTTGCCCCAAAGGCAAAGATGAAACGCGCGTTGCCTTTGGGGTAGTTCGTCTTTGGGAAAAGGTAATGTGCTTGAACCGGCGCGACATCTCCCAAGTCGGCGAATGTCAAACAAGGTGTCTGCGTATTCAAACCAACTTTTGTGATCCCGCCAGGCACGATTGCAAGTCTGTCGCTGGCGCAGTTCAATATCTGTGCAGCCCGCCCCAAAAGAGCCGCTTGAAACGCTGGCGCCGTTTCTTCGACACCACGCCAAACCACATAACCACCGCGAGCCGCAGTTGTGGACCCGCTATCGGGGGCGCGCTCTGTATCGCCAATCACAGCGTAAATATCTGCGCGATCGCAGCCTAACTTATCTGAAACAGCGGCATGTAAGGAGGCAATAAGCCCCTGCCCCATTTCATCCAAACCGCACAAGGCTTGGATTTTTCCATCCTTAAGCGCGAGCCCAAAATCAGCTTCGTCTTCTGGAATAGTCCCCAATCCGTTGCCTTGATAATTCAAAGCCATCCCGACACCGGCCCATTCATCTTCTTTGACGGCAAATGGCTGCCACATGCGCGAAGCTGAAGCGGCAGCAAGCATTTCAGGCAAGCGCTCTGTCGGCGCCACGGCTTGACCAAGCACACCAGGACTGCCAAGCGCGCGAAGATTACGACGGCGCATGTCAACCGGATCGAGGCCACACAGCGCTGCCAGACGGTCCATTTGGCACTCAATGGCATAGGTCATCTGATTGGCACCAAAGCCCCGAAACGCCCCGCAAGTGCCGTTGTTGGTATAGGCCAAACGTCCACGTGCACGATAATGCGCGATCGCGTAAGGCCCAACCACATGCTCCATCGCCGTTTCCAAAACACCAGGCGACAAGGATGCATAGGCCCCACATTCGGACAGCACATCGACGTCTTGCGCGATAACTTTCCCCTGTGCATCGCAACCGGTTTTCATCTTTATCCACATGGGATTGCGCTTGGTTCCAGCCTGTACACTTTCGGCCCGTGACAGATGCAACCGCACAGGTTGACCAGATTTTTGCGCCAAAAGCGCAAGCGCTGGCTGGACCGTCAATTCGTCTTTGCCGCCAAAAGCCCCGCCCGTGGGCGATGTGATCACGCGCAAATTTTCTACGGGCATATCCAGAATACGCGAGAGTTGCATTTGATCACGCGCACCATGCTGTCCGCCGGCACAGATTAACAAACCCGCACCGTCTGGTGCCGCCCAGCCGCCTTCGGTTTCCATAAAGCCATGCATTTGGTGCGGGGTTACATAGGTCTCTTCAACGATATGTGCCACGTTCGCCCATGCTTCAGTCCACTCAAGCTCCGTATCGCCACGACCATGAGACACCTCAGTTACCAAATTACCCGTCTCATGAACCAAAGGCGTGTCAGGCATCAAAGCGGCGCGCGCCTCTGTGACGACAGGTAAATCTTCATAGGTGACTTTGATCAGCGACAAGGCTTTGGATGCAGTGGCCTCATCGACAGCAGCGACAGCCGCGACAGGATCACCAGTGTAGCGCACTTTATCAGCGCATAAGGCTGGCTGGTCTTGAAACACGATGCCGAACCCGTTCAACCCTTTGATATCACGATGCGTCACCACGGCCTTTACGCCAGACAAAGCCTCGGCTTTTGATGTATCAATCTCCAAGATACGCGCATGAGGTCGCCCCGCGCGAAGAATACGCCCGACCAACATCTGCGCCTCACGTTTATCCGTGAGATAGGTCAGTTTTCCACGCACTTTCGCGGGCATATCAGGGCGCGTGTTCCAACGTTCCTGTCCTGCATTGCGCGACAATTCCGTCAACTCAGGTAGGGGCATCTTTGTGGGGCGGCGGGTTGTTTTGTGCAGCGGTACGTCTGGCGCACCAAACAGCCCCGTAACAAGCCCCGCTGCCGCCACACGTTTGCGGTAGCTTGCCGTTCGAAAGGCACAGTCAGGGGCGAAAATTTCTGCTCTCATGCGGTGTCGTAAATCAGTCCGATCAACATCTTCTAGCGTTTGTCTCAACAACCACGCTTCAGTTTCATGCAATCTTTGCGGTGGTGTAGCACCGCCACCCACAGCCAAACGCAGGCCTGATATTTGACCATCCAGCACCGACATCATCCCAGCCGATGCGATAATAGATGCTGTAAAAGCCTGTCTCAAACCGACTTTTCGCCATGTGCTTTTAGGTTTATTATCTTCAAGCGGCTGCAAGGTAAGCGACAAAATAATCCCAAAAGGCGCGTTCAAATATTCCAAGACGCTCATAGCGCCCTCGGTCGTTTCGACCACAGCGTCCAAAGCGATCAACGCGGGAATAAGACAGCCTTTGCCCCAAGCGAGATTGCCCCCCAAAGTGGCCAAACGCCGAACATTCGGCGCAGCCACATCAGCACAAGCCTTGGACAAAAGCGGGATATTGGCGTGCCGGATGTCTTCGAGTGGCGTGCCTGCACCGATTGTAAGCCCTTGAATACCTTTGGGGATCAAATGGCCGATGGGCACATATTGTTCGGGTGGTGTTTGGCCTTGAGAGAACTCCAATTGAAAACCGGAGCCCCCCGCAACGGCAACGCCCCCTGTCGCAATCAGCTTGGCAGCCTCTTTCAAACTATCAGGCCGCGTGATTTTCATGCCGCCTCCGGCGTTGTTGTTCCGAAGGTTAAGCCTTTTTGTTTCAACCATCGCCGATAAGCGACCGAGGAACTGTCGGCACGCGTCGGGATTTCAGCACGCGCTTCAAGTGGCAAAAGCCGCGGGCGCTGGTTTTCAACGATGATCCTGTCTTGCAAAAAGATCACCTGCTCAAACCGCAACAGTTGGGTATGGCTGGCCTCTTGATCGGTCAGATACATCACAGGGATCGCGCGCACTTCATCTTCGTCTATTGGGTGAATAAACAGCGCGATGGCATCTTCAACTCCACCACTGTCCGGCACCACACGGTAAAGCATCACAACAAAGGGCGACGGCACCCGATAGGTAAGCTGCGCGAACTCGCCATCCGGACGGGTGGTCGTCATCTGGGGTTGGAAAAACTTGCAATTGGTTGCCCAGACCTCATCCACGTCATGGCGGATTTCAGATTTATAACTCAGCACTTCTGTATGAGGCTCAGAGCCCAAAATATCCGCATGAACAAAGGGGAAATGCGCCATGTCGAGAAAGTTTTCCACGACCCGCAATCCAGAAGCCCGCATTTTGACCCAGCCACACGGAACGAAACGGCGACCAGTCTCTTGGCTTTCTGCAATATCAAAAATCTCTTTGTTCGGTGTGCCCAATGTGGTCCAAAGCACCCCAAACTTTTCACGCACTGGCAAATCTCGACCATCGTGAACCACCTTGTGGCCCGGACCGACGGTAATAGGGTGGCCAAGCAATTTGGTGTCTTGTGCACGATCCAAATCTGTCGCAGTCGCAACAGCATACCAGTCATTAAGCGCCACAGGATCTTGGGTGCCAGCCATCTTTTTCTCCTTTAGTCCGTCCATTGCGTCGTCCCGCCACCATTGGCATCCAACCACGTTTGGCGACGCTGAAAATGCCCCGGAGCCAGACGGGAAACACGATCAATAATTTCAGACATATCGCCAGACACAAGGCGCCCGTCGTCGACACAGATCTCACCGTTGACCATCGTCATTTTGACATCGCCGCCTTTGACGGCATGGACAAGATTGTGTTGTAAATTAAACCAACGCCCGTCTGGGAAAAATGGAGTCATGCGTGGTGATCGACCATCTACGGCAATGATGTCCGCTTTTTTACCCACTTCTAAAGACCCCGTGATTTTGTCTAAGCCCACGGCCTTGGCCCCCAAACAAGTCGCCATTTCCAACACAGACCAACTGTCCATCGCAGCCGCATCCAGTTCGCGCAGCTTGCCTTTGAGAGATGCAGTTTTCATCTCTTCAAACATGTCAAAGTTGTTATTTTCTTTTTCGCCATCGGTGCCAATGCCAACAGGAATACCGGCGGCAAGCATTTCTTTGATGGGCGCAATCCCTGAGGCCAATTTCATATTCGATATAGGGTTATGCGCCACAGAGACGCTGTAATCGGCAACCATTTCTATCTCGTCTTGCGAGAACCAAACCGCATGCGCGAACATCGCCAAGGGGGTCTCAAAGAACCCAAGATCGCGGAACACCTCCATCGGTTTTTTTCCGTAACGTGTTTGGTATTCGGCCAGTTCGATTTCAGCTTCAGAGCAATGCGTATGAAACGGTACATTGTATTTTTTCGACATATCAATGGCGCGCTGTTGGGCGGGCTCATCGGCGTAGAAAAGATGTTCTAAACCGACCCAAACATTCACACGCCCCTGCGCCTTACCATTCCAACGTTCAATCAACCCTTCGTTCATATCAAGTGTGTCGAAATAGTTGTAATCAGGATGTTCCCCAACATAAGGCACTGCAATCAAACGATTACCAAGAACTTCGCAAGCCCGTGCAGATCCATCCATATGACGCCACATGTCAACGATTGTTGTCGTGCCGCCCAACAGGCTTTCGGCGTAGGCAAGGTAACTTGCCGCCTCGGCTTCTTCGGGCAAAAGGACACGGTGCATAGGGTTGATATGCTGCGCCAGCCAATCCCAGACAGGCAAATGTTCAGCTGTACCGCGCAGGAAGCCTGAATGCGCATGCGCGTTGATCAACCCTGGCATCAAAACAGCTTTGCCCAGATTTTTGACAGGGACGTTCGGGTTGTTGGCAATCACTTCGGTTTTTGGGCCAATGGCGGTAATCTCATCGCCCTTCACGAAAATCGCCGCATCTGTCAGCGTTTCGCGCGTTGCATTCATTGTTACAATGGCATCGGCAGTCAAAATTAGGTCGCTCATGCGTCCTCCAATATAAATGTTGCGGCACGTTCACCGATCATCGTGACAGGCGCGTGGGTGTGGCACGCAGGGATTTCGGGAATGACAGAAGCGTCCGCGACCCAGAGACCGCGAACGCCTTTGACGCCCAACCGAGGGGAAACGGGGGCATCATCACGAGAGCCCATTTGGGCTGTTCCGCAACAGTGAAAAAAGGTGGAACAAGAGCGCCGCACAAAGGTCTCAAAGTCATCAGATCGCAGTGGCGCGACATGATCTTTGAAAAAGGGGGCAAACCCCGTTGAGGCGACCATATCCATAAGAAACTCAACACCACGGACGAGGGCCGCCAAATCACGCGGATCACCAAGTAAGTTGGGTTGAATGTCTAACGGCGCAGTGGGAGACGCAGCGTTCAGGCGTATCTGGCCCTTAGAATGCGACCGCATCACACCAAGCCCAATGGCAAAAATGTCGTCCCCATCCAAGTTATACTGATCCCAAAGCGCTGGCGTCGCAGACCGCCCTTGGACAGGAAACGCCAAAAGATCGGCTTGGGCAAGCGCGTCATCAGATTTCCAAATCGTCAACGTCCCCCCGCCGTTGCCCACCATTTCTCCAAGCGGCGCTGAGGCACGAAAGTTCAATGCGCGCAGCAAAGGGTGGTCTTGAAGGTTCTGTCCAATGGCATCGGCTTTAAGTTTGACCGGCAGGCCCAAACGCGCCAATTCTGTCTCTGGTCCAATCCCAGACAACATCAAAAGACGCGGCGTCTCCAGTGCCCCAGCAGATAAAATCACGCCACATTGCGCTGTGAGATGCGCCTCGCCGTCTGGACCACTCACCGCAACACCTGATGTGCGATCTCCATCGAATGTCAGATAAAGCGCAAGAGTTTCGGTCAATACAGTCAAACGGTCAGAGGCAATAATCGGCAAAAGATAGCCCTCAGCCGAAGTATGCCGTCGCCCCGCGCCATCAATATTGAAATTCGCTAACCCCACACCAAAAGGTTCGGGGCCATTCGGGTCATCGACAAGCGGCAGCCCCATCGCGGCACCGCCTTTGAGCATGGCTTGCGTTAGGGGATGATCTGGATTTGGGCGGGTGATTTTAAGCGGGCCTTCGCTGCCACGTAAATCGCTTGCCCCCTCCGACCAGTTTTCAGACGCCTTGAACGCAGGCAAACAGTCTTGCCAACTCCAGCCTGCCGCGCGCGCATTCCAACGTTCATAATCAGCAGGCACACCTCGATACCACATCATCGCATTGGTCGCAGAAGACCCGCCCAAGGCCTTGCCCCGCGGGATCGCTATCTCGCGGTCAAGGATGCGATTGGTCGGGGCATAATGATGCCCCCAATCCCATGCTCCACTTTGCAGCCCGAACCATTTAGACGGATCTTCGATATCGGAAATACCAAAGCTAGACCGCCCAGATTCAACCACAGCAACATCCGCGCCCGCATCATGAAGGCGCCGCGCAACCGCAGAGCCCCCTGATCCAGACCCAATGATGATATAGTCAAAGCTGGTTTTCATATCCTGCTCAATTGTGCTCGGAAGGGCCCATTATCGTGATCCCTTCGGTTTTCTCGACATGGCGTACAAAGATGTATTTGTCTTCACGCCCATCAGAATGTTTGCGCTTGATTTCAGGCTGCACAGTGCCCGAAACCTTGGCGACAACGACATAAGGAACCTCAGCCTTCAGGCCCGCTTCACAATGTGCGTCGAATTCTTCCACCGTTGTTGCGGTGAACGCCTGATCGATACCTGAAGCACGCGCGATCCCCGCAAGATCGACACGCCCCGACGCGGTATGCGTCTTGGGTCCACCAATCGATTGATATTGCTCGTTATCCCAAACAACGACAAACAGGTTTTTCGGCTGCTCGTTGCCTAAAGTCGCAAGAATACCCAAATTAAACAAAAGCCCACCATCAGTGTCGAGCGATACAATTTGGCGGTCAGGTAGACCTGCGGCCAGTCCGAAAGCTTCAGGGGTCACACAGCCAAGCTGCTGCTGGAACAGGGACGCTTCGCGCATATGCGGCGCTGCATTGTACCATTCATCAACGGAGGCACCGAGTGATAAAATCACCAATTCATCAGACAGGCGCGCTGCCAATTTGGTCATACAATCAAATCGTTTCATCGTACGATACTCCCAGATAGGGCCACAGCTGTGTGATAGTAGGAGGCATAAGCCAGTTCATAGGCATCGACGATGGCCTGTTCGATGCGTTCCTCTTCGCGCTCAACCGCATAGGGAATGCGCAGCGCTTTAAGAACCGGCTCCATTGTGGTGGCGTGCGGTACAGCCCACCAATTGTTTTCGCCCATATCCCCACGGTAGCTCATAAGCATCACAACCGGAATGCCAGCCCCAAGGCCCATTCGCGCCAAAGGCTCAACTGACGCCCGCAGGCCGGAATTTTCCATGACCAATGCTGCACGCTGTCCGGACAAAAATATACCGCCGCAAATCGCAGCGCCTTCGCCCTCATTCGTCACCTGAATCGTGCGGATATCTGGATCAGCATCGAGTGCGGGGTAAAGTTCTTTGAACAAACTATCGGGGAGATAACACACCAGCGTCACCCCTGCCCGTTTCAGCCCGCGGATCACTGCATCGACGGCACTTTGTTTCATCATTCCCTCCGGTTGATAGCTCGATTTCTATCAACCTGTCAGGAAAAAAATGTTCCCAAAAGACGGTAATTGTAGAACGAGTTGTTTCACTCAGCGCAACACTAGTCGCGTGCAGTTTCGCGCATCGCTTCAAGAGTAGACGTCAAAACATCCGCCAGCGCCTGAGCCGCTTCAGACACTTCACCTTTCGGGCGCGACACAAGCGTCAGCCGCCTTAAACTTAAACCAGGATCAGACAAAGGAATAAAAGTCAGTTGTCCGCGCGCAATCTCGGCCTGCACTCCCATTTTGGTCTGCAAAATAGTGCCTAAACCACGGGTCGCGAGATCAATCATCAAGCCGATAGAGTTGGTTTTTGTCCGACGTGAAAATTCAACAAAAGCCCCAGAAAACATTTGCTCGACTGAACTTCCAAGCGTCAAAGACCCGTCAGACAGGATGACCCGTTCGCCTGAAAGATCGTAACTTTTCAACTTGCCACGCAACTTCGTAAGCGGGCTGCCGGGGGAGACCAAGACTCCAAGCGGCAGCGAAATTGATGTCAATCTACGCGCATTACGCGGCACGCGCACATCAAATGCTAGCGCGAGATCCGCCTCACCTTGATGCACCAAATCAACCGCATTTTGTGACCCCACAACCTGTATATCGACACTGATTTCTGGATGGCGCACCCAAAAACCGGCAAGCACATCTGTCAGAATCCCTCGCGACGCACTTTCAATGACAGCTAAAGTGACCGTGCCACGGCGCAGCCCTTGCAGGTCACCGATTTCCGTCACAGCGCGGTTCATTTCCCCCGTTGATTGCTTGATGTGATGCTCAAGCAATTCCCCTGCAGAGGTCAGCCGCAATCGTTGTTTGGTGCGGTCGAACAGAGGTGTGCCAAGGTCTTCTTCAAGTTGCTTGATCGAACGAGAAATTGAAGACGGCGCAACATTCAACGTCAATGCCGTCTGACGGATGGACCCCAAGCGGGCCACCAAAGAAAAGTGGTAGACGCGAGACGAAACAAGACCGAGGCGATGTAAATCCAATAGCTTTCCTAAAAGTAGTCTGGCCTAATGATAGTCTGGAATGCCCGGCATCGTGATGAAACCTGGCAGCAGGCGTATTCTGCGCGCCCAAAGACGTAGTGCAGGAAACTCATCATGATCAAGATTAAAATCTCGACTGAGTGCGAAAGCTGGGAACAGCGCGAGGTCAGCCAAACTGGGTGCATCCCCCGCAACGAAGTTTGCGCCACGCAAAGACTGCCGAGTCAAATGATCGTCCAGAATACGAAACAGCGTTCGCGCCTGCGCACGTAATTCAACGACATCCCCCGTCGCATCCAGCAAGGCGACAGCGCGTGCCTGCACCGCAACAGCAAGATCGTCACAAGCGAATCCCAACCAATCCATCATCTGAGCGCGGTCCTTTGCCTCATCAGGTATGAATCGTTTATCGATATCGTGTTCCGCTACGTAAATTAGGATTGCTGAAAGATTACGCAAAACGAGTGCATTGTCCTCTAAAATAGGCAGGCGACCCATCGGGTTTAGTTTTAAATACTCAGGGGATTTTTCTTCTGCGCCGGGAAAGGCGTCCACATTGATCAGCTCCAGCGCCACTTCAGCACAAGACGCGACCAAACGAACCCGATAGCAATTCTCAAAAAGATCATAATTATGTAAAATCATGTCACGACCTCCAGCTCTTCGATGCTACGTCGTAGCTCCTCGCTCCAATCAAGAATAGATTCCCTGACATCGCCCGCACAGCCTTTAGGCACAGTAATATGTAGCGCACATTGGGCATTTGAGATGGGCTGAATACCAATGGTCATCGTGGCACCATCACGATCCAAAATCATGACATTCGCGACAGCACCATCAGCACAGCCCTGCTTGCGCAAAACGGATAAAACAGTCGCATATGAGGCATCAATGTATACGGATTTCACCCCTTCCATAGCAGGTAAACCTGCGAAGCTGCTCTCATCTGACCCAAGCGGCAATTGCGCCCAAATGAGCCCCCCTGCCTCGGCCACACCATATCGGGCAACACAGATGGATTTTGGAACCTCAACCTCAGGATGGGCAGGGATATATTGGCACGTGCCGCTCTGATCATACTCCCAACCATGATAAAGGCAGGTAATGTGGTCGCCTCGCACGAAGCCAAAGCTCATTTTCATTCCACGATGGGGGCAACGATCTTCCCAAGCATGCGCAACGCCAGAGGAGTCACGCCAAACGACGATCTCTGCGCCTTTGGCAACCACGCCAGCAGATGTGCCCGTTTCGATCATATTTGATAGGGCGATCGGAACCCATTGTGACAGAACTTCCACGGTCTGCGTCATAAAGACATTCCTTTTTTTACCTGCATTTCGTCACGCCAAACATCGTGAACAACGCAATCTTGTGGCCCAAGGCTCATAGCCATTTCAAATGCATCCACCAAATCTGGCTGCCCTGTCACGATCATTTTCGCGCAGGTGTCACTTTGGTCCTGCGTGACAAGTTGCAACGACAAGCGCCGCGCGCGGTGTTCTGCAAATTCAAGGAAACTCGCAGCAAGCAAGTCGCCCTTAAATGTAAATTTGACCTGTTCGATTTTCATACGTGCGCACAGCATCCCACAAGAAAGCCCCAAGAAACACAGAGGCAACGACTGAATATTTAATATCAGAATCACTTAGAGAGGCGAAATCCACGACCGTCAAGTGTTGTTTTGAAAGCAACATTGAGGTGCAAACTTAGCCTCTATTCAGCATCATTTACTTTTGGAAACGTGGTGTCACACACAAAGATGAGACGGACAAACCGCCTTGTCGCTGACACGAATTTCGAGGTTTGGCTGCTGGCGCATCACGCTGGCACCCAAACATTCCATCTAAGCGCGTTCAGTCGCACCCTCATCCCTAATGGTCGCACAAAGGGGATGAGGCAGCATAAACAGATAAGAGGTTTTTCCTTATGATTTCGACCAAATCCCTATCCCGCCGCGGCTTTTTGAACATGGGTGCCGCAGCTGGCGTAGGCCTTGTTTTGCCTAAAACCGGCCTTCTCCAGCCTGCACATGCAGCAGCCCCACTCGCCCCGGTCGCAGAAGAAAATGCACATATCGCGTTTGGGCACACTGGCCCGACCTCTGACGAGGGATGGACTTGGGCGCATGACCAAGGCATGAAAGCTGTCGAAGCGGCATTCCCAAAACTGCGCACATCTTATGTGGAAAGCATCCCCTATTCAGCGGATGCAACACGTATTTACCGTCAATTCGTGGCCGATGACGCCAACATGGTCTTCGCCACATCGAATTACGGAGACTTCCTATATGACGTCGCAAATCGTGCGCCAAACGTGGCATTCTATGAATGTGACGGCCGTAGCGCACTCGACAATCTTGGCACTTACTATGTATCGCATTGGTACCCATCCTACATCGCGGGGATCGCTGCGGGGGCCATGTCACCCTCAGGAAAATTGGGTTATGTTGCATCTTTCCCTGTGCCTTCCGTCTATTCTGGCACCAATGCTTTCCTTATGGGCGCACGGACGGTCAACCCCGAAGCAACACTGCAAACCATCGTGATCAACAGCTGGTTTGACCCGCAAGCGGCCACACAGGCCGGCACAGCTTTGATCGATAATGGCTGTGACGTACTCTTTGGTATCATGGATGAAGCGGGATATTTGCAGGTTGCAGAAGAACGTGGCGCTAAAGCCGTCATGTGGAACACCGATTTGCGCCGCTATGGCCCTAACGCCTATATTTCATCAATCATCGTGGACTTTAACGCCTTTTATGTCGAACAAGTCCGCCGTCGTCTTGCTGGCGAATGGACCCCGACCCAAGACCTTTTGCCCTTCGGCAGTGGCGTAGATGTCGACGCATGGGGCGACACAGTTCCTGCGGATGTCGCCGCAAAAGCCGATGCCGTCAAAGCGTCAATCATGGACGGGTCCTTCAACCCGTTCGTAGGCGAAATCAAGGACAGCAAAGGCAACGTCAAAGTCGCCAAAGGTGAAACCATGACCGAGCAAGAGCTCTATCATTGGAATTGGTCCATCGAGGGCGTGTCAGGTTTGGACACGTAAAGATGGCGCGGCAAACCGCATCGATCCAACAGCGTCTCGGGTTAGCACCCGGGACGCCACCTATTTTGGCGCTGAAAGGTGTCAGCAAATATTTCCCTGGTGTTATCGCCAATGAAGATGTCGATATCGATGTCTATCCCGGTGAAATTCACGCCCTTTTAGGGGAAAACGGCGCGGGCAAATCAACCTTGATGAACATCGTAACCGGCATCTACAAAATGGATGCGGGCGAAGTGATCATTGAAGGCCATGCGCGTGATTTTTCGTCGCCCACGGATGCGATAGAAGCGGGCATTGGCATGGTACATCAGCATTTCAAGTTGGTGCGCGCGTTTACCGTGGCTGAAAACATTCACCTCGGATGGCCTCAAACCCCGAAACGTATTTCAAAGCGCCACTTAGAAGCCCGCACTCACGCACTTGCACAAAATTTAGGCTTGGCGGTGAAACCCGAAGCCATCGTCGCGAACCTATCCACGGGCGAACAACAACGCGTCGAAATTCTCCGCGTTCTTGCGCGTGATGCCAAACTTCTTATCCTTGACGAACCCACCGCCGTGTTGACCCCCAAAGAAGCGCGCGAGCTTTTTACAGCTCTGCGAGCATTTGTGGCGCGAGGGAATGCGGTTATTTTTATCTCGCACAAACTCGACGAGGTGATGGAGGTGTCCAACCGCGTGACTGTATTGCGCGGCGGTAAAAAAGTGGCAACGGAATGGACGGACACTTGCACAGAAAATAGCCTTGCGCAGTTGATGGTCGGACGGGAAATCGTCTTGACCGAGACACAAAAGAAAACAGCGCCTTCAATCAAAACCGCTCCCATTCTTAATCTGTCAGATATCAGCCTGACGACAGATCAGGGAACGGTCCTGAACAACATATCGTTTGATCTGGCTGCAGGCGAGATTCTTGGCATCGCAGGGATTGCCGGCAATGGGCAACGCGAATTGACTTACGTGATGTCCGGTCTTTCCACGCCCAGCTCTGGCATACTGACCCTTGATGGCGAAGATGTCACAAAAGCTGGCGCACGGACCATGGCGCAAATGGGCATCGGCCACATCCCTGAAGATCGGCTTCATTCCGGCATGGCCCCGACCTTATCGATCACGGACAACGCTGTTTTACGTGAATATGCTCAACCGCCATTGACGCGCAAAGGCTGGTTCTCACCGAAAGGTGCAGCCAATTTGGCTCGTGAAATTGCGAAGGTCGCCGATGTGATGGTGCCTGATTTCAATATGCCTGCACGCAATCTGTCCGGCGGCAATCAACAACGGCTTGTTGCGCGGCGCGAAATGCGGATTGCAGAAAAAATATTGATCGCCGCATACCCTTCTCGTGGGCTCGATGTTGGCGCGATCAATACGATGATGCGCTATTTCATTGAGTTGCGCGACCAAGGCGTCGCCGTGGTTCTTATTTCCGAGGAACTGGAAGAATTGATGAATTTCTCTGACCGAATTGCCGTCATGTTTCACGGTGAAATCATGGGCATCATCCCCACAAAAGACGCCGATGTAGAACAAATCGGTTTGATGATGGGCGGCACACGGCAGGAGGATCTGACATGAACTTGATACGCCTTCAACGCATGCCAATTGCCACGCCGCGCGTGGCCTTTGCCTTTCGGGTGGCTTCGGTGCTTTTAGCCCTTTTCACCACTGCGATTGCCTTGTCTATAAGTGGGCGCAGTCCGGTTGCTTTGGGAGCAAAGGTCATTTCCTCAACCTTTGGATCGTCTTTCGGCCTAGAGGATCTGGCCCTTTTGTTTTCGCCTTTGGTCTATTGCGGCCTATCCGTTGCTGTCGCCTTACGCATTGGTGCGTGGAATATCGGCGCAGAGGGCCAGTTCAATTTCGGAGCATTTTGTGCAACGGGTGTTGCCCTGTTTGTACAGGGGCCGACTTGGGTCATCCTACCTTTGATGGCCCTTGCGGGAATGATCGGCGGCGCGTTGTGGATTTTGATCCCGACATTGGCGCGTGCTTATGCTGATGTTTCAGAACTTATCACAACGCTTTTGATGAATTTCGTTGCCATATTATTGGTCTATTGGGTCGCGACCGGCCCATGGCTTGATCCGTCGGGCATGGCTTTGGCGACAACGTCACGGCTGCCTGTGTCTGTGCCTACCCTTTGGGGGATTGTGCATTGGGGGCCTCTCGTCGCTATCTTTCTGGCAATCGCATTGGCGCTTTTTGTGACCTATACACGTTGGGGATACGAAGTGCGGATCGCAGGCGCCAATCCGGGGGCAGCTCGCTATGCAGGTATGCCGGTAAAAACCCAATTGATCGGCATCATGCTGTTGTCCGGCGCGATTGCAGGGCTTGGCGGCATGATGGAAGTGGCTGGGACGGTGGGACGCTTGCAAGGCGGCATATCAAACAATTACGGCTATATCGGCATTATGGTTGCCGTGCTCGCACGGGCTGCTCCCATCGGGGTCTTGGCCACAGCATTTTTCATGGCGGTTCTTTTGAATGGCGGCATTGTTTTGCAGTCACAAGGGTTAACCACTCATACTGTTCTGGCTGTGACTGGCCTTATCCTTTTGTACGCTGCCATCGGTGACGAAATGGCCCATTACAAAATTCTACACACCAAAGCGAAGGACATCTGACATGGATATTATTGCAGGTCTGATTCAAACCGCATTCCTTGCGGGAGGCGTCTTAGCCTTAGCGGCTTTGGGGGAAGTTTTGGCCGAACGTGTCGGGGTTGTTAATCTTGGCGTAGAAGGCTTGATCGCACTGGGCGCCATGTCTGCTGTGGCGACAGTTGTCAGCACTGGGTCTGCATGGCTTGGGCTGTTGGTGGCGCTTTTTGTGGGATTTTGCTCTGGCATGATTTTTGCAACCGCAACGGTGATTATACGCGCCAATCAAATTCTGTGCGGTCTGGCCCTGACTTATATCGGAACAGGCATGGCCGCCACGATCGGCAAACCGTTTTCCGGCTCGCCCGTACCCGTAACATTTGAAGATCTTCACATTCCGTTCCTGTCCGATTTACCATTTTTCGGCCGTGCATTTTTCAGCCACAACATATTGGTTTATGTGATCTTTCTCGCGCTTCCCTTAGCATTGCATTACATGATGTTTTACACGCGCCATGGCTTGAATATGCGGGCCGTTGGCGAAAACCCTGCGGCGGCGGATGCTGCGGGTATTTCTGTGATAAAAATGCGGTTTTGGTACACATCCTTGGGGTCTGCATTGGCTGCAGGGGCTGGGGCCTATCTCACTTTATCCTTCGTTCCAAGCTGGTCGGAAGGCGTGGTCGCGGGGCGCGGCTGGATTGCTGTTGCTCTTGTTATTTTTGCCGGTTTCAGACCCATCAATGCCGTGCTGGCAGGGTTGCTCTTTGGCTTTGTCACAGCGCTCGGTTTTACCGGTCAGGCCCGCAACTGGCCTATCGCATCCTCAATATTATCAATGTTGCCTTACCTCGGGACGATGGCTTTGATGATTTTGCCTGTGATGACATGGCAACGCATGCGCCGCCTTATGGCCGCCCCTGAAGGCATCACTGCGCCTTATTATAGAGACCAAAGATGACATCTATTCTTTTCAAACACATCTCTCATCTAGCCACATTTGACGGGCCTGACCGTGATGCAGGTACGGAAATTTCTGATGGGTTTATCCTGATCCACGACAATATCATTATCGCTTGCGGCCCCATGGCAGACTGCCCCGAGGGTGCAGAGCGCACCGCAGATCGTGTGCTTGATCTGTCGGATCACATAGTGATGCCAGGCATGGTCAACACGCATCATCATTTTTACCAGAACCTCACCCGCGTTATGGTTCAAGATGACGAATTGTTTGTCTGGCTTAAAACGTTATATCCGATTTGGGCACGGCTGGATGATCGCGCGATGGCCACAGCATCGCGTATGGCGATGGCAGAACTGATCATGTCGGGCTGCACAACAAGCTCGGATCACCAATATATCATGCCGAACGATTGCACCCTCGACACGCCCATCCGTGTGGCACAGGAATTGGGCATGCGCTTTCACGCAGCACGCGGCGCAATGAGCCGTGGCGAAAGCAAAGGTGGATTGCCACCAGACAGCTGCGTAGAAGAGGAAGAAGATATCCTGAAAGACGCCGAACGCCTGATCGGCACCTATCACGACATGTCAGATCATGCGATGACGCGGATCGTCCTTGCGCCATGTTCGGCTTTTTCTGTCACGCAAGGTTTGATGAAAGATGCGGCGGCTTTGGCGCGCACCTATGAAGGGGTTCGACTACATTCTCACATCGCCGAAGTCCTGTCCGAAGAAGAATACTGCCTAGAAACCTATGGCATGCGATCTGTGGCATATGCGGAAAGTTGCGACTGGTTGGGGCCGGATGTCTGGTTTGCCCATTCCATTTTCCTAAATAACTCAGAAATCAAAACCTTTGCCGAAACAGGCACCGGTGCAACCTTTTGCCCCTCCGCCCATATGCGCTGCGGGCTTGGCATCATGCGCGCACGCGAAATGTTGGATGCAGGGGTCACAGTCGGGCTTGGCGTAGATGGGTCAGCTTCAAACGATACCTCCAATATGTTTTCCGAAGTCCGTTTTGCGCAGTTCTTGCAACGTGTCGCGCCGGATCGCTACTTATCTGAGACACCGGGGGGACGCGGCGGATTTGGTGGCACACCTGCGGCGATGTCGGCGCGCGAGGCGCTTTGGATGGCGACACGCGGCGGGGCAAAAATATTAGGCCGTGATGACATTGGACAGATTGCACCGGGAAAATCCGCCGATTTGATCGCCGTCAAGCGCACACAGCTTGGCATGGCCGGCACGCAGCGTGATCCCTTGGCTGCACTTGTTATGTGCGGGCCATTTCATGTGGATTACTCTTTCATCAATGGTGTCCCTGTGATCGAACAAGGGGCCTTTACCCGTCTGGATATTGATGCAGCACTGCGCGACCATGCCCAAACAATGGATCGAATATACGCATGAGGAATGCCCTATGACTCAGACACTGGACAAAGCCACACTTGATCAATGGTATTGCATTCAAAACCTCGCGGATATTCCCAAAACCGGTGTGCGCACGCGACTTTTGGGTGTTGATCTCACCATTTCCGGTGATAGCAGCGCCCCTATGGTTACAGCATGTGAGGACACAGGCAATCGGCCCCTGCCTGTGCGCCAAAGGTACGGTTATCTTTGGTCGACATTGGGCCTTCCAAACACAGACGTACCGGATATTCCTGAAGCCGAAGAAGCCGATCGTCGCTATGTGCCTTGCGGGGCTGTCAAAGTCCGATCTTCTGCGCCACGAGTGATTGAAAACTTTTTAGACATGGCGCATTTTCCGTTTGTCCACAAAGATATATTGGGATCCGAAGCCCATTCCGAAGTCGAGAAATACAAATGTGAAATCAGGCGTGACGTTGATGAAGTCTGGGCAACAGATTGCGTTTTCACCCAACCGCTCGCTGCGAAATCAGCAACAGAGCCCCTGCGCACCGATTACATTTACCGCGTAACCACGCCGTTTACGGTACTGTTGTACAAAACCTGCCCCATTTCACAAACACGTTGGGATGTTATCTGCTTGTTTGTGCAACCGATGGAACCGGGTCTGTCTCGTGCTCATCCTGTGATGTTCTTATTGGATGTCGATAGCAGCGACGCCGACTTAATCGCCTTTCAACAAGTCATCTTTTTACAAGACCGGATCATTCTTGAAAACCAGCGCCCGCTTCTTTTGCCGTTGGAAGCACGCGTTGAGACACCGACCCGCGCAGATGCCACATCTATCGCCTATCGTCGTTGGCTTAAAGAAAAAGGCTGCGTTTACGGCACGACGCTTGGTCCAGCCCTGCCCGAAAATCACGTAGCCTGAGACAAGACATGACACAAATGGACATCAACGACCTACGCGGATGCAAAGTCCTATTCTCTGGGTATCACGCACCACAGATCGGCGTGATCGAAGCCTTTCACGACGCGGTTCTAGCACTTGATGAACGCGGCACCATTGTATCTATTGAGGCAAATGGGGACCCCAGCGAAGCCGTTAGATTACCCAAAGACTGGATTTTGATCCCTGGTCTCGTTGACTTACACGTCCATGCCCCACAGTACGCTCAACTTGGAACAGCGCTGGATGTTCCACTTGAGGACTGGCTGCAAACATACACCTTTCCCTTAGAGGCACGGTTTTCCGATCTGACTTATGCCGAGCATGTGTATTCCACCTTGATAGACGATATGTTGGCGATTGGCACAACAACAGCGCTTCATTTCGCAACGGTCCATGTGCCAGCCACACAGCGCTTGGCCGAAATTTGTCTGACCAAAGGGCAACGGGCGCTCGTCGGTAAAGTCGCCATGGACGACCCAAATCAATGCCCGCCAGATTACCGTGATGCCTCTGCACAGGCCGCCATCGACGGCACCCGCGCTGTGATCGATCACATCAACACCCTGCCTGACAATGACGGCATGGTGTTTCCCGTCATCACGCCGCGTTTCATTCCGTCGTGTACTGATGCCTGTCTTGAAGGTCTAGGACAGCTCGCGGCAGAAACTGGGGCACATGTTCAAAGCCACATATCAGAAAGCGATTGGCAACATGGCTATGTGCAAGAACGCTGTGGCTGTTCTGACGCCGAAGCCTTTGAACGTTTTGGCCTTATGCGCGACAATGCTGTCTTTGCTCATGGCACGCATCTGTCAGATACAGACATGGATTTGATGGTTGCACATGGCGCAGGCGTGGCCCATTGCCCCCTGTCAAACGCCTATTTCGCGGGGGCTGTTTTTCCGCTGCGGCGTGCTTTGGACAAAGGGCTTCATGTTGGTTTTGGCTCTGATATTTCTGGCGGACCATCTGGATCGATCTGGGAAACGGCGCGCATGGGCATCAGCGCGGCACGTATGCGCGAAACAGGTGTGCAGGCACAGATTGAATCTGAGACCCGCGGCACACATGATCGGCGAATAGATTTTCGCGAGGCGTTTTTCCTTGCCACACGGGGCGGCGGCCAAGCTCTCGGCTTGCCCGTTGGGTCATTTGAACCGGGCATGAAATTCGATGCCATCGCCATTGATCCGACGCGCCGCGATGGCACTGTACGCATTTGGCCAGACGACACGCCGCAAAACCTTGGGGATCTATTGCTGGAAAAGCTTCTTTATACGGTGTCCAAGCCCAACATTGCCTGCGTCTGGACCGATGCGATCAACCGATTAAAGTGATTTTTTATAAAGATGCGATCGCATGGTCGATATCCGCCGCCCACTCTGTGCGCCATTGCCGTTTTGTTGCATCATCCACCCAAGCATGGTCAATCGTCGCAAGAACCGAAGCTTTTATATCCTCTGGCGAAAATTTTAAGTCTTCCAGTGCAATCTGATATTCAGCGTTCAAATCGGTCTTAAACATCGGCGGATCATCCGAATTGATAGACACCACCAATCCTGCTTCTTTCATGCGCCTGATAGGATGTGATGGAATGGTTAAATCGCGATGTGGCGTGGTGTATTTTGTAGTCGATGGACAGCAGGTAAACATAACGCCCAAATCCCGCGCTTGCGTCATCAGTTCAGGATCGTCGACAACGTTATACCCATGGTCCAAGCGATCGACCTTAAGCGTTTCAATCGCTCCACGCACATAAGAGGCAGGGCCAGCTTCACCACAATGCGCGGACAGTTTAAGCCCTTCTTTGCGCGCGCGGGCAAACACCCCTGCAAAAGGTTCAGGCGGGTACGGTGCCTCATAGTAATCAAGGCCCAATCCAACCAGATCGTCCTCTCGGTTGGCTAGAATTTCGTCCAAATACGCCTCGCCCCGTTCAGGGCCTAGCTCTCGGTTCATTCCAGGGATAATCAAAGACGTCACACCGAAATCGGTCAATGCGTCTTTCATTCCTGCACGAATACCTTTGAATTGCCGTGCAAATGGAACCCCATCATGCGCATGAGGGCTGATGAAAAACTCAATATGGCGTGCCCCGCTGTCGGTCGCCCCTTTAAGCATCTCATATGTTATACGCCGAAAGTCATCGACCTCGACGACGGACTTTGAGATGGCGGAATAGACTGTGAGAAACGCATCAAGGGTCTCATAGTCATATAAGTCTTCAGGTGCATGACAGGGCGGCAAAGCAACATTGTTTTTGCGCGCCAGTTCAAACGCCGTTTTGGGATGAATAGCCCCTTCGAGATGCAAATGAAGCTCAACCTTGGGAAGCGCTTTGAGGCGTTGATACATCGTCATCATCTCATCATATCCTTTAGCCATTCGATCCATGTAGAATTTGCACAAAAACAGCACGCGACTGCATCGTATGAATTGTCTCATTCACAAATTATATTGGAAAGGAGCGCCGCCTCAAATGTCGTCAAAAATTTATTATTTTTCCCACGCGCCTTGTAATTCATCACCTGTGAACGGGACGTTATACAAGGTATAGCATTTATGGCGGCGGACGTCGGATTGGGACACGACTTCGCAGGATTGAACGAAGCATTTGACTAAACAGCACTATACATACACGATCAGACCGCACCGCTGCGTCCCATAAGTTGGCATTTGTACGCCAGAACCATACTCGGATATTAATGTTCGATTAAGACAGGTTGATCTTGCACACATGGGTGCCCGCCCTTTGCCTTCCAAGAATTTTCTACCGTCTGTTGTGGGGCAGCCGAGAAAGCGCGACGGCCAAAGCCGAATAGACAACCACAAGAACAATCTGCGTCTGTATTGCTTTGGCCACGTCCTGCGCAGTGGCCCCCATTTGATCCACTGCAACAAAGGCAGAAATGGCCGTGGATGACGGAACAAGCAATGATATAGTGCGCAGATGATCAGGGATCATTTCAACAGGCCATGAGATGCCCGATAGAAAGAACAACGGCATCCCGATCACCACAAGAAAAAATACAACCCCTTCACGCCAAGGTATGGCCATCGCGATGGCAAATCCCATTGCAATACAGGCACAGATAAACGGAACAGCGATCAAAAATAACGTCACCAGATCGCCAGTACGCGGAATGCTATAAAGATAAGGGATCAACATCTGCGTGAACGCAACCCAGATCATATACAGACCGAAATAGGCCGCAATCGTAGCCCACAAACGTCTCCCAGCTGGCGGCTTACGCCCCGCATGCAGCAGCCCGATCCCCATCAATAAGGTTTGCTGCAAGATCAAGACAAACGCCGCAGGAATAACATAGCTGGCATAGCCGCCCTGTGGATTGAAAACCGAAACATTTGTGACAGTGACGGGCGACAGCATCGTGCGCGCCGTGCTGTCATCGATACCTTGTGCAGTGAGCCGCGCATAATTCACCTGTGCTCCCATCGTTCCCGCAACCGTCGCCACGGCTCGCATAACATTGGAATAGATCAACAGATAGCTGCCATCACTATAGGCCGCCACGGGCGCAGGACGGCTGGCAAGGATATCTGCTTCAAAGCCAGCAGGAATGACGACAATTCCGTACACATCACGTCGATAAAAAGCATCCCGTGCGGTTTCCATATCTGGCGCGGACATAGTCACATCAACCAAATCGGTCACGTCCATTTCACGCACAAGGGTTCGGCTGGCAGTCGACTTGTCCTGATCAATCACGACGACAGGAACATCACGCAACACCTCGCCAACATAAGGTTGCGGGTAAAGGACGCTATAAATCAAAATTCCGACGATCATCGTGGATTTGGCACTGTCATCCGCCAAAAGCGTCCGAATGACCCCAAATACCTCGGCAAGGAAATGACGCAGCTTTATCATGTCTTACTCTCTTGAGGTTCGGCGGTGATATTTTCTATCACAACAGGTGTCTGCGCCATTGTCTTACGCGTCATCAGCCACAACAGGGATGAGAAAACCACAAGTTGAGCGAACAACCATGCCATCGTCGAAAGGGAATACTCTAACGGGGCACCGCGCAAGGTCTGATCTGTCCGCAATTGCAGGTAAGGCGTCAACGGTATGATCACGCCCCAAATTTGGGAAAAAAGTGTCATCCCGAAGCGTGGAAAACTAACGCCCGCAAACCCGAATGACGGTGCCACGATAAGCCCCATCATCCCAAGCGCCCCTGTCGTGTCCTTGGCAATCAAAGCGATCAACGCCCCCATGGCCTGACAGGCCAAGATGAACATGAATCCATTGAGGAAAAACACAAAAATATTGCCACGAAAACTGGCACCAAAAAAGCGAAACAAAACCACATCCCCAAGCAGCAAAACAAACGTGCCGACGAATGTATAAGGCAACAGTTTTCCCAAAATTGCGCGGGTTGGCGATCTTGCAATGCGTTGAAGGCGCGGCATGCCGTTGGGGGAATGGTGTTCGCGCGAAAATGACAAAACCGCAGTGGCACAGATGAATATCTGCATCACTGTTGGCATGATTGCTGACAGCAGGAACTGGATGTAATCGAGTGAGGGGTTAAACAGGGGACTCGCCTGAACTGGAATGGGCGTAATCAAATCCAATGCGCGATCAGTCCCGATGCCCTGAGCCTCTAACAGGCGCAAGGACACACCTGCGGAAAACGTCGAAACGGTCGTGCTTAGGCTGCGCCCAACAATCCCGCCTGCCGTCAAAAATTGGCTGTTGGAAAACACAACAACTTCTGGCTTTTGCCCCAACAACAGGTCATGCTCCATCCCTGCGGGGATCATCAAAATCGCATATGCGCGCTGAGCCACAAGCGCTTGCCGTGCCTCACTGAGCGATGCAAGCTGTTCGACAACTTCAACATCAGCGGCCGCATCGGCCATACGTACAATCTGGCGCGACATCGTTGACCCATCAAGGTCAACAACCGCCACAGGCAGATCACGCGGCAAGCCCGGCGCAAAAATCACTGCCAGCATCAAAAACAGGATCAGAGGCAGCGGCACCAGCATGAACGCAAGCGCAGGTCGTGTCGCAATCTGGCGCAACTCACGACGCCAAACGCGACGAAAACCGGGAGGGAGATGCGAGGCTGTCACTGGCTTATCGATCTGTGCCTGCGGCGGCGGGCCAGTCCACCAAAACGCTCATTCCTGGGCGCAATCCTGTGACCGTCTCAACGGGGTCTGCGCGCACAGAGAAGGTCCGTAAATCAAAGTCACCTGTCGCTTTCGTGGCCCGCCAGTTGGCGTAGCTGCCTTGGACATTTATGGCAGTGACCGTTGCATCGATCAGATCGGCCTCATCCCCCAAAGCAGGAATGCGGGCTTTCAAGGGTTGGCCAATTTCCAGCCCCTCCAAAAGATCTTCTCGCAAATTGAATGTAAACCAAGCGTGGTCGACATCCACGATCGAAATCAGCGGCGCGCCTGCGCTAAACAGTTTGCCCAGCTCTGCGGTGCGTGCAGTCACTTCACCATCGATGGGGGATGTCACCCTCATTTCATCTACGCTGGCAGTGGTCTGTGCAACCGTTGCTTCAGCTTGCTTAATTTGCGCATCAGACACCGCCTTTTGTTCAGGGCTCGTGCCATTGCGCGCTTGGTCAAGACTGGCTTGCGCTGCGACTTGCGCTTGAATTGCGGCAGTCAGACTATTGGCGGCCTGATCATGGGACGCCTGCGACACCACAGAATCGCTGCGCAACTGTTCGAAACGCTCAAAGCTGCTTTGCGCCAGCGTCACGTTTGAACGTGCAGATTCCAACTGAGCTTGAGCGGCAGCGATTGTTTCTGGACGGGTGGAATAAGTTAAATCGCGGTTGGCACGCGCAACCTCAAGTGCAGCTTGAGCGGCAGCAAGTTGCGCATCTAATATCGCACTTTCCATCTGTACGACGACATCTCCGGCGGCAACACGATCCCCGACACGAACGGGTGCCTCAGAAACGCGCGCTGAAATCATCGCCGATAAATCTATGCGTGTTGCCTCGACTTCGCCTTGCACAAGATAGGTCGCAGATTGGTTCACCGTCCACCCTAAATAGGCTGCGGCCCCTGCGACGGCGATCACTGCGATAACAGCGGTTTTGTTTAATTTCATCACATATCCTCGACGTCAGGGTTATTTGGAAAATCACGGTTTTCTAAATTGTTGAGCCTTCCGATGTCAAGCCAAAAACTGACCCTTCATTCGCGTTTTGAGCACATTTGTCGGACAGGCAGCACTCGCCACTTGATTTAAGAAAGTTTCCGTTTTTATAAAGCGATAAAGGAGCCCTCATGACAAAAGACAAAGCGCCCACCACAAAACGGCCACGCGGCCGCCCTTCCCTGCGCACGCAGCAAGAAACGCATGCGCTTTTGATCAAGGCTGCGGCTGAGGTCTTCTTGAGCGAAGGATACGCAGGCACCAGCATCGAAGCTGTCGCTCGCAAGGCAGGCATGTCGACGCGCACGATCTACAAAACAGTCCCTAACAAAGCGAGCCTGTTTCGATTGGTCGCAAACGACGCAATAAAGACAAGCATCGCACATCTCGACACCCCTGCCCGTGAGACAACCGCTGAAAACGCCGCCCTGGCGTTGTCACGCGCCTATTCGCAACTTGTCCTTGGTGAGGGAGGCGTCTTAAATGCCCGCGCCGTATTTGCAGAACAATCCCAATTCCCTGAGTTTCGCGATAATTACTTATCGTCGATCCAAACGGTCGCAGAAGGATTTGATCGCCGGTTTGTCGCGATTTTCACTGACCGCTCATCTCAAAAGGATGTTGACCTTTACGAAGCGGCAGCACTGCTGCGCAGCATGATTAATGGCGCACAAAGGGAAGCCTTGCTAAACCCCAATTATGATGGAACGACCTCTGCTATTTCTGCTTGGTCCGATAAATGCACTCATTTTGCCTTGAAAGCTTTAAAATGCTCGAACGAGGCGGACTCTTAGGCTTCCTGCGCAAAGTTTCCAGTGACGGTCAGCGTTGCACCATCACCAATCCGTACTTACCCGACTATAGCCTTGGGCCTGAACACAGGCAGGCAATTCATGCCCTATTCCCAAACTTTCTGTCACTAAATGTCAGACTCTTCCATCCTTTCTCAACAAAGCGAGCTGGTTTCGCCATCTGAGAAGGCCTGAATTATCGGGCAGATGTTTGAGATATCGCTGCGCGGTCGCTTTTCGTTGTCGCATATACGCCATGCCTCCATCGCTTCACAAGCATCAGCCCAACCTACTCCTTTCAGGTAAAGCCGGAACGTAGGCGAGCTAAGACCCAACATTCGCCTTGTGTAGCAAAATGGGTAGCAAATCTAGGGAGGTGAGATAGAGGCTCCGACCAAGACATATTTAGGCCGTTGATTTTATGCAGAAATAAAAGTTTATATGCAGATTATAATGGCGGACAGACAGGGATTCGAACCCTGGAGACGGTCTCCCGCCTACACACTTTCCAGGCGTGCGCCTTCGACCACTCGGCCACCTGTCCGTTGGCGCGATTTCTAACCGACCACGCTGGGGGGGGCAAGCCCCTTTCCTGATTAAATGGCTCTTTTTACAAAAATTACGTAACGCACTGTAAATATTATATTTTTTACAAATCAATCGAGATAAATGGCGACCCGTCGGTTCATGCGGCCTTTTTTCTCGATCTTGCCAATGCGAATGCGTCCGATTTCCGAGGTGCGTGCAACGTGGGTGCCGCCACAGGGCTGCAAATCAACCTGTTTGATCGCATCCCCAATACGCACCAAGCGCACATGCCCCTGCCCCGTTGGAGGCATCACAGACATGGTTTTCACGATGGAAGGGTCCGCCAAAAGCTCTTCGTCGGTGATCCACATATCGGTGATCTTCAAGTCTTGCTCGATGAGCGCGTTGAGTGCCGCCTCAAGCGCAGCTTTGTCCTCAGGTGGCGCGTCCATCGCAAAATCAAGTCGGCCTTTTTCTGCACTGATGGACCCGCCTGTGACAGGCAGCGGGATCACAACCGACAACAGATGCAAGGCCGTATGCACCCGCATGTGCCGATGGCGTCGCACCCAATCAAGGCGCTGGGTGACCAACGTGCCAACAGAGGGCAAAGGTGCAGGCTCGGCTGGAACCAAAATTATGTCTTCGCCATCATCTTTGATGGATGTCGCGATGTTCAGCGCGCCGCCAGACCATTCAAGTCGCCCACTGTCCCCTGGCTGCCCACCGCCCGTGGGATAAAACACTGTGGCGTCTAGAATAATGCCGCCTTCTGGCGTATGCGCGCAGACAGTGCTTTGCACGTCTTGCAGATAGGCGTCGTCGCGAAATAGAGCTGTGGTCACGTCGCATCATCCTTTAGCTGTGAGCCATTGGCGTCAGCGTCCTGATCCTGTGTTGCGGGCTCGATCTTGGTTTCAGTGTGAAGTGTTGCTGCGCTGGTTGGGCTATTGCCATGCAAAACTTCAGGATTGCGCAGCCAAATGTCACGCTGCGCAAAGGGGATTTCGATATCTTCTTCGACAAAACGACTGGCGATCTGGTGATTGACCTCGCTTGTGACTTTCATAATCGTTGTCACATCAGCCAAAATCGCACGCACTTCGAAATCAAGTGAATCAGCGCCGAAACCGATGAAAAGAACCTGAGGAGACAGGCCCGAGACGATGCCTGGCTGCGCCTCAATAATCTCATGCAAAATGGTTTCAACGCGGCGAGTGTCAGTACCGTAGGCGACGCCAATTTTAAGTGTCACACGCCCCAAAGAATTGCCACGCGTGTAGTTCGTGACCGAATTGGAAATCAGATCGGCATTGGGCACAATCACGTCAGTACGGTCAAACGTCTCGATCCGGGTCGAACGCACAGAGATATCGCGCACAAAGCCCATTTGGCCGCCCACCTCGATCCAATCGCCCTTGGACACGGGGCGTTCGATCAGCAAAATGATGCCAGAAACAAAGTTTTGCACGATGTTTTGCAGACCAAAACCGATACCAACCGACAAGGCCCCCGCCACGAGCGCCAAGGCCGACAGATCGATGCCAGCCGCCATGATCGCCACAACGGCAGATAGGAACACCCCGACATAACCGGTGCCAGAAACAACCGCCTGCTGCCCACCGCGATCCAATCTGGTTTTGGGCAGGATCGTCGAAGCCAAGGCCGCTTTGAGCAACCTTGTGAACCCAAACCCGATGGCAAAAACAATCAATACAGTCAACACATCAGGGATCGACAGTTGCGCATCGCCCAAGGGGATGCCCTGCTGCATCAAGGTCCAAATTTCCCAAAGTTGATCGGGTCTCATGCCCCAAATCAAGGCAAACAAGGGCACAGCGCCGGCAAACAATGCAATCGAAATCAGCACAGGCACCAAGCCATCGACCTCATCGCTATCGCGCCGCACAATGGTGCAATAGAGGTCTGCCACAAATCGCGAGGCGACCAACAGCCCGCTGAGCAGTGCCAAGGACAAGACCGCCGGATAAACGATGCCGATAGCCGCTGGCATATAGCCAGCAGCCCCCAAAAGAACAGCAATCATCGCCGCTGGACGCAGAATTCTTGCGACCGACCGCGTCATAAGTGCGACGAAACCATCAGAGGAACTGCCCGCCTCCATAGGCCCCATCATCGCCTCTTGCACGCGATCCACCGAAATCAATATCTGCGCCAAGCGAAACAGTGAGAAAGCCGTCAACACCACCAAAGGAAAGCGCAAAACATTCAAGCTGCCCACGCTATACCCATCGATTTGCGCCAAATCGGCCAGCAAGGCATTGAGCGCCAACATCAAAGCCATAAGCGTGAAATGGCCTGAGGCTTCGCGCTGCTGTGTGGCGCTTAGATCAAAGGTATCTTGGGCGGCTTCAGTCGCGTAAAACACGCGCGTGGCCAGCCACCTTGCGGCGAAAAAGGCAAAGCCAATCTCAGGCAGAGCTTGAGAAATCGCCTGACCGCGCTCGCCCAAAACCCCCGTGATTTTAGCCGCTTGCACCAAGGCCAGCAGTCCAAGCACAGGCACGATCACCTGCCCCAAGGACCCAACAAAATCGGACACCCCGCGCCCCGCTTGGCCGCTGACAATGCTATGAACTTTTTGAGAGGCCAAATCCGTATATTTACGGCCGCGCAGCAACAAAAACACGGACAAGATCGTCAAGAACACGATGCTCGCGCCATTGGCTTTCAACGTGGCTTGTACTGCTGGTTTGAGCATATTTTCAAACCCAGCACGCCATGCATTTAGCGCCGTGTCAGATATGTCTTTGATCGCTTGCGGCCAAATGACGGGATTGAGCGGCGTTGGACCAAGCTCCATCAACGCTTCGGTTTGACGCGAAATCATGATGCTGTCGATTTCACCAATCAACCCATCCGCACGGGTAAAAGACTCTTCGGCTTGGCGCACGGGCGCTGTCGCAGCCTCAAGCTGTTTGGCCAATTCCGTGCGCCGTACAGCGACATCATTGGGTTCAGAACCGCCCTCTTCGGGTGCAGCGCCCAATGATTTGATCTGCGCTTGCAGGGTTTGAATGCGGGCAGAATTGGCGCTTTGGGCCTCAAGAAATGCGCCTCGCCACGTCACCAATGTGGCGCGTGTGTCCTCAAGAGTTGCATTATCAGGCGCGCCCTCGCGCAACACGGTCTCTACGCCGCTGGCAAAGCTACCCCAATCGGTGTAATTTGGCGCACTTACGTCCTGTGCCCGCAACGCAAGCGGCAGGCACAGAGTTAAAACAATTAAAAATCGGCAAATCTGAGCGCGCATCAACCCTCGTAAACGTCAGGCAAAGCGCGCGGACCACGGTCAAGCCATTTGGGCACAGGAAGGCCTTTTTCTTTCAAGAATTCAGGGTTGAACAATTTCGACTGATAGCGTGTGCCGTAATCGCACAATACAGTTACGATTGTATGACCAGGTCCCATTTCGCGGGCCATTTTCATCGCACCAGCCACGTTCACACCAGATGATCCACCAAGGCACAAGCCCTCATGTTCGAGCAGATCAAAGACAACTGGCAAGGCTTCGTCATCAGGCACCTGATAGGAAAAATCGGGCGTGAAGCCTTCTAAGTTGGCGGTGATACGCCCCTGCCCGATGCCTTCTGTGATCGACCCACCTTCCGATTTCAATTCGCCGGTGGTGTAATAACTGTGCAAGGCCGCGCCCATGGGATCGGCCAAACCGATTTTCACGCCCTTGGGCTGCAACGCCATGCCAACACCCGCCAAAGTGCCACCAGAGCCAACAGCACAGATAAAGCCGTCGACCTTGCCGTCTGTTTGATCCCAAATCTCAGGGCCTGTTGTCTCAATATGCGCTTGGCGGTTGGCGGTATTGTCGAATTGATTGGCCCAGATCACGCCTTCATTGGTTTCACGCGCCAAATGTTCAGCCAGGCGCCCAGAGTAGCGCACATAGTTGTTTGGATTTTTGTAAGGCGCGGCAGCGACCTGCACCAGCTCTGCACCAGCAAGGCGCAGCATGTCTTTTTTCTCTTGGCTTTGGGTCTCGGGGATCACGATCACCGTGCGAAAGCCCAACGCAGAGCCCACAAGCGCCAGACCGATGCCTGTATTGCCGGCGGTCCCTTCGACAATCGTGCCACCTGGTTTCAGCAACCCCTTGGCCACCGCGTCTTGAATGATGTAAAGCGCCGCGCGATCTTTTACGGATTGACCGGGGTTCATGAACTCGGCCTTGCCCAAAATCTCACATCCTGTGGCCTCGGATGGGCCTTTGAGACGGATCAATGGCGTATTGCCGATTGTGTCGATGAGATCTTGGTTCACGCGCATATCAGGGCGCTCCTTTATAATAAGTCGTCTTGGAATATGTAGAACGAAGGTTCGCCACACTCAAGCCTCGCAAGGAGATTCAAGGAAACTGTTTCGCCAATTCTACGCCAGCCAGAACAGAACCGTCTAGCAGCCCTGTTTACGCTTTGTCACGTTTCTCAAGTTCGAGCCAAATGCCATCGCTTGAACGCACCGTCAAATGCGCCACGGGCACTGGTGTTTTCCCCTCGACAGTTTTGATCTTATAAGCGCCTACGATCATTGCCAGTAAAAGCGGTCCCTCGACCATCGCAAACCCCGCGCCCGTACAGACGCGCGGTCCTGATGAAAACGGGATAAACGCATCGCGCAAACACTGTTTGCCGTTGTCGGTTTTAAATCTGTCAGGATCAAAGGTGTCTGGGTCATCCCAAAACCGCTCGTGCCGCTGCACATGCCAAGGCGACAACACAATTTGGCTGCCCACAGGCACATCGCGTTCGCGAAACCGTTCTGGGCAAGTGGTCTCGCGCACCATCATCGGCACAGGCGGATACAGCCGCAGGGTCTCGCGAAACACGTCTTTGGTATAGCGCAGTTTGGACAGGTCGGAAAACGCCGGATCATTGCCAAAGGCCTGCCCTTCTGCGGCGACCCTATCTTGCACCTCGGGATTTGCAGCGATCAACCACAGCGCCCAAGCCAAGGCTGAGGCCGATGTTTCATGCCCCGCCAAAAAGAAAATCGCCACCTGATCGACCATTTCATCAGCCGTAAAGGTCTGGCCTGTTTCAGGGTCCGCTGTGGTCATGATCTTGGTCGCCAAATCATTGGGCGCTGTGCCCGCTTTGATCTCGGCCATGCGGGTATCTGTCAGGGTACGGATCAGCGCACGAATGGTTTGGGCTGTGTCTTTGGTGCGTTTGCGGTGAAAGCGCGGCATCCAGCGCGGCAAGGGAATGAACGCTGCAATGTTCAAAATCGGCTGTTCGCGTTGGTGATCTTGGAACTGGGCAAAGACATCGCGTGCGATCTCATGTTCTATCGGGATTGAGAACAGAGTGCGAAAGATCACATCCGCTGCGGCATGGGATGTTTGCGGCTCGACATCAATCGGGCCTTGTGTGCCTTCAAGCCGCACCACGGCAGACTGAGCCGAGGCCACCATCGCATCAAAAGTATCGCGCAACCGCCCCCCTTCGAACGCGGGATCAATGATGCGACGCTGGCGCTTCCACGCCTCACCATTGGTTAAAAACACCGAGCCCTCACCCAACAGCGGCTTTAAACCTTCCGCAATACGTGCAGATTTGGGAAAATCCATTGGCCGTTCATTGAGCACCCGTTTGATCAAGCTGGGTTGATTGACCAGATAAGACCGAAAAAACGGCGTGCGAAATTCAGCCATCCACGCGCGATAAAGTTTGGCAGGCTGTGCCGACAGGATGTCTTTGCGAAACAATTTCACATAGTTGCGCAGGCTGGTTTTATCAGGCCGCGCAGTGGGCTTTGGCGGAATCATCGGTGACATTATAAAGCCATCTCGGTGTATTTATTCGCTGGAGTATCAATGCGACTGGGCGTTGGCAGGTGATCGTGAAACCGTTTTTGCAAGGTTTGCGGGCCAGCAGTGATTTTGAAATAATCATAGCTGAGCGGACGATCAAAAGCGCATAGATATTGAAAATGCAATCTAAAGAACCTGCGTTTAAGCGTCGACCAGAGTTCAGGCGATAAGGCTTGGGTGAAAGCAGCTGAGATCACCAAAGGCCATTTTTGATCATCGGGCGCAACCCCCGTGACCTTGACCGGATCGCACAACGCAAAGGAACACGGGTCACCGGGGGCTGTCACATCAAGCCAGAACAGCTCATCACGGGCACATAAATACGCCAGATCGCGCCGCAAGATTTTCGCCTCAGGCAGATAACTGACCATCGGCACCACCTGCCCTAGAGTGAGAAACGATAGCTTGGGCGTATGCTCCACGCCCTGCTCTGGCACTTGGCCCGCGCGGATCAGGTTGGCCAAAACGCTGACCCCCAGATGCGCGCCGGACGAATGCCCCACAACCAGAACCTCATCCCAATCTTGCGTCATCGCCTCGGCAATGTCGTCTTGAAACTCTTTCAGGCGTGCGATCAATTCAGGTGGCTCCGCCCCACACCAGCGCGCGGAATAGCCATAATCATGCATCAGATAATAAGCGAAAAATTTGCCATCTTTGCGTTTGAACCACCGCAAAATGCCGTAACCCAGCAAAAGCGCGGCCACACCTGCCCCCGCTTTGAGCAGAGCAGTTTTTGCCCAAACCCCAAGCAACGCATAAAATCCCCAAGACAGCCCAAGTGCCAGCAGCAACTGCACCAACAAGATCAAAACAGGGTACAAGGCCGCCAAAACAGGCCCGCGTCGCAGCTTCATCAATGCCCCCAAAGCGCCAGTAGAAATGTATATCCAAGCGGTGCGGATCAAAATCCAGTAGGTTTTTAAAATTCCGGCATCCATGCTTGATTGTACAATATCGGACCAAACCAGCACATCGATTTCGCTGTGGGTTTGACCTTTGTCGATTTGCGTATTCACGGACCAACCAAAGCGCGTGCCAGATTTAGGTGATAACGTTAAATCATAGCCGGAAATATCGGACTGTTTGGCGCCTTCTTTGCGGTACAATTCGCGGTAACGCCGTGGCGGGATTGGATCATAACCGGGGATGTAAAACACCCGCCGCCGCTTTACCTCGTCACTGCCTACTTTGCCCATCTGCGCCATCCGCTGCCTGAAACCACGTTTTGCCAGCATGTTAGCGTAAGTTTTAAGGTTGCGTAAGGCGTATCACCCCAAAGCGCTCAACGCAGGGAATGTCTCAAGCAACCAATAGCTTACCCGTGAAAAAGCGCCGGTTAAAAGCATCAGACCAACAAAGACCAACAAAGCGCCCATGATTTTTTCGATCAGCCCCATGTGGCGCTTGAGACGGTTCATAACCGAAATAGCGCGGGTGATGAAAATGGCTGACAACAAAAACGGAACGCCAAGCCCGATGGCATATACGCCCAGCAAAGCCGTGCCGCGTGTCACCGATCCTTCGGTCGCGGCAATCGATAAGATCGCGCCCAGTTGCGGGCCAATGCAAGGGGTCCAACCGAATGCGAATGCCAAACCGAGCACATAAGCGCCAAAGGATGACCCCCCTTGATCGCCCGCATCAAGCCGCGCTTCGCGGTCCAAGATGGAAATGCGGAACACAGACAGAAAATGCAGCCCTAGAATGACAATCACACCACCTGAAATACGACTTAGAAGTACCTGATTTTGCAAGAAAAAGCTGCCTAAAAAAGACGCAGTAAACCCCAAGAGCAAGAACACCGTCGAGAGCCCCAAAACGAACATCAACGCCGGCACGATGGCTTTGCGTGGCGCATGTTCATCCGTCAGCTCGCCCATGGAAATGCCGGACATATAGGCCAGATAGGGCGGCACAATCGGCAAGACGCAAGGACTGACAAAAGAGGCAATACCTGCGGCCAAAGCCACGAAAATGGCAGGCAAAAGGCCCGCGTCAAAGAGGTCGATTCCAAACATGTTTCACTCATGCCACGGCGCAGTCTCGATGAAAAGCGACGCGTGGTCGCGGCAAGGTCACTTTCATGTGGTCCACCGTAACAATAGCTGCCACGGCACATACGAAAAAGGCGACCAAATCAATTGGTCGCCTTTTTTGAAATTATATCAGTGTGGTATCAACCGATACTCCACCAACCTTTACGTTTAGGTTTCGCGGGCTCGGCGGGCGCAGTCTCGACTGCAGCCTCGACCACCTCAGGTGCTGCAACAGGTTCTGGCGCTGGTTGTTCCACAACAGGGGCCGCTTCAGCCACAACAGGCTCCGGACTGGTTGTAACCGGTGCAGGCTCGACCTCGACAGGTGCAGGGGTCGTGTCGACAGCCGCCTCAACAGTCGGTGCAGCCGCCGCCTCTGCTGCTGCCGCTTTCGCAGCTTTATCCGCTTCAATTTCAGCCTTGGTGCGACGCTTGCGCTTTGGTTTTGGCTTTGCAGCAGCGTCTTGCGTTGCGACAGCTTCGGCTGCGACCACAGTTTCTGCCGCAGGTTCTGCTTTCTTACGGCGCGTGCGCTTTGGTTTTGGCGCGGGGGCCTCTTCAGATGTCTCGGCAGCTGCCTCAACTGGCACAGTTGGCGTCTCAGCAGATGCCGCCTCAGCCACAGCAACCTCAGCGACAGGATCAGCCTTTTTACGGCGGGTCCGTGTGCGATTGAGCTTTTCTGCTGGGGCCTCGCCTTCAATCGCTGCATCGGCTGTGGCACCAGACGCCTCAGACACCACAGGTTCGGCCGCTTGGGCTTCGCCTTCTACAGCCTCGGAGACCTCAGTGGTCTCCGTGTTGCCAGAGGATCTGTTGCGACCACCGCGCGAACGGCGGGTCCGCGTGCGTTTGGGCTTGTCTTCGCTGGTCTCGTCAGAGGCTGCTTCACCTTCAACGGGCGCGGCATCGCTGGTTGCGACATCCTTGGATTCAGCCTCAGTTGAGGTTGCTTCCGCCTCACCGCCCTCTTCACCTTCGGTTTGACCCTCTACCTGATCGCTCGATTTGCGACGACGGCGACGGCGACGGCGACGTTTTTTCGGTTGATCTTCTTCACCCTCAGCTGCCGGCGTTGCAACAACGGCTTCTTCTTGGGTCTCTTCGATCTCTTCGGCCTCGACAACATCGTCGTCGATTTCATCCATCAAAGCGGCAGAGGCAGAAATCGCCGTATGCGCGACCTCATGCACCACACGTGTGGCCGTTTTGAATTTCTCGATGGTGAAGTCCGGCGAAATCATATGCGGATCAGCCTCAAGACGTACGGCCATGCCGTAACGTGCCTCGATCTGTGCAATGTTTTCACGCTTCATGTTCATCAAATAGTTGATAATCGCAACAGGTGCTTTGAGCAGAACTTCTTTGGACCGACGGCGTGTGCCCTCTTCTTCCAATTGGCGCAAAATGGTCAGCGCCATATTGTCGTCAGAGCGGATCAGACCCGTGCCGTGACAGATGTGACAGGGCTGCGTTGTCGCCTCAAGCATCCCTGGACGCAGACGCTGACGCGACATTTCCAGCAAACCAAAGCCTGAAATGCGACCCACTTGGATGCGGGCGCGATCGGTTTTAAGTTTGTCTTTCAGACGCTTTTCAACAGATGCGTTGTTGCGACGCTCTTCCATGTCGATAAAGTCAATGACGATCAAGCCAGCAAGGTCACGCAAGCGCGCTTGACGGGCCAGTTCTTCGGCGGCCTCAAGGTTGGTTTTCAGCGCTGTGTCCTCGATTGAGCCCTCTTTGGTCGAGCGTCCAGAGTTCACATCGACAGAGACCAAAGCCTCGGTCACTTCGATCACGATGTAACCGCCAGATTTCAACTGAACCGTCGGATTAAACATCGATCCGAGGTAGCTTTCCACTTGGTAGCGGGCGAACAACGGCAGATTTTCGCGGTAGTTTGTGACGTTTTTCGCATGTGTCGGCATGATCATACGCATAAAGTCTTTGGCCGTGCGGAAGCCCGCATCGCCTTCGACAATCACTTCGTCGATTTCTTTAGAATACAGATCACGGATCGAACGTTTGATCAGATCGCCTTCTTCATAGATTTGCGCGGGCGCCACGGATTTCAGCGTCAGCTCGCGGATCTGTTCCCACATACGTTTGAGGTAATCGTAATCGCGCTTGATCTCGGTCTTGGTGCGCTGCGCACCAGCAGTGCGTACGATCAGACCTGCGCCCTGTGGCACGTCCATTTCGGTGGCGATTTCTTTGAGTTTCTTGCGGTCAGCAGCATTGGTGATCTTGCGGGAAATGCCGCCACCACGCGCCGTGTTTGGCATCAAGACACAGTAGCGCCCCGCCAATGACAGGTATGTGGTCAAGGCCGCGCCTTTGTTGCCGCGTTCCTCTTTGACCACTTGAATCAACAGGATTTGGCGGACTTTGATAACTTCTTGAATTTTGTAACGACGTGCGCGTGCCTTGCGGCGCGGACGGATGTCTTCATGCGTGTCATCGTCGGCTACGTTTTCGATGCTTGAATCTTTGTCAGATGCGGTTTCGGCCTCATCATCATCGTCGTCATCATTGGCGCTGTCGTCATCGGCGCCCTCAGCATCGGTGGCTGCCACTGTTTCAGTGTCATCCTTTGGCATCACGTCATTAGATGTGACGTCATCTGATTGTGCCTCATCAGAAGCCGCATCAACGGGTTCCTCAACAGGTGTGTCTTGCACCGTAAAGGCGGGCGATGTGCCCTCTTCAACCACACCATAGCTGCTGTCTGGGCTGGCATCCGCGATCAAAGCATCTTCGGCGCTCAGGTCAGGTTCGACAACATCCATGCCAGAGGCTGTTGTTGTTTCAACCGCAGCTGTCGCATCCGTTTCGGACTCGGCTGTCGCATCTGCTTCGCCCTCAGCACTCGCAACCTCGGCGGTTGCAACGGCATCATCAGATACAGTCTCTTCGGCTTTGCTGCGACTGCGTGACCGTGACCGGCGACGGGTGCGCGTGGGCTTTTCGTCTTCTTCCTCTTGGGCTTTTGCGTGGGCCAGTTCTTCGGCCATAAGCGCTTCGCGGTCGGCCACAGGAATTTGATAATAATCTGGGTGAATCTCGGAAAATGCCAAGAACCCGTGGCGATTCCCGCCGTAATCCACAAAAGCCGCCTGTAAGGACGGTTCGACCCGCGTTACTTTTGCAAGATAAATGTTGCCAGCGATTTGGCGTTTGTTTTCAGATTCAAAGTCGAATTCCTCGACCTTGTTTCCATCGACCACCACAACGCGGGTTTCTTCCGCGTGGGTGGCATCGATAAGCATCTTTTTAGCCATTTTATTCTTTCGGCACCCGCAATCGGCCCGTCCTTTAAAAAGGGGTCTGGACGAAATTGGAGGTGATTGTTGGGGGCGGTGGCAGGCGCGGGCAAGGGAGCGGGGGCGCTAGCGCCCTCATACAGCTCAATAATTGCCTCTGCGCGTTGCATCGCGTTTCTTCTCCGGCGCACATCAAACAAAAGGTTGAGACGCCCATTCATGAAACCCATGCGCCCTAATGTCAGGAGCGTTTGGGCGTTGCTGTGCCGCGGGGTTTTGTCATGCCTCGGGGCGCTATCGGTCTGCGGTGTAAGCGGGCGGCACACTGTCGTTTGGTGCCATCTCCAACGCTTGCTTGCAGCGAATTTGTCAAAGCACTGTGTCTGACGCGAAAGGCGTTTGGCACATGTGCATCCCTAATCAGTAGTGGTCCCTGTGGACAAATACAACATGCAATTTCACAAAGCCTGCCGTTTGCCCCTGTGAATGCCCAACAAGTAGTCTTGAGTGGTTTCAAAAAGTTAAGGCCGCTTTGACGTGATCGGATTAAAAAACAGCCCTCAACGCGCCGCATCAACGCGTCATGCAATCGTGTCACTACTGTCACGCAACCGTTGCAGCCTCGTCGCGGGATCGTCATGAAAATCAATCAGCTATAGCGCATCCGATCGTGCTTATTGGGAAGCTATCTAAACCCAACGGGCATTGTCTTGCGTTTTTGACTTCAAACAGGACTATCATATGACACGTTTACACTTCGGGATTTCCCTTCTTGCGCTGACTTGCGCTGCGCCAGCCGTTGCACAAGACATGGATCAAGCCCGCATCGAACTTGGCCCACGCCCTGCTTATTTGATCTCCACGATGGATGAGAGCCCATTGAAAGACGCACTGGAAGCCTGTGCTGCAATGGAACCTGTTCGCACAGACTTTTCAATCGCACACCGCGGCGCGCCGTTGATGTTCCCTGAGCACACAGAACAAGCCAACCGTGCTGGTTTCTTGATGGGCGCAGGCATCATGGAATGTGACGTTGCTTTCACCAAAGACAAAGAACTGGTCTGCCGTCACGCGCAAAACGACCTGCACACAACCACGAACATTCTTGCCACAGATTTGGGCGCACAATGTACAACGCCTTTCACCCCTGCAAACGGTGATACATCTGCACAAGTCGAATGCCGCACGTCAGACATCACATTGGCTGAATACAAAACACTGAACGGCAAAATGGATGCAGGCAATTCATCTGCGACCACAGTTGAGCAGTACATGGATGCCACAGCGTCTTTCCGCACAGACCTTTACGCCACAACCGGCACGTTGTTGTCGCATAAAGATTCCATCGCTTTGTACAAATCTTTGGGCGCGAAATTCACACCTGAGTTGAAATCACCTTCTGTCGAGATGCCATTCGACGGCTTCACGCAAGAAGACTACGCGCAAAAGCTGATCAACGAATACAAAGACGCAGGCATTCCAGCATCAGACGTCTTCGCCCAGTCTTTCGATCTGAACGATGTGCTGTACTGGATCAAAGCCGAGCCTGAGTTTGGCGCGAACGCTGTGTTCCTTGTGGAAGCCACTGACGGTTTTGACCCACAAGATGCAAACACATGGAAAGAAGACTTCACCGCTTTGAAAGCCGCAGGCGTCAACAACCTCGCCCCTTCTATCAACATGCTGGTGGTGAATGATGGCGATAAAATCGTTGCCTCAAACTACGCAAAAGCTGCGAAAGAAGCAGGTCTTGATCTGATTTCTTGGTCTCTGGAACGCTCTGGTCCCTTGGCCACAGGTGGCGGTTGGTATTTCCAATCCGTGACAGAAGCGATGAACAATGACGGCGACTATTTTGAGGTGCTCGACGCTTTGGCAATGGACGCTGGCGTCAAAGGCGTGTTTTCTGACTGGCCTGCTACAGTCACATACTATGCTTCTTGCATGGGCTTGAAATAAGCCCGCCGCATAGGTCGATATTGCAAAGCTAAAAAAGCGGGGCCAGTTTTGGTCCCGCTTTTCACATCATATTGTCAGACGATGTATCAAACGATGCAGATGATCACCTACGCCCCTTAGGCAACCACAGGCGTGACCTGAATGCCGAACAGCTCAACAGCTTGCCGCAGGTCTGTCGCAACACGCTGCCCCAAATCCGGCAAAGGCGTGTTTGGGGGGCGTAGATCAGGAATTTGCACCCCCATGCACCCTGCCCCCATAGCAGCCGTAATGCCCGTATCACTGTCCTCAAACGCAGCGCAGTCTTTCGGATCAAGCCCCAAAGCCGCAGCCCCTTGCAAATAAGGCGCAGGATAGGGCTTGTTGGCCGTCACCTCATCGCCCGCAATGACCGTTTGAAAGAACCCCAACAGACCTGTGTGCTTCAATTCGGCGCGCGCTCTGGCACCATGGGTCGATGTCACAACAGCCATTTTGGCCCCTTGTGCGGCCAAGCCCGAAATCACCTCATAAACATATGGGCGCATGGGAACGGATTGCGACAACGCAAGATCCTTTTGTGCGTCCCATAGGCGTTCATAATCCTCAATCGACATCCGCCCATCCAAGAACCTGTCCACCTTAGCGGCATTGCCACCCTTTGATCCGCCGATCAATGACAAGAACATCGGCTCCGCCAGTTCTGCGGCAATATCCAGCCCTGCGCAAATGTCCACAAACAGCTTGAGCCCAACCCGTTCCGTGTCAAGCAGCAGCCCATCCATATCAAACAGAAAGCCCTTCGGCGTCGAAATAGAGGGTGAAGGTTTTAAGTTATCCAAGGTAATCAGACCTTTGCAGGCTATACTTGGCCATTTTCTCATTCAGGGTGCGGCGCGGCAAACACAGTTCGTCCATCACAGAGACAATAGACCCTTTGTGACGGCGCATGGTGTTGTCGATCAACATCCGCTCGAAGGCTTCCACATATTCCTTCAGCGGCTTGCCCTCGGTTGTCATGGTTTGCTGCTCGACATCATCGCCCTCAGACAACAACAGCGAGGCGATCGAGCCCGATCCGCGCCGGTTTTGCAGCACGGCGCGTTCGGCCACATTGATCAACTGGCGAATATTGCCGGGCCAAGGCGCTTGCAACAATTGCGCCGCTTCTTGCGCAGCCACTTCGCGGGTCTCACAACCATATTCTTCCGAGAATTGCTGCGACAATTGTGTGAACAGCAGCAAAATATCTTCGCCGCGCGCACGCAATGGTGGCAGAGTGATTTTCATCGCTGCCAAACGGAAATACAGATCAGCACGCAGCGCAGATTCGCAGGTCTTGCCTTGCTCTTGCAGGTTACAAATCGCAATCACGCGGGTTTCAGGCGGCGTGCCTTGATCATCCATCCAAGACAGCAATCGCGCTTGCAAATCGGCAGGCAGGGCTTCGATATCTTCCAAAACAAGCGTGCCTCCGCGTGCCTCTTCGATCAGCGGAATGATTTGCCCGTCAGGATCAGGCCCAAACAAGCGCTTGGCCAATTCGTGTTCTTCGCGTCCCGCGCAAGTAAACGTCACGAATTTCTTATTGGCCCGTGCCCCGACAGCGTGCAAAGCATGCGCCACGAGCGTTTTGCCGGTGCCGGTTTCACCGTCGATCAACACGTGACCGTCGGCTTGGCCCAGATCCAAAATATCTTCGCGCAGACGTTCCATCACCGGCGAGGCGCCGATCAGTTTTTTCATCAGCCCTGTGCCATCTGACAGTTCACGGCGCAGCGCACGGTTATCAAGCGTCAAACGCCGCGCATTCGTCGCCTTTTTCGCCAGTTCCGTCATGCGGTCAGGGTTAAACGGTTTTTCTAGAAAATCGAACGCCCCAACACGCATGGCCTCAACCGCCATCGGCACATCGCCGTGCCCAGTGATCATGATCACCGGCAGCCCTGAATCCACAGACATCAGCTTTTTCAAAAACTGCATCCCGTCCATGCCCGGCATTTTGATGTCCGAAATGATCGCGCCCGGATAATCAGGACCGAGCGATTTCAGCGCATCCTCTGCACTGGCAAAGGTTTCCGTGTCAAATCCAGACAAGGCCAACCATTGACTGATCGATTGGCGCATATCTTGTTCGTCATCGACGATAGCGATCTTCATTGCAGTTGCCATGAAACCTGTTCTCCTAGTCTTTCCCCTTTGAGAGCCCCCAAAGGTATTCTTGTTCTTATGCCTATGTACGTGGTCGCTTACTGCGCGGCTGCTAAGCCCTCTTCAGACATAGGAAGGATCATTTCAAATTCAGCCCCCCCATCGCCCCAATTGCGCGCGGTGAGCCGCCCCCCCAACTCGTTGACGATACCAGAGGAAATGGCAAGCCCCAGCCCGACACCATCGCCGGGGGCTTTGGTGGTGTAAAATGGTTCAAACATCGTGTCCAAATCTTGGATTCCTGTCCCGTTGTCACGCACCAAGACCGACGCCTGCGCGCCGCCTGCGACCAAGATGCCAATCTGCGGCTCTGCTACGTTTTTTGACGCGTCAAACGCATTGCGTAGCAGGTTCACCAAAACCTGTTCCAATCGCACCCGATCGCCCTGAACAATCACCGGTTCTGGCGGCAGAGTCCGCGTGATTTCCACCGATCTTTGGCGCATCTGCGGTTCCATCATCGACAGGGCTGAGGCCACGCAATCCCTTAAATCTATGGGTTCCAAGTGGTCCGAGCCTTTGCGCGCATAGGATTTCAATTGGCGCGTGATCGCCCCCATGCGGTCAATCAAATCATCGATCCGCCCGAAAGAGGCCAGCGCCTCGTCGGGGCGCTTGCGTTGCAGCAAAAGCTTGGCCCCCGCCAGATAAGTTTTCATCGCAGCCAATGGCTGGTTCAGCTCGTGGGACACCGCCGCCGACATCTCGCCAAGGACGGCCAATTTCGATGATTGCAGCAAGGTCTGCTCGGCCACTTCTAGGCTGCGTTCTGCGCGTTTGCGTTCGGCAATTTCCCGCTGTAGCGCGGCGTTGAGCTGGCGAAGCCCCGCTGACTCTTGTTGAAAAAGCCCCGCACGCGACATGGCGCGCCGCGAGGTTAGATAAAAAACACCTGCCAATAGAATAGCAAAGCCCATAATTTCCAACGCTAAGACGCCGTTCACCGGCTCGCGCACAGAACTATACGTGGTGAAAGAGGCCATGCGCCAACCGCGAAACGGCAGACGGCTTTCCAACCGCATCACAGCTTCGCCGCCCAAATACGCTTCGCCGGGAATTGCATTCCAATCAGACGTCAACCGAAACGCGCGTTCGATCGCCGTGGGCGCATCTGTGACAGACAGGGCTTCGGCTTCGGTCTTGGACCGCCAGCGAGGTTCCGTTGAAAGAATGATTTGATTGTCGGAATTGATCACGATCACCGCGTCAGAAATACCCGACCAACTTTTCTCAAACTTGGCCAAATCGACCTGCACAACGATCACGCCCACCAGCGCCCCGCCGACGTCGATCTTACGACTGTAGGTGAATTGATACCCGCCGCCCGCGCGCTGTGTGGCGTTGAAAATCGTTTCATTCGAACGCAAAGCATCAATAAAACTTGGCTCTTGGCGTCCATTGGTACCCAAAAGCCCCCTGTCAGTCGCCGCCACAACACGTCCGCTTTCATCCAGCAACAAAATCGCAGCAGCGCCGATTTCCTCAATGTAGGAAATCAAATGTTGCGAGGTTTGCGTGTAGTCATCGGTGTTCAGGGCGCTTACCAAAACAGGGTCGCGTGACAGCAAAATCGGCACAATGGATGTGCGCTGCAACTCAGACAATAGATTGCCCGAATACAGCGCTTGGCGCACCTCAGCGCGGTTGCGTGTCAAGATCGTGTGGCGTTCGGTCAACAGCAGGTTCGTCACCCACACAACCGAAATCGCCGCCACAACAAAAGCCACAAGCGCCAAACGCCCGCCCCACGTCAAAGTGCGTGGACGGGGTGAAATTTGAGGTGTGGCGGGCAGCTTACCATTGATCATACGCAGAGTTTACGCCCGACACTGCGCACGCTCAAGCACAGATGCTGCGCCGCCGCGTGCCTACGCGGAAATAAGCCCATGAGACCAAAACAAAAAACGCCCTCGAAACGAGAGCGCCTTTTGTGTTTATCAAGCCGAACTGGCCAAATCGAAAGGGCAGCGTTTAGGCAGGCACCACTGCTGACACCAATGAGTCAAAGAACCCTTTGCCGTCTTCATTGCCATGGGCCGCTTCAAACGCCCGCTCTGGGTGAGGCATCATGCCAAGCACACGGCGGTTGGCGGACAAAATGCCCGCAATATCACGCGCAGAGCCGTTTGGATTTTCAGCGTAGCGGAACGCCACGCGATCCTCGGCCTCAAGCATATCTAGAGTGCTTTGATCAGCGGTAAAGTTGCCGTCGTGATGCGCAATCGGGACGCCGATCACTTGGTCTTTGGCATAAGACGATGTGTAGGCGCTGTCAGTTGTCGCAACAGTCAAAGGCGTGGTTTTGCAGATGTATTTCAACCCAGCGTTGCGCAGCAAAGCACCGGGCAAAAGCCCCGCTTCAGTCAGAACCTGAAAGCCGTTACAGATACCAAAGGCATATCCGCCGCGTTCAACATGCGCTTTGAGCGCTTGCGTGATCGGCGAATTGGCCGCAATAGCCCCACAGCGCAGATAATCGCCGTAAGAAAATCCACCAGGCACACCAACGACATCCAAGCCATCAGGCAAACTGGTTTCTTTGTGCCAAACCATGGTGACATCCGCCCCAGATTTTTGCAAAGCAACAGCCATATCGCGGTCACAGTTGGAACCAGGGAAGACAAGAACAGCAGCTTTCATAGCGCTTTCTCCTTAGATCGCGTGGATTGGGCTTACGCCAGTTCGATCGAATAGCTCTCAATAACCGTATTGGCCAAAAGCTTGTCGCACATGTCTTTGATGGTGTCTTCTGACGTGCCATCGGCCAGATCAAGTTCGATCACCTTGCCTTGGCGCACATCGTTGACGCCATCGAACCCCATCGCGCCAAGCGCGTGGCGCACGGCGGCGCCTTGGGGGTCGAGAACACCGTTTTTCAGCATGACATTCACGCGGGCTTTCATAGTCAGGGACCCTTTCTTTCGAGGTCTAAGTCTTAAATCAGTCTTACGATTTACGGTTTCCCGTAGATCAGTTGATCACAGTCGAATTGGCCGCAGGACCGTTTGTTGGCAGAACGCCCAAACGGCGCGCCACTTCGGTGTAGGCGTCCGTCAAGTTGCCCAAATCGCGGCGGAACACATCTTTATCAAGCTTTTGGCCAGACTCGATGTCCCACAAACGACAGCTATCAGGTGAAATTTCATCCGCCACGATCAAGCGCATAAAGTCGCCTTCCCAAACACGGCCAATCTCGATTTTGAAATCGATCAATTTGATGCCAACACCGTACATAACGCCGGACATGAAATCATTGACCCGCAAAGCAAGCGCCACAATGTCGTCCATGTCTTGCTGAGAAGCCCAGCCGAAGGCGATGATGTATTCTTCAGGCACCAAAGGATCACCCAAGTCATCGTCTTTGTACGAGAATTCGATAATAGGCCGTGGCAGGCGTGTGCCCTCTTCAATGCCAAGACGTTTGGACATGGACCCAGCGGCATAATTGCGCACGATCACTTCCAAAGGCACGATCTCGCATTGGCGGATCAACTGCTCACGCATATTCAAGCGTTTGATAAAGTGGTTCGGCACGCCAACGCTGTTGAGACCTTCCATGAAGAACTCGGACAGACGGTTGTTCAAAACACCTTTGCCATCCACTACAGCCTTTTTCTCGGCGTTGAACGCTGTGGCGTCGTCTTTGAAATACTGGATCAAAGTCCCTGGCTCTGGACCCTCATAGAGTGTCTTTGCTTTGCCTTCGTAGATTTTTTTACCACGCGCCATGGGGTCTCCAATAGATATGGGGGCCGGGAATCATTCATCCAGCCGCTCTAAGTGGCTCTTTAGGGCAAGCGGCGCGGCCAAGCAAGATCACGGCAGGGATTTGAACCCGCAAATCTGTTACCAAAGGGTCATAAAGGGCCAAAGGGCTGCGTAAAACCATGTTCACATCGCGCATGCAGCCTATAAACATAAGCACGACTTTCACACGCGCGCCCCCATTCCCTCTTGAAGCCAAGGCCTAGGGGCGTCATATCTTAATCAAACACCGAACGGAGGACTGACCATGTCAGCATTTGACGACCGCGAATCTGCTTTTGAAAACAAATTCGCCCATGACGAAGAAATGCAATTCAAAGCCGAAGCGCGCGCCAACAAGCTTTTGGGCCTTTGGGCGGCTGAGATTTTGGGCAAAGACGACGCAAACGCCTATGCTTTGGAAGTGATCAAAGCCGACTTTGAAGAAGCCGGCCATGACGATGTGATCCGCAAAGTTGTGGCAGACCTTGGGGACAAATCCTCCGAAGCGGCGATCCGCGCCAAACGCGCTGAATGCTTGATTGAAGCCAAAGGCCAACTTGCTGAGGGCTAAGCCCTACGCGCAGGTTAAGCGCCGCTTTTGCTGCACACAGCGGCTTTAGATCACGGCAAAACGACAAACGGCTCAGGTCTCTGGGCCGTTTTTTAACATCATGATCTTGCGTTCATTCGACAGACCGTCACCGCAGGACCGGATCTCACAGTTCATCCATCACAATTCACCCAATCGCTTACAATCCTTCGCAACGTTTTGCCGTGGCTGAATACAATCTTGGCGTGTCGCTGCGCAAACCTATGACCTCAGCACTGCCCCGCACGTCTCGTACGCCCCTTGCGATTGTTTCGAAAAACCCCCATCTCAAAAGATACACTTTCACCGCTTCACCACGCCATTTCTCATGACTTTCATAAACGTTATGATTTGAATGAATTTGATTCATTTGCCCAAGTCTGGCAAACAGCCCTCAAAGCCATTGCGGGAGGCTCCCCGAGCCGCACGCGTACCCAAACACTGCCCGTCCTATAAAGCGCGGCCCAAACAGACCGGATTTCACAATGACTGACGCCCTCACCCGCCTGCTCAGCGAACGCGATTGGCTTTTGACCGATGGTGCGACTGGCACAGCATTGTTCAACATGGGGCTGCAATCCGGCGATGCGCCTGAGCTTTGGAATGTCGACAAGCCTGAAAACATCACCAAACTCTATCAGGGTGCGGTGGATGCTGGCTCTGATATATTCTTGACCAACACTTTTGGCGGCAACGCCTCGCGGCTCAAACTGCATGACGCCCAATCGCGTGTGCATGAATTGAACAAAGCCGCCGCAGAAATTGGTCGCGAAGTGGCAGACAAAGCGGGCCGTACCGTGATCGTTGCAGGGTCCGTTGGCCCCACTGGCGACATCATGGAACCTACGGGCACGTTAAGCTTTTCAGACGCGGTGGAAATGTTCCACGAGCAAGCCGAGGGCCTAAAAGCGGGCGGCGTTGATGTCTTGTGGATCGAGACAATTTCTGCCCCCGAAGAATACCGCGCCGCCGCAGAAGGCGCGCGTTTGGCTGGCATGGCTTGGGCGGGCACCATGTCCTTTGACACAGCCGGGCGCACGATGATGGGTGTCACCTCGTCCCAAATGGCGAACTTGGTGGAAAAAATCGACAACCCGCCCGTGGCTTACGGCGCCAACTGTGGTGTGGGGTCTTCTGATCTGTTGCGCACGGTTCTTGGGTTTTCCGCCCAAGCCACTGGTCGGCCGATCATCGCCAAAGGCAACGCTGGCATCCCCAAATACCACGATGGCCATATCCACTACGATGGCACACCCGAATTGATGGCCGATTACGCTTGCATGGCGCGTGATGCGGGGGCCACGATCATTGGTGGTTGCTGTGGCACGACGCCTGTCCACTTGCGTGCGATGCGCGAAGCGCTTGAAACCCGCCCCCGTGGCGAGCGTCCGACGCTTGAATTTATCGCCGAAAAACTTGGCGGGTTTTCGTCACCATCAGACGGCACCGACGACAAAGGCCCAACACGGGACCGGTCGTCTTCACGTCGCCGCCGCACATAAACCAAACAGGGTGATCCGCAGATGGCCATCCAACGGTCAAAACAACGACAGCTGGTCCCCCATTTTGGGCGGCACGCGAAACATGTCGCGCGTCAAGCGAGGCAGTTTCAACCGCAAACCTGTGCGGTTGAGCGCGATGTCGAAACGCTGCGCCATCAAATCCGCCCATTCGCCCTGCCCCTTCATCCGCTTGGTAAAACTGCTGTCGTAATCCTTGCCCCCGTGCAATTCGCGCACACGGTTCATCACGCGAGCGGCCCGGTCAGGCACATGCTCGTTCAGCCAATTCTCGAACAAGGGCGCGACCTCACGCGGCAAGCGCAGCATAATATAGCTGGCAGCCTGCGCACCATTTTTGGCGCAAGCACTCATGATTGCCTCAAGCTCGTGATCGGTGAGCGCAGGGATAACAGGCGCCACCATAGCGCGCACCGGAATGCCCGCGTCACTGAGCATACGAATGGTTTTCAAACGCCGCGCGGGCGCGGGCGCACGCGGCTCCAACTGACGCGACAACGTGGACCCCAAGGTGGTGACAGAAATCCCCACATGCACCAATCCTTTGGCGGCCATGACGCGCAAAATATCGATATCGCGCTCAATCAACGTGCCTTTGGTGGTGATCATCACCGGATGATTGTGATCGCTGAGCACCGTCAGAATATCGCGCATCACGCGGTCCCGCGCCTCGATGGGCTGGTACGGATCGGTGTTGGTGCCGATGCCGATCGGGGCCACGTCGTAAGATTTGGCCGACAATTCGCGTGCCAAAACCTCTGCCGCGTCCTTTTTGCGGGTCAAACGCGTCTCGAAATCAAGCCCCGCAGACAGGCCCAAATAGGCATGAGAAGGCCGCGCATAGCAGTAGCTGCACCCGTGTTCGCAACCTCTGTACGGGTTGATCGAGCGGTCAAAGGGCAAATCGGGGCTCTCGTTGCGCGACATAATTTTGCGCGGGCGCTCGTCCACCGTGGTGGTGCGCAGGGTCGTTTCCTCGAAAGGCGCGTCCCATCCGTCAATATAGGTTTCGCGGGCCAGCTTTTCGAACCGGCCAACAGCGTTGGAGGACGCTCCGCGGGCTTTTGCTTTGAGGCCCAGCGGCAGCGCCGGCCCAAGGGGGAGTGTGGAATCATATGCCATACTCAAGATGTAGAACAAAATGAGAACATTTGCCAAGCCCTTCTGTTTAGGGTAGGCCAAAATATAACAGCACAGGCTTTCACCGGTGCCGCCACAAAAGGAACTGCATATGTCTGATCAAGAAGGCGATCTCATCCTAGCCGATCTCAACGATTCCGAGCTTGTCGAACAGATGATGGACGATCTTTACGATGGCCTCAAAGATGAAATCGCCGAAGCCGTAACCATTCTTTTGGACCGCGGCTGGGTGCCTTACGACATTTTGACCAAGTCTTTGGTCTTGGGCATGCAGATTGTTGGCGATGACTTCCGTGATGGTATTTTGTTCGTCCCCGAAGTGCTGCGCTCTGCGCAAGCGATGAAAGGCGGCATGGCCATTTTGAAGCCGCTGTTGGTGGAAACCGGCGCGCCGAAAATGGGAAAAATGGTCATCGGCACCGTCAAAGGCGACATCCACGACATCGGTAAAAACCTTGTGGCGATGATGATGGAGGGCGCAGGCTTTGAAATCATCGATCTGGGTATCAATAACCCTGCCGAAGACTACATCAACACCGCCATCAATGAGGGCTGCGATATCATCGGCATGTCCGCTCTGCTGACCACAACCATGCCTTACATGAAAGTGGTCATCGACCAGTTGACCGAGATGGGCAAACGTGGCGATTATATCGTTTTGGTCGGCGGTGCGCCGTTGAACGAAGAGTTCGGCAAGGCCATCGGTGCGGATGCCTATTGTGACGACGCGGCGATTGCGGTTGAGACCGCGAAGTCCATGATCGCGCGCCGCCACAACCAAGTTTAATCTGGGCAGATGCCTGATCCTGCCTCCCAAATAACGGACGAAGCCCTGCGAGATGTGGGGCTTTTGCCATTTGGGGCGGGCAAGACCTTGGTGATTGCCTGCGGCGCTCTGGCACGCGAGGTTTTGGCCATCATCAATCTCAATGGCTTGGACCACATAACCCTAACTTGCCTGCCCGCTATTTTACACAACACGCCCAAAGACATCCCACAAGCCGTTGAGAACGCAATCATTGCGCATCAAGATGCTTACGATCACTTTCTGGTCGCCTACGGCGATTGTGGCACTGGTGGGCTGTTGCAAGCGACATGTGATCGTTTGGGGGCCGTGATGATCGACGCACCGCATTGTTATGCGTTTTTTGATGGCACAGATCAATTCATCGCCCGTGGCGAGGTCACCAGCTTTTTCCTGACAGATTTTCTAGCCCGCCAATTCGATGCCTTCGTCTGGACGCCGCTGGGCTTGGACCGTTATCCAGACCTGCGCGATATGTATTTTGGCAATTACGAAAATCTGGTCTATTTGGCTCAAACAGACAACGCTGACCTTTTGGCGAAAGCCAAAGTCTGTGCTGATCGATTGGGGTTGAACTTTGAACACCGCAAAACCGGTTATGGTGATCTTACAGAGTTTTTGAACGCAAAGCCTTAATCGGCCAAATGCGCCTCAGCCGTCTCGTGAATACGCGCCACCATCGCGCGCACACCGTTTGAACGTTGCGCAGACAGATGATCGTTCAGGCCTAAACGACCAAGTTCGGCCACGGCATCGGTTTTGACAACCTCTGCTGCGGTCAAACCAGAATAGAGCGCATGCAACACAGCGATCAGCCCTTGCACGATCATCGCATCTGATCCGCCCAAGAAATCAAACCGTGCCTCTGCGCCTTGCCCGTCAAAGCTTGGCACCAGCCACACTTGCGAGGCGCAGCCCTCGACCTTGGTCGCAGGCACTTGAAACGCAGGATCAAGCACCGGAAAAGCCTTGCCCATATCGATGACATGGCGGTAGCGGTCTTCCCAATCGTCGAGAAATTCAAAGGTCTCTGCGAGGTCTTCAAAGGTTTCATTGGCCATGGGGGTGCTCCTGTCTGATCTTGGCTTTGACATAAAGCGTTGCGCGGCCAAGGTCCAGCAGATGCCACAGATTTTGCCCCATGCTCTTGCGCGTGAACCCTTTTCAAACGTCGCGAAGTGCGATAGCCAATGAACAGACTGTTTGAAGGATAAAGACATGCGGCGTCAGGTGATCATTTCGGTTTTGGCTTTGTCCGTTTTGGGCGGCTGTGCGCGCGTTAGCGCCTCAAAATTCAACCCACTCAATTGGTTTGGCCCCTCCGAAGAGGTCGCCCTGACCAAAACAGGCCAACGGATCATCGTTTTGCCCACACTCGCGCCAAATGTTGGCTACGCAGAGTTCCAAGACACCCGCACTTTGGTAACAAGCCTGTCCGAAGTCACAATCGTCAAATCCGCCTCAGGTGGCATTGTCACAGCCGTAGGATTGGTTCCCAGCCTTGGCTATTATGACGCTGAACTGGTGCGCATCGAGACAGATAACCCGACTGAGCTGGTCCTAGATTTCCGCCTGCGCGCGCCTCAAGCCGCCACAGCGATTGGCACGCCTGCACAGCGCCGGATCACCGTGGCGCGGTCTATTTCCGCCCCTGATCTGGCAAACATTCGCACCATAACTGTGCGCAGCGCATCAGGTGCCCGTGTCGTGCGTCGCTAAGGCTTTACATCCCAAAACGGCCGCGCCACTGTGGGCGCTTGACGACGCCATCAAGGATCTAAACCATGACGCACCCCAAGCCCCTGCCACGTAAAATCATTATCGACACAGACCCCGGACAAGACGACGCCGTTGGCATTCTGCTGGCCTTGGCTTCCAGTGAAATCGAGGTCTTGGGCATCACAGCTGTCGCGGGCAACGTGCCGCTGACTTTGACCATGAAAAACGCGCGCAAAATTTGCGAAGTTGCAAGCCGCCGCGATATCTTGGTCTTTGCGGGCTGCGACAAACCGATGGTCCAGCCTTTGATCACAGCGGAACATGTGCATGGCAAATCCGGCCTAGACGGTATTGAGCTGCCCGAACCGACCATGCCAGTGCAAGACAAGCACGGCGTGGATTTCATTATCGAGACCCTGAGGTCCGAACCAAGCGGCACTGTCACCCTATGCCCGATGGGACCGTTGACAAACATCGCCACCGCCTTTGATCGCGCCCCTGATATCATCGAACGTGTGCAAGAAATCGTTCTGATGGGCGGCGCTTATTTCGAGGTGGGCAACATCACTCCCGCCGCCGAATTCAACATCTATGTTGATCCAGAAGCCGCTGATATCGTTTTTAAATCTGGCGTCAAACTGACTGTAATGCCATTGGACGTCACCCATAAAGCCTTGGTGACCCAAGAGCGCCTGATCCCCTTCAAAGACATGGGTCGCGTGGGCGAAGTTGTGCTTGGTTGGATGGATTTCTTTGAGCGCTTTGATATTGAAAAATACGGCTCTGCGGGCGGGCCTTTGCATGATCCCACCGTGATCGCCTATCTGATCACCCCTGATATGTTCAAAGGGCGGTTTATCAATGTCGAGATCGAAACCACGTCTGAATTGACCCGCGGCATGACCGTGGCCGATTGGTGGGGCGTGACGGATCGCGCGCCAAATGCGACATTCATGGGCGATCTGGATGCGGATGCATTCTTTGATCTTTTGACCGACCGCATCGCCACGCTTTAAACCACACAGACCCTGCCTGCCCTTACTGTGACAGGTCCAATCGAAGGTGCCCCTGATGACCCAATTCGACAACAGCTACGCCCGCTTGCCGGATCGGTTTTTCTCAACTGTGACGCCAGAACAGGTGCCTAATCCTGAAATCATCTTGTTTAACAACGCGCTAGCAGATGATCTTGAGGTTGCCGATTGGACCACACGCGCTGACATTTTGGCGGGCAACACTGTTCCAGAGGGGGCCGCGCCCTTGGCGCAGGTCTATGCCGCGCATCAATTTGGCGGTTGGGTGCCGCGTTTGGGCGATGGACGTGCGATCTTGCTCGGCGAAGTGGTCACAGATCATGGCCGTTTTGACATTCAGCTAAAAGGCGCAGGCCGCACCCCCTATTCGCGCAATGGCGACGGGCGCAATTGGGTCGGCCCTGTGCTGCGCGAATATATCGTGTCCGAGTTTATGCATGCCATGAATGTGCCCACGACTCGCGCATTGGCGGCCACAGCCACCGGCGCAAAAGTACAACGCGAACGGGCTTATCCAGGGGCTGTGATCACCCGCGTCGCCTCAAGCCATATTCGTGTTGGCACCTTTCAATATTTCACCGCGCAACGCGACACCGAAGCCGTAAAGCTGCTGATCGAACACGTGCGTGATCGCCATTTCCCGCAGGCCACCGGCACCATTGGCACCTATGAGGCCATCATCGCAGCCCAAGCCAAGCTGATCGCCAAATGGATTGGCTTGGGGTTTGTGCATGGGGTGATGAACACCGACAATATGGCTGTTTCTGGCGAGACGATTGACTATGGCCCTTGCGCCTTTATCGATGGCTATGTGGCCAATGCAGTCTTTTCGTCGATTGACAGAAATGGCCGCTATGCCTTTGATCAGCAATCCAATATCGCCGGTTGGAACCTCGCGCAGCTTGGATCAAGTTTCGTGGCGCTCCTTAGCCAAGAGCTTGGCGGGCAAGAGGCGGCAGTCGAGGTTTTGACTCAAAGCTTGAACGCTTTCCCTGCCCTGTTCCAAGCCGAATGGGGCAAGACATTTGCAGCCAAATTGGGAATTTCGGATCCTACCGATGCCGATCTGGACCTCGCACAGAATCTGCTTGATATAATGGGTGCCAACCGCGCCGATTTCACCAATGTCTTTGCAGGGCTTAGCTCAGGCACCGCCCGCGATGAATTTATCGACCGCGAGACCTTCGACGTATGGCACGCCAAATGGCAGGCACGCATAGAAAACCTGCCTGACGCCTTGTCCGTGATGCAAGCTGCCAATCCAAGGGTGATCCCACGCACACATCGGTTGGAACAAGCCATTCAAGCCGCCGTTGAGGGCAATTTCGCCCCCGCGCAGCGTTTGGCAAAAGTCCTGTCCACGCCGATGGACTTGGCCGAGAACGATATGGACCTGACACGCCCCCCTGAGCCACATGAAGTGGTGCCACATACATTTTGCGGCACATAAGGCATTGATAACGTACCTATTTTGATCTGTATTTGGCAAACAACCGTTTGTTTTGTGTGATGATATCGCGAAAGAATGTCGCGAAAGGTGCATCGCTATCGCGGATCAGATAGATCACCCCTGCCCCAGAGCCGATCAAGCCGCCAATCGCATCGACGATCAAATCCCACATCGTGTCTTGCAACCCGTTTTTTTGCATCGACATGCCAAAAGTCTGGTCCATGGCGTATTCGAACACCTCCCACAGCGCACCGATGCTCAGCGCAAAACAAAAGCCAAACAGGCCAATCGCCAAGGGCGGCGCCGCAAACCTGTCGCCTTGGAACATCATAAACACGATCAAAAATCCGATCAGCCCAAAGCCCAAAGCAGACCCGCCATGCAGCACCACATCCCACCACCAATAGCGATTGTAAAAATCCACCACCTCGCCCAAAAACAAGGTGGCGAAAATAAATAGGATGATCGCCGCCATAAACCGGCGTGGCACATAAACATCAAATTTACGGGCCACAAAAAATGGCACCAATGTCAAAATAAAGGTCCCCAAAGCCAAAAACGATGCCGCATAACGCGCCGTAAACAGCCCCGCGACAAAGGCGACGATGAGCGACACCCAGATCGCTTTGGTGATCACGGTGGCTGAGGCCAAAGACAATTTGGGACGATTGGAGGGCATATATCAGCCTTTCAAAGACGCAAGATCAGAAGAAACCAGTCAAAAGCAACATAAAAACGATACCTTAGACCTGTTGAGGGTGCAAATGCTCAACCTCATCCCCATATGAATGATATGGCTATCAGTAACAGTCCCCAAGCGGCCCGCACCGAGATGCGATTGGCCTCGTACAATCTACGCAAATGTCGTGGCACCGATGGAAGGCGCGCACCGGGGCGGATTTTGGACGTGATCAACGGAATCGACGCTGATGTGGTCGCCTTGCAAGAGGCCGACATGCGCCTTGGTGCGCGCCCTGCCGCCTTGCCGCACCGGATGATTGACACCCATACGGATTTCACGGCTGTGCCAGTTTCGGCTTCAAGTGTCTCTGTCGGCTGGCACGGCAACGCCATTTTGGTGCGCAAATCCGCCATAGTGGACGCGGTGCATCGACTTGATTTGCCGGGGCTGGAACCGCGTGGCGCGGTTGCTGTCGATTTGGAAAACATGCGTGTTGTGGCGGTGCATTTGGGGCTCTTGCGCAGCTATAGACAAAAGCAATTGCACGCCATTCGCGCGGCGCTGGCAAAGATGGCGTTGAAGCCCACAGTAATTTTGGGCGATTTCAACGAATGGTCGCGCACGGGTGGCTTGGACCCGCTCAAAGACGCCTTTGATATCATCGCCCCAGGAAAATCCTTTCATGCGGCGCGCCCCGTCGCGGCGCTGGACCGGATCGCCTTGGATGACGCGCTAGAACTGCGTGACGCGGGCGTTGTCGAAACGGACCTGTCCCGCCGTGCCTCGGATCACTTGCCGATCTGGGCGGATATTTCCATAAGACCGCAGAAAAAGCCTTTGTAAAATATGACATTTTCCCTTTCGCCGTGATGTGCGATACAAAACGCCACACTGACCAGCAGGTATTGTTTTCACAACGCCTTACACTTTCTTGGCGTCATATATATTGTGTTGCGAAATAACTGTTTACGCGGCAGCCTTTGCAACGTCGGCGAGACGCGAAGCTGAATTGGATATATGAATATGACACCAAGGCAGACCCTAGATTATTGCACCTATGATGTGTTCACAGATCAAGCTTTCGGGGGCAATCCTTTGGCGATTGTGTTTGAGGCTGACAACTTGAATGCGGCCCAGATGCAGGTTATCGCGCGGGAATTTAATTTCTCGGAAACGGTATTTTTTCAAACGCCAAAAGAGGCGTCGCACACGATGCGGTTGCGTATTTTCACACCGACGCGCGAACTGCCTTTTGCCGGTCATCCCACCATTGGGGCTGCTGTGGCGCTCTCCGATTTGGGGCATGGACCTGACTTAATATTAGAGCTTGGCGTTGGTGCATTGCCCGCAAAGGCCGAACAGGGTGCAGCCTCTTTTCATGCCGCTCAACCGGTCGAAACCTTGGCGCGGCCTGATGCCGAATTGGTGGCGAAAACCTTGGGGCTGCTGCAAACAGATATTGCCAAGCCCCCTGTTATGGCCAGCATGGGTGTGCCCTTTACCTTTACCGCGCTGACATCACGTGCCGCGCTGTCAAATATTGAGATTGATTTGACCGAGATGCGAACAGGCAACGCCCGCTACCCCTCAGGTCGTGATTTTTCTCAAGCGGCCTATTGGCGCGATGACAGTGCAAGCAATGAGGCTGGCCACGATGTGATACATCTGCGCATGTTTGCACCGCTGGACAGTATTCCTGAAGACCCCGCCACAGGATCGGCGGCTGCGACTTTGGCAGGCCTGCTGTGTGCAGATCGTGGTGCACCGGTTTCTTTGACAGTTTATCAAGGACAAGACATGGGGCGTCCGTCTGTGATCAAGGCCCAAGCAAGTGATAACGGTGTCACCATTTCAGGGCCAGCCATCAAAATGATGCAGGGGCAAATTTTGGTCTGATCGGGTTAAGACGCGCCGCGCAGGATCATGCGTGCAGTGCGAGCAAAGGCATCATCGAAATCTGACAGGTCATAGAGTGCTTTCACATCCTCTGGTAAGCTGTCGAAGTCTTCTGGTTTTTCACCTGCCAAATGCGACGCCCCCTGCAAAGCGACGAAAAGTGCTTGCGCCAATTCAATCGCCGCTTGACGTTCAAGGCCACGGGTTTTCATCAGCCGAGCCGCGAAACGTTCCATCTGCACAGCCATGGCACGTTTGGTTTCGATCAAGCCTTCGCGGGGGAGCTGCGTTTCGATCACAGTGGAAAACCGCGCCAGAAGCTTCAAAAACAAAGGGGTTTCTTCGGCGGCAATCAGCATTTCAGCGGTCAGGGCCGTGTCCATGGCTGCATGAGGCAAAACCAAAGAAATGTAGTTTTCCAAGGCCACTAGATAGAGTTCGGCAAAGACTTCTTCCGGCGTTTCCACGAACATATAGACTGTGCCCTTGGCCAAATTGGCCTGTTTGGCGAGGGCAGACATGGAAAAAGCGCTAAAGCCATCATTCACGACAAGTTCCTGCGCCGCCTGCAAGATCTTTGCAATATGTTCTGCATTGACGGCTTCGTCATAGGCTCTTTTGGATCGTTCCATTAGTGACATCCTGCGCTCCTTGCCAAGTGAGACGCGCACATCCCTGTTTTGCCTGTTTTGGACCATTTTTAATTTCATGCGTATCTCACATTCAATAATTCGACCGACTGTCGCATGGAGGTGTTAACAAACCCTCATAACGCGGCAAAAGATGCGATATTTCCTGCATTTTTTTATCTTTTGGTGAACAGGGTCTGAAATAGCGTCAAAACCTGTGCGACGGAAACGCGCACAGATCATCGACGCAGAGGGGCTGGACCTTGACGTCACAGGTTTCTACAAGCCATATTTCTACAGCGCCCAAACACCATCTAAAACACCGCGAGGAGGCCCCATGGCAGACAGCATTATAAAACGCTGCGCAGGAATAGGGCTTCGGATGACCGATCAACGCAAGGTGATCGCCATGGTCTTGGACCAGTCAGACGATCACCCAGATGCCGAAGAATTGTTCGCACGCGCCGCCATTCATGATCCGAAAATCTCGCTGGCCACGGTGTATCGCACAGTCAAAACCTTTGAAGAGCGCGGTATTTTGGAAAAGCTGGAGTTCGGTGATGGTCGGGCACGCTATGAGGCTGCAGACCGCGCCCACCATGATCACTTGATCGATGAAAACAGCGGTGAAGTGATCGAATTCTACGATCCAGACATAGAAGCTTTGCAAGAAAAGATCGCCACAAAGCTTGGCTATCGGTTGACGGGGCATCGGATGGAATTGACCGGCGTTAAACTGACATCGGATTGAGAGTGCCTCAGCATACAGACCCACGCACAAGGTACACGCAGGTCTGTTGGGGTCATGAGGTCTTAGGCATTAGGCCTTATCGTGGGGTCTCATCGTGCCTCAGGACACAGGGCCAGAACACAGAGGTCATAACACGGGCTCAAGCCGCCGCAGGAGCGGTTTTCCAAACAGGAAATGGATCAGGCAAATCTTGCCATTGTTCTGCGATAAAGTCCTCGTCTTCGACCAAGGCCGCGTCCAAAGCTGCAATCAATGCGGCCTTGTCCATATCCGCCCCGATGAACACCAGTTCTTGCCGACGATCCCCGAAGGGTTCTTGCCAATGTTGTGCAAAATACTGAACGCCCTGTTCATGGGTTGGCCAACGATCTTGCGGCACTGTCGCCCACCACTGCCCCAGCGGTTTCACCGTGCACAGCGTGCCTGCCAGTGAATATTCCAGCAACCAATCGGGGCGTGTTGCCACCCAAAAATGCCCCTTGGCACGCAACACGCCCGCCAAATCGCTTTGCAGTAAATCATAAATTTTCTGCGGCTGAAACGGACGGCGCGCGCGGTAGACAAAGGACGAGACCCCGTATTCTTCGGTCTCTGGGATGTGATCCTCGAACCCGTAAAGTTCTTTGGCCCAAAGCGGATGATCATAGGCGGTTTCGAAATCGAACAGCCCCGTGTCAAAAATACGATCGGCCGGTACATCGCTGTAATCGGTCTCAATGATCTGCGCGTCAGGATTGAGTGCGGTGATAATGGTGCGCGCAACCCTAAGACGTTCCGGCCCTGCGGCGCTGATTTTGTTCAGCACGACCACGTCGGAAAACTCGATTTGATCCACCAGCAAATCCACCAGCGTGCGCTCGTCTTCCTCGCCCAGCGACTCGCCGCGATCACGTAAGAAATCTTGACTGCCGTAGTCTTTAAGCAGGTTCACCGTATCGACCACCGTCACCATGGTATCCAGCCGCGCCACGTCCGCCAAGCTGTTGCCGTCCTCGTCACGAAAATCAAACGTCGCGGCCACGGGCAGAGGCTCGGAAATGCCCGAAGATTCGATCAGCAGATAATCAAACCGATCCTCTTTGGCCAAGGCGCGCACTTCCATCAACAAATCGTCGCGCAGAGTGCAACAGATGCAGCCGTTCGACATCTCGACCAGCTTTTCTTCGGTCTGGCTGAGGTTTGCCCCGCCGTCGCGCACCAGATCCGCGTCGATGTTCACCTCAGACATGTCGTTGACAATCACGGCGACGCGACGCCCTTCGCGATTATTTAGGACCGCATTGAGCAGCGTCGTTTTGCCTGCCCCCAAGAATCCGGACAACACGGTCACTGGCAGGCGCTTATCTATTGCTGGCATTTTTATTCCTCACGTAAGTTGATATGTTATAACATATCAATCAAAGCCAAAGTAACAATCCCTATTCTGATCCTAATATGGAGCTAAAAACACGAAAACCGTTACCGCTAACACCCAAAGTGACCTTATGTTAGCGCTCAATTGTTGACGCCTCGTTCTGGGGTGTTATCAAGCCTGTGATTGGCCTGTAACCAACCTCTTTCAAAAGGGACGCCCACATGAGCACCATCATTGATATCCTCGGTCGCGAAATTCTTGACAGCCGCGGCAATCCAACTGTCGAAGTCGACGTTATCTTAGAAGACGGCACAATTGGCCGCGCTGCTGTGCCCTCTGGTGCCTCAACTGGCGCGCATGAAGCGGTTGAGAAACGCGATGGCGACAAAGCCCGCTACCTTGGCAAAGGCGTTTTGGAAGCTGTCGCAGCCGTGAACGGCGAAATCGCCGAAGCGCTTGTTGGCATGGACGCCACAGAACAAGAAGCCATCGACGCCGTGATGATCGAACTAGACGGCACACCAAACAAAGCCCGCTTAGGCGCCAACGCGATCTTGGGCGTGTCTTTGGCTACGGCTAAAGCCGCTGCTGACTATTCCGCCTTGCCGCTTTACCGTTACATCGGTGGGTCTTCTGCACGCGTATTGCCTGTGCCTATGATGAACATCATCAACGGCGGCGAACACGCGGACAACCCGATCGACATCCAAGAATTCATGATCATGCCAGTGTCGGCTGCGAACATCCGCGAGGCCATCCGCATGGGCGCTGAAGTGTTCCACACGCTGAAAAAGGAACTCACAGCAGCCGGTTACAACACGGGTATCGGTGACGAAGGCGGCTTTGCCCCTGCGATCAACTCCGCACGTGAAGCCCTTGATTTCATCATGAAATCCATCGAAAAAGCAGGCTACACCCCAGGCAAAGACATCTACCTTGCCCTCGATTGTGCCTCTTCTGAGTACTTCGAGAACGGCAAATACGAGCTTAAAGGCGAAGGCAAATCTTTGTCCTCTGCTGAAAACGCTGACTACTTGGCTGCCCTGTGCGACGACTACCCGATTATCTCTATCGAAGACGGTATGGACGAAGACGATTGGGACGGCTGGAAACTTTTGACCGACAAAATCGGCGATAAAGTCCAGCTTGTGGGCGATGATCTTTTCGTGACAAACCCAGTGCGCTTGGCAGATGGTATCAAGCAAGGCGTGGCCAACTCTATGCTGGTCAAAGTGAACCAAATCGGCTCTTTGTCTGAAACATTGAAAGCCGTCGATATGGCCCACCGCGCGCGCTACACCAACGTGATGTCGCACCGCTCCGGCGAAACCGAAGACGCAACTATCGCTGATTTGGCTGTCGCCACAAACTGTGGTCAGATCAAAACAGGGTCGCTTTCACGCTCTGACCGTATGGCGAAATACAACCAGCTGATCCGCATCGAAGAAGAACTCGGCGCAACAGCAGAATACGCCGGCACATCCATCCTCAAGGCCTGAGGCCGCGAGCCGCGGCAGGCATTATTGGTGCCATGCTGAAAGCCTGCGTTTTCTACCGTGCTGAAACGGATTGACCAAACACAAAAGCCCCGCCAAATTGGTGGGGCTTTTGCTTTGGCTTTCTAGACGTCAGATTGCGTCACAAAGGCTTAGTCACCTTATCTGCCACAAACGACCGGTGCTGCACCGCCAGCCACATGATTGCGCAGATGATCCCGACAGAGAGCAGCAGAATGCCGTAATTGCGGATCAGATCGTGCGAGCTGGTCGATACAAGCTGCACGCCGACGGCTCCCATCAAAGTCCCACCAAATTGAATAAGCGCTGCCGCCGACCCCGTGTCCTTATCTTGCTGATCCAACAATAGGTTAGCCCCAGGTATCCGCAAAACAATGACGGAGGTGGTTGTCACGGCGGCCCCTGCTGCGAATATCCACAAAGACTGTGCCGCAAAGACCAACATCACCAAACCACTGAGAACTATCACAGCAAAACAGCTCAAAATGATTGATTGAACGCGGATGAAACCAGACAGACGCATGTAAATCATCGGCCCAAGACTCGCACAGGCCGCATTGAACGCGAAAATAAAGCTAAAGGCCTGCTCGGACAGACCAAAACCGTCGATATAAACATAAGCCGCCGTGCCCAAAAAGGCCATCAAACACATCGGCACCAGCGAGAAGAGCAACAACAGGTAAGCGAAGCGCGGGTTCATCAACACAACCGCCAAACGGTTCCATGACTTCGCAATTGGCGCTGTAGATTTTTCTGTCACAGTTTCACTGTACAAGGACACAAGCACGCCCGCGAGGCAGCCAAACAGCGCCAGCACCACAAACACCATACGCCATGACGCGATTTGCAACAAAAACGCGCCAAGTACAGGCGCAACCATTGGTGCAATGATCACCAAAGACATCACCGTTGCCATCACCTTTTCGCGCTCGCGCCCGTCGTACAGATCTTTAACAATAGCTGTCCCGACCACAGTCACCCCACCGCCCGACAGCCCTTGTATCACACGAAACCCGATCAGGCTTTCGATGTTAAACACCACGGCGCAGAGCAGACTGGACACAATGTAAATCGCCAACGTGGTGAACAAAATCGGCTTGCGCCCCGTTCTTTCGCTCAATGGTCCCCAAAACAACATGCCGACCGCAAAAGCGACCATAAACGCCCCAAGGGTCATGTTGACCATAGCGTGACGGGTCTCAAAACCTTCCGCCATCTGCGGCAAGGCGGGCAGATACATATCCATCGTCAGTGGCGGAAAGGCTCCTAAAATAATCAACAAAAACAGCGTCCCACGCCGCCCTAATTTTGGCTGCTCAACATTCATTATAAAATATCCTATTTCGCTGATCCTATTTTTCAGATCAACCTGCGCCGAGTTCTAAGCAACACATGCTGCGTCGTCCAGACATCGACACGCAATGGCAAACGGGCCGTATAGCAAAGCACAAAGGCGGTTTCACAAATAAATCACAAGCGCGCTGCCAGTTCACAACTCCACGGGGAAAAATCTAAACTTTTCCCCCTAACTGCAACCCGTTCAATTCCAAAAGGAAAAGGACGAGGACGCAATCACATCATCTTGAATGGCTTGCGTCATCACCGTCCAATCAACGGACAGGCTGTCGGATGCGGGCAAGGTCTCTGGGGGTGTGCTGAGGGCATAGGCGGTGATTTTGTATTCATGGCGCGCGCCCGCAGGTGAACAGGGTGGCGTGTAGCCGGTAAAGCGCCCGTCTTTATCCGCCCCCTCATCGCCCAAAGACGCAGGATTGCCGCGCGGCAAATCGGTAGTCTCGGGCGGGATGTTCCACAGCAACCAATATTGGCTCGGCGCATCGACACCCTCAACCCTACCCCGCGGATAATGCTGCATAATCACGGCTAGGCTTTCGGTCCCCTCAGGCATGCCAGACCACGCCAACGGTGGCGACAATCCATCGCCGCCATCGCGCGAACATTTCATGTCGGCAGGCAAATCGCCACCATCCGCAATTGCGGGGCTTGTCAGGATGAAAGTGTCTTGGGCCAAGACCGGACCTGCTGCTGCGGCGGCGGTGCAAAGCGATATCGCAACAAAGCTGAAATCAATTCGGAGCATAGTCATCTGTTGGGTATCCTTGGCAAAACGCAGAACTGCGGGAAAGTTGACATAAAGATGATACGCGCACATCGCGGTTTTCCGTCGCAAATACCCGCAGCAGGCTCCACACTGCGACAAGGTCGCTGCACCAATGCAGCCAAAGATCTTTAAAACATGTAAACCGAGACCCGCGCCAAGGTTTAAACTGTTTAAACCTCACGCCGAATTGTCGTTAAACCTTTGCCCCGTCTGGCGTGGAGACCTGTCCCCCGCCCACAGCCGCCGCAACCCCGGTGGTGCTTGAGCAGCTCGTCGGCAAACCACGTTTGACCCGCACGGCAAGGTAAGCAAAGGCCTGCGCTTCCAACATGTCGCCGTCCAAATCAACGACTTCGATCGGCTCCACAGGGCAATCCAAAGCGGCAGCAATCATCGCCATCATCACAGCGTTTTTGCGCCCGCCACCAGAGACCAAAATCCGCTTGGGCGCGCTTGGACAATGCTCCATCCCTTGCGCGACAGAGGCTGCGGCCATAGCAGTCAACGTGGCTGCGGCATCTGCATCACTCAAGGTTTTCACTTGCGACAACACATTATGAAAATCATTTCTATCCAGTGACTTAGGGGGAATTTTTGCAAAATACGCATGACGCGAGAACGCGTTCAAAAGGTCTATATCCACGGTTCCTTGAGCGGCCAGATCACCGTTTTCGTCAAAAGATTTACCAAAGCGCACCTGCATCAAATCGTTGATCGGCGCATTGGCTGGCCCCGTATCAAAGGCCAAAACAGCATCAGTCTCAGCCGGATTGACTATAGCCGGATTGACCCACGTCAGATTGCCCACGCCGCCTAAGTTCAAAAAAACCAACGGTGTCTGCGCATCAATATAGCGCGCGCAGGCATGGTGGAAAAACGGCGCCAGCGGCGCACCTTGCCCCCCCATCGCCACATCATTCGAGCGAAAATCCCACACAACGGGCACATCAAAAATCTGCGCCAAAACCGCGCCAGAACCAGCTTGATAGGTGCCTAAACCTCGTGGATCATGCGCGAAGGTTTGACCGTGAAATCCAATACAATCAAAGCCTTGCAACTCACTCAAAGCCTGTGCATGGGCTGTTTCGATCAATTCGACGGCCTCATCAGAGGCTTTCCAAAGACCTAAATTGGCACGCAAAATTCCCTGTTCAGCCTTTGAATAGGGGCGAAAAAAACTGTCGCCAAATTCGAAAATCGTCTCGCCATCGGTCAAGACGAGCGCCACATCAACGCCGTCAAGCGAGGTGCCAGACATGCAGCCGGCGACCCAAATTGGCTCTGCTTTGTTTTTCACGGCCATGACACTCTTTCCCTTTGGCGTTTGGCCAGATATATCAGGCATTGCTAACCCTTCAAATGGATAAAAATTGCAATGACATACCACCCCAAATCAGACTTTATGGCAGTGATGATCGAGCGCGGCTTTCTCGCCGATTGCACAGACTATCAAGGCCTTGATGAAGCCCTGAGCAAAGGTGTTGTTTCAACCTATATCGGCTATGACGCCACTGCGGCCTCGCTACATGTAGGGCATTTGCTAAACATCATGATGCTGCGCTGGCTGCAAAAAACGGGTCACCAGCCGATCACTTTGATGGGCGGCGGCACCACGAAAGTGGGCGACCCAAGTTTTCGCGCTGATGAACGCCCGCTTTTGACTGACGCAAAGATCAACGAAAACATCAACGGTATGCAAAAGGTCTTTGCGAAATACCTGTCGTACAATGATGACACGCCCACAGGCGCGAAGATGTTGAACAACGCGGAATGGCTGGATGGGTTGAACTATCTTGAATTTCTGCGCGACATCGGCAAGCATTTTTCGGTCAACCGGATGCTGTCATTTGAAAGTGTAAAATCACGACTTGATCGCGAACAATCGTTGTCGTTCCTCGAATTTAACTACATGATTTTGCAGGCTTATGACTTTTTGGAACTCAACCGTCGTTACGGTTGTTTGTTGCAAATGGGCGGGTCGGATCAATGGGGCAATATCATCAATGGTATTGACCTGACACGCCGCGTTTTGGACCACGAAATCTATGGGCTGACCTCGCCTTTGTTGACCACATCTGATGGCAAAAAGATGGGCAAATCTCAAGGTGGCGCCATTTGGCTGAATGATGAAATGCTCAGCTCTTATGAGTTCTGGCAGTTCTGGCGCAATACGACGGACGCGGACACAGGACGGTTCTTGAAGCTTTACACAGAGATTCCAGTTGACGAATGTGATCGTCTGGGCGCGTTGCAAGGGTCTGACATCAATGAGGCCAAGATCATTTTGGCCAATGAAGTGACCGCCCTTTTACATGGGCGCGCAGCGGCTGAGGCAGCTGAAAAGACCGCACATGAAGTTTTCGAGAAAGGTGGCACGGGTGATGACCTGCCAACGCTTGAATTGAGCGCAGATGACATTGGCGATGGCATTTCCATCGTGCAATTGTTTGTACGTGCGGGCCTGTCTGGCACGGGTAAAGAAGCCAAACGCCTGTTTGCAGACAACGGTGCGAAAGTAAATGATGCAGACCACAAAGACGCTGGCGTCTTGGTGACAGTTGCGGATTTGGCAAGCCCGATGAAGCTATCGGCAGGTAAAAAACGCCATGCGTTGATCGTTCTAAAATAGAACTTATCGAACATTTAGATCGAATTGGGGCTGCATTTGCGGCCCCTTTTTGCATTTACACAACATCAACGCAAAAGGCCCCGCAGATGCGAGGCCCCTTACATATCTTTTCGCAAAATCGTTTAGTCTGTGACCGTCACAGAGACCATTTTGTCAGGATCGCCAATGACAGCGCCGTTGGCGCCACGACCTTTTTTGATCGCATTCACAACATCCATGCCTTCGGTCACGCGACCAACAACGGTGTACTGACCGTTAAGGTGCTGCGCGGGTTCGAACATGATGAAGAACTGCGAATTGGCGGAATCTGGGTTCTGACTGCGAGCCATACCCACGACGCCTGTGTCGAAGTTTTCGTTTGAAAACTCAGCTTTCAAATCAGGATAGTCCGATCCGCCCATGCCCGCACGGGACATGTTGAAATCTGCGCCGCCGGTTTTCCCGAATTGCACGTCACCTGTTTGCGCCATGAAGCCATCGATCACGCGGTGAAACACCACGCCATCATATGCGCCCTCAGAGGCCAGTTTGGTGATCTGCGCGACATGACCAGGGGCCACATCTTCAAGCAAATCGATTTTGATCACGCCATTGCTTTCGCCCGCAACAGTGATCTCAAGACCTGTCGCAAAGGCAGGGGCACTTGCGAGCAAAGCCAAAGCTGCAACAGTTGATTTAAACATCAGCAGCCACTTTCACAGAGATCATGCAATCAGGGTATTGAGCAGGCTCGCCGCGGGTGATTTTGTCGACAGCCTCCATGCCAGAAATCACACGGCCATAGACAGTGTACTGGTTGTTGAGGAAGTGGTTGTCGGAAAAGTTGATGAAAAACTGCGAGTTCGCAGAATCAGGGTTCTGGCTGCGCGCCGCACCCAATGTACCACGATCATGTGGCAAGCTGGAAAATTCTGCTGGAACGTCAGGCAAATCAGAGCTGCCTGTGCCCGCACGGCGGATTTGGAAATCTTTGTTTTGGTTGCCAAACTGAACATCGCCTGTTTGCGCCATAAAGCCCTCAATCACGCGGTGAAAGACAACACCGTCATATGCACCAGAGCGTGCGAGTTCTTTCATGCGTGCACAGTGCTGTGGAGCAACATCAGGCAAAAGCTCAATCACGACTTGGCCGTGCTCAAGCTCAACAAGGATTGTGTTTTCTGGGTCTTTGATATCGGCCATGGTGTGGTTCCTTATCTGAAAAATATATCTGTTTGGCGCGCAACCTAAGGTGCAAAACCGCCAAGGGAAAGGGCAAGTTTGCGTGAACGGCTTTGGTTGGCCCGATATGCACCCATTGACCTTGAACGCGAGGGCGGGCAAACAAGAAGAAATTCATCAAACGCCCCCGCGCAAGGATACCCTCATGGCTTGGAAAACGCTCGACGACATGGATTTGAACGGCAAAATTGTGCTCACACGTGTGGACATTAATGTGCCTATGAAAGACGGACGCGTCACTGACGCATCGCGTATTGAGCGCATCAAACCAACGATTGACGAAATCGTTGCAAAAGGCGGTGTGCCCGTGATGTTGGCCCACTATGGTCGCCCGAAAGGCGCATATGTGGCTGAACTGTCTTTGTCGCATGTTTTGCCTGCGGTGAATGAAACGCTGGGCCGCGATGTGACATTTATCGAGAAACCGTCTCGCGAGGCGCTGGAGGCTTTGCCTGCAGGGTCCGTTGTTTTGGTTGAGAACACCCGATTCACCAATATGGAAACAGACAACGACCCCAAAATGGCGCAGTTTCTGGCCTCACTTGGTGACATCTTTTGCAATGACGCGTTTTCTGCGGCCCACCGCGCTCATGCCTCGACCACTGGCGTCGCGCATTTGCTGCCCTCTTGTGCTGGTCGCTTGATGCAGCAAGAACTGTCTGCCTTGGAATCCGCTTTGTCCAAACCTGAGCGCCCCGTTGTGGCCGTTGTTGGCGGCGCGAAAGTGTCGACCAAGCTGGACCTGTTGAGCAACCTTGTGCGCAAAGTCGATCATTTGGTGATTGGCGGCGGCATGGCCAATACGTTTTTGGCGGCGCAAGGCATCGATGTGGGCAAGTCCTTATGCGAGCACGATTTGGCAGATACCGCACGCGACATTTTGAAAAAAGCGGATGAGGCAGGCTGCGAGATTATCCTGCCTGTGGATGTGACCATCGCTTGGGAATTTGCGGCAAACACCAAACATGAAACGGTGGATGTGGCCGCCTGCCCTGCTGACGCGATGATTTTCGATGCAGGCCCCAAATCTGTTGAACGGATCAATGCGGTGATCGCCGCCTCCAAGACCTTGATCATGAACGGACCTTTGGGCGTATTCGAGCTAGAGCCCTTTGGCACGGGCACCTTTGCGATGCTGGCTGAAATTGCCAAGCAAACCGATGCAGGCGCTTTGATTTCTGTGGCAGGCGGTGGTGACACTGTGGCGGCAGTGAATGCGGCAGGTGTGGCAGATAGCTTTACATATATTTCGACCGCAGGCGGTGCTTTCCTTGAATGGATGGAAGGCAAAGAACTTCCAGGTGTGGCCGCGCTTGGCTAAGCCTTTTGCACGATCAAGACTTTCAAAGACGCCTGCCTCACATCGAGTGCAGGCGTTTTTTATTGGCCTGACCGCAATGATCGAACACATATCTTTTTTAGAAACGATGAAAGGACCGACCTGTTAGCGCCAACACGCACCGCGTTAGCGCAACCATTTCTCATGTTAGCGCGACCACAATTGCACGAAAATCAAAGCCACGCTAATCACAGCATAGACCCATGACCAGTCCCGCCGACGGGACTCAGATGAATGAGGAATCTCCATGTCGATCCAAGAAATGACAGCCAAAATCCGCGACGGCCAAGGCTTTATCGCAGCCCTTGATCAATCAGGGGGATCTACTCCAAAAGCACTGGCGCAATACGGGATCGAACCTAACGAATACAATGGCGACGAACAAATGTTCGACATGATCCACGCCATGCGGTCGCGCATCATGCAGTCCCCTGCCTTTACCTGTGACAAAGTCATCGGCGCGATCTTGTTTGAAATGACAATGGATCGCCAAGTGGCTGGCAAACCCACCCCGCAATATCTGTTCGAAGAAAAGGGTGTTGTGCCGTTTTTGAAAATCGACAAAGGCTTGGAAGCCGAAGCTGATGGCGTGCAGTTGATGAAGCCAAACCCCGGTCTGGATGAGCTTTTGGCGCGCGCAGAAAGTTTAGGTGTGTTTGGCACGAAAGAACGCTCTGTCGTTAATGCGGCCAATCCAGCGGGCATCAAAGCTGTCGTCAAACAACAGTTCGAGATCGGCGAACAGGTGATCAAAGCGGGCCTGATGCCAATGCTTGAGCCTGAAGTGACCATCACAATCGCAGACAAAGCCGAAGCCGAGGCGATCTTGCGCTCTGAAATTTTGGCCGAGCTGGACGCGCTAGATGAAAGCAAACAGGTGATGTTGAAACTGTCACTGCCGACTGAGGCGAATTTCTACAAACCCCTGATCGACCACCCACGGGTGTTGAAAGTTGTGTCTTTGTCTGGTGGCTATTCACGCGAAGAAGCCAACGCCAAGCTGGCTAAGAACACCGGCATGATCGCGTCGTTCTCGCGCGCGTTGATCCAAGGGCTGAACGCCAAACAAGCGGACAGTGATTTTGATGCCATTCTCGGCACAGCGACAACGGAAATCCACGCGGCCTCTGTCGCGGGCTAAACCCACTACATATAGACATTGCAAAGGGGCGCGGCGCGATATGCTGCGCCCCTTTTGCGTTTTGCATATCGTATCTCGTAACAGATTGATTCAACGGCATGAATCCAACGTCAAAAAAATGAAAAAGTGATTCGAAAAGGGATTCACAAAGCGATTCGCCTATGACATAGTCCCTCTACGGATCACCCATAAGAGGTGGCCGTGGCAGTAACTACAGGTAACACTCCTATCATGGCGTCCATCCGCAAACGTCCTTCTATCGCTGTTCTGATATATACAGCCATAATCGTCACACTTGGCGGTTACTTCACCTTTGCCTCTGTGCAGGGTGAGTACGGGCTGTTCCGCCGCATTCAAATTGAGGCGGAGCTTGAAGACCTACAAGCGAAGAGTGCGACACTTGCGGCAAATCTTGAAGTTATGCGCAACAAAACGTTGCGTATGTCTGATGGCTATTTGGATCTGGATCTTCTCGACGAGCAAGCGCGAGATGTTCTGGGTTATGTCCGCGCCGATGAGTTGGTCATTCGCTAAGGGTGCATCTAAAGCGTTGCAAGTTAGACGTGAGTCACATGTTTAACTTGAAGCGCAAGCAACAAAATGATGTTGCGCACGCTTCGAAATCAAGCCGTGACTCGGCTTCGTTTCGAAACACTTTAGAGCACGCTTAGCGAACCCAATCCCCTCCACTACCCAACCCAAGCAAGCCCGCATCACAGCTAAGGCACATGAACTGCTTGCCATAACGCACATCAGATCATAGCCTTGCATGGAACGCATAGCAGCTGCACGCAGCGCATAGTAAATTCTTGATGCAATTGCAGGCAGAACTCTATATAATATAGTTTAACACTAAACTATATCTGCGACTTTGGAGGAGGAAGCCGTATGGCGCCCAAAAAGACCACCGCAAATACCGCGAGCAAAGCGAACGTTTCAAAAGACGAATTGCTCACGTATTACAAGGACATGCTCCTTATTCGCCGCTTTGAAGAAAAGGCAGGCCAGCTCTATGGCATGGGCCTGATCGGCGGCTTTTGTCACCTCTACATCGGCCAAGAAGCCGTTGTTGTCGGGCTTGAGGCCGCGACCAAAGAAGGCGACAAACGTATCACATCTTACCGCGATCACGGGCACATGTTGGCTTGCGGCATGGATCCAAACGGCGTTATGGCCGAATTGACCGGTCGTGAGGGTGGTTACTCCAAAGGCAAAGGCGGCTCCATGCACATGTTCTCGAAAGAGAAACATTTCTATGGTGGCCACGGCATCGTTGGCGCGCAAGTGCCGCTTGGTGCTGGCTTGGCGTTCTCTGATAAATACAAAGGCAATGACAATGTGACTTTCGCCTACTTCGGCGATGGCGCGGCCAACCAAGGTCAGGTTTACGAGACCTACAATATGGCGCAGCTTTGGGACTTGCCGGTGATTTTCGTCATCGAGAACAACCAATACGCCATGGGCACATCTGTTCAGCGCTCAACCAAATCCCCATCCTTATGGGAACGTGGTGCAGCTTACGGCATCGCAGGCGAAGAAGTCGACGGCATGGATGTGCTGGCGGTGAAAGAAGCCTCTGAAAAAGCTGTGGCACATTGCCGTGCGGGCAAAGGCCCGTATATTTTGGAAGTGAAAACATACCGTTACCGCGGTCACTCCATGTCTGATCCGGCCAAATACCGTTCACGCGAAGAAGTGCAAAAGATGCGCGAAGAACGTGATCCGATTGAAGCGATCCGGTCTTTGTTGCTCACAGGCAACCACGCCACTGAGGACGATCTCAAGGCCATCGATAAAGAGATCAAAACCGTGGTCAACGCCTCTGCCGAGTTTGCCAAAGAGAGCCCAGAGCCCGCTTTGGAAGAACTCTGGACAGACATTTACGCCTAATTCGAGGGAGGAATTCACTCATGGCTATTGAACTACTTATGCCCGCCCTCTCTCCGACAATGGAAGAAGGCACACTTGCGAAATGGCTCGTCAAAGAAGGCGACACCATTTCATCCGGCGATATCATCGCTGAAATTGAAACCGACAAAGCGACGATGGAATTCGAAGCTGTGGACGAAGGCATCATGGGGAAAATCCTCGTGGCTGAAGGCACAGAAGGCGTCAAAGTCAATGAGGCCATCGCGATCATGGTCGAAGAAGGCGAAGACGCATCGAACTTGAGCGCCTCTGCTCCTGCGGCAACAGCACCTGCTGAAGCAGCCCCAGTTGAGGCAGCCGCCGCACCTGCTGCTGCAGCGGCTCCAGCCTCTGCACCAACACCTGTTGAGCCTGATTACCCTGAAGGCACAGAGCTGAAATCCACCACAGTGCGCGAAGCATTGCGCGATGCGATGTCCGAAGAAATGCGCAAAGACGACACCGTGTTCTTGATGGGCGAAGAAGTGGCCGAATACCAAGGCGCTTACAAAATCTCCCAAGGCATGCTGGACGAATTCGGCGCAAAACGCGTCATCGATACGCCAATCACCGAGCACGGCTTTGCCGGTATCGCAACTGGCGCGTCTTTTGGCGGGTTGCGTCCAATCGTGGAATTCATGACATTCAACTTTGCCATGCAAGCGATCGATCACCTGATCAACTCTGCCGCTAAGACATTGTACATGTCCGGTGGTCAAATGGGCGCGCCTATGGTGTTCCGTGGCGCAAACGGCGCTGCCGCTCGCGTTGGTGCTCAGCACTCACAATGTTACGCCGCTTGGTACATGCAAGTGCCTGGTCTGAAAGTGGTCATGCCTTACTCGGCTGCTGACGCCAAAGGCCTGATGAAAACAGCGATCCGCGACGACAACCCTGTGATCTTCCTTGAGAACGAAATCATGTACGGCAAATCATTCGATGTGCCTGTGATGGATGACTTCACCATTCCGTTTGGCAAAGCGAAAATCGAACGCGCAGGCGACGATGTGACCATCGTATCCTTTGGCATCGGTGTTGGATATGCGTTGGAAGCGGCTGAGAAATTGGCCGAAGAAGGCATCGCGGCTGAGGTCATCAACCTGCGGACTTTGCGTCCAATGGATACCGAAACTGTGCTGGCCTCTGTGCGCAAAACCAACCGTTGTGTGACTGTTGAGGAAGGCTGGCCACAAGGATCTGTCGGCGGATATGTCAGCAATGTGATCATGCAAGAAGCGTTCGATTACTTGGACGCGCCAGTGATCAATTGCACAGGTAAAGACGTGCCGATGCCCTATGCTGCGAACCTAGAAAAACATGCTTTGATCACCATCGACGAAATCGTTGATGCGGTTAAATCTGTAACCTACCGTTAAGGAGACTGACACATGGCTATCGAACTTCTCATGCCCGCGCTTTCTCCCACAATGGAAGAAGGTACATTGGCCAAATGGCTGGTGAAAGAGGGTGATACAGTCAATTCCGGTGACGTGATCGCCGAGATCGAAACCGACAAAGCCACGATGGAATTCGAGGCCGTCGACGAAGGTGTGATCGGCAAGATCACCGTCGCCGAAGGCACCGAAGGCGTTAAGGTCAACGCGCAGATCGCGATTTTGCTCGAAGAGGGCGAAGATGCCTCTGTTATGGCAGATGTTGGCGCGGCAGCTCCGGCTCCTGCGCCCGCAAAAACAGCGGCCCCCGCTGAAGCGCCAGCACCAGAAACGGCTGTTGCAACCCCTGCCCCATCGGCACCTGTTGCAGCCACAGGCGAGCGCATCTTTGCCTCGCCTTTGGCACGCCGTATCGCAGCTCAAAAAGGCTTGGACCTGACAGGCATCGCGGGCTCTGGCCCCAAAGGTCGCATCGTCAAAGCTGACGTTGAAAATGCGACAGCAGCACCAAAAGCCGCAGAGACCACACAAGCAGCTGCCGCACCCGCGCCAGCCGCTGCCCCTGCGGGCCCATCAGCGGACGCTGTTGCGAAAATGTACGAAGGTCGCGCGTTTGAAGAAATCAAACTCGACGGCATGCGCAAAGTTATCGCTGCGCGCTTGTCCGAAGCGAAACAGACCATTCCGCACTTCTATCTGCGCCGCGACATCAAACTTGATGCGCTGCTCAAATTCCGCTCTCAGTTGAACAAACAGCTGGAAGCACGCGGCGTGAAACTGTCAGTGAATGACTTTATCATTAAAGCCGTTGCCAATGCGTTGCAGCAAGTGCCCGAGGCCAATGCTGTTTGGGCAGGCGACCGCGTCTTGCAGATGAAATCGTCTGATGTAGCCGTGGCTGTTGCGATTGAAGGCGGGTTGTTCACGCCTGTATTGGAAGACGCAGACATGAAATCGTTGTCCGCTTTGTCCACACAGATGAAAGACATGGCCAAGCGCGCACGCGAGCGCAAATTGGCCCCCCAAGAGTACCAAGGCGGGTCTTTCGCGATCTCTAACTTGGGCATGTTCGGCATCGACAACTTCGACGCCATCGTGAACCCACCACATGCCGGTATCTTGGCGGTTGGTGCAGGCAAAAAGCAGCCTGTGGTTGGCGAAGACGGCGAATTGACAGTGGCGACAGTGATGTCTGTCACGATGTCCGTCGATCACCGCGTGATTGATGGCGCTGTGGGTGCAAACCTGCTCAATGCCATCGTCGACAACTTGGAAAACCCAGTGGCGATGCTTGCCTAAGCCTTCTACACAGGGATTATTTGGACCTGAAAGATAAAACATTAAGGCCACTGAAACCAGATTTCGGTGGCCTTTTGTATGTAAAATTATTGACCTGAATACAGCTAGGATCGCTATCGTGAGTTTTTATTTCAACCTGAAAACAGAGAATAAAACCTCAGAACAAGCCATTTTGAATGCGCTTGAAGATCAAGCTGTGCGCGTCAAAAACAACCCTTACGGCGCAGTTTATTTCATTTCCGGCCAGTCTCTTAGAGGCGTCATGATTTATGAAACAAAGCGTGGTTATGACATTGGATTAAATGCATTTTCTACCCGTGAAGATATCAAGCTTTGCCGCAGCCTGGCTGCCACCATCGGCTCTCTCACGCAGGCGACAATTAAGGCCCAAGACGATGATGCCGAGTTGTCACCTACGAGTGTCGCCAACTACGGTGGCGATGCATGGGTCAAGGCCCGTTGGCATGAGGCCAAGGCTGTAGCCTCAATGCTTAAAAATGACAAAAGCACCGCGTGCATTGACGGATATCAGGTGCCTTTTGGCATCTCGCGCAAGGACTTCCGAAACGCTAAAGAAATTTCTAAGGCCGAGATTTCGGCGATACAAGCGGATGGGATTGAGCTTCAAACCCTCGCAGAACAAGACGATATTCATCATGCTGAGTTGTTTGAAATCAAGCTCCACGCTTTAAGTGTTTTTAGAAAACTTACGCGATTGTTGCGTGCCAAAGGTGCAGGAAAATCAAACAGCTTCGAGCATTTTGGAGTGGTGGAAAACACACGCACCCTGACGCCACTGTTGACCAAGCCGGAGCAAGCCTCACGCGTTTATTTGATATCTGCTTCGGGCGAAAAGAGATGGGTGCCCTTTGACCAATTCACAGCGCACCTGCGTGCTCTTTCACATCGGGAATTTGGTACAGGCGTTTTCGACACAACGCTCAGTGGCAATGATTTTTACAAGCTGTTCCAAAATGGATCGATAGATTAGACTTGCACAAATCGAACAAAAACCCCCATCACAATGATCTGGTAGGGGATTTTCTATTTCAAATCCAACAATTCGTGTTTTATTTCTCGCGCGCGCCAATCAACTGGTTCATCGACACCGATGGCTGAGAGCACCCAGCCTCGCCAACGATTTTGGCAGGCACGCCAGCAACAGTTTTACAGTTCGGCACTTCGCTTAGCACAACAGATCCAGCAGCAATGCGCGAACAGGCGCCAATTTTTATATTGCCAAGAACGCTCGCCCCTGCACCGATCAAAACACCATCGCCAATTTTCGGGTGACGGTCTTCGTCCTCTTTGCCAGTGCCGCCAAGGGTCACGGAATGCAAAATGGAAACGTTGTTGCCAATCACAGCCGTTTCGCCAAAGACAAGTGAATGAGCGTGATCCAAAAACAGGCCTTGGCCAATTTTACAGGCGGGATGAATGTCGATCGAGAACTGTTCTGACACACGCATCTGAATGAAATAGGCCAGATCTTTGCGTCCATGCCGCCACAGCCAGTTGGCAATACGGTAGGCTTGGATGGCCTGAAAGCCTTTAAAAAATAACAAGGGCTGAATGTAACGGTGGCAAGCAGGGTCGCGATCAAACACCGCTACGATATCGGCGCGTGCGCATTGGCCTAGCGTTGGATCATCAGCATAGGCCTCATCAATCAACTCCCGCAAAAGCTGTTCGGACATATCCGCCGAAGCCAGTTTTTGTGCGAGACGATATGCCAACGCGTCTTCCAGCGTGGTGTGATGTAGGATGCAGGCATGGACTAAACCACCCAAAAGCGGTTCAGCATCAACAGCTTGACGCGCCTCGCTGACGATTTGCGTCCAAACGGGGTCCAGTTCTGAAAGTTTAGTACGGGTTTTGGCCATCACGCTGATCCTCTTTTCTTGAGAATACTATAGATAGGCTCGAATTCCAAAACGCAAGTAAACTTGCTGCTGAATCAGCGCACAATGGCGTCAAAAAAGCCAACACCCTCACGCCATAAGGCACAAGGGCATTGATTTTGTTATATTTTTATAGACGATAGGCCCGCGTTAGGCTGTAGGCAAAGAGAATTGCGCATAGTGGATCGCCAAACGGATATCACCTGCAGCGAAATCCCCACCTTCTGCAGTCAAAATCAAATCTTCGTCGCTATAATAGGTCAATGGCGCGCCCGTGAGACCGCGCATCCAACTGCCAGACGACAAAGAAAGCCCCGCACCATAACGGTTACTCGACCCTGAAACGCCGACTGAAAACCCTGTCAGCGTCCCCGTAATGTCGCTCAAGACACGCCCTGTCACACCGTAAACGACGGCTTGCCCCGGAAGCGCAAGTGTCACAGCAGACGTCGCTCCTGCGGCAATTGGATGATCAATTTCCTTGACCAAAATTTGCATGCCAGCACCATGGCTGGACAAAGATTGCAAGCCCATTTGCCACGTTGTGCCGTCAAAAGCAGCCCAGCCATTTTGATCTACGATATAGGCACGCATCCCTAGCGTAACGGGAACAAAGACCCACCCACCACTGACATACAGTGCGAGATTGCCCTCAAAGCCAGCCCAGTCATTCACCGCAGAATTGGCAACACTGTAAGCGTCGCCTTCTTGCGGCGTCAAAGGGGGCGTATTTTCAGTGACAGACTGCAACCGCAGCTGCATCAACCCGTCAAGGCGCGTTATAGCCTCGTTGACGGTGACATGTTTTTGCGCCTGTGCGGCCTGCAAAAGGGGCAGTGAAAAGCGGGTTGTATCACTCATTGAGGTCAATCCTTTTGAAAAGGCCCGCGCCGAAACTATCGGACATCTGGGCAATTTGAATGGTGTAGAGGCCCGTCAGGCCATCTGCGGTCTTTTGTGACGCTGCATAGGTCCAAGACGGTGACGTCACATAGTCTTCGCGTAGAACGCTGCCCCCTTGCACGACCTGCACGAGGTAGTTTTCCGATGCTTCACCCAAAGGGACTTCTGACGATTGCCAGCTATCTCCATCGATGCGCGTGCGCCGAACCCAAGTGACCGACGTGTCACCCGATGCCGAATGCGATGCCCGCAAATGGGCTGGCGCATAAGGTCGAAGCCCGATGCCATCAAAGGCTTCCACAACGTGGGTATAGCTTGGGTCATCATAGGGTCGTTGCGATGGGCCAATACGGTAATGCCGCGCGAGCCCCCGCGCGGATTGCGCAATGTCGATTTGGCGCAGGGCATCGTTGATCAATACAAAACGCGACCCTACCGGCCATGACGCCGCGAGACCATCGGTTCCCGCCTGCCCGCGCAAGCGCAACGAGATTTCATAAGTGGAGGGGCCAACAAGTGTCGCATTGGCAAACTGGAACACTTCCCAATTTGACGCAGACCCATCGCCGATGGCGGCCACATTGGCCCCGTTCAACACATCAATCTCGGACGCTGAACTCAATTCACCGCGCACAAGTTTCACGCGCAGCACAGGACCCCGATCCCAAAGCGCCGGATCTGCGGCGCTCAAACTTGTTTGCGTGATCCCAATTGTGGCCCAAGCTGGCAGCAGGCTATTAAACCCATAACCACTATCAGAACTGGACGCATAAACAGCCGCCGATCCAGGCCATGGGCTTGCTGTTGCTGCGATATACGGTGCATATGGCGTCTCATCGCCAGTCAAAAGTGGCAGGTCCATGAATTGGGACAGCACAGGAACAGGCGCTGAAAACGGTTGAGATGTTACAATTTCCTCAACCATGTCAGAGGGTTCATAGATTTCCTCCTCCACGCGAACAGCTTCGACTTCGCGCGATGTTCCGAGGGTCGCATGGTCAATACGGTAGCGCGTTTTGCCAGTGTCGCTGTCCAACGCGATCACATCGCCAGCGCCAAGCGCAAAGTTAGACGGAGGCAAGGCAAACCGCGCCGTGTCCCGTGCGATCCGCGCCTCGGCCAACCAGCGTTCAACGATCTGGCGGCCTTCGGTCCGCGTCAGCGCCAAAGGCAACTCAGATTGTGAGACCAAGCGACTTTGCTCGTCAGGGAACAGAGCCTCCTCGGCACGCGCGCCATAGTCGGCATCGGCATCGACAAAAGTCAGCCGGACTTTGCCTGCCACTTCAGCCTCTGGTGCCCGTGTAAGTTCAAGCGCGCCCTCTTTATCCGACGACATGGCCAATATATCTTGCGCCACATCAGCCTGTGATTTGCCATCACGCGACCTAAAGGTCAAAAGACCATCGCGCTCAATCGCTTCAAACCCGAAAGCCAACATCAAGGGTTGCAACGCGGATCGTGCGCCTGAGATTTCCCCAACAGTGTAGCCGCGCACAATGCCGTAGAGCTTGGACACATCCACACCGGTCACGCCAGAGCGCGCGCAGATTTCAGTTACCACATCCGACAAAGACCGTGCGGTGGAACGCCCATTGAGCCAATGACCCTTGGCGTAATTACCGCCGTCGTTCCACAGCGACGTAACCGTTGGAAACGCCGGATAGGGACGCCCATCCCAAGCCCAAACATGAGCCCGCGACATATCAACCATCTGCGATCCGTAAACTTCAGAGACAGGGTTGGCCTCGCTTTCCGTCCAATACTCCGTCAATGCGCGTACATATTGTAATTGAATGTAATCATCGCGTCGCCCGTTTGAATACTTGGGCAAAGAGCTTTCAGATGACTTCGCATCGATAAATTTATTAGGTTGGTTTGTGCCTTTATCTATCGCCGCACAGCCAATTTCAGTAAACCAAATTGGTTTTGATTGAGGCTCCCATAGGGTTGGCGTTTCGACGCGCACACCTGCAATACGTTCATGATGGTCGTTTTCCCACCAACTGCGAATATCTTTGTAACGCCAAACCCAATCTTCGCCATAAGCGCCATCTTGAATCGGTGTACGAATTTGGGCGTCGGCGTGTTCATCATAAGCGTAGTACCAATCATAGCCCTCGCCGCCCTCTATATTGGCTTTGAGGTACTCAAGATTGTAAATCGACCCATAGGCTTCATCTGCATGGCCTTCGTCATCGCGCCAGTCAGACAAAGGCATATAGTTGTCGATACCGATGAAATCGATGTTGTCATCGGCCCAGAGCGCATCCAGCGGGTAATACAGGTTCCCGTTCAAAGAATACCCTGAATATTCGGACCAATCGGCAGCATAGCTGATCTTACAACTCGCCCCTAAAATGACCCTCACATCGGCAGCCAATTGAATTAGCGCATCAACAGCTGGAAATCCGTTTGCGCCCCGAATACGAGTGAGCCCGCGCATTTCAGACCCGATGCAAAACGCATCCACGCCGCCAGCAGCCGCACAGAGATGCGCGTAATGCAAAATCATCCGGCGGTATGAGGCTTCAGCCGGTCCCGAATATAGCACAGCACCGTCTGAGATTGAAAAATCGCTAGCCTGAGCCGTTCCCATAAAGGCCGCGACCTCCGCCTCTGCAGCGGCTGTGCCATCTGTCGTACCAGTTTGATCAGGTGCAAACGACGTCGTGATGCGACCACGCCATGGCAAAGCGGGCTGATCATCAGCGCCACTCCACGGGTCCATCAGGCCATTGTCGGCCAATTGATCCATCAGAATGAAAGGATAGAACATCACCGCTTGGCCAGCATCTTGCAGAGCAATGATGGCTTCAATCACGGATTGATCCGAAGGCGTGCCCCCATAAATCACACGATCATCAATATCAGTGGGCACGATGGACGCCGTTGCACGGGAAAACCCGCCGGCCGTCCATGGCATAGTGTTACCATCGACATCGGCCTGTTCCACCTTCGGCATAAGACGACAATTGCCAACACGCAGATCATCACCGAACCAAGACACAACCAAAGAGGTCGATCCGCAATTCGGCAATTCGTCTTTTAACGCGTCAACAGAGGTTTCAAAATCCGTTTTACCAGAACCGGAGTTCAAATTTGCTGCAACCGTCTCCCCCACATCGCCTGTCAGATAGACTGGCGTGGTGGCCAACGCATATTCACCTGTGCCAGGGATCATCGCCACAGCATTGACCAAATGAGTCATATCGCTTTTGAATTCAGTCGATTGATCGGGACGCATCACTTCAAACGTGAACTGCGGCACACGATTGCCAAAGCTTGACAGATCCAAATCCTCAAACACAACATAAGCGACGCCACGATAGGCTGGGACGAGGCCTGAGCCCTCAACCGCTTCCATTTTGGGGTCCGGCATTTGATCATCCGCGCCCGTATAGACCCGCATGGTCACATCTTCTGGCGCAATTTCAATACCGTCGGCCCAGATGCGACCAACGCGTGAAATCTCGCCTTCGCACAGCGCGATCGCCAATGAAATCGAATAGCTGTATTCTGTGACTTGCGGCTGCGACGATGTTCCTTTGCCACCACCACCTGTTGTGGAAGAGTTTTCTTGGAATTGAGTGGCCCAGATGACCTGCCCGCCCACACGCATGCGACCATAAACCTGAGCGATTCCAGTGCCCTCAGAGGCACCGGTCAGCCGGAAACGATCAATTTTACCAGTCTCAACAACTTGGCTGCCTACGCCCATGACACGTTGATCAATAGCACGCCCGATGGTGGCCCCAATAGCACGTCCGATGACCACGGATGACAGGCCCAATATGCCGCCGCCAACAGAGGCCCCAGCCGCGGCCCCTACTGCAGATAGTACAATCGTCGCCATGACTTAGCCTCCGTAATCCGGGAATGAAAAACAAGCCGCCACGCGACGGCACCAAGGCAATGTCAGCGCGTTTTCCACAACGCTGTGCCCGCTATAGGCGTGAATAAAGGTCGGGGCTGCGCCCGCCTGCCCGACAACCCCCAGATGTTTGGCCACGCCATTTTTGCGCATCCGAAAGAGCAAAACATCGCCTTGATCCATCTCGGCGATCGGCTTTTGCAACAGGTGGCGTTTGGCGGCGAAAAACAGGCGTTCTTCACGCTGCGGCTCTGACCAATCGGGCGTATAGGCTGGCACCAACTCTGGCTCTGTACCGTACAGCTCGCGCCAAAGGCCTCGCAGCAAACCTAGGCAATCCGTACCAGCCCCCTTGCACGAAGCTTGATGAACATACGGCGTTCCAATCCAAGCGCGCGCATGTTGCGCTATTTTGGCCCTGCTCATCATGCGTTCCCCTCTGTGTTCGCGCTGCTGGCATTCATACTGCCCCCCTCATTGAGATCACTCGACACAGGATATGATGTCAGCCAGTCCTCGCCTGGGATGTGGGGAAAGCCTTGAAAATTCAGAAAGTTGTCAAACTTCAGACGGCAGGTCTCAACGCGTCTATCACAACCGGCCTCAATGCGAATTTGATCGCCAACGTCAATCTCGGCACGCAGAGATTCCCAAAGTTCAATCGTGCGACCGCCTGACGAAAGACGGTCATTTTTGACAACGCCAACAAGACCTTGGGCTCCGCCTGAGAGTACAACAACTCTGCCACTTTCGAACCAACGATCATCAAACCCCTCTAAGGCTGAAAAGGAAAAGAGTTTTGCGTCATCAATGGATTCAACAGTCACCTCAGTGCTATATCCAAGTGAAGTCCTATCAAAGCCGCAACCAGCCCCGCCCAAAACAGCCGAACAACTGGATTGATACACACGACCTTGTGGCTGATTCAGCGCCTCAGTAAGCCCGCGCAACTCGGCGCGAAAGCCGCCCACAGCGCGGGTGATTTCACCAAACGACCCACTGAACTGCAACACACGTTCCGACGTATTAGCCCAGTTGATCAACCACGCCTTCACAGCTGCACCATCAAAACGACCCGCTTGGATGTCTGCTTCAGTCACCACAGCGGATGACAAAGCCCCCAAAGCTTCGGTGTTATCGACCGATAACCCCGTGGATTGCTCAAGCGCGTTTGCGGTCAGCCCTGTGCCTGCCGCAAAAACAAGACCATCGAACTCAAGATCTGTATCATGGTCGGTGAACCCATAGGTTTTACCATCTTTACGAATGACGGCCCAACAGCGGCAGACAGTCGTCGTACCACTTGCCAAATGTGTATAAAGTGCGTCGCTATCGGTCATCACACACGCACCTCCACCACAGGTACGTTTGGCACTTCACCCGCCTGAAAAGACGACACAGACGTCGCTATTCTATCGGTATCAAAACGCACGGGCACGTCAAATTCAAACCCTGCGGTGATCGAAATGCCCTCTTCTGGCGGTGTCTCGAACGTGATGAGCCCCGTCGTGACGTCAACATCCCATGAAATTGTTTCCTGTAGTTCAACGCCTTGCGTGCCGACCTTAACGGTTCCCAAAACCGGTTTTGTAATGGGACGAATATAGGTGGCCGCGCCTGAGCTGTAGTTTTTATTCAACTGAAACACCGCTGTTTCACCGTCGCCAGTTCCAATCACTTGATCTTCAAAACTCACGTCTTGGGACGCCTTGGACGTCTTAAAATCCGACCAATCTTTCCACCGAAAGCCGTATAACTGGCCTTGGCGCGCTTCAAAAAACGCGATCAAAGCTTCGATATCATCAAGCGACCGCATGCCAAGGCCAGCATCATAGCGGCGCCGCGAATGCGCCCAAGGCGTGTTGCGCTCTTCAAACCCGTTGGCCAAGGTGACAACTTCGGTGCGCCGCTCAGGGCCACCTACAGAGCCAAAGCTCAGGTTCGCCGGAAATCTTACGTTATGAAAACCCATGTGGTCCCCCTCCATCGGTGGTGCTGCGGGCGCTTTGGCCCGAAAATTCGAAATGTCGTGTTATTGGTTACGCGATCCGCGCCCCAAAGCGCGGCTGAGCTGTGCTGCAACCTGCGACTGGGATCTTGTGAAACCTTGCACATCTGGCGTAGTAATATTCATCGTGACGTTCACGCTTTTCGATCCACCAGATGCGACCACCCCAAGTTTGCCATTGGCACCACGCGACAGTGGCATAATAGCCTCAGGGCCGGCTTCTCCCATCAAACCAGCACCACCGCGCATCGGGAAATAAGTCGGACTAGAGACAACCCCGCCTGTGGCAAAGGGGGTCACGCGGCCTTGGGAAAAGCTGCCGCCTTTCTCAAACGGCAACAGCCCTTGGATGATGGCTTCAAGCCCATTGCCCAAGGCTGAGCCGACGTGATTTGTCACAGGGGTCACAGCGGCATTATAAGCCGCGTTCAACATCGACGTTCCTACGCCGCGCATAACTTGTGCCAATGTATCACCATCAAAAACCAAACCGTCGATGGCGCGTTTTAAACCTTTGGAAATACCACGCTCAAGCGTGCCAACTTCGCGCTGCGTCTCGGCAACAGTCGCTTGAAGGCGCACCATTTCTTGGTTGAACGCGGAGGCCATAGCCTCGGCACCGCCCATAGAGTCTTCCATCTGAGACAGCTGGTCTTCGAATTTGTCTAGACCATTAATATCAGCCATTGTCTTGCCCTTTCACATCCGTCTTATGTGGCGCCTTGTCAGGATAGGCTTGTGCCAATTCATCAAGTCGCGCGCGACTTAGCGGTGCTGCCCCTGACCCAGCCCCCAGCATCAAAAGCAGCTCGGCAGGGGTCAGCGCCCAAAATTCAACAGGCCTCAAGCGCAGCCCGTTGATGCCAGCACGCATCAAGGCTGGCCAATCAAACCCACCCTTTAAAATCAAAGACATATTGCCCCCTATCCAGGCACGGTGAACGCGCGCGCAATCAGCGCAGCCCCCACCCGTGCCGCTTCAAATGGACCACCAGAGATTTCAGCGACAAGGATGTCATCGTACCCGCCAGTCCAGCCGCCCCCGCGCAGACCAGCGACCACAAGACGCAACACATCGCTCGTGGAAAAATTGCCCGCCTCATAGCGTTCGACCATGGCCACAAGCGTGTCTGTTTCCAGACCTGCTTCGAGTTCGGCCAAAGCACCCAGCGTTAATTTCAACACATAACGTTTGCCATCCAGCGTCAGCGCCACTTCGCCTGCGAAAGGGTTTGCCATAGGTTACACCGCCGTAAAGGTCAGCTCGCCCGCAGACGACATGGACAACTCATAGGTTGCCTCGCCGTTGTGCGACCCAGCATATTCAATCGAGGTCAATTGAAACGCGCCTTCGACGGTGCCAAAATCAGGGATGATCACCTGAAAATGAGGCACTTCGCCGTCGAAGAAAATCTGACGCGCACGCTCGTCGGTGTTCTCATCTTTGAACACGCCCGAACCTGAAATAGACGCGGATTTCACCCCAGCACCGCCCAAAAGTTCGCGCCAACCACCCGAGCTTTCGAGCGAGGTCACATCAACACTTTCAGTATTGAACGAAATGCGCGTCGCCCGTAGGCCTGCGATGGTTTCGAATTGACCAGCGCCGGTCATGTCGAGTTTGATAAGAAGATCTTTTCCGTTTTGAGCAGCCATTGCCTAAGCCCCTTTGTGAAAAATTGCAGCGTTTCTCGTAAGACTTGCTTCGCAAGCTTGGATCGAAGCGCTTTAGGTATCTTCGACGCGCGCCATGAACCGAATATCGATCCTACGCACATCACTGTCTTGAACGCGCCGCGCTTTCGCGGACACGAAATAAAGCCCGATCAGACGACCACGGGACAGCGTCAAATCGGCATCAACCAACACATCAGAAATCGCAGCTGCGACCCCTTTGGCCGTCAAGAAACCGGCCGTGTCTGACACAACGCTGATCACGAATTCATGCCGCGCACCGTGACCTGTTTTGTCTGAGGCATCAGTGACATCCTCTGGCCCAAGGCTGACGTAAAGTGAAGGCACAGTGCCCGTCGGCGCCGCGTCATAGATCGCGCTGCCAACCAACCCCGTGAAGGTCACATCAGCGGAAAGTGATTGAAAAACAGCCGTTTGCAAAGCTGCGGATACGCCATAACTCATGATGCAACCTCCTCACGCGATTGACAGGCCAAATAATGTCCCTGCGCGTCCAACTCAGTGACAGACAGGATACGAAACACGCGCCCGCCCTCAAGAAAACGCTGATCCGGCTTGGGGCGTCGCGGCGATCCGACAGGTGCGCCACGCACAATCACTTTCATTGGAACACGAGAAACGGTCAGAAAATCCTCAGAGCGCTCTGTCCCTGTACCGGCTTGAATATTGGCCCAAAGGGTTCCAAGCTGCGTCCATGTTTCCACATAGCCGCCCGCCCCGTCAGAGCTCCGCAAAGCCTCCTCCAGCACCAGTTTGCGATTGAGGTGAACCACTACAGACATCAGCCGCGCCCCCCGAACAACCGCACATTGCGGTAGCGTTCCAGCAGCGCGCTCACGCCAAAAGGCATCGCACTGCTACTGACCGCTGTTTCATGGCGGTGCTCGTAAAAATGAGCCGCCAAAAGCATCACGGCATGTGCCAAATCAGCGGGTAGATCCCCCCAAGCGGGGCCATATCCAGCCGTAAATTCGATACGCGCCTGTCCCGCAACGGGCACAGACGGCAAGACAAAACTGCTGGACACGATCCGCGGGCGGTGTGTGTCTTTATCAAGCAGATATTTGCCCGCATCGACAACAGTTTCAGCACCCAAACGATCCACGATCACCAAGGCAGTAATCGCGCCCACGGGGGCCACTGGCAGCGTTTGCGCACCAAGATCGCGCCACGCCGAGACGGTCCAAGCAAAGTCTCGTTCGATCAATACTTTGTCCGTGCGCGCTTCAACTGCAGCCAGTGCTGCACGCAAGTATGTCTCAAGAACCCCGTCCTGAACCCCGTCGTCGCCAAAGCCCGTGCCCAGCCTCAAATGCTCTTTGAACTGCGCAACCGGGAGCACCGCTAAGGGTACTTGGCTTTGCTCCATTAACATCATGGTACATCTCCGATTTCCGGGTCCCCCTGCCACTTGTGATGATGGATGCGCGCCCCCGTGTTGCTCGGACGGAGGGGGAGCAGCTAGACAACACGTCAAACGAGACGCGCACCCACCGCTCGTGCCTGACCTCGAAAGGTCACACACGAACTCGTTCAGTTACGAATTACGCGACCGAGAACTTCAGCAATTTGATCGCCGCAAAGTCACTCACATCACCACCGACACGCTTTGTTGCGTAGAACAGCACATGGGGTTTGGCTGAAAATGGATCACGCAAGATGCGCAAATCAGGGCGTTCGGCCACAGTGTAGCCTGCAGCAAAATCACCAAAGGCGATGGCCGCTGCATCAGACGCGATGTCTGGCATGTCTTCTGCGATCAACACAGGGTAGCCCATGAGACGCGCAGGTTCGCCCGCGGCCAAACCATCAGACCACAAGAAGCGGCCATCAGCATCCTTGAGCTTGCGCACTTGGCCAGCTGTTTTCGAGTTCATCACAAATGTACCGTTTGCGCGGTACTGAGCGCCCAAAGAGTACACAAGTTCGACGATCGCATCCGCCGGATTGGTCACGTCAAAGCCAGCATCAGTGCCTGTCGCGACATATCCCAATGAACCCCAAGTCCAACCATCGTTGTCAATCTGAGCATGTGCCAAAATGCCTGTTGGCTTATCGATGCCGTCACCGTTGATAAAGGCTGAGGCCTCTGAGGCTGCAAATTTATCCGCTATACGACCCGCCAACCATGCCTCGATATCAAAGGCTGCATCATCCAAAAGACGCTGGGATGCCTTAGGCAACGCAGACAGTTCAAACAACGGAATAGAGATACGATCAATCGTTGACGTTCCTGTTTCAGAAACAGACCCCGTCTCCGTGACCCAGCCTGTGCCCACGTCAGTTGTGTCGATCAGAACATCGTAAGATGTCGCCTCGACGTTGACCACATTGGCGATGGACCGAATAGAGGCTGTGGATTTGAGCACTGATTTGATCGTCTCCGCAGTTTGCGGGTCCACCAAATAGCCGCCATCGCCATTCACGGCTGTGGACATGGATTTGCCTTCAAGGGCCAGACCACGCAACGCGTCATCATCGCCGATACGCACATAGGCGCCAAATGCTGATTTATGTGACATATCAACCTCTTGAGATACGGAAAGGGCCGGACGGCCGAAATTGTGTGATTTACGATCAAGCATGTTCAGTCGCTCTTCTTGTTCATTAAGCTTCATTTTGATATCGGTCTGAAAGTCTTTGAGATCACTCATGAAACCGGCCAGCGCGGTCTTCACCTCAGTGGCAGGTCCAGCCGTGGACGACACTGTGTGGGCCGACATATCGGACACACCGGTACCGGCCCGAGCCTTTGTCTCGGTTTTGCTCATCCAAACAATCCTTTGTGTTTTGTTGGTTAGAGGGTGAGAGCGCTGGCCTTAAATGCGAGCCAGCTGCTTGCGTGCGCCGGTTAAGGCATCCGCGAGTTCACGCATCATGGTCTCAGCATCAAAGGGATCGCTCCCCTTTTCCTCTGTCACCAATCGCGCCTCAGGAAGCATCGGAAAGGTCACCAAAGACACTTCCCACAGCTCCAGTTCAGACAAAAGCCTTGCAGCTTTGCCATCAGTTTGGTCGCGCAGCTTTTGTGCACGCACCGTGCGGTAGCCGATCGACAACCCGTCAATCGCCCCCGCTTGTATCAACGCCACAGCTTCACGGCCTTTATCAACATCCGTCAGCAAACGCCCTTTGACATAGAGGCCCCGCGCATCTTCTCGCACCTCATCCCAAATACCGATGGGCTGAGCCGGATCGTGCTGCCAGAGCATTTTCACAGAGCGCCCTTTGACTTTCAGCGCGGCCAAAGATTTGCGGTAAGCGCCTTCTTGAACAATGTCGCCACCTTGGTCACGACGTCCAAAAAGCGAGGCATAGCCTTCGATTTCGACACCATCAGTGACCTTAATCTCGTCACCCAAACGCATGAATTTATGCTCTAGCCCACTGTCATTTTGCTTATACATCGGGTGTCTCCTCAATTTGCTCATCGCTCTCGTTTGAGGTAAAATCATCGTCTTCGAACACTTCTGCATGGGCTTCAGCGTTCAAAGGTGGCAGACCCAACATGGCGCGTTTTTCATCCGCTGTGAGAAAATCGGCCTTGGCCACGCGATTCCACTGCGCATCGCGTTCTGGTGCCAACGCGGAAACCTGATCCAGATCTGGTTTCAACCCGACAGCCTCACCCGTCATCTCAGACAGCCAATGGCCGATTGCGCCCGTGACCTTTTGCACCAAAGGCAGCACCGTCAGGCGGTAAAAAGCGCGATTTGCCTCTTGGTAATTGCCATAAGTCGCATCCCCAGGAATACCCAACAGCATCGGCGGCACCCCAAATGCGAGTGCGATTTCGCGCGCGGCGGCCTCTTTGGTCTTTTGGAATTCCATATCAGAGGGGCTAAAGCCCATCGGCCTCCAATCCAAACCGCCTTCTAACAACATCGGGCGGCCTGCATTGCGCGCGCCTTGGTGATGACTTTCCATCTCGCTCAACAGGCGATCATCAGGCGATCATATTGATCTGAGCTCATCGACGATTGCCCGTCAGAGCCGCCATAAACAATCGCACCTGACGGACGCGCTGCGTTATCAAGCAGACCTTTTGACCAGCGCGACGCCGAATTATGCACATCAATCGCCGTGGCCGCCGCTTGGATCGGAGACAACCCGTAATGATCATCGCTCGGGTGGAATGATTTGATATGACACACTGGCGATTGCCCATCGATCACGTCAAAACGGTGTTTGCGATTGCCCACAGCATATTCATAGGCCACGGGCCAACCGTCTTCTCCGGGCACCAATCCCATGCGATCAGAGCGCAAGACATGCAGTTCAACGGGCACCTGCCCCCAGTCGCCGACAGCTTCCAAATAGCCGTTGCCAGACAACAGGATCTGCGCGTAAAGCGCTTCAAACAGGTCCGCGCGACCCTGTACCGGATTGGGACGCGAAATGACCGACAAAAGCGGATGTTCATCGAAACGCGCATCGCGATTTTGCAAGATCATCGGCAAAGCAGCGGCCGCTTCGGCGATCAGTTTCACAGACCGGAACCCTACCGGATTCCCCGTAAAGCCAACCCGTGTCAGCGTCGTCGTATCACGCGGGCTCCATGCCACACGGCCTGCGCTTGAATAAGCGATCGCGGGACCCGTGGCTGAGGCTTTCACCTCAGGCTGCGCTTGTGCGCCTCGCTTCATAAAGTCAAACACCATATCCGTGTCTCTCCTTAAACGTCTTGCAGATGCCAAACCGCACCCCGCTATATGACGACGCTTGAACACCTCGTGTCCCACGCCCTCATGGCTCATCTCTCAACTCAAACTTTGGCCCTCGGGGGCCGCCACTGGGGCTACTCCGCGAGGGCCTGGAAAGGGGACATGATCCGCGATCTCGCGCATCAAAGCCCAAACGCGGTGTCCGCGCCTTCCCAAAAATCGTCCCAACTGGCGGTCTGTGCAAAGCCTTGGTTGCATCTGCTCGCCTTCGGTAAAAACAGTTTTAGGGGATAGGTTAAAACATCTTACTAGCAGCGCGTACGGTGCTGCGCGCGCGGCGCAACACCTGCTTGAAGGCTAACCCAGCGTGCGAATACGCGGGCGCGTATGGCCTGCCGCAGGTGCGATCATCACCTCATAGATGGCCCAGACAAGCGCATCCAAACGGTCGGGTGACCCTGAGGCTTGAAACCCCTGCGACGTCATCTTGACCATTTGATCCTCTAAGTCGCCAAGCCCACGGGTATGAAAAACCCGCCCCTGATCATACAAAGCCGCCACAGGTTCTGCGCGCGCCGCTTTGCCGCGTGTGGCCCGCACAGATTTGTAAGGCACCATAGGATCAACTTGACGCAGAACGCTTTCAACCAAATCCCCACCTTGGTTGACCTCCGCCACGATTTTATCGGCTTCCCAGCGCTCAAGCGCATCGATTGCACCCTTGGCCCAAGCCGTAGGGGATGCCGCTGACATCGTTGCATCTTCCAAAACATATGCGCGCCAATCTTGTGGTGGACCTTGCGTCACAGCCCCCACGACAATAATCCCGCATTCATCAGACCCCTTGTGCGAGGTCACAGGTGGATCAACAGCAACAACGATGCGATCAAAATCGGGTAAGCTATCTGCGCGCTCTTCTTCCAACTTCGCCAATGACCACAAGGCACCGTCTTCCTCGTCCAGTAAGACCCCATCCAATTCTTGCCGCCCCAGCCGCGTGCCGGCATAGCGCCTGCGCACCTCTTCTAAAAACGAGGGCGCTAAATTCGCTGCGTTGGCCTCGGTTGGCGCACGCGTGACAATGCTGGAGTCCAAATCCAATATTTCTTTGAGAATGCTCACATTGCGCGGCGTCGTCGTCACCACTTGGCGCGGATCATCGCCCAAGCGCAGACCGAACTGTAGCATGTCCCACGCCTCGCGCGGCTTTTTCCACTTTGCCAATTCATCAACCCATGCGGCATCAAACTGCGGGCCCCGCAGCGCTTCGGGATCATTACCAGAAAACACCATAGCCTCTGCCCCGTTGGGCCAGACCAGCGCACGACGCGTGGCAATCCATTTGGGGCGGCGATCAGGCGGCGAACAGGCCAAAATACCGGAATCGCCAAAGACCATCACCTCGCGTGCTTGATCATAGGTCTCGCCCACCAGCGCCACGCGTTTGGCACGACCCACCTCAAGCGCGCGCGCGCCTTCCACCATAGAGCGCACCCATTCAGAGCTCGCTCGTGTTTTGCCCGCACCGCGTCCGCCCATAATCACCCATGTGCGCCAATCGCCCGCCGGCGGCAATTGATGGTCCAAGGCCCAAGCCTCGAACAAAAAAGGGAGCGCCAGAAGCGCTCCCTGATCGTTGCTTTCCAGATCATTCAAGAACTGGGTCTGCACCGCGAGATCTTCGGACGCGATCCAAGCTATCAAGGATCGCAGCCCGGGCGGCGTCAAAGTCGATGGCTCCATCAATGGTCGCAAGTTCGAGTTTTCGTCTGTCGTCATCAACTTTCTGCCTTTCTCTGAGCGCCGTATCTTGGGCTTTTCGCATCTCTGCGATTGCCTTTTGAACGTCAACTCCGGTGCCCACGTCTCCGCTTTCCAATCGGCACATGGCCGTTTCAAGCGCATCTATGGTGCGTTCGAGGTTTCGATTTGCAGACCCAAGAATAGATTTTGGGTCAAACTCATCCCCCACAGATGAATGCAAAGTCATGTGTTACCTGCCTCTCATGCTTTCTCCGCACGAGAAACGTGAGACGGGCTCACCCCGTAAAAAACGATCGGTAAAAAGCGGCCCCCTCAGACCGCGCCAATACATTTCCACACGTCTTCTAGCATGACCAAGCAATGTCACGAGATAAGCAAAAAGTCAAGTTATTTAATGTTTTCAATAAGTTAACGACAAGCTCGTGCAAATTGAAAAATTCTTAACGCCACTTTATCAAACCCGGTTTGCCCTTTGAAAATCAAAGAAAAAACGTTCATGACTTACGTAAAGATCAGCGTAATGCGCAAATTCGTATCAATGCTGACGCGCTGTATTTCACGACCCCGCCTCTGACGACAACAAACGGCACGTCTACGCGTATGCAGCTTATTGCCGTAATTTGCTTTGGCATCCCCTTATTTTTACGATTAGCGCTGGGGCTGTTTCGCCTGACCAAAGTGCGTATTGAACCCAAAGGACAACATGAGCAGCCCGTCCAAAGGTGTTATTCAACGGCAGCGCCAAAGATTGCAATCACCGCGCAAAGCATTGCGATGACGCAGAAAAACACCATTTTGGTGATCCCTGCACCATCGCGTTTGGCTAAACCAACCGCGATCAGCGCTTGCAGCGTGTAATAGACGGCGAAAGCTTTTGACGCCCACGAAATAATCAAAAACACATCCGCGCCCCATGTGATGGCAACGCCAAAGGCCACCAAAATAACATAGCCAAGTTTGACTGATATCCGCCCCTTTGTGAGTTCATAAATCAATCCACCTGCCCCTGAGGTGTCCGCCACAGCGGCTGAAAACTGCGCCGCTAAAGCGGCAAACACCAATAGGATTGGCAGAATAGGCGCAACCAAAGCCATCATATCAATGATCGCCGTTTCCGAAGGCTGGATCTGATCTGCTTCAAACACATAAGCGATAAACACTACATAGATCATATAGATAGCTGTAGAGACACCCTGGGCAATCCGCATAGAACGGACCCGCATCTTTGCATCATACTCTTGGCCCAAATAACGCGAGGTCTCAAACCCTTGCACGGTGACCAACAGGCCAAACAGCAGGCTCACACCAGCCCAACCTGTCGTAGCAACAGGGGCAAATACCATTGCATCTTGCTGTACAGTCTCGGCCAAAAACCACCCCAATCCGAACAAAAGTCCCCCAATGATCGCAAGCTTTAGGCCAACCGACAGCTGTTCTAATCGCTCCAAAGCGGTGAAGCCTTTGGTCCATCCAACAGTCAAAATCACCGCAAAAACAGCCGAGGTCACGATCCGCCCTGCCAGTGCAGTGTCCCAAGGCGTCAAGCTGACTGCAAAAGACCCAAGCAAATTGAGGTAATAAGCAACCGAAATAATATAGGCAAAAGACAAAGCCCATGAGGCCAAGGTTTCAATGTATTTAGAAATCGGTCCGTGATCACGTTGATCCACAGCCACGATATTAAATCGAATGACCCCGCCAATCGCGTAAGCCATCGCACAAAGCGCTGCCATCGCAAGAGGGGTCCCTGCCCCGTAAGCCTGTGCGAGGATTGGTCCAAGCACCAAAAAACCGCTGCCAATGATCGAGGCCAAAGGGGTCGCAGAGGCGCGCCAAAGCTTTGCCTTGGCCAATCGGGGCCAAGCTAAAATAGCCCCCACAAGTGCAGTCACAATAAGAATGCCTATGGTTTGCATGGTCGTCCCTCAACGCGGCCGGCAGTCGCCCTTTAATAGAGAAAGGGCGCGAAAGCCTCCGCGCCCTTTTTAAATATTTTCACCTGAACTCAAACACTCAGTTGGCGCTTTCAATCTCGCGCCATTTGGCGACATTGGCGTTGTGATCTGCCAAGGTAACCGCAAAGGCGTGCCCGCCCGTGCCATCTGCCACAAAGAAGATATAGGGCGTATCATCAGGGTTCACAGCAGCTTGCAACGATGCAAGACCGGGGTTAGCAATAGGGCCAGGCGGCAAAGCTGGGATTCGATAGGTGTTATAGGGGCTATCAGATTGCAGTTCAGATTGACGCAATCCCCGTCCCAACACACCATTCCCATTGGAGACACCGTAAACCACTGTGGGGTCGGTTTGCAGGCGCATACCTTGGTTCAAGCGATTAACAAAGACGCTGGCCACTTGGCGGCGCTCTGTTGGAATGCCCGTTTCCTTTTCAATGATTGATGCCAAGATAAGCGCTTCTTGCGGTGACGAAATCGGTAAATCATCGACGCGATTTTCCCAAATTTCAGCAATACGGTTTTCTTGCGCCTCGACCATCCGCGCGATCAGATCATCCACATCTGAGGCGACTTGCACTTCATAACTATCAGGCGCAAGCGTGCCCTCAGCAGGCACCTCATCTGTATCTATAGAACCGGTAAGGAAATCGACACCTTTAAGACTTTCCAAAACACGCCAAACGGTTGTCCCCTCGGCCACAGAAATACGGAACCGTGTATCGGCAGCGCCGCGCACTTCGGTATATTTTTCAGGAACGTCTGTCGGCTCGTTGCCGGTTACATCAGGGAAGAACTCGGCCACACGCACATAGCTTTGCGTCGCAGGATCAAGTTCACGCACCAACACATCTGTCCGGTTTACACCGATGCGATAGACAACTTCCGTGCCACAAGACGAGGCTCCACCACGCGTAACAATATCGACGATTTCTTCCATCGATGCCTTTTCAGGCACCAAGAAGGCCCCAGCTTTAAGCTGGCTCACCTTATCGGTATAATCCGCGCCTATGCGAAAGATTGATCCGCTACTTACGGCACCTTGCTCTTCCAATTGTTTGGACACCTTCGTCATGGTCGACCCAGAGGCCACCCGCAAACAGATCGCAGAGGACAAAGGCCCTTCAGCCGTGTATTGACCTTTGCCCCAAGCAATTGCCCCTGCCAAAATGACAAGGGCAACAATGAGCAAACTCAAAGCATTAGAAGCGATAGCTCGCCACATTAGTCGGTCACTTTCTTAAGCACCAAAGATGCATTTGTGCCGCCAAAGCCAAAGGAGTTGGACAAGACAACGTTGATATCGCGTTCCACTTTTTTGTTGGGCGCAAGGTCAATCGGGGTCTCTACAGCTGGGTTATCAAGGTTGATCGTGGGCGGTGCAACTTGGTCACGAATGGCCAAGATTGAAAAAATGGCCTCAACAGCCCCAGCAGCCCCCAAAAGGTGACCGATAGACGATTTGGTTGATGACATGGTCGCCTTGTTTGCCGCATCGCCCAAAAGACGCTCAACAGCCGCCAATTCAATCGTGTCCGCCATGGTCGATGTGCCATGCGCGTTGATGTAATCCACTTCGGATGGCGCGATACCTGCACGCTCCAAAGCCGCCGTCATCGCGCGAAACCCGCCATCCCCATCAGAGGCAGGTGCCGTGATGTGATACGCATCGCCAGACAGGCCATAGCCCACGACTTCGGCGTAAATCTTGGCACCGCGCGCTTTGGCGTGCTCGTATTCTTCCAATACGACAACTCCAGCGCCCTCGCCCATAACAAACCCATCACGGTCATCATCATAAGGACGTGACGCCGCTTTGGGGTCATCCCGACGTTTGGTGGACAGCGCTTTACAGGCGTTGAACCCTGCAATGCCCAAATCACAAATCGCCGCTTCAGCGCCACCTGCAACCATGACTTCCGCATCGCCCCATTGGATCAGACGCGCCGCATCACCAATGGCATGTGCGCCCGTGGAACAGGCGGTCACAACCGAATGGTTCGGGCCTTTAAAGCCGTATTTGATCGACACTTGACCAGAAATGAGATTGATCAACGCGCTTGTGATAAAGAAAGGCGACACGCGGCGCGGACCTTTTTCTTTCAACAAAATCGAAGTGTCGGCAATAGATGACAACCCGCCGATCCCTGACCCAAGCAATACGCCTGTGCGCAGACGGCTCTCCTCGTCCTCAGGTTCCCAGTTGGCATCAGTCAACGCCATAGATGCCGCCGCAATTCCAAACAAAATAAAGTCATCAACTTTCTTTTGCTCTTTGCGGGGCAACCAATCATCGGGATTGAATGTCCCATTGGTGCCGTCGCCGCGCTTCACTTCGCAGGCGTAATTCGTGGCCAAATGGCTCGCATCAAACCGTTGAATCGTGTCAGCAGCAGATTCACCCGCCAACAAACGCGTCCATGTTTCCTCAACACCACACGCAAGTGGTGATACCATTCCAAGTCCTGTGACAACTACTCGGCGCATTTCGGCCCCCTCATTTTTAATCTCTCTCTCAATACACGCCCTTGGCGAGTGATGAAAGACCCCGCCGCATGTCTAACACCGTTTCGGCGCATCGTTGTAAACCAGATATTGACTGTCACCCCATAATATCAAGTCACGTCACGCTTTTTCAAACTGGAGAGATCGATTTGCCCCGCCAGCGCACCGGTGCAAGAGCAACCCTTTTCCGACTTGCGTCACAGCTGCGTCTGCGCGCCTGTGACGTCCTGACGGGATTGATATTTCTATCACGACCTTTTCCCCCACTTTTGAATCTTGGTCTTGCCTCGATTTTTATAATCATTTTCAGCCCATTAACCGCTCAATCGGCTCCATCTTGCAACCTTGAAAAATGGCTAACCTCTCTCAACACTGCGGCAAACTCCTATGTCAATGCGGTGGGAACCCCAAATCAACTATCAGCGGAACGCGCATTTCGCGCACAAATGGAACGCTATTCGCGTGGGCAGTTGGTGAACCAAATTAACGCAGCAGATCTGGGGGCCAACAAGGCCGCTTTAGAATCATTTATTGTGGCGCGGCGGCACCTTTACGACCTGTCACAGGACAATTGGACGCAAATGGCCACGCGATTTGGCGCCGATCCAAGGTTTGCGTCACAAAGCCAAGCCATGAGCACTTTCCTGCAAGAAACCGAATGTGACCCTTTCGCTGAGGATTTTTTAAACGATGATCTCGCCAAACCTTCTGTTTTAGAGCGCATCAGAAACGCGGCTTCAAGCTTAACGTCCCCTTCCAAGGCGCCAGCACCAACCGACAAAGCCCTCTCATCCCTTACGTTTGACCCTGACAATTTCGACGCGTTCAGGGCACCGCGCTATCAGCCGAAAACCGAAAACATTACCATCCCTATATCACCGTCTCAAAATGCGCCGGTGTATTTGGGCCTGTTCACATTTTTTGCGTCAGCCTCGATTTGGGTCTGGATGCGTGTCGGCCTCGCTCAAAGACGTGCAATCCGCTACCCGTGCACCTTGCCCATCATGATTTTCGATGGCAGCGCACCGATATTAGGTGAGTTGCGCGACCTAAGCCAAATTGGTGCAAAACTAGAAACCAGCCTGAACGTTAAAGTTAAATCCAAATTGCTCATCACGATGAGCAACACCAAGCGCCAAGCCCGTGTGACATGGAAAAACCAGCATTTTATCGGCATCAAATTTGAAAAAGCACTCTCGGCAATCGAAATGACCGACATATTAGAGGTATTTTCCGCACGCGTCGTTGCAGCGCATGAGACAGCCGGTGGGTTTGACGCCCTTGTCGACGACACCTACGGGGCCTCAGCGACAAAACTTACGGATCACATTGCACGCATAGATCAAATCGGTCACGAACACCTCGGCCTCGCTGAACTCAATGACGCCGATAAGATAGAGATTAATAGTGTATTCACGCCGCAGCCGAATCCATCGCCAAGCGGCAAAAATGACAGCCCCTTGCACAAACAAAACGGCTCAAACGTCACGACATAAAAAAACGGCGCCCCATAGGACGCCGCTTCAATACCTGTTCTAAGTCTAAAACTTAGGACGCTTCAGTGATGAATTTAACTGCATCGCCGAATGTTTGGATGGTTTCAGCTGCATCGTCAGGAATTTCGATGCCGAACTCTTCTTCGAACGCCATAACCAGCTCAACAGTGTCAAGGCTGTCTGCGCCGAGGTCGTCGATGAAAGACGCTGTCTCTGTCACTTTGTCTTCTTCAACGTCGAGATGCTCAACAACGATCTTTTTCACACGATCTGAAATGTCGCTCATGTTATTTCCTCATAGTTATATGGGCCCGATGCCCAATTAAAGTGGCCCTCGGGCCTTTCAAAATATCGAAATCTCCGCAAGGACATCACGACATTCTATCGCGGCGACACATTGTCCCCGCTGCGAATTCTTGGCTGCTAATAGCACAATCTTTACCAGTGGCAAATGATTTGTCCCTATTTGTGCGTATCGCCTGCAGTGTTCAAGTCCCGCCCCTAAAATAGAGGCCATTTGGCATCGAAATTCTACTGAAAACACCGCACACAGACCAAGTGCCTGTTAAAGCATCGCCATGCCGCCATTCACGTGAATCGTGGCCCCTGTGGTATAGCCCGCCTCATTTGATGCAAGATATAGCACTGAAGCTGCGATTTCTTCCGGTGTACCCATGCGCGCTGCGGGAATTTGAGTGTTAATTTTCTCTTTTTGATCATCCGTCAGCTTATCGGTCATCGCCGTTGCGATGAACCCAGGGGCGACACAGTTCACAGTGATGCCGCGTGACGCAACTTCGTAAGCCAAGGATTTCGACATGCCGATGACACCCGCTTTGGACGCCGCGTAATTGCCTTGACCTGGATTGCCAGTCGCACCAACAATGCTTGAGATATTTATGATCCGGCCCCAACGCGCCTTCATCATCGGACGCAAAACACCTTTACACAAGCGCATGGTCGAGGTCAGGTTCACGTTCAAAACACTGTCCCATTCGTCATCTGACATACGCATGAACAGATTATCGCGGGTGATGCCTGCGTTGTTGACCAAAATATCCACAGACCCCATGGCCTCTGCCGCCGCTTTTGGCAAAGCCACAACACTGTCTTTGTCGCTCAGATTGCAGGGCAAAACATGTGCGCGTTCACCAAGCTCAGCTGCCAAGGCTTCGAGCGGCTCAACACGAGTGCCCGACAGGCCAACAGTCGCACCAGCCGCGTGAAGCGCCTTGGCAATCTCACCGCCAATTCCACCTGATGCACCGGTGATAAGTGCATTTTTACCTGTAAGATCAAACATATAGTATTCCTTATTCACAAAGAGCACCAAGCCCTCATCCAAGAGTTGGGATTAACTTTTAAGTTTTTCAATGTCAGTCGGTGTGCCAACAGCACGACACGCGATCGACTTATCAATACGACGGATCATGCCCGACAAAGCCTTGCCGGCGCCCACTTCAAAAACCTCGGTCACGCCATTTGCAGCCATATAACCCACGCTTTCACGCCAACGCACCGAGCCCATAACCTGCTCAACCAACAAAGAACGTATCTCAGTGGGGTCCGTGACAGCCGCTGCGCGTACATTAGCGACCAAAGGCACGCGTGGCGTCAGAATTTCAACTGTTTCAAGCGCTTCTGCCATGACTTTCGCGGCAGGTTCCATCAAGACACAGTGGAAAGGGGCTGATACCGGCAACAACACAGCACGCTTTGCGCCCTTGGCTTTGGCAATGTCACAAGCGCGTTCGACAGCCGCTTTATGCCCAGAGACAACCACTTGCCCCGGATCATTGTCATTGGCAGCTTGAACAACTTCGCCCTCGGCAGCCGCTTCAAGCGCCACCTCTTTGACGGTGTCAAAATCGAGCCCCAGCAACGCAGCCATAGCGCCCACACCAACAGGAACAGCCTGCTGCATGGCCAAACCACGGGTGCGCAAAAGACGCGCCGTGTCAGAAACAGTCAAAGCGCCAGCGGCCGCCAAGGCCGCGTACTCACCCAAAGAATGACCCGCCACATAAGAGGCCTGATCAAGACCAAAGCCTTCAGCCTCAAGCGCACGCATCGCGGCCAATGAGGTTGCCATCAAAGCGGGTTGCGCATTTTGCGTCAGGGTCAGCGTTTCCACATCACCCTCCCAAATCATCGCAGAAAGCTTTTCACCCAGCGCCTCGTCAACTTCATCAAAAATGGCTTTTGCCTCTGGGTATGCGTCAGCAAGTGCCTTGCCCATCCCAATCGCTTGGGCACCCTGTCCCGGAAAAACCAATGCGCGCGTCATACTTGACCCCTTATTTATTTCATACCTAGGTCAAAAGACCGTTTTTACGGGTCTAACGACCTGCAAGCGGCGCGGCAAGCTCAACTGAACATAGCGCGTTATACTTTGCAAAGGTTTGTCTGTGGGCCTCCAAGCCTTTAAACGCGCTTTACCCGTTGAATGCTTCAATTTAAACGCCGCAACACTCCCCAAAGCCCTTGCGCTCTTGGCTCTGGTCCGTATAAGAGCACATCCTTTCCGCATGGATATGAACCAGCGCAGTCTCTCGTGGTCGGGCTCGCGGAAAAGGACAATGCCCCGACCTATGAAATGCGCTCGAAAATAGCACTGGAGCTTTCATGCCACTATACGAGCATGTCTTCATTTCGCGTCAGGACTTGTCCAACGCACAAGCCGAGGGTCTCGTTGAGCACTTCTCGACTGTTCTCGCAGACAACGGCGGCAAAGTCGTTTTCTCTGAGTACTGGGGCGTCAAAACGATGGCCTACAAAATCAACAAGAACCGCAAAGGTCACTACGCGTACATGCGTACAGATTCGCCTTCTGCTGGTATTCTTGAAATGGAACGCCTTATGCGCCTGCATGACGACGTGATGCGTATTTTGACCATCAAAGTCGACGAGCACGCGGACGGCCCTTCCGTTCAGATGCAAAAACGTGACGAGCGCGAACCGCGCCGTGAACGTCGTTAATCGTCAGATCAGGAAAGGACCATATCATGGCCGCTAAACCATTCTTCCGCCGCCGCAAAGTCTGCCCATTCTCTGGCGACAATGCACCTGCGATCGATTACAAAGACACACGTCTTCTGCAGCGCTACATCTCTGAGCGCGGCAAAATCGTTCCATCCCGTATCACTGCAGTCTCTGCGAAAAAACAGCGTGAATTGGCTCGTGCCATCAAACGCGCTCGTTTCCTCGCACTTCTGCCATACGCTGTTAAGTAAGGGAGCTTAGACAATGAAAGTTATCCTTCTTGAACGCGTCGCAAAACTCGGCCAAATGGGCGATGTTGTTGCAGTAAAAGACGGCTACGCGCGCAACTTCTTGTTGCCACAAGCCAAAGCTCTTCGTGCGAACGATGCAAACATCGCATCCTTTGAAGCACAAAAAGTTCAGCTTGAAGCCCGTAACTTGGAAACCAAAAAAGAAGCAGAAGCAGCTGCTGCGAAACTTGATGGCCAACAGTTCATCATCATTCGCTCTGCCTCTGACTCTGGTGCGCTCTACGGTTCCGTCACACCACGTGACGCGGCTGAAGCTGCTGAGGCCGAAGGCTTCACAGTGGATCGCAAACAGGTTGCTTTGAAAGCCCCGATCAAAGATTTGGGTCTTCACGAGGTTTCTGTTGTTCTTCACGCTGAAGTTGAAGCGACTATCGTTCTCAACGTTGCGCGCTCGACTGAAGAAGCTGAACTGCAAGCTGAAGGTAAATCCATTCAGCAACTCGCAGCAGAAGCTGAAGCAGAAGCAGAATTCGAAATCTCTGAATTGTTCGACGAAATGGGCGCTGCCGCTTCTGAAGACTTTGGTGATGACGATGCGCCTGCCGCAGAAGAAGCCCCTGCTGAAGAAGAGTAATCTTCCAACGCATGACGATTTAGAAAAGGCCTCGCATTTGTGGGGCCTTTTTTTCATGTATTTTGCGTATACAGAATGGCCTGCAGTTTGCGATATATTGCCGATCTCATTTTTTAAGCTTCCCTTGAGCGGCGCTTGCGTGATCATAGGGGCAACATTTTTGGAGCCCCCAATGCCAGCACCCCTTTCCCGTCGCGCCTTTGTCATAGCCGCAATTTCATCCCTAGCCCTGACAGCCTGCGGGCGCAAAGGTACGCCTGTGTCGCGAAGTGGATATAATCCACCGCTGTTCCCCAATGAAACACCGGAACTGCGCGCACTGATCAACAAATGGGCTGATTTTTATGAAATCCCGCGCGAGTTGATCCATCGCCAAGCCGTGCGTGAAAGCACGCATCGGCCATGGGCTTATGCCGCGCCTTACTATGGCCTGCTGCAAATCCTACCACAAACAGCCCGCACCATGGGACATCGCGGTCCTGCAAGCGAATTACTGGATGCAGATGTGAATCTGAAATACGCAGGCAAGTATTTGAAAGGCGCCTATTTGGTCGCGGACGGCGACATAGATGATGCGATGAAGTGGTACGCCCATGGCTATTACTATGAGGCCAAGCGTCTGGGGCTTTTATATGAGACGGGTTTACGCAGCTAATCCTGCGGCACGGACGCTGCTGCACAATGGAACGGCAGAAATGATCCCGTCGCACCCTCAGCGACAGCCATAAGCGATAACATATTGGCCAAGTCATATTCTGGCTTGGTCATCGGGCAAACCGCACCGCGAATGGTACAGCCCGAGTCTAAAAACGCGTCGTGGTCTGCGATAAACCTGTCAGACAGAATGCCTGTCGCCAGGCCCTCCGTCGCCATATGCCACGCGCGCGTGTAACGATCGCATTTTTCCGCCGTCCATTCTGGCGAAATCGCATGTGCCGCCACGGGCGCAACCAACAAACATAGACTAAAAAGTCGCATCAACTGTCTCGATCTAAAAATTACAAAGGCCGCCCCTATTGCTAGGAGCGGCCTTAATATCAACCTATGAGCATGGTACCTCAAATGGCCACCATGTCTCGCAGTTACTCAGCGTCGAGGGCTTCGACGGCTTTTTCCAAGTCTTCTTTAGTGACTTCTTTTTCTGTTACGTCAGCGTTTTCAGCGATCCAGTCGACAACTTTGTCTTCAAAGATTGGCGCTTGAAGTTGCTGGCGCATTTGTGGGTTTTGTTGAACAAATTCAAAGAACTGACGCTCTTGACCTGGGTACTGACGCGCTTGGGTCATAACCGCTTGGGTCAGCTCAGCATCGGTAACTTCGATCTCTTGCTTTTGGCCCATATCAGCCAACAACAAACCAAGGCGCACGCGGCGTTCAGCCAAAGATGTGTGCTCTTCAGTTGTTTCGATCTCTGGGTGATCGTGGCCTTCGACTTCTGGGTTTTCTTCATGCCACAGCTGATGCGCGATTTGGTTTGCTTCAGCTTCAACAAGAGAAGGTGGCAATTCGAAGGAGACTTTGCCGTCAAGCTGATCAAGCAACGCACGCTTCATGATCGCGCGAGACGCACCAGCGTATTCGCCCTCAAGGCGCTCAGTCACTTGAGCTGTCAAAGCTGCCAAATCTTCTGAGCCGAATTTTTTAGCCAATTCGTCATCAATTGCAGCATCTGCAGGGGCTTTTACGTCTTTGATTTTGCACTCAAAAACAGCCGCTTTGCCAGCAAGATTTTCTGCGCCATATTCCTCAGGGAATGTGACTTCAACGTTTTTCTCTTCGCCAGCTTTTACGCCAACAAGTTGATCTTCAAAGCCAGGGATGAAAGAGCCTGAGCCAAGAACAAGTGGGTAATCTTCAGCCGCGCCGCCGTCGAATGCCTCGCCGTCAACTTTGCCCAAGAAATCAAACACAACTTGGTCGCCGTCTTCTGCTGCACCGTCTTTGGTTTCAAAGTTCTGAGCCGTTTTCGCGAGGTTCTCAAGAGCTTCAGTCACTTCAGCCTCAGAGGCTTTCACAACGAGCTTTTCGAGTTTCACGTCGGACAGGTCAGCTTCTGGAATTTCTGGCAGTGCTTCGTAAGTCACATTGACGACAACATCGTCGCCCTCTTTCCAATCTTCGCCGCCATCCATTTTCACATCAGGCTGGCCTGCTGGGCGATCGCCGGATGTCTCGAAGTGAGATGTCATCGCCGCATCAACAGATTCCTGCATCGCTTCGCCAAGAACTTTTGGGCCGAATTGTTTTTTGAGCATCGCCATAGGCACTTTGCCTTTGCGGAAACCCTTCATTTCGATTTCTGGCTGCGCGTCTTTGAGCTTGGCATTTACTTTTTCGTCAAGCTGAGCTGCAGTGATAGTGATCTGATAGCCGCGCTTCAGACCTTCGTTGAGGGTCTCGGTGACCTGCATGTTGGCGTCCTTTATTATACGTCTAGACTTTACGTCATCGTTAGACCGCCCCCAAAGGCAGCCCTATAAATCAGGGGTTCTTCTAGGGGGTCAACTGCGCGCATGCAAGACGATTCCATAGGATAGGGGCGGAACATGGCACCTAAGGGCTATTTGTCGAAGTGTTGAAAGCAGGGCACAGTCGCCATTTGGCAAAAAACGCCAGACGATTTGAGTCCCATCGCCATCCCAAAACTGCTAAACGACCCAAAACGAAAGTATTAAAAATTTGGTACTAAGTCGTGGCCGCCTTTTATTTTGAAGGCGCCACGTTCCATACCCAACGAGGCGTAGCATGAAACACACTCTTTTATATTCTCTGGTTCTCTCCGTATCTTTTTTAAGCGCATGTGATGTTTCAACAGGCACTGAGACAGACGCTGAGGATGACGTAAACTCAGGTAGTAGCGCAGGAGACCAAGCGAATTACAATGAGTATGTCGCAAATCGTAACGATGCGATCTCAGTTTTGGATGAGTTCGAGTCCGATGCGGATTTGGAGGCTGCGCTGTTGGAGGATGCGCCAGAAAACGCGACAGCAAGCCTTCAAGGCACTTATGCGATCAACGCTATTGATGAAACATTTGATGATGACGACGACGACGACGACACTAGACTGGTCGGGGACATGACCATGGACGTCGACTTTGGCGACGCAACCGTTTCAGGGTCGTTGACAAACAACTTTTTAGACTCAGATGCTACAGATGAAAGTAAAGTCACCGAACTGGATGGCAGTGTCGCCTTTGCGGGAACGCTAGACTTCGATGATGGTTTTTACGACAGCACCAATACAAACCAATGGCAGCTAGAAGCTTCGGGCACAGGTACATTAACAGACAATACAACAGTAGCATCAGATGGCGCCCAATACCGGCTCGACATTGATCTCAACGGGAATTTTTATGACACCTCAGACATAGGCAATGTTGCTGGCGTTGGTGAGCTAGGCGATGTAGCAGCAGGTGGTCTTATTGAAGGCAACATAGATGTGACCACAGATGGTGACACAGTTATTTACGACATCACCGGTTCTGAACTCTACGGCACGGATGATGACTCAAGCGGTTTCCTTGTCTACGAGCTTGAAGACTAAGGGCCAAGATCACTTGTGCGACCTAAGCTTTACGTATTCAAAGCCAAACCATCTTTTAAAGGTGGTTTGGCTTTATTCTTTTCTACACCCCAAAGTTTCTATGCCCTCAAATTTTAAAATACTCGCGTGTACCTGCGTGATCTTTTCCGCCTTCACACTCTTTAATCGCTGACGCCCCAGCGTCATCTTGGGCGGTTACAAAAGCTTCACCAGAATCACACATTAGTTAAACACGCCATGCGTATCGATCCCCTTAACACGGGAGTACGTGATGCTGCGTTTTGAATCTGTAACGAAATCTTTTGGCGCCAATACCGCCGTCCATGCGGCAAGCTTTGTTGTCGAAAAACCGATGATGATTGGTATTATCGGGCGCTCTGGCGCAGGTAAATCCACCTTGCTGCGCATCCTGAATCGCCTCAATGATGCGACATCGGGCGAGATCACTTTTGAGGGTCTTAATGTCACAGCCCTGCGCGGCACGGCCAAGCGCAACTGGCAATCGCAATGCGCGATGATCTTTCAACAGTTTAATCTGGTGCCGCGTATGGATGTTGTATCGAATGTGTTGCACGGCACGTTGAACCGTCGTTCAACCCTGTCCACGATGTTTAACCTATACCCAGATGCAGACATCCATCAGGCCATTTCCATTCTGGATCGCTTGGGCATCGCAGAGCACGCCCCCAAGCGCGCCGAAGCCTTGTCTGGCGGACAGCAACAGCGCGTCGCGATTGCCCGCGCCTTGATGCAAGACCCGAAAATTATTCTGGCCGATGAACCCATCGCCTCGCTTGATCCGATGAACGCGCAAGTGGTCATGCAATCCTTGCGCGATATTCACGAACAAGACGGGCGGATGGTCATCGCCAACCTTCACACCCTTGATACAGCGCGTCGCTATTGCGACCGCGTGATTGGCATGCGGGCTGGACGTATCGTGTTCGACGGCACGCCAGATCAATTGACCACAAGCATGGCACGCGAAATCTACGGTGCTGATGCAAGTTTTTCTGAGGCGACCACGTCGACCCAGATTGAAACGACCACGGCGGCACAAACTCTAATAGATGACGTTGCGGCCCTATAATTTTTCCCCTTCTGCCTCGCATGGCGGGGCTGTTTCAACCAAAGAGAGACTTCAGATGAAAAAGATCATCGCACTTGCACTTATGACAACAGCCATCTCTGGTTCAGCTTTTGCTCAAGAGATCACAGAATTCCGCATCGGCATCTTGGGCGGTGAAAACGCGCAAGACCGCATGAACAGCAACCAATGTTTGGCTGACTACGCGACCGAAGCTTTGGGCGTTCCAACAAAATTGTTTGCGCCAGCTGACTACAATGGCGTGATCCAAGGCTTGCTCGGCGGCACAATCGACATGGCGTGGCTCGGCGCATCTGCTTATGCAGCTGTATACTTGGCTGACGAAGACGTTGTTGAACCCATCTTGGTCAAAACCAACCTTGATGGCTCATTCGGCTACCACTCCATCGGTTTTGCACGCGCAGACAGCGGCATCACATCTTTGGAAGACATGAAGGGTAAAGTCTTTGGCTTTGGCGATCCGAACTCTACATCCGGTTACTTGATCCCCTCCATCGAAATCCCCCAGTCCAGCGATGAAATCACAATGGAATCTGGCGATTACTTTGGCGAAGTTAAATTCACCGGTGGTCACGAGCAAACAATCGTTGCTGTGAACAACGGCGACATCGACGCTGGTGTGACTTGGGCTGACGGCCAAGGCGAATGGGAAGACGGCTACAACTCTGGCGCGTTGCGCAAGGCGGTTGATGCAGGTCTCGTTGACATGAACGATCTGGTTGAAATCTGGCGCTCTAAAACGATCCCAGAAGGTCCAATCGTTCTGCGTTCGACTTTGCCTGCTGATGTAAAAGAAAAAATGACCGAAGTTGTTGGTTCATTGCACAAAAATGACCCAGATTGTGCCTACAGCGTTGCAGCTGGCGAAACGGCTGGCTTCTTCCCAATCGGTCATGACGCTTACCTGTCTATCATCGCGGCACGTTTGGCTAAAAACAACTGATCCCAGTTACTTTGACATAGAAAGCAGGCCCTGAAGGTTCAGGGCCTGCTTTTTTAAAGGAAAAAAGATGACAGATATCAGCGAAATCCATACGCATTATATGGCGCAAGCACGCCGAAAACGGGGGTTGAATGGCATATTGCTGATCCTGTTTGTGGCACTTTTGGTTGCCGGTTTCATGACCGCAAATGATCGCAACGCTGGCGGTTTCTGGGACGGTTTGCCCAATGCTTTAGATTTTCCTGCCGATGTCGCAAGCGAAGCCATCGCGCGCATCGCTTACTTACCTGGCTATTTCGTTAAATACCTTCCTTCGATGATTGAGACGATCAACATCGCAGGAGCTGCGACCCTGTTTGGCGCAATTGGCGGCTTGATGGCCTCGCTGATGGTCACTCGTGGCTTGGCGCCATTTCCATGGTTGATCGGCCCACTGCGCCGTGTGCTGGATATCTTGCGTGCTGTCCCTGAAATTGTCGTCGCATTGGTGCTGATTTTCATGCTCGGCGGCGGCCCTATTCCGGCGATGATCGCAATTGCCTTGCACACCGTTGGCGCATTGGGAAAACTGTTTTCCGAAGTCAATGAAAACGCATCGCTCAAGCCTGTCGAGGGGCTCGCGTCAGTTGGGGCAAGCTGGACCCAACGCATGTGGTTTGGTGTGATACCGCAAGTGGCCCCGAACTATATTAGCTATGCGCTGCTGCGCTTTGAAATCAACATCCGTGCCTCGGCCATTCTGGGCTTTGTTGGCGCAGGCGGCATCGGCTATGACCTGCGCAACACAATGTCTTGGGGCCAAGGTAAATTTGACGAAGCCGCAGCCATTTTCTTGTTGTTGTTCATCACCATTGTCGTCGTCGATCAAGTGTCAAGCTGGGCGCGTGACCGGTTGACTCACGGCAAATCATCAGAGCGGAAGGTCGCGTCATGACTGCCAGCACCACCGATATTCACACCAGTGTTCTGCCACTCTTCCAACGCAAGCGCGTGACCGCAATCGCTTGGCCTTTGGTCATCATACTTTATCTGTGCTACACGCTTTTTTCTTTTGATATTCTGGGCCTTGGTGAACGTGTAAATCTAAAGAACGCGCAAACCTTGGTCAGCGATGCCTATAGTTACAAAACCCATGTGACACTCGACAATCGCAACGGCGCGACCTCTGTGTCCATCGAAGGTGAGCGCAAAGGCACATACCCCGACGGCACAGCCCCCGAATGGGTCACGCTTGGGGCCGATCAAACAGCAGATACATTGGTTGATTTGGGCGACGGGTATCTTGTGACTTTGGGCGAAACTGTACGGTTCGAAATTCCTGATTATGGCACATTTACCGCCACACCGGGCAGAACCGGCGTCAATGCAACCTTTCCAGCAGGCGACCTGCCCAACTGGATCAGCGCCTCCAAAAACCGTGTGGCCATCACAACAGACGCAGGCCGCCTGAGCGTCACGCGCAATCGTGCGGAAGTTTTCAAATATGCCTACGGTTGGGAGTTGTTCTTTTTCACTCTCGATAGCCCCTATCACGGTATGGGGATTGCGACATTGGCCAGCCATGCCTTTTCAGGCGAAGCGGGCGCCATCGCCAATGATTTTTGGACCAATAAAATGTGGCGTCACGGCGACGTGGCATGGGCCTTGGTCGAAACTGTCTTGATGGCCTTCCTCGGGACGTTTGGTGCGGCCATCATCGCCCTGCCCCTTGGCTTTTTAGCCGCAAGAAACTTTACCCCTCTGGGCAGCCTGCGGTTTGCCGCGCGTCGCGTGTTTGACTTTTTGCGTGGCGTGGACGGATTGATCTGGACCATCATCCTCAGCCGTGCCTTTGGCCCCGGCCCCCTCACAGGGTCTTTGGCGATTTTGCTGACGGACACAGGATCATTCGGCAAGATGTTCTCAGAAGCGCTTGAAAACGTCGACGAGAAACAGATCGAAGGCATTTCCTCAACCGGCGCGAAACCTTTGCAGCGCTACCGTTTCGGGGTCATCCCACAAATCACGCCGGTGCTGTTGTCACAAGTGCTCTACTATTTCGAATCCAACACACGTTCGGCCACAATCATCGGTGCGATCACCGGTGGCGGTATCGGATTGTTATTGACCCAAGCGATTGCCACGCAAAAAGACTGGGAAGAAGTGAGCTACTACATCGTTTTGATCATCTTGCTGGTGATGTCGATGGACAGCCTCTCTGGTTGGTTGCGCAACAAGTTGATCAAAGGCGACGAGGGCGGTCACTGATGCCAACGGCTTTGATCACGGGGGCCAATCGCGGCATTGGAGCCGCTCTTGCAACCGCCGCTGAAGCCCAAGGCATGACAGTCATTCGTGCGACGCGCGCAGGCCAAGGTGGCGATATTTGCTTTGATCTGCGCGCCCCCGAAGATGTGCGCAGATCAATCGCTGCACTTGACCAGCCAATAGATCTGTTGATCAACAACGCTGGTATCATCGGACCAAAGCGGCAATCCACGACAGACATGGATTTCAACGGCATGGCAGAAACATTCGCGGTGAATGTGGCCGGTCCGCTGAGTGTCAGCAACGCCTGTCTGCCACTGCTCCGTCAAAGTTCAAACCCGCGTATTCTCACCATGTCCAGCCAAATGGCATGGATGGGCTACGCAAAGTCTGATCGCATCGCCTATCGCGCCTCCAAAACAGCGGTGAACAAAGTGATGCAGGGGTTGGCCACGGATTTATATGCTCAAGGCATCACAGTTGGCCTGATTGATCCGGGCTGGGTCCGCACCGAGATGGGAGGGGATGACGCCGAGTACAGCCCCCAAGAGGTGGCGCAAGGTGTCATCGACGTGGCTCAGACGATAAGCCTAGAGCAGACTGGAAAGTTCTTCAAATGGACGGGCGAAGAAAGAGCATTTTAGCATGGCACGTTTAAGCGAGAACACACCGTTCATTCACTCTGACTGCGACATCAATGACAGCACCTTTGGCGCATACGTGGAAATCGGGCGCGGCAGTCGTTTGGCGCATTCAAGCTTGGATGATTATTCCTATTGCGACCGTTTTGCAGACATCGCCAATACCTCTGTGGGTAAATTTTCAAACATCGCCGCTTTCGTGCGCATTGGTGCCACGGATCATCCGATGGACAAAGCCAGCTTGCACCATTTTCATTACCGCTCAGCCGATTACTTTGAAGATGCGGGCCATGATGACGCGTGGTTCGAACACAGGCGGTCGCGCCGTACAACAATAGGCCATGACACTTGGCTGGGCCACGGCGCGCAAGTGCGCCCTGGTGTCACCATAGGCCATGGCGCGGTTGTGGCAGGTGGCGCGATAGTCACCAAAGACGTGCCACCCTATATGATCGTCGCCGGCCTGCCCGCCACGCCGATGCGCCCTCGATTTTCAGATGATATTGCCGCGCGTATGATCGCGCTGGCGTGGTGGGATTGGCCGCATGACCAGCTGCGCGAGACTTTGGATGATTTCCGCAATCTGTCTGCCGAGGCCTTTCTTGAGCGCTACGAATAGCGTCACTTTTAATCTCGACGGCTAGGTGTCAGCCAAGGTCAGTGTCACCTTATCGCCCGCAAACCACGTGCGCCCCACCTCAATCGGCACGCCATCGGTATCAACATTGACGCTGATGGTGCGCAGGATCGGCGCGTGCTCAGAGATTTGCAAATGCAAGGCCTGCGTCGCGGTCGCAAGTTTGGCATTTATCCGCGTTGAGGCCCGCGTGTAATCCGTCACGCCAAACTGCGCGAGCGCCGCAGTGACAGAAGAGTTATCCGTCAGATAGCTCAACAACTCAGGAAAGCGCTCGGCGGGAAACACACTGCGAAACAAGGCGATGGCTTGATTGTCGGACAGTGACAGCCCCTCATACATATGCACCAAGGCCCCCTCGTCCAATTCAAGCGCTGCGCGCTCTGCTGCATTGGCGGGGCGGGTTTCGCGGGACAAAACGGTTTTGGCGGGGGTCCGCCCTGCGGCTTTCAGATTTTGGTGATACCGCACTCTTGGCCCGATGGGATAGTCGGTGGGGGTCGTTTGCACAAACACGCCCGATCCGCGCCGTCTATAAATAAGCCCCTCATCTGCCAATGCCGACATGGCGTGACGCACGGTGTGACGGTTGACGCCGAAACGCGCCGCCAAGGCCGTTTCCGTCGGAAGCTTATGCCCCCTCGCATAAACGCCTTCAGCGATGTCGTTGCGCAGCGAGGCTGCGATAGCTTTCCAGATCGGGGTGCGTGGCGGCATGTCACTAAAACTTCACAGTAAAGGGGATTGGAATGAACGGGGCACTTCAGTATTATTTGTATAGTTGTATAGTATATCTCAAAAGGTGTCTAGATGAATGTCATGACCGACCCAAACGCCGCTCGCAAGGCGTGGCTGGGACTGCTGGCCAAAGCGCCCGCCCGCGATGTCGCCCAACATTGGGCCGCCCTTGATTTGGCTGCGCCACACCAGATTTTGCGTGCCCCTGAAATCGGTGGCGTCATGGTGCGTGGCCGCGCTGGCGCAATTGGCGAAGCGTTCAATTTGGGCGAAATCACCGTCACCCGCGCCTCAGTCAAACTTGAGGATGGCACGGTTGGCCATGGCTATGTGCAAGGGCGCGACAAGAACCATGCACTGCAAGCGGCCTTGATTGATGCGTTGATGCAAACCGATGCCGCCGCACGCGTGCGTGACGGTGTTCTCACCCCACTCAAAGCGACAATGACGCAAAAGAAATCCACCCGCGCCGCCAAGGCTGCCGCGACCAAGGTCGATTTTTTCACCATGGTGAGAGGAGAAGATTGATGCAAGCCCATGTTTTAGAAGGCGGCTTTGACAATCATGCCGTTGACTCGTCTCACGCGTTTCGTGCTGTGATGACCGCGATGGCCCGCCCGGGTCAGATTGCAACGCTGCAAGGCGCATTGCCTCCTGCGCCTTTATCGAAGGCCGCTGGCGTGGTATTATTGACGCTTTGCGACCCTGAAACACCCATTTATTTGGCCCCAAGTCACGACTCGCAACAACTGCGCGATTGGATCACATTTCACACCGGCGCGCCTTTTGTGACGGCTGAGGCAGCGATCTTTGCGGTTGGCACATGGCAAGACCTGCCTGTGTCCGCCTTTGCCATTGGTACGGCAGAATATCCAGATCGCTCTGCTACTTTGATTGTCGAATGCGAGTCCCTGTCCAATACAGGCGCAGTTTTACGCGGCCCCGGCATCAAGGATCAAACCGCACTGTCTTTACCAAAGACCGACGCCTTCCAATCCAACGCAGCCTTGTTCCCGCTGGGCCTAGATTTCATTTTCACCTGCAGCGACCGCCTTGCGGCGCTGCCACGTACAACGAGGGTCGGCTGATGTATGTTGCTGTCAAAGGTGGCGAGCGCGCCATCGATAATGCCCACGCTTGGCTTGCTGAAGAGCGCCGTGGCGACACGGATGTGGCCGAGCTGAGTGTCGCACAAATTCGCGAACAAATGGCGCTTGCGGTCAATCGCGTGATGGCCGAAGGATCGCTTTATGATCCCGACTTGGCCGCCCTTGCGATCAAACAATCGCGTGGCGATTTGATTGAGGCGATTTTCCTGATCCGCGCTTACCGCACCACCTTGCCTCGGTTTGGCGGGTCTAACCCGATCGACACTGACACTATGCAATGTGATCGTCGTGTATCGGCCACATTCAAAGATGCGCCGGGGGGGCAAGTGTTGGGACCAACCTTTGATTACACCCACCGTCTTTTGGATTTCAAATTGGCCGCGGATGGCGAAGCGCCCAAAGCCCCATCGACGACGGCCCCGACCGAGCCAACGCCACATATCATGTCATTTTTGGATCGTGAAAACCTGATCCAACCCGAAAAAACAAGCGACGCCACGCCAGACGATTTGACGCGCAAGCCCTTGGAATTGCCCGCCAGCCGAGCGCTGCGATTGCAATCTTTGGCCCGCGCCGATGAAGGATTTATCCTTGGCATGGCCTATTCCACCCAGCGCGGATATGCGCGCAACCACGCCTTTGTGGCCGAGCTGCGCATCGGTGCTGTTGCGGTCGAAATGGACATTCCTGAACTGGGATTTGCCATCGATATTGGCGAGATCACGGTGACAGAATGCGAAACAGTGAACCAATTTCAAGGGTCGAAAACCGAACCACCACAGTTCACCCGTGGCTATGGCTTGGTCTTTGGCATGACCGAGCGCAAGGCAATCTCGATGGCTTTGGTGGACCGTGCCTTGCGTTGGAAAGAACTTGGCGAAGACAATCTTGGCGCGCCTGCACAAGACGAAGAATTCGTTTTGTATCATAGCGATAACATCCAAGCGACAGGGTTTTTAGAGCATATCAAACTACCCCATTACGTGGATTTCCAATCCGAACTTGAACTGATCCGCAAGCTGCGTCGTGAGGCGCAAGACGCCATGTCACAGGAGGCCGCCCAATGAGCGATTACAACTTTGCCTATCTGGATGAACAGACCAAACGCATGATCCGCCGCGCGATCTTAAAAGGCTTGGCGATCCCTGGGTATCAAGTGCCCTTTGCCAGCCGCGAAATGCCGATGCCTTATGGTTGGGGTACAGGCGGCGTGCAGGTTTCAGCCGCCATATTGACGCCTGATGACACCTTTAAAGTGATTGATCAGGGCGCCGATGACACCACGAATGCGGTGTCGATCAGACGGTTTTTCCAAAAGACCGCAGGCGTTGCCGTGACTGAGGCCACAACCGAGGCCAGCGTCATTCAAACCCGTCACCGTATTCCAGAACAAGACCTGCGCGATGATCAGATTTTGGTCTATCAAGTGCCGATCCCTGAACCTTTGCGGTTTTTGGAACCCTCCGAGGTGGAAACCCGCAAGATGCACAGTCTCGAAGAATACGGATTGATGCATGTGAAATTATACGAAGACATCAGCCAACACGGTGATATCGCCACAGCCTACGCCTATCCGGTCAAGGTTGAAGGGCGCTATGTGATGGACCCCTCGCCTATTCCGAAATTCGACAATCCGAAATTGGAAATGGCGGGCATTCAACTGTTTGGCGCAGGGCGCGAGCAGCGCATCTATGCGATCCCGCCCTACACACAAGTCGTGAGCCTTGATTTCGATGACTATCCATTCCAGCCGACCAAAGCCGATCACGCCTGTGATCTGTGCGGCGCAGAGGATAGCTATTTGGACGAGCTGATCGTCGATGACGCAGGCGGACGCATGTTCATGTGTTCAGACACGGATTACTGCACGAGCCGCCGCAAAAACGGCCATGTGGGCGCGCAAGGCGTACCATTTAAGGAGGACGCAGCATGACGCCCCTGTTGCAAGTTGAAAACATCGCAAAATTCTACGGCGCACGGATCGGCTGCACCGATGTGTCCTTTGATCTTTACCCTGGCGAAGTCATGGGGATCGTGGGCGAGAGTGGCTCTGGCAAGTCCACTTTGCTGAACTGTTTGGCAGGACATCTAACACCAGACCAAGGCGCTGTGCGCTTTGACACGCGCGCTGAAGGGCTACGCGATACCATAACCATGTCCGAACCCGAACGCCGGATGCTCAGCCGCACTGATTGGGCCTTTGTGCATCAACATGCCCGTGACGGATTGCGCATGAATGTCAGCGCTGGCGGTAATGTTGGCGAACGTTTGATGGCCGTGAATGCGCGCCATTATGGTGATATCCGCGCTGAGGCCATCGATTGGCTCGGACGGGTGGAAATCACCGAAGACCGGATTGATGATCGTCCCACGGCGTTCTCAGGCGGCATGCAGCAGCGGTTGCAGATCGCACGCAATCTGGTGACAGGCCCGCGTCTGGTGTTTATGGATGAACCCACGGGCGGATTGGATGTGTCGGTGCAGGCGCGTCTGCTGGATCTGTTGCGCGGTCTTGTGCGCGAGATGAACCTCAGCGCGATCATCGTCACCCATGACTTGGCTGTTGTACGCCTTTTGGCGGATCGGCTGATGGTGATGAAAGACGGTCATGTGATTGAATCGGGCCTGACAGATCAGGTGCTAGACGATCCGCAACATGCCTATACGCAACTTTTAGTTTCTTCCGTTTTGCAGGTGTAACACAATGATTTCTATTGAAAACGTTTCAAAGTCCTTCGTATTGCACAACCAAGGTGCCGCAGAAATCCCAGTGATGCGCGAGGCATCCTTGCAGGTGGCCGCTGGCGAATGTGTGGCCCTGATCGGTCAATCGGGTGCGGGCAAATCCACGCTGATGCGAATGATCTACGGCAACTATCTGACCGCATCAGGCCGGATCATGATCGGTGATGTTGATGTGGCAAAAGCCGCCCCGCGCGAGATCATTCAACTGCGCCGCCGCACGCTTGGCTATGTCAGTCAGTTTTTGCGCGTCGTACCGCGCGTATCGACTTTGGATGTTGTTTCCGAACCACTGTGGTCCACAGGCACCGAACGCGATGTCGCGATCAAACATGCGAAGGGTCTGTTGGAACGCTTGAATATTCCTGAACGCCTTTGGTCCCTTAGCCCCACAACATTTTCAGGCGGCGAACAACAACGCGTCAACATCGCACGCGGTTTTGCCTATCAATACCCTGCCCTGTTGTTGGACGAACCAACCGCTAGCCTTGACCCGACCAACCGCGCAACTGTGCTGGATATGGTGTCTGAGGCCAAAGCGCGTGGCGCTGCGATCATCGGGATTTTTCACGACCATGCTGCACGTGATGCAATATGCGACCGTCAATTGGATGTGACCCAATTCACCCCTGGATTGGCAGCATGAGCGGGCGCCTTATCGCCATCGTCGGGCCGTCAGGCGTTGGCAAAGACAGCGTTATGGCGGCTTTGGTGGCGCATGATCCGCGGTTCAAACTGGCGCGGCGCGTTATCACCCGCCCCAGTGATGCGGGTGGCGAAGACTTTGACGGCGTGAGTGAGGCTGCATTCTTAGCACGCGAGGCCGCAGGTGATTTTGCCCTCAGTTGGCCCGCGCATGGATTGCACTATGCCATTCCCGCAGACGTCGATGCTCTGTTGCAAGATGGATATGATGTACTGGCCAATCTGTCCCGCTCTGTTTTGGCCCAAGCCAACACGCGTTTCGACCGGTTTGACGTGATCAATCTGACAGCCAAACGCGCGGTTTTGGCCAAGCGCTTGGCCGCACGGGGGCGCGAGACGGCAGAACAAATCGCATTGCGTCTTGACCGCGTCGCCACATTGCCCGCTGGCATAGACGCCCATGAGATCGACAACAGCGGCGCACTTTCGGACACTGTGCAGGCCGTGATGGCAAGCCTTTATCCGGTCAAAGCGTAGCGGTGGATTTGATGAAACATACCATCAGCATCCTGCCCCATGACCGTGATCGCATCGATTGTGAACGGATTTGGCACATGCGGCATCACCTGCGGCGCAAGCTTGGTCATAACCGTTGTCGCGACCTCTTTGGGCAGGCTGCCGCTCAAGGTCAGGTGAAAATGGAAGTCCTCAAAGATAAAAGGATACCCCCAGTCCAACATTTGTTGATCTTGGCGTGCATTCAACATCGCCTTGCGGCGGCGTGCGATGTCAGCTTCGGTCAAGGGCGCGCGCAAATGATCAAAATCTTTGACGATCGCGCAGGCAAAATTCTGCAAACGGGCACTGGCAGCTTGGGGGCGCAAGGCAACAAACCCGCGATCATCGCGCAATTCAAGCGCACCGATATCAAAGGCAGCCTGCCCCTTGGCAAAGGCTTCGGCAACGCGGTTCACCTGCTCCAAACTTGCCCCATCCGCCAATCGAAACGGCGCTTTCAGCGTGGCGTGCAGCCCGTATTTACGCGGCGTTGCGGTGATCTTCGCCACATCAACACCAGCGACATCGCAGTGCGACAGCCGACAGCCTTGTGCGCTGTCCCAACCCAACCAAGCCGCGCCAAAAGCGGCCAGATCACCGCTCGGCGTGTAAAAAATTGCATACCGTTCAAACATTTTCTTTCCTCCGCAGAGCCAATCATCTGCCAAAGCCGTGTGACATTGCCATGACAAACCATACCATTTTCGCCAATGCCAACCTTATTTTGAACGATGAAGTCCTGCGAGGCTCCTTGCGGGTCAAAGACGGGATCATCACCGATATCGACACAGGGCCAGCGGTGCCAACTGGTGCGATTGATCTTGAGGGCGATTATCTTGCCCCCGGCATGGTCGAATTGCACACCGACAATCTAGAGCGCCACTTGGCCCCGCGCCCCAAAGTGGACTGGCCGCACCGCGCCGCGATTTTGGCCCATGACCGCGAGCTTGCAAGCACTGGCATCACCACAGTCTTTGATGCGCTGCGTGTGGGATCTATCATTTCAGCCCAGAAAGGCCGATACAGCAAATACGCGCGTTCTATGGCGACCGAAATTTTAGAAATGCGCACGGCGGGAACCCTGCGGATCAGTCACCACATTCACCTGCGCGCTGAGGTGTGTTCGGAAACACTGCAAGAAGAACTGGATGAGTTCACGCCAGAGGATCGCATCGGGTTGGTCTCGATGATGGATCATACGCCAGGCCAACGCCAATTTGTTGATGTGCAGAAATTCAAAGATTACATCTGTGGCAAACAGGGCCTCAATGACGCCGAATTTGACACCTATGCTGCTTTCTTATGTGGCCTACAAGCCAAGCTTGGTCCACAGCATGAACGCGCCACAGCCAACGCAGCGCAACGCCTTGGGGCAACACTTGCAAGCCATGATGATACGACAGCAGCACAGGTGGCACAAAGCCTTTCACACGGTGTTCGGCTGGCCGAATTTCCGACCACATTAGAGGCTGCAAACGCCTGTAGAGACGCAGGGATCGCAACCATCATGGGCGCGCCGAACCTTATTCGCGGAGGATCGCATTCGGGCAATGTTGCGGCCTGTGAACTGGCGCGACTTGACCGATTGGATATCTTGTCGTCTGACTATGTACCTTCTGGGTTGCTCATGGCAGCGGTTCAACTGGGCGACCTTTGGGGGGATTTGGCGCGCGGGATCAGAACCGTGACAGCGCACCCTGCCAAAGCGGTTGGGTTGACAGACCGCGGGTCGCTCAAGATCAATCAACGCGCTGACCTTATTCGGTTTTCGATTATGGATGGCACCCCCGTTTTAAACGAAACATGGAGTGCAGGCCAACGCGTGGCTTAAACGTTATCTGCCAGATTGCGAAACATGTTTAATATCAAAGGGCGTCGTGCCAATTTGGCCATTATGCCCTTTGATATGAATTGACAAAAACGGACTAAGGTCACGCAGGCTGATCAACAGGCAGCACAATAAAGCGACATAGCTCACTTCGACAGCAAGGTATCCGATGGTTTTTCACCAAAACGCAAACGATATGTTTTAGCGAATTCACCCATGTGAATATACCCGAGGCGCGCAGCGATTTCGCTTACTTTTTCTTCCGGGTCTGCGGCAAGCAACTCCTGACGTGCCTTCAATAACCGCTGCTCTCGCAAGAACTGGCCAGGCGTGCAGCCGCGGAATTTCCGAAAGTTCATGTTCAGCGTTCGGACGCTCACGCCTGCTACATTTGCGATCTCTGACAATGTTGGTGCTTCAGCGGCATACTCAACCATATAGCTTTCTGCATTTCTAATGCTGTGTGGCGTGATGCAATGTTGCTTGGCATCAAGGTCCAAACCGCTCCTCACCGCCCAGCTTCTAAGCAAGTTACTCGCAAGCGTTTCCTCAATATGGCGGACATTGCGAGGTGTTAAGGTTCGGTTTTCGTCATTTAAAAGATGAAACGCATAGAGCAAACTTGCATGCCAGCATGTATCGACACCTCCGAATCCGATGCGCGGATTCCATGCCTCGCGGTCTGGAACATTTCCAAACCAACTCAAGCCGATCTCGTCAAGCATCTGGTGAGGAAAGATCAACCCAAGCTGAACATTATCTGCGCTCATGTTCGTTTCGGTCGATATTTTAGACAGATCTACAATGGCACTTTCACCCGCGCCTTCTGCGACATCAGCCCCTCCATTCGCAGAGGTAATAGCATGTCCTTGTAGGTTTGTTGTCACAACGACTGGTGATCCGCTCACCTGTTCGGCGTTGATGCGTATGCCCATGTCGTACCGTGTGCGCGATATTCCGATACGCCCGACCTGCGCGACTTGGATTTTACTTTGTAGTTTTTCAATTTTTCCGCTTGGTGAGAACGTCACAGCGCCAGCACGTTCACTTCCCCATGCCGACAATTCATCCCAATCAGAGGCCGTGAAGGACTGCTCGCCGCAAAGTGGTTTGGCAAAAGTACGCAATGGGGAATTTTGAATCGTTAAGCGCAAATCATTATTCATATTCATAACTACTCTCCTATGCCTAACAGACTGTCTCGATTGTGGATCACGGTAGGAGCTCGTATTTTATGAGCTCGCTATAAAATAATGTTATATGTCAACTCCTTGTCGCCTAGTGGGACAGTGCTCGGCGCATTATTTATGTCATGCCTGACATCACCGAAATGCTCGGTATACGCCGTTACATTTCATCAAAGACCGTGGTGTGATCTGCGTTTTTTTCAAAACTCAGAAAGAACAGTGCTGTCTCTTTAAGAGTAACACATCCCTTAGGTTGTACCTACACCCATCGAGGCTTTCTTAGGGCTGAATGGGGCAAAGTGCGAACAAGATTGCCACTTTCAGATAGGATTGCCATTTTCCGACACTCCAGAAACCCTTCTCTCCCTTCCTACGGCGACACAATCGCACCACACGAAATCGTCCATTGTCATACCGTGAACGCGACACGTGACTATAAGGAATGGCGGCCGAACTGGCACTTCACTTGGTACAGATGCAAAGCGGCCTGCCGCTTTATTTTCTAGCAACTCGGGCGGCCATAAAACAGCATTCAAGGCACATCAATGCACAAAAAACAGGCCGCAGCGACGCGCCGCTACAAATATGCCGCTCAATCAAAAACTGTGCTGGAACCTCAACTATAAGCTGAGTAAAGAAAGCATGTATGATTGTGTTAACTATGAAGTATCGATTTAAATCCTCAATAGCTAGGACACGATTTTGGCCACCTCCAAACATATGAATCCTTCGCATTTATGCACCTTCAAATTAGACAACTGGGATGAGTTGTCTAATTCGGGCGATTGGGATGAGCTATCTGAAAAACTGACCGAGATTTGTTCTCCTGTGAAAATTATACCGCTTGGACAATCTCCGTTGAGCACACTCCATTCGACGCAAATAGGTCGCATCAGGATTTCACAAACCAATTACGGTGCTGCGGTGGTGACTGACGTCGATGAAGTCAAGGGGGCCCCTATTGTCGCTACGACCAACATTCGCGGCAATTCCAACCCAACAACTGAAAATGGAACAACCATAACAAACCCTGCTGGTAAAAGTTTTGTATTCGACATCTCCAAGCGCCCTCATACATCGCAATTGGATAAAGACAACATTCAAGTCCAGTTCGCGTTTCCGCCTAAACTATTGAATGAAATGAGTCTTAGCTGGTTCGGAGAAAGCCTAGATCAGTCCGATTGGCAGATTAAAACCGATTTTGGAGGGTATGGAACAAGTTGGCATGCAGCCATAACCTATGTTACTCAACTTCTCTCAAATCCGATAAATCACATCAACGCGCGTCAAATAAAGCATATAGAAGAAACCATATGCGTGAACCTACTTGAGCACTGGGCAGCACAATCCGGTGTGGATTTAAACACGGGCGGATATAGCATTGTTCCGCAAGTTGTGCGCGTGGCAGAAGAGTACATCGTCGAACACGCCGGCGAGGCGCCGACATTGGCACAAATCGCGCAAGAGGCAAATGTCAGCGTCAGAAGTCTTTCCTTGAATTTCAAAAAATTTCGCGGCTCTACTCCGGGGCAGTTTTTACGAGAGCAACGCCTGCAAACTGCGCGCAAGCTTTTACTTGACGCTGGCCCTGGACAAACGGTCCAACAAATCGCGCATAGGTTGAGTTATTCGCACATGGGCGAGTTCGCGAAAGCCTACCGCGAACGCTTTGGAGAGCTCCCATCAGACACCCTAAAACATACCGCATACCACAAACATATAACGGATCGACGAGAGACAATCTGATCTAAGTGTCTAGCGTGTGACTATGTACACAAAAGCAATGCGAGATGACATATATCGCAAAGACAGGCCAATGTCGGACCGGCGAAAATATATGAAAAGCGCGACACGGCCCTATCAGACTTTAAGCGGCCACAGGTCTGAAAACGGCAAGGCGCCTTAGGCACTCTGGCCGATTTCAGCAAAACATTGGCTTGTGGACGTCTAACCTTTTGAATCAATCCGCAGGCTGGGTGGTAGCATAAGCACGGAAGCCTTGCTCGGGCTTGGCTTTACATCTGAACGCAACAACTCGGCCAAAACAACGTTTTCGTCCTTCGTGTGCTTTTGTATCGCAGAATTTAAGGCGGTATAAATGCTACGCATGTTGCTTTTGCTGCAATCGTAGTGGGCCGAATTTTCGGCTGTGGCATCGCTGCCTGCTGTCGCGACATCGGCCAATTCGTGAAGCAACTCGTTTTCCGCCTCAATTTCCAACGAGGAACTGCCAAGGCCTTCACTCAGCTCACGCACCAATTTAACCTTACTCCTCAACTGAGCAACTGTGTTTGGCTTATCATCGGGTGTTGAGGTCTCAATGAGTTCAACGGGGGTCTCTTTTTTATCGGCAGGATGTCTTAAATGCCGCTTGATGATATCTTCAGACTTATCGCCGTTTTTCTTAGCCTCTTGTTCAGCTTTCAAACGTTTCTGCCGAGCGGCTCTGACCGCTGCCCGTTTTTTTTGTCTGGCACGCGCCCGTGCCTCGGACTGACCATCTTGCTCAGGCTTATTTTTTGCTTTGATAGCCTCTGTAGCGGGGGCTGGCTCTTGCGCCCCTTGGCCGCTTTCAGATTTCGCACTATCGGCAGCTTTGGGTGACTGCGTTTTTGCGACAGGCGCCTGACTGACCGAGCGATATGCTGGGCTTTTAGGCCCTCGCGCGCGATACACGTCCTCCTGTACATCGGCGGAAGGAACCTCTGGGGTCAAAGGGGCTGCACCAAAAGATCTATCATCCGCCACGACGCCCTTAAAATACTCAGCTATCGCGCGCATTGTCGATTGAGGATCATCAAAGCCCTGCAAAGTACAGCTAAACGTCCCATAAGTTACAGTTATCATTTTGCTATTGTTCATCATATCCTGCTCGGCCCAATTTTTGTTTAGGTTATCGCCGATCTCCGTCGACGCTTCGCTTATTCAGGACACAAGTTTTGCTTCGGCTGCGTGTCCGGTGCAGCCTGCCGAGCAAGTGGGGAATTGCTCGGCAGGATTCGATTGTTTTTGAACAGAAGCGTTAAGAGAAAATACGCTTGTCGTTGCGGGCTGAACGCTCTGCCAATTTGCGGGCTTGTCGTCCGGGCACCAAAAGGCGCACGGCGTCTGTGCCAGCATCAGGGTCGGCTTGCAGTCCAGGGAAAATCGCATAAATTTCTTCACGCGCTTTCGGGCTGATCGATTTGAGAGCTTCGGCCCCCGTGTAAAGGCTTTCTGTTCGTGCGCCGTTTGAAAACACGATCTGATGCTCTTCAAACAAGAAGTGCACATAAGTCACTTCGGCCATGTCTTCCGCGACCTCAACACCATCAAGTTCGATCAAATGCTTGGCGCCAACCAAGACTTCATTCACACCGAACATACGCTCTGCGATCTTTGAATTCGCAAGAACGCGGTGTTGTGGGGAAACGGTCAAATCTTGCGTCGGCATGTCATTGCCCAAAGCCCCAGCGCGGATACGGATTGGGCGGAGTTTTGGGTTCTCTGTCAGGTCTTGCGCAGACAATTTGCGCATGCCGATCCAACGGATAGGCTGATACCCATCATCAAGTGTCAGAACCTTATCACCAACTTTGAGGTCCTCGACGGCAATTTCGCCCTCGCATGTCTTGATCAATGTTCCTGAAGCGAAACAAACCACAGCCGTTTGATCTTCGGTTAACCCACCAGTGATCCCTGTCATCGTCAACGTCGGACCAGACATATCGGTGCCGTCAAAGTTGACAACCCCATCAGCCAGATCATGGTTGAGTGCGGTAATCGCATGTGCAAAATCGGTGCCGTTTGCGGCGTTGTAATCTGCTAGGGTGCTGTCGTTAAAAATGGCGCTTAGATCAACAAAATCATTATTTGTTGTGTCATCATCGTCATAAGGGCCACCGCTATCGGTGCCGAAATCGGTGATAATATCATTGCCGCGATCGGTGCCTGACCAAACAAATTCATCGTCACCAGAACCACCTGTCAGCGTATCATCGTCATCACCGCCATCGATTAGATCGTTGCCGCCGCCGCCACTGAGAGTATCGTCTCCACCTAAGCCCCAGAGCTTGTTGTCAACATTATTACCTGTGATGGTATTTTCACCAGAGTTGCCGCGCACGTTTTCAAAGTTGTGCACCTCAGTAATAAAACCAATATTTGTGGCAGCGCCCGTGTCATTCAGGGTAATTCCTACATCATATCCATCGACAACTGCAGCATCAAACGCGACAGTATCTTCGCCGTCGCCGCCATCTAAGACTTCAGTGACTGATGACGATGTGTCGAGGAATCCGACCTCAGCAGTGTCGTCGCCCCCTTCAAGGTAAACCTTGTCATTGCCACTGCTTGTGGTCCCTGCGAGCCAAGTGTCATCACCGTCACCGCCGTAGACAGTATCATCGCCTTCGCCACCTTCGATCGTGTCATTGCCTTCGCCGCCATAGATGGTGTCGGCACCAGCCCCGCCGGAAATGGTGTCGTTCCCCTCATCGCCATGGATCGTATCGTCTCCATCGCCACCATTGAGGATATCGTCCCCAGTACCGCCGTGGATTTCATCATCACCGCTACCAGCATTGATTGTGTCGTTGCCAGAGTAGCCATAGACAACGTCATCGCCAGACTGATAGCCGATCCCTAACCAACCGGGGTCATAGTCGGTAATTTCATCGCCATCGTCATCTTCATACCCGACATTCATAACGTCGTCGCCAGATTTCCCGTCCACAACACCAGGGGTGCTTGGCGCGAGATCAAACGTTTCGGATGCGTCGATATCCAAAGACATGCTAATCGCGGTTAAAGCGGGAAAGCCTTCGGGGGCATACAGATAGATTTGAGTGCCTGTGCCGGTCTCTACTGAGAAAGCCATAATGGGGGTGGTGCCAACAAGAATACCACCGATGACGCCGCCCAGTCCTCCGCCAAGCAATCCAGCAGTTCCTGACCCAAGATATGTCATCGCTTGGTCTGGGTTGCCGTCGATCGCTACAGTGCTGGTGCCGCTGGCATCAAGCGTACCATCATCATCCGTAAAGACACCGGAAACCGGAGTCTCAATAGCAGGCAAAAGAGTCGCGTCCAGCAGACCAGTATAAAGATCAAGGAGTTCGCCATTGTAAGCGTACAGGCTGTCGTTTGCGGTTAGTGTAACACTCATAACTGCGATCCTTTTGTATGGTTGACGGCCGAAGGCAGCCCGCTTTTCAGCACACTGGCATCACGCACAGAGGCACAGCCTGTGGTTGTGGGAAAATTTTGTGGAATATTATGATCTGCCACGTATTTATCCTTTCCAGTGTCAACTCAGTAAAAACACAACCTTCGAAGCGGCCCAGATTTGGGTTTCTAAAGGCAAATTTAATTTTCTATTGAGATAAATTTGACTGAAATGATTCCGTTTGTCGTGCAGAAATCAGCCCTGAAAAGCGCTATCGGGTTGATACTTGCCAATCACAGACAGGCGCTTCCGTTTGCCGATATCTGCAAGTGTTTTTTAGCTAATCCAAAAGTTGAAAATTTATGCATGAATGCGCGCATGGATCTAAAAGCGGAAAGAATCAGACGAAAGTAATTGAAAATAAGCAATTTTATAAATTTTGAGTGGCATCGCTTTCCCTGCACCCTCAATTGTGACTTAGCTTTACACCGCTTGAAACGCGCCTTTGACCCCATCCTCAGGATCAAATCGAACCAAGAACAAATCCGATAGATACGCGTTGAACAGCTCCGATTTTGTGAGATGCCTTATCGTTTTCGGGCTTGAAGATTGGGAACCTGCAGCGGTGAAACCCATCACATTTTTTGCTCGTTCATAGGCAGGCTCATGGACCATCTCAAGACCGTCAACAAGTCGCTTTTCTATGACCCATCGCGCTCCAATTCCCGCTTAAGGAGAATAAGGTATTTTCTGAGGCTACAATTTACACTTTGAAACACGCTCAAAACACGCGATCCTTAACATAAGAACGCTCCGTTCAACGATGAAACCCCAAGTGGAAAATCTTGCAACAGCGTTTGTTCTACACCTGCATAAGATTGGATTGTTGACACATGCCATGACAGCCATATCGCGTGGCCTACCCTGTCAGATAACAGGCGGGGCCGGCAGTAATCGCATGAGGCGAGATCTGGCTATCCGAGCATTGAAGATGGCCATCTTCGAATACATCAATGGCCTCGTAAATCAGCCACGCCGTCACTCAACATTGGGCTCGAAAAGCCCTGTCGCCTTTGAGAGAAGTATGGCTCAAACAAGCACTTGGAGCGGCGCTAGAGCGCGACAGGCCCAACTTGTCTTCGATCTGCTGCTTGCTTACAAACGCCGCGTCGATCTTGGCGAAGGTATTGCCATGCGCTTCGCGCGCAAGAGCTTTTGCTTCTTGTTTGGCTTCACTAGGGGCAATGCCCTCAGCCACTTGGGATCGCACAACCTCTTTGGCCTTGCGCGCCTGTGCAAGCGATACGTCGGGATACTGACCAATCGACAAAAGCCGCTCTTTCCCGTGCATTCTGTATTTGAATTACCAAAGCTTTGAGCCGCTTGGCTTCACCAAGATATACAGGCCTTCAAAATCAGAAACTTTATAGGGTTTATCCTTAGGCTTTAAGAATCGCAGCTGAGAATCGCTTAAAGGCATCTGGGGGTATCCAGTTTTCACACATTTACCGATACCCCCACTAGCACCCCCAATCTGGGGGTATCTGGTCGGACAGCACAAAACGCTATCGGACAAAGGAACATCTCAAAACCCTTATAACAAAGGGCTTATTACATGTCTTTGGATATTTTCGGATGGTGAAATGGTGCCCCCACACGGACTCGAACCGCGGACCTACTGATTACAAATCAGTTGCTCTACCAGCTGAGCTATAGGGGCACTGAGGGATCGTTTAAGGATTTTGCTGGGGGGGTGCAAGAGGGTTTTTGAGAGTTTTTTGCACTAATTCAAAAACTTTTTCAGCCGTACTCTCGGCGAGGACTAGGAACACCTTTTTTTCTTGGATATTTGGCATTTCCAAGGTCGCGAGTTGGCTGTCGAGTAAAGTGGTCGGCATGTAATGATTTTCGCGTGCGGCCATGCGAGTGAGAACCGCATCGCGTGAACCGTGCAGCAAAATGATCCGTGCGCCGCCTGATTCCTTTTGCAACAGGTCACGGTAGCTGCGTTTCAGGGAAGAGCAGCTGACCACAGCACCACCGTGCTTTAGGGCTGCATCCCGTGCGGCACGGGCCAAAGTGGTCAACCAAGGCATGCGCATCTCATCGGTCAAAGGATGTCCTGCAGACATATGAGCGACGTTTTCAGGCGGATGATAGTCATCGCCCTCTAGAAAAGGGTATCCGGCCTCCTTGGCCAGAGCAGAGGCGATGGTGGATTTGCCACAGCCAGAGACGCCGCCGATGATGATAATATCAGAGGCGATAATATCAGGGATGTGGGATAGAGTGTCAGACACGATATGCGCCCTTTATGTAAGATCAATTTATGTAATGTCAGACGCGTTTTCAGAGCGCGCCATAAGCAATACAGCCACAAGCCCCACAGCGATCACCAAAAGCGCCGCAGGAGAGGCTTGTTCTAGCTGTTCCAATGAGGCCTTTTCGTGGACCCGCGTGGCCAAGGTGTTGTAATTGAATGGACGCAGCAGCAGCGTGGCAGGCAGCTCTTTGACGCAATCCACGAAGACGAGCAGCAAAGCGGTGCCAACGGAACCACGGATCAGCGGAATATAGACGCGGCGCAATGTGCCACCCAGAGTTTGCCCCAAAGAGCGCGCGGCCATCGGCAAGGACGGCGCGACACGCCCCATCGCGGCATCTGCCGCCCCCTGCGCGATGGCAAAAAAGCGTACGCAGTAAGCAAAGATGATCGCAAAGGCAGAGCCTGTCAGCAAAAGCCCGATCTCATGTCCTGTGATCTTCACGATCAGATCCGCCAAGGCGTTATCAAAGGCCGCAAGAGGAAACAGAATCCCGATCCCTAAAACAGCACCAGGGGCGGCATATCCGAGCGTGGTGAGGGGCAAGACCATACGCGGCAAAGACCGCCCTGTCAGGCGTACGCCGTAGACCATGAACAAAGCAGCCGTGACGGTAAAGATCGCAGCAAGACCCGCTACAGTGAGGGTGTTTTTGAAAGCAGAGATCAGACCAGGGGCCAACCATTGATCGGGTTCGCCCAGCGCGTGCCCCAAGATCACATAGACAGGCAAAATAAAGCCGACCACAAAAGGCACTGCGCACAGGCCCAGCGCCAACCAAGCGTGCCAGCCGGTGAGGCGGATCGCAGATATGGGTCGCGGATGACGTGCGCCACTGTGATAGCGGGCTTTGCCACGCGAGGATTTCTCGAACGCGAGCATCAACAACACAACAAGCAGCACCACAGAGGCGATTTGCGCCGCCCCGCCTGCGTTGCCTGTCTCTAACCATGTTGAGAAAATGCCTGTGGTCAGGGTTTGCACCGCAAAATAGGACACAGTGCCGTAATCTGACACGGTTTCCATCATCACGATGGCAGTGCCCGCAGCGATGGCTGGGCGCGCCATAGGCAGGCCCACGCGCCAAAAGCGCGCGAAAGGCCCTGCTCCCAAAGCGCGAGACACTTCATAAATCGAACCAGAATGCTCGCGAAAGGCAGAGCGTGCCATCAAAAAGATGTAAGGCGTCAACGCGGCGGCCAAAACGATGATCGCAGAACCGAGAGAGCGGATTTCAGGAAAGGCGTAATCGCGCGAAGAGTGCCACCCGAACATAGATCTAAGTGTCGTTTGCACAGGGCCAGCGTATTCCAAAAAATCGACCAAAGCATAGGCGCCGACATAGGCCGGAATCGCCAGCGGCAGCAACAGCAGCCATTCCAGCGATTTAGACAAAGGGAACCGATACATCGTCACCAGCCAAGCAGCCCCTGTGCCCACACAAGCCGAAAGCAACGCCACGCCAAAGGTCAATAGCGCCGTCGTGATGGCGTAACGCGGCAAGGTGGTGGCCAAAAGATGCGGCCAGATGTTTTCTGTCGGATGAAAGGCGATCCACAGCACGCTGACGATCGGCATCAACACCAAAACGGCAATCACAACAGAGCCGACAGACCAAAGACTGGCGCGTTTGACAGAGCGCAACCCCGCTAAGCTGCGACGTTTATGGACCGGATCGGCCTGCGGTTGAGTGATTTCGTTGGTCATTGTGCAGACCGCATACGCGAAACCGGTTTCGCTGTCCAGAAAAGCGCATATACTATAAACAGCACTGTCCATATTCTCGCTCAAATGCGCAACACGAGGCTCCACCTTTCTATGAACATCTCATTCCATATCGGCGCGCATTGTACTTATGGCTCGAAACTTATGCGTGGGCTGCTGAAAAACAGGCCCATATTGGAACAGCATGGTGTGATCGTGCCGCCCCCTTCGCGCTATCGCGAGGTCTTGCCGCAAGTGATGAAACGGGTCAAGACCAGCCGCGCCACCCCTGAGGCGGAACAGATGGTGCTGGACGAGATCGCCGACACCCAAGACTGCGACCGCATCGTGATGAGCTATGAGGACGTGATCTGCCAACCTCAGGCGATTTTTCACGGGAATCGTCTGTACGGTAAGGCCGAGTTCAAACTGAAATGGCTGCGCAACGTGTTCCCCCATAGCCCGATGGAGTTTCACATCGGTGTGCGCAATCCGGCGACGTTTATTCCCGAAGCCTGCCCCGATCCCAAAAGCTATACGAGTTTTATCGGCCAAACAGATTTGGACGCGATCCGCTGGTCTGATTTCATCAATGCGATCCGCACCGCCTGCCCTGATGTGCCTATCACTGTATTCGCCTATGAAGATACGCCGCTAACTTGGTCACAAATCATGCGAGAAATCGCGGGGCTTGACCCTATGGTGCCCATTGAAGGCGGTTTAGATATCTTGGCGCAAATCATGCAGCGCGAGGGCATGAAACGTCTGCGCACCTATTTGCACACACATAAACCGCAAAACGAAATTCAACGTCGTCGCATTCTGTCTGCCTTTTTGGACAAATATGTGGACGAGGATGCGAATGAGGAAGAAATCGATCTGCCGGGCTGGGATGACGCCTTGGTGGACCGCCTGTCTGAGCTATACGAGGACGATCTCTACGAGATAGATCGCATCCCTGGCGTGTCCTTTATCCAGCCCTAGACTGTATCCAGTCCCCTAGCCTCTCTAGCCCTCTAGCGCGCAAAGTCATCGAAAGCCCCCTTTCGGGCCTATGCGCTGTAAGCTTATTGGGGCTTATGCGCTTTGATCAAACCATCCAAGCCTGACACAGGGTGCGCTTTCAGCCATTTGGCCACTTTGCAGCCCGCAGTTTCGTAATATAGATCGCTGTCTTTTCCAGCCTCGTACCCAGCTGCGCGACGCCAGTCATGGTCTGCGACCGGCAAATCCACTTGCGCGTCATCACATGTCGCAGGATCAAGATCAAAACGCGCATTGCCTGACACATAGGTGGCGATGCCTTCATCCACCCAAGCAGGAAAGCTGTATTGCCCGCGTACTCCAAGCTGCGCGTGTAAGACCACATGGGCCAGTTCATGCGCGATAATCGCAGTGTCGTGACCGTAAGGGCCAAGATAGAACAGCTTATCCCCATAAGTCAGCGCCAAAGGTTGGTGCCCGCCCATGAGGGCATTACAGGTTTGCGTGAAACACACCAGAACACGTGGATGCGCCGCTATCGGGCCAAAGGCGGCCTCGACACGGTCTGTGGCAACCTCATAACGGCGTAAAATGTCGCTACCATCTGCGCCAGCGTTTGGCTCGATGTAAATATGATCCCCGACCTTGGAAAAGCCAAAGCAATTGGGGCAAAGCCCTGCCAAGACCGGTGTCATCCCCAAGACGGCAAGGCCGATACCAAACCCCGTCACCAGTGCCAAAATGGACAACAGGACGCGGCGCCAAATGCGCGCGCGTCCTGTAGCCTGTGTCGTGTTATTTATATGCGGCACAAATATACGCGATACAAATTGTCACCTCGTGCTTCGTGACGCAGTGCCAGATTGGCCCTGAGCCACGACTTTGGGCCTAGCCCATGCCCAGCGCTTCTTTGTACATTTCCAGTACAGCTTCTTCTTCGGCGATCTCATCGGTGGATTTTTTGCGCAGCGCGATCACTTTACGCAGAACCTTGGTATCGTAGCCGCGCCCCTTGGCTTCGGCCATGACTTCTTTTTGCTGATCCGCGATGTCTTTCTTTTCCATCTCGAGGCGCTCAAAACGCTCTACGAATTGGCGCAACTCGTCTGCGGTCACACGGTAGGTTGCATCTGGACCAGAGGGGGTGTTGTCGTCGATATCCATCATGATAAGGCCTTTTGATTGTATGCGTTGGTCGAGATCATCGGACCTCTGTTTGATCTGATCCCTAGCGTCCCTGCCCCCCTATGGCAAGAGAGTGCAGGCGCGCGGGCGTGCGCTTTGGCGGGATGTTGCACCCCTGCTTGTCTCATTCCCCTTATGACAGCGCCCTATAAGCCTTGAGGATAAGCCTTGGGTATAACTTGCGCCCTTTGACCAGACACAGTAAGCGACCCGCAACCTATTTAGAAAAGGACATACCATGGATATGCTCATCTACTTTGGCGTCGCCTTGACGTTGGCTGGCGTTGCTTTGCTGGTGTACTGTATCGTTCAAGCGCTCAAAGCGAAAAAGCTTGGCGGTTCAGACGACGAGGTGCGCGCGCGGTTGCAAAAAGTGGTCACACTAAATTTGGTGGCTTTGATGATTTCGGCCATCGGTTTGGGCGCTGTCACTATCGGTGCCATCCTGTCCTAAAACGGGCAGCTCAGGCGACCTGTATCTCTTTGCGAATCTCACTCTATGCGAATCTATATGTATTCTCAGTGAACAGCTGGAGGATACCCTTCCCAGTTTTGCCCAATTTCTTGTCAATTCGTGCGCAAACCCACCCAATTACACCTACAGTTTCCATGCAAGAAACAGTTAATCAATTGGGCAGGGAAAACCTTTTGATCGTCGCCGAAAGACCCTAATCAATAGGTAAATCGTTAACCAAGTTCGTGGCACTTCGGAGGGAGGGAAAACAATCCCAACGCCCCCTGAACCTGTCACGATCGGCAACGCCGCCCAGATACGCAAAGATTGGACACCACCGCAATGGACCACACGCCTGACACAGATGGACCACGCCTTCCATTCGGCGACATTTCGGATCTGCCCCGCGATGAATGGCTCGAAGCCATCGAAGATATCGGCGAAGAAGCTGGATATTTTGAGCCTTTGGGCAAAGATCATTGCGTGATGTTCTTAGACGACAGCCCGCGTCTGCTGGTGACCTTCGAATCCTATGAAAGCATCACAGAACGCAGCGACGACGGCTTGCCGCTCGGTCTGCACTTTGCGCAAAAAAACGGTTGGTCTCATTTGGCCATTATCGCCCATGGCAGTGACCCAACATCGCATTGGTTCCGCACCCCCAACATCTATGGCTATTTTGACCGTTTGGTGAATGACGGGTTTTTCGAAGATTTCGACCAAGTGGCCTTTTACGGGGCTGGGGCCAGCGGATATGCCGCCTGCGCCTATTCCGTCGCCGCCCCCAGTGCCACAGTGATCGCCATCGCCCCCCAAGCCACATTGGACGCCCGCCTGACCAGTTGGGACACCCGTTTCGGCAACACTCGCCGCATGGATTTCACCACCCGCTATGGATTTGCTCCTGACATGGTCGACGCGGCCGATACGGCTCTTGTGCTTTATGATCCGCAGGTCGCTTTGGATGCCATGCACGCAGCGCTTTTCAATCGCCCGCACACCCGTTTGCGTCCTCTACGCAACTTTGGCGCTGATCCCGAATTCGAGATGCTTGAAATGAACGCGGTTGAGCCGCTCCTTGTGGCTGCGATGGATGGTGATTTGAACACGCGCAACATCACACGCGCCTTACGCAATCGCCACGATCATATGGGGCACCTGCGCCGCCTGTTGAATGAACTCACCGCCAAAGATCGGCCCGTTTTGACCCTGCGTTTGTGTAACCATGTTCTTAAAACCCGCGATGCTTGGCGGTTTAGGAAAGCGCAAAAGGCGGCCAAAGCTGCCATCGCTGACCGTCGTCAAGCCGCCCAAGGCAACGCAAACTCTGAGGACTAATCCTACCGCGCCCTATTCGGTCAAGCCACCGTCGTCTTCGACAAAGGCACAAATCTGGTCCACGCCTTGGCCTGCACGCAACGATGCCATCACAAAGGGCAACGCCTTGCGTGCGGCCTGCGTGTCGTGTTCCAACTGCGCCAGATCGACCCCAACATAGGGGGCCAGATCGACCTTATTGACCACAAGTAAATCAGACCGTGTCAACCCAGGGCCTTTCTTGCGCGGAATGTCTTGTCCTGCGGCCGTGTCGATCACATAGATCGTTAAATCCGCAAGCTCAGGCGAAAAGGTCGCTGCCAAATTGTCGCCACCGCTTTCGATCAAAATCACATCTAAATCGGGAATTTTATCGTTCAAATCGGCTATCGCTGCCAGATTGATCGATGCATCTTCACGGATCGCTGTATGCGGACAGCCGCCTGTTTCCACACCACGGATACGCTCGAGCGGCAAAATTTGCTGCCGCATCAAAGCCTCTGCATCCTCACGCGTGAAAATGTCATTGGTGATCACCGCCACGGAATACCGCTTGGACAGCTCTTTAGCCAAAGCCCCCGTCAGCGTGGTTTTGCCCGCCCCAACCGGCCCGCCGATGCCGACCCGCAAAGGTCCGTTTTTTGACGCCATTTTCTTGTCCTTCAATTCTTTAATTCAGTCCTAAATGCTTTAGCTTTTGAACAGTCGCACATCCATGTCTTCATGCTGTGCAGCGCCTAGATCTGCAGCAAATGCGCTTGATGTCAGCCCTTCCTCAGTTGCGCCCAGCGCCGTACGTGCTTGCGCTGCAATCTGGTCATGCAGCCCCGCCAAAACACTTTGCCCCGCCGCTTGCCCCAAAGGCACAAATCGCACAGCAGCGCTGACAATATTGGCGGTAAAACTATGTAAATACAGCGCAATCACTGTTTCAGCCTCGACGCCCAAAGCTCGCGCGGCCTGCCCTACAGCCACAGGCAAAGCGCAAGGCGTAATGTCAGGCCCACCCATCTGCGCCACGGTGCGCACAAAAGCTGTGCCCTGATCCGAGGTCTCCATCCAACGTTCACGCGTGCCAGCCAAGGCCTCGGCCAAATCCGCCAAGTCCCTTGGATCACCCCCTGCCAAAGTCATCGCCAAAAGCCAAGCATCCACCTTGCCGCCACCATAAGCCAAGGTGTCCGACAGCCAAGCCTTCAAAGTCGCGGCATCATTCACCTTGCCCTCAGTGATCGCCAATTCCAACGCATGGGAATAGGCAAAAGCCCCCAAGGGAAAAGACGGAGACAGCCATTGCGTCAAGCTGAGCAGCCCCAGATTGGCGTCAAGCGTGACAGGCGTTGGGTTTGTCTCACCCCTCATGTGCGTGCCCGTGATGCATGTGATCGGGGTGCGTGTGATCGTGAGAATGGTCATGGCTATGGTCGTGATCGTGACTGTGCCCCTGCGCAGGCCCATGATCATGCCCCATCGTACGCCCATGCCCGTATGCCCCGCCCTCAGGCGTGAACGCCGTGCAGATGTCACGCACCTCTGCGCCCAATTGCAGCACCATCGCCTTGATCACCGGATCGCGCCTGATCACCAGCTGATCTGTCCCCAATGCGCAAGGTGTATGGCGATTGCCGATATGCCACGCATAGCGCAACATATCTGGCCCTGTGATCGATAACAGGTCTTCGTCGGCGGCTTGGATTGTCACAACCCGACCATCCTCAAGCAAAAATCCCTGCCCCGCCATCACCGAAACCGTCTGTGGCAAATCGACGTAGAACGCCTCGCCGCTAAGCATCGTCAATTTCTTACGCCGCAGCAGTCGTTGATCATAGCTCAACGCCACGCTGTCTTCGCTTTGCGCATTTTGCACGACCTCAAATGATTTTTGCAGGCTCATGCCACACTCCTTTGTTGAAAATTGGCCTGTTGAAATTTGGGGTTTCTTAACCGATTCGCCCCCAAAAAGAGCGTAAGGAGATTCTGCTCATGCCCCATACCCTGTTGCCCGCTGTTGACGAATTGGCCGACCTGCGTCGCAACCTTGCCGATTTGCGTCAGCGCGAACTTGAATTGTGTGATGAAATTCGTGCGACCGCGACCGAACTCGGGGCCACGCAGATCGCGGGCGACACGCGTATGGCTATGATTGAAACGCGTAGACCGCGACAATTGGATACCTCCAAACTGCCCAACGAGATTTTGAACAATCCCGATATGTTTAGCGCTGCCCTCCAGACCCATGTGCTGCTTTGGCCAAAGACAAGCACGGCAAAAATGAACGATGCGCAGGGTGTTTGCGAACGTGTCGAGGACAGCAGCTCTCTTGACCCTACCGCCGAGGTTCCGATCTTTGAGACCACGGGGGCGGATGCTCCACTGCCCGCGCGAGATATGCCCACGCTCGACGTCCACGAAATTGCCAAGACCGCCGAAGAAATCGTACCACCTGCCGACCTGCGGGCCACGCAGTTCACGGAATTGCAGCCCATGGGCGATTTGACAGAAGAAGACCTCGATGCTGCGATTTATGCCGCCGACCAAAGCATGCCTGCCGCGACTGATCCCGATGCGGTCCTCAGCGCCGATGTCTTGCAAGCCGACGCCGACACCCGCGTGGAAAATTCGGAAACATTTGAAACCAAAGAGCCTGCGCCTTTCGTGACGCGCCGCATCATCGGAATGACCGCCTAAAAGGGCCGCAATCACAGACCGTCTCGGCACAAAAGTACCGCCAAACGTAGATCCAGAAGGAAACATCGCATGTATCAGCCCAATTGCCCCGTCGACGAACTTGCAAAACTGCGTGCGAAAATCGCTGAACTGCGCGCCCGTGAAACCACGCTTGAGAGACGGTTTATTGAGCTGCGCAATCAAGGCACGTTTACGGGGTTCGCGGGCAATGTTGTGGTGAGCCACTGCGCCCATGACGTCTTTGATATTTCCAAATTGCCCGAGACCATTTTGAACGACCCCGCGTTTTATGCGCGACGCCAAGTCACTTCTGTGCGTATAGAACCGCATGTGGACATCGACGGCCAATCGTGGATCGCGGGCATCAGTCAACCCGCTGCTTCCAATATGATTGAGCATCAATAACGCACGACGACAAACTGCTACATGCCGAGCCGTTGCAACGCTAAGCTGCGGCATCAAAAAACAAGCCGCTTGCGCGGTGCCACTCCACGATACGCCGCGCCCATGTAATCGGCCAGCAAAGCCATATCCATTTGGCTCAACTCCACTTGAGACCAACCGTCGTCTTGCGCTTCAACAACGCCAGAACGACAAAATTCGAACAAAGCCGTATGTTGCGGGGCGCCAAGTTTAAGCAACCCAACGCCCTTGCCGCGTAAGACAGCAAAGGCATTGTCCTCATGCGAAAAGACCTGAGCCCCCTTCACGTTTGATTGCGTGACATCGTTATTGGATACAGCCAAAGCCGTGAAAATTTTGTCAGGAACGCCCATTAAAACATGAAATATCGTTGTGCCATCGGAAGCTCCGAAGCGGGTTCACAGGTCAAAAGCTCGCCATTCGCGTGCACTTCATAGGTTTCGGGATTGACCTCAATATCCGGTTTGGCCGTATTCATAACCATATCCGATTTGCCAATATTACGCGTATTTTTTACCGCTAAGGTCGATTTGGCCAAACCGTATTTTGATGCCACATCCGCGGCATGTGCAGATTCAGACACAAAAATCACAGCAGAGCGTTCCACCGCCCGTCCCATCGCGCCAAACATCTGCCGCGTATAAACCGGTTGCGGCGTCGGAATTGAAGCATTCGGATCGCCCATTTGTGCCACAGCGATGGACCCGCCGAGCAACACCATATCAGGTTTGACGCCAAAGAACGCGGGCGTCCACATCACCAAATCGGCGCGTTTGCCAACGGCGACTGAGCCAATCTCAGCGCTCATACCATGCGCAATAGCCGGATTGATGGTGTATTTCGAAATGTAGCGTTTGACGCGGACGTTGTCATTTTCGCCAGTTTCATCCGACAAGCGCCCACGCTGTTTTTTCATCTTATCAGCGGTTTGCCATGTGCGGATCAACACCTCGCCCACGCGTCCCATCGCCTGAGAGTCGGACGCAATGATCGAAAATGCGCCCATGTCATGCAGGATATCTTCGGCGGCAATGGTTTCTTTGCGGATACGGCTTTCGGCAAAGGCCACGTCTTCGGGGATGGATTTGTCGAGGTGGTGACAAACCATCAACATATCGAGGTGTTCTTCGAGCGTGTTCACCGTATAGGGCCGCGTTGGGTTGGTGGAACTTGGGATCACATGTTCTTCGCCGACAACTTTGATAATGTCTGGCGCGTGTCCGCCACCTGCGCCCTCTGTGTGAAACGCGTGAATGGTGCGGCCTTTCATCGCCGCCACAGTGTTTTCAACGAAACCGGATTCATTCAACGTATCGGTGTGGATCATCACTTGGACATCCATGTCATCGGCCACAGACAAGCAGCAATCAATCGCGGCAGGTGTCGTTCCCCAATCTTCGTGCAGCTTCATAGCACAAGCGCCCGCATCAATCATCTCGACCAAGGCTTGCGGTTGCGAGGCGTTGCCTTTGCCCGCCAAACCGATATTCATCGGCACGCCGTCCAGCGCTTGCATCATCCGCTCGATGTGCCATGGACCCGGCGTACACGTGGTGGCCAAAGTGCCATGCGCCGGACCAGTGCCGCCGCCCAACATGGTGGTCACGCCAGAATGAAGCGCGTCGTCGATCTGTTGCGGACAAATGAAGTGGATGTGACTGTCAAAGCCGCCAGCAGTGATGATACGCCCCTCGCCCGCCAGAATTTCTGTGCCAGGCCCGATGATGATGTCGACACCCGGCTGGGTGTCGGGGTTTCCGGCCTTGCCGATCCCTGCAATGCGCCCGCCTTTGAGGCCGATATCTGCTTTATAGATGCCAGTGGAATCCACAATCAGCGCATTGGTGATCACGGTGTCAACAGCCCCTTGGGCGCGCGACAATTGCGATTGCCCCATGCCATCGCGGATCACTTTGCCACCGCCAAACTTGACCTCTTCGCCGTAAGGCCCTGTGAGGTCGCGTTCGACTTCGATGATCAAATCGGTGTCAGCCAACCGCAGTTTGTCGCCCGTTGTGGGACCAAACATATCAGCGTAGGTGGCGCGAGAAATTTTTGCAGGCATGTGAGAGGTCCCTCTTTAGTATTCTTCATAGGCGAGGCGCATGTCTTGGGTGCGGCACTCGGTGAGCGTGGCCATGCACGCATATTCGATCAGCGGGCGAATTGACCCGCCTTCATAAAGCTGCCCTTCGGCGGTGCAGGCGGCATCACGGTAAGGAATCCACGCGCGCTGAGCATCGCGAAGGGCCAGATCTGCGCCATTTTCATAGGCTTTGGCGCGCGCCATGGCCCAAGCGTAGACTTCGTTCAAAGCCAAATCGGCAGCCTGAAAGTCTTGATAGGCACAGGTGTTCATGTCGCGCTGTGTCATCGCATTGTCGCAATCAAGATCAACGTCTTGTGCCATGCAAGCACCAGCCAACAACAGACCGCCAAGCAACGTTATGACCAAACGCGACTTCAAAGTGCGCCTGAAATTTTGGAATTAAACCCGTAGACTTCGCGTTTGCCACTTAGCGGCACCAAACTCACTTCGCGGGTTTGACCGGGTTCAAATCGAACGGCAGTGCCTGCGGCGATATCCAAACGCTGGCCGCGTGCGGCATCACGATCAAAGGACAAAGCGGCGTTGGTTTCAAAGAAATGGTAATGCGAACCGACCTGCACAGGGCGATCCCCTGTGTTGGACACTTCGAGAGTCGTGACGGGCGCGCCTGCGTTCAGCTCGATCTCGCCATCTGCGATCAAATATTCTCCGGGGATCATAGCGTGCTCCTAACGAATGGGGTGATGAACGGTGACCAATTTGGTGCCGTCTGGGAATGTGGCTTCGACCTGCACGTCGTGGATCATTTCGGAAATGCCCTCCATGCACATGTCTTTAGTGACCACATGGGCTGCGGTTTCCATCAGTTCAGACACCATTTTGCCATCGCGCGCCCCCTCGACCACGAAATCGGTGATCAACGCGATGGCTTCAGGGTGATTGAGTTTCACACCTCGCGCCAGCCGCCCGCGCGCCACCATAGCGGCAACTGAAATCAGCAGTTTGTCTTTTTCCCGAGGCGTCAGATTCATGATCGGTCCTTATACTTGCCAAACCCGTGGCAGCGTTGTGCCACGAATTTTTGTCAAAACTTGCGCCACATAGCGGCGCAGCGGATAGCCGTCTTGGGCCATCGCACGAATGATGAGTTTGCCATTCCAGCCAGAGACACCAGTCTTCACGCCCTGTTGCGACAGTGGCTTGAGCAGATCAGCTAAGGCTTCGGCCCCTTGATCAAACAGCCCGATGGTGGCGAAGGCCCGCATGTCGCCAAGTGTCACAGCACTGTCGCGGCCCGCCAAAACATTGGCATTGATTTCGAAAGGGTCAAGAAATTCAAGGCGCCCTGCACGGGTCACCTTGCGCGTGTCTTTTAGGTGCAAGGTCTGAAGGGTCTCGCCCATCGCGGCACGGCCCAGCACTAAGGATTCCACAAACAAAAGCCGCGCATCAGCAGCAATCGTTGCATGGGTTGTACGCGTTAAATTGGATTTTTCGAACAAAATAGTCTCTTGCGGCAACCATTCCAATGACGCGCCCTGTCCTGCAATCAAATCGACGTTGACCTCGGCAGCCTCAGATGTCGCGGTCGACGCATAGGCACGCTCAGCGGTTTGCGAGGTGCCGATCAAAGTGGTCTGGTCGAGCGCTTCAAGGTGATATTCAAGGCGATCCCCGCCTGTCAGCCCGCCAGAGGTGTTCAAAAACACAACCTCAGGCGTGCCTGTGTGAATCTTCGGCATCATCGCTTTGGCAGAGCCCGATTGATGCAAATCCCGCAAGCCTTGCGGGCCAAAAGTCACACGCCCACGACCACGCACGCGCTGCATGACAGGCGGGGTTTGTGTGGGCATTTGGGGGGCGGGCGCATCAAGCATCAAAGTCTCCGTTCCTTGCGACGGTAACGCTGCGAGGGGGGCTGCTTCAATGCTTGGCATGGCGAAACGGTGATGCAGCGCATCATTTTATGACCATCCGCTCAAAAAATAGGCGACCTATGTGCGCAGCCGCCACTAGCACTTTTGCGGGATAAGCGTTATGCGATTTGCATGACCGATACACTCACACTCCGCCGCCCCGATGATTGGCATTTGCACCTGCGCGATGGCGCAATGATGCAGGCCGTCTTGCCCGAAACCGCACGCCACTTTGCGCGCGCCATCATTATGCCGAACCTTGTGCCCCCAGTGGTGCGCAGTGCAGATGCCGCCGCTTACCGCGATCGTATCTTGGCCGCCTTGCCCGAGGGATCAGATTTCGAGCCACTGATGACGCTCTATCTGACGGAAGATACTGACGCAAATGATGTGGCTGCGGCCCATGCCAGCGGGTTGGTGAAGTCAGTGAAATTATACCCTGCGGGGGCGACGACCAATTCCAATTCTGGCGTGCGCAATTTCGACAATGTGCGCCCTGTGCTTGAAAAGATGGCAGAAATTGGCCTGCCGTTGTGCTTGCACGGCGAAGTGACTTCTGCAGATGTCGATATTTTTGACCGCGAAGCTGTGTTCATCGACACGGTGCTCGACCCCATTCGGCGCAGCACCCCTGGTCTGAAAGTTGTGATGGAACATATCACGACGAAAGACGGTGTGGATTACGCGCGCTCTGCCGACACCGGACTGGCGGCAACCATCACCACGCATCACTTGGTGATCAACCGCAACCACATTTTGGTTGGCGGCATCAAACCACATTACTATTGCCTGCCAGTCGCCAAACGCGAAGAGCATCGCGTTGCGCTGGTCGAAGCTGCGACCTCTGGCGATGCGCGCTTCTTCCTTGGCACTGATTCCGCGCCGCATCTGGATCATCTCAAAGAAAATGCTTGCGGCTGCGCGGGCTGTTTCACCGCCACCAACACACTGTCGATCTTGGCTGAAGTGTTCGAGGCCGAGGGCAAGCTGGACAATCTTGAAGGTTTTACCTCACTCAACGGGCCGCGCCACTACGGTTTGCCGCTGAATGACGGCACAATTACCCTGCGCAAAGGGGCAGCCGTTGCATACCCCAAACACATCGCCACACCCGAAGGCCCCGTCACTGTGTTTGACCCGATGATGCCGCTGCATTGGTCGGTTGAGACTTAACAGTTCAAGACCTATTCGTTTTTAAGATCCAAAGGACACTGCCATGATCCCGTCTTCCTTTCCTGACTCCACAGAAATCGCCCGCCTGACAGCCAGAATGTTGCTTGAAATCAAAGCAGTTGATTTCAACGCGGCGGACCCATTCACATTGGCATCAGGCCTGCCAAGCCCGACCTATGTGGACTGCCGCAAGCTGATTTCCTACCCGCGCATTCGGTCAACCTTGATGGATTTTCTGTCTGTCACCGTGATGCGCGATGCGGGGTTTGAAGCCTTTGACAATATCGCAGGCGGCGAAACTGCGGGTATTCCTTTTGCCGCTATGGTGGCAGAACGCCTTGCTTTGCCAATGACTTATGTGCGCAAAAAGCCAAAAGGCTACGGACGCAATGCGCGTATTGAGGGAACGATGTCCGAAGGTGAACGGGTTTTGCTGGTCGAAGACCTGACCACAGATGGCGGATCAAAACTGTCCTTTGTGGACGCGATCCGCGACACGGGCGCGACCTGCGGACATACGGCGGTGATTTTCTATTACGGTATTTTCCCAGAGACAGAAAAAACCTTGGGCGATCACGGTATCCAACTGCACTCATTGTGCACATGGTGGGATGTCTTGGCCGAAGCAAAATTGCAAAAATCCTTTGATTCCGAGACCTTGGCTGAAGTTGAGAAATTCCTCAATGCGCCACGCGACTGGCAAGAGGCCAACAAAAAGACCTAAGGTCCGCGGTTTTTGCAAGCAGACCCAACTACGATACTATTTAAACGCTGCCTCAAATCGGGGCGGCGTTTATTTTTTTATTGGGCTTGCGATCAAGATATAGCGCTATCATTTCCGCGTCCCCTACATTCTGTGGCGCGCAAAGTTATCCACAAAACATACCGTTTGAACCTCGCCCCCGAGTCTCGTTACAACAGTCGAACCAAGCCCAAACGGGCGGCCCATGACATAGGGCGCATGACAGGAAGACCACCGGATGAACGACGATTTCGCCACACTGAACAACACGCAAGGGTCTGATGATCCAGGCTATACAGATATGCCCGAAACTGTTGATGCTTTGCCGGCAGCACTCGAGACCAGCGCGTCTGAAACAGGCACGGCTGTGGCGGCGCAATCCGGTGCGGTGATCTCTTCTTACGACGACGCACAACCGCATAACACAGAGGCCGAACAGCAATTGCTGGGCGCGCTTTTGACCAACAATGATGTCTATGACAAAATTGCATCCGTCATTCAGCCTGAGCATTTCTACGACCCTGTGCACCGCGATATTTTCGAGAAAGCCGCCGAACGCATCGCGAAAAACATGTTGGCCTCACCTGTGACGCTCAAAGCTTACATGGAAGACCACAAAGGTCTGCAAGAACTCGGTGGGCCAGCCTATCTAGCGCGTTTGGCCGCTTCCGCGATTTCGACTTATGCCGTGCGTGACTATGCGCAATTGATCTATGATCTGTTCATTCGCCGCCAGTTGATCGAACTTGGCAACGAGATCGCAGGCTCTGCGGCCAGCGGGTTGGAAAGCCGCGAACCGACTGAGCAAATCGTCTCAGCCGAACAAAAGCTGTATTCCTTGTCCGAACAGGGCAAAGTGGATTCTGGATTTAAATCCTTCCTATCGGCCGTGACCCAAGCGGTTTTGAACGCCAACGCAGCTTATGAGCGCGGGGGCGGCATGGCGGGGATTTCGTCAGGTCTGGTGGATCTCGATAAAAAGATGGGCGGCTTGCACAAATCCGACCTTATCATTCTGGCGGGGCGTCCTTCGATGGGCAAAACCTCACTGGCAACCAACATCGCGTATAACGTGGCCAAAGCCTATAAAAAGGGCATCATGCCCGATGGCAAAGAGGGCGCGATTGAAGGCGGCGTTGTTGGGTTTTACTCGCTAGAGATGAGCGCGGAACAGTTGGCGGCACGTATTTTGGCCGAAGCCGCCGAGATTTCGTCGCATAAAATTCGCCAAGGGGACATGGAAGAGGACGAGTTTCGCCGCCTGATCGAGGCCGCGAAAACCCTTGAGACCTGTCCCTTGTATATCGATGACACCCCAGCTTTGCCGATTTCGCAATTGGCAGCCCGCGCACGACGTTTGAAACGCACCCATGGTTTGGATGTGTTGATCGTCGACTATTTGCAACTGGTACGCGGCACGCCCAGCACCCAAGGCAACCGCGTACAAGAGATCGGCGAGATTTCGATGGGCCTGAAAGCAATCGCCAAGGAACTTAATATTCCAGTGATTGCGCTGTCTCAGTTGTCGCGGACCGTGGAAAGCCGAGACGACAAACGCCCACAACTGTCGGATTTGCGCGAATCTGGATCGATCGAGCAAGACGCCGACGTGGTGATGTTTGTGTACCGCGGCGAATATTACAAAGAGCGCGAGAAACCGGACGACCACAACCACGAAGCCATCGCAGCATGGCAAGAGGAAATGGAACGCCTGCACGCCAAGGCCGAAGTGATCTTGGGCAAGCAACGTCACGGCCCCATCGGTACGGTGACCCTATCGTTTACCGCCGAATTCACCCGCTTTGGCAATCTGGCCTATGAGCATCATCTGCCTGGCGCAGAAGAGTACTAAGTTAATCTTGTTTAAGGAGCATTGAACAGCGGCGGTTTTGGGCTTGCGCCCCGCGCCCCAGCTGGTCAAAACACGTTTATGGGCACGTCTACATTACATATCGATCTTGGCGCCTTGGCACGCAATTGGCGCGCATTGGACGCAAAATCCGCAAACACCGTTGAAACCGCAGCTGTTGTCAAAGCTGACGGCTATGGCATAGGCGCGGGCAAAGCGGCTCGCGCATTGGCCAAAGCAGGCGCGAAGACGTTTTTTGTCGCCGCCGCCGAAGAGGGCGTGATCCTGCGCGAGGCCTTAGGGCCGAGCCCGCGTATTTGCGTCTTTGGCGGGCATATGTCTGGCGACACAGATATGATTTTGGACATGCAACTGACGCCGATGCTCAATTCTCTGGATCAAATCACCCGCCATTTCGAAGCGCTGCCTGATCACCCCTTTGGCGTGCAGCTGGACACAGGCATGAATCGTTTGGGCCTTGAAGCCAATGAATGGGACGCCGTACGCGATCTGGTAATGACAGCAAAACCGATGTTGATCATGTCGCATCTGGCCTGTGCAGATGAGCCGGATCATCCGATGAACGCGCAGCAATTGGCAGAATTTCACAAGATGACCGATGGCCTGAATGCCCCGCGTGCGCTCTCGGCCACGGGTGGTATTTTGCTTGGACCTGAGTATCATTTCGACCTGACGCGTCCGGGCATTGGCCTTTATGGCGGTTTGCCGTTTGAAGACAGTGAACCTGTGGTACGAGTGGAATGTCCGATCATCCAAATCCGCGATGTGGCCGTTGGCGAAACCGTGGGCTATAGCAATGCATGGACCGCCGACCTGCCATCACGCGTGGCGACAGTATCCGCGGGTTATGCAGACGGGATCACCCGTCATATTTCAGGCAAATCCGTGCTGTTTGATGGCGATACCCCCTGCCCGCTTTTGGGGCGCGTGTCGATGGATTTGATCACGGTCGATGTCACCCATTTGGACCATACACCACGGTCGCTTGATCTATTGTGCGCCCATCAAACGGTAGATGATTTGGCCGACATTGGCGGGACGATTGGCTATGAAGTGCTGACCTCTTTGGGGCGGCGGTATAACAGGCGGTATCGCGGATGAACTTTGGCGTGATCACACGGCCACTAGCTGTCCTTGGGCACGCAAGCCTTGGGGCTTTGGCCGGACTTGGGCGACTGGTGATTTTTGCGCTGGCCACTGTGCGCCATATGCTGACGCCGCCGTTTTATTCACGTGAATTTATATCGGCGCTATTGAACGTCGGTTATTTGTCATTGCCTGTTGTCGGGCTGACGGCGTTTTTCACTGGCGGCGCTTTGGCCTTGCAGATCTATTCTGGCGGAGCGCGTTTTTCAGCCGAAGCCGTGGTGCCGCAGATCGTGGCCATCGGCATGGTGCGCGAACTTGGGCCTGTTTTGGTCGGTTTGATGATCGCGGCACGGGTGACCGCATCGGTGGCGGCAGAAATCGCCACGATGAAAGTGACCGAACAGATCGACGCATTGGTCACGCTGTCGACACATCCGATGAAATATCTCACAGTGCCACGGGTTTTAGCGGGGCTTTTGACGGTGCCCCTTTTGGTTGGCATTGGCGATATAATTGGCATTTACGGTGGCTGGCTGGTCTCGACGCAATCGCTTGGCTTCAATCCAGCAAGCTATATGCAAAACACGGTCAACTTTTTGCAGCCGATTGATGTGCTATCCTCACTGGCCAAAGGGGCTGTCTTTGGCTTTATCGCCACACTCATGGGATGCTATTACGGCATGCAATCAGGGCGCGGCGCCCAAGGGGTTGGCGCTGCGACCAAGTCGTCGGTTGTGGCGGCTGCGATCCTTATTTTAGCGGCAAACTTCCTTCTGACACAGGCGTTTTTCTCGGTATGATAGAGCTTTCAAACGTCCATAAATCCTTTGGATCGAAACAAATTCTGCGCGGCGTTGACCTGAATGTTGCCCGCGGTGAAAGCCTTGTGATCATTGGCGGTTCTGGCACGGGGAAATCTGTGACCCTCAAATGTGTTTTGGGGCTGATTATGCCCGATCAAGGTGTGATCAAGGTCGACGGCGAAGACGTGACGCAAACAGGGGATCGCGACGCCTTTTTGGCCAAATTTGGCATGTTATTCCAAGGCGGCGCGCTGTTTGATTCGATTCCTGTGTGGCAAAATGTGGCTTTTCGGCTGTTGCGCGGTGCGCTCAAACGTCCGCGAGCTGAGGCCCGCGAGATCGCTATTGAAAAGCTGCGCCGCGTGGGACTGTCCCCTGATGTGGCGGATCAACTGCCCGCAGAACTGTCGGGTGGTATGCAAAAACGTGTGGGGCTGGCCCGCGCGATTGCTGCCGACCCCGAGATCATTTTCTTTGATGAGCCGACCACGGGTCTTGATCCGATTATGGCGGGCGTTATCAATGATTTGATCCGCGAAATCGTTGTTGAAATGGGCGCGACAGCCATGACGATCACCCATGACATGACTTCAGTACGAGCCATTTCGGACACTGTGGCGATGCTGCACGGTGGTAAGATTCGCTGGAGCGGCCCCGTGGCCGAGATGGATTCGGGTGAAGACCCCTATTTGCAGCAATTCATCACCGGATCAGCAGATGGCCCAATCGCAACTCTGCGGTAATCTGGCAACGTAACATTCAAGACCGTTTGCAACTTAGGCATTAAGGTTACCAAAGGGTCAACTTTGTTTCCAGTGGGGACACAATCCCCTGATTTCCCCATAAAACATTGATTTTTTATCATTATATTGCTTCATTCGTGGGCAACGAACGTGGGGTAACGATGATGACACAAGACCAATCAGCACCAGCTTGGACAGCTGGGCGCAATTTGCGCAACATTGTCCAGCTTGCAACTCAGGGCCTACTGATCGCCCTTGCTTTGACAGCAGCCATTGCAACTGTTTTGTCAATTCTAGGGGTACTCCCGTGGCTGTCATTGAATCTGATTTCCACATCTGGCGAGAGCCTGCATGTCGGCGTTTGGGTGCAATCTTTGGGCACCGCGTTGTTGATCGGACTTTGCGCTTTTTTACCCGGCGTGCATCACATCCAACGCTTGGAACGGTCGCACCGTGATTTCAAACTATCGATGGATGATGTGGCCAGAGCTTACCAGATTTCGCACACTGAAGATCGCAGTGGCGTGTTTGCGCTTTCCTCTGAATTTGAAGACATGCGCGATCGTTTGGACAGAATGCGCAGGCACCCTGATTTGGGCCATCTGGAGCCTGAAATTTTGGAATTGGCCGCACAGATGTCGCATATGACCCGCGATTTGGCCTTGGTTTATTCAGAACCCAAAGTTGCACGCGCCAAAGAATTCTTGCGCCATCGCCAAGAGGAGCTGGACAGATTCAACGAGAACCTCAGCCTTGCTTTGACTGTAACACAAGACTTGCAGCGCTGGCAAAATGACGTTGAGGCCTCAGAATTGGAAGCCAACCGCCAGATGGATCGGCTTGAGAAAGACCTCAAAGAAATCTTGCCACAGCTTGGCTATGAGATGGACGAAGACCGCCTTGATGACAGCGATCTGGTTGAGGCCAAAGTGGATGATGGCAAAGTCGTGCCTTTGTCATCGGGCAGCGCCGCAAAAACCCTCACTGACGCGGATATACAAGGCAACGGATTTGAGCGACCAAATTAAGCGCGCTTGACAGTTGCACGCGGCATCGCCACCTCTAGACCATGACTGTGCCCCGCATTTTGAACCTCTTACTGTTGATTTTATTCCCCATCGCTTGGGCGGCCCCTTTGCTGCGCGCGGGCCTTTTGCCGATCTTTGGCATGACAGAAATTTCGGTTCTGTCGGGCGTGCAAAGCCTGTGGGACACCGACATCTTTTTGGCCCTCATTGTCGTGGTCTTGGCCCTGATCGCCCCCATCGCCAAGGTGATCGCACTTGAAGGGCTACTCGGTGGCTGGCTGCCCGCCCGCGTGAAGCCCTATCTGTTTCATCTGGCGCGTTTGGCCATGGCAGATGTGTTTCTAATCGCGATCTATATCACCGTCATAAAAGGTCTGGGCATCGGGCGCGTGGATGTCGTCTGGGGATTATATCTGTTCACGGGCTGCGTTTTGGCATCTTTGGGCTTGAGTATTTTTGCCCAAAAACAAAACAAAGCCGCTTGATCGCGGACGCAGATTAACGCTACAACGGACAAAAGAGAACATAGCACGAACATACCGTGCGATTGACCCGAGCGGAGCACCACATGGCCAAAGCCCAAACCAATTTCACCTGTAGTGCCTGTGCGGCTGTGTACACCAAATGGTCGGGACGCTGCGACAGTTGTGGCGATTGGAACACGATTGTCGAAGAAAAGCCCCTGTCCAAATCGGGTCCGTCCAAGAAAACACTCGGCGGCATGCGCGGCAAGACAGTGCCGTTGAGCGATCTGTCCACCAAAGAAGCCCCGCCCCCCCGCACAGAATGCGGTTTGGGCGAATTGGACCGCGTCTTGGGCGGCGGGCTTGTGCCAGCTTCAGCGATTTTGGTGGGCGGTGATCCCGGCATTGGAAAATCCACCTTGATGCTGCAAGCGGCTGCAAAATTCGCACAAGCGGGACTGAAGACGATCTATGTCTCAGGCGAGGAATCTTCGGCCCAAGTGCGGATGCGCGCCCAAAGGCTTGGCCTTGGCGATGCCCCCGTGAAACTGGCCGCTGAAACCAATCTGCGCGATATTTTGACCACATTGGAAACCGAAGAACCCGATCTGGTGGTCATCGATTCCATTCAAACCATGTGGGCGGACAACGTCGAAAGCGCGCCGGGATCTGTCAGCCAAGTGCGCGCGGCGGCGCATGAAATCGTTACTTTCGCGAAATCGCGCAACGTGGCGGTGATCATCGTCGGTCATGTCACCAAAGACGGGCAGCTTGCTGGCCCGCGCGTGGTTGAACATATGGTCGATACGGTGTTGTACTTTGAAGGCGAGCGCGGCCACCATTTTCGCCTGCTGCGCGCTGTAAAAAACCGCTTTGGGCCAGCACAAGAAATCGGCGTGTTTGAAATGACCGGTGACGGCCTGTGCGAAGTGACAAATCCATCAGCGCTGTTTTTATCAGAACGCGATAAACCCACGGCGGGGTCTGTGGTTTTCGCTGGCATCGAAGGCACGCGGCCTGTTTTGGTGGAATTTCAAGCGCTGGTGGCTCCATCGCCAAATGCCCAAGCGCGGCGCACTGTTGTGGGCTGGGACGGTGGGCGGTTGTCGATGATCTTGGCCGTCCTCGAATCACGCTGCGGCATCCCATTTGCGGGGCTTGATGTGTACCTGAATGTCGCGGGCGGCATGAAAGTATCAGAACCTGCCGCAGATTTAGCCGTGGCTGCCGCTTTATTGTCCGCGCGCGAAGATACAGCGATTCCCAAAGACTGTGTGGTTTTCGGGGAACTTTCGCTGTCCGGAGGGCTGCGTCCCGTCAATCAGACAGAAAACAGGTTGAAAGAAGCGCAAAAACTTGGTTTTTCATCTGCAATCGCACCATCCCGTTCGAAAGCAGGGGATGGAACAGGCATGCAGATTCGTTATATGGACGATCTTGTCGGCTTTGTTGGCGACGTTTTTGGTGCGGGCTAATAGCCTGCATTTTGGTGCGCGCTAAATCAGCACGTGAGAGATCAACGGGTGATGTACACACCCGACATATAGAAAGGCAAAGCATCCATGGAAGGCTTTACCATCGTCGACGCAATCGTGGCCCTCGTGATCATTGTATCCGCGCTCTTGGCCTATTCACGCGGTTTTGTCCGTGAAGGCATGGCCATCGCAGGTTGGATCGTCGCCGCAATTTTGGGCTATATCTTTGCCCCACAGGCCATGCCATTGGTCAGAGAAATTCCCGTCTTGGGCGCTTATATCGTCGACAGCTGTGAATTGGGTGTCATCGGCGGTTTTTTTGCCGTCTTCGCACTGGCCTTGATCGTCGTATCCGTATTTACCCCGCTATTGTCCTCAGCCGTGCAGCGCTCGGCACTTGGCGGCATAGATCAGGGGCTGGGATTTTTCTTTGGCGTTATTCGCGGCATTCTTTTGGTGGCCATCGCATTGGTGATCGTGGATCGTGTGTCCACGGGGGATCGCATTGCGGTTTTGGAAGATTCGCGCACTGTTAAAGTGTTTGACCGCTCACAATCCCGCATTGACGAAAGCATCCCCGCGGATGCACCAGGCTGGATCACCCAGCGCTATGAAGGCCTGGTCGGCATCTGCACAGAATAAACTGTGAGGTCGCGATCTGCTGGGGACTGGGATCTGCTGGCAAACCATGGTGACGGCTCTTGTTCGAAAGGGCCGTCCTTCTTCAGTTGAAACGGGCCGATTGAAACTCTGGGCCTGTTTCAAAACCCCTCCATAAGGCCGCCGCTATGTCCCGCAGATGCGGCCCGAAAGAAACCCGTTTTTGTGGCTTTTACTATAAGCACAAAGCCCGCCTAACTATAACCTTGACCAACCGATCAAAATCTTTTTGTGATCCTTTCGTGACATGGCTGTCGTAAGCGACTAAACGAAAGGCGAAATGCAGCCCTTGGATTCGGAGCCTGATGCCATGCGCCAGATGCCCCCTGCTCACCCGTTTGACGACGATAAACTTAAAGAAGAATGCGGCGTCTTTGGCGTTGTTGGCGTTGCAGATGCAGCCAACTTTATCGCACTCGGATTACACGCGCTTCAGCACCGCGGCCAAGAAGCGGGCGGGATCGTCACACACGATGCAGATGCCGGCTTTCAATCGGCACGTCGCTTCGGATACGTCCGCGATACGTTCACCAGCCAGAAAGTTATGGAAACGCTGCCCGGCCCTATCGGGATCGGCCATGTGCGCTATTCCACCGCTGGTTCAAAAGGCTCCACCGCGATCCGCGATGTGCAGCCTTTCTTCGGCGAATTCTCTATGGGCGGCGCTGCGATTGCCCACAACGGCAACATCACCAACGCCGATGCGCTTAAACGCGAATTGATCGACCGTGGGTCTATTTTTCAATCGTCCTCAGATTCAGAATGTATCATTCACTTGATGGCGCGATCTTTGCAGCGCAACATTCCGGAAAGAATGAAAGATGCCCTGCGCCGAGTAGAGGGCGCTTTTTCTGTGGTCGCCATGACCCGCACCAAACTGATCGGTGTGCGTGATCCACGCGGAGTACGTCCGTTGGTTTTGGGCAAACTTGGCGATGGTGGCTATGCCTTGTCGTCTGAAACCTGTGCGCTGGATATCATCGGTGCAGAGTTCGTGCGCGAAATTGAACCCGGCGAAATGGTTGTCATCTCGCAAGGCAAAGTGGAAAGCTTTCACCCGTTCGAACGCACAGACTCGCGCTTTTGCATTTTCGAACACGTTTACTTCTCACGCCCAGACAGTATTTTGGAAGGCCGCTCAGTCTATGAGACGCGCCGCCAAATCGGTGTTGAACTGGCCCGCGAAGCACCCGTTGAAGCCGATCTCGTTTGCCCTGTGCCAGATTCAGGTACGCCGGCGGCGATTGGTTTTGCGCATGAAAGTGGCATTCCCTACGGCATGGGCATCATCCGCAACCAGTATATGGGTCGCACGTTTATCGAGCCCTCAGAGCAGATCCGCAACATGGGTGTGCGCCTGAAACTCAACGTGAACCGCGCGCTGATCAAAGGCAAACGCATCATTTTGGTCGATGATTCCGTTGTACGTGGCACCACATCGCAAAAAATCAAAGACATGTTGCTGGATGCAGGGGCTGCCGAAGTGCATTTCCGCATCGCGTCCCCGCCTACGATGTGGCCCTGTTTCTACGGTGTGGACACACCCGACCGTGATAAACTTTTGGCCGCCAACATGACCGTGGACGAAATGTGTAAGCATTTGGACGTGGACAGCTTGCAATTTATCTCAATCGATGGGCTGTACCGTGCCGCTGGCGTGGCCTCAGGTCGCGACGCCGCCGCACCACGTTACTGTGATGCCTGTTTCACCGGCGACTACCCTGTGAAACCGACAGACATGATTTCCAAAGGTTTCGAGTTGAAAACAGCCGCTGAATGAGCGCTGACAGACAAAACCTATAAAGCCGCCGCGCCATTGATTTGGCGCGGCGGTTTCTTTATGAAACGCATTTATACCCCTATTTTTTAAGGCCTCTTCATGACCTCAATTCTAGACCTCGATCCGCGTTGGCGTGCTTTGCAAGATATGGGCGGGGTTATGGATATCGGCTTTGATCACCCTGCCGCTTGGACCCACGCGCCCCGCAATGAGACGCCATTTGTCAAAGAGGGTGATGATCAATTGGCCTCTGAGTTGTGCCGTTTTGGCGATCAGCGGTTCATTTGTGCCACGCTGAGCCTACCCATCCGTGGTTCAGACGATCATGTGGTGCTGGCGCTTTGGGTTAAAGTTCAAGACGCGAGCTTTTATGCCTACATCGAAACCTTTGACGGCGGGGATTTACCCGCGGCTTGCGATGGACAACTGTCATCAGATTTGGGGCCGTTCGCGGCGTTGGGCTGCTCAGTATCGTTGAGCTTTACAGATGCAGCCGCTCGGCCGACTGCAACGCTTGATAACGGCACAAAAGACATCTCATTTGACCAGCTTCTTGATCTCTATGAGGCCACAGGGACATTAAGCCGCGACGATTTATCGAAGTCCTAAGGCTTTGCCCTCTTGACCATGCGGCCAATTGATCGCACATCTTGCTCATGACAGATCACCCCAAAACCGCACCGAAAATTGCATTGGTCACTGGCGCCTCACGCGGCCTTGGTTTCCATTTGGCCGAAAACTTGGCCCCTGAATATCACGTTGTTGCTGTGGCCAAGACCACTGGCGCGCTTGAAGAGCTTGATGATCGCATCAAAGCCAAAGGGGGCGACGCGACGCTGGCGCCGATGGATATCACCAATCCTGACGCTATGGCGCACCTGTGTCGCGGCATTTATGACCGTTGGGGCTATTTGGATTTTTGGGCTCATACTGCGATTTACGCGCAACTGCTGTCCCCTGCGGATCACTTGGACCCCAAAGATTTGGACCGCACCATCGGCACCAATATCACCGCCACGGGCAAGCTGATCCCTATGATTGGACCTTTGCTCAACATGGGGCCACGACGTTCTGACGTGATGTTCTTTGACGATCCGCACGCGGGCGAAAAATTCTATGGCGGCTACGGCGCGTCAAAAGCCGCGCAAATCGCTATGGCGAAAAGCTGGCAGGCGGAAACGCAGAACTCGGACAAAGCGCCACGCATTCATATCATGCAGCCAAACCCCATGCCCACAGGCACACGGGCGCGGTTCCATCCGGGGGAAGGCAAAGAGGCGCTTGTGCATCCACGGGACGAAGCCCCCCGTTTGCTGGCTCTGGCGGGCTTGCTTTAAGCCACTTAGCCCTCTAGCGGCGCAAATAAATCGATGCGGTAGCCATCCGCATCGGCCACAGTCGCATAGCGCTGCCCCCAAAAGGCATCCCAAGGCGCGGTCAAAACCACAAACCCTGCCGCTTTGATCTGCGCCACGCAGGCATCGACTTCAGCGGGGCTGTCGCAGAGCATGGCGAACACCGAATGGTTCGGCGCACGCGGCGCCTCGCCGTTGAGTTTTTCCATCAAAGCCGCGCTGTCGATCATAAGACGCGGTTCGCCTGCACGGCGGACAGGCTCGATATGGTCATCACTCATAAATCCGCCGTCGAAGTCAAACCCAAGCAAGGCGTAGAATGTTTTGGCGCGCGTCATGTCTGAGGCACTGACCGCAACGGCATCTAAGATCGGTTTTGGCATAAAAAACTCCATTCTTTGCCTAAGAGTGCCCACAAACGCTCAAAGGCTGCAACCCTGCCTTGCCGTGATTCGCGAGCTGCTTTATGGAAGAGGGAACAGACGGGCAAAAGGCAGCGACATTATGCGCATTCTCATCACCAACGACGACGGCATCAACGCACCGGGACTCGTGACTTTGGAAAGCATCGCAGCAGACCTTGCAGGCCCTGACGGCGAAGTTTGGGTCGTGGCGCCAGCGTTCGAGCAATCCGGCGTTGGCCACTGCATTTCCTACGCCCATCCCACAATGATTTCCGAACTTGCACCGCGCCGTTGGGCCGCAGAAGGCTCCCCCGCCGATTGTGTCTTGGCAGCCTTGCACGACGTGATGCCTGAGCGCCCTGACTTGGTGTTGTCGGGCGTCAATCGCGGCAACAACGCGGGCGAAAATGTCATGTATTCCGGCACCATCGGCGGCGCGATGGAAGCGGCATTGCAAGGTGTTAAAGCCATCGCCATGAGCCAGTTTTTTGGCACAGGCAACAACGATTTAGACGATCCGTTTGAAAGTGCGGCCAAACACGGCGCCGCTGTTGTACGCCGCCTTTTGGACAAGGCACCTTGGGATGGGATGGATTACAATCTGTTTTACAACGTCAACTTCCCGCCTGTCTCCGCCGATGAAACGCGCGACATCGCTGTGGCACGTCAAGGGCGCCGTCAAGGATCAGGCTTTGCGGTTGAGGCACAGTTGTCCCCGTCTGGCCGGCGGTTTTTATGGGTCACTGGCTCTGCGCAAAACGTGGAAACGGGTGCGGGAACAGATGTCTCTGCCAATTTGGCGGGAAAGATTTCTGTCACGCCAATGCGTGCCGATTTGACAGCCCATGATGCGCTTTTTGATGTCGAGGCCGCGCTGCAATGACGCCAACTGACGAACGCAAAATGCAATTTCTCTACACGCTGCGCTCAAAAGGCGTCACCGACAGCCGTACTTTATCTGCGATGGAGAAAGTTGATCGTGGTCGTTTCGTCCGCGGGCTGTTTGCTGAACGCGCCTATGAAGACATGCCTTTGCCGATTGCTTGCGGCCAGACGATATCGCAGCCCTCAGTTGTGGGGCTGATGACGCAGGCTTTAAACGTGCAACCGCGTGATAAAGTATTAGAGGTGGGCACTGGGTCAGGCTATCAAGCTGCCGTGCTCAGCCAATTGGCGCGGCGCGTCTATACGGTGGACCGTTTTTCGCGCTTGGTGCGCGAGGCGCAAGAGGTGTTCGACGGGCTTGGCATCGTCAACATCACCGCGTTTTCTGCTGATGGCAGCCATGGTTTGCCCGAACAAGCCCCTTTTGATCGCATTATCGTGACCGCCGCTGCCGAAGACCCGCCAGGGCCCCTCTTGGCTCAGCTGCGTGTTGGCGGTATCATGGTGGTGCCTGTGGGCCAGTCTGATACAGTGCAAAGCCTAATCAAGGTCACACGCCTTGAAAAAGGATTTGATTACGAAGAACTGCGCGCCGTGCGTTTTGTGCCCCTGCTTGAGGGAATAGGTCAAGAGTAACCGCCCTCTGTTGGGCCAATTTTTCGGGGCAACACCCCCGCGGGCAACGACCCGAAGATTTGAGGATCGAGCAATGACATATATCCAGTTGGCACCCGTCCGCCCCCGTAAACCACGCCGTTTGGCCCTGCATCGCTTGGCCCCACGTCGTTTGGCCATGTATGGCTGCGCTGCCTTGGCCTTGAGCGCCTGTGACAAACCGCTAGATTTCGATCTGCGTGGCTTAACGGACGCGTTTTCAACCGCGCCAGCAGCTCTTGAGGCCAATACCGCCGCAAAGCCGAAAGCGGATGAAAATGGCGTCATTTCCTATCCCAATTACCAAGTGGCGGTTGCGCGCAAAGGCGACACCATCGACACGCTCGCCAATCGCATCGGGATGTCCCCTGCCGAACTGGCGCAATACAACGGCATTCCAGACGGTGTAGAGTTGCGCAGCGGCGAAGTGATCGCCTTGCCGCGCCGCATCGGAACATCGACAGCAGTGGCCACGGGCACGATTGCTTCAGGTGAACGCATTGACGTCAGCTCGCTGGCCAATGAGGTTTTGACCGAAACACCTCTGGAAGCCCCAGCGGCGACGACTTCGATGTCTAAACCAAGCACCACAGATATCACGACAGAACCCGTGCGCCACCAAGTACAACGCGGCGAAACAGCCTATTCCATCGCGCGCCAATACGGTGTGTCTGTGCGCGCGCTGTCGGACTGGAACGGCCTTGGATCTGACCTTGCCGTGCAAGAAGGTCGCTATGTTTTAATCCCTGTGAAAACGGCACAAAACACCGCCGCCCCCGTGGCAGACACAGCCACACCAGGCAGCGGCACAGCGACGCCAACACCGACACCTCCTTCGGCCGCAACCCCATTGCCCGATCCTAAAGAGGCGACAGCAGAACCCGTTAAACCAAGCACGCCAGCACCCAATCTCGGCACGACACAGACATCAAGCTCTGAGATGACCAAGCCCGTCACAGGCCCGATCATTCGCGACTATGACAAAGCAAAATCCAAATTCGTGCTGTTCTCAGCCCCTGCAGGCACAACCGTGAAAGCGGCCAAAGCGGGCACTGTGAAACTTGTGTCCACCAATGCGGACGGTGTGCAGATCATGGTGATCGATCACGGCGATGGGTTGCAAACGGCCTATAGCTTTATCAATTCACTATCGGTCAAAAAGGGCGATACGGTGTCGAAAGGCCAAAGCATCGCCAAAGTGACCGCCAATGAATTCAACGCCTTGCAGTTCATGGTGTTCAAAGGCACGCAAACGGTCGATCCATCGCCTTACTTGAACTAAGACGCAGCACAGCCCAACAAAAAGCCGCTCCAGATTGGGGCGGCTTTTTTGATTGTATAGGTGATGTTTAAAAGGCTCGGCTGGAAAGGCTGGACCGGTCCCTACCCCAGCGCCACGCCTTTTCGCCCCGCCAAATCGACAAAAAACTGCCACGCCACACGGCCAGAGCGCGACCCGCGCGTGGCTTGCCATTCAATGGCTTCGGCGCGCAGGGTCTCGTCATCTATCTCGACCCCATAGGTGGTGCAGTAGCCACGGATCATCGCCAAGTAATCATCTTGGCTGCACGGGTGGAATCCAAGCCAAAGACCAAAACGATCTGACAAAGAGACTTTTTCCTCGACGGCTTCTGATGGGTTGATACCGGACGAGCGCTCGTTCTCGATCATATCGCGTGGCATCAGGTGACGGCGGTTGGACGTCGCGTAGAACAACACATTTTCAGGCCGCCCCTCGATCCCGCCATCCAGAACCGCTTTGAGCGATTTGTAATGTTCATCATCATGGCCAAAAGACAGATCATCGCAAAACAGTACAAAACGATGCTTCGATGCCCGTAAGTGATCCAACAAACGCCCCACCGTGGGCAGGTCTTCGCGCTGTAACTCAACCACCTTCAACGCAAATCCTTCAGCACAAACAGCGCCATGAACCGCCTTGACCAGTGATGATTTTCCCATGCCCCGCGCACCCCACAAAAGCGCGTTATTCGCAGGCAGACCACGGGCAAATTGCAGCGTGTTGGCCAGCAAGGTATCGCGCGACCGATTGATGCCGATCAACAGCGACAGATCAACCCGCGACACCTGTGCGACAGGCACCAAACGGTCCGGCCCTGTGTGCCACACAAACGCGTCTGCAGCGTCGAAATCAGGTGCTGCCTCAGGCGCCGGCGCCATGCGGTCCAATGCATTTGCAATGCGTTTCAATGTCTTACTGGCCATGTCCTACCCTTACTTATCGTCGTTATCGAAGTCGCCATACAGCTCTTCGTCTTCGTCCAAAATACCAGCCGCACGCAATTCTGCTGTACGCTTTTTCTCGACTTGTGCCACGAGGAAGATCGAAATTTCGTAGAGGCCATAGACAACAACGAATAAAATCAACTGCGTTGTCACATCAGGCGGCGTCACCAAAGCAGCGACCAATAAAATGCCAACAACAGCGTATTTGCGAGTCGAGCGCAGCCCGTGCGCCGTGGCCAAACCCGCTTTGCCCATCAAGGTCAAGAGCACTGGCAATTGGAAACACAGTCCGAAAGCCACGATCATTTTCAAGGTAATATCAAGCGTCTCATTCACCTTGCCGTTGAACACAATATCGATGCCTGTGCTGGCAGTGACAGCGCTTGCATCCCCACCTGAGGCCACGAGTGCGGCCATGAACGATGGCAAGTCAGCGAAGCCCAAAAAGAACGCCATCGCCAGCGGCACGACGATGTAATGGGCAAAGGCCGCACCCAGTAAAAACAACACAGGCGAGGCAATCAAAAACGGTAAAAACGCATTCTTTTCATTACGGTATAGGCCCGGCGCAATAAAGCGCCACAACTGATGTCCGATCACGGGGAACGACAACATCAGCCCGCCGACCATAGAAATACGGATCAACGTAAAGAAATATTCTTGTGGCGCCGTGTATTGCATGACGGGGTTTGGGTTGCCCAAAGACCGCATGGTTTTCTCAATCGGCATGAGCAAGAAATCCAAAATCATCCCGCCAAAGGAAAAGCAAATCACCATCGCCACGAAAAAGGCCAATACGGCCCGAATAAGCCGCGTGCGCAATTCTGCCAAATGTTCGATCAACGGGGCAGAGCTGTCTTCGACCTCGTCATGGGCTGTGTCTGTTTGGCTCATGCGTCGCCTTCTTTCTTGGTCTTAGGAGCTGCCTTGGCTTTAGGGGCCGCTTTTTTGGCAGCTGCAGGCTTTTTGGCTGCCGTTTTTGTTGTTTTGGTTTTGGCAGCAGGTTGCGTCGCAGTCGTTTTCGCAGCGGTTTTTGGGGCCGCAGCTTTGGCTGTGGCTTTTTTCGCGGGCGTTTTCTTGACTGGCGCTTTCACCACATCAGCAGTTTGTGCATCCGTCGCTTCAACAGCTTTACGCGCTGTGGCAGATGCCGCCGTGGCGTCATTGATTTTCTTGGCCGCAGATGCGCGCTCGTCTGTCATCTCAGGCTTGGGGGGCGCTTTGGCGTCGTCCGATTTCATCGGATCCCAATTTTCAAAATCGCTCGCGGCCTCTTTCAGCTTGTCCAACCCAAATTTCTTGGGGTTGGCTGCCGCGTTCAGGCTGCTTTTGATCTCGTTGACCCCCGCCTCATCGGCGGCATTTTCCATCGCACGCGAAAATTCGCGCCCCATAGCTTTGATCTTGGCGGTGAAGCGACCAAGGGTGCGAAACATCCCCGGCAGATCTTTGGGACCCACCACAATAAGAGCCACGATCCCGATGATCAGGAGTTCGGACATACCGATGTCAAACATGTGGAATCGCCTTTCAATGCGTCACAAAACAGCAGGGGCGATCTGGCAAACCAGTCCCGCCCCGAAATCCAACAGCCAGCAAATTAGACTTTGTCTTTTTCAACTGTCTCAGTGACGTCTTTTGCTGCCTCTGCAGTTTCGTCTTCGATCTCTTTGGTGCCGTCATTGACGCCCTTTTTGAACGCCGTGATGCCTTTGCCCACTTCGCCCATAAGACCCGACACTTTGCCGCGACCGAAAAGAACCAAAACCACGACAGCGATCAGCAGAAGGCCCGGAATACCGATATTGTTAAGCATAGTCTTTCTCCTGTTCGCGGACACCCTGCGTCCGCTTAAAAATTCATCTGATATAGACTTAACGTGGAATTTGCCGAGGAAAAGCACCAAATTTACAAAATTCGATGGATGCACAACATTGGCGCGTTCCATTCATCTAGATTTTCACTACTGACATGTTTATGTCAGTTAAAAAGGTGTAGAGCTGAGGTCTTGCAGTCGAATCGGAGAGCACTATGAAAACATTCAAATTATTGAAACTGTTAGCTTTCGTTTCGCCATCCGCCCTGCTCCCCTTACATGCGCCCAAGCGATATAAACTGTGACAAAGGGCAAGCAATCAGGAACACAACGCAGCGACCGCTTGTTTGAAATCATTCAAATTATGCGCGATGGCGCATTACACACCGCGCGCAATTTGGCCGAACATTTGGACGTGTCTGAGCGCACAATTTGGCGCGATATGGCCACCTTGCGGGCCTCTGGTGTACCTGTAGAGGGCGAACGTGGCGCTGGTTATACAATCACAGCGCCGATCACTTTGCCGCCTATGAACCTGACCATGGGCGAATTGGAAGCGCTGCATTTGGCGGTGGCGATCTTGGGCGAGGCCACCGATCCTGATCTGTCGAAATCGGCGCAAAGTTTAGCGGCCAAAATCGATGCGGTTCTGCCAGAAAACGCCGGCCCACCCAGCACGGGTTGGGGGTTTGCGGTCTACCCTTTTGCGGATGCCGCCGCTGGATTTAAGCATATGCCGCTATTGCGCGACGCCGTGCGCGAGAAAAAACTCATCCGTATGAATTACTTAGATCTGGATGATACGGCTTCAACGCGTCTTATCCGTCCATTACAATTGGAATACTGGGGGCGGGTCTGGACCATGACGGCTTGGTGTGCGTTGCGACGTGATTTTCAGGTGTTTCGGGTGGATCGCATCGAGGCGCTGATCGACACAGGCGCGACATTTACAGATGAAGCGGGGCAAAGCTTGCAAGATTACTTGGCTCAGGTTGATGAAAACAAAGCGAAAAAACGCCCCTGCCCCCCCAGCGCTTAAGTCACGGGGAATACAAAGCACCGCTCGCGGCGCAGCATCAACCACAATGGCGTGCCAACTTTGGGCAAGAACACCGAGGGCACCGTCGCGCGCAAAATGGACCCATCAAAATCCATGCGAAATTCGACCAGACTTTCACGCCCCATAAAACGCGCGCGCTCCACGATGCCACGCGCAGGCGTGCCATCTTGCGGCGTTGGATTTGGGCCGCGCCCTGCCCGATCAAAGTCGATGCGTAAGTGCTGTGGGCGGATAACGATGTCTACAGGCGTGCCATCGGTATGACCAGGGCACAGAAACTCACCAAAAGCGGTGGACACCAACGCGCCCTCAACCTTACCACCTATCACATTGATATCGCTAAAAAATGCTGCGGACTTCTTGTCCTTTGGCGCATTGTAAATATTGTAAGGCGCGCCTTGTTGCACGATTTTTCCGTCCCGCATCAACGCAATCTCATCGGCCATGCGCATGGCCTCGTCAGGTTCATGGGTGACCAAAAGCACTGCAGCGCCTTCGGCCTTCAGCACCTCCAAAGTGCTGTCGCGAATTTCATCTTTCAGACGCTCATCAAGGCCAGAAAACGGCTCATCCATCAACATCACCGAGGGACGCGGCGCAAGAGCGCGCGCCAAAGCCACGCGTTGTTGTTCGCCGCCAGACAGCTCATGCGGGAATTTGTTGAGGGCAGACAACAGCCCAACTTTATTCAATAGCTCTTCAACGCGGGTGCGTTTTTCGTCCTTTGATCCCTTCAGGCCAAACGCGACATTGGCCGCAACTGACAAATGTGGGAAAAGCGCAAAGTCTTGGAACATCAACCCGATAGAGCGTCCTTCGGGCGGCACGCGGTGCAAGGTATCGCAGACCAAATCGCCATCGACGTAAATTTCACCAGAATCTTGCATATCAACGCCTGCAATCATCCGCAGGGTCGTGGATTTGCCGCAACCTGACGGTCCAAGCAGGCAGGTCACCTGTCCCGGCATGACCGTCAGCGACACATCACTCACGACATCTCTGCCTTGAAATGTGCGACGCAAATTGCGGATTTCCAAGCGCGGATGCGCAGGCGTCGTCTGAGCTGGGGTGTGGGCGTTCACAAGATGTATCCGACAAAAACTCTAAGGCCAGTTCGTCCTAACAGCCTAAACCGGCCTTAGCAACTGCTTGGCATTTGACAGCAGGGCAGCTCGTTAAACGTGCAGCAAGCGTCAATTGCCCGTTGCCAAATGATCAAGGCCCAGTGCCCCACTTTTGCCCCAGCCAGATTACATGGTCGAGACTGTAGCGCCACCATCCAACAACACGTTTTGACCAATCATAAAGCCCGCATGTTGAGAACACATGAACGCGCATGTCGCGCCAAATTCGGCTGCAGATCCATAACGTCCCGCCGGAATACCCGCACATTTTTCCGCACGTATCTCGTCAAAGCTTTTGCCCGTTGTTTCAACGGCCATTTTGTCAAGCGACACCATGCGATCCGTATCGTGCAAACCCGGCAAGAGGTTGTTGATGGTCACACCGCTGCCAGCCACCTGACGTGAGGTGCCAGCCACATAACCAGTCAACCCAGTGCGCGCGGCATTGGACAGGCCCAATACAGGAATCGGCGCTTTCACGGAAACGGAGGTGATATTGACCACTCGTCCCCAGCCACGCTCCATCATCGACGGCACTAAGGCTTTGATCAAAGCAATCGGCGTCAGCATATTGGCATCAAGCGCACCGATAAAGTCTTCGCGGTCCCAATCGGTCCACATTCCGGGGGGCGGGCCACCTGCATTGGTCACAAGAATGTCCACTTGGCCCGCGATTTCCAAAACTTCAGCGCGCCCCTCCTCTGACGTGATATCCGCTGCGACTGTTTCGACGTTAATCTTATAAAGCGAGCGAATTTCTGCGGCTGTCGCCTCTAATGCCTCGCTGCCACGGGCATTGAGCACCAAATCCACACCGGCTTCGGCCAAAGCGAATGCGCAGCCCCGCCCCAAGCCTTTGGATGAGGCACATACCAGCGCGCGTTTTCCACTAATTCCAAGGTCCATCACGTATCCTCCTGAAGAATCGATCGTTTTTCTGTTTATAGCTAATTTTAGCTAAGCCTTGCGGCAAGGTGACGCCAATCCCGCCCCCGTGCAAGCCCATCCCGTGTCTGAGGCTCAAGCTATCTAGGTCTTATCGCGCAAGATTCAAACATTACAAAGTCAGGGGCAGATTGACATTTTCCGCCCAGAGGCGACAGATACCGCGCGCAAAAAAAGGCTAAAAACTGTGCCAGTGTGTTAGCAAATGTGGCGAAAATCATGCTTTAAAATCGTATAGCATCACTAATTTTGCCAAATTCCTGCCATTGTTCGTGATTAATCCTAATGGGAACGGTAGCCGGTAAAGGTCTTTCAATGTTTCGTAGCGTAACAGTATACAATCACGCCATTTTCTGGCATAATATAGGTTCTGTGAACTCATATTTTGTGAATAGCTGCGATTCCTTTTGGGAAAAAGACCAACCTATCCGCAAGATCAATGCCAAGACACGGAAACTGCAACCAAATGATTGAATCCATGCACAGCACACCTTCTCAGATCAGCCTCAGCACAGGTGCCATACCGACGCAGGTTCTGCCTGCCTATCGTGCGGAGTCTTTTCGTGTGGTCAATGGGGCCAACTTTGGCGATGCCATTTCCCATGCCGACGAGATCGAGTTGGCCGATATCTATCGGCTTGAAAATGATGCGGCCCGCGTGCATCTGTCTGTTGCTGTGCATGACAATGCGATCACCATCGCCGAAGGGTCTGAAATGGGCACCGAGGGGGCCAATGTTCACCTTGATTGCGTTGTGACCTTGATGGCGCCTGATGGGTCTACGGTTGAGGTTATGATCCTTATCGAGCTGGATGACACCGGCATGATCGAGGATACATATTTACTGCCGCTTGCAGCCTTGTTTGAGAAACAAGACTACGCCGCTATCACGCTGGACCGCGAAAGCCCACGCACGCGCTTGGCTGAAGTGGCCTGTGTATCCTTCACCCGTGGCACATTAATTACGCTGGCAAATGGCATGCAAAAGCCCATTGAGCAGCTCAACATCGGGGACCGTGTGTTGACCAGAGATCACGGCCCACGCGAGATCCGCTGGATTGGTCATCAAACGATGCGCGCCACGGGATCTTTTGCGCCGATCATCATCAAAAAAGGCACACTGAACAACGAAAACGACCTGACTGTCAGCCCCAACCACCGTCTTTTCATCTATCAGCGCAAAGACCGCGTGCGGGCGGGGCGCGCCGAGATTCTGGTCAAGGCGAAACTCTTGGTCAATGGCGTAAATGTTGTGCAATCTGACGGCGGGTTTGTCGAATATTACCAACTTTTGTTCGACAATCATGAGATCATTTATGCAGAAGGCATCGCCGCCGAAAGTATGTTTGTCGACACCCAAATCAAGCCCTACCTACCCGCAGATATCCAAGCGCGCCTGTCAAATCTCACCGAATTTCAACACGTTCCACGGGCCTATGAAATTATTGATGGCGCACTTGCGCCTGAAGATGCAGCACATTTGTTACGGATCGCGCCAGCCAGCTAGCTGGAGTTAGCTCCAATACGTTAGTCCCATCATGGACGACCGCAAAAACGCGCCCGTTATTGGGGGCGTTTTTCTCATTTTTAGCTTCAGATTTGTGCAGTTGCGTCTTGGCAGTTGCTCGCCCCACGCCGCACAGTTATAGACAGCCCCATGTCAAACGCATCACATACCGCCCTTGATCTGCCCGATGAAATCGCACGTCGGCGCACTTTTGCGATCATTTCGCACCCTGACGCTGGGAAAACCACGCTGACAGAGAAATTCCTTCTCTATGGTGGGGCGATTCAGATGGCTGGTCAGGTGCGCGCAAAAGGCGAAGCGCGGCGCACACGATCCGACTTTATGCAGATGGAAAAAGACCGCGGGATTTCCGTGTCAGCTTCAGCCATGTCGTTTGATTTTGGCCATTACCGCTTTAATCTTGTGGACACGCCCGGTCACTCGGATTTCTCGGAAGACACTTACCGCACGCTCACCGCCGTGGACGCGGCAATCATGGTGATCGACGGGGCAAAAGGTGTTGAAAGCCAAACGCAGAAACTGTTCGAAGTCTGTCGAATGCGCGACCTGCCGATTTTGACATTCTGTAACAAAATGGACCGTGAAAGCCGCGATACATTTGAAATTATTGATGAAATTCAAGAAAACTTGGCGATTGATGTGACACCTGCATCATGGCCCATTGGGGTTGGACGCGACTTTGTAGGCTGTTACGATATCTTGAATGACCGCCTAGAATTGATGGACCGCGCAGACCGCAACAAAGTGTCTGAAAGCGTCAAAATCAACGGGCTAGATGATCCTAAACTTGCCGAACATGTGCCTGCTGACTTGCTGGAACAGCTCAAAGAAGAGTTGGAAATGGCGCGCGAACTCTTGCCTGCCTTTGATCGTGAGGCCTTTCTTGAGGGCTCCATGACGCCGATCTGGTTCGGCTCTGCGATCAACTCCTTTGGCGTCAAAGAATTGATGGATGGCATGGGCGATTACGGCCCCCTGCCCCAAGTTCAAACCGCACAGCCCCGCTCCATTGCGCCTGACGAGAAAAAAGTCATGGGCTTTGTATTCAAAGTGCAAGCCAACATGGACCCCAAACACCGTGACCGCGTGGCCTTTGTGCGCTTGGCCTCGGGGCACTTTAAACGTGGCATGAAATTGACCCATGTGCGTTCGAAAAAGCCGATGGCGATCTCGAACCCTGTGCTGTTTTTGGCCTCTGATCGCGAATTGGCAGAAGAGGCTTGGGCGGGCGACATCATCGGTATCCCGAACCACGGCCAATTGCGCATTGGCGACACATTGACCGAGGGCGAAGACATCCGCGTCACCGGCATTCCGTCCTTCGCACCAGAGCTTTTGCAATCCGTGCGCGCAGGCGACCCGATGAAATCCAAACACTTAGAGAAAGCGCTGATGCAATTCGCCGAAGAAGGCGCAGCAAAAGTGTTCAAACCGGCCATTGGATCGGGCTTTATCGTCGGCGTTGTCGGCGCCTTGCAGTTTGAGGTTCTGGCCTCACGCATCGAGCTGGAATACGGATTGCCTGTCAGCTTTAGCCCATCGCAGTTTACCTCTGCGCGCTGGGTCACAGGGCCGAAAGCCAAGGTCGATGCCTTTGTCAGCGTCAACCAACAGCACATCTCGCATGACCACAACGGTGACATCGTTTACATGACGCGTCTGCAGTGGGACATCGACAGGATTGAACGCGACTACCCCGATTTGACCTTGGCCTCGACACGCGAGCTGATGGTTTAACCCTGACAGTCACGCGCCCTCTTTTGCCAAGAGTAGCAAAGACCCGCTCACTTTGACGCGGGTCTTTTTTCTGTCTGGACGCCCACTGAAAATTTCGTCAAATTAGCTGCAAATCATTGAATACAGTCTTGAAAGGCTCCTAAATGCGTACCATCCCTGTTTCGGTTTTCTCTGCTGTTTTTGGTGCGACCACAGTGGCTACACTGCCTGCCTTTGGGCAGACTGATGTTTGGGCATTGCTGGGCGAAGTCAGCATCGACGAGATTGTCACCGACAACAGCTATGAGGTGAAAAAGTCTTTCCCCAAGCAGCTGGAAAACGGGATCGAAGATCTGACAATCACTGGATACGCGATGCCCTTGACACCAGGAAGCTTGATCCACGAATTGATTTTGGTCTCTGACATGGGCACTTGCCCACTTTGCGGCAGCCCTGATCACGGCACATCTTTGCAGGTGACATTGGCCGAACCTCTGGACAATTTTGAAGACGGCGCGCGCATCACTTTGCGCGGAAATTTGTCGGCTGTGACCGACACGACCACATGGCAGAGTGCCGTGCTGGAAAATGCGGTACGCATCGACCTGTAAGCTGTACGAGTGAACGGTGTTGCCGACATCAGCGACACCGTTTTGATGCTTGCACTATTTAAGCGTATTTGGCACCAATAGAACAGTTTCAGTGATATTGGTGCGCAACTCAACACAATTCAGGCATGATTTTGGAATGCTACGGCCCCAAGGTTAGGGTTTGATTGACCTTTACCCCATATCGGAGTAAAGAAGGCGACGATTTAGGGACCTCGATGCGCGAGGTGGCCATCAGGCCGGCAACCCCATTTGACGCCGCGGGCTTTGATATGTCCGTGAGAACACGGATATACATGATAAAATTCACTGATCTAAACCTTGATAAAAAGGTTCTCAAAGCGATTGAAGATGCTGGCTATACTGAGCCAACACCAATTCAAGCAGGAGCGATTCCTCCTGCCCTTGAGGGCAAAGATGTCTTGGGCATTGCGCAAACGGGGACTGGCAAAACTGCGTCTTTCACCTTGCCGATGATCACACGCCTTGCACGCGGACGCGCACGGGCTCGTATGCCCCGTTCGTTGGTGTTGTGCCCGACACGCGAATTGGCCGCGCAAGTTGCTGAAAACTTTGACACTTACACCAAATATCACAAGCTGACCAAAGCCTTATTGATCGGTGGCGTGTCGTTCAAAGAACAAGACCGCCTGATCGACAAAGGCGTCGATGTTTTGATTGCCACACCGGGTCGTCTGCTTGACCATTTTGAACGTGGCAAATTGATTTTGACTGATGTGAAAATTATGGTTGTGGACGAAGCCGACCGCATGCTCGATATGGGGTTCATCCCTGACATTGAACGCATCTTTGGCCTCACACCTTTCACGCGTCAGACGTTGTTTTTCTCTGCCACGATGGCGCCTGAGATTGAGCGAATCACAAACACATTCCTGTCTGCGCCCGCACGTATCGAAATCGCGCGTCAGGCATCTGCATCTGAGAAAATCGAACAGCATGTTGTCATGGTCAAAGGTACACGCCGTGATCGTGCAGCCACCGAAAAGCGTAAGCTTTTGCGGGCTTTGATCGAAAATGAGGGCGAAAGCCTTGATAACGCGATCATCTTTTGCAACCGCAAAACAGATGTGGATATCGTGTCCAAGTCTATGCAGAAATACGGTTTTGACACTGCGCCAATTCACGGCGATTTGGATCAATCCCAGCGCAACACAACGCTTGAGCGGTTCCGCAATGGCGAGATCAAAATTCTTGTGGCCTCTGATGTGGCCGCGCGGGGTCTTGATGTGCCATCCGTGACCCACGTGTTCAACTTTGATGTGCCCGGCCACCCTGAGGACTATGTGCACCGTATCGGTCGCACCGGTCGTGCAGGTCGCGACGGCAAAGCCATTATGCTGTGTGAGCCACGTGACGAGAAAAACTTTGACGCTGTCGAAGCGCTTTTGGGCAACAAAATACCGCTCCTCGACAATCCGTTTGGCAATCCAGTTGATGAATCGTCTGCGCCAGAAAAAACAGATACAGCAAAGGCTGACGCTCCTGCTGCTGAGGCATCTCAGCAAGACGCTGGTGCCGCCACAGGTGATGCACCAGCCGACAAACCAAAGCGCACACGCACACGGTCACGCCGCAAACCTGCTGCCAACAATGCGGCAGATGTCGCAGCCGTTGAAACACCTGTTGCTGTGGAAGCTGCGACTGACGTGCCCCCTGCCCCCGCTAAGGCGGCAGCAGAGCCAGCCGTAGACGCAGAACCTGAGCAAAAATCATCATCACATCGCAGTCGTGGTGGTCGCTCAAATGATCGTAATGCGAATGATCGCGCCTCTAATGATCGCAATAGCGCACAAGAGCGGTCAAACAACGATCACAACAACACTGGCGGACGTGGTCGCGGGCGCTATGGTCGTGAAGAGAAAAATACAATTGTCGGTCTTGGCGATCACATGCCGACATTTATTGCCTTGAGCTTTGAAGATCGCCTCACCAGCTAAGCTGCTGTTAAGAATATAGAACTGAAAAACCTCGCACCTTTATTGGTGCGGGGTTTTCTTTTGGTATATTGGCCAAAAGCACAATCACCGCACGCATCACGGCAAACAAAAGGGCCGACAGATCACTCTGCCAGCCCCTTTAAAACATGCTACGGCGTGCTAAGCGTTATCAGCTTGAAAGACGCGAAATCACCACTTGGACTTCGGGCTTTTTACCGACTTCTTGTTGAGTAGACCGACGAATGATGCGACGCATTTCTTCTTCGAGTTTATCATCATCGCTCAGCGTTTTCTTATTGGCACGCATGAGGAACTGGTTGAGGTCTTCTTCCAACACATCCACAAGTGGCGCTTTGGAGCGACCCGTTTCTGGCAAGCCTTTGACTTCACACCAGCATTCGCCCAAAGGCGCGTCATCTTCGATGATCACTGTCGACACAACCATGCCGTTGAGCGCCATACGAATACGGTCGCGCACAACACCATCCATTGCGCCGATCTGCACGGAGCCGTCCAAATAGGTGCGGCCCGTTTCCACGAATTCAACGACCTTCACCTGACCGCCTGCAAGGTTCACACCGGTGCCATTTGGCGCGATGATTGAACGGTAACCGTTTTCTTCGGCCAATTTCGCATGGGCGCGCAGGTGGCGGTGCTCACCATGCATCGGAATAACCAAATTCGGTTTCACAACCTTATGCACATGGGCAATGTCTGGGCGATTGGCATGACCAGAAACGTGGTAAAGACCATCCGCATCCGTCACCACATCCACACCCATTTCAGAGAATGAGTTCACGATACGGCTGACGGAATTCTCATTGCCCGGAATGGTTTTGGACGAGAAGATGACCGTGTCGCCCTCGTTCAATTTCATCCCAAGGTATTTTCCACGTGACAACTGCGCAGTCGCAGCACGCCGTTCGCCTTGCGATCCTGTGGTCAGCAACAGCAGGTTTTCGCGAGGCACTTCAAAGGCTTTGTCAGGCGACAAGGTTGGTGGGAAATCGGTGATAATGCCTGTCTCGATACCGGCAGTGATCATACGGCGCATCGCGCGGCCCATCAGTACAACTGAACGACCCGCTTTGGTGCCCGCATCCGCCAGTGTTTTCACACGGGCCACGTTTGACGCAAAAGTGGTCGCGGCGACCAGACCCGGCAGGTCTTTCATCAACTGTGTCAGGGGCTCGACAACTTCGGCCTCGGACCGGCCAGCGTTAGGGCTAAACACATTGGTGGAATCACACACAAGTGCGATCACGCCGTCTTTGGACACATCCGCCCATAGGTCGTCGTCAAAGGCTTCGCCCACAAGCGGAGTGCGATCCACTTTGAAATCGCCTGTGTGAACGATACGGCCTTCGGGGGTGTCGATAACCAAAGCAGAGCTTTCAGGGATCGAGTGCGACACAGGCAAGAAACCAACATTGAACGGACCGGTTTGGGTCTGCTCAGGCCATGCGCCAACGGTTTTGATTTGCAGCTCATCGTGACCGTGCTCTTCAAATTTGAGACGCGCCAAATGGGCTGTGAATTTGCGCGCATAAATAGGCGCGCCGAGGCGTGGCCAAAGGTGGCCAACAGCGCCAACATGGTCTTCGTGTGCGTGGGTGATGTAAATGGCATCGATGCGCTCTTTGCGCTCTTCAAGCCAAGCGATATCTGCGAAAATCAGATCGACGCCAGGGGTGCCATCCATATCTGGGAATGTCACGCCAAGATCGACAACGATCAAACGTTCTTTGCCAACAGGGCCGTAACCGTAGACATAACAGTTCATGCCGATTTCGCCAGCGCCGCCGAGCGGCAGGTATAAAAGACGATTGGTGCTCATAATGTGCCTTGGTCCTTGTTATAATTGTAGATGACCACGAGGCCATGAATGGTTAGGAATTCATCGAATTCGTCAAAGAGCTTGTGGCCCTGATTGAAGAGCGGCGCAAGCCCGCCAGTGGCAATCACCCGCATAGGGCGACCATATTCGTCTTTGATGCGACTACAAGTCTCGCGCACAAGTCCCACATAGCCCCAAAAGACACCAGATTGCATACAAGCGACAGTGTTGGTGCCGATCACTTTATCAGGCATGGTCACATCAACATGGGGCAAAGCAGCAGCTTTGAGGTGCAGGCTTTCCAACGAAGTATTAACGCCCGGTGAAATAACCCCACCAACGTAAGCCCCATCATGGGCAACCACATCAAAGGTGGTGGCTGTGCCAAAATCAACCACGATCAGATCCCCACCAAATTTGTCAAAGGCCGCCGCAGAGTTCACCAAGCGGTCCGGGCCAACAGTTGTGCCCGCATCAACACGCGAGGCAATGGGCAAAAGACACTCAGGCTTGCCGACCACCAAAGGCCTGCAATCGAAATAACGATTGGCAAAGACACGCAGGTTGAACATCACACGCGGCACCGTGGACGAAATGATCACCTCGGTGATATTGGCCTCGATCTTTTGGAAATTCATCAAGGTCGACAGCCAAACGTAATACTGGTCAGCCGTGCGTTGGGTTTCAGTCGAGGTGCGCCACGTGGCGATAAACCCAGAACCGTCCCAAATAGAAAACACCGTGTTCGTGTTGCCGGTATCGATACAAAGAAGCATTAGAAAAAAACCTCAGCTGCGGGAATGGACAGCACACCGGATGATTGGCGCAGCACAAGATTGCCCTGCGCATCTACATCTTCAAACGTGCCGTGATGTTCATCAAGGGTTGTGCGCGCACGGATCGGTTGCCCGAGCTTGGCTGCACGTGCCAACCACGCGGTGCGGATCGGCTCAAACCCATAAGTGGTGAACTGGTGTTCCCAGTTGGCATAGGCGGGCGCCAGAATGTCCAAGAAGTCTTCGGGTGTGATAAGCACGCTGGCCTCATGGGCCAAAGACACAGGCGGGAAAGGACTGGGTTCAACATAGGACGCATCAGGCGTGGCAGCCAAATTGGCACCAATGCCGATGGACAGATGATGGGCGCCACGTTCCAAAAGGATGCCTGCGAATTTTCCACCATTGAGCAAGACATCGTTGGGCCATTTGAGCGCTAGCATCTCTGGCCGTCCCGTCGCAGTGGCGACAGCATCATACAACGCCAGTGAGGCCACAAAGGACCGCAAGGCGATCTTGTCGGCAGGCTCGTCAGGGAACATCAAAAGCGTAGCGGCAAAATTGCCAGCGGGCATGGTCCAAGGTCTGCCACGACGACCATGACCCGAAGTTTGATCCAGCGTCAAAATCCATTGCACAAATGATGAGGAGGCCGCAACACGCGCGGCCTCCTTCATAGTGCTGTCCGTTTGCGGCAAGACGATGCGCCCTACCCCAGTCGGCCAAATGTTCAAATTAGCGGACAAGGGCCTCAGCCGCTGTCATTGCCATTGTGTCCACACCGAATAGGTTAACGATACCCACCAACATGACCAACCCGACGACCAAAACAACCACGTTGGCGATGCCACCTTTGGTGTTGTCGAGCGGTTCAACTTCGGAACCGAAGAACATGTAATAGACGACACGCAGATAGTAAAAGGCACCGATGACCGAGGCGATGACGCCCGCCGTGGCCAACCATGTCATGTTGGCTTCGACTGCGGCTTGCAACACGGCCAACTTACCAAAGAAGCCGACCATTGGTGGTACGCCAGCCATCGAGAACATCAAGAACAACACCGCCAAGGCTTTGGTCGGGTTGACCTGCCAGTAACGGTTGAGGGCCTTGATTTCGGTGACCGGTTTGCCATCGCGTTCCATCGTCATGATGAACGCGAATGTGCCGATGTTCATCACAACGTAGATCGCCATGTAGATCAGTGCGGCTTGCACACCGCCAACAGAGCCAGACGCGACGCCGATCAAAGCAAAGCCCATGTGTGAAATAGACGAGTAAGCCATCAAACGTTTGATGTTTGTTTGGCCGATACCCGCAATCGCGCCAAGGAACATAGACGCCACTGCGATCAAAGCAACGATCTGCGACCAATCGCTTGAAATGCCACCGAAAGCGTCATGCAAAACCCGCGCAAACAAAGCCATCGCGGCCAGTTTCGGCGCTGTGGCAAAGAAGGCTGTGACAGGCGTTGGCGCGCCCTCGTAAACGTCTGGCGTCCACATGTGGAACGGCACGGCAGAGACTTTGAACGCCATACCTGTGATCATGAACACAAGACCAAAGAGCACACCCAAAGGCGCGCCGTCATGAACGACGGACAAGATGCCTGCAAAGTTTGTTGTGCCAGCAAAGCCATAGGTCAAAGAGGCACCGTACAAAAGCAAACCTGAAGACAGCGAGCCAAGCACAAAGTATTTCAAGCCAGCTTCAGATGAGCGCACAGAGTCGCGGCGGAACGATGCAATAACGTAAAGCGCCAAGGACATCAATTCCAAGCCCATGTAGAGTGCCATCAAATCACCGGCAGAGACCATCACCATCATACCGATGGTCGAAAGGGAGACGATAATTGGATACTCAAATTTGAGCATGTCGTGTTTTTTCATGTAGTCTTGCGACATCACCAAAACAGCAGCGCCCGCCAGCAAGATACCCACTTTGGCAAAACGCGCAAAGGCGTCGTCAATGAACATACCGTTAAAGGCTGCATGGGCTCCCGCAGACCGTGAGGCTAAGATCACAGCGGCCACAACAAAGGCGCCTGCCGTGGTCCAAGTGATCAGGCCTGCGACCTTATCTTTGCCCGTGTAGACCGCAAACAAAAGTGCTGCGAGGCTATAAACGGCCAGAAGAAACTCTGGAAGGACGATCGAAAAATCGGCAGAGGTCATAATCAGATCCCCTCCTTAGTGGGTTGCTGCAGCGGTGACGACATCCATCGGCACAGCGGCGTTATAGTTGTTAAGAAGCACCTCAACTGAGGGCCCAATGATATCTGTGACCAAAGACGGGTAAACACCCAAGAGCAAGGTCATGGCAACCAGAGGTGCAATGATCCATTTCTCGCGTGGGGTCAGGTCTTTGATCGTCTTAAGGCTTTCTTTGATCAACTCGCCCATGACAACGCGACGATAGAGCCACAAAGCGTAAGCGGCAGACAAGATCACGCCTGTTGTGGCGACCATAGCGACCCAAGTGTTGGCTTGGAACATGCCCATAAGTGTCAAGAATTCGCCAACAAAGCCAGAGGTCCCCGGCAAACCAACGTTGGCCATAGTGAAGAACATGAACACAAGCGCATAGGCTGGCATCCGGTTCACAAGACCACCGTAGGCGTCGATTTCACGCGTGTGCATGCGGTCATAGATCACACCAACACTCAAGAACAGTGCTCCAGCAATGAACCCGTGTGAGATCATTTGGAAGATCGCGCCATCAACACCTTGTTGGTTGAGCGAGAAAATACCAGCGGTCACATAGCCCATATGCGCGACAGATGAATAGGCGATGAGCTTTTTCATATCGCTTTGAACCAAAGCCACCAAGGATGTGTAGACAATCGCAATGGCTGACATCCAAAGAATAATATCGGCCATCATGTGCGAGGCAACAGGGAACATCGGGATCGAGAAACGCAAGAACCCGTAGCCGCCCATTTTCAACAAGATCGAAGCCAGTACGACCGAACCTGCAGTTGGCGCTTGAACGTGTGCGTCTGGCAACCATGTGTGCACAGGCCACATTGGCATTTTCACAGCGAAGGATGCGAAGAAGGCCAAGAACGCCAGCATCTGCATGCCGCCGACGACGTTTACGCCCAAGATGCTGAAGCTCTCGGTTGAAAACTCATGCGCCATCAAAGCGACAATATCTGTTGTGCCTGCGTCCATATACATGGCGATCATCGCGACCAGCATGAGAACAGAACCGATGAAGGTGTAGAGGAAGAACTTGAACGATGCATAGATGCGGTTCGCCCCGCCCCAAATGCCGATGATTAGGAACATCGGGATCAAGCCTGCTTCAAAGAAGACATAGAACAGCATCAGATCAAGCGCACAGAACACGCCGAGCATCAGTGTTTCCAACAGCAAGAATGCGATCATATATTCTTTAACACGCACCTTCATGTCCCATGTCGACCAGATCACCAGTGGCATGAGGAAGGTTGTTAGCATCACAAACAGAACCGAAATCCCGTCAACGCCCATCTTGTATTGCAGGCCCATGATCCATTCGGCCTGTTCGACCATTTGGAACCCTGTATTCGATGGATCAAATTCAGCGATCACAAAGAGCGAGATCAAAAAGGTGATCACCGTCGCGAACAGCGCAAGCCGTTTAGCGTTAAGTTGGGCGATTTCATCGTCCCCGCGCAAAAACAACGCCAGAACCAAAGCCGCAACCGTCGGCAGAAAGATAATAAAGGACAGGACGTAATCCATTAGTGAGCCCCTCCGCCGATCGACATCCAGGTGATCAGAACTACGATCCCCAGAACCATCGCGAACGCATAAGTAAAGATAAAGCCAGACTGCATACGACCCGCAAGCCGTGTGAAGAAGGGCACGATGCCAAGGGCAAGGCCATTGATCGCGCCGTCGATGGTTTTCACATCGCCGCGCTGCCACAAGAAGCGGCCCAAGCCCAAAGCAGGTTTGATAAAGATCGCGTTGTACAGCTCGTCAAAGTACCATTTGTTCAACAAGAACTGATACAAAGGCTGCTGGTCTTCTGACAGACGGCGCGGCAGATCAGGTTTCTTGATGTAGAACACCCAAGCCGTGACAAAGCCGATCAGCATCGCAACAAACGGTGACAATTTCACCCAAGCCGGCACATGGTGTGCATCGTCCAAGATGGTGTTGTCCGCCGCGATAAAGATCGCTCCGACTGGTGCTTCATGCACCATCATATCTGCCCCGTGATCGGCGGCCATGCCGTGATCGTCCGCAGCCATTTCAGTTGCATGCGTATCAGCAGGTGTCGCGTGATCCTCTGCCGCAGCATGATCATCGTCATGTGCTGCCTCAGCGCCGTGATCTCCTTCAGCGGCTGCATGATGCTCAGGAATACCAAAGAACGCGTTGTGCTTATGGTGATCACCAAAGAAAGACCCGTACCAAACCATGCCAGAGAACACAGCTCCAAGTGCCAAGACACCAAGAGGGATCAACATCACCTTCGGGCTTTCATGCGCGTGGTCATGTGTATGCTTGTCGCCGCGCGCCTTGCCATAGAAGGTCAAGAAAATCAAACGCCATGAATAGAAAGACGTGAACAAAGCCGCAATCACCAGCATCCAAAAGGCATAGCCAATACCAGACGCATAGGCACTCTCAATAATAGCGTCTTTCGAGAAGAAGCCAGCAAAGCCAAGGTGCGTGAACGGAATACCCACACCCGTGATTGCCAATGTGCCGATCATCATAGCCCAGTATGTGGCTGGAATTTTTTTGCGCAAACCACCGTAGTTGCGCATGTCTTGCTCATGGTGCATCGCGTGGATCACAGACCCCGCGCCCAAGAACAACATCGCTTTAAAGAACGCGTGTGTCAAAAGGTGGAACATCGCGGGACCGTATGCGCCCACACCCACAGCCACAAACATGTAGCCAAGCTGCGAACAAGTTGAATAGGCGATCACGCGTTTGATGTCAGTTTGCACCAAGCCGACTGTGGCGGCAAAGAACGCTGTCGAAGCGCCGATGTAGACGATGAAGGTTTGGGCTTGAGGTGCGTATTCAAACAACGGCGACATGCGCGACACCAAGAAGACACCCGCAGTCACCATGGTTGCCGCGTGGATCAAGGCAGACACAGGTGTCGGGCCTTCCATCGCGTCGGGCAACCAAGTGTGCAAGAACAATTGCGCTGATTTACCCATCGCACCGACGAACAACAAGAAGGCCAGCAAATTCGCTGCGTTCCAGTCTGTCCATAAGAAGTGCAGCTGCGTGTTCGCCAATTCAGGCGCTTTCGCAAAGACAACATCCAGATCGATTGAGCCGGTCAAATAGAACAGACCAAAGATACCAAGCGCGAAACCAAAGTCGCCAACGCGGTTGACGATAAAGGCTTTCATCGCCGCAGCTCCCGCAGATGGTTTCTTAAAGTAGAAGCCGATCAACAGGTATGAGGCAACGCCCACGCCTTCCCAACCAAAGAACATCTGAACCAAGTTGTCAGAGGTCACCAGCATGAGCATGGAAAACGTAAAGAACGATAGGTAGGCAAAGAAACGTGCACGATATGGTTCCGCGTCCGAGAAGTTCTCGTCATGCGCCATATAGCCGAATGAATACAGATGGACCAAAGCCGATACAGTGTTGATCACGATGAACATAATCGCAGTCAGACGATCAAGGCGGATGCCCCAAGATGTCGACAACTCGCCACTTTCGATCCAACGGAACAGCTCGATATGCTGCACCTGACCGTCAAACGTAAGGAACACAATCCAAGATAAAAAGGCCGCCAACATCAACAGACCTGTCGTCAGGTACTGCGCGTTGCGTTCGCCAATAATGCGCCAGCCGAAACCGGCCAAAAGTGCGCCCAACAAGGGGGCAAAGAGAATAATCTGAGCCATGTGAGCTTACCCTTTCATCACGTTGATGTCTTCAACATCAATCGTGCCACGGTTGCGGAAGAAGCCGACCAAAATAGCCAGACCAATCGCTGCCTCGGCGGCGGCGACTGTGAGAACCAGCATGGTGAAAATCTGTCCCACCAAATCGCCCGCAAAGGACGAAAAGGCCACGAGATTGATGTTGACCGACAACAGGATCAATTCCACCGACATCAAAATGATGATCACGTTCTTCCGGTTCAAAAAGAGACCGAAAATCCCGATGACAAACAGCGCTCCTGCGACTGCTAGGTAATGTTCAAGTCCGACCATGTCGTCCCTCAGTTCTTTGTCTCGCGCCTTTTTGGCGGCTTTTCAGTTCAGGGCAGAAAACTGCCCATTGGTGTTATGCGTTCGGGAAAAGGCTTAAAGCCCCTGCCCTGATTTAACGTCTTTAAGTTCCATTGCTTCCGCTGGATCACGGTGCATCTGGGCGATGACGTTTTGGCGTTTGACGTTAGGGTTGTGACGCAATGTCAAAACAATCGCCCCGATCATGGCCGTCAACAGGATCAAGCCAGCCAGTTGAAACAACATCAAGAAATCATCGTACATCAACATGCCCAAAGCGGCTGTGTTGTGAATTTCGCCTGCATCAGGTGTGACAGCCGCACGTAGCGCTTGTGACCCCTCGGCCACATGCCAATCGCCAAAGGCAAACGCCATTTGCATCAAGACGACGACACCAATCAACAACGCGAAAGGCATGAACTTGGCCATGCCGCCGCGCAGTTCGGCAAAATCGACATCCAACATCATCACCACAAAGAGGAAGAGCACCATCACAGCGCCCACATAGACGATGATCAACAGCATCGCGACGAATTCCGCGCCCAAAAGCACGAACAATCCTGACGCTGAAAGAAAGGTCAAAATGAGCCAGAGCACAGAGTGGACGGGGTTGCGTGCCACCACTGTGAACAGACCCGACGCCACCAATAGAATGGCGAAAAGGTAAAATGCGTAATCCGCGACAGTCATGCACTGTCCTCCTACTGTTCGGCGAAGACTTGAGTTGCCAAGCCAAGCGCCTTTGACATTGCGGGCAAACCGCCCAGCATCGACATTTGATAGATCGTTTGCGCGATCTGCTGTTGTGTGGCCCCAGCGTCAAGCGCGTGGCGGACCGTGACCTTAAAGGGCTCTTCGGCTTGAGCCCCCAAAACTGTTTGACCAGCAAGGATCACCAAAAACCGTGTTTTGGCATCCAAACCATCTTTGTTGAATCCAGTGCCCCAAAAGATTTCCATCTGTTCAGCCGTCATATTCGGCATCAATTTTGAAAAATCAGGCATCTGAAATGTTTCAAGCGCAGGGTTAAGCGACTTGGCCATTTTGGTGCCCTGCTCCATCATCTGCTCAAGGTATTTCGTGAAATCATTCATGATGCTTCCACTTCTGTGTCAAAGACTTCCATCGCGGCGTTCAAGGCGTTGAACATCGCAGGCATGCCTCCGTAGAGTGACATTTGATAGATAGCTTCCGAAATTTCCTGTTGCGTGAGGCCCAGTTTGCGGGCTGCTGCGACGTGGATTTTCAACTGAGGTTTTGTTTGCCCCCCAAGCGCAGTCAGCGCTGATATGGTCAAAAGTTCGCGTGTTTTCTCGTCCAAAACACCTCGTGGATAAATACGGCCATTCAGTTCCACCAAATCACGCGCAAGACCCGGCAAAACCGGGTCATAGCGCTTGGCCAAAGCGTCTTCCATACCGGGGTTTGTGGCCTCGGTGAACGCTTTGCCCTTTGTGTAGGCGTCAGAAACTGGCGACACAGTAGTCATCGGTAAGGGGCATCCAATTCAAGATTGCGAGCGATTTCTGCTTCCCAACGGGCGCCGTTGTCCAAAAGCTTATCCTTATCATAGAACAGCTCTTCACGGGTTTCCGTTGCGAATTCGAAATTAGGGCCTTCGACAATGGCATCCACAGGACATGCTTCTTGGCAGAACCCACAGTAGATGCATTTCGTCATATCAATATCGTAGCGCGTTGTGCGACGTGATCCGTCATCGCGCGGTTCCGCGTCAATTGTGATCGCCTGCGCGGGGCACACAGCCTCACACAATTTACATGCGATGCAACGCTCTTCGCCATTCGGGTAACGGCGCAACGCATGTTCGCCACGGAAACGAGGCGACAAAGGCCCCTTTTCGTGTGGATAATTGATCGTCGCTTTGGGGCTAAAGAAATACCGCAAACCGATTTTGAAACCGGCGATGACATCTGTCATCAAGAAATATTTCACAGCACGGGTGTAGTCGAAGTCTGATTTTGCCTGAGCCATGATTTAGCCTCCAATCGCCCAGCGAGCATAGGCCCCGCCGAAAGCACCGAATTGTGCGAAGAATGCCACCAAAACGACCCAACCGAGTGACAACGGCAAGAAGACTTTCCAACCGATGCGCATCAATTGGTCGTAGCGATAGCGGGGTGTGATCGCTTTGACCATCGAGAAGATAAAGAAGAAGAAACCCATCTTGGCGATCATCCAGAAGATGCCGTCAGGAATACCGGGCACAGGTGACAACCAACCGCCGAAGAACATCAGCGTGAGCAGCGCACACATCAACACGACCGCCATCAATTCGCCCATCATGAACAAAAGGAACGGGGTGGATGAATATTCCACTTGGTAGCCAGCCACCAATTCCGATTCAGCTTCGGGCAAATCGAACGGGGGACGGTTTGTTTCGGCCAAGGCAGAAACAAAGAACAACACCACCATTGGGAAATGCGGGATCCAGTACCATGAGAATAGGCCAAAGCGTCCGTCTTGTGCGGCAACAATATCGCCAAAGTTCATAGACCCAGACGAGATGATCACACCGATGATGATCAACCCGATTGAGACCTCATATGAAATCATCTGCGCCGCAGAGCGAAGTGCCCCAAGGAAAGGGTATTTTGAGTTGGACGCCCAACCACCCATGATCACGCCGTAAACCTCAAGCGATGAAATCGCAAAGATGTACAAGATCGCGACGTTGAGATCAGAGATCACCCAACCGTCATTCCAAGGGATCGCCACCCAAGCGATGGTCGCCATCACAAAGGTAATCATAGGTGCGAGGTAAAAGACAAATTTGTCAGCCCCCGCAGGCACAACCACCTCTTTGACCACATATTTCAACAAGTCTGCAAAAGATTGCAGCAAGCCAAAAACACCAACCACGTTGGGGCCTTTGCGCATCTGGACAGCCGCCCAGATTTTGCGATCGCCATACATTAAGAAGGCAAGAGCAACGAACAAAGGCAAAAGAACCAGCAGACATTGTCCGAGGATCAAGAGCGCAATGCCCAGATTTGTTGTCGTGAAAAATTCGACCATTTCGTAGTCCTTCACACCGTCGGTATTCTAAATTCGCGGCAGTTTGAAACGATGACCTCAGCGTCAATCGTTCGCAATCCATCGGGCAGCGCTGACGAGATGGTGTAAACAGCATCCGCGCGCCAAATTCCAGCCTCTTGTGAGACATTTGTTCGTAAGTGACGCGCAAATCCGAAACCACGGATCAACGCATATTGTGCAGCGGCACATTCAGAATAGGCCGCCACGTCGTTTTCAGTCGCCGCATCTGTCATAGACACGATGAAATTCACCAAATCCCCATCCAAAAGACGGGTTTCAACGCCCAAATAGGTCGGGGCGCTTGCGGCGCGACTGACCTCAGGCGTGGCCTGCACACAGCCCATCACAGTGGCCGACAAAACACACCCTAAGGCGAATTTTGCAGCGATCTGTGACGCGCGTTTGTATGTGTGCAAAGCGCTCATTTTTATTCGGCTGCCAATGCGTCTTGGCTGCGCGCTTTTGCGGCCGCTGAAAGCTCTGCCATCAAAGCCGATGCGCGTGCAATCGGGTTGGTCAGGTAGAAATCTTTCACAGCATAGCGCACAGAGGCCTTGGCAGGTTTGCGCAAAGGCACACGTTTCCATGCGTTTTCGGCCACCACATCCAAATCGGCAAAGTGAGGAGCAATCTCGATCAATTCAGAGCGCAAGCCCGCCAAAGTGGAATAGGCCAATGTGGCATCGAGTTCCGCAGACAAAGCCCGCAAGATCGCCCAGTTTTCTTTCGCATCACCTGGAGGGAAGGATGCACGATTCGCAAGTTGCGGGCGCCCTTCTGTGTTGACGAAGAGACCAGATTCTTCGGTGTAGGCCGCCCCTGGCAAAATCACGTCTGCGCGGTGAGCACCACGATCGCCGTGTGAGCCTTGGTAAACCACGAAAGCATCGCCTGAGATTTCGACTTCGTCAGCGCCCAAGTTATAGATCACTTGTGCGCCATCAAGTGCCGCGTCCAAACCACCTTCAGTCACAGCCCCGATGTCCATTGCTCCAACGCGTGACGCGGCAGTATGCAAGATCATCAATTTGGAGCCCGTGTTTTCAGCCAGTTTCATCGCTTGCGACAGAACAGCTTCGCCATCCGCTTCGATCAATGCACCTTGGCCAACGATCACGAGTGTGTTTTTCTCATCGCGGGTCTCAGCAGAAATCTCTTTGGCAGCCAGTTCAACCAGCGCCGCACGATCAGTCCCGATGTGAGCATAATCATAGGTTAAATCAACGGCTTCGCCGATCAACCCGACGTCTGCACCACGGGCCCATGCCGCGCGAATACGCGCATTAAGCACCGGTGCTTCTTCACGCGGGTTGGTACCAATCAGCTGGATCATATCAGCAGAATCGATGTCTTCGATGGTTGCTGTGCCAACGTAAGCCGAACGATTGCCCATCGGAAGTTTCGCACCATCGACGCGGGCTTCAACATTACCGCCGAGGCTTGTCACCAATTGCTTGAGCGCGAAAGCCGCCTCGACTGAGACAAGATCGCCCACAAGTCCGGCAACTTTCTTGCCTTTCATACCTTTGGCAGCAGCGGCCAAGGCCTCGCCCCAAGTGGCTTTACGCAGTTTGCCGTTTTCACGGATGTAGGGTGTGTCCAAACGCTGGCGACGCAAGCCGTCCCAAACGAAACGGGTTTTATCGGAAATCCACTCTTCGTTCACGCCGTCATGGTTGCGTGGCAAGATGCGCATCACTTCGCGGCCCTTGGTGTCCACGCGGATGTTCGAGCCAAGTGCGTCCATCACGTCGATGGTTTCCGTCTTGGTCAATTCCCATGGGCGGGCTGTAAAGGCGTAGGGTTTAGAGGTCAAAGCGCCAACAGGGCACAGATCGATGATGTTGCCTTGCAGGTTCGACACAAGTGTTTCGTTCAAATAGCTTGTGATTTCGGAATCTTCGCCGCGCCCTGTTTGGCCCATTTGTGTGATGCCCGCGACCTCAGTCGTGAAACGCACACAGCGGGTACAAGAAATACACCGCGTCATGGTTGTCGCCACGAGCGGGCCAAGATCAAGATCTTCGGTCGCGCGTTTTGGTTCGCGGAAACGCGAGAAATCAACGCCGTAGGCCATGGCTTGGTCTTGCAAATCGCATTCGCCGCCTTGGTCACAGATTGGGCAATCCAGCGGGTGGTTGATGAGCAAGAATTCCATCACCCCTTCGCGCGCCTTTTTCACCATAGGTGACGTGGTTTTCACAACGGGTGGTGCGCCCTCTGGACCGGGGCGCAAATCTTTGACCTGCATCGCGCAAGAGGCTGTGGGCTTGGGCGGGCCACCGACGACCTCGACCAAACACATCCGGCAGTTGCCAGCGATTGAAAGACGTTCATGGTAGCAAAAGCGCGGCACTTCGACCCCAGCCACTTCGCAAGCCTGTAGGATCGTCATGGCCGGATCGACCTCGACTTCTTTTCCGTCAATGATAAGTTTGCGCGTATCTGCCATATCACGTCACCTGTGTTTCATGAAGCTGCCGCACGCAACATGCGCCGCACCTTCGGTATTTCAATACGCCTTTGACAGCGCCCATTTGATCTCACCCACGAAAACCGTGGAACCTTAAAAGAGGCCCTAGCCCCTCGTTACCTATTGCGCAACAAAGAACCTGTCAGGCTATTTGCAGCGATTTCTTGTTGACCAAGCCGACATAAATCCGCGGCGCTGGTCGGGTTCAAACCTTTATCGCGCACATAGGCTTCGCCCAAAGCGCGCATGCGTGATTTTTCAGCTTTGCTGTCCACGTAGGCTTTGATTTCATCATCAGAATAGCCGAGCTTTTTGGCAGCGGTTTTAAGCCCCCATAAAAAGTTCAGCCCTTTAAGCTTGCGGGCCTCGATGCTGGAGCATTTGTCAGAAATCTCAATCGCGAGAGCCACTTTCAACATTGGCCCATCGATAGAGGGCTCGTCGCGCAACGCCTTGGCAGACACCGCCCCCACGCCCGCAAAGGGGATCGTCAGCAGCGTCGCAAGGATAACGGTTTTAAACTTGTACATTTTGGGACTCCGTACCAATTGGCGCGCATGATTTCGTGACATGCAATTGCGCCTCTTTCAGATACGACCAGCCAAAGGCATAGTCGCTGTCCCCATGTTTTTCTTTGTAAGCAAGACGTCTCTGCGCCTCGTCTAATGTGGGCCTATGCCCTTGTTCAACGTACCACATTACAAAGTGCTGGCCGTCCAAGATTTGGAACCAGTCTTCGCGGCGGTCGTAGAATTTTTTGTGAACCGTATTGAAAACGAAACGCTCAAGGCTTTGTACGTCTTCCCAAACGGTCATATTGGCGACGAATTGTGGATCATCGCCAATTGAATTTTCGGTATTTCCAGTGCCCGGCTCGCCTGAGCCTTCCATCATCCACACAAAGCCCGGCATGCGTTTGCCAAGCCCGTTCACCATATCCAATGCATCCATGAATTCAGCCACGCGCGGATCATCGGTCGGCGCGATAAGTCGCCCGATGTTCAATTCCGCAATATGTGTGCCTGATGCATGCATTACTATGACTTACTCCGCCGCCATCGCGCCCATACGGCCCGATTGTTGTGCTTTGATACGATCTTCGATTTCTTCGCGGAAGTTGCGAATCAAGCCTTGGATTGGCCAAGCCGCCGCATCGCCGAGCGCACAGATTGTGTGGCCCTCAACCTGTTTGGTCACGTCCCAAAGCATGTCGATTTCTTCCAGCTCTGCTTCGCCTTTGACCAAACGATCCATCACGCGCATCATCCAGCCTGTGCCTTCGCGGCATGGCGTACACTGGCCGCAGGACTCGTGTTTGTAGAACATCGACAGGCGGTGGATGGCTTTGATGATATCCGTGGATTTGTCCATGACAATCACCGCAGCAGTGCCAAGGCCAGAGCCCAATTCACCGCGCAGATAATCAAAGTCCATGATCGCGTCTTTCATGTTCTCACCGCGCACCAAAGGCACGGAAGACCCGCCAGGGATCACAGCTTGCAAGTTGTCCCAACCGCCGCGAATGCCACCACAATGCTTTTCGATCAGCTCTTCAAACGTGATCGACATAGCTTCTTCAACCACGCAAGGGTTATTCACGTGACCAGAGATCGCGAACAATTTTGTGCCTGCGTTATTCGGACGGCCAAAGCCTGCGAACCATTCGGGACCGCGACGCAAAATGGTCGGGGCCACAGCGATAGATTCGACGTTGTTCACAGTGGTCGGGCAACCGTAAAGACCAGCACCCGCTGGAAACGGTGGCTTCATCCGTGGCATGCCTTTTTTGCCTTCAAGCGATTCAAGCAATGCGGTTTCTTCACCACAGATATACGCCCCTGCCCCGTGGTGCAGATAAAGATCAAAGTCCCAGCCAGACTTGGCTGCATTCTTACCCAAAAGCCCCGCGTCATAACATTCGTCGATGGCCATTTGCAGCGCTTCGCGTTCGCGAATGTATTCGCCACGCAGGTAGATGTAACAGGCGTTGGCTTGCATCGCGAAAGACGCGATCAACGCGCCCTCGATCAGCGTATGCGGATCGTGGCGCATGATTTCGCGGTCTTTACAGGTGCCCGGTTCAGATTCATCAGCATTGATGACCAAGTAAGATGGGCGACCATCAGATTCCTTGGGCATAAAAGACCATTTCAAACCTGTCGGGAAGCCCGCACCGCCACGACCACGCAAGCCGGAGGCTTTCATCTGGTCGATGATCCAGTCACGGCCTTTTTTGATGATGCCGGCGGTGCCGTCCCAATGTCCACGCGCCAAAGCGCCTTTGAGGCTGCGATCATGCATCCCGTAGATATTGGTAAAGATCCGATCTTGATCTTTGAGCATAGCTTTATTCCTTCAGCCTTTCTGACGCGCGCGCCAGATCTGATACACCACGATAAGCGCCCACACAAAGGCAGCGAGCGCCAAGAGGTCCAACAACAAAGCGTATCGTGTAGAAATACCCACTTTGCTGCCGATCCATTGAGCCACAATCCAAAGAACCATTGTTCCTGCAATCACCAGCGAGACCATGCGCGCCTTCTTTGCTTGCAATGCGTCCTTGTCAGGAGCCATATTTATATCCCATCATCACGCCTTATTTCTTAGAGCGTTTTGAAAATTCAGTCTCGCCACCTTTGGCAAGAATTTTTGCTTGCGCCACCCAGCCGTCACGTTCGATGCGGCCTTTGAATTTCAGGTTGTTATCAACCCATTCAATTTCTTTTTTGCGCCATCCTGCGACCTGATCAAAATGATAGAACCCCAACGCATTGAGCGTTTCCTCAAGCTTTGGTCCCACGCCTTTAAGCAGTTTCAAATTGTCCGCTCCGCCATCACGCGGCTGTGTCAATACCTGTGGCTTTCCATCGGCTGCCACAGGTGCTTTGGCTGGCGCTTTCGTTTTTGGTGCAGCTTTCGCCTTAGTCGGCGTTGGTTTCGCAGTGGCTTTTTTAGAGACAGGCGTTGCAGCTGGCGCTGTGTCCTCTACATCAGCCGCACCAGATGTTGTCGCGTCTGACGTCATATCAAGTGCCGCACTTGGCGTTTCAGGAGCCGCAGGCTCAACGACGTCAATCGGGGCCTCTACAACCGGAGCCTCTGCGCCATCTAATGCGTCCAATGCGGAACTTTCATCAGCAGCTGTTGCAACGATATCGGCCGCTGTTGCATCAGAGGCGGCAGCAACAGCCGCTTTTTGCTCAGCTTCGCGCTCATTCAGCTGTGTTTGCGCCTCAGGATCTTCATACCAACCGATCCAGAGCAGAATGCCAACCAACAGCGCCACAAGAACGCCAACAATAAGTGAAGCCACAGTCGAATAGCCCGCGACGTAGAGCAAGGCCAAAAACGCAACAATCCCAGCTATAGCCGAGATCAGCCATATCTTTTGGGTCTTCCCCGAAGTTGTCTCACTCATTGCCTTACTCCTTAACTATCCCTGTTGAACTTAGGCACGGATTTTATAGCCTTATGTGCCTTTAGCGGTCATAGAAAGTCAGTATTTCGCGCGTTTCGAGAACTCTGTGGTGCCACCAGCGGCAAGAGTTGTAGCCTGTTCGATCCAGCCGTCGCGTTCGATGCGACCTTTGAATTTCAGATTATCATCAACCCAAGCAATTTCTTCTGGTGTCCATTTGGCCACCTGATCGAAATGCCAGAACCCAAGAGCGTTGAGCGTTTCTTCTAGTTTCGGCCCCACACCTTTGATCATTTTCAGATCGTCAGCACCGGCTTTGCGCGGGGCTTTCATGGTGCGTGGTTTTTTCTGCGCACTTGCTGGGACATCCGCGGCGGTCGCTGTCGCTTTTTCAGCAGCCTTAGGAGCAGTCGCTTTGACCGCGGCTTTTTTCGCAGGCGCTTTTGCTTCAGCCGCTTGTTGCACAGCCGATTTTGCAGGCGCTGCGGGCTTAGGTGGTTTCGCACCTCCGCGCTTACCGCCTTTAAGCCAAGGCGTCAGCAAAGGCACTTCGGTGCCATCAATGCGCTTGAGCGTATCGCCGATGTCAGACGCCAAAGCCACAGAGGCATTATATTGGTTTTGCTCTGTGTCGCCGTCGGCCAAAGATGTCAGGCCAGACAAAGGCTCAGCCGCAAAACGTCCGTTTTGTGGACCTGGCAAAGGCACATTGCCTGCGGCCATATCGTCGATCAATTTGCCAAAGTTTTCAGCAGACAGATCTTCGTAATAGTCTTTGCCGATTTGCGCCATTGGTGCATTGGAACAGGCCCCCAGACATTCGACTTCTTCCCATGAAAACTTGCCGTCCGCAGACACAGTGTGTGGGGTTGGCGAAATTTTTTCGCGTGCCACAGCCATCAGGTCTTCGGCGCCACAAATCATGCAAGACAGTGTGCCACAAATTTGGATATGCGCCACTGTGCCCACAGGCTGAAGCTGGAACATAAAGTAGAATGTCGCCACTTCGAGCACGCGAATATAAGGCATGCCCAGCATGTCGCCGATGTGCTCAATCGCAGGCTTGGTCAGCCAGCTTTCCTGTTCTTGCGCGCGCCACAACAGTGGGATCACTGCAGATTGTTGACGCCCCTCAGGGTATTTGGTGATTTGCGCTTCGGCCCATTCCTGATTGGCTGGGGTGAATGCAAAAGATGCGGGTTGTTCAGCGTGCAGACGGCGTAGCATTAGCGGTCCACCTCCCCAAATACGATATCCATAGTGCCGATGAGCGCCGCAACGTCAGCCAGCTGGTGGCCTTTCGCAACATGGTCCATCGATTGAAGATGCAAGAACCCCGGAGCGCGAAGTTTTGCACGATAAGGTTTGTTGGTCCCGTCAGAGACCATGTAGACGCCGAACTCCCCCTTAGGCGCTTCCACAGCGGCGTAAACTTCGCCTTCCGGCAATTTAAAGCCTTCTGTGTAGAGCTTAAAGTGGTGGATCAGCGCTTCCATCGAGGTTTTCATATCGCCACGTTTTGGCGGTGTGATTTTACCACGGGCGAGAATATCACCTTGGCCCTCAGGGGCACGCAGTTTTTCAATCGCTTGCAGAATGATCTTAGTGGATTCTTCCATTTCCGCCATGCGCACGAGGTAGCGATCATAGCAATCGCCGTTTTTGCCCACCGGAATTTTGAAATCAAATTCGTCGTATAGCTCGTAAGGCTGAGAACGACGCAAATCCCACGCCAAACCAGAGCCGCGCACCATGACGCCAGAATAGCCCCAATCGAGGATCTCTTGTTCGGAAATGATGCCGATGTCCGCGTTACGCTGTTTGAAAATCCGGTTTTCGGTCAAAAGCGTATGAATATCCGCGATCATTTTCGGGAATTCATTGGCCCATGTTTCGATATCGTCAATCAGCTTTGGCGGCAGGTCTTGGTGCACACCACCAGGGCGGAAATAGGCCGCGTGCAAGCGCGCGCCACAAGCCCGCTCGTAAAAGATCATCAGCTTTTCACGCTCTTCAAACCCCCAAAGTGGCGGCGTCAACGCACCCACGTCCATCGCTTGCGTGGTGACGTTCAAGAGGTGGTTCAACACACGGCCAATTTCAGAGAACAGCACGCGGATCAAAGAGGCACGACGTGGCACCTCGACACCGGCAAGACGTTCAATCGCCATACACCATGCGTGTTCTTGGTTCATCGGCGCCACGTAATCGAGGCGATCGAGATACGGCAAGTTTTGCAGATAAGTGCGGCTTTCCATCAGCTTTTCAGTGCCACGATGCAACAGACCGATATGCGGGTCAGCCCGCTCTACGATCTCGCCATCGAGTTCCAACACCATTCGCAAAACGCCGTGCGCCGCAGGGTGTTGAGGCCCAAAGTTGATGTTAAAGTTGCGGATCTTTTGTTCGCCCGTCAGTACGTCGCTCACGTTGCCATCCATCTAGTTGACCCTCGCCATATTGGATTGCCACCGATCAGGCAGCGCACCGAAGGTTTCTTTCACAAAGGCATAGTGCGGCGCGGTAAACTCAGCCGCCCAGCCTCGCATTTCATCGTCCATCTTTAGGCTTTTGCCCTCATGAACTTTCTTATCAGTGTTCGCAGGCACATAAGATATGCCAAGGAAATCACATAGGTCGCGAATGCCGCCCTCAGTCAAAAGGCGTTCGAAAAATTCGAAATGCACTTTGTCTTTGGGCATCGCGTTTTTAAGTTTCGAGACAATTGCAGGATAATCCCCGCGTGTTGCCACATGGTCTTGTCCGCCGTCCTGTGTTACAGATTTGAGCACCGCACGGGATTTGGTCACAAACCCTTCGGGCGTGTCCGTGGTGCGCTTGGCGATCATGCGCACATGAGACCACAACCGATCAATAGGGTCGCGCATCAAGAACACGAATTTCGTCTCCGCAGACAAAGACAGCATTTGTTCCAAACGGTCCTGATCGAGCAGCGCATAAGCAGGCGTGATATCCCCGACCAGCATCGCATCCTCAGACCCTGCATAGATGTATTCCAGATAGGCAGGGATGCCCTCGTCCCGTTTGCGCACAGCTTTGATCAAGGCCGATATATCGTCGATTTGCTTTTGCAAACGCTCAACACGCGCAGCTTCGCCCGCGTTTTTTGCCACGTCACGGCGGTCGCGCAACATGTCGCGTTGTACTTTCCACTGATCGATCTGTGGCTTCATACGTGGCTTTGAAATCGTATCGAAAAAATGGGACTCTTTCACGCTTTGCAACACACAATCATCCCGCCCATGCAAATAGCTGTACAGCCAAGACGTTCCCGCCTTGGTTGCTCCAACACAAAACATGAGGGTCGGCTGAGTCAAACGTTAAGCCTCCTGCTTCTCATCACCAGGAAGGATATACTTAGCCCCTTCCCAAGGAGAGAGATTGTCGAACTGGCGGTATTCTTGCGTCAAGGACACAGGCTCATAGACAACGCGTTTAAGCTCTTCGTCGTAACGCACTTCTGTGTAGCCTGTTGTCGGAAAATCTTTGCGCAGCGGGAAACCACGGAAACCGTAGTCCGTCAGCAAGCGACGCAAATCAGGGTGACCCGAGAAAATGATCCCGAACATGTCAAAGACTTCACGCTCGAACCAATTGGCCGAGGGATGAATATCAACGATTGAGGCAATCATTTCATCTTCGCGCACAGCCGTTTTGATGCGGATGCGGTGATTTTGGTACATCGACAAGAAATGATACACCACGTCAAAGCGCTCAGGACGTGTCGGGTGGTCAATCGCAGTGATGTCCACCAAGCTTGAAAACTTGCAGGTCGCATTGGTTTTCAAAAATTCAACGAAATCCACGATGCCAGCGGAGGTGACAGTGACCGTCAATTCGCCAAAATTGATCTCGCTTGAGATAACATCATCAGGGCGCTTGAGCTCAAGGTGAGCTGCCAGAATTTCAAGAGCTTCGCTCATAGGTCCGTCTCCTTAGCGGGCAATCGTGCCAGTGCGGCGCATTTTGCGTTGCAATTGCATGATGCCGTACAGCAAGGCTTCTGCTGTTGGGGGGCACCCGGGCACATAGATATCGACAGGAACGATCCGGTCACATCCACGCACAACAGAGTAAGAGTAGTGGTAATAGCCACCGCCGTTTGCGCATGATCCCATCGAGATCACATAGCGTGGCTCTGGCATCTGATCATAGACTTTGCGCAAGGCAGGCGCCATTTTGTTGGTCAGCGTGCCCGCAACGATCATCAAGTCAGACTGACGTGGGGAGGCACGCGGCGCGGTGCCGAACCGTTCAAGATCATAGCGCGGCATAGAGGTGTGCATCATTTCAACCGCGCAACAGGCCAGACCAAAGGTCATCCAGTGCAGTGACCCTGTGCGCGCCCAGTTGATGATGTCTTCTGTAGACGTGAGCAAAAAGCCCTTGTCTTGCAGTTCGTTGTTCAACGCCTGTGTGGCGACTTCTTTGTCTGCGCCAGCTGTGTTGACTGAAGTGATCACGCCCATTCCAAGGCTCCTTTTTTCCACTCATAGGCAAAGCCCACGGTGAGTACACCCAAGAACACCATCATCGACCAGAACCCGACGATCCCCACATCCTTGAACGCGACGGCCCAAGGGAAGAGGAAAGCGATTTCCAGATCAAAGATGATAAAGAGGATCGACACCAAGTAGAACCGAACATCGAATTTCATCCGCGCATCGTCAAAGGCATTAAAGCCACATTCATACGCTGATAGTTTTTCAGGGTCTGGGTTGCGGACGGCAACGATCAGTGCTGCGAAGATGAAGACAAGACCAAGCGCGATGGCGAGGCCGAGGAAAATGATGACTGGGAGAAAATCCCGAAGCAGGTCTTCCACGTGCGGCTCCTTGATGATGGGCCCACGGAAAGCGGGCGCGCGTGTGCTAAAGCTACTTGGTGGTTTAGCCCTCTGTGACAGTATGGTCAACAAGCGCAGGCGCTTCAAAAGCCTTTGTTTCAAGGGAAGTACAAAGTTTTTTTCTGCAGGTGCACGCGGATGATTAACCCTTAATCAACAACTCTGATTCGAACTCATTACCTGATCGTTTTAGTCTGATTTAAAGATCCTGGAGCGCCCTGTTACCTGACTTTTTCAGTCTGATTTTGACAATTTCAACCAACTGAGATCGTCAAAAACGCCCTTTCAAACCCTTAGGCGTTTGAACGCACTTCCTCTTTCACAATCCGTGCCAAGAGCGCACAGTCTTCGACCGAGAATGTCAACGGCAAGCGCATGTCAATGATGGCGCTCAGCACGCGATCACTGTCGGGCAAAGGTTGCGCATCTGCATAGCGCCAACTGTCATAGCGCGACGTGAACGCGACAGGCTCAGGCGCGCCGAACCATTTCAACTCGACACCTCGTTTCAAACAGCGCGCAAGAAAGCCCTCGATCGCTGCGTTGTCCCAATCGAGCAGCAAAAACTGAAACGAGGACCCAACAAAGCCTTCTGCCTGCGGGCGGTGGATCACGGTGAGTCCGTCAATATCACGCAAGCCCGCCTCGAACGCCCGATACCGCGCATTCCAATGCTCGACTTGTTCCGGCAAGTGCTTCAACTGCACCCGCAAGATCGCAGCCCGCAAATGGTCCATTCGGCCAGAGACATTGGGGGTGTCATACTTGATGTTTTCGAACATTTCAGCGGGTGGTCCAGCGATATGCTTGCCGTATAACATGTAAGATCCCGACAACATGATCGCTTTTGCGGCAATCTCGGCATCATCTGTCACCAACAAACCGCCCTCACCCGAATTGATGTGCTTATAAGTCTGGGTCGAATAACACCCGACCGCACCATGACGTCCTGACGGCACGCCATCCCATGTCGCGCCCATAGTGTGTGCGCAGTCTTCGATCACGACCACGCCCGCGCCGTTACAAATATACATCAGCGCATCCATATCGACGATATGCCCGCGCATATGCGACAACATCAAAACCTTTGCGCCGCTGGTCGATATCTTCACCTGCAGATCATCAAGATCGATTACCAGCCCGTCGGTAACACCAACAAAAACAGGACGCGCGCCCAGGGCAGCAATCGCGCCAGGCACAGGAGCCAGCGTAAAGGCATTGGTCAAAACCGCATCGCCAGCCACGACCCCGACAGCCCGCAACGCGCAGCCCAAAGCGTAACCGCCCGAAGCCACAGCCAGACAGTATTTTGCCCCTGTGAAAGCGGCGAACTCTTGTTCCAACAGGGCCACTTCGCCCGCTTCATCGGGCAAGGTGTTATATCGATGCAGCCGCCCCGAACGCATCACTGCCACGGCGGCCTCAATGGCCTCTTCAGGGATCGGCTCTTGCTGGGTGAAATTGCCTTTGAAGACGTCAATCATCCGATCAGCTCCTTTGTGACCTGCATCAGGTCAGTGTAAGAATGCAACAAAGCCTCAGGCTTCAGCGCCTTTACCGCCTGCCCATCTGGACCAAACGTCACCAAAGCACAGGGCACATTTGCGGCCTCAGCCGTTTTACGATCCGTAATAGTGTCGCCAACCAGATAGCTCATCTTCACATCTCCGCCCGCCTGTTCAACAGCAGCGACATACGGCGCAGCATCAGGCTTGCGCACAGGCAGCGTGTCAGCCCCAATCATAGACTCAAACAAATCGCGCACGCCGAGCTTTTTCAGCAAGGTTTCGGCCAAGCCAGAAGGTTTGTTGGTGCAAACACCGACCGCATAGCCAGCCGTTTTCAACGCCTCGACCCCCTCAACAGCCCCGTCGTATAGTTTTGTGTGCACATCAATCGCATCGCCGTAGGCTTGCAACAACACGGGATATTGCGCGTCAACATCGGTTTGATCATAGTCTGGCTTGATCCGTGCAAAGCCCAAATTGAGCATCGCCCGCCCCCCCCGAAGCGCCGTGCCCGCATCCGAAACAGGGTCCAAGATATCTCCGTAGCCTAATGAATTAAAACAATAATTAGCAGACGCGATCAGATCGCCTGAGGTGTCTGCCAATGTACCATCCAGATCAAATATAACGCAGCGCATAGCAAATCCTTTGTCCGTATTCATTTGGGTCCAGTCAGCGACAATCGGCGAAGGGATGCCGATACATGTAACCTGTGGTTAAAATATGTGAAGCCCCGCCTCTTGCGGTGCTGTGTGACATGGGTAAAACGGCATGCAGATAAAGAAAAGAGCAGATTGGGACGAACACATGGCCACAGCCCTTATACTTCTTGCCGCAGGGCAAGGGTCTCGGATGAATTCAGAGTTACCGAAGGTGCTGCATCAGATCGGCAATGCGCCTCTATTTGCTCATGCTCTGCACGCAGGCGGTGCACTTGACCCTACACGTACTGTGATTGTTGTCGGTCACGGGGCAGATGCTGTCGCCTCACAAGCGCTCAGCCTCGATGAAGATATTATAATCGCACGTCAAGACGACCAACTTGGCACCGCCCATGCCGTGCTGCAAGCCAAAGAGGCTTTGGCTGATTTCGAAGGCGATGCCTTTGTCCTTTACGGCGACACGCCATTTATTTCAGCCGAGACCTTAGAAAAAATGCAAACGGCACGGACCCAACATGATGTTGTGGTCTTGGGGTTCGAGGCCGCGCACCCTGGACGCTACGGGCGTCTGGTTATGGACGGCGATACATTATTGCATATCGTTGAGTTCAAAGATGCGACCGAGGAAGAGCGCTCCATCACACTGTGTAATTCTGGCGTGCTCTGCGCTGACGCCAAGGTCTTGTTTGACCTGTTATCAGAAGTCGGCAATGACAATGCCGCTGGAGAATATTACCTGCCGGATGTGATTAAAATTGCGCGAAGCAAAGGCCTGAGCGCAACCACGGTGTCATGTAACGAGGCAGAGACCTTAGGCGTCAACACCCGCACAGAATTGGCCTTTGCTGAATCCTTGTTCCAACGCGCCAAGCGCACTGAGATGCTTGAGAACGGCGTCACACTTGTGGCACCTGAAACCGTGTTTTTCTCGCTCGACACATACATAGGCCGTGACGCGGTCATTGATCCGAATGTGGTGTTTGGACCGAATGTGACGATTGAAAGCGGCGCACGGATTAAATCCTTTAGCCATCTTGAGGGCTGTCACGTCTCAACAGGCGCTGATGCCGGCCCCTTCGCGCGTCTGCGCCCCGGCGCAGAGCTTGGCAATGACGCTCATGTCGGCAATTTCGTTGAAATCAAAAATGCGCAGATTGGCGAGGGCACCAAAGTGGGGCACCTCACTTATATTGGCGATGCGGATATCGGCGATGGCGCAAACATCGGCGCAGGCACGATCACCTGTAATTACGACGGCGTGTTTAAACATCGCACCACCGTCGGCCGTGACGCCTTTATCGGATCCAACACTATGCTGGTCGCGCCTGTGACTGTGGGCATCGAGGCCATGACGGGCAGCGGATCTGTGATCACCAAAGATGTGCCCAATGGCGCTTTGGCGATTGCACGCGCCAAGCAAGACAATAAACCGATGTTGGCGGTCAAACTGTTCCAAAGGCTGCGGGCGTTAAAGGCAAAAAAAGCCGAGAAAGGTCAATAACATGTGTGGTATTGTAGGGGTATTGGGCACGCATGAAGTCGCGCCCATTTTGGTTGAAGCACTCAAACGTCTTGAATATCGCGGCTATGACAGCGCAGGGATCGCGACTGTGAACAACGGCGTATTGGATCGCCGCCGCGCGGTCGGAAAACTGGTCAATCTGTCAGATGAACTGGTCCACAATCCGCTGGCTGGAAAATCCGGTATTGGCCACACCCGTTGGGCCACGCACGGTGCGCCCAGCGTCACCAATGCTCATCCTCATAAAGCTGGCCCTGTGGCTGTCGTGCACAATGGCATCGTTGAAAATTTCCGCGAGTTGCGCGAAATGCTAGGCACCCAAGGCTATAGCTTTGTCACAGAGACGGACACGGAAACCGTGGCGCTTTTGGCGCAAAGCTTTGTCGATGCGGGCAAATCGCCGATCGAGGCTGCAAATGCCACGATTGACGCGCTCACCGGAGCCTTTGCTTTGTGTTTCTTGTTTGATGGCGAAGACGATTTGTTGATCGCCGCGCGCAAGGGGTCTCCGCTGGCGATTGGTCACGGGGATGGTGAAATGTTTGTCGGCTCAGACGCCATCGCGCTCGCCCCAATGACCGACCAAGTGACCTATTTGGAAGAAGGCGACCGCGCGATCATCACCCGCAGCAGCCTTGATATTTTCGCCCAAGACGGCAGCCAAGTGCAACGTACCCGCCGCGAGATTAAGATCGACGCGACACGGATCGAAAAAGCTGGGCACAAACACTTCATGTCCAAAGAGATCGCCGAACAACCGACAGTGATTTCCGAGGCGGTGAACTACTACATGTCCGCTGATGGGGCTTCTGTCGTGTTGCCAGAACCGGACATCGATTTCACTCAATTCGACCGGATTGTAATGGTCGCTTGTGGCACGGCGTTTTACGCTTGCTTCACGGCCAAATATTGGTTCGAACAGATCGCGAAAATCCCTGTTGAGGTCGATATCGCATCTGAATTCCGATACCGCGAAGCGCCGATCAGTCCGCGCACTTTGGCGATTTATGTCAGCCAATCGGGCGAAACGGCAGATACTTTGGCCGCTTTGCGCTATACAGCAGGCAAGGCCGCAAGCATCATCACCGTGACAAATTCATCTGAAAGCTCTATGGCGCGCGAAAGCGATATGTCTTTGCCGATTTTGGCGGGCGTCGAAGTGGGCGTGGCCTCGACCAAGGCGTTTTCGTGTCAGTTGACCGTGTTGCACATGCTGGCCCTGAAAGCGGCTCAGGATCGTGGTGTTTTGAACGGCGAAGAGATCACGACACATCTATCTGCATTGCGCAGTCTGCCCGGTCTTTTGAACCTCGCACTGGATCAATCCAATGCGATTGCTGATGTCTCTGCGCTATTGGCCGAGGCCAGCGACGTGTTGTTTTTGGGGCGCGGCGCGATGTATCCTCTGGCCTTAGAAGGCGCTTTGAAACTCAAAGAAATCAGCTATATCCACGCCGAAGGCTATGCCTCAGGCGAATTGAAACACGGACCGATCGCGCTTGTGGATCAACACACGCCGATCATCGTTTTGGCCCCGCGGGACAAATTGTTTGAAAAGACCATATCCAACATGCAAGAGGTCATGGCGCGCGGCGGCAAGGTGCTGTTGATCTCGGACGAACAGGGCCTGCGCGAGGCCGGAGACGGCGTTTGGCAGAGCATTCAAATGCCCACCGTGCCCGATGCTTTGGCCCCGATCCTCTATGCTGTCCCTGCCCAATTGTTGGCCTATCACACGGCTGTTGCCAAAGGCACAGATGTGGATCAGCCGCGCAATTTAGCGAAATCTGTGACTGTTGAATAGGATAACACGCGCATGACTTGGCCTACCCCAGTATCGCTAAAAGGCGCGCATGTTCATTTGGTGCCGCTTGAGGTCATCCATTGCGATGATCTGTCTGGGGCAGTGGGTGATCTGCATCAGCTTTGGTACACAACCGTGCCATCGCCTGAGGGCATGCGTGCAGAAATCGAGCGGCGTTTGTCATTGCAGAGCAACGGCCAAATGACAGCTTTTGCGATTTGCACCCCTGACGGGCGCGCTGTGGGCATGACCACCTATATGAATGTCGACCCGATCAACAAACGCGTTGAAATCGGATCAACTTGGATTTCAAAAGACGTGCAGCGGTCCCATTTGAACACTGAGGCCAAGCTTTTGTTGCTCACACACGCTTTTGAGGTTTTGGACTGCATCGCGGTCGAGTTGCGCACACATCGCCTAAACACGCAAAGCAGACGTGCGATTGAACGCCTTGGCGCGCAACTTGATGGTATATTGCGATCACATATGGTGGTGGCAAATGGTACGATCCGTGATACAGCCGTGTATTCGATCACGGCAGCTGAATGGCCCGCGATCAAAGCGGGACTGTTAGGAAAGATAAGCACATGACCCCTGAAAACGCGCTGACCGCGCTCCACGCCGAGGCTGATGAGGCCCGCGTCACGAAACTCAAAGCTCATTTTGGCGCTTCAGGGGATTACATCGGTATCGCACCTGGTCGTCTTGAAGAGATGGCCCGCGCTTGGCGCAAAGAGGTGGCTTTCCCAGAACGTCTTGAATTGGCTGCAACTTTATGGACATCTGGCATCCATGATGCGCGGCTTATGGCGGCAAAATTGCTGACCCAAGCGCGCATTTCTGACGATCAAGAAGTCTGGGCACATTTGACCGATTGGCTGGCCCAGGCTGGCAATTGGGCCGAAGTCGATGCGCTATGTGCGGCCTGCCAGCGCCGTTTGGCTGCCGATACGTCACGCATGAACAAGGTCTACAAATTGATGCGCCACGAGTCGTCGCTGCAACGGCGTGCGGCCTTGGGAATCACTGAATTCTTAGCCAAATCATCGCATCCGTCCGAACGTGAACAAATCGCGCTGGACCGCATTTGCGACTGGTTGCCCGAAGCCTTGGCCGATGAAAGCAAAGATGTGCACCGCACAGCGCAGTCATGGCTGCGATCCTTGTCCAAACACGACTATAAACGCGCCCGTGCGATCCACCGCGGTGGCAACGCGGCTGAGGACAGCGCAGAAGATGCTGGTGATGACGACGAGACGTTTGAGGGCTAAGTCGTTAGCTTTAGCCTTTCGTCATTCCAAGACCTAAAACATCTATGATCAGGAGCGCCGTTTGAGGGAAATCCCCTTGGCGCTCCAGATCACACCGCCGACAAGCACCCCCCAAAATGCACCGCTGACGCCGAACAGTGCCATGCCACTGGCCGCGATCAAAAAGGTAAGCGCGGGCGCTTCCATTTGGTCCTTGTTGCTAAATGCCCCCGACAGCGACCCAACCAAAGCTGGGATCAGCGCCAAACCTGCCACCCCCGTGATCAGTTCTGCCGGCGCAAGGCTCGCGATTCCCGCAACTGCGGTGGTCGCAAAGGCCAGCACCACATAGACCAGCCCTGAAACAATCGCCGCCCAATAGCGTTTGGCAGGGTCTCGTCCCGCGTCTTCCCCTGCCATCATCGCCGCTGTGATTGCGGACATGTTTACGGGGATCGCCCCAAAGGGCGCGATCAGCAGACTGGCGAAACCCGTGCCACGAATAAGGGCCGCACGGTTCACAGGGTAGTCGTGCAGCTCCATCACCGCGAAGCCCGGAATATTTTGCCCCGCCATAGTCACCAGATACATCGGCAAAGCGACAGAGATCATCGCATGCAAACTAAACACAGGGGTGAGCGCGGTAAATTCTGGCAACAAGGCCGAAGACGCAGGCGCAGCGCCGCCCTGTAGATCGACGCCAAAAACAAGCACCGCAACAAAGGCAATCACCGCAAAAGGCATCGCCGCCAATTTGTTCCACATCACCCCGATCAACCAAGCCGTCAAAACAGGCAACATCATAAGCGGGATCACCCCAAGACCAATCGCGGGGGCAAAGCACAGTTTCAGCAACACGCCTGCAAGCAATGCGTTGGCAATGGGTTTGGGGATCGCGGCCACAGCGCGCGCCAGAGCGGGCAAGACACCCGTGATCAAAATAAGCACAGCACAGATGATCAACGCGCCGGATGCTTCGGCAAAACCACCAGGTAACACAACCGAAGAGGCCAAAAACGCAGCACCGGGCGTGGACCATGCGATGGCCGCAGGGGTGCGGGTCAAAAAGGGAATCACAATGCTACAAATGCCCATGCCAAGCGTGGCAAAAAACAGCCCTGTGGTCGCCTGATCTGGGCTGGCCCCCATCGCGCGCATTCCGGTCAAAACGATTGTAAATGACGCAGCATAGCCCACAAAAGCGGCCAAAAGCCCCATCAATGCAGCCGAAAGGGTGAAATCACGGAACATAATAACTCGCCGAGAATAAATATTTCAACATAAGGCCTATTGTTTGCCCCTGCCCCGCACATGCGTGACGTCTTGCGGATATAAACACCGACACAACATAGGGGCAACCAAAACGCCATTGCAAATACGTTGCCCCGTGCCTGCACAATTGCGTCAACTTTGCAGGTCCCTCTTGGCCTTTGCGAATATCCTGCGTAGGGTCTTTGCCATGAACACACAGCCCTCTTTGACACAGCCCGCCCCACGCTTAATTGACCCTTTCGCACGAGAGATCAATTACTTACGTGTTTCCGTGACTGATCGTTGCGATTTTCGCTGTGTTTATTGCATGTCTGAGAACATGACATTCTTACCGAAAAAAGAACTTTTGACCCTCGAAGAACTGGACCGCATGTGTTCAACATTTATTGGGCTTGGCGTCAATAAATTGCGGATCACGGGCGGTGAGCCGCTGGTGCGTCGTGACATCATGAGCTTTTTCAATGGCATGACACGGCATTTGGACAGCGGTGCGCTGCACGAATTGACGCTCACGACAAACGGGTCGCAATTGGAACGCTTTGCAGATGATTTATTTGCCGCAGGCGTGCGTCGAATCAATGTTTCGCTGGACACATTGGACGCCGATAAATTCGCCCGCGTCACCCGTTGGGGCAAGCTGGACCAAGTGCTGCGCGGCATCGAAGCGGCGCGCAAAGCGGGACTGCGGATCAAGATCAACACCGTGGCGTTAAAAGGCTTCAATGAGGACGAAGTGTTCGACCTCGCCGCATGGTGTGCCCGCGAAGATATGGATCTGACCTTTATCGAAGTTATGCCCATGGGCGATTTAGGCGGTGAAGATCGCGTCGGACAATATTGGTCACTGGAAGAACTGCGCGACCATTTGGCAACGCGGTACACCTTGACCGAATTGACCGAGCGCACGGGCGGCCCTGCCCGCTATGTGCGGCTTGAGGAAACCCAACAAAAGATCGGGTTTATCACGCCGCTTACGCATAATTTTTGCGAAAGCTGCAACCGCGTGCGGATGACATGCACGGGCGAGCTGTACATGTGTCTGGGCCAAGAGGACAACGCATCCTTGCGGGACATCATGCGCAGTACGGTAGATGACAATACGCCACTGATCCGCGCGATTGAAGAGGCCATTTCTCGTAAACCCAAAGGCCATGATTTTGACTATTCACGTCAGCAAGAAGACGGCAAAATGACCCGCCATATGTCGCATACAGGCGGATAACAGACGAGGCGTGAAAGATAGACTTTACCGTCATAGACCCTATAATGCGGTACACGATAATGCAGTACACGATAATGCAGTACACGATAATGCAGTACACGAGGACGACCTCCCCATTTGGGCCCCAATTCGGGTAATTATCTGGGACGACCCAGACATGAAATGAGGGACATCATGCGCAACACTCGTGATCGTATTCGCCACGCACTCAGCTTTGAAATCATTGGCCTGCTTTTGGTGGTGCCGCTGGGGGCCGTCGGGTTTGGAATGCATATGCAAGACATTGGTGTTGTGGCGATTGCTGCCGCCACAATCGCCACGCTTTGGAACTATATTTATAACATTGGGTTTGATCGCGCCTTAAAACGAAAGCGCGGCACGGTGCATAAAACGATGCCCTTGCGCGTGCTACATGCTGTGCTGTTCGAAGCTGGGCTTTTGCTGTTCACTTTGCCTTTGATCGCTTTGTATCTGGGCATAGGGCTATGGCAGGCCTTTGTTATGGATTTGGCCTTTGTTGTGTTTTATCTGATCTATGCCTTCGTGTTTAACTATAGCTATGACAAAATTTTCCCCCTGCCTGACAACGTTTGATTTTGCGCCCCGATGCGGCAACGGCTCCGCCGTATAACGCCAAAAGCAACGATCACAGATTACCATTTAATCCTTGCCAAAGATTAAATATGTTCCTATTTTGTTCTTATGGGTAAAGTAGGAACATAGCCATGGCACGATCAGATGAAACATCGTCAAAAACGCATTACATTTGTCAAACCTATCTCGGCGCAACAGCGGGCAGCACGCAAGGCGGACTGAAAGTCGACAAGCTGATCGAATACTCAACCGCTTCGGCCGCAGAAGAGCGTGCAGAACGCGAATGCAGATTGCAAAATTGCATCGGCGCAGATGCTTATATGCTGATCGAAGACACGGATTCAGGCGAAGTCAGCCTGCCCGTGTTCTTGGCGCGTCACGGCATGGTGCCTGAGGTGGACGCCTTTTAAAGGCGACGCCAGAAATCCAGAGTGATCTTTAGTTTAAGAACACAACAGCAAAAAGCGCCAAGGCCGCAGGCAGGCCTTGCGTAAACAAAATCTTTTTAGACACCGTACGCGCGCCATAAGCGGCGGCTACGCAGATGCAAAGCAAGAAAAACACAAGAACATCGGTCTTGCCCGCAAACACGCCCCAAAACAGTCCTGCGGATAAAAAACCGTTGTACAGTCCTTGATTGGCCGCCAGCGCTTTGGTCGCTTTGGCAAAATCTTCAGTGGTGCCAAAGATTTTACGAGTGCGCTTATCTTCCCATGCGAACATCTCAAGATACAGAATATATGCGTGCAAGAAAGCAACTGCGACGCTCAATAGAATAGCGATAACGGACATGATGCCCCCTTCAAAGTAACGTTAAAGTGCTGCAAGCCGCGCTATGCGACAGGTAAACGGCTTTCAACCATTTCAGCGTACCATGACGCCCCCACGGGCAGGATTTCATCATTGATATTAAATTTAGGGTGATGCACGGGCGCGCTGTCACCATTCCCGACAAGAATATAGGCACCAGGACGCTCCTCAAGCATATAGGCGAAATCTTCACCGCCCATAATCAACGGTGCCACCTCACAGTTGCCAGCCACTTTCGTAGCCGCATCAATAGCAAATTGCGTTTCACGATCGTGATTGACCATCACAGGATAGCCAAGCATGTATTCCACCTCAATGTCAGCGCCAAAGGTCGCTCCGATGCCTTCTGCGATGGCTTTGACGCGGCTCTCGGCCTGCGCACGCACCTCTTTGTCCAGCGTGCGCACAGTGCCACGCAATTCAATCGAGGCTGGCAAAACATTATACGCTTTTGATGAGGTTTCAACCGATGTGACTGAGACCACAACCTGTTCAGTTGGGTCCACATTGCGCGAAGCAATGGTTTGCAAGGCGATCACCAAATGCGAGGCCACAACCGTGCTATCAATCGCCTCATGTGGCTTGGCCGCATGTCCGCCTTTGCCAATAACCGTGATCTTGAATTCATCAGCGGCGGCAAAAAACGGTCCAGGGCGAATGGCGAACTGCCCCAATGGCTGCCCTGGCCAATTGTGCATGCCATAGACTTCGTCAATGTTCCACCGCGCCATCATGCCCTCAGCGCACATCTCGCGACCGCCGCCCCCGCCCTCTTCGGCGGGTTGAAAGATCACCACGCAGGTGCCATCGAAATTGCGGGTCTCACACAAATACTGTGCCGCCCCCAACAACATCGAGGTGTGCCCATCATGCCCGCAGGCATGCATTACACCGGGGGTAGTTGAGGCATACTCCGCACCGGTTTCTTCCAAAATCGGCAAAGCGTCCATATCTGCGCGCAAACCAACGGTACGCCCAGATGCAGACTGCCGTCCTTTGATAATGCCCACGACGCCTGTGCGGCCAATGCCCTCGATCACCTCATCACAGCCAAAGTCGCGCAGTAAATCCGCTACCTTTTTGGCAGTGCGATGAACCTCGAACATCAGTTCAGGATGCGCGTGAATGTCTTGACGCCATTCGGCAATCTGCGGCTGCATATCGGCAAGACGGTTTTTAACAGGCATGAGTGGCTCCAAGCGATGGTGTATATCTAAGGTAAGCAATACGGTTTTGACCTCAAAGCGCAAGAGAGACAGCGCGCGCATTTGATCCCTTGGTCAATATATACGCAGATGTGAATAAAGAACGACACAGCCCGCTGCATCGTTGCAAACCTTTGTGATGTCCCCATCACCGCCAGTTTCACAGAACAAACACGTCAAACAGATACGCAGGCGCAAACAAAGTCCACCCTACCCCATATTCACAAATCTTAATCTATCTGCCAAAGAGGCATAAATCAAAAAAGACCGATTCCCGAACACGCTGCCCCAAAACGCACTACCCCAAAACACTCTGATCAAAGGACGCCCACATGTACGAACAGCTCGGACTAGACGTCGATCCACGCCAAGCGGCTATTATTTTCGGCCTTTTAATAGGCTTTTTGTTTGGTGGCCTTGCCGAAGCGTCGCGTTTTTGTTTTCGCCGCATGGTGGCGGGACCACGTGGCGAGCGGCGCGCAGCCTCTGGCGTTTGGTTTGCGGGTCTTGCTGTCGCAGTGATCGGCACGCAAATCGCCATCGCCCAAGGTCTGATTTCATTTGACGACCACAGGTTCTTTGCCGCTGATCTGCCGTGGTTGGCCATCGTGGTCGGCGGATTGGCCTTTGGCGCAGGGATGGTCTTGACGCGCGGCTGTGTGTCGCGTTTGACGGTTTTGGCCGGCACAGGCAATCTGCGGGCTGTCATTGTGTTGCTCGCCTTTGCCTTTGTTGCTCATGCTACGCTGAAAGGCGTTCTGGCACCTGTGCGCACCACACTTGGTGCTGTGACGTTGCCCTTAGATAACGCAAGCTTGTCCGGTAATCCTATGATCTGGAGCGCGATTATCGTGATCGCAGCTCTAGCAATTGCGCTGCGCTCTGGGGCCCGCAAACGTGACATGGTGCTTGGCGCTTTGATCGGCGCTTTGGTCCCGCTGGCTTGGGTTGGCACCGGATATGTGCTGTTCGATGAATTCGACCCTATCGCGATGGAAAGCCTATCATTCACATCGCCTGCGGCTGAAACCTTGTTCTGGGGCATCGCCTCATCCTCTATTCCTGCTGGCTTTGGCGTTGGACTATTGGGCGGTGTGGTGGCGGGCGCTTTGGTGGTGTCCGTACTCTTTGGTCGGTTCCAATGGCAAAGTTTCGAGACCCCACGCCAAACAGGGCGCTATTTTGCGGGCGCCGCATTGATGGGCGTTGGTGGCGTCTTAGCAGGCGGCTGCACCATGGGCGCGGGCCTGTCGGGCATTCCCACACTGTCTATCGCTGCGATCTTGGCTGTGATCTCGATTGCGATCGGCGGCAAGCTTACGGCGCAGCTTTTGCGTGATGGAGTGCCTTCAAACGGCGCAACCCAAACCACACACAGCCAAGCACCAGCGGCGTAATCCCCGCCAATGCCAGCCCCTTGCTGATGCCGAGGGGCTGCAAAAACGGATAGATCGCATAGCCCACAAGACCCACAGCGTAATAGCTGATCGCGACCACAGACAGGCCTTCGACTGTTTCTTGCAATTGCAATTGCAGATTGGCGCGGCGATCCATCGAGGCCAGCAAAGCCTGATTTTGCATCTGCCGGTCCACATCCACCTTTGTGCGCAACAAATTGGCCGCACGCTCTGCACGGTCCGCCAAGTTTTCCAACTGACGCTTGGCGGCACTGACAGTGCGCATCGCAGGATCAAATCGCCGCATCATAAATTCCGAAAACAACTGCCCGCCGCCAAACCGCTCTTCGCGCAGCACTTCGATACGTTGCTCGACAATGGCGGCATAGGCCCCCGTGGCGCCGATACGAAAATTGGTTTGCGCCACCAGCCGCTCAATCTGTGTCGACAACCGCAAAATATCGCCCAGCATATCATCCGCCGGTCCCGCATCTTTGGCGGTCATTTGATCCATCAGCGCGGCAAGTTCGAATTCAATGTCTGCCGTCTCGCCATTGATCCGGCGCGCTTGGATCAGCCCGAGCATCGACATCGATTTATAGGTCTCGATCTCGCACAGCCGTTGCAAAACCCGACCGATCCGCTGCGTGCCGCATTCTGGGCGGGTGAACATTGCAAAGCGCATATGCCCGTCTGTGTCGATCCGAAAATCGGAAGCCACAGCCATTTCGCCATCCAGCACATAGGCCACAGCAAGGCTTTCAGGTTCCAACCAACTGCGCAAACGCTTGCGCGCCCAGTCTTCGGATTGCAAAGGCTCGATCCGCAAAATCGCAGAGGTCACGCGCTGCCCCGGTGCTGCATCCAGCCAATCTTGTGGAAACAAATCAAACGTACCGTCATCAAACCGTGTGTCAGACACCCCATCGGTGAACAAAGTATAGGTCACGAATTCGGTGTGGCTTTCCCATTTCAGGTGATACTTGCCCAATTCGCCCATGAAATGCGTGGCCTCTGGCGCGGGGTGCGCAGCACCAAAGCGATCCAACAAGGCAATCAGATGCGCACGGTCCAAGGCGCGATCACGCCGTGCGGCATCGCCCGCACTGCGGATGGCCAAATAAGCCGCCCGCGACGGAGCATTCAAACGTGGAAATGGGCGAGCGTGCAGCTCATTCGCCAACTCATAGCGGCGTGGGTGATCTATAATGGGGGCCATTTTGGGTCTCGTGCGTATGGATTTTCGTCACATTAGATCCAAAACGCCCCTCTAGATAGAGATATTTCGTCGCATATCAAAGGCTTATCGGAATACCAACGTATACCGAACCAGACCTAAGCCATCGCGGCGCTGAGTGCTGCATCCATCAAATCCTTGATATCCGCTTCCCGCGTGCCCGCAACAATGCGTCCAAGCTCTGCATCCCCTTTCAGGGCGACCAAAGTAGACCGGCGTGGTACTTTAAGGCGTTTCGTCAAATCAGAGCGGCCATATTCATCCCAATCTACAGCGATAAACGTGATCCATTTTTCATAGTCGGGATTTGCGGCTTTGAGCCTATCCATAACGCGCTCTTGTGCAGCACAGGTTGTGCACCAAGAGGCTTTGAAATCCAGAAACACGGTTTTACCCGCGGCCAGTTCTTGGTCCACAAGACCCGGTGTGTAAGCCGTCGCGGCAAAGGTGGCCCGCCCCAAAGCAGAGGCCACACAGGCAGCAGCGGCGGACACAATAAAATCACGGCGTTTCATAGGTATCTCCTTAAAAGGTTAGAGAGCAACGGAAAGATCAATCAGCCAAGCGGGTAGGTTTTGCACCGCCCAAAATTCAATCATGTGATGGACTTTGAACAGCAATCCCAGCCCGACCAAGACAAAAACAGCCCCCAAAAGCGGACGGGACTTTTCAGCCATCGCCTGCATCAGGCTTTGCCGCCGTACAAACCACGACCGCGCACCGTAGCCCAAAACAAGGATAATCGTAGAGACGCCAAAGGCAAAGAACACCATGATCATCGCCGCGCGCAACAGGTTTTCGCCTTGGCTTGCCAAAGCGATGGCACCGCCCAAAGTTGGTCCGATACAAGGGCTCCACACAGCGCCAAGAAGTGCGCCAGTGCCAAGCTGACCCAATGCGGTTTTACGCTGCATCTTATCAATCCGCGCATCGGCGGAATTGGCAAAACCCGATGTGAGACTGGAAAACTTGGCCGACAATGGCGGCACCAGTAAAATGATGCCAAAGATCACCATCATCCACGCACCAATCTGGCCCAAACGCTGTTCATCCAAGCCGATAGAATAGCCTACAGTGGTGACAAACATGCCAAAACCGACGAAAGACAGGCTCATGCCTGCTGCCATATAAAGAGGGCCACCTTTGCCCGCTTGCAGCGCACTGGCCAGAACAATAGGCAAAATCGGCAAGACACAAGGGTTGATGAGCGTCAAAAGGCCCGCAGCATATGCAAAGATAAATTCCATGCGCAGACAATGCCCTGAATGACACGGACCTGTCAGCCAACAAAGCGCTGACGGGCTGTAACGTCCCTGTCAGGAGCTTGAAACAAAGCATGGCGGCAAGGATCCCCCCTGCCGCCATGCACATTGGAAAAGTTAAATCGCGTTATTCCGCTGGAGGTGCGCCAACGCCGTCTTGTGCTTCGATACCTTCAGGCGGAGGGCCACGTCGTACATCAGACGCATCACAGATAAGCCCGCTGTCCTCAGAGGCGCAGCCCGTTTCGGCCTTAAAGCATCCCACGATGGCGTTGCTCGCAGCTTCGCCCGCATGATAGTGATAAGGCATACCGTCTGCCGCATGACCTCCGCAATTATCAAGCCCAGTGATCACCTCACCGGCCGCGTCAAAACGGCTGTAAATGTCGTGGCCATCCATAGCGATACCAATTTTGACGGCATTTTCGGTGACATCCTCTGCATCATGATCGTGGCTATGTGCAGTCTCGACACCGGGCAAACAATCACGCACCGAATGATAATGATACCCGACATGGGTGTTCACATGCCCTCCGCAGTCATCAAAAGCGGCAATCGTGTGGGCGCTTAGGATGGCCTCGACAGGTGCGGGCCCATCAAGGCGCACACCGTTATAGGCCAAGCCTGATCCAGATTCGCGGGTGTCTTGGTCGCTGGTAGCCAAATGCGGTTCCAGCGGGATCACATACGTCATAGAGGCATCATCGGCCATGTATTCAGGCAGACATTGCACGCAGTGGTTTTGAAACTCTTCGGCCACATCAGGGCGCGCGGCGGCTTCGCAGGCTTCTTTCGTATCAGTTACACGAATTTCGCCGGTTTCAGGGTCATAAAGCTGCCATTCGCCATCATTGTACAACTCATCAAGCGTGGCGATAAAATCGCCGTCAACATCCATCACCTTGCCATCAGCAAACCAAATGCCGCCTTTGCTGGCGTCATCTTCGATATTGGTCGGGCACCATGGACCGGGGGTGTAATCTTGTGGCTCTGGTCTAACTGTGATCGAAAAGCACTTGGTCTGCGTGCCTTGCGACAAGGTGCAATCGACGATCTCGGGACCATTCAAGATCGCGGCTGTTGAAAAGAACGCCTCCAATTCAGCGATACGATCCATTGAAGCGTGGTCATCATGGGCAAAGGCGGTAAAAGGGGCGACAGCCAAGACGACGCATTGGCTTAAAAAGGGAAGTTTCATAGATTATATCCATCCTGTCACTGACATAGCGCAACTGTGTGACGGCTTTGTTGGCCGCGATCTGCACTGTTCACTTTTATGTTACGTCACAGAGCAAGATTTCCGTCGCATTAAATTTGTTTAAGGACAAAAAATGGTGTGTCAGTCAGATGCGGCAACAAAAAAGGCGGCCCATTTGGACCGCCTTCTCTTAATTATCACACAGTGCCTTAGTCGATTTTAGGCAGCAATGCGTTCACAGAATCCTTAGCATCGCCGTAGAACATCCGTGTGTTTTCTTTATAGAACAACGGGTTTTCAATACCGGAATACCCAGTGCCCTGACCACGTTTGGACACGAACACTTGCTTGGCTTTCCAGACTTCCAGAACAGGCATGCCCGCAATCGGTGAGTTTGGATCTTCTTGCGCCGCAGGGTTCACAATGTCGTTGGACCCGATCACGATGACAACATCCGTTTCTGGGAAGTCCTCGTTGATTTCATCCATTTCCATCACGATGTCATAAGGCACGCGTGCTTCCGCCAGCAAAACGTTCATGTGGCCCGGCAAACGCCCCGCAACGGGGTGGATGGCGAAACGCACGTTTTTGCCTTTGGCGCGCAGTTTGTTGGTCAACTCGGACACCGCCGATTGAGCCTGCGCAACAGCCATGCCATAGCCTGGCACGATGATGACAGAGTCTGCTTCATTGAGTGCATTGGCAACGCCATCCGCATCAATCGCAACCTGTTCGCCTTCCACTTCCATCTGTGGACCCGTTGTGCCGCCAAAGCCGCCCAAGATCACAGACACGAAAGAGCGGTTCATCGCCTTACACATGATGTAGGATAAGATCGCACCGGAAGACCCCACAAGTGCGCCCACAACGATCAAAAGGTCGTTGCCCAAAGAGAAACCAATCGCCGCAGCCGCCCAGCCTGAGTAGGAGTTGAGCATAGAGACAACCACAGGCATATCAGCGCCGCCAATGCCCATGATCAAGTGGTACCCAATGAACAAGGCAGCCAAGGTCATGATGAACAATGGCAAGAACCCACCAGTGTTGAAGTACCAGATCAAGGTGATAGCAGAGATCGCCGCAGCACCCGCATTAAGCATGTGCCCCCCTGGAAGCTTAGAGGCATTCGAGGACAATTTGCCCGCAAGCTTGCCGTAAGCCACAACAGAGCCGGTGAAGGTCACAGCGCCGATAAAGATGCCCAAGAACAATTCAACGCGCAGGATGTTGATCTCAACCGCTGTTTTATGCGCCAGCAAGCCAGCAAAACCGTCAAGCGTTTCGCGTGTTGCATGATCCATGCCCAAAACGCGACCAAGTTCGATATGCGCAATCAAGCCCACGAACACAGCGGCCAAACCGACCAACGAGTGCATCGCCGCCACAAGCTGTGGCATCTCGGTCATTTGAACGCGTGTGGCCACAACATACCCAATGGCACCACCACCTGCGATCAGCAGAAGCGACAAGAACCAAAGGCCAGCGCCTGGTCCAACAAGTGTTGCCGCCACGGCCAAAGCCATACCAACAATGCCGTACCATACAGCGCGTTTTGCGCTTTCTTGCCCTGACAAGCCCCCCAAAGAGAGGATGAAGAGGACTGCCGCGACCACATAGGCCGCTGTCGTAAATCCGAATTCCATAATCCTATACTCCTTAAGATTTCTGGAACATGGCAAGCATGCGCCGTGTGACGAGGAAGCCGCCAAAGATGTTGATGCCCGCCATAAAGACTGACAAGGACGCCAATAGGATCACAAGGAAAGACCCAGACCCGATTTGCATCAAAGCACCCAAAATGATGATCGATGAAATCGCGTTGGTGACCGCCATAAGTGGTGTGTGCAGTGAATGCGCCACGCCCCAGATGACTTGGAACCCGATGAAGACAGACAGAACGAACACAATAAAGTGCTGCATAAAGCTGGCCGGAGCCACAAGGCCGACAGCCAACAACAAAGCCGCACCCACAGACAATAAGATCACCTGATTTTTGGTTTGTGCTTTGAATGCCGCCACTTCAGCGGCGCGTTTTTCTTCTGCTGTCAGCTCAGGCACAACCTCTTTGGGTTTGGCTGCGATGGCTGCAATTTTTGGTGGAGGCGGTGGGAACGTAATTTCGCCCTCGAATGTGACTGTCGCACCACGGATCACATCGTCTTCCATGTCGTGATTGATCTGACCGTCTTTTTCTGGGGTCAAATCTGTCATCATGTGACGGATGTTTGTGGCATACAAAGTGGATGCTTGCGCAGCCATACGTGATGGGAAATCGGTGTAGCCAACGATTGTAACGCCGTTGTCTGTGACGATTTTCTCGTCCGCGACTGTCAGCTTACAGTTGCCGCCTTTTTCCGCCGCCAAATCCACGATGACAGAGCCAGGCTTCATGGCTGCAACCATTTCAGCGGTCCAAAGCTCAGGCGCTTCACGGTTTGGAATAAGCGCTGTGGTGATCACGATATCGACCTCAGGGGCCAATTCTAGGAACTTGGCCAATTGCGCTTCGCGGAATTCAGGGCTGGACACAGAGGCGTAGCCACCTGTCGCTGCACCATCTTGCTGCTCTTCTTCAAAATCCAAGTAGACGAATTCAGCGCCCATAGATTCGACTTGTTCGGCCACTTCTGGACGCACGTCGAAGGCATAGGTGATCGCGCCCAAAGATGTGGAGGTACCGATCGCGGCCAAACCGGCCACACCAGCACCGACAACCAAAACCTTCGCTGGCGGCACTTTGCCTGCAGCTGTGATCTGGCCGGTAAAGAATCGACCAAAGTTGTTGGACGCCTCAATAACCGCACGGTAGCCCGCGATATTGGCCATGGATGACAGGGCATCCATTTTTTGCGCACGGCTGATGCGGGGCACCATTTCCATCGCGATGACATTGGCGCCTTTGGCTTTCGCCGCTTCCATGCCTGCGTCATTTGCCGCAGGGTTGAAGAAGGAAATCAAGGTTTGGCCTTTGGTCAAACGTTTGAGCTCAACAGCTTCAGGTTGGCGGACTTTGGCAACGATTTCAGCGGCTTTCCACAATGCTGCTGCGGTTTTCACCACCTCAACACCAGCCTCTTTATAATCCTTGTCAGCAAAACCAGCCAGCGCGCCAGCGCCCGTTTCAATAACACAGTCGTAGCCAAGCTTTTGCAGCTGTTTGGCACTGTCAGGCGTCAACGCGACGCGCGCTTCGCCTTCATATAATTCCTTAGGAATACCGATCTTCACGAATTTTTCCTCTTTTCCCCAGTCAAAATTTTTTGACATCCCACAAGTCCTACCAGAACAAAAAACAAGCGCAACATTGTTGCGCTAACATTCCAATCTTTGAACACTCTTGTTCATTCGTAGAACAGGTGCAGCCCATAGCCCTTAAGCGGCGTGCAAAGCGTTTTTCGCGCCACTTAAAATCATTGGTTGTAAAATGCCTCCTCCAATTCTTTCGTCTGACCCAAACGAAAGACAGTCGAGCCGCAACTTAAATCGCAGTCTAATGCAAACAATACAGAAAGAAAGTTCAAAATGGTATACCATTTTGAAGATCGAATTATAATATCGAAAATATACCTCGCTAAATGCTGTGCGAATAAGACTATTAAAATAATTTCGACATTCAAAAATGATGTAGACTACATATTATGAAGATCCGCCCCCTCACCCATGCCGATGCCGACCGTTGCTATGACGTGTTTTTTCACGCCGTGCATGAGAGCACGGGGGCCTTTTATACAAAAGAACAACAAAATGCATGGGCCCCACCCCGCGCCTCTGCCCCCAGTGACTGGCCTGAACGCCTAACACAAGGCTATGCAATAGCAGCTAAACGCTGGGGCAAGATCGTGGGATTTATGACAATGGGCACGGATGGCCACATCGATTTCGCCTATGTACTGCCAAATGAAAGGGGCAAAGGCACCGCTGTTTCTCTTTATAAAGCCTGCGAAGTCGAGGCGCGCAGACTGGACCTGACAGTGATGGATACAGAAGCCTCGCATCTGGCCAAGCGTTTTTTTGAAAAACACGGTTGGCAGGTCACCGCACGACAAACGGTGATCCGCGATGGCGTCGGTATTGAAAACTTCCGAATGGAAAAAAGCCTTTAGGCGCTGGCCAAAGTTTTATGTTTGCGCATTGCATAGGCACGCGCCGCATCCCCAAACGCACCAAACAGTGCCTTGGACACGGGATCAAGCCCTGCACGCCATTCAGGATGCCATTGCACAGACAGCGTAAAGCCCAGCGCATCTTTGATATAAATGGCCTCAGGCGTGCCATCAGGTGCGTAACCGTCGATCACCACACACGGTCCGGCGTGCTTGATGCCTTGGCCGTGCAACGTATTGGTTCTGACCGTCTGTGCGCCTAAGAGTTTGTGAAACACACCGCCTTGCGCAAACGTCACATCGTGGCGCAGCTCGAATTTTTCTTCCAATGTGCCATCAGGGGGCATCCGGTGGTTGTCGCGCCCGTCAAGGTCACGGATTTCAGGGTACAAAGACCCACCCATCGCCACGTTGACCTCTTGAAACCCGCGGCAAATACCGAAAAACGGCTGACCGCGCTCCACACAGGCGCGCACCAATGGCAGGGTCAGTTCATCACGCAAACGATCAAAAGCACCATGTGCATCGGTTTCAACCTCGCCGTATTCAGACGGATGCACATTGGGGCGCCCGCCTGTCAGCACAAAGCCATCACAAGTGGCCAAAAGTTCGTCAACAGATAGCATATTTGGATCGGCAGGGACCAACAGCGGTACGCAGCCGGACACATTGGACACGGCATCCACATTCATCTTGCCACTGGTGAACACAGGGTAATCCTCGTTCAAAACGTCGCTATTTCCGATGATACCAACGATGGGCCGTGCCATATGAAATCCTTATCCTGTCGTTGCAATATTCTTAACATAGGCAACAGTGCCGAGATGAAAAGTCAGAACGACGCGCAGGGGATATGCAATAGGCGCACAGAGTGATCTGCGCGCCTAGGGTGATTAGATTTTAATCTATCGTTTGTTGAAAAATGGATTTAGCTTTCGGCGGTAAAACCGGCAGCCTCAATCCCCACCTGCCCCGCAGCTGCGTCATTCTCAGATGTGTCCCCTGTGACACCGACAGAGCCAATCACTTTGCCGTCAGCGGATTTCACCAAAACACCACCCTGCACAGGCACAACCGTGCCGCCCAGCGCGGTGTTCAGCGCGTTTAGAAATTCCGGGCGCTCTTTGGCCATTGCGTTCAAGGTCGTGCCAGACATGCCCATCATAACAGCGCCGTAAGCTTTGCCATGAGCAATCGCATAGCGCGCAGGCGAGGTGTCATTGGCCCGCGCAAACGCAATCGGGTGTCCGCCTGCATCCAGCACAATCATCGACAAAGGTTTCATACCATGTTCCACCCCATAAGCTGTGGTGGCTGCAATCATTTGTGTGGCGGCTTCGAGAGTAATCGTGGTCATATATTATCCTTGGGCTTTCAATTCTAGGCGACGCGCATGCAGCACGGGCTCGGTGTAGCCAGAGGGCTGAACGCGCCCTTTGAACACCAAATCACAGGCAGCTTGGAATGCGATACCATCGAAATTCGGAGCCATCGGCGTATAGAGCGCATCGCCCTCGTTCTGGCGATCCACAACAGCGGCCATTTTTTTCATCGCGGCCATCACTTGGTCTTCGGACACGACCCCGTGGTGCAACCAGTTGGCCAAGGCTTGCGACGAAATCCGACAGGTCGCGCGATCTTCCATCAAGCCGACGTCGTGAATATCCGGCACTTTGGAACAGCCCACGCCCTGATCGACCCAGCGTACAACGTAACCCAAAATGCCTTGGGCGTTGTTTTCAATCTCTGAGGCGATTTCAGCGTCGGACCAATTCACGCCTTGGGCCACTGGAATCGTGATCAAATCGGCCAGCGTACCACGGGCCCCGCCTGCTTTGATTTTGTCTTGCACAGCCATCACATCAACCTTGTGGTAATGTGTGGCGTGCAAGGTGGCCGCTGTTGGCGATGGCACCCAAGCGCAGGTCGCGCCAGATTTCGGGTGACCGATTTTGGCTTTTAGCATATCCGCCATCAAATCCGGCATGGCCCACATCCCTTTGCCGATTTGCGCTTTGCCTTTCAGCCCGCAAGCCAAACCGATATCAACATTGCGGTCCTCGTAAGATGCAATCCAAGGCTCCGCTTTCATGTCACCTTTGCGGATCATTGGTCCCGCTTCCATCGAGGTGTGAATTTCATCCCCAGTGCGGTCCAAGAACCCAGTGTTGATAAAGGCCACACGCGACTTAGCCGCGCGGATACATTCTTTCAAGTTCACTGATGTGCGGCGTTCTTCGTCCATGATGCCCAGTTTTACGGTATTTTGCGGCAAGCCCAAAATCGCCTCAACACGGGTGAAGATTTCATCTGCAAAGGCAACCTCTTCTGGCCCGTGCATCTTGGGCTTCACCACATAAACGGATCCTGTCACAGAATTGCGCGCGCCGCCTGTCTTGTTCAGATCATGCATGGCGATCAGCGTGGTGAACATCGCGTCCATCAAGCCTTCGCCCACCTCGCGGCCCTCGCTGTCGGTCACCGCAGGGTTGGTCATCAAGTGGCCAACGTTGCGCACCAACATCAAGGCGCGGGCTTTCACAGGCAGATCCGATCCATCGGGTGCGATAAAGTTGTCATCACCGTGCAAGGCACGGGTAATGACTTTGCCACCTTTATTGACCTCTTCGGTCAGATCGCCCTTCATCAAGCCAAGCCAATTACGGTAAGCGCCGATTTTTTCTTCCGCGTCCACAGCAGCAACAGAATCTTCACAATCCATGATCGCAGACATGGCGCTTTCCAACCGTATGTCGGCAATGCCCGCAGAGTCTTGTGCGCCCACTGGGGTGCTTGGGTCGATCACAATATCGATCAACAACCCATTCACACGCAGCAAAACATGCCCCTCTTTAGAACCTGCCAATTGATCAGGATTGGACAGGCCAGTGTCGCCCTTTGAACCACCCGCAATCATCATTCCATCTTTGACGGACAGCGCGGTCACATCCGCCCAAGAGCCACCCGCCAATGGGGCCACGTCATCCAAATGCGCCTTGGCCCAAGCAATCACACGCCCGCCACGTTCGCTGTCATAGCCCTTGCCCGTCGCCACATCGCCCAGCGCGTCGGTGCCATACAAAGCATCATAAAGCGAGCCCCAGCGTGCATTGGCGGCGTTCAAGGCATAGCGCGCGTTGGTGATCGGGACCACAAGCTGCGCACCTGGGATCAGCGCCATTTCAGGGTCAGTGTCTGTTGTTTCGATCTCAAAATCTGCGCCCTCAGCCACAATATAATCAATCTCACGCAAAAACGCCTCATAGGCTGCGGCATCATGCGGCTGACCTTTGCGGGCGATATGCCAGTCATCAATCTGCGCTTGAATGCTTTCACGTTTGTCCAACAGCTTGCGATTTTTCGGCCCAAGATCATTCACGATCGCCGCAAACCCCGACCACACAGCCTCAGGCGTGATGTCCAATCCGACAAGAGCTTCGTCTTCAACGAAGCGCACAAGATCAGTTGCAATGTTTAGGCCGAAAATTTTGGTGGTATGGCTCACGGAATCATCCTCTCGGGTTGGGATCGCTTTAAGGCGAACCGTAGGCAGGAAAGCGAGGTTCGGCAAGGGTGGTCATATTTTTTTACCAAAATGATTAAATATAAATCGACTGCTCGAAATCTCATCAAATATGTGACCCTCTGCTCTGTACGGCCTTATGTGGCTCTGTGCGGCCAAACGCCCTAAGACCATCGGTGACTTGCAGCCCCCTCGACTGCGGACTAACCTCTGGCTTGATCACGCATTTCAAAGTGAAAGCCCCTATATGACAGCCCTCGCCCCACAAACTATTTTTCTCAAAGACTACGCCGAGCCTCACCACTGGGTTGAGACCGTGCACCTGACTTTTGCCTTGGCCCCTCGTGCCACGCGGGTAAAGTCGAAAATCGTCTTTACGCCGAATACAAATAACCTTGGTGATCTGATCCTCAATGGCGAACAACTTTCACTGAAATCTGTAACCGTGGACGGCGCGCCTGTAGCTTATGAGGTCACAGACACGCACCTGACTGTGAAACAAGCTGATTTACCGAATGCCCCTTTCACGTTTGAAGCCGAGGTCGAAATTTCACCTGAAACCAACACGGCGCTTGAAGGGCTTTATATGTCCTCTGGCATGTATTGCACCCAATGCGAGGCCGAGGGCTTTCGCAAAATCACCTACTACCCCGACCGTCCCGACGTGATGGCAGTCTTCACCGTGCGCGTGGAATCCGATCTGCCGGTGATGCTGTCCAACGGCAATCCGCAAGCTGCGGGCGCAGGCTGGGCGGAATGGCATGACCCTTGGCCCAAGCCCGCTTATCTGTTTGCTTTGGTCGCGGGCGAGCTGCTGGCGCATTCCGGTACATTCACCACGATGTCGGGCAAAAATGTCGATCTGAATATCTATGTGCGCAAAGGCGACGAAGACAAATGTGCCTTTGGGATGCAGGCTTTAATCGATTCAATGCGCTGGGACGAACGCGTTTATGGGCGTGAATACGACTTGGACATCTTCAACATTGTCGCTGTAGATGATTTCAATATGGGCGCGATGGAAAACAAGGGATTGAACATCTTCAATTCGTCTTGTGTTCTGGCCTCGCCTGAGACCTCTACGGATGCCACGTTTGAACGGGTCGAGGGCATCATCGCCCATGAGTATTTTCACAACTGGACTGGCAATCGCATCACCTGTCGCGATTGGTTTCAGTTGTGTCTCAAAGAGGGCCTGACGGTCTACCGCGATCAGATGTTCTCAGGCGATATGCGCAGCCATGCCGTTAAAAGGATTGAAGAAGTTCTGCAATTGCGCGCGCGCCAGTTCCGCGAAGACAACGGTCCTTTGGCCCATAACGTGCGCCCTGAAAGCTTTGTCGAGATCAACAATTTCTACACCGCTACGGTTTATGAAAAAGGTGCTGAAGTCATCGGCATGTTGCGCCGCTTGATCGGGGATGAAGCTTATTACAAAGGTTGTACGCTCTATTTTGATCGTCATGACGGCCAGGCTGTCACCATCGAAGATTGGATCAAGGTTTTTGAAGAGGTCACAGGTCGCGATCTTGCACATTTCGCACAATGGTATTCCCAAGCGGGCACGCCGCGCCTGACTGTGAACGAGACATGGGACAATGGCACGCTCACATTAAACTTCACTCAAAGCACCCCCGCAACACCAGGCCAAGAGGTTAAAAAACCACAAGTTCTGCCGATTATGGTCGGGTTGATTGCCCCTGATGGCACCGAGGTTGTGCCAAGCACCGTGTTGGAAATGACCGAAAGCGTGCAGAGCTTTACGTTTGACGGCCTATCCGAGCGCCCCATTGCGTCCATCCTGCGCGATTTTTCCGCGCCCGTGATTTTACAACGAGACATGGATGCCAAAACCCGTGCCTTTTTGCTGGCCCACGACACCGACCCGTTCAACACATGGGAAATGGGGCGGATGCTGGCGAAAGATACGCTTGTGGCGATGATCGTTGACGGTGTCGAGCCCGCACGCGATTACTTGGATGCGTTGAAATCTATGGTCACCGATGCGACCAAAGACCCTGCCTTCCGCGCGCTATGTCTGGCTTTGCCATCACAAGATGACATGGCGCAGACCCTGTTCGATGCGGGTGTGACGCCTGATCCGATGGCGATTTACGAGGCGCGTGAAAATCTGCGCCATATCTTGGCAGCCGAGTTGAAAGACGATCTGCCCGCGCTTTATGCCGCCAACGATGCGGGCGCGTTCAAGCCTGATGCGGATGGGTCTGGTAAACGGTCCTTGCGCATGGCGGTTCTGTCGCTGCTGACCTTAAATGACCAAGGGACTGCCGCGCAAAACCTGTTCGAGACAGCCGATAATATGACCGAGCAGGCTGGTGCTTTGACCGCGCTTTTATCTGCGGGCATTGGCCAAGAAGAGCTGGCGAGCTTTTATGCGCAGTGGTTCCACGACCGTCTGGTGATGGACAAATGGTTCATGATGCAGGTGGCAGCGGCCGCACCTTTGGACGCGGCACGCATCGCCGAGACATTGACGGAACACGCTGATTTTAGCATGAAAAATCCCAATCGTTTCCGCGCCGTATTTGGTGCGCTTGCGGGCAATCATGGCGGTTTTCATGCCCCTGATGGCGCTGCGTATAAATTATTGGCAGACTGGCTGATCCAATTGGACCCGCTGAACCCGCAGACTACAGCACGCATGTGTGGCGCGTTTGAGACGTGGAAACGCTATGATGCGGATCGTCAGGACATGATCAAAAGTCAGCTGAAACGCATTTTGGCCACAGAAGGCCTGAGCGGCGACACCACCGAGATGGTAACGCGCATTTTAGGCGCCTAACACGCAGCCTCCCCCGTCTATCAGAGCTTTCTAAGCTATGGCGGGGGAGGTGCCAAAAGTGGTTTTGACCTCAAAGTGGTCCTATACGACGTTCTTCGGACAGTAAGACATTCGCCTCGACATTTCCCACACCTGGCAATGTCATAATCCGCCGCCTCAGTACTCTTTCAAAATCGGGCAAATCCTGCGCCACCACACGTAAGCGATAGTCATAGACTCCCAAAACATGCTGTACGGTTTGCACCTCAGGAATAGCCGAAACAGCGCGTTCAAGGTTTTCCAAAGACACACGTCCTTTGGTGGCCAGCTTGATGCCTAAAAACACGGTCACCCCAAAGCCCAACTTTTCCAAGTTCAAATCAACGCGGCGCGGGCCGAAAACGCCCGCCTCGCGCAGTCGCTTGATCCGCCGCCACGTGGCTGGCTGACTTAGACCGTAGTCGCGCCCCAATGCCCCTGCCGATTGCGTGGCATCTTCACATAAGGCGCGCACCAAAGCGCGGTCGATTTCGTCCAACTCAAGCGTCATAAGGGCACCTCTTGGCGTTCTTTCACCTGCGCCACATGCATCAGCGCCTCAATGTCAGAAATATGCGGCAACGTTAAAATGTGGTCACGATACAGGCGTTGGTAATCTGGCATATCGCGCGCAATGATCAGCAATCGCACATCCACTTGCCCCAAAAACGTACCTATTGAAATCACTTCAGGCACTTCGCGTGCAGCGGCTATGAATTCATCAAAGGCGCGGGGTTCGGTTTTATCCAGTGTAAAGCGCAATGACACCTCGACCGCATACCCAAGAGCCTGCCAATTGACTTGGTCGTGAATGGCGCGGATCACGCCCGTCTCACGCATCTTTTCGACACGGCGCGCAAACGTGGCCCCTGTCACCCCTGCGCGTGCCGCCAAAATCACTACGGATTCTTCAGGATCGGCTTGCAATTGTCGTAAAATCCTACGGTCTGTATCGTCTATCGGCATGATTTATTCACATATGTATATTTTCAAGAATGAATTTAACACAAATATGCATAATAGGTCAAATTTTGAACTCGCACTTGGCGGCGTTTTCACTATTGTCGCTCTCAGACGATTCAACACGACTGAACTCAATAAAAGGAGCGCCGATATGCGCGTTTATTACGATCGCGATTGCGATGTAAATCTCATCAAAGAAGCAAAAGTTGCCATCTTGGGCTACGGTTCTCAAGGCCACGCGCACGCGCTGAACTTGCGCGACTCTGGTGCAAAAAACGTTGTTGTCGCACTTCGCGAGGGCTCTTCCTCTGCCAAGAAATGTGAAGCTGAAGGCCTGACAGTTATGGGCATCGCCGAAGCGGCGGCTTGGTGTGATGTGATCATGTTCACAATGCCCGACGAGCTTCAGGCTGAGACATACAAAAAATACGTGCACGACAACATCAAACCAGGTGCAGCCATCGCGTTTGCACACGGCTTGAACGTACACTTCGGCTTGATCGAGCCGAAAGAAGGCGTTGACGTGATCATGATGGCGCCAAAAGGCCCAGGTCACACAGTGCGCGGCGAATACCAAAAAGGCGGCGGCGTGCCTTGTCTTGTGGCTGTTGACACCAACGCATCTGGCAAAGCGCTTGAAGTTGGTCTGTCTTACTGTTCCGCTATCGGCGGTGGTCGTTCTGGCATCATCGAAACAAACTTCCGCGAAGAGTGTGAAACTGACCTGTTCGGTGAGCAAGCTGTTCTGTGTGGCGGTGTTGTTGACCTCATCCGTTGTGGTTTTGAGACACTTGTCGAAGCTGGCTACGCACCTGAAATGGCCTACTTTGAATGTCTGCACGAAGTGAAACTTATCGTAGACCTGATCTACGAAGGTGGCATCGCGAACATGGATTACTCCATCTCGAACACAGCTGAATACGGTCAGTACGTCACTGGCCCACGCGTGATCCCATACGATCGCACGAAAGCTGAAATGAAACGCGTTCTCGAAGACATCCAATCCGGTAAATTCGTGCGTGACTTCATGTTGGAAAACGCAGTTGGCCAGCCAACTTTGAAAGCGTCTCGCCGTGCAAACGACGAACACCTGCTCGAAGAAACAGGCGCGAAACTCCGCGGCATGATGCCTTGGATTTCAGCCGGCAAAATGGTCGACAAAGAGCGCAACTAAGCGTTTTACGACCTAAGACATTTGAAAGGCCTCGCAGTTTGCGGGGCCTTTTGTTTAGAAAATGCCCCCTTGCGAGACTGCGCGTTGTGAATGCCGTCTGAGTTGGGTAACAAAGGCCAACAACAGGCCATTCCCTCGCCCTGCCCCACAGAAAGCCAATCCTCATGTCTGATCCGCAAATGAAAGTGGTCATTGTGACCCCTGAAATCCCTTACAACACCGGTGCCATCGGGCGGACCTGTGTGGCTTTGGGGTTGGAGCTGATTTTGATCAAGCCTTTAGGGTTTTCACTGGATGAAAAAGCCGTGCGGCGCTCTGGCACCACCTATTGGCAGCATGTGCAATTGACCGAGTACGACGACTGGCAAAGTTTTCTAGACGACCGCAAACCAGCCCGCGAGGCCTTGCATTTCTTTGAAGAACACGGTGCGCAAAGTTTTTACGAACCTGACTATCCCCAAGACGGGTATTTGGTGTTTGGCTGTGAATCCAAAGGTCTGCCTGAGACGGTCTTGAGCGGCATGGAAGATCGCGTCTTCAATCTGCCGATGCGCAATCCCGTTGTGCGCTCGCTCAACTTGGCGAACACCGCCACGGCTGTGATCTATCAAGCCATGCGTTCTCAACTGGGCGGTTGATCTACGAAACGACAGACCATGCGCGCCAAAGGCGCAACATTTTGAAATCATGCAACGGCACGGGTCAATTTTGCGTTTGAGACTGCGCAAACCTCGCATAGGCATAAGAAAACACTCAACCAGGCAGGTTTTCGATGATGCAGGTCAAAACATCTTTAACAGCGCTGGCGCTTATACTCGCCCCAACACTGACACTGGCTGAAGGATCAATCGCCCCTGACGTGCTGCAGATCCCATTGGCGTCCACCCATTTCGGGTCGTGGTCGGAGTCCGATTTCAACGAAATCAATCCCGGCCTGATTTTCACATGGGTCGAACGCGCGGGCGATTTGAATTATAGCTTTGGGGCTTATAAAGACAGTAAATCTGCCACGGCCTTACATGCCTCTGTCGCGAAAATGTGGGACATAGCTGAGCACACCCAAGCGGGCATTGTCGGCGCGTATATTCATTCCACAGGCGAGGGCTTTACCGGCTTTGCGCCTTCGGTTCAGCTGAACCACAAGTATCTCTTTGTAAACGTGGCCACAGGGTATGACGACGACGGGGTTTACGGCGTGGTGGGCACGGGTCTGACTGTTCCGCTCGGCAAGTAACCGATCAAATATATCTATCTTATGAAGTCCGCCCGCGACAACGCGTGCACCTGATCCATCTTGCCCAAAGTGCGCAGACCTGATCAAAGTGTCGCAACGCTGCAAAGGATCGCCCGATGACAAACCCAACAGACCAAGAGCTTGCCCAAATCAACGCCGACCGTGCGCGGATGTTTACATGGGCGTTTTGGAAAAGCCTGTTGCAAGGGCGCGAAGGCTTAGGCGACACATTCTGGGCGGGCAATTATCTGGCTGGATTGCTGTTTTTGCCCATCGTCATCGTGATGCTATTTGTGCCGTTTTTTTACGGCCTGATCGCACCAGCCTTTGTGATGTTTGGCCTGTACCTCTTGGCCGTCGCCCGCGCGGTATGGCTTGCCAAACCAAAGGGCGATAGCGGCAAAGGGACCAAAATCATGGCCAAAGTGTACAAATTCATGGCCTTGGTCTGGACCTTGCTCAACGCGATTTGCGTGATGGCCGTCTCGCCCTACTCTGCAGGACAATAAACCCTCAAAGGGTGGCAGCCTCTGAGCAATGACACTCAGAGGCATTAGGATTTGGCCTGCTTACCGCGTGGCACTTTCAACGGCGGCAACGACACTATCGACTGCCGCGTTCAGCGTTGCCTCAGACAGGCTTTCCGCCATCACACGGATCAAAGGTTCTGTGCCAGATTTGCGGATCAACAGGCGACCATTGCCCATCAGTTTGGCTTCGGCATCGGCAATCGCGCGTTTGACGCCATCGTTATCAAGTGGCGTTTGCCCCGTTGCATAGCGCACGTTTTTCAACAATTGCGGCACGGTTTCAAAGGTTTTGGATAGCTCGGACGCTTTTCTACCCGTCTCGATCATCGCCGCCAAAAATTGCAAACCCGCCAAAAGGCCGTCACCTGTGGTGGCATAATCTGTCATGACGATGTGGCCAGATTGCTCACCCCCAAGATTAAATCCCCCTTGGCGCATGCGCTCAACCACATAGCGATCGCCCACAGCGGTGCGCTCTAAACGCAGGCCTTGGTCCTGCAAATATCGCTCAAGCCCCAAGTTGGACATCACAGTGGCCACCAAAGCGCCGCCTTGTAGCTTGCCCTGATCGGCCCAGCTTTTTGCCAAAAGCGCCATCAATTGATCGCCATCAGCAACTTGGCCGTTTTCGTCCAAAATCATCACGCGATCCGCATCACCATCAAGGCAAATCCCCATATCAGCGCCATGGGCGATCACGGTTTCGGCGGCTGTTTGTGGCGATGTCGATCCGCAATTGTCGTTGATATTGTGACCATTGGGCGCCGTGCCCACAGGGATAACATCTGCGCCAAGTTCCCAAAGCACTTCTGGCGCGGTTTTATAAGCGGCCCCATTGGCGCAATCGACCACGACCTTGAGTCCGGACAAGGTCATACCGCGTGGCAGAGTGCTTTTGATCCGCTCATTATAGCGAAACCGTGCATCATCAACCCGTTTGGCCCGTCCGATATTTCTGGCCTGAGCAGGTTCGATATCTGTCATCAACAAGCGCTCGATTTCCATTTCGGCCTCATCAGACAGTTTAAACCCATCGGGGCCAAAGAACTTGATCCCGTTGTCTTCTGCTGGATTGTGCGAGGCGGAAATCATCACACCGACATCGGCACGCATCGAGGTGGTCATCATTCCAACTGCGGGCGTCGGTACGGGGCCGAGCAAGAACACGTTCATCCCTGTAGAGGTAAATCCAGCGGTCATTGCTGTCTCGAACATATAGCCCGACAATCGCGTGTCTTTACCGATGATCACGCGGTGCGCGCCACCGCCATCACGGCGAAAATACCGCCCCGCAGCGGCCCCAAGTTTCAACGCCATTTCGGCGGTCATCGGGTTTGAATTGGCGCGACCACGCACACCATCGGTGCCAAAAAACTTACGGGACATCTCGGTACTCTCCACTACTCACCGCTTGCCAAAGATCAAGCGCTTGTTTTGTTTGTTTTATGTCATGAACGCGAATGATTTGCACGCCCTGCGCAGCCCCAGCCAAAGCCACTGCGATCGACCCGCCAAGGCGTGCATCAGCTTTGGGTTCCTTGCCTATGGTGCCGATGAATCGCTTGCGCGAGGCCCCAAGTAAGATCGGACAGCCAAGACTGTGAAATAGAGAAATACGGTTCATAATTTGTAAATTGTGATCAATCGTTTTGCCAAAGCCTATGCCGGGATCGATCATGATCTGATCGCGTGCAATGCCTGCGCTCACGGCGACCTCAATGCGGTCATTTAAAAAATCATAGACGTCTAATATCACGTCTGAATAATTGGGATTGTCCTGCATCACCTCAGGGTCGCCCTGAGCATGCATCAAACACACAGGCGCGCCCGCAACTGCGGTCACGCGGGCCAAATCAGGATCATGCGTAAAGGCATAAACATCATTGACCAGTGTGGCCCCAGCTTTAAGCGCCGCCGCGGCCACATCCGCTTTGCGCGTGTCGATAGAGATCGGCACAGCGCAGGCTTGGCGCAGGGCGGCAATCACAGGGGCAGTGCGGGCAATTTCGTCATCAGGCGCAACATAGGCCGCCCCCGGTCGCGTACTTTCCCCGCCAATATCCAGAATATCCGCTCCGGCCTCTATCATCGCAAGCGCATGTTCGATCGCCACATCTGCGCTCTCGAACTTACCGCCATCCGAAAAACTATCGGGCGTCACATTGAGAATGCCCATCAGGTTGATGCGGCTCATATCAAGACCTGCAATATCGGCACGCGGCTTGGTTAAGCGACCCAAGACCTCATTCGGTAGATCCACGGCAGCCATAATGTGAGGGCACGTCTCGCGCGATAGAATTTCGACATGGGTAAACCACAAAGGCCCGCCGGCCAAAACGACAGCCCCCTCAGGACGCGTGTGACCTTGCTGGACCAAGGGGCGGTGATACAAGTTTAGCTTGGACATAAGGCTCCTCACGTCCCTCATATGAGGGCAACCGTTGTCCCATCAAAGGAGGGCAACAGGACCATCAACGTCAAGGGCGCGTGTCGGGATGTTACAGCCCTGTGGCAACTCTTCGCCCATGATCAACAGCTCTGTCGCGCTCAATTCCGACCCCAACCAAGCGGCCATGTCAATCGCAGTCCCCTTTGGTCCGTCAACGGCATCCAGAACCATTTTGGAGGGAGCCCAAACCGACAGTTGATCGTGCTTCATCGCCCAGTCAAGTTCGGTGCGTGAGGCCCGTACCACACAACGCGGGTCACGCGCGGCCAAGGTCCATGCATTTTGTTCAATCGCCAGCAGATCGATCCGTCTTTGGGTCAGTTTGGTCGTGGCTTGCGGCCAAGTCCCATCGGGCAGACCAACCGCAATGATCACCGGCTGACCAAATGCGGCCAGCGCGTCGATCCACGTTGGCAATTGCGATGAAACAATCGCCTGCCCTCCCAAATATACGATCACGGGATGCGGTACAGGCGCGTCGATAGCAGTCGCAAGATTATCCGCTTGGTCATCTGAACGCACGATTTCGACGCCCAAAGCACCGGGCCCACGGTCCAGCTTTTCGATACGCACAAACACCCTAAAGGCACGCGGTTCGGTCAAAATACGTGTTGCGATCCGTTCGGCCAATGTTTCCAACAGGTTTAACCGCTCGGCGGCCAATTCGAATTGGATCGCCTCAGTCAGCGCATCGTAGGACAAAATACGGTCGACATCGTCATCAATAGGCCCCGTCACGGGGGCCAATTCCACAACGATATTAAAACTCACCCGTTGCAAGACACCGCGCTCGGCCTGAAATGCGCCTATTTCAACCTCGACCACAAAGTCGCGCAAAGAAATGCGATCCATCGGCGCGTCGCCTGCCATAGCTGCTGCGCGCGATTCAGGGTGGTCAAAAGCGAGGTGTATATCGGACATCAAGACTGCTCTGGTTGGGCGCAAAGGGCGCGCTATCTTTAGCGCCTTGCTATCGGGTTTGGGCGCTTGCTCCAAGCCCATTATACCCCAAAAACGCAAAACCCCGCCAACAAAGGCGGGGAAAAAACGCAGTCATAGATCAAAGATTAAGCGCGCGGCATTCTATAGAAATAGTGCACGCCAATCGACGCCGTCCGCGGGAAAGCGCGCGCCCAACGTGGGTTGACCGCTTTCGTATGATAATGCGTGGCGCCATCCGTCAGACGACGCGGCGCACCATCAAGCATCAAACGTGCAATTTTACCAAGACGGGTCCAAGATTTTTTCTCGGTGATCACTTCGGCACGCCCGTCACAGGTGTATGTGAACTGACATTGGTACTTTTTGCCCGTCCCTTGATTTATCACACCGCAAACAGAATTCGGAAACTGCGAAGACGAGGCCCGGTTTAGGATCACTTCTGCCACAGCGAACTGACCTTTGACACTTTCGCCGCGCGCTTCAAAATACAAAGCCTGCGTCAAACATTCCCAGTTCTCTCCACCGCTGGCCGCAGGTTGCTCTGCTAAAAACGCGCCTGTGTACTCGACCTGCATCGGGGCCGTTGGTTTGGCCGTGGGTTTGAAATTCGCCAAGACCTGCGCGACGGTGTCAGTTTCGATGGCCATAACGGAATCGCGTTCATGGCTCAAAAGCTGAGAGACCTGAGCGCCAAGAAAGGCGTTTGGATCATTGGAAGTGCTCAAAGTGACGTCTGCCTGTGCCCCAAAGGGCAAAGCAGCGGCCCCAATAAGAGCACTTAGGGCAAGGGTTCTGAGCGTCATTTTCAAAGTCATCATCTTTCCATAGGCGCTCACAAAAGCAGCAAGAGCGCGGTATTTCGGACGCTGACATAGGCTAAATACAAACAAAGGTCCACCCAAGCGCCCAAATGCAAGCGCAGAACGGCCTAAATGGCGCGCTTTCAGTCAATAAAGCGCCATGATAAATTTATTTTTAGCATCAAGGAATCAATCACTTACGTGAAAAATGCGTCGCCTTTTCTTCTGCTGCGACCAATTGTGCCGCTGCCAAGCGCGCCACAGGGACGCGGAAGGGAGAACAAGACACATAATCGAATCCCGCCGCCCGACAAAAGGCGATAGATTCGGGGTTGCCCCCATGTTCGCCACAAACCGACAAGACGATCTTGGGTGAGGCCTTGCGACCTCGCGCAGCACCGATTGTCAAAAGCTCGCCCACACCGTCGACATCAAGTGTGTGAAACGGGTCTTCGGGAAACACACCTTGCTGAACATAAGCGTTCATAAAACGCCCCGCGTCATCACGCGATAAACCGTAAGCCATCTGCGTCAGATCGTTTGTCCCAAATGACAAGAAAGCCGCGTGTTGGGCAATCTCATGGGCACGCAATGCCGCGCGCGGCGTTTCAACCATCACCCCAAGGCGATAGGTGAATTCTGCACCCTTTTCGTTGCGCACAGCGGCAGCGACACCGTCAACCAAGGTCTTGACCAACTCAACTTCGCGCATCGCCGACACCAGCGGGATCATTATCTCAGGCACAACAGGGTCACCCAGCTTCGATGCCTCAATCGTTGCCTCGAAAATCGCACGCGCTTGCATCTCATAGATCTCAGGGAAGGTAATCCCCAACCGCACGCCGCGCATCCCCAGCATCGGGTTGAACTCTGACAACCACTCGATCCGGCGCGTCACGTCAGAGAGCGGTAAATCCAATGCCTCGGCCAATTCCTTGGCCCCTGCCCTGTCTGATGGCAAAAATTCATGCAAGGGCGGATCAAGTAATCTGATGCATACAGGCTGCCCCTGCATGATGCGAAACAGCTCGATAAAATCAGAGCGCTGCATCGGCAACAGCCGCGAGATCGCTTCTTGGCGGTCCTCATGAGTGGCGGCAAAAATCATTTCGCGCATCGCCGTCAAACGGTCGCCTTCGAAAAACATATGTTCCGTGCGACACAGCCCGATACCCTGCGCCTTGAAATCACGTGCCATAGCTGCGTCTGCGGGCGTGTCGGCATTGGCGCGCACATCGATGTCACGAATGGCGTCTGCCCATTCCATCAATTGCAAATACCAATAGTCTTTCGAGGGCGGCAACATTTTGGTCTCGCCGATCAAAGCCTCGCCAGCCGAACCATCGAGCGTGATCATATCGCCCTCGTTCAAGGTCTGCCCGTTTGCGCCCGTAATCGTCTTTTTGCGCGAATTGATCGTCATCGATGCGCCGACAACGCAAGGCACGCCCATGCCCCGCGCGATCACCGCCGCATGTGATGTGACGCCGCCTCGTTCGGTCAAAACGCCCACAGATGAATGCATGCCGCGAATGTCTTCGGGCGCGGTTTCGCGCCGCACCAAGATGCAAGCCTCGCCACGCGCCTCAGAGATTTGTGCCGCTGCCGATGAAAACACCAAACGCCCGACAGCGCCGCCAGGGCTGGCCGCGATTCCTTTGGCAAAAGCCGACCTTGGCGCAGTGCGATCAACTTGTGGATGCAAAAGTTCCGTCAAAGAGCGCGGCTGAATGCGCAGCACAGCGTCGGATTTGGGAATGATACCATCTTCGGCCAATTGCACAGCCGAGCGCAGCGTTGCGCGTGTTGATCGCTGAACACGCACCGCGTCCAAAATAACCAGCTTGTTGTTTTCTATGATAAACTCGACCAGCATCTCTTCGCGTAATTTGACGCGGCACAATTGTGTCATTGTGGTGAGCTGCTCGAACAGCTTCGGGCAATCCACCTCAAGCGAGGGGCCGCGTGTGTCTTGGGTCAGATACATCACGTCTGCCTGATCCGTCAGCGCGCTGCGGCCAATCGCTTGGCGTTTGTAGCGACCGCGAATAAGGGGCGCGCCCGTTTCTTCGTCAATCAGTTGTATAACGCCCGCGCCACTTTCACCGGGACCGACCCCAAGCGACATGGCCTGCACGATCAACCCCAAACCTGCATCCGCTGGGGCACCTTTGGCTTGGCGCAACAAACGTGCTGTTGTGCCCGACCATGCACGCGCCATAGAGCGCAGCACTTTGATCAGTTGCGTATCGACATCTTGCGGAAACGGTTCGTCAGTTTCGTTTTCATAGGCTTCCAGCGCAGATTTCAACGCCTGATGAACAGGCGTCGCACTATCATTTTCGAACTCTTCAGGGTCCAAACGTTCAATATGAATGGCGTAGGCTTGCACAAATCGCAAGTAAAGCGCGTCTGCGGTGTCTGCCCCGTGGGTCGCGGTCAGTTCCGCATGACGGTCTTCGTTCATGCCCACATTCAACATCGCGCCGGGACCGCCCCAATCGGGGTCTTCGCTTGACGGGCGCACAGTCAGCAGTGGCGCGTCCCCAAAGGTTTTCAGCAGGGCAGAGATATCAAGGGGGAGACCATCGGCCAATTTGCGCACCGCATCAAATGACAAGGCCACCGTTTCAGGCACCGGCAAATCAAGGCGCACCAAGCGTTGCAAGCATTTGGCCCGCCCGCCATGCGTATTAACGGCGATTGGTGCCACGCGGCGAATACGGGTATACCCGAGACTGTCATTATTTTGCTGCACTGCGGCGCTCCCTTTGAGGGTACAGATTAAGCGCCTATGGCGGCGGGGCGCAATCAAAACGTGACGCCCCGCGCTGATTTTACACGTTTAACCGTCGAGTTTGGTCAAATCGGCCACCGACAAACAAATGTCGCGAATGCGTCCCAACAGATTCAAACGGTTACGGCGCACCACGGAATTGTCTGAATTGACTTGAACCGCGTCAAAAAAGGCATCCACAGCCCCGCGCATCGCCGCCATGGCCGACATTGCGCCCTCAAAGTCTTCAGCCGCCATTGCAGGTTTGATCGCCGTTTCTGCCGTATCAAGGGCTGCGAACAGTGCTTTTTCCGCGTCGTCTTCGGCGAATTTGATGTCGGGACCGTAAGAGTATTCCACGCCATCTTTGTCTTCGGCCTGCGTCAAAATGTTATTGGCGCGTTTGAACCCTTGGATCAGGTTTGCACCGTCTTCTGTGGCCAGCGTCTGCGACAAAGCGCGGGCACGTTTGACCAGCAAAGTGATGTCGTCAGCCCCATCCATCGCAAGACAGGCATCGATCACATCGTGACGAATGCCTTCGTCTTTGAGGAAGACTTTCAAGCGGTCATGGAAGAAGGAGAGGAGATTAGTCAGAGGATTTGGCAACTTTTTTTCCGAAAGCCAGTCGGCATAACCTTCGAACGAGACATCTCCAGTTCCAAGAACCTCCAGTGACAAATCGAGAACTTCAGTGAAGTCTTCCAATTTATGGAAAAATTCGGCGTTCAGAGTATTCATTTGTTTGCGCGCTAAAACCCTCATTTGTGAATGGATGCAACGCAACAGTGGCAACCGAGCTTCATTCACCAAAATCAACCGAATAACACCCAAAGCCGCACGACGCAGCGCGAACGGGTCCTTCGATCCTGTTGGCTTTTCATCAATCGCCCAGAACCCTGTCAGCGTGTCGAGTTTATCGGCAAGTGCTACAGCAACGGACACAGGGTCTGTTGGCACGTCATCTGACGGACCCAGTGGCGAATAGTGATCGCGGCAAGCGTCAGCCACAGCATCAGAAAGGCCAGCCTTTTTGGCGTAATAGCGCCCCATGATGCCTTGCAGTTCTGGGAATTCATAGACCATTTCAGACGATAGATCGGCCTTGGCGACCTTCGCGGCCAGTTCGGCCTCATCGGCGTCAGCCCCCACAATAGGCGCGATTTCACGGGCCAAAGCAGCAATGCGTCCAATACGATCCGCTTGAGAGCCAAGTTTGTTGTGGAAGGTCACGTTTGAAAGCGGACCAGACATGGCCTCCAGCCCCTCGCGTTCCACAGTGCGGATGTCATTGTCCCAGAAAAACTTCGCATCCGCCAAACGGGCGGACAGAACCTTTTCGTTGCCCGCCAGAATGGTCGCGCCTTGGTCAGCGGTTTCGCGGTTGGCGACGGTGACAAATTTTTCAATGCGCCCCGTGTCGCCACCAGTGGCTTTGGGATTGCGCACGGAAAAGAACTTTTGGTGTTCTTTCATCGAGGTTTGCAGCACCTCTGGTGGCAAGTCCAAGAAATCCGCACCGATGTTGCCCATCAGCACAACAGGCCATTCGACAAGCCCTGCGACTTCGGCCAAAAGGCCAGCATCTTCAACGACTTCCAAACCCTGCGCAAAGGCTTGGTTGGTGGCGTCATGCCAGATGTGATCGGCGCGTTCGGTGGCGTCCAGCATCACATATGCGGATTTAAGCTTGCTGGAGTAATCGTCAAAAGACACCACATCAAAAGCATCCGGCGCCATAAAGCGGTGCCCGCGTGTAGAGCGGCCAGAGGCAATGCCATCAATGTCGAATTCAACAACGTCTGAGCCATCCTCGGCGGACAAGATGCAGATGATAGAGTGCAAAGGACGCACCCATTTCAGCGAACCTGAGCCCCAGCGCATGGCTTTTGGCCAAGGGAAGTTGCGGATCGCTTTTTCCAACACTTCGGCAATGATAGGGGCTGCGGCGCGGCCTTGCTTGGTGATTTTGGCGACATAGAATGTGCCTTTTTTCTCTTCCACCGTGCCAAGGTCTTCTTTGGCGACACCAGCGCCGCGCAAGAAACCAGCAAGCGCTTTTTCGGGCGCATCAATCCGCGGGCCTTTGCGCTCCTCGACCGTGGTGGGGCTTTCCGCCAAGAGGCCCTCAACCGACAACGCCAAGCGGCGCGGCGTGGCGAAAGCGCCAGCAGAGGCATAGGTCAGACCCGCCTCGACAAGTCCGTTGGTGACCAGTTTTTTCAAATCCTCAGCGGCGCGTTTTTGCATCCGCGCGGGGATTTCCTCAGAGAACAGTTCAATCATAAGATCGGGCATAATGGTGTTCCTTTAGGCTTACTGACCAGCGTTTGCGGCTGGGGCTGGTGGACAGCCTTCGGGTGCGGGTTCACCGTCAAAGACGGTCGCGCCACACGTATTGATTTGATGCCACGCGAACGCGCGACCATCGGCATAAACGGCCAAAACGCGGTCGATGCCGTAAACGATGTTTTCGGTGCCCATAAAGGCCATAGCAGCACCACTTTCCAGATCGGCCTCAAGCGTTTTGGCGTCGAAACAGCCAAACCAGCTGGGCGCGGTCAAAGGTGTGGGGGCGGCATGGGGTTGAAATGTTTCGGTCATCATCGCCTGCGACAAGGGTGTTTTGAAACAAGAACGGTATTTGATCGGCGAAGTGTCGGCATCAATGCCTTCGAAATCTTCGGCCAAAATGTCCTCAGACACGCCATCGAATGTGGTCGCAGACACCACAGCGGCAGGCGAGCTGACTTCGATCGGATCGTAGTAAGCATAGACTTGGCTGTAGTATAAAAACCCGCCAAATATCGCGGCTGTTGCTAAGATCCCCCCTGACACGATGGAGCCCTTCATTCGGCGGCCTCGGGCATATAGCCCCCAGCTTTGGTCTGCACAAACGCATCAGCACAGGCTTTAGCGAGCGTGCGCACGCGGCCGATATAGGCTTGGCGTTCGGTGACAGAAATCACGCCGCGCGCATCCAAAAGGTTAAAGATATGTGAGGCCTTGATGCATTGGTCATAAGCGGGGTGCGCCATGATGATGCGCTTGCCAGTTTTGGGATCATCCGCAGGCACGGACAGCAAAGCGTGACATTCGGCCTCGGCCTCTTCAAAGTTTTTGAGAAGCTTGTCAGTATTGGCCGCATCAAAGTTGTGACGGGCGTATTCTTCCTCGGTCTGTTTGAACACATCGCCATAGGTCAGCGGTGTGGGCGAGGACGGGTCATTGAATGGCATATCCATCACATGATCCACGCTGAGGATATACATCGCCAAGCGCTCAAGCCCGTAAGTCAATTCGCCAGAGACAGGCGTGCAATCATGCCCGCCGACCTGTTGGAAATAGGTGAACTGCGACACTTCCATACCGTCGCACCAAACTTCCCAGCCAAGCCCCCATGCGCCAAGTGTTGGCGATTCCCAATCGTCCTCGACAAAACGGATGTCGTGCAGCTCGGCATCGATACCGATGGCTTTAAGTGAGCCTAGGTAAAGCTCTTGCAGGTCTTTGGGGCTGGGTTTGATCACCACTTGGTATTGGTAATAATGCTGCAAGCGATTGGGGTTTTCACCGTAACGGCCATCTGTCGGGCGACGCGAAGGCTGCACGTAAGCGGCGGCCCAAGGGTTTGTGCCAAGCGAACGCAGGGTCGTCGCAGGGTGAAACGTCCCCGCGCCCACTTCCATATCGTAGGGCTGCAAAACAGCGCAGCCTTTTGTGGCCCAATAAGCCTGAAGTCTAAGGATGATCTCCTGAAAGGAGCGCGGTTTATCAACTGTCTGCGACATGGGGTTCCCTTGCCAATCTTATGTCAGGCCAGCGCCAAAGGGACGCGCGCCGATGATCTGGAATGCGGGTTTTAAATAGGCAAGCCACGCGGGGGCGTCAATCGAAAGCCACCTCTGCACCGCCTCTTTGCGGCGCTTTGCTAAGATAGTTTCGCCAAGAGTGGCCATCCGACCCGTCATTTACACGCATCTCACGGAAAACCATCAAAAACGCGTATCAACATATTGACCTTAAGGACGGTCTGCTTTCTTGTCCTACCCGAAGAAAAAGAGCGGAATGCTCACACAGGACGCAGGGTTTTATATGACACGTTATTTTGTTGCTCTCCAAATGGGGCTTGTTGCCTCGCTTTATTCAGGCACAGCACTCGCCGACGCTTGGGTCCAAATCGAGGCACAGCCCTCTTTGACCACAGCCACACAATCCGCTCGAACTTATTCAGGTACATTGCCAAACGTCGTGGGTTTTAAACTGGCGGGACGTTGGCACGCCATTGCACTTGGACCTTATGCAGATGATGGGGATGCGGAAGCGGCCCGTCGCTCTTTGCGTGCCCAAGGCCTCATCCCAAGCGACAGTTTCATCGTGGATGGCTCAAACTTTCGCCAACCCTTTTGGCCGGTTGGCGGCGCGGCAGCGTTAACGCCTGCCGCCCCTGTCGAGGCCCCAGTCGCCACGGCACCAGCGCAAGCCTCAGCCTCCCCCGAGGCTGTGACCATCGCCCCCGCACGCGAAGAAACAGTGGCTGAAGCCCGTCGGTCCGAAAGCACATTGGATCGCGCTGGCCGCGAAGAATTGCAAGTCGCATTGAAATTTGCTGGCTTTTACAAATCCACCATCGACGGATCATTCGGGCGCGGCACGCGCGGATCGATGTCCGCATGGCAAGAGTCCAAAGGCTATCAATCCACTGGCGTTTTGACCACAGCGCAGCGTGCAGAGGTTGTCGGCACCTATCGCGCCTTCGTTCAAAGCCTCGGCCTTACACCTGTGAACGATGAGGTTGCGGGGCTTATGATCGACTTGCCATTGGGCTTGGTCGAATTTGATGCCTACGCGCCGCCGTTTGCCAAGTACAAATCAAAAGACGACAGCGGTGTTGAAGTTCTGTTGATTTCGCAATCCGGTGACGAGGCCACACTGGCAGGCCTGTATGAGATCATGCAGACACTGGATATCGTCCCCTTGGAAGGCCCAAGATCACGCAAAGCCTCAAGCTTTACCCTGACAGGCACTGACAACACCTTGAGCTCAACCACAGAAGCACGCCTGCAATCGGGTCACGTCAAAGGCTTTATGCTGATTTGGCCCAATGGGGACGACCAGCGCCGCGATATGGCACTGGACGCGATGCGCAATTGGTCTGCCACAGACGCCGTGCTACCTGATGCCTATGGCGATGGTGCAGCACAAGACATCAATCTATTGGCGGGCTTAGAGATTCGTCGCCCCGACAAGGTAGGGTCCGGGTTTTACGTTGATGGCCAAGGGCATGTTCTGACATCTTCTTCAGTTGTCGAACAATGCACCAATATTACCTTGGATGACATCTATTCTGCCAAAGTTGTGGCAAATGAAAACGGTATGGCCCTGCTGTCACCGGATGATGCGCTTGCGCCGCCGACCCATGCAGGTTTCGACATGCGCTTGCCGCGCCTGCAGTCCGAAATTTCTGTTTCAGGATATGCTTATGGCGGGCGTCTAGGGGCGGCCTCTTTGAACTACGGTATTATGCAAGAACATGTGGGACTGGCGGGCGAAACCGATGTGTTGCGCTTGTCTTTGACAGCTTTGCCAGGGGAAATCGGCGGGCCAGTGTTGGCGACAACCGGCGGTGTGGTTGGCATGCTTGCTCCGACACCAGACACAGGCCGCGCTCTGCCAGATGATGTTGCTTTTGCTCATGATATGGAAAAGATCGCGGTGTTTTTGTCAGGTAATGGCGTAACAATGACCGCGTCGGAAAACACCAGCGATATGTCAGATGCGCAATTGGTGTCTACTGGCCGTGATATCACCGCTTTGGTGAGCTGCTGGAACTGACCGCAGATCGAAGCGCATTCAATCAGCCTTAAAAAAAGCCCCGCAGACAATCGTCTTGCGGGGCTTTTTTATGAAACCTTTGATAGGTGGTCGCCATAGATCAGCGACATATATCTTAAGTGCGCCAAAACCGAATGGTGAACAGTGCGAAGACCGACATAACCTCAAGACGCCCCACCAACATCGCAATCGCCAATATCCATTTCGCGGGATCGTTGAGCGTCGCATAATTGCCCGCAGGACCGATAATATCGCCCAGCCCCGGACCGATACAGGCCAAAGCCGTTGCCGCGCCAGATATAGCCGTCACGAAATCAAGCCCTGTCGCGGCGAGTGCAACAGCCGTTATCCCAAGTGACACAATAAACAGGCTAAAAAAGGCCATGACAGACGAAAGCACATCTTCCGATATCGGCCGTCCCTGATATCGCGGGGAAAAAATGCCATGTGGTGAGTGAATCTTGCGGATTTGCGCCCGCACAGAGGCGATCAAAAGCTGGTAACGAAAGATTTTGACAGAGCAAGCTGTCGATCCCGCACAGCCCCCAATCAACCCGATGAAAAAGAACCCCACAGACGGGAATGCGCCCCAAAGCTGATAATCAACCGAAGCATACCCCGTGCCCGAAATGATCGAGACCACGTTGAACAGACCTTCGCGCACAGAATGTTCCAAATGATCCCCGTTGGCGATCAGTCTATAGGCGGTGAAAACCCCGACAAAGGTAAAGATCACACCAAGATAAGCATGAATTTGACTGTCGCGCCACAGCGGCTTGGCTGTGCCTTGTAAGAGCTGCACGTAACGCACAAACGGCAAGGACGCGAGAATCATGAACACCGCAGCCACATATTCAGCGGGGCCTTGAAACGCGCCGAATGAGGCATCATGGGTCGAAAACCCGCCAGTCGACATCGTGGTCAACGCATGATTCAACGCGTCAAACGCAGGCATACCCACGATGATATAACACAGGTAACACAGCAGCGTCAGAACGACGTAGATACTTGAAATGCGATTGGCGATTTGTGCGGCGCGTGGCAGGACTTTTCCATCCGTATCAAAGGCTTCGGTCCTAAAAATCTGCATCCCCCCCACACGCAGTTCAGGCAAGAATACCATAGCGACAACAATGATACCGACGCCGCCAAACCATTGCAGCATAGACCGCCACAACAATATCCCAGGTGGCAATTCATCCAAACCCGAAAAGACCGTGGCCCCTGTCGTTGTCACGCCAGACATGGCTTCAAAAAATGCATCTGTCAGCGAGGCTTCGGTCACGCCCAACATGAACGGCAAGCCGCCAAACATCGGCAATGCAATCCATATGGCTGTTGTTAATAAGAAAATCTGTTGAATAGACAGGCGGTCCGATACGCCATTGGAACAGGCCAGCGCAATAGAGCCTCCGCCAACAAAGGTGATCACCCCTGATGCAAAAAACACGGCCCAGTCGCCACTACCAGCCCACAGGTCAACGCCCATAGGAATGAACATGGTCAAGCCCAAGGCAGCCACAAGCAGGCCAATAACATATCCGACAGGTCTAAGATCGTTCATTCGGCAAGGCTTGGCTTTTGATCGCGGCCAAGTCAAGCCACGAGTGGAAAAGATGCCCATGTGCCCCCGCACAACCATCTCATTGCTTGAAACTGTTGCAACGCTACGCCGCACACAGGGCAACAGGATGATCACATCCACATTCAGCACCGTCTAGGCATTGGGCCATATGAAGGTGTGGGCAACTCGTAAATTCAAAAGGTTTTGGATAGGTTGCGACCCCAGCTGCAGATCACTTATCCAACATGGAACAGTGTGCTGAACAGTTTGGGGTCAAGGCTGGCGGCAGCAAAGGTCTCGCCTTCGGTCAGCACGGATACAGCATCGTGCGAATGCAGGCTTTCTTGATGCGACGCCACCACGCGAAAATCACCGATGCGCCCCTCGCCCTGCAAGGCCTCGCAAAACAATCGCGCCGCATCTTCGACAAAGATCGGATTGGCCGCATTCAGTTCGGCAAAGGCTTGTTCATCTTCGCGTTTCACCATGACTTGAGTTTCTGTTGCCACAGCAGAGCGGCACAGATCGATCAAGTCCTCGAACCATAAACAGGTCTGGTTTGGCAAAACCTCAACCGAAATCCGCGCCACAGAACGTTGCGAATGCGGCGTCGCCAATTGCTGACGCGTGGCGCGCGCATGTTCGGAAAGTTCAAGCGAGCAAGGGCAAGTAGAGCTATAAACATAGTCCAAATGCATGATTTTGCTACGCACGCCTGCACGTTCCACCAGCTCCAGTGCGATATCGTAATATTGATATCCCTCAAGGCCAGAGCGCAGAGATGGCACTTTCATCGGGAAAGAAAACCGCATTTGAATGCGCGCATCAAAGCTGTCAAGATCAGAGATATAATCATCCAGCGCGGCCTCAATCACATCAAACGAAAACGTCCGTTCGGCATGTTTGTAATAGGACCGCATGATCCGCGACATATTGATACCTTTTTTCTCGGCCTCAAGCGATACCGTGCCCGTCACCGATGTCTCAAGCGTCAAGTCGCCGCCTTCACGGGTGTGAAATCTAATCGGCAGACGAAAATTAGAAATGCCCACATGTTGAATATGTTGTTTGGCGCCCTTGATCAGGCTTTCAGGGCCGTTTTGCAAATCCGGCAAGGTGTCACGGTAGGCTTCATCAACAGAAAAATCTTCTGGATAAGCACGGCGCAACGCAGGGTAATTGGCCAAATCTTGCGCTTCAGGCAAAAGCCTCGCAATCGCGGGGTCAAGCTCGGCCACTTCTGTGGGCGTCGAGGACCGCGCCCAATCGCGCAATGCCTCAAGTGCCGCCTCAGCAGCCGCGCGTTTGGCGTCTTTATCCATATGGCTTTCACGAATATTCATGAGCTTTTCCCCTCAGAGACCCGTTTGATATAAGCCTTTTGCGCCAATATACAAAGGGTACGCGCCCGCGATGCATTTAGGTCATTTTTGGCGCGCAGAAGGCACCGCGCGCCAAGTCAAACTAGATTTGATCCAAAGCGGCCAACAGATCCGCAATCAAATCATCTGCATCTTCTAGCCCCGCAGACACGCGCACCAAACCAGGTGAAATACCCAAGGTGGCTTTTTGCTCGTCCGGCAAACGCGCATGTGTGGTGGTTGCAGGGTGCGTGGTGATGGATTTAGCGTCGGCAAAGTTATTGGAAATTGTGAAAATCTCCAGCGCGTTCAAAAACTTGAAACAGGCGTCTTTGCCGCCTTTGACGTCAATCGCCAAAACAGTGCCCGCACTTTCGCCTTGGGACTTTGCTAGCTCATATTGTGGATGCGCAGGATGCGTTGGAAACCGCACGGCATTCAATTTTGGATGCCCATCAAGGGCTTCTGCAATCGCCATTGCGGTGCTTGATTGTTGACGCACACGCAGATCAAGCGTTTCCAAAGATTTGAGTTGCACCCAAGCATGAAACGGACTCATCGCGCCGCCGGAGTGTTTGAGGTAGGCCTCAATCGGACCACGGATCAGATCACGTGAGGCGGCAATAATACCGCCCAAAACGCGCCCCTGCCCGTCCACATGCTTTGTGGTGGACACAACCGCAACATCCGCACCACAGTTTTGTGCATAGGAAAAAATCGGTGTCGCCATAGCATCGTCGACCACAACCAAAGCGCCTTTGGCATGGGCCAGATCACAAACATGTTTCAGGTCGATCACTTCTAAGGTCGGGTTGGAAATGCTTTCCAAGAACACCAGTTTTGTATCATCGCGAATGGCGGCGTCCCATGCGGCTGCGTCGGTACCGTCTACCAATGTGATCTCAACACCGAACCGCGCCAGCACGTCTTCGAGAATGTACAAACATGAGCCGAACAATGCCCTTGAGGACACAACATGATCGCCAGCCTTGAGCAACGCCATCAATGCACCGTTTACAGCCGCCATGCCAGAGGCACAGGCAAAGGCATCCTCGAATCCCAAAATAGACGCCATGCGATCTTCGAACATCCGCGTGGTTGGGTTGCCGTAGCGCGCGTAAATGAATTCGTCTGATCCAACTTCGATGAAACGCTGCTCAGCAGCTTCAGCCGTGTCGTAGACAAACCCTTGGGTCAAAAACATCGCCTCGGACACTTCGCCATACTGCGACCGACGGGTGCCATCGTGCACCAGTTTCGTGCGCATTTTCCAATCTGATTTCGCCATTTTAGGCTCCTTCGCATTCAAAAAAACCCCCGTAGTGACCCACTGGGGTACCAGCGTGATCAAGAGCGGGGGTCGCATAAGCGTCTCGTCCTGACCTCTTTAGCGGTGTGTTTAAAGGTACGTTTTAACAACTGCACCAACGTGGCCCGCAATCCGGTGAACAAATCGCCACGTGCTTGAGGTTTTGGTACCCAGAGGCGGCGGCCCTGTCAATATATGACACGGAAACTTTGGGGGTTGGCGGCTATGCATTCCCGGTAAATGCGTAAAAGTTTCAATGCGTAACGCCGATGTAATGAAACCTTCACGGATTTGATGCATCCTCGATCCATTCTCAAATAGACAGACGACACGCCCCAGCGGTTTTGCCTCTGGACGCCTTTTTCCAGAACTTGCCGCTTGGATGGCCACTCAAGGAGCGCGCCTATGCCTTTGCTGAGCCTCAATTTGGTCGATGGAACCCCCGAATTGGATGGGGGCGGATCTGCACATAGCGCGCTGCAAACCGCGCTGAAAGCCTTGCCCAAAGACGCGCCGATTGTGATTTGCATCCACGGATATAAATTTTCGCCATTGGATAAAACGCAGTCTCCTCACCAACATATTCTGTCGCTCAATCCGTCAAAACCGTGCTGGAAAGCCATGAGTTGGCCGCGGCATCTGGGATTTGGGCGTGGGATGGAAAACGAAGGGCTGTGTATCGCTTTAGGCTGGGCCGCGACGGGCAGTATTTGGCAGGCATATTCGACCGCGCGTCTGGCTGGGAATGCAACGGCCAAATTGATCGACATGATGGATCGCCCCGTCCATTTGGTTGGGCATTCGCTTGGCGCACGCGTGGCATTGCGCGCTTTGGCTTGCGCAAAGGCAGGGATGATCCGGCGGGCTATTTTGCTCGCCGCCGCCGATTTTCGCAGCCATGCGATACAGGCATTGGCCAGCCCTGCGGGTCAAACGGCTGATATCATCAACATCACCTCGCGCGAAAATGACCTTTATGATGCCTTGCTGGAGCGGCTTATTGGGGGCGCAGAAAAATCTGATACAGCTTTGGGCATGGGGCTTGATGGCGCTGCGCACAATTGGATTGATGTGCAGATAGATGACGAAAAAACCTTGAATAAGCTGCACGGGTTTGGGTTTAAAATTGCCGCCCCCAATCGCCGTATTTGCCATTGGTCAGCCTATGTGCGCCCCGGTGTGTTTGCATTTTACACCGCTTTGATCCGCACGCCGGATTTACTACCCGCAGGGCTATTGAGATCACAACTATCCCAAGAATGCACCCCACGGTGGTCACGACTTATTGCATGGCCGAATACGCATATTTCCTTGCCATTCATCAAAAAGGCGACATTCTAACTCCAAAAGGAGTCATTATGTCCAATCCCATCGATCTTTATTTTTGGCCAACGCCGAATGGTTGGAAGGTGTCCATCATGCTCGAAGAGCTGGGCCTGCCCTACAACACCCATTACATCAATATCGGCGCAGGGGATCAGTTTGCGCCGGAGTTTTTGGAAATTGCCCCCAACAATCGTATGCCCGCCATCGTCGATCCTGATGGCCCCGATGGCGCGCCGATTTCGATCTTTGAAAGTGGTGCGATCTTGCAATATCTGGCCCGTAAAACAGGCCAGTTCTGTGGCCCGACGCAACGTGACCGCATCGCAGTGGATCAATGGTTGATGTGGCAAATGGGCGGACTTGGCCCGATGGCAGGACAGGCGCATCACTTTTTGAAATACGCCCCCGCGATGGATCCCCCCAACGATCTGCCTTATGCTAAAGACCGCTATCGCAATGAAACCGCACGGCTTTATGGTGTGTTAGATCGCCAATTGGCTAAATCAGAATATGTCGCTGGTGATTTCTATTCCATCGCGGATATGTCGATTTGGGGTTGGGCCAGCTTGTGGGAAGGCCAGCAGCAAACGCTGGATGACAAACCGCATATGGCCCGTTGGCTTGACACCATGGCTGCACGTCCAGGCGTTATCAGAGGCCGCGCTTTGGGCGCTGAGAAACGCAAAGATGCGACGAAAGATAAAGACGCGTTGAAAAACATGTTCAACAAAAAGCCTTAGCCGCTCAGAGCATCCCTCACGCAAAAGCGCACAGAAATGAATTTCTGTGCGCTTGTCGTTTGAAATAACTTAAAAGGCGGCGTTTATGACGCGTCTTTATCATCGGGATCAATGCCATCCGCTTCAATGGTGTGACGCGACAAAAGGCCTGATTGGGTCATGAAAAACCCGAACATCACGATGGGCAAGCCAAAGGTTTTGAACTGGACCCACGTCTCTGTCGACAGATTGCGCCAGATCAATTCATTCGCCACGGCCAACGCCAGAAACAACAGCGTGATCCGCAGGGTCAGCTTCATCCAGCCCGTGTGATCCATGGGCATCATTTCCCCCATCACCACACGCAAATAGCTTTGCCCACGCAGCAAACCAAACCCGAGGATACCTGCGAACAGCGCATAAATCATCGTTGGTTTCATTTTGAAAAACCGTTCGTCATTCAGGAAAATCGTCAAGCCGCCAAAGACCGTCACAAGCACCAGTGTCATGATTTGCATCGCCGACAGTTTACCCGTCAAACGCCACAGCACAAATGTGGACAACATCAAAAGCGGTACAAACAATGCGGTCATCGCGATGAAGCCTGTGTAGGTCTCGCCTGCCACGACAAACTCGCGATCTTTGAGCACAATAAACCCAACGAAAAAGGCCAGCACAGGCCCCATTTCAAGGGCTGTTTTGACCCAAGGTTTCACATTCTTTTCCGTCATGCTGCGTCCTTCACGTTATCCGCCCATTTCCACTATCACAGCACCAAGAGCGATCAAAGCCATGAGCGCCAAACGCCGTGGTCCAACTTTTTCTTTCAACACCAACCAGCCGATCAAGGCCGCAAAGACGGTGGAGGTTTCCCGCAAGACTGCCGCTTCGCCGACATTGTCCAAACGTGTCGCCAACATGATGAAACCAAAGGAAAAATAAGCGATAACACCGCCCAAAAGCCCTCGTTTCATCAAAGGCAAAAGATCAGGCCGATCTGTCATGCGACGATAGCGGACAGCCGCAATGAGTGGCATCACAAATCCGTCAAGAAAGAAAAACCACGCCAGAAACGTAAACGGATCCGCAGTCGCGCGAATGCCGTAAGCGTCATATGTGGTGTAGAGCGCCACAAAACCGCCCGTCAAAATGGCCAGCATCAAAGCGGGCACCATCGTGTCACGCCCAACGGTGATCGTGCGCAGATTATACACGGCCAAACCAAAGATACCTGAGATCAACACCCCCACGCCGATCCATTGCTGAACAGAGAAATGTTCACCAAATACAAAGCCAGCGCCAATCACGGTGAACAAAGGCCCCGTGCCACGCACCACCGGATAGACGACCGTATAGGCTCCCTTTGAATAGGTGTAGCCTTGGGCGATTTTATAACCGGTGTGGATGACAAACATGCCTGCAAAAATCAGCCACATATGCGGCTCCGGCCAAGGCACGACAAAAAGCGCAAAAGGCGCTGCGATCAGACCATAACAAAAATCCATCGCCCCGCGTGACAACCACGGATCGTGACGACCTTTTTGCAAGGCACCAAAAAACGCATGTAAAATGGCAGCAGAAATCGCCAAGATCAGCGCCAGTTGATGCCCAAGCTCGGTGCCCTCTAATGACGTGATCCAATGGCCCATCAGCGACGCGCGTTACGCGGCAAGGCGTCGGGGACGCTGCGGTAAGCCTTCAAAATCAGCGGCAGGATTGGTGATCAATCGTCCATCCGCGCCTTCGATAAAGGGTATGCTGTCATCCAGATAACTGTCTGTGATCAACTGTTCTTCGAGCGCCGTGATGATAAAATTCGTGCGATAATCCGGCAAAAGCCCGACGCCAAACACCCGCAGTTGAATGTCTTCGCGCTCGGGGTCCAACACCAACATCGCCGTGCCGACAACACGGGAGCCATCCAAAACAACCATTTCAGAAAAAAGCTGACGATCATCAGGCCAGTCTTCTTCGGTTTGGGATGGGCACAGCGCATGGTCGTAAAACAAATCTTGCATGGCTTCGCGGCGTTCCACGACATCGCCCTCGGACACCCAATTGTCGGGGCCTATGGCTTTACGAATCTCGAGCATCATTCCTCCAAGCCCATCAAGGCTGCGGCAAAATCTTCGGGATCAAAAGGCGCGAGATCATCGATCTGTTCGCCCACACCAATCGCATGGATCGGCAGACCAAATTTATCGGCCAAGCTGACCAAAACACCGCCTTTGGCTGTGCCGTCCAGCTTGGTCATCACCAAACCAGTGACATCGGCAAGCTTTTGAAACACCTCAACTTGGTTGAGCGCATTTTGCCCCGTGGTAGCATCAAGCACCAACAATGTGTTATGTGGCGCGCTTGGGTCTTTTTTCTGAATGACGCGGACGATTTTTGACAATTCTTCCATCAAATCCGCACGATTTTGTAGGCGACCAGCCGTGTCAATCATCAACAAATCTGCGCCGATTTTTTGCGCCTCGGTCATGGCATCAAAAGCAAGCGAAGCAGGATCGGACCCTTCTGGGGCCGTCAAAACAGGCACACCCGCGCGCTCTCCCCAAACTTGTAATTGCTCGACAGCCGCTGCCCTAAACGTATCACCCGCCGCGATCACAACCGATTTTCCAGCCGCACGAAACTGCGAAGCCAGCTTGCCGATGGTCGTGGTTTTACCCGAGCCGTTGACACCAACAACCAAAACCACTTGTGGGGTCTTTTGGTAAATTGGCAAAGGTTTGGCGACAGGTTCCATGATCCGCGCAATTTCGCGCGCCATCAGGTCTTTGATCTCTTGTGCAGACAGTTTTTTACCAAACCGCCCTTCGGCCATCGCTGCTGTGACACGCATCGATGTCTCCACCCCCATATCCGTGGTGATCAGCAATTCTTCAAGCTCTTCGAGCATCTCATCGTCAAGCACGCGACGCGCGGCTGCAGGGTTAACTTTGCGCCCAAGCATCCGCCCCAAAAGGCCAGGTTTGCTCGGCGCAGCATCCTCAACAACGGGCGCGATTGTGATGGGGGTCACTGTTTCAAGTGGAGCTGGCTCAGGCGTCTGATCCGCAACCGGTTCAGTCTCGTCACTTTTCGGATTTGCAATATCTGGCGTTGCCTCATCAGAGGTATCGACGGCAGGCAAAATCGCCTCGTCCTGCGGTGAAACAGGGGCGGTTTCTTGCGTTGCGTCTTTGACAATCGCCTCTAATCCCTCGTCCAACTTGGACGAAGTTTTCAAAAGACGATTTTTGAGCTTTCCAAACAGAGACATGGACACCCACCTTTCCAGATTTTGCAGACTTAATGCCGAATCCCTTTGGATGGAAGAGCAAGCCAACGGTGATGCGTCGAAATACCAAGTGATTTCATAACTTTTGGCGTGTAAAAGACTGATAACATCAAGGATATACGATGCAACACTCAGCCCCTAAGACCAGCGGACATATGGTAAGGTTCTTTGCCGCCGCGACATGCCTTCCCGTTTTTTTGTTGGCGCTCGGCGCAACATTTGGGGGCATTTGGACCATTACGTCACTGATTTATATGACAATATTGTCATATGGGCTTGATATGCTGGTGCGTTTTATACGTTCGCCATCAGACCCTGAAACCGAATTTCCCGCAGCAAATACCTTATCTGCGATCTTGGCTATCGCGCATTTTTTGCTTTTGCCTTTGGTCATTTATGCTTTGTCACATGGCGCCCTAGGCAATTGGGAAAAATTTTCTGTATTTCTCGCAACGGGTTTGTTTTTTGGGCAGGTTTCCAATTCCAACGCTCACGAGCTGGTACATCGCACAGGGCCGCTTTACCGTCGTTTGGGGACTTGGGTCTATATTTCGATCCTGTTCGGACATCACGCTTCCGCACATCCGAAAGTGCATCACCGATTTGTGGCGACTGATATGGACCCAAATTCTGCCCCCAAAGGCATGAGCTTTTACCGCTTTTTACCCCGCGCTTGGATCGGCTCATTTAAGGCAGGGTTGTTGGCAGAAAGCACCATGCGGTCACAAGCAAACAAAGGAGGCGTTCACCCCTATGCGTTATACCTTGGCGGTGCGTTGTTCTGCTTAATCTTGGCCGCATTAATCGGCGGGTTTTCAGGACTTATCATATACATAGCTCTGTCCTTCTATGCCTCAAGCCAGTTGATGCTGTCTGATTATGTGCAACACTACGGGCTGCGCCGCAATGCCTTGCCAAGTGGCGGGTTCGAACCTGTTGGGCCAGCGCATTCGTGGAACAGCCCGCATTGGTTCAGCTCTTTTTTGATGCTGAATGCACCGCGTCATTCCGATCATCACGCACATCCTATGACGCCCTATGTGGCGCTTGAGGTTACCCCCGATATGCCAATGTGGCCACGCCCCCTGCCAGCGATGGCAACCCTCGCTTTAATCCCAAGTGCTTGGCGCCACGTGATGGACCGCCGTGTGGACCGGATCATGGCGCAACGCGAGGTTGATACGACACGAATAAGTTAACCAATTACCAACAAAGTGACTGGCCTGACGATGTTTCTAATGGCAAAGTTAGCAAATGATTAAACATGTCCTTCTCCCACTCGCTGTAACTCTGATCACAGCCACAGCCGCCGCCACCGCCGAACCTTTGTCCGGCGCTGAATTTGACGCTTATGCCACAGGCAAAACGCTGACATTTGCAGAAAACGGCGAACCTTATGGGGCCGAACAATACCTGCCAAACAACCGCGTTCGCTGGGCCTTTGACGAAGACACCTGTATGGAAGGTGTTTGGTATGAAAAAGAAGACAACATTTGCTTTGTTTACCAAGATGGCGCAGCGCCGCAGTGTTGGAGTTTTTATCTTGAAGACGACAAGCTCACAGCTGTTTTCAACGGCGACAGCAGCACAGAATTGTATGAGGCTTGGGCAACCGACGGTCCTTTGGCCTGCATGGCACCGGGTTTGGGCGTTTAAGCCCAGATCACGATTTATAAGACACTGTTTCTAAAACAAAGATCCCTGATCTGGGGCTGGGGGCTTTTGTTTTTTGGGCTTAGGCTTAGGTTTCTCTGTCGGAACCGTAGATGCAGTGACTGCAGAGGCCGAGACCACGCCAGTCAACTGCGCACGTCCATCGGAAAACTGAACCTCGTGCATTTTAGCCGCATCGGTCACAGAGGTCACCAAGCCACCAGACACATCTCGGATCACAGCATATCCACGTTTGAGCGTTTCCTCATATCCCATAGCTTGGCGCATGGCCTCAAGGCGCTCAAGTCTTTGACGGCGTTGTTGTTCTTGTGCGCGCGCGGCAAGAACAAGACGTGCAGAGACTTGATCAAAACGATCACGCTTGCGCTGCGTAAGTTCGGCCAAACGCGCGGGATCAAGGCTGCGTGCCGATGCGTTCAACCGCTCACGACCACGGTCCACTTTGGTTTTCAGCACTCCCAATCGCAGCCCCGCAGAGGTCGAGGTCAAACGATTGCGCTGCTTGCTGACGCTCAAGACCAAGGCCCGCCCCAACCGCGCATCGGCCTGATCAACGCGTTGACGCGGCACGTCCAACAGGCGGTCTTTGGCAGGCATGATCCGTGCCAAATCCGACAAGCGTTGCTTGCGGCGTTGCAAACTTTGATTAAGCCCCCGCGCCATGCGGCCCTTTTGCTCTTGGATCAAAACCCATAATTCGCGGCGCACCGGCACGGCTATTTCAGCCGCAGCGGTCGGCGTGGGCGCGCGCATGTCTGAGGCGAAATCGATCAAAGTGGTGTCCGTCTCGTGTCCCACAGCAGAAATCAGCGGAATATGTGAAGCCGCAGCGGCACGCACGACGATTTCCTCGTTAAACCCCCAAAGGTCTTCGACAGAGCCACCGCCCCGCGCCACAATCAACAAATCAGGGCGCGGAATCACACCGTCCACAGGCATGGCATTAAACTGTTCAATCGCATTGGCCACTTCGCGCGCACTGTTTTGCCCTTGCACGGCCACAGGCCAGATCAAAACATGGCGTGGAAACCGGTCACGCAAGCGGTGTAAAATATCGCGGATCACCGCCCCAGACGGCGATGTCACAACCCCCACCACTTCGGGCAAATAAGGGATAGGTTGCTTGCGCCCCGCATCAAACAGCCCTTCTGCGGCCAATGCTTTTTTACGCTTTTCCAGCATCGCCATCAAAGCGCCAGCCCCTGCGGGCTCGATACTATCGACGATCAACTGATAACGCGATCCGCCGGGAAATGTCGTCATTCGACCTGTGGCGATGACCTCCATCCCCTCTTCGGGGCGCACGTCCATTTTGGCGACTTGGCCTTTCCAAGACACAGCGTTGATCACAGCTTTGTCGTCTTTAAGGTCAAAATACATATGCCCAGAGCGCGGCATCGACACACGGCCGACTTCGGCACGGACCCGCACGAATCCAAATTCCCCCTCGATCATCTTTTTCACAGCGCCCGAAAGCTCAGACACCGTGAATTCAGGAGCATTTGAGGTGCCTTTTGGGGCTTCGTCTTCGAAAAGATCGGACATAGGGGGCGCACGCCTTATTTGGTCAACGAGTTAGACTTGTGTCAGCTTGGGTCAGACTTTAGAACGCCAACAACAAAAGGTGAAGCATAGGAATTGGCGCGATGAACATTCTCATTCTCGGATCTGGTGGACGTGAACATGCGCTTGCATGGGCGGTGCTGCAAAACCCCAAATGCGACAAGCTGATCGTGGCCCCTGGCAACGCAGGCATCGCCGCAATTGCAGAATGCGCGCATTTTGACATTAACGATGGCGATGCGGTGCTTAGTTTTGTCGAAGAAAACGCCATCGAGTTTGTGATCATCGGACCAGAAGCGCCTTTGGCCGCGGGCGTGGCTGACGTGTTGCGTTCTGCTAATGTTTTGACATTTGGCCCCTCACAAGCGGCAGCTCAGCTTGAGGCCTCTAAAAGCTTTACCAAAGAAATATGTGATGCGTCTGGCGCACCAACTGCAGGCTACGCACATTTTACCGATGCCGAGGCCGCCAAAACCTATATCCGTGCCCAAGGCGCGCCGATTGTGGTGAAAGCCGATGGTCTGGCCGCTGGCAAAGGTGTGATTGTGGCGATGGAGCTGCAAGAGGCATTGGACGCCGTGGACGACATGTTCGGCGGTGAATTTGGTGCCGCTGGCGCGGAAGTCGTGGTTGAGGAGTTCATGGACGGCGAAGAAGCGTCTTGGTTTATCTTGTGTGACGGGACCAACGTTTTGCCCGTAGGGACTGCGCAAGATCACAAACGCGTTGGCGATGGTGACACAGGGCCGAACACAGGCGGCATGGGTGCGTATTCCCCTGCGCCAGTGATGACCGACAGCGTGATCCAAAAAGCCATGGATGAAATCGTCAAGCCGACTGTAGCCGAAATGGCCAAGCGCGGCATGCCTTATCAAGGGGTGCTATATGCGGGCTTTATGATCAAAGATGGCCAACCGCGCCTTGTGGAATACAATTGTCGTTTTGGTGACCCTGAATGTCAGGTGTTGATGATGCGTCTGGGCGCACAAGCGCTTGATCTGTTGATTGCCACAGCTGAGGGCACTCTTGATGCAGCTCAAGCCAATTGGGCCGATGATCACGCATTGACGGTTGTGATGGCCGCAGATGGCTATCCGGCAGCGTACAAAAAAGGCACTGAGATCAAAGGCCTGAGCACCTTGCCTGCCGACAGCAATCGCATGGTGTTTCATGCGGGCACTGCGTCCAAAGAGGGTGCAATTGTCGCCTCTGGCGGGCGAGTGTTAAACGTGACAGCGCGTGGGCCATCACTGCAAGAGGCGCGTGATGCGGCTTACGCGATGATCGATGGCATTGATTGGCCCGAAGGGTTCAACCGCTCAGACATTGGCTGGCGCGCGCTTTAATCGGCCCCCCACGAGAAGTTGAAAACGCCGCCCATCTTGGAGCGGCGTTTTTCTTTGGTCAAAATAATACCTGCAATTGTCTTGGGTTTCTTAACCTCTTGATCGCGTTTACCATTTCTTAAGGTTAATCCACGATAAAGGGATCAAGAACCAAAGGGTGAAACCCGAAATACATGAATGACACAAGCGGCAAAGCCACTGGTGGGTTCTTGGAAATACAAAAGGCGCGCTCGAACGGCGCGCCTTTTGGTTGTTTTGTATTTATTTTGAGTGCCTAGTTTCCTGCCCTCGCAAGCGTGTTCGGGCGTTCCCGACTTCAATAAGGTCCACCAGACCCTTTGATCTCACATGCGGTGAGACGCAAAACAGGCACCCTGCCCTCGCAAGCGTGCTCGGGCGTTCGCGACTTCAAAAGGTCCACCAGACCTTTTGATCTCACCTGCGGTGAGACCGCCGCTCACCCCATACGCTCACTGGCATAGCTTCCAGGCGAGGCTGGGAACACGACCGTTTTGTTGCCATTGATAAACACCCGATGGTGGATATGCGCGTGGATGGCACGGCTCAGCACCTGCGCTTCCACATCACGCCCCAAAGACACGTAATCATCCGCACTTTGCGCATGGGTGATGCGTACTGTGTCTTGCTCAATGATTGGGCCTTCATCCAAATCAGCCGTCACGTAATGCGCCGTCGCACCGATCAGTTTCACACCACGCTCGAACGCTTGTTTGTAAGGATTGGCGCCCTTGAAGGACGGCAAGAACGAATGATGGATGTTGATGATGCGACCAGACATCTGCTGACACATATCATCCGACAAAATTTGCATATAACGCGCCAAAACAATCAGTTCGGCACCAGTGTCTTTGACCACTTGCATGATCGCTGCTTCGGCCTCTGATTTGTTTTCTTTGGTGACCTTGATGCAGTGGAACGGAATGTCGTGATTGACCACAACCTTTTGATAGTCCATGTGATTCGAGATCACGCCGACGATATCAATCGGCAAAGCACCGATACGCCAGCGGTACAAAAGATCATTTAAACAATGACCAAAACGCGAGACCATCAAGACGACTTTCATCTTTGTTGCCTCGTTATGCATCGACCATTGCATATCAAGCTCTTTTGCAACAGGCGCAAAGCCGTCCATAAGCGTCGCCTCATCCAAACCCTGTTCTGAGACAAAGCTCACACGCATAAAAAACTGCCCCGTACCAGGGTCATCAAACTGCGTGGAATCGGATATGTTACAGCCAAGATCCGCCAGCTTACCTGAAATCGCCGCAACGACACCGCGGGTAGACCGACAGGTGACGGTTAAAACATGTGAGGTCATAGTGCGGTGTCCTTGGTGTTTAATGTGTTAAAAGCTTTTATGCTTCAAGGTCTAAGACCTCAGCCCTATTCGCCTGTCTCACAGGTCAAAAAGGGATCGAAACTCTTTGCGCCAGTGTAGGGCGCACTCGTATTGCTGTGCAAAGCACCATCCACAAACTGTGTCTCGACGATGTTTTTCCAATCTGCATCGGCAGTGACAATCACCGGCGCTTGCTCCGCGCAATTGCGCACACCACCTTCGATCATAGGCGCTTGGTAGTGATGGTTTGTCAGCCCTGCTTTGGACACAAGTTCAGAGGTCGTGCCTGCCGCCCCATCGATGTCGACAGACAAAAGCCGCAGCACCTTGGCCAAATGCGGACGATCCACATAAGCAACCTCGTCCACACCATCACCGTTAAAATCTGCAATCCCTACGATGGCCAGCCAACGATTGCGGGTGCCGATGGGGGGATTGGCCGCGACAGGAATCAATGCATCATCACGAAGCGTGAACACCTGAACCCGCGCCCCTGCTGTAAACGTTGAGACGACAGTGACAATCTCAGGCGAGCCATCCTTGTCAAAGTCATGCAAACGCGGCGCGGTGTCTTCAAAAATAGCACTGCGATAGGTCACGCCAAGACGTTTACCGTCCGACAAGGTCACCTCAAGCTCGGCATGTTCCCCGCCCGCGACAGCCCCATGCCCGTAAGCATCGGTCAATGTGACGTATTTGGCAGAAACGATACTTTGCGCATCGGCAGCAAAGGCGCACAGGGCCGCGCCCGCAACGAGAACAGCCCCAAACCGCATCAGATTTGTTTTTCAGGCAGGTTCACAACCAAACCGTCCAAAGCGTCTGTCACTTTGATTTGGCAGGTCAAGCGTGATCGCGCTGGGTCTGGCTGAAAAGCGAAATCGAGCATGTCTTCTTCCATGGGGTCGATAGGCGTTAGTTTTTCCACCCACTCAGGAGCCACATAAACATGACAGGTGGAACAGGCGCAGGCTCCGCCGCAATCGGCGTCGATACCGGGCACATTATTGTCACGCGCGCCTTCCATAACCGTCCGGCCAGTTGGCACGTCAATGACATGTTCTGTGCCGCCAAATTCAACATAGGTGATTTTCGCCATTGGAGATCCTATCTGCAGTCCACTAAAGTTAGTTGGAAACTATCGTGCTCGCGTGACTAAGAAAAGAGTGCATTGCCGCGTTTACACGCCTATTCATGATCATAATGGCGTAACGTCCTTGCAATTTTGCGCAATAGTGACACGCATCATGTGCCTTTATGCGCAGGCCTTTCACAGCTGTTGGTTTGACGCTATGCTGATGTCAATGATCCAAAAACGGACACCGAGCAAATGATACAGGCTTTGATCCTTCCATCTCGCATGGCGCTGCGATTTTGTGGTGCAGTAACTCTGTTCGTAAGCCTTAGCGCTTGCCAAATGTCGGCTCCCACGGATGAAATTCTACGCGCAGGTGATGCGACCTCGGCCCCTCCTGGGGCTGATCCCGATGCTTGCTACGGGCGCCATACAACACCTGCGATTGTTGAAACAGTAACCGAACAGGTGTTGGTGCAGCCGCCGCAAATCAATGCAGATGGATCGGTATCCTATCCTGCGATTTACCGCACTGAAACGCGGCAAGACATTGTGCGCGAACGCAAAGAACTGTGGTTTGAAACGCTGTGTGCCGATGCGCTCACCCCGCAATTCATTGCCTCAGTGCAGCGCGCCTTGGCCGTGCGCGAAGTTTACTCTGGGCAAGTCAATGGCAAGCTTGACCGTGCCACGCGCCGCGCAATCGCCGCCTATCAAAAGCCCGAAGGGTTGGACAGCGAGATCCTGTCATTGGCCGCCGCACGCAAACTTGGACTGGTGGAAATGCCGCGTCCCGCGTGAGAACAATAAATCGGAGTTTCAAACGTAAAAAGGGGCAGTCATTAGACCGCCCCTTTTATAATATTTAAGCTGTCTTACGACATCATTCTTCTGAGACACCAAGAGCCACGAAACGTGGTTCACCCGCACGGCGTACCATCAAAAGAACGGTCTTGCGGCCTGCCTCACGCGCATCTTCAGCACGTAGTTTTAGGTCATCCGCAGAGGCAATCTTTTCTTGGCCAGCCTCAACAATCACGTCCCCAGACCGCAGACCTTTTGCAAAGGCTTCAGAGGCCTCATCAACGTCAACCACGGCCAGACCATCTGTGCCGCGCGCAACGCCAAGCTGCTCACGCAACTCATTGTTAAGCGGCATTACTGTCAGGCCAAAGAGTGTCGTATCCTCAGGCTCAACAGACTCATTACCTGCAACAGGAAAGGCTACATTTTCTGCCTCTTCGCGACGACCAAGCGTCACCATCAGCGTTTTGGTTTTGCCATCACGGAACACCACAACACGAACAGCTTTGCCCACTTCCGTTTCGCCGACAGTGCGCACCAAGCCATTGGCGTCTTCGACATCTTTGTTGTCAAAGGACAAGATCACATCACCAGCCTCAAGACCTGCGTCTTTTGATGGGCCTTCTGGTACATCCGTGACCAAAGCACCTGATGCAGTTTCAAGCCCCATGGCTTCGGCGACATCATCGGACACAGTTTGGATTTTCACGCCCAACCAACCACGACGGGTTTCACCGAATTCAGTCAACTGATTTGTCACGCGCGAGACAACATTTGACGCCATAGAAAAGCCGATACCGATAGAACCACCGTTCGGGGACAAGATAGCCGTGTTCACGCCGATAACTTCGCCTTCCATGTTAAACAACGGACCGCCAGAGTTACCGCGGTTGATTGCTGCATCGGTTTGGATGTAGTCGTCATAAGCACCTTGCAAGGCACGGCCACGTTGCGAAACGATGCCGGCAGAGATAGAGAACCCTTGGCCAAGCGGGTTGCCCATAGCCATCACCCAATCGCCCATACGCGCCATATTACTGTCGCCAAAACTGACGAACTTCAACGGCTTGTCACTTTCAACTTTGAGCACAGCGATATCAGTTTTGGGGTCAGTACCAACCAAAGTGGCAGGTAAAACGAAGCCTTCAAAGAATTCGATTTCGATCTCATCAGCGCCTTCAATCACGTGATTGTTGGTGACGATGTAGCCGTCTTCAGAGATAACAAAACCTGATCCCAGTGCATTGCTACGACGCGGGGCTGTATTGTTGCCGCCCTGCCCGCCACGATCCATGAAGTCTTTAAAGAAGTCCTCAAAGGGCGACCCAGGGGGCACCATTGGCGTATCTTGAGTTGAAGCCTCAACGATGGTGGTCGTCGTGATGTTCACAACGGCAGGGCTAACTTGCTCAGCCAAGTCCGCGAAACTGTCAGGTGCGCCGCGCGCATCTACCGTTGTGGCTTGGAGCATTAAGGCGACGGCCCCGATCAGGGCCACAAACATAGCCCGCATTTGCGAGCGTTTGCTGTCGGTTTTAAATGGAATGGCGATTGCCGTGGTCATAGGACTCTTTCCTCCGTAATGCACGCGCATCAAACGTCGCGTGACGCTTTAGTCTACCAATATCGGTAAAGATAAGCACTATTGGGCGCAACTCAATGTCAGTCGCGTTCAGTCAACTGCATGTGATCGCTGCGTGAAACAAAATAGAGGAAAAATGCGTTCACATTCCCCATATTTATGGGCTTTGGACAAAAGAAAAGGGCCAACGTAAACACGCTGGCCCCTAAAAATTGTTTCAAGATCGAACCTTAGCGACCGTCAGAGGACTTCAAATAATCAAAGAATTCTGAGTCAGGAGAGATCACCATCGAGGTGGTGTCTCCGGTCAAACCAGCGCGGTACGCATTCAGTGAGCGATAGAATTCAAAGAATTCAGGGTCTGCACCAAAGGCGTTCGCAAAGATCCGGTTGCGTTCAGCGTCAGCTTCACCACGGGTGATCTCAGCTTGACGACTCGCATCAGATTCAAGTTCAACCACAGTCCGGTCAGCTTGCGCCCGCACACGTTGCGCGGCTTCTTCACCACGTGCACGCTCGTCCGCGGCTTCGCGTTCACGTTCTGCACGCATCCGCGCAAATGTCGCATCCAAGTTTTGCTCTGGCAAGTCTGTTTGCTTGAGACGTACGTCCAGAATATCCACCCCAAGTTGGGCGGCACGGGTGCGTGCTTGTTCCGTGACTTGCTGCATCAAAACGGTCCGTTCAGCTGACAAAATGGTGTTAGATGTCACACCATCGGCCCCCAAAACGGCACGAATACGGTCAATGATGATGCCGTTCAAATCGACCTCAGCTTTGCGCAAACCGCCTGTAGACACAGCGCGTTTGAATTTCACGACGTCCACAATACGGTAGCGGGCGAAAGCATCAACCACGAGACGACGATCATCTGAGGGCGTGACTTCGGTTTCCGCCGTATCAAGCGACAGAATGCGATCGTCAAAATATTCCACGGTTTGAATCAGCGGAATTTTGAATGCCACACCTGGTTCTTCTTTGACGGCTTTAATTTGACCGAACTGAATGACCAAGGCCTTTTGGCGTTCATCCACAATGTAGATCGACGACATGAACACAACGACGACAATCACGAGGCCGATGAAAAGTACTGGAAGCTTTTTCATTAGTTGGTCCCCCCGTTTTTCTTGAGTTCATTGAGCGGCAAATACGGCACGATGCCAGATCCTTCGCTGCCTTCATCCAGAATGATTTTATCCACGCCGCTGTAAACCTCTTCGATGGTTTCCAAATACAGGCGTTTACGGGTCACTTCTGGGGCGAGTTGGTATTCACCTAAAACGGCTGTGAAACGGGACGCTTCACCTTGAGCCTCATTCACAACGCGTGCGCGGTAACCTTCGGCTTGTTCCAGAATACTGGCAGATGTACCACGTGCGCCCGCAACAACTGTGTTGGCATAGGCATCCGCTTGGCGTTCCAAACGGTCGCGTTCTTGTTCAGCCGCTTGAACATCACGGAAGGCGTTGATCACTTCGACAGGCGGGTCCGCTTTGTCGAGGTTGACACGCACAATAGAAATACCCGCATCGAGATCATCCAAAGTCGATTGGATCAGTTCTTTGGCGTTGTCAGAAATTTGGCCACGGTCCCTGTTGAGGATCGGAGACAACTGCCGTGAGGCAATGATTTCGCGCATTGAGGATTCACTGACAGCACGCACAGTGCCGCGCGGATCCGCAAGGTTGAACAGATACTTAGAGGAATCGTTGATGTTCCAAACCACTTGGAAATCGATGTCCACGATGTTTTCATCCGTGGTCAGCATCAAGCCATCATTGTCAGCAGAGCCAGCGCCAATGCTTTCAGAGCGTTGCCCTGTCACGTTGACCAATTCATGCGTCACAAAAGGCCAAGGCGCGAATTGCAGACCCTCAGTGGTGGTGCGGTGGTATTGACCCAAGAACAGCTCAACGCCGTTTTGTTCTGTTTGCACAGCATAAAATGAACTGAACGCCCAAATGCCAATAGCCCCTAAAGCGCCAAGGCCAATCCAAGCTTTTGGAATCTTGCCAGGGCCGCCAGTGCCGTTCGGACCAGCCCCAGTGCCATTGCCCCCGCCTTTGCCGCCCATCAAGACCTTAAGGTATTCATTGCCTTTGCCCAGCAACTCATCGATCTCGGGGATTTGGGGCTGATTGCCACCATTCGGACGGCGGTCGCCGCCTGAGTTTTTATCATCGTTCGAAGGCCCGTTGCCGCGATTTCCACCGCCGCCCGATCCCCATGGTCCGCCGTTATTGCTGGCCATTTAGGTCTGTTCCTCTCTCAAAAACTATTGGCACAACCACAGACATCCGCAGTAGGCCAAGGCTTGCGCTTAAAATGTTCTTTTTAGGGGCAGGTTTCAAGGGCAGCGCGCCAGTGCGCGCTGCAATTATGTGTTTTTACATGATGTTTTTTGCCCCAGAGCAGGCGCAGACCCTATTTGTGGACGCGCACGGGCTCTTTCATCAGCACGATTTCTTCGGCCATGGTCGGGTGCACCGCAACTGTGGCGTCAAAATCTTCTTTGGTGGCCCCCATTTTCACGGCCACGCCTGCAAGCTGGATCATTTCGCCCGCATGAGGCGCGATGATGTGACAGCCCAAGACTTTGCGCGTGTTCACACAAACGATCAACTTGAACATCACCCGTTCATTTTTTTCGATGAATGCATTTTGCATGGGGCGGAAGGCGGCAGAATAGACCTCGACAGGGCCTTCCTCACGAGCTTGCTCTTCTGACAATCCCACGGCACCATATTCAGGCTGGGTGAAAATGGCTGACGGCACATTGGCGTGATCCGGTTTCATCGGATTGCCTTTGAACACCGTTTCATGAAAAGCCACGGCTTCGCGGATGGCCACGGGTGTCAGTTGGATACGGTTGGTCACATCGCCCACAGCATAGATCGACGGGATATTGGTTTGGCTGTAATCATCAACCACAACTTCGCCAGACCGCCCTTGCTCCACGCCAACAGCTTCAAGGCCAAGGCCGTCCACTTTTGGTGTGCGGCCAGTGGCATAAAGCACCACGTCGAACACCTTGGTGTTGCCGTCCGTAGATGTCACATGCAAGCCGTCGTCTTTTTTGTCGATGCTTTCGACGTCTGTGCCCGTGTGCAAATGAATGCCTTGGTCCTTGATCACTTCGGCAATATGGCCACGTGCTTCATCATCGAATCCGCGCAAAATCTGCGCGCCACGGTAGTATTGCGACGTTTCCGCCCCCAAACCGTTAAAGATGCAAGCGAACTCGGATGCGATATAACCACCGCCCACGATCAAGATACGTTTTGGCAGCTCGGGAATATCAAAAATTTCATTGGATGTGATCGCGTGTTCGATGCCGGGCACGTTTTGAGGCACGAATGGCGTGCCGCCTGTGGCGATCAAGATGTGCTTTGCTGTGACTTCTGTGCCGTCAGCCAAGACAACAGTATGCGCGTCTTTGACCGTGGCGCGTTGGTGGAAAATCTCAACACCCGCATTGCCAGCGTTTTTGGTATAGATGGCTTCCAAACGCGACAGCTCTGCCTTCAAGCGCGCTTGGAATGACGCCCAGTTGAACTCGCCAATTGAGATATCCCACCCGTAAGAGGCAGCCTCGGTAGCTGCGCCGGAATATTGAGACGCGAACACCATCAGCTTTTTCGGCACACAGCCTCGGATCACACATGTACCGCCCATGCGGAACTCTTCCGCCAAGGCAGCTTTGGCGCCCCCTGCTGCGGTCAAACGCGCAGCGCGTACTCCACCGGAGCCACCGCCGATTACGAAGAGATCAAAATCAAAAGTCATGTGTCACCATCCAGTCAGGGAAATTTTCAAAGTTGACGCCAAATGTAGGCATACCGCGCCCAAAACAAAACCCCGCAGCGACCTGCGGGGCGTAACTTTTCGTGATAAGAGTGAAACCATAGAAACCACGTGAGCCAACACGCTCACGGTCAGTCGATATCTGCAAAGATGTTTTCACTGTCGGCAAACTGCACCCGGTCTTCTGTGGTTTCGCCAGAGTTGATGTCATGCGTCTCGACACGTCCGTCACCATGGCCGATGACGACCACATCACAGATATCGATAAACAGACCGTTTTCCACAACACCCGGAATTTGGTTCAAGATCAACGCCAGTTGACGCGCATTGCCGATACGTTGCAGATGCAAATCGATGATATGATTGCCCTCGTCGGTGAAATAAGGCGTGTCGCCGTTCATCCGCAGCGTCGAATATTGCCCCAACACATCCATAGACACCAGCGTCTCTTCCACCAATGCTTTGGTCGTTTGCCAGCCAAAGGGGATCACTTCGACAGGTAAAGGAAACGCACCCAATGTGTCGACTTGTTTGGACACATCCGAAATAACGATCATCTGGTCGGATGCCGTGGCCACGATTTTTTCTTGCAGCAACGCCCCGCCGCCACCTTTGATCAAGTTCAATTCAACGTCGAACTCATCAGCGCCATCGATGGTCAGGTCCAGCCATTTGGCCTCATCCAAGGACATCACCCGCAGGCCTTGCTGGCGGGCCAGTTCCGCGGTGCGCGTTGATGTGGGCACACCGGTGATGCGCAGGCCCTCGTTGCGCACGCGTTCTGCCAGCAAACGCACCATCCAAGCCGCCGTCGACCCTGTGCCCAGCCCAAGTTTCATACCGTCTTCGACAAACCCAACAGCGCGTTTGGCCGCAACAAATTTGGCCGTATCGATCGGGGAAAGGGTGTCAGACATGGATGGCTCTCCGTGATTGAGTGACCGCAGCCCTTTGCAAGGCCTTAGCGTCATTTCGTATCGTCAGCATAAATCGCATTTTGGGGTTCACCCCAAGCCAACGCGATCTATTCATTCCTTATAGGCGCTCGCCCTTGGCGGTGATAGTGTGAATTCACATCCCAGTCATCGCCAAGCTTTCATTCTTGCAGCTCTTGAAATATTCACATGAGCGCACAGCTATTCACCATCCGCAGTGCCGTGATGACACCAAATAGAACTCAACTGCAGGCATCCCAGTCTGATGGACCCCATAATCCCTGTGCCAAGCTTTAGTAACGCCACAATCAAATACATACATTTGGCCCTCGGCTGGCTCTGCGTTGTGCTTGGGCTGATCGGGGCTGTGCTGCCGATTTTACCCACGACGGTGTTTTTCATTTTGGCCGCGTTCTTGTTCACCAAAGGATCGCCTCGCTTGCGCCATTGGTTGATCACTCATCCCACAGTCGGCCCAGCCATTCAGAATTGGGAAGACACAGGGTCAATCGCCCCGCGTATAAAGATGGTGGCACTGACGATGATGGGCGTCAGTTTGGCCATGTCAGTTGCATTTACCATGCCTTTAAAGATCATCATAATCCAAGGGCTGTGCATGTCTGCAGCGGCCCTGTACATTTTAACGCGACCCAATCGTTAAAGTTCAGCTTGCGCGGCAAATCCGTTTATCTCTAATAGCGTGATGAACACAGATCGTCCCGTCATTGGCATCCTTTGCATGCTCGCCTTTACCGCCCTTGCCCCCCTTATGGACGCCAGCGCAAAACTTGCATCTGATATCCACCCCACGGGGCAGATCGCAGTTGCGCGTTATTTGGTGCAGGGCGCGATTGTCTTGCCCATCGCATTGGTCTTGCGCCTCAGTTGGCGTATATCGCCGCGCGATTGGGGCCTTATAGCCCTGCGTGCGGTGTTTACACTGGGGTCAACTATATCCTTTGTGGCCGCCATCTCCGTCATGCCCTTGGCCGATGCCTTGGCCATCGTGTTTATCGAACCCTTCATTTTGATGTTTATGGGCTGGGTATTCTTGAGCGAACAGGTCGGCCCCCGCCGCATCCTTGCCTCTGGCGTCGGCTTCATTGGCGCAATGATCGTCGTGCAACCGGGTCTCTTGGCCTTTGGCTATGTCGCCCTTTGGCCCTTGGCCGCAGGATTTTTCTTTGCCGCCTATATGCTGGTGACACGCCAGTTGCGCGCTCATCCCCCTTTGGTGCTACAATCTGCCACCTCAGGATTGGCCTTGCTCTTTTCCGTCCCATTGTTGTTTGTCTTCGAAGGTCATGGCGGCATGTTTGACGCCGTTATGCCCCAAGGCGTCATGTGGATCTATCTCGCAGGCGTCGGCGTTCTCGCGACTGTGTCCCATCTGTTTTTGACCTTCGCTTTGCGTCTCGCGCCCTCCGCCACGGTCGCCCCTTTGGCCTATGCGGAAATGGCTTTTGCCACAGCCGTTGGGTTTTGGGTCTTTGGCGACTTTCCGGAAACGACAACATGGATCGGTGTCGCATTTATCGTCGGATCAGGACTGTATCTTTTGCACCGCGAACACCTCAATGCGCGACAGCTGCGCTCTCAGCCCTAAGCGCAAGACGGCTTCGTCATTGCCAGTTCAAAGCGTTCAATAAATTGGGCAAAGCGCGCCGTGGAAGAATCAGCAACATGCCATCACCATGAAAGCTCAGTTCAACCGTTTCCGCGCTTGCCTCATTTGAGGTGCCGATCCGCCCCGCCGGTCCAAAGACAATAGTGTCGATCGGCCAAAGCAAACCTTTGCTGGTTCCAGTCACAGGCATCAACGGAAACAGCGAGACCCGCGTGCCGATTTCCAGCTCAAGCCGCAAGCTGCGCGGCGCATGAATACATATGTCGATGTCACCCACAATGATGCAGTGTTTTTCAGGATAGCGCACAAGTGTGTTATAGACGGACAGCTCATGATCGATGCGCGCCCCCATGAACCCAACGCCCAAAATAAGCGCAGAGTCCACGCGGGATAGGCATTTTTCAAAATCTGTGCTGTCTTGTTCGGGGATATGATGTAAGATTTCGGTGGGCATTTTGTCACGAATGCTATGAGGCAGACTGTCAAAATCTCCGATCACGGCCTCGGGCATATGGCCCAATTCAAGCGCTGTGGCCGCCGCACCATCTGCCGCGACAAGATGGGGGGCGTGTATCAATGCGTGGTCAAGCGTTGCAGGACTCACCTTGCCACCGCCGAGCAAAGTCACCCCATTGGGGCTGGAAAGGACGTATTTTGTCATGAAGTCACCGTGCACCATTACCCGTTTTGCCACAATTAAAACACGAAATAATCAAGCTGTTTTCTTGGTTCTGTTCTAATTCTCGAACCAATTCATGGTAAATATGGCGTTGCTGAGCAAGAGCAGAAAGCGAGTGTAAGCATGGTTAGTGATAATAAAATACTGACGGTATCCTATGGAACCTTCTCCTGTACGTTGGAAGGTTTCGATGATCCGTTCTCCACAATGCGCGGCATTGCCGAGTACTTTAGGGATCTCGCGGCAGATGACCGCTACTTTGGTGCGGAACCCCCGACACCAGACGCAAACATGCTGCACTCGATTGCAGAAAAAGAAATTCAACGCCGCGTCGAAGCCAAAGTGCAAGGCAACGGCGTTGTTCTGCGTCAAATGGACGATGGCACCGCCTCACCTGCATCGGACGGCATTGCTCAGCCTGCTTCCGTGTCAGACACGGTCGCAGCCGCGCCAAAAGCAAAAAAAGCGAAACGCAAAAAAGTCAAAAAAGCGGGCAAGCCGGGCAACACCCGCGCATTGCAACGCAAAGCCGCCGCTAAAGCCAAAGCTGCGCCGGTTGTTGAAACGCCTCTTGCCGCTATTGCTGACGCTGACGATACCGCCGCAGATGACACAGACCTTGCACAGACCACTTCAGTTGAGACCAACACAGATGCTGCAGACACAGATGTAACACAAGACGCGCCGTCTCCTGCCACACCAGCACCAGCCATAGACGCGCTTGAAGAGGTTTCTAAGCCTGCATCCATCGCAGACAAGCTTGAACGCATCCGCGCGGCTGTCGCCCAGCGCGGCACCTCAGTCTACGCCGAAGACCAACACGCCACAGATTCCTTTGGCGAGTCACAAGACGATTCTGTCGCCGAGGGCACATCCGCAAGCCACGATACGGATATTGTGGAACAGACTGTCACGCCAGAAGGCGCTGAGAAAACAGAAGAAGACGCAAAACTCGCTGCACAGGCCAAAGCCGCTCAAGATCGTATTGCAGCAAAACGGGCGCGTAGAATACGTTTGAAAGCGGCCGCCGCAACAAAGGCCGCCGCAGCAGCCCAAGCTGCGGATGTAGAGCAAGCCCAGATCACCGATGAGGCTGTTGAGGCTGTTGA
>NZ_JAHKPU010000019.1:375772-516171 GCF_018860505.1 Pacificibacter marinus
TGTTGAGGCTGTTGAGGCTGCAAATGACGTACCTCTACCTGACGCAAGCGATGATGAGCCTTCGGTCGATTCTATTTTGTCTGCTCTGGGAAATGAGGCAGTGCAAGAAACACTCCAAACCGACCCAGTGGCCACAACCGATGGCGCACAAACCGACATGCCTCATGTGGATGCGGATCAAGCCTTGCACGATATGGACCCAACTTTGGCCGCAGACATCGCCGAAGCCACACGCGCTCCTGAACAATCAGCCCCCGAAGCCACTGAACAGCCTGACCCATTGCGCCGCGTGCGCGCACGCGTGATCAAAATGCGCCGTTCAGATGTAGACGTGGATCAAGATCAAGCGGAACCAAACCTGCCTGAGACAGAGGTAGACGTAGAGGCAGAAACCGAATCAACAGACGTCAACGTAGAAAGCCTATCCGCCAAAATGGACTTGGCTTCTCAGACTGACGATGCCGAGGCACAAGCAGAGGAAGACGATCTGGCAAAGTTGCTGCGCAAAGAATTGGGCACATCTTCGCTGGACGACGACGCCGAAGATGAACTGATGCGCGAATTGGCTGAGGTCACGTCATCAACAACGACGCAATCTGAAGTTGCCGCTGATATTCTCTCTGACGAGAACGATGATGAGGATACAGATGCTGACTTTTCTGACGTTGCGGCAAAGGTTGCTCAACCGTCTGACGACGTCGCACCGGAAAATGAATTCCGTCTTGATGGTATTCTTACAGATGAAGACGACGATGATGACGACGGCGACGAGACCCGCAACATGTTTGATACGTCTGACGACTCTGTCTCGCGCCTGCTTGATACAGCGGAACGCGAAATGGGAGACGGTGAAAACGTGCGTCGCCGCAATGCGATCCAACATCTCAAAGCGGCTGTTGCCGCAACCCGCGCAGAGCAGGCCGAACAGCCAGACACAACGGACGCCCAAGACGCGGCTCAAGTTGACCCCTACCGCGAAGATCTCGCGCGTGTGGTTCGCCCGCGCCGCCCAATTGAAGCTGTCGCTCAAGGAGTGCGTCGCCTTGCACCTTTGATGTTGGTTTCAGAGCAACGCATTGACGCGCCACAAGACTTGCCCATGGGCGCGAACATTACGCCTGTGCGTCCACGCCGTATTTCCTCTGCTGCTTTGGCAGTTAAAGAAGACGAACAGTTCTCACCTGAGCTCGATGAAGCGGCAGAAACGCCGATGAAGAATGAGACCGCCGGTACCTTTGCCGATTACGTGGAAACTGTCGGTGCCGAGGGCCTGAATGACCTGCTGGAAGCCGCAGCGGCCTATTCAAGCTTTATCGAGGGACGCGAAACAGTCACACGCCCGCAGATCATGCGTTTGGCCAGCCAAGCGATGCCTGAAGAGTTCCCGCTGGAAGAACGCCTTCGCTCTTTCGGGCAACTTCTACGCCAAGGTAAAATCCGCAAAATCAAACGCGGTCACTTTACTGTCGCAGATGGCACACGTTTCAAACCAGAGGCCGCCGCCAGCTAAAGGTTTCCCAACACACAGCATTACAAAAAAGGCCGCTCAATCGAGCGGCCTTTTTAAATAGTCATATTAATATTTTATGCGTCGTCTTGGTTGTGATCGGCCTGATCATCCAGCTGGCCAATCCCCATGAAAACCGATTTCAACGGAATCGCCCAAAGAACACCCATACCGACATAAATCGCCAATTCCACCCACATAGAGGGGCGCTCGAACAGGCTGACCAGCTTGAGGCACAAAGCGATGTAAACAGGCAGCCCCACCACCAGAACCAAAAGGGCCACGCGTCTGCGGGCTTTGTACGATAGGGCCATCTGCGATCACTCCTCTTGTATCAATCTTCAAACGGATCAGTGACGAGGATCGTATCTTCGCGTTCTGGCGATGTGGACAACAACGCCACAGGACACTCGATTAGCTCTTCAACACGTTTGACATATTTGATCGCATTGGCGGGCAAATCATTCCATGAACGGGCACCTTCTGTGGTCTCGGACCAACCGGGCATTTCTTCATAGATCGGTGTGCACCGCGCTTGGGCATCTGCGGCTGTTGGCAGGTAATCCACACGGGATCCGTCCAAATCATAGCCGACACAAATCTTCAACGTCTCGAAACCGTCAAGCACATCGAGTTTGGTCAGACAAATCCCGTTCATGCCTGAAGTTGCGCAGGTCTGGCGCAGCAAAGCCGCATCAAACCAACCACACCGGCGCTTGCGGCCAGTTGTTGTGCCAAACTCATGACCACGTTCGCCAAGGCGTTGCCCATCGGCATCGTCGAGTTCGGTCGGAAACGGGCCTTCGCCCACGCGCGTGGTGTAGGCTTTCACGATCCCAAGCACATAATCAATCGCCCCTGGTCCCATGCCAACGCCCGTCGCGGCTTGGCCTGCGATCACGTTGGAAGACGTCACAAACGGGTATGTGCCAAAATCGATATCCAAAAGCGCACCTTGGGCACCTTCGAACAAAATACGTTTGCCCGCTTTGCGTTGTTCGTTCATCACTTTCCAAACAGGCCCAGCGTAGGGCAGGATTTTCGGCGCGATTTCAGTGAGTTTAGCGATCAGGTCATTGCGGTCGATTTCTTCAAGACCCAGACCACGACGCAACGCATTGTGATGCACAAGCGCGCGATCAACCCGCAACTCAAGCGTTGCAGGATCAGCAAGATCGGCCACACGAATCACACGACGGCCAACTTTATCTTCGTAAGCTGGTCCAATGCCACGACCGGTTGTGCCGATTTTTGCAACTGCGTTTTGGTTTTCGCGGGCGCGATCAAGCTCTCCGTGGAATGGCAGAATCAGCGGCGTATTTTCCGCAATCATCAAAACATCTGGTGTGATTTCGACACCCTGCGCACGGATCGTTTCGATCTCGCCAAGCAAGTGCCACGGGTCAAGCACAACGCCGTTACCGATCACAGACAGCTTACCACCACGCACAACGCCAGATGGCAAAGCGTGCAGTTTGTAGACTTTGCCATCCACAACAAGCGTATGACCTGCATTGTGGCCGCCTTGAAAGCGCGCAATCACATCTGCACGCTCGGACAACCAGTCCACAATCTTGCCTTTACCTTCATCGCCCCATTGGGCGCCGACCACGACGACGTTTGCCATATCCTAATTCCTTTGGATTGGATGAAACCCGCGTCGGTATAGCCATAGGTTCGCGCCGATGAAACCTTAAAACGGCATTGAAGCGATCTAAGCGTCATCTGTTTTGTACAATTGCGTGCAATAAACGCCTGATTTACGGCGGACAGTCTGCACTGCTGGGTCTAGGATGCTTTTATGGAACTGTTTGATCTGCCTGATTCCGATACGCTTTATACCGCCCTTGTGGCACGTGACCCATCCTATGAGGGGCGCGCCTTTGTGGGCGTGAGTTCCACTGGTATTTTTTGCAGATTCACCTGCCCTGCGCGCAAGCCCACACACGAGAATTGCAAGTTTTATAACACCATTGGCGCCTGTATCGAGGCGGGATTTCGCGCTTGTAAGCGCTGCCATCCTTTGCGGCCTGCAACCGAATCCGAGCCGGTGATCAAGATTTTACTTGAGGCATTGGAAACGCGCCCCGATCACAGATGGTTTGAAAGCGACATCACCGCCATGGGGTTGGACTTGCCTACGGTGCGCCGCGCTTTCAAACGTCACTTTGGTATGACCTTTTTGGAATTGGCCCGCCTCGAGCGTCTGCGCCGCGGCTTTGAGATTTACAATGACAGCGGCAAAGTCATAGACGCACAGTTGGAGGCTGGGTTCTCATCCTCCTCCGCCTTTCGCAGCAGTACGACCCGTTTGCTGGGCGCGGCGCTTGGCACGCTGTCTAAAAAACCGTTACTGTGCATCGATTGGATCAACACCCCCTTGGGGCCGCTGATTGCAGTGGCAGATACATCAGCACTGCACCTGCTTGAATTCATGGATAGAAAAGCCCTGCCCGCCGAAATGAAAAAGCTGACGGCGGGGGCCAATGGCGCGATTGGGTTTGGGCACACAGCTATTCACGACCAATTGGCCGAACAGCTTGACGCATATTTCAGTGGGACATCCGCCGACTTCACTGTGCCATTACGATATCATGGAGGCGGATTTGCGGGGCGCGTTTGGGATGCCTTGCGGCGCATCCCTGCGGGGCAAACGCTAAGTTATGGTGCCTTGGCAAAATCCATCGACCAGCCCACAGCCACGCGTGCCGTCGCCAAAGCCAACGGAGCCAATCAAATTGCGATTTTAATCCCCTGTCACCGTATTCTTGGCGCTGATGGGGCCCTCACCGGCTATGGGGGCGGGCTATGGCGCAAACAACGATTGATCGAGATAGAGGCAGGCTTTGCCCAATGAGCCAGCTACGCCAAATTAGAGCGCGCAGGCCAGCCATAGGCAACTTCGCTCACGGTCCCATCCGCCGAGGCCTCAACACGTTCAGTGATAAACGTGCCCCCTAAAGCCGTGTAAAACGCACGCGCGGTTTCATTTTCGGACAAGACCCAAAGCGCTGAGCCATTCAAGCCCATCTTTGCCATAGCCTGCGCGCATGACTGCATCAAAGCACGCCCGATACCGCTGCGCTGATGATCGCCTTGCACATAAATGGCTGTGATTTCACCAGCATAATCGGCGCTGAGGCCTTCATCACGCTGCGCCCCGCAAGACGCAAAACCTTGCACTGTGCCGTCGATTTCGGCCACAAAACATGTCCCGCGTCCGGTTTCTGCAAAGCTGTTTAAAATAGTGGTCCAGCCTTTTTCGCGATCTGCGACAGTCATGCGCTCGATCAAGGCCTCTGGCACAAGACCTTTATAGGCGCTGTTCCAAACGGCGACTTGCACATAAGCAATGGCTTGGGCATCTGACACGGTGGCGGGGCGGATATGCAGTGTGTTTTCCATAAATCTATCTCTAGCAAATCAAATTCAAATGACAACGACCATGCGACTGGCGCGCTCAGATGCGGATCGGGCACAGGTCAGATACAGGCTTGGCACCGCTAATCTTCAAAAATTTGAGAACATTTCCCCAAGACCAAGGTCAAGGGGTTGCGCGTCCCCCGCATATTTCCTAAATACCAGCATCGAACTCATCCGAAAGCCTCTCCCATGGAAAACGTCATTCTTATCGTCCACCTGATCCTCGCGCTGTGCCTGATCGGTATTGTGCTGCTTCAGCGTTCTGAAGGCGGTGGTCTTGGCATGGGTGGCGGCGGTGGCGGCGACGTCATGAGTGGCCGCGCTGCAGCTTCTGCACTTGGCAAACTCACATGGATCTTTGCGATCGGGTTCATCTGCACATCCCTCACCCTGACAGTTTTGGCGCGCCGCGATGCTGCGAACTCGTCTGTTGTGGACGGAATCACGCTGGAAGATGCAACACCAGTGACACCAAGTTTGCCTGACGCAAGCTCGTTGCTGCCGCCATCTGCAGCCGATGCACCTTTGGCGCCCCCACGCGCTGAATAAACAAATCTAACGATACCTTGGGCATAGCGGATTTTCATCCGCAAGATGTTGCGGTTCGGTTGTGCGGGACGTCCGAATCTGTTAGTCCATAAATCCCGTGAACATGGCGTTTTTAAGCGCCATGTCTCAATATGATTTTGACCACTCACGGGAGCTACACCCACTATGGCACGTTACGTTTTCATCACCGGCGGTGTTGTTTCCTCACTCGGCAAGGGCCTTGCCTCTGCTGCTCTTGGCGCTTTGCTGCAAGCACGCGGATACACAGTTCGGTTGCGCAAACTTGATCCTTACCTCAACGTTGATCCGGGCACGATGAGCCCGTTTGAACACGGCGAGGTTTTTGTCACAGATGACGGCGCTGAGACCGATCTTGATTTGGGCCACTACGAGCGTTTCACTGGCGTCGCAGCCCGCAATACAGATTCGATTTCATCAGGCCGCGTTTACACGAACGTTTTGGAAAAAGAGCGTCGCGGCGACTATTTGGGGAAAACCATTCAGGTGATCCCGCATGTGACCAATGAAATCAAAGATTTTATCGATATCGGCGATGATGAAGTAGACTTCATGCTGTGCGAGATTGGCGGCACCGTGGGCGATATCGAAGGCCTGCCCTTCTTTGAAGCGATCCGTCAGTTCGCCCAAGACAAGCCCCGCGGTCAGTGCATTTTCATGCACCTCACGCTGTTGCCCTACATCGCCGCCTCAGGTGAGTTGAAAACCAAGCCGACACAGCACTCTGTCAAAGAATTGCGCACCATCGGTTTGCAGCCAAATGTTTTGGTCTGTCGTTCTGAGCATCCGATTCCAGAAAAAGAGCGCGAAAAAATCGCCCTATTCTGTAACGTGCGCAAAGAAGACGTGATCGCAGCGCCTGATTTGAAATCCATCTATGAGGCACCACTGGCGTATCACCGCGAAGGTCTTGACCAAGCTGTGCTGGACGCCTTCGGCATCGCCCCTGCCCCCAAGCCCGATCTGACGGTTTGGCATGATGTGGCAGATCGCGTGTTCAACCCAGAAGGCGAAGTTAAAGTCGCCATCGTTGGCAAATATGTGCAACTTGAGGATGCGTATAAATCCATCGCTGAAGCGCTCACACATGGCGGCATGGCCAACCGCGTTAAGGTGAAGGTGGAATGGGTCGACGCCGAATTGTTCGAACGCGAAGACGCCGCGCCCTATCTTGAAGGCTATCACGCGATCTTGGTCCCTGGTGGTTTTGGCGAACGCGGCACCGAAGGCAAAATCAAAGCGGCACAATTCGCGCGTGAACATAAAATCCCCTACCTTGGCATCTGTCTGGGCATGCAAATGGCTGTCATTGAAGCGGCGCGTAATTTGGCGGGCATTGATGCGGCTGGCTCAGAAGAATTTGACCACGAAGCGGGTAAAAAGCGTTTCGAACCTGTGGTGTACCACCTTAAAGAATGGATTCAGGGCAACCATAAAGTGCGCCGCAAATCCACCGACGACAAGGGCGGCACCATGCGTTTGGGCGCATACACGGCAACACTTACAGCGGGATCACGTGTGGCTGAGGCTTATGGCGCGACAGAGATCGAAGAACGTCACCGTCACCGCTATGAAGTCGACACCAAATACCGCGAACAATTGGAAGAAAACGGTTTGATTTTCTCAGGCATGTCCCCTGATGGACGCCTGCCAGAAATCGTCGAGATCAAAGATCACCCATGGTACATCGGCGTTCAGTTCCACCCAGAATTGAAATCCAAACCCTTCGCACCAGCGCCATTGTTCAAAGACTTCGTCCGTGCGGCGAAAGAAAATTCACGTTTGGTCTAAGCCCAGAAATAGGCCATATCAAAAGCGCACCTTTGCACAGAGGTGCGCTTTTGCGTTAAAGATCAAAACAATAGACTAGTCGAGATAACCAGCCAAGGCTCCTGCGATATGGCTGCCAGCTTCGCTTTCGCGTGACAACCCATCGATAGTACCTCGTTTATCGACATCAGATTTGTCCTGGTTGACCTTCCATTTGCCCTCAAGCTTATGGACGGTCAAACGCAAGCCAACGATGCCGCGTTTCAACGCAGAGAGATAGGCCACGGGCGCTTCGTTCATCTGCCAAGGTTTGGGGCGCCCTCCCTCATGATGTTGGGTCAAAGCCTCAAGGTGCTCGGCAATCCATTTGGGGTCTTCCACCGCTTCCAAAACACCATGTGCATGCACCGTGATGTAAGCCCAAGTTGGCACGACACGTCCATCCTCAGCTTTGGACGGGTAAAACGATGGCGAGACATAGGCGTGCGGGCCTTGAAAAACCGCGGTCGACGCGAAGCCATTCATCCGCCAATGCGGATTGGCCCGCGCGACATGCGCCTCTAAGATCACAGTCCCACCCTCATTACGCACCAGCCATGGCAGATGATTGATTTCAATCCCCTCAGAATGCGGCGTCACAAGAGCGGCAAAATTAATCTCTTGGATGGCAGCGCAAAGCACATCTGGGCGTCGCTCGCCAGTTCCTGCTGGGATATACATCTGCGTCTCCTGCTATGTTCGCAATTTTGCTAACATGCGATGCGCGCCGCGCACAGACGAAAGCGCAAGCCGTTACATAGGGCGGGGGTTTTGGCGAATCTTCGCTTAAGCGCGCATGTCTTTGGGGCTTTCCATAACGATATAAGAAGTGATCGAGTTCACCTGCGGCAGCACGCCCAAGACATCGGTGTGAAAGATCTTGTATGCCCCTAAATCAGCGGTTTCGACTCGCAAGATATATTCAAAGACACCTGTCACATTGTGACATTCTTTGACCTCAGGCGCACGGGCGATTGCACGCTCAAAGGCCTGTTGTGATTCTTTAGTGTGTTTGGACAGACCCACGGTGACATAAGCCAAAAAACCGATACCGACTTTGTTGCGATCAATCACGGCACGATAGCCTGCAATCACCCCACTACGTTCCAAGTCCGCTACACGGCGCGATGTGGCCGAAGGAGACAGCCCGATATGATCGGCCAGTTGCAAATTGGTCAGGCGACCATCTCGCTCAAGGGTGCGCAATATTTTATCGTCTATATGGTCCATATTCGAAATATATTGCAAATAATTGCACAAACAAGATGATTTTGCACAGGAATACGCTGCACAGAACTCTATATTAGCCAAATGGATATGACCTTATTTCTCGCCCTTTTGGGCTTTGCCTTTGTCGCCTCGGGCACCCCTGGGCCAAACAATCTGATGCTTTTGGCCTCAGGGGCCAACTTTGGCTTGCGGCGCACGGTGCCGCATATGCTTGGTATTTCGCTGGGGCATTCGTTCATGGTTTTTGTGATCGGGCTTGGATTGGCGCAAGTCTTTCACCGGCTTCCGATTCTACAAATAATACTGACCATCATCTCAATGGCCTATATGCTGTGGCTGGCGTGGAAAATTGCTCATGCGACTCCCCCCAAGGAAGGCGAAATCGGTGGCAAACCGTTCACATTTTTGCAAGCTGCCGCCTTTCAATGGGTCAATCCGAAAGCCGTGATCATGGCCATCACTGCGCAGACCAATTATGCGCAAGGCGACACGTGGGCGGCGGCTTTGGCCGTGGGGCTTGGGTTTTTGATGGTCAATTTTCCCGCCATCACCCTTTGGGCATGGTTGGGGACAGAGTTACGCCGTTTTTTAACCAATCCACGTCGTTTGACAGTGTTCAACTGGACCATGGCGGGACTTTTAGTGATTTCTATGGTGCCAATCTTATTTCATTAAGAAACTGTCATATTTCCCTGATTTAAGGCACAGTTGCACCATAGCGGCACCAGAAGGATCACGACACATGACATTTGACAAAGATGCACAAGATTGGCTCGAAGCGGAACTTGCGGATTCACTGGATGAGGAATTCGAGCTTGAGCTGGAAGACGCACTTTTGTCTCAGGAAATCAAGAAAATCTACCAAAAAGCCCATCCCAATGCCCTGTCCCGTCATGAATATTTCTACGACCTTTTGCGCTTGCAAGCAGAGCTGATCCGCCTGCAAGACTGGGTACAACACTCAGGCGAAAAGATCGTTGTGTTGTTTGAAGGCCGCGATTCTGCTGGCAAAGGCGGTGTGATCAAACGCATCACCCAACGCCTTAATCCACGGATCGTGCGCACAGTGGCCCTACCCGCGCCATCTGACCGCGAGAAAACCCAGTGGTATTTTCAACGCTACGTGCCGCACTTGCCTGCTGCAGGCGAAATAGTTCTGTTTGATCGGTCTTGGTACAATCGTTCCGGCGTTGAGCGGGTGATGGGCTTTGCAGATGAAGATCAGGTTGAGCAGTTTTTCCAAGACGTTCCCGATTTCGAACGTATGTTGGTGCGTTCAGGCATCAAGGTGGTGAAATACTGGTTCTCGGTCTCTGACGAAGAACAGCAAATGCGGTTTTTGATGCGCATTCACGACCCGATGAAACAGTGGAAACTCTCGCCAATGGATTTGCAATCGCGGGTTCGCTGGGAACAATACACCAAAGCCAAGGAAGAGGCGTTCGCGCGCACAAATATTCCTGAGGCCCCGTGGTATATTGTTGAGGGCAACGACAAAAAACGGGCGCGTTTGAATTGTATCGATCACCTGCTGTCGCTGTTCCCCTACGAGGACGTGCCCCACGAGGAAATCACCCTGCCAGAACGCGTGTACAACAAAGATTACGAGCGTGCTGTATTGCCGCCCGAACTGTATGTGCCATCAAAATATTGACGATCATGTGATTGTCTCCGGCTTTTCCTTTGGGCTTGTGGGGCTTATGGTAATCGTATGTTTGCAGATTTTCTCAATCGGCTGATTCAGCCGCAGCCGCAGCGCTTGTCGGGCGCAGATTCCAATTTGGCCTTGGCGGCGCTTTTGGTGCGGGTCGCGCGTGCGGATGGCCATTATGATGCAGGCGAAGCGGCACGGATTTTGTCAGTGCTGCGCGAACGCTATGCTCTGGACGAAACGGCGGGATTGGCATTGCGTGCAGAAGCCGAAGTGCTTGAGGCCGAGGCCCCCGACACTGTGCGCTTTACCCGTGCCATCAAAGATGCGGTGCCATATGAAGATCGCGCTGACGTGATCGAAGGGCTTTGGTCCGTGGTCTTGACCGATGGGCATCGCGACCATGCTGAGGATACATTCTTGCGGCTGGTGGCAAACCTGTTGGGGGTCAGCGATGTTGACAGTGCCTTGGCGCGCCAACGGGTTGCCCAAAATCTGAGCTAAATCGCCTCAAATGCACGCTAAAGCTGTGCATAAACGGATGACATCCGCCCATATTGATGAATCCCACGACATTCGCACGGTTTTTAAGCTGTGACGTGGGGGAATTTCATCAAAGTCTGTTGCATCTGGCACAGAATCTCAGCTTACTCAGTTTCAATGTTGACCAAAGACTCAAAAACCTCGCCCGTGATCGAAATCCGTGATTTGCATAAATCCTACGGCGATCTTGATGTGCTCAAAGGCGTCTCGCTGACGGCTGAACGCGGACAAGTGATTTCGCTGATCGGCTCATCGGGATCCGGAAAATCAACGCTTTTGCGGTGCGCCAATTTATTGGAAGACAGCCAAAGCGGCGAAATCCTGTTTGAGGGCGAACCGATCTCGTGGAAAGGCAGCGGTCATATGCGCCGCCCACGTGACCGCAAACAGGTCATGCGCATCCGCACCAATCTGTCGATGGTGTTTCAACAATTCAATTTATGGGCTCATATGACAATTCTTGAAAATGTCATGGAAGCCCCTGTCACGGTTTTGGGCCGCGATAAATCCGAGGTCGAAACCTCAGCCCGCGCCTATCTTGATCGTGTAGGCATCGGCGACAAATGCGATGTCTATCCTGCCCAAATGTCAGGCGGCCAACAGCAACGTGCAGCGATTGCCCGCGCGTTATGTATGGAACCGAAAGCCTTATTGTTTGATGAACCCACCTCGGCGCTTGACCCTGAGTTGGAACAAGAAGTGGTCAAGGTGATCAAATCCTTAGCCGCTGAAGGGCGCACGATGATGATCGTCACCCACGACATGCGCATGGCGGCCGATATTTCGGACCATGTTGTTTTTCTTCACCAAGGCTTGATCGAAGAGCAAGGCCCGCCTGCCGCACTTTTCGGCAAACCAAAATCAAAACGTTTGCAGCAATTTCTAAGCTCAACTGTATCTGCCTAAAACAAACACAATCAATAAAAACCACCACCAGTCTGGGAGACCAAAACTATGAAAAAACTAATTCTCTCCACCGCCCTATTGGCCATCACTGCGACTGCGTCTTTCGCAGACACCGTGCGTATGGGCACCGAGGGCGCCTACCCTCCCTACAACTTTATCAATGATGACGGCGAAGTTGCTGGTTTCGAACGTGAAGTCGGCGACAAACTTTGCGAAATCGCCGAACTGACCTGTGAATGGGTGACAAACGAATGGGACACCATCATCCCGAACCTGTTGTCTGCCAACTACGACACCATCATCGCAGGCATGTCCATCACAGAAGAACGTGAAGAAGTCATTGACTTTACACAAGATTACTACCCGCCAACAGCATCTGCCTATGCCTCTGTGTCAGACGGCGTCGATTTGATGGGCGGTGTGATCGCAGCGCAGACATCCACAATCCAAGCAGGTCACGTGGCCACAACAGGCGCAACCTTGGTTGAATTTGCCACATTGGACGACACCATTGCGGCCGTGAAAAATGGCGAAGTGGATGCTGTATTTGCAGATAAAGACGCGCTTGTGCCCTTCGTGGAAGAACAAGACTTTATGTTCCTCGGCGACGATGTGCCACTGGGTAAAGGTATCGGCATGGGCTTGCGCGAAAGCGACGCCGAACTGAAAGCCAAGTTTGACGCAGCAATCGACGTGATGAAGGCCGATGGGTCTTTGAACGCTTTGCTGATCAAATACTTCGGCGAAGAAACAGCGACTTACTAAGCGTTTTTCGGGGCCGGTACGCTGGCCCCGATTTTCATTATGTTCGCATCTTGCACAGACCCATCCACGCTTGACGGCCTCAATTGGCTCGCCTGTTATTTGACAACGGGCAAGCATGTTTTGTTCTACAAAAGCTTTATCGTTGTGCTCACGCTTTTGGCCGTGACCGCCCCGATTGCGCTTGGCGTGGGGTTTCTGGGGGCCATTGCTGCGCGGTCCAAAGTCGCGCCTGTGCGCTGGTTTGGGACGCTTTACACCTCGATGGTGCGCGGTGTACCGGATATCGTTTTCTTTCTTTTCGTCCCCTTGGCGATGGATCAAGGGTTTGAATGGACCCGCCACAAGATTTTGTGCCCCGATTGGTCTGAACCGATCCGCCAAGGCAATGACTTTCTAGTCTGTTCTGCAGCCAAACTTCCCTTAGGGTCTGCCCCGCAAACCACTCATGAAATCTATGGCTTCATTCTGGCTGTGATCGCCTTTTCCATCGTCTTTGGGGCCTTTGCGGCCAATGTGCTATCGGGCGCGATGTCCGCCGTGCCCCGCGCGCAGATGGAAACCGCCGAAGCCTATGGTATGTCCCCACGTCAAAGTTTCTGGCGTATTCTAGTGCCGCAAATGTGGATCTATGCCCTGCCCGGTCTGTCAAATCTTTGGATGATTTTGATCAAGGCCACGCCCCTGCTGTTCTTGCTTGGTGTCGAAGATATCGTATATTGGGCGCGTGAACTTGGCGGCGCAAAAACCAGCCATTTCGATTATCCGCATCCCGACTGGCGCTTGTGGTATTTCCTTGGGCTATTGGTGTTTTATCTCGCTTTTACAAAGATTTCCGAAATCGTATTGGACCGTCTCACCATCCGTTTGTCACGCGGCCAAGCCACTGTCGCGGGTGAGCAGATGAGGAAAGCCGCATGAGTTGCCTGCAAACCATTTCCGATTATGCGTTTCGTTCCATCGGTTACGGCCCCCGTCTTTTGCCCAAATCCGACATCACCCTGTGCGAACAAGTGACCTTGATCGGCTCAGGCATGTTGTGGAACATCTATTTCGGTGTGCTGGCCTTGGCCTTTGGCTTTGTCTTTGCAACCCTGTTGGCGGTTGCCAAAAATACCCCCAATCCTTGGCTGCGCAAACCGGCTGAATGGTTCATGTTTCTGTTTCGCGGCTCGCCCTTGTTCATTCAATTTTTCTTGGCTTACGAACTTTTCGTTCAATTGCCCAAAGCGGGCATCGAACTCTTTGGCATGACCTTGGAAACCGGCAATCTGACCCGCGCTTGGGCGGGGGCTTTGATCGTGTTGTTCCTCAACACTTCGGCCTATTCTGCTGAAATATTTTATGGTGCGTTGCGCTCTGTCCCCAAGGGCGACATGGAGGCTGCGGACGCCTACGGCATGGTTGGCTGGACGCGGTTTCGACGGGTCACTTGGCCTACTATGTTGCGTCTTGCTTGGCCGTCATACACCAACGAGGCGATTTTTCTATTTCACGCCACCGCTTTGGTGTTTTTCTCAGGCTTTCCAGCCTGGCAGCAAAAGGGCGATGCGCTGTATTACGCGTCGTATTTTGCCGAAAAAACGTTCAACCCCTTTGTGCCCTATCCAATCGTTGCGGGGTATTTTGTGGTGTTGATCGTGATTGTGATTGGTATTTTTAACATCATCAACACTCGGCTTAATCGTCATCTGCCCATTGAGCGCCGCCCGCGCCTTAGGTTTAAACCGCAGATCATTCGGTGATTTAAACGCCATGCTTGCGTGCCTTCTCGTGCCGCAGATGCGTCGTTTGTGATTGTTTTTTTTTGGTATTTGCTCAGGCGTAAAGCGCCGCCACATCACCGCCTGACCATTCCCCACCCCACCTAAAACCTGCCCTCAACTGTAACGATTATGCGAATTTTTCCGCCGACGCATTTACAGTGGTAGATTTTTACGCGCCGCACACTTACAGTTATGCTGAAAAGATATTTTATAAATGGTGAAAGTCATGACTGCAGGTCCGAACGTATACGATTCAGAGCCCATTCCACAGGCAGCACGCGCAGAAATAGAGCGTTTGCTCAGTTCAGGCGACCTCTTTCGCTACACCGCACCCGAAAACGCCCCCGTCACCTTGTTAGAACGTGAATTTGCCGCAATGCTCGGCGCGAAATATGCGCTGGCCGTATCCTCTTGTTCCGCCGCGCTATTCTTGTCTTTGAAAGCGCTTGACCTGCCCCGTGACGCGAAAGTTCTTATCCCTGCCTTTACCTTTGCGGCCGTGCCTTCAGCGGTTGTCCACGCAGATTGCATCCCTGTTTTGGTCGAATGCGGCGATAATTACCGGATAGATTTGGACGATTTGAAAGCGAAACTCGACGATGATATCAGCGCTGTTTTAATTTCTCATATGCGCGGTCACACCTCTGATATGGATGCGATTGTGGCGCTCTGCGACACGCATAATGTGCCGCTTATTGAAGATGCCGCGCATTCACTGGGCACGGTTTGGGATGGTCAAAACATTGGCACTATTGGCAAAATCGGTTGTTTCTCGTTCCAGTCTTACAAGCTGTTGAACGCAGGTGAAGGTGGCATTTTGATCACCGATGATGAAGACATCATCGCGCGCGCTGTGATCATGTCCGGTGCCTATGAGCACAATTGGAAAAAACACAACGCATCCCCAAGCTCCGCATTGGATGCAGCCTTTGATCGCGTGCAAAATCAGCTGCCGCTTTACAATCAACGTCTGTCAAATTTGGCCGCTGCCGTCGTGCGCCCACAACTGGCCGAAGTGCCACGCCGGGTGCAAGATGGCCGTGCCAACCACGATTATGTCGCGGCTCAATTACAATCCACGCCATTTCTGACGGTGCCAGACAAACTTGAAAAAGAAGTTCGGGCGCCTGACAGTCTACAGTTTAACTTGGTCGATTTCTCGCCAGAAGAAGCTCTGAGCTTTCAATCTGCCGCCAAAGCCCGCGGCGTTTCGGTTCAGGTGTTTGGCCTGTCTACAGACAACGCCCGTGCCTTTTGGAACTGGCAGTTCTTAGGCGACACGCCCGATTTGCCCAAGACCCGCGCTATGCTGTCCAAAGCCTGTGACACGCGATTGCCTGCGCGTCTGCAAAAAGCGGATTTGGACTTTATCGCAAGCGCTTTGATCGAGGCTGCATCAGACGCCAAGGGCATGGTACAAGCGGCGGAATAATCCGTAGTCCTCAAAATACAAAAATACCGTCCAGACGTATGGGCGGCGTTTTAGCTGAGAACTTTGAAATGTCCAGACAACCAAGAGTTTGCTGCCACGGCAGGTTGGACAAGCTGTGTTTCGATCAAGGGACGCAAACGTGCCGCAATATCGTCAGCCATGTCTTCCATCCCGTCTTTGCGCACGAAAACGGAAATACGGCGAGACATCGGGGCAAAGGGCAGCGGGTGAAGGTCAATGTCTTCGGCATAGCGCCCTGCTTGCTGTGCGCCCATCGCGGTGAGAATAGTCCAGCCAGTCCCGCCCGCGACCATCGCCATCATCGCACGGTAGCTGTCCAATTCAAATCGATGCACCAAATTGACGCCTTCGGCCGTCAAATGCTGGGCCAATTCGCGCCCCATTGCATGGCGGCGCGTGTATTCGATAAAGGAAACATCTTTTAGGTCGTCCAACGATGCCCCGTGCCCGTTGGCGGTAACAACAACAAAAGGATCATCCAGCAAGGGTAAGCTTTTCATCCAGTTTGACTTAGAAATATCGGCTGCGACAATGACATCCAGACTGCGATGTTCCAAGTGATCTAGCAGCCGATGAGATGGGCCCGTTTCCAACTCGAAACGCGTGTGCGTCAACGTATCGGCCATACCCGACAACAGAATTGGCGTCACTGAAGCCTCGAAATCTTCGATCATTCCTAAGCGCAATGACCCCAATTGAGACAGATCGAGACCCGCGATCTCTGAGCGTGCGTGGGAGGCCTCGCTGACAATCGTCAGCGCGCGTTTGCGTAATATCCGCCCCGCAGGCGTCAATGTCATCGGGCGTTCGCGGCGGTTCAACAGCTCGGTTCCCAAAGCCGTTTCCAAATTGGAGATTTGCTGAGACACCGAAGAGGGGGAAGCTCCAAGTCGTTTGGCCGCAGCAGAAACCGATCCATCTTCGGCGGCGGCCAAAAATACTTCAATCCCCCACAGACTGAACCGCCCAATCGTATCGTTCATCATTACACCCTTTACAATTCTCAGTAACGCTAGGGTGCAGACGCTAAATTGTCAGCCCCGTTACAGTATAAAATCACTTTTGAACGACATTGTGATCTTCGTTAAAGACAAAAGGCCCACCAAAATGGATGGGCCTTTTATACAGTTAAATCCTAACGACTAGAGCTTGGATAGTTTTTCTTGCAACTCGGCAAGCTGCCGTTTGATGTCACCTAAGTCTTCTTTGTCTTCCGTTTTGGAAGACGATGGTCTGGTGGGCCATGCGCCAGGTATTCCGCTTGTCATCGCCTTCAAAAACGCTTCTTGCTGCGCTTGAATGGCTTCCAACCCCGGAATTGTCGGGATGCTCGTTCCCATATTTTCCATCATGGTCGCAGAGCCACCGCGTAGCATTTCAAAGCTTTGTGCCAAAAATTGGGGCACCACAGAATTTACTTCTGTTGTGTAGCTGCGCACCAAATCGGTCAGCACCCCCAAAGGCAAAACACTTTCGCCACGCCCCTCATGTTCGGCAATGATTTGAAGAAGATACTGGCGGGTCAAATCATCACCTGATTTCAAATCAATGATCTGCACCTCGCGTCCAGCACGAATAAACCCAGAGATGTCTTCGAGTGTCACATAGTCAGATGTCTCGGTGTTGTATAAACGCCGTGACGCATACCGCTTGATCAAAAGCGTCCCGCTTTTTGAGTCAACCATGGGCGCCCCTCCCTAAATATTGCATTGCAGAAAGCCTATGCCCACGATTTTGGAAAAGCAAAAGAAAAGGCAGGTTTATATGAAACAGATTGTTCATAAAGACAGGCGAACAAAAACGGGCCCGCTCAAATGAGGGGCCCGTTTTGGTGCAATCTGTACGCAGGGAGGAGGAGGGAGGAGGCGCGCACAGGTTGCCAAAGAGATTACTTAGCTGGTGCAGTCGCTTTTTTAGCGGCTTTCGTAACTTCGTCAGTTGCTTTTTTAGCAGCTGCAGTCACGTCTTCGCCCATGTCTTTGCCAGCGGCAAGCATCAGTTCAACAGTTTCCATTTGTACTGTTTTTGCAACTTCAGCAAAGGCAGCCATGTTTTCAGCGGCAAGCTCGGCTTGAGCAGATGCAAAATCTGTGAACGCTTTTGAATAGTCAGCAGGCTCAGCTTTTGCACCTGTGACGTCAGCCACTTTTGAGAGTGTTTCTTTTGTCCATTTGGAAGAAATCTCGGAAGATTTCTCAGCTGCAGCGATTGCAACTTTAGACATTTTATCGCTGAGCGATGCATTGGTTTTGAAACCGTCTTGGAATGCAGTCATGTCAACGGGGAATGCGCCCATCATGTCTTTCATGATTTTTGTGTAGTCTTCAGCCATGATCATATCTCCTGAACTTATGTTCTGTGCGGAGGTGCTGGCCCTATGGCAGCAGATCCGCTTTGCTTCGTCTACAGTCAATATGGATGCTGCACCGCAGCAAATCAAGTGAAGTTTCTGCAACGCAGCATATTTTTTCAAAACCAAACGGAATCAGAGAGTTCCACGCGCTGTTACATATGTGCCTGGCGCCGGAGCCAGCTCAACCGCACCCGAATCACCAATATTGCGCGCAGGGATCATGTCGCCGGAACGCCCCTTGAGCCATGTTTCCCACCGCGGCCACCAACTGCCCTCGTTAAATTTGGCAGCGTCTTTCCACTCCTGAGGGGGCAGGCTCATGTCATCATTGGTATAATGGCCATATTTCTTTTTGCTGGGCGGGTTCACGATGCCAGCGATATGGCCTGATTGGGACAGAATAAAGGTTTTGTCCTCAGCCCCCATCTGACGCACACCGTTATAGGAACTGGACCACGCCGCAATGTGATCGGTTTCGCAGCCAATCGCGCAAACAGGGACATCGACTTCGGACAGGTGCACGTGGGTGCCACAGATCGGAAAGCCCGTCGTCGCCAATTTATCGCCTTGGCAAAGGTGACGCAGATACTCGACCGCCATTTTGCCCGGCAAATTGGTGCCATCCCCGTTCCAATACAGCAAATCAAAGGCTGGTGGCGCTTCGCCCAACATATAGGACCGGATCGCAGGTTGATAAATCAGATCATTGGCACGCAGATACGAAAACGTGCGTGACATATAAAGAGAACTCATAATGCCTGTGCGTCTGGCCTCGACTTCGATCCCATCAACAAAGTCATCATCCAAGAACACGCCGACTTCGCCTTGATCAGAAAAATCTGTCAAAGTGGTAAAGAATGTGGCCGAATTGACAGAAGTATCTTTGCGCTGTTTCAGCAGACCCAGCGTGATCGACAATGTGGTGCCTGCAATGCAATATCCCGTGACGTTGATCTTTGGCGCGCCAGTGATTTCTTTTACTTTATCGATCGCGGTTAAGAACCCCTCTTCGACATATTGATCCATCCCGACCTCGGCATAGCTTTCGTCAGGATTCACCCAAGAGACCACGAACAACGTATAACCCTGATCCACGACCCACTTGATCAGCGAGTTTTTATCTTTGAGGTCAAGCACATAGAATTTGTTGATCCAAGGCGGGAACAACAACAACGGCACGTCATGCACCGTTTCGGTGCTTGGCGCATATTGGATCAGCTCGAACATCCGATTGCGAAAGACCACAGATCCTTTCGTGGTGCCAAGATTGCGCCCCACTTCAAAAGCTTCCGTATCGGCCAAGCTGACAATCATTTGCCCGTCATGTGCCTCGATATCGCGCACAAGGTTTTCCAGCCCCGTCACCAGACTTTCGCCATTGGTGGCAACGGCTTGCTCAAGCGCATCTGGATTGGTGGCCAAAAAATTGGTGGGCGCAAGCATGTCAACGATCTGGCGCGTGAAATAATCAATACGTTTGCGATCACGCGCGTCCAAACCTTCGATGTCTTGCACAGCATCCGTCATCGCCTGCGCGTTGGCGACATATTGTTGTTTGATGAAATTGAAAAAGGGATGCGTATCCCACAAGGGGTTTGCGAAGCGGCGGTCTTTGGGCGTCTCATCATTTGGCGGCGTCAGGTCGCCTTTGGACAACCGGCTTTGCGCATCCGCGAAATGCGCCAGCGTTTTGCCCCAATAACCGATTTGATGCTCGATAATCTTTGCAGGATTGTTAATCATCTCGGCGGCATAGGCCGAAGCCGCCTTGACAAACAGATCATCGCTTGGGCCTTGCAGTGCTTTGGGAATCGGTTTTGAGCGCGACATGGCGGCCGCAAGTCGTGTGGAAAGCTCTTCGATCTTGGCGATATTGGCGTTCATCACATCCAAATCACGGATTTCACTGTCTTCTTTCAGCGTCATCTCGTCACCTCCCTAAACACTTTGCACTTGCAGCAATTAAATATACTGTAAGACTATGAGATCACGATAGTGCGACTTTTCCAATAGGGAAGCTCAGCAAGGCCGAAACTTCGGCAGAACGGAGACCAGATGCGATTCATGGCAAGCTATGACTTAATGGAAACCCTACGCACCACCAATCAGTGGTTCGGGGCGACTGCACAGGCGCTCGGCTCTTACCCTGCGGCCTCAATGACGGTGAACCCTGCATTGCAAATGATGGCAGCTTGGGGCGAAGTGACAGAACGATCTTTCGCGCGCATGGCGACCAAACCCGATTGGGGCATCGCCAGCGTTGTTGGCACAGACGGACGCGATCACATCGTTGATATCAATATCGAGATGACCAAACCCTTTGGCGATTTGATCCATTTCAACGTGCAAGGTCGTGATGAAATGCCGCGCAAGGTGCTAATCGTGGCCCCCATGTCAGGCCATTACGCCACCTTGTTGCGCTCCACCGTTGTGTCTTTGCTGCCCGATTGCGAAGTCTACATCACTGATTGGCACAATGCCCGTGATATTCCAGTGTCCGAAGGCAAGTTCGACATCGAAGATTACACACTCTATCTCGTTGAGTTCATGAAATATATGGGACCACAAACCCATGTGATTGCCGTGTGCCAACCCGCCCCATTGACCTTGGCGGCAACAGCCTATCTGGCCGAAGAAGATCCCGCCGCGCAACCACGCACGCTGACATTGATCGGTGGGCCAATCGACCCAGATGCCACCCCAACGGATGTGACAGACTTTGGCAACCGTGTCACCATGGGCCAGCTTGAACAAAGCATGATTCAGCGCGTTGGGTTCAAATACAAAGGCGTCGGGCGCAAGGTCTACCCTGGCCTTTTGCAACTCTCATCGTTCATTTCCATGAACGCTGAGACCCACGCCAAAGCCTTTACTGATCAAATCAGCCGCGTCGCCAAAGGCGAAGCCAGCGATCACGACAAGCACAACAAATTCTACGACGAATACTTGTCTGTGATGGATATGACGGCTGAGTTTTACCTCTCAACGGTGGACCGCATTTTCAAAGGGCTTGAAATCGCCAAGAATGAATTTGTTGTCGATGGCAAAAAAATCGACATCGGCAAAATCACCGACGTGGCGGTCAAAACTGTCGAAGGCGAGAACGACGACATCTCTGCCCCTGGCCAATGTGTCGCGGCGTTGGACCTGTGTACAGGCCTACCAGACAGCAAAAAAGCCTTTCACCTAGAACCAGGTGCAGGTCATTACGGGATATTTGCAGGCCGAAGCTGGCGCAACAACATCCGGCCATTGGTTTTGGACTTTATTGACCAGAACTCAGGACCGCGCGTTGTGGCTGGCACGCAAACGGCCCCTAAAGCAAAGGCCAAGGCCTCTGCCAAAAAGGCGAGCTAGGTTTAACGTAAAACCAGCGGCGCTTCGATTTTAAGCCAAGATTGAAGCGCCCGAGACATCGCGCGCGGTGCCTCAAGCATCGGCAAATGCCCTGCCCCTTCTATTTGCACATACTCAGCACGCGCCATCAATTCGGCCATGAATTGCTGACGGCGTGGCGGCACAAGCGTATTGGCAGCCCCCCCGATCACCATGCAAGGCAACCGCGCACGGCGCAGCACGTTTTGCATATCGGGACGGCGTTGGATGATCTTTGATTGACACAAATAAGTTTCAGCACCTATCTCCAGCGCCATATCGATCCAATGATCTCGAATAGCATTGCGATACTCCGTGTCTGCCAAGGTCGTACTTGGCATCTCCTCCATCAAAACTTCGCCCAAACGTCCCGCTTTTGCGCGCACGATGCGCGGCTCACGCGCAGCGGCCGCGCTTGGAGTTTCCCCTTGGGCCGAGGCACAAATCAATGCAAGCCGTGTCACGCGCTTTGGCGCACGGCGCAAAATTTCTGTGGCGACAGTTGCCCCAAGATCGTGGCCCGCAATTGCAAACGTCGGCGGGGCGGTGGCCAAGACAGACTCGGCCATTTCCTCAAGACTGTTGCCAAGCAAAGGCGCCACCTGCACGGCATGTGCGCCGCTTAAATCGGCAACCTGATCAACGAACACACGTCCGTCAGACATAAACCCAGGCAGCAACACCACAGCTTCGTTCATTTCTCGCCCCGTTTTACAAACAACAACTCGCGCCCTCAGATTGCGAAGGAACGCCCCAGCGTCAAGCACTCACCTGACATGAAAGCCGATATCCGCGCAGAATTGCAGTCACAAACGCGACAACACCTCTAAAATGGCCGTTTCGATGATGTCCATACAGTCCGGCGTCGAAAAGCTATGATCCGCGCCTTTGACAAATTGTAGGCGCACGTCATCGCCATCTGCGTGATCCAACAGACGAAGAGCAACAGAACGTTTCACCGAACTGTCATGCGTCCCTTGCAAAAAGCGCACCGGAAACGGCAACCGTAAAGGCGTGCGTAGCACTAGGTTTTGCCGCCCATCTTCAATCAATTTGGCTGTGATCGGATAGGGTTCGCCATAGCCCGAGGGCAAAAGCACCACACCGTTGTCACTCAGCTCGGCCTTTTGCGCAGGCGTGAATCCCGCCCACATACTGTCTTCGGTGAAATCGGGGGCTGCGGCGATACCCACCAATCCCGCGATCTTTTGTGGCATGTTTTGCGTCAACAGCAAGGCAATCCAACCGCCCATAGACGACCCGACCAAGACTTGCGGCCCATCTGTCAACGCCTCAATCGCAGCTTTCGCATCTTCGGCCCATTCGCCAATAGAGCCATCCGTAAACACCCCCTCGCTTTGACCATGCCCTGAATAATCAAAGCGTAGAAACGGGCGCCCCTGTGCTTTGGCCCAGGCTTCAAGCCTGACAGCTTTTGTACCCTCCATGTCAGACATAAATCCGCCAAGGAAAACAATGCCAGTACCAGTGCCTGCGCTTCGATTATAAGCGATGCGCCGCCCCGAATCTGTGTTCAAATACTCTGTCATAACGCCTCATATCTGTTGTTTGACTGACCTATAATAGTCTGCGACCGAATTGGGAAAGCCCAACCATGTGCCCAGACCACACTTTGCATCAACCTTCGGCTGATCGTGATCAGGATTTGCTCTGACGGGTTTGCCCATGTGTTCGTCTGGCCATGTGTTAAATGCGTCCATGAACCGCGCATGAGTGCCGTCTCAACCGGTCTATATCCTGCGTGTTTGCATCTGATGCTTCAAGCGGTTTTGCCACATCAATACCGCTTATGCCCCCCATCAAATTTATCCGCGTTGACAATGTCGCGACACAAAGCGAAAAAGCGCGCACATAAAACCCGCAACCGGGCGCTTAGTAGGCGCCAAAACGACGAGGAACGCCCAGATGGCCCCAGTCACAATCAAACTTACCCTCCCCGATGGCTCTGTTCGCGAATATGACGCAGGCATTACGCCTGGCGAAGTGGCGACAAGCATCGCGACCTCTTTGGGGAAAAAGGCGATCTCTGCCACTGTGAACGGCGCGCATTTCGACCTGCAATGGCCGATCCATGCCGACGCTGATATCGCGATCCACACCCTGCAAGACGACGATCAAGCGCTTGAGCTGATCCGCCACGATTTAGCACACATCATGGCCCGCGCCGTGCAAAATATTTGGCCAGATGTTAAAGTCACCATCGGTCCTGTGCGCGACCACGGCTGGTTCTACGATTTCGACCGCAAAGAGTCCTTCACCCCCGAAGATCTTGGCACGATTGAAGCCGAGATGAAAAAGATCATCAACGCGCGTGATGCGGTGAAAACCGAAACTTGGGACCGCGCCCGTGCGATCAAATTCTATGAGGACGCAAATGAGCCCTTTAAAGTCGAGCTGATCAACAAAATCCCCGAGGGCGAAGACCTACGCATGTACTGGCACGGCGACTGGCAAGATTTGTGCCGTGGCCCGCATTTGCAAAACACCGGTCAAGTGCCTGCGGATGGGTTCAAATTGACCCATGTTGCTGGAGCTTACTGGCTGGGTGACAGCACGCGCCCGATGTTGCAGCGCATCTACGGCGTCGCGTTCAAAAACCGCAACGACCTAAAAGCCCACATGACTATGCTGGAAGAGGCAGCCAAACGCGACCACCGCAAACTGGGCCGCGAAATGGATCTGTTCCACATGCAAGAAGAGGCCCCTGGCCAAATCTTCTGGCACCCGAATGGCTGGAAAATTTACACACAATTGCAAGATTATATGCGCCGCATGCAAGACGCAGACGGCTATGTCGAGGTGAACACCCCGCAAGTGGTGAACCGCGTGCTGTGGGAAAAATCCGGCCACTGGGACAATTACCAAGAAAATATGTTCATCGTTGAAGTCGACGAAGATCATGCCCGCGAGAAAACAATTAACGCACTCAAACCGATGAACTGCCCCTGCCACGTGCAGGTCTACAACCAAGGCATGAAATCTTATCGCGACCTGCCTTTGCGTATGGCCGAGTTCGGATCGTGTAACCGCTACGAACCTTCAGGCGCTTTGCATGGGATCATGCGTGTGCGCGGGTTCACCCAAGATGACGCGCATATTTTCTGCACAGAAGAACAAGTCGAAGAAGAAACCAAGAAATTCGTGATTTTTCTTGCGAAAGTTTACGCAGATCTTGGGTTTGATCAGTGGAAGGTGAAACTGTCCACGCGCCCTGAAAAGCGTGTTGGCACTGAGGAAAGCTGGGATGCGGCCGAGGAAGCCTTGGCCAACGGGATCAAAGCCGCAGGATATGAGTATGAAATTCAAGAGGGCGAAGGCGCTTTCTATGGACCAAAGCTTGAGTTCGTATTGACCGATGCAATTGGTCGCGACTGGCAGTGTGGCACGCTGCAAATCGATCCGAACCTGCCTGAACGCCTTGACGCATCATATATCGGCGCCGACGGGAACAAACATCGCCCGATCATGTTGCACCGCGCCGTTTTGGGATCATTCGAGCGCTTCATCGGCATCTTGATCGAATCTCATGCAGGCAAGCTGCCATTCTGGTTGGCCCCCCGTCAGGTGGTGGTTGCGACGATCATTTCTGACGCCGACGACTATGTGCATGAGGTTGTCGCGCAACTGCGTGCCGCTGGTGTGCGTGCAGAGGCAGACACCCGCAATGAGAAGATCAACTACAAGGTTCGTGAGCACTCTTTGAGCAAAGTTCCTGTAATATTGGCCGTTGGCGCGCGTGAGGTCGAAGAACGCACTGTTTCAGTCAGACGCCTTGGTGAGAAACAAACCTCGGTCTCGCCACTGGATGAATTGGTGGCGAAACTGAAAATCGAAGCCCTTGCGCCAGACCTTCAGTAAATCGTAACCTATTGAAAATAAAAGAAGGCGGTCAGGATTTGGCCGCCTTTTTTATGTCTAGATCACACGCAACTCACGTTTTCGTTTGTTACAACACCTGACACACGCGTGGGACACAGGCCTGTGAATGGTATGAAAGGGGCATTTGCGCCAAAGTGTCTACACCGCCAAATACGGCGCAAACGCATATCACTTAGGGAGACTATCAATGTCCAAACACACAAAATCACTCGCTCTTGCTGGCGCTCTTGCTGCTGCTCTTTCTGCTCATGCAACAACTGTGTCTGCTCAAGAAACTGAAAAATGTTACGGTGTTTCTCTCGCTGGCGAAAATGACTGTGCAGCTGGCCCAGGCACAACATGTGCAGGGACTTCTAAAGTTGACTACCAAGGCAACGCTTGGTCTTTGGTTCCGGCTGGTACTTGTGCAACAATCGAACTTCCAGCAGACGCTGACGGCATGATGCGCCACGGTTCCATGGAAGCCCTTGATCGCGACATGGCGTCTTAAGCTCAAAATTCCGATCGCCGCGTTTGTGCGCGGCGATCACACTCTAAAAGGGGAAACATCATGACGCGTAGCATAAATTCTTTGCCAAAAGGCGTTGGCGTCGGTTACAAACCCCAGCATTTTTCTGATATTTTAAATGACCCCGCCCCAGTGACTTGGCTGGAAATCCATGCCGAAAACTACATGGGGGCTGGTGGACGTCCCTTGGCGCAACTGCGGGCATTGTCTGACAAATTCCCAATTTCTGTGCATGGTGTAGGCCTGTCGATCGGTTCCGAAGGACGCCTTGATCCAGACCATCTTGCACGTCTCAAACACCTAAACACTTGGCTCGAACCTGCCTCGTTCTCTGAACATTTGGCATGGTCGACCCATGACATGGGGTTTTACAACGACCTTTTGCCCCTGCCCTATACCGAGACAACATTGAAAACGGTCGGCGATCACATCGATGAGGTCCAAGACAACTTGGGGCGGCAAATGTTGCTTGAAAACCCATCCAGCTATTTGGCCTTTGCTGAAAGCAGCATGGACGAAATTGCCTTTTTGCGCGAAGTCACCAAACGCACGGGCTGTGGTTTGTTGCTGGATGTGAACAATGTCTTTGTCTCTGCCACCAATTTGCAGATGGATGCGCGCGCTTATATCGACGCCTTTCCACTTGATAAAGTTGGTGAAATTCATTTAGGCGGTCATGATGAGGACGAAGATGATCACGGCGCGCCACTCTTGATAGACAGTCACGGACGCGAAGTGGCTGATCCCGTTTGGGCGCTCTTCGCCCATACAATTAAAAAAGGCGGCGTCAAACCCACTTTGATCGAATGGGACACCGACGTCCCTGACTGGTCGGTTTTGGTGGATGAGGCCAAGCGCGCAGTGGCACATCTTTCGCCGGTGCCAGCATGATGCCCAACGTCAGCCAATCCGCCTTTATCCAAGCCGCGATGAATCCTGATCTTGAAACGCCGCACGGCATCGTCGGCCCCGATGGCTTGCCTGCCCCAAAACGGTTTTCGGTCTATCGCAACAATATCATCGTCAGCCTGAAAGAGGCGATGAATGATGGGTTCCCTGCGGTGGCCTCTTTGGTTGGTGAGGCATTTTTTACTGCCATGAGCGACATTTATATTCGCCAAAATCCGCCAAAATCACCCATTCTGGCCCTGTATGGCGCAAGTTTTCCTGAATTCATTGCAGAATTCGAACCTGCGGCCTCGCTACCTTATCTTAAAGATGTCGCAGGTCTGGAATACGCTTTAAGGCATGCCTATCACTGTGCGGATGCCACGCCTGTCGATCCCCAAGCTTTTGCAAATGCAAACATTTTTTCTGCAACACTGTCCTTTGCGCCGAGTGTCAGTGCCTTGCGTTCTGATTACCCCGTCACTCAGATTCGCACCGCCGCCTTGGGTGGGCCGCAGCCGACGGGGGGAGCAGAGGATATCCTGATCACCCGGCCAGATTTAGACCCGATTGCGACCGCATTCCCAAGCGGAACAGCGACAATCATCGATGCATTGCACGCGAAATTACCCTTTGGCGAGGCCATCGAAGCTGGTCCAGAAGGACTTGATCTGCCCGCCTTTATCGGCACCCTGATTTCAGGCGGCGCCATTACAAAATTGGAGTACGACAATGTTTGAACGCTTTGAAACAGCCCTGAGCCGCCTCAACGCCTTCACTGCTGCCAACTTGCCGCTGTTGGCACGCGTCATATTTGCCGCTGTTTTGGCACGGTATTTTTGGGCCTCGGCCATAACCAAACTTGATGGTGTTTTCACGCCGGCCTTGGGCGCATATGCACAAATTTTTCCACGTCAACTCGAAGCAGCAGGCTATGACACATCCGGATTTGGCGCGTTTCACTGGGTGATCATCATGGCTGGCACCTATGCAGAATTCGTCTTACCTGCCTTGTTGATCATAGGCCTAGCCACGCGCCCTGCAGCTTTTGCCATGGCTGGATTTATCGTTGTACAAAGTCTTACAGATATCATTGGCCACCACGCCGACCCCGCCACAATCGGGATGTGGTTTGACCGCGCCTCTGATGCATTGATCCTAGATCAACGCGCCTATTGGATGCTGGGGCTGCTCACCTTGATCGGGCTTGGCGCTGGACCTCTATCTGTCGATAGCCTGCTCAAGAAACGTCTGTCTAAACCAAGCTAGATCCCACAAGCCACTTGGACATCTTTGCCCCAACCTAAGTACAATTTGCCATCTAAATCGATCACCGGACGCTTCATCAGTGTTGGGTGATCGGTGAGCAGCTCGATGGGATCACGGGCGCGCTCAACGTCATCAAGCCCGCGCCACGTCGTAGATTTCTTATTGACCAATGCCTCACCAAATTCAGCTTGGAACCGCTGCAATTGCACGACTGAGAGCGGCTCGACCCTAACATCATGCAGCGTTGCCTGAAGCGATTTGAGCGCCTTGCGGCACGTGTCACATGTTTTAATGCCGTAAACGATTGCCATCTGTATTCCCCGAACTGACGTCAAAATGAACTCTTTCGCTAAGATTTACGCGAATAGAGACCATAAGGCAGCCCAAAATAACATCTTTTTCGTTTTTTTGGGCGATCGTTACAAACTTGTGGCTTGCGTTTATATAGACTTGAGGCAGAATTATTGTGTGACTGCTACCTTCTGGACGATCCGCTCGCACCCCGAGCAGCTACCCCCCTTGAAGACTTAGCTGCACCGGAGGCCGCACGTTGCGGCAAAACTAGTGAGAGGAAACAACACATGCCAACAGGCACGGTTAAATGGTTTAACACGACAAAAGGCTTTGGTTTCATTGCGCCAGATGGAGGCGGCAGTGACGTCTTTGTCCATATTTCTGCTGTGGAACGCGCAGGTTTGACTGGGCTCGCTGACAATCAAAAGATCGGCTATGAGTTGATCGAAGGCCGCGACGGCCGACAGTCTGCAGGCGAATTGCGCGCGATTTAGTCGCAAAACAACAGCTTGAATTTTGACGGCTCCCATCGCATGAAGGGGGCCGTTTTATTATGCGCCAAGGAGGCCCCATGCCCACCATTTTGTGCTTTGGAGACAGCAACACATACGGTCTCGCGCCGATTGTGGATTTTGACAACCAAGAACCGCGGTATACGCGCCGCTGGCCTGTGGTTATGGCCGAAACGCTGGGCTGGGATCTTGTTGAAGAGGGCCTTCCCGGACGGACGTTTCAGTTTCCCTGTCCGATGATGGGCCCGCATATGGATGGCCGCATCGGCCTGTTCATGGCGCTTGAAAGCCACGGACCGGTTGATGCCATCACCATTATGCTTGGCACGAACGATCAAAAGGCACATTTTGATGCCGCCCCTGAGGATATCGTCGCAGGGGCCTCATTCTTGTTGGATGTGTGTCTGTCCGATGAAATGCAAGCGCGTCATGGTGGTTTTGAACCCATTTTGATAGCGCCCCCTGCCCCAGCCGAACGCGGTCTGTTGGCAGAAGAGTTTACAGGCGCGAATGCAAAAGCCCAACTGGTGACAAACGGATTGCGTGACCTTGCACACGCGCGAGATGTCACCTTTTTTGATGCAGGATCGGTTATCGAGACATCACAGACAGACGGCATTCATTTCAACGAAGATGATCATGCGGCTCTAGGAAACGCCATGGCACGTTTCATTCTCGATGAAACTGCACCTGAGTGAACCGGTCCGCGCGCTGTTTTTATGTCACAGCGCGCGTGATCATCACGCCTATGACGGCGGATGTCCCCGTGAGAACGCCCCCCCAAATCACATCGACAGCGACCATCGTAGGGTCCCATCGCGTGAGGGTCGCATAATTGGTAAACTCGTAAGTGCCATAAGCCATCATGCCAAGCAGTGCTGCTTTGGCAAAGACAGTGAAAATCGATCCATTTTCGAGAGCGGGCCAAGACACAAAAAACAATAGCCCACCGATATAGGCAAAATAGAACACGGCCGCGGGGCCTATTCTAAAGTCTTGCAGCAACCAGTCATCCAAACGCGATTCAAAAATCGGGCGCATAACAGTTTTCAAAAAAACAACATCAATGCCCAAGAACACAATGACCGTTGAAATGTAGAGAATGATGATCTGCATAGCGCCTCCTGTTATAAAGAGTACGCGTCACATCGCCTTTTGGATCACGTCCCGTCGAAGGAATTTGGGCTTTTGCCCATCGGGATTTGTGACGGCGTGTAATATGGCGCGGACCGTCGCACTGTACGGTGCACAGCAGGCGCGTCAGAATATCCCGTCGCAGTTGGTACGCCACAGCAGACAACGCCATTGTAACGGATCGGTTGCGTACCTGACGGACAGAAGTTCTCAACATTTTTTTCATAGCCAAATAACGTGACATTTGGACTATAGGGTTGGGTTTCACCTGCAAATGCGGGGGCCGACACAGAGGCCAATGCAAGGGCAACCAAAGTAGATTTCAACATCATTTCTTTACTCCAACCAAAACCGAATTCAACTTAACCTCTTTCTAGGCTATCCTACGAGATGTGGTGGGTCAATTTTCGTCTGCCACGAAATCCCCCCTATTGGCCCGAATTAGGAAACCTTTACTGACAAATGACTGGATTGTTCGGAAACCGTCAACACTCTATCGTTTGCGAACCAATTCGACCAATTCGCATTTGGGATCTGCTGCCCGATGGATGCAGCGACCGATTTCCACCCATTCGGCGGGGTCAAACTCAGGGAAAAACGTCTCAGCTCCGTCAACGTCCAAATCGACTTCGGTGATCAAAAGCCGATCTGCCATCGGCAGCATCGCGTCATAAATACCAAACCCACCCATGCCGTAAATCCGCGCATAGATGCTTTGTTCGGCAAATGAGATCGCGTCATCAAGCGTTGGGAACACATGTTCATGATCGACACCTTGACTGGAGACCACCAAGTTCAGTCTGTTTTTGAGCGGTTTGAACGGCAAGCTGTCCCATGTGTTGCGGCCCATGATGCAAGCGCCGCCCATGGTTTCACGCTTGAAAAATCCAAGGTCTTCAGGCGCATACCACGGAATTTCATTATCCTTACCGATAGCCCCCTTGCGGTCGCGGGCGACGATCAATGTAATCATGTCAAGTATCCTTTAAACGGCGACGGGCGCTTTGATCATCGGGTCGGGATCGTAATTGAGCACCTCGAAATCCTCATACTTGAAATCAAACAAGGATTTCACATCGGGGTTCAATCGCATTTGAGGCAGGGCTTTGGGCTTACGCGACAGCTGTAGATCGACCTGTTCCAGATGGTTCGAATAAATATGCGCATCGCCGATAGAATGGACAAAATCACCGGGTTCATAGCCTGTGACTTGCGCGAGCATCAGCAGCAACATCGAATAAGACGCGATGTTGAACGGCACGCCAAGGAACATATCGGCAGAGCGTTGGTAGAGTTGTAGATGCAGTTTGCCGCCTAAAATTTTAACCTGCCAAAGCGTATGACAGGGCGGCAAAGCCATGTTCGGCACATCAGCGGGGTTCCATGCGGACACCATCAAGCGGCGGCTGTCAGGCGATGTCTTGATCACATCCAACAGGTTTTGAATTTGATCGACTGAGTTAGCAATAAACAAAGGTTCGCCGTTCAAAGTCTCGTTGGTTTTCTCAAGCGCTGGAAATCGACGCCATTGATGGCCGTAAACCGGACCAAGATCGCCGCGCTCATCCGCCCATTCATCCCAGATTGAAACGCCGTTGTCTTTGAGGTATTTGATGTTCGTATCGCCAGCCAAGAACCATAAAAGTTCATGCATAATGGACCGCAGATGCAATTTCTTGGTGGTCACCAAGGGGAATCCATCAGCCATGGAATAGCGGGCCTGCAATCCGAAGTATGAGATCGTGCCTGTGCCTGTGCGATCGGTCGTCCGCTCGCCTTTTTCCAAAATGGTTCTTAATTGATCGTGATACTGCTGCACCTGTTGCCCCCTATTTGGCGTTGCCCGACAGTTGTAGGGACAATCGCGCGATGTGCAAAGGGGCTGTTCGATGTTTCCACTTAGATTCTGTTTGCCGCTGCGCTAAGGTCTGGCAAAGACACAAAGGAAGTCAGTTATGAAATATCTACACACGATGGTACGCGTGAAGGATTTGGAAAAATCCATGGCGTTTTTCGAACTTTTGGGCCTCAAAGAGATCAAACGCTCCGACCACGAAGCTGGACGATTCTCGCTTATATTCATGGCGGCTGAAGGCGACGAAGGTTGCCCCGTTGAGTTGACCCACAACTGGGATGGCGATGATGCCTTGCCCGCTGACGGGCGGAACTTTGGCCACTTGGCCTATGAGGTCAAAAACATCTATGAGCTTTGCCAAACACTTATGGACAATGGCGTGACGATCAGTCGCCCGCCACGTGATGGGCACATGGCATTTGTGCGCTCGCCCGACAATATTTCGATCGAATTGCTGCAAGAAGGTGAAGCCCTTGCCCCAGCAGAGCCTTGGGCCTCGATGCAAAACACCGGCCACTGGTAGGCATTTAAGGATGGCATCTGACGTTACAGACGCCTAAATTTCACAAAAAAATGGCGCTCTCGCTCTTATCGGCGGGGCGCTTACATATGAATGAGACGATTTAAGAGATGTGCGACGGAATGGACATTCTGTCCAAAATCACATCGTTTAGTAGATATAACGGATTTGATCGGTCCAATACCGTTCAACACGGCGTAGGGATATATTGATCTCATCGATGTCCGCTGGCGTCAAAACGGCTCTTTTTTCAAGACCTTGAGCATGGCGCTCGAAAAGATCTGTGACAGTATCGGACACATGACGGCCCTTTTCTGTCAGCTTTACGCGTACAGAGCGGCGATCAATTTCGCAGCGCTGGTGGTGCATATAGCCCATATCGACCAGTTTTTTCAGGTTATAACTGACATTCGATCCCTGATAGTATCCGCGGGATTTCAGTTCGCCTGCCGTCACTTCATTTTCGCCCACATTGAACAAAAGAAGTGCCTGTACGGCATTTATTTCGAGAACGCCCACACGTTCGAATTCATCCTTGATCACGTCAAGTAAAAGTCGGTGCAATCGTTCCACCAAAGAGAGGGCTTCTAGATATTGCCCCATAAAAGTTTCGTTCGATTTTGAAATCGTTGAATGCATACTCATTCGTCACTCCGCCTTAGGCTTGTAGGCGTTCAATTTGACTGCAATTTCCCAAAATTCGGTTAAACGTCGTCGCTTTTTTTAAACAAAAACGAGTTTACCGTAATATGGTTAATCAAAATCAATGTTCGTGAACAAATTCATACACTTATTTATCGTATTGGGCGGCGTCACCCACCATGTGCAACGCCTGTTTTATCAGCGAAAGCCAAGAGTAAGTCCAGCGTCGGCTTCAGTTCAGCAGGGACGGCGTGTTGACCGGTGGCCCAAGCCAGTAAATCTTGATCATGCTCTGACATCAGCATTTCAAAATCATCGAGTTCCTGCGGCGTCATCAACGCCAAATGTGCATCAGCATAGCCACCGATCAAAAGATCCATTTCTTTGATGCCACGACGCCAAGCACGAATTTTCAGGCGTTTCAGGCGGTGTTCGTGAGTCTCAGTGGGCGCTGGTGCTGACATGTCGGTCTCCATTTTGCACAGTTTTTGCACTTTGCCCCCCAGATGTGCAAGGGACGTCTTGGCGCGGCGGGATTGCAGGTCTATCAATGCTGCGAAATTCAATCCGAAAAGGTACTGCTATGTCATTTCTCTCCGAAACACTCGCCCGCGTCAAACCTTCCCCGACCATAGCGGTCACGACAAAGGCGCAGGAGTTGAAAGCGGCCGGATTGGACGTGATCGGATTGGGCGCAGGCGAGCCAGACTTTGACACACCTGAGAACATCAAAGCCGCCGCTGTGCGTGCGATTGAAACAGGCAAAACCAAATATACAGCCGTCGATGGTATTATTGAGTTGAAACAAGCGATCTGTGCGAAACTCAAGCGAGACAATGGGTTAGACTATGAACCCAAGCAAGTGTCTGTCTCTTCTGGTGGCAAACAGGTGCTGTACAACGCGTTGATGGCGACCTGTAACCCTGGCGACGAAGTGATCATCCCAGCGCCCTATTGGGTGTCCTATCCCGATATGGTTTTGCTGGCAGGCGGCACGCCGGTGGCCGTTGAAGGCACATTGGCGAACAACTTTAAGATCACGGCAGACCAGTTGGAAGCGGCCATTACGCCAAAAACAAAATGGCTGATTTTCAATTCACCCTCGAATCCCACAGGTGCGGGCTACAGCCACGACGAGCTGAAAGTGCTGACAGATGTCTTGCTGCGCCATCCCCATGTTTGGGTGATGACAGATGACATGTATGAGCACCTCGCCTTTGACGGATTCGAATTTTGTACACCTGCGCAGGTTGAACCCCAGCTTTACGACCGCACGCTCACCGTCAATGGCGTGTCCAAAGCCTATGCGATGACAGGCTGGCGGATCGGCTATGCAGCGGGGCCCGTGGAATTGATCAATGCGATGCGCAAGGTGCAATCCCAATCCACATCGAACCCCTGCTCTATTTCACAATATGCCGCCGTCGAGGCCTTGAACGGCCCGCAAGATTACTTGGCTGTGAATAATGAAACCTTCGTGCGCCGCCGAAATTTGGTCGTGTCGATGCTCAACGATATCGATGGCATCACCTGCCCGACACCTGAGGGCGCGTTTTATGTCTATCCTGACATCGCGGGCTGCATCGGCAAGACATCGAAAGCCGGCACCGTGATCACCAATGACGAAGTCTTCGCGACAGCGCTGCTAGAAGAAACCGGCGTTGCTGTGGTCTTTGGCGCGGCCTTTGGGCTTAGCCCCAATTTTCGCGTGTCCTACGCGACCTCGGATGAGGCGCTTTTGGAAGCCTGCACGCGCATTCAAACCTTCTGCGCCACCTTAAGCTAGGCTTTCTATGGCCGTGCCGCTTTGGGGCTGTTAGCATGTCCCAAAGCGAAACATTCGCAAAACACACTGGGTGACCCCCAAGTAACGATTGAGATTTGGCATGAGTGCAGAACTGCCCAACTACTATTTTCGAGTGCGCGAGAATGGCGCTTTTGTCTACCGTGTGGACACAGAAAATCGTCAGCGCCGCATAGAGATGGATCAAATCGCTGTTGTGAACATCAAAAACGGCGATGTGAAACCCCATGGAGGACGTGATCTATCTGAGCAAGATATGTTGGCGATCGACAATTGGATGGCTGATCGCGTGGCCTTACTGGCACAGCGTGACATCGATGATATTCACCGTGCCGTTGATTACCTAAACCTGACAACGCATTGGGCACAATCGCGTGCCACGCCGGATCAGCTTGAAAACGTCACCGATGCGCTGTTGTTGGCGATGCATGATCTGCGCACTGTTTTGGTGCGCAAAAAAGCGGATCGCATCCTTAAAACAGACGACTGATCACCCTTAGGATACCACCTAAGAGGACGAAGATATCCGAGATTTATAGCGCCAAAACCGTATCCCCATCAGCACCCAAGCGACACTGAGACCCACCAAAAGACCGACCCAAACGCCGCTCGCGCCCCAATTGATCACAAATCCGAACAGATAGGCCACGGGCAAACCGATGGCCCAATAGGAAAACGTCGCTTGCCACATTGGCACAGCAGTGTCTTGCAGGCCGCGCAACAATGACAAGGCGATAACTTGCCCGCCGTCTGAAAATTGAAACAGCGCGGAGAACACCAAAAGAACCACTCCAATGCGCAGCACTTCTGCGCGCGCGGGCTCATCCGGCGCAATAAACAACCCGACTAAAGCTTCCCCAAAGGTCAGATAGACAAGACAGGTCACAGTTGCCATGACGAAGGACATGCACGTCACGACCAATGCACCACGGCGCAAATCAGCTTCATCGCCGCGACCAAAAGCATTGCCTGCACGAATGGTTGCAGCCTGCGCCAATCCGAGCTGCATCATAAAGGCGATGGCTGACAATTGCAGCGCAATCCCGTGCGCCGCCAAGGTCGCCGTTCCAATCCAGCCCATCATAATGGCTGCGACATTGAACAAGCTCACTTCGGCCAAAGATGTCAGACCAATTGGCAACCCCATTTTAAAGACAGTGCTGAAGATGTCCCAATCAGGTTTGAACAAATTGCGAAACAATTCATTTTCAGGCGTGGCAATCTGGGCATAAATGACCAAGCCGATCATCATCAATGTGCTGACAATGAAAGACGCCAATCCCGCGCCCAACATGCCCATTTCAGGAAAACCAAAGTTGCCAAAAATAAACAGGTAATTCAGGCCAAAATTCACCACAACAGCCGCCATGACAGCCATTAAAACAACCCGCGTCCGTTCAAGCGCTGAGAAATAGGACCGAAACACTTGCACGATCAACGCCGGAGCCATTTCAAACCCTGTGATCATCAAATAGGGCTGTGCCAAGGCTGCGATATGCGGCTCTTGGCCCAGCGCGATCAATGCCGCTTCTGAGAACAAAAAGATCGGATAGACCAGCACTGCGAAAATCACCGACAACCACATCGCCATACGCGTGGCACGGCGCACCAAAGTGGTATTTTGCGACCCCAAAGCCTTGGCCACGATTGGCATGACGGCAAAAGCAAAACCGCAAAGCAAAATAAACGTCACAAACCAATATCCCGACGCCAACACAAGGGCCGCCAATTCATCCAGCCCGTACCAGCCCATCATGATGACGTCTGTCATATGCACCGCAAATTGCGCCAACTGACTGCCAGCAAGCGGCAAGCCAAGCGTCAATACAGAACGCACATGCGTGCCGTAACTGCGTTGTGGAAACGTGCTTTGATCTAGAGCGGGTTGGTTGTGTATCTGTGTCATACCCAGCCTATACGTTTAAAAACTTGGACCGCCGAGTCAAAAATGATCCCAGCGGCCCGACAAATTCAAATAGATTTCATCACATTTTGTGACGGCTGCGGTTTTTTAGAGGCCCTTCAATGTGTATTCTCTTGATTTAACGCCGCCGCGCAGGGCGCAAGCGCGTCACGTCAAAACCGTTCCATGTCAAAATATCCCGCGCCGCTTTGCGTTTGTCAGACGGAATATCAAGGCTGCGACTGAGCACATGTGCCTTGCCAGTCGGCGTTGCAATCACGGCCACATCATAGGTCTGATCGACCCAGAGCACCCATAATGCGTCGTCTGCGAATTCAAAGCGCCCCGGCCCCACACGTTTGGCCACGCCGCGCCGCAAATCACCATCGGCACAAGGCCCCTCGGTAAGAATCATATCGCCGCTTGATTGCTGACTGAACGTCACAGCCCCCAGCACGCAAGAGGCGCCCTCGGGTACATAAGCCTCAACCTCATACCAGCGCCCAGAAAATTTGGCGGAATCAAAATTTGCAATCGACGACATCGCAACCGATTGGTCGCGCGTGCCCTGCGTTTGACTTGGCGTACCTTGCAAACAGCCTGACATCGCAAAAGCAAGCGTCGCCGTACACGCAGCGCGCATGATCAATCCACGCATAACGTCACCTCGCGGCCTGAGCTGTCCAAAATAGAGTTGCAACCAAACAAGGGAGTTACAGGCGCGCAAGACTTGCTGCGCGACAAGCACTGACTTTCGCAATCTGTTGACTTACGGCATGATTTTCCCGCGTCTTGCGGCCTTTCGAAACACACTTTCAAGCCTGCAAGCCCGCCCACCGCATATTGCCCACCTCTGGCCAAGCAGTTTTGCTCGGCTTGGGCCGCGGCAGCCGGATTGTAGCCTGCCAAACCGTAATCTTGTGTTTGCGAGGTGTCGTCTGATGGCACACATGCGGCGAGCGCCACAATGGCGGACAACGCCACCATTTTAAGACGGGCAAACACGCCCATCAAAACGGCAACGCATGGGCGCGATACGCCGCGGTGATGTCGTCCAACACATCGTCAGACAGTTCAAGCGTCGCGCCGTCTATCGATTTTTTCAACTGCTCAACAGAGGTGCCGCCGATGATGGGCATCACTTTGAAAGGCCGCGTCAATGTCCAAGCAATCGCCATCGCCGTTGGATCAAGACCATGCTTGGCCGCCACATCGACATAGGCCTGCGTCGCGGCCCATGTTTGCGCAGAGACACGCCCGCCAAGATTGCCATTAATCGCCAAACGCGTGCCCTCAGCCACGGTGGTCCCGCCATTGTACTTGCCGGTCAAAAGACCGCAACCCAAACACGAATAGGCCAGCAGCGTGACGGTCTCATGCACAGCCAACTCGCCAAGATCGTTGTCATACATACGGCACAGCAAAGAATATTCGTTTTGAATGGTTTCCATACGTGGTCCGCCGGTTTCTTCGGCCACACGCAGCCAATTGGCCATGCCCCATGCAGATTCGTTCGACGCGCCAAAAGCGCGCACTTTGCCCGCCTTTTGCAGTTCTGACATTTTCTCGGTCACGGCACGCAAGTTGTCCAAGATCTGTTCTTTGGGCGGCTGCTGTGATGGATCAAAGGTCCAGTGCTGGCGGAAATGATAAGAGCCGCGATTGGGCCAGTGCAATTGGTACAGATCAACGTAATCCGTCTGCAACCGCTTGAGCGAGGCCTCCAAATGGCTTTCAAGCGATGTGGGTGTGATCTCTTCAGGTCCGAAAAAACCAGGGCCTGTGATCTTGGTCGCCAGCACCCAGTCTTTGCGCTTGCCAGAACGCGCAAAATAATCGCCGATTATGCTTTCAGTCCCTCCTGCAGTCTCAACCTTCAGCGGGTTCACCGGATACATTTCTGCGGTATCCATGAAATTTATGCCCGCATCCAAGGCGTGATCGATCTGCGCGTGCCCCTCAGCCAATGTGTTTTGCGTGCCCCATGTCATAGACCCCAAACAGATTTCAGAGACGTTGATATCGGTCTTGCCAAGTGTGCTGTAGCGCATGGATGCGTCCTTAAGTTCAGTCAAAAATGTCTGCGCCATCCTATTGGTAAGTTGCCAGAACTCAAGGCACCATTGGCCGATCACCTGTAAAGAAATCGTGGGGCATAACTCCTCAGTGAATATGGTCAATTCAGGCTGTGAAACACAAGCCTCTGGCCCTTTTGTCCAAGGACCGTTAGGACAGGGAAATCAATTCACATGACGCACCGCACGGGACTTATCATGGCACGCACGCTCATCACATCCGCCTTGCCCTATATCAATGGCATCAAACACCTTGGAAATCTTGTGGGCTCGCAATTGCCTGCCGATCTATACGCACGCTATTGCCGTGCGCGTGGGGATGAGGTCTTGTTTTTGTGCGCGACAGATGAGCATGGCACGCCGGCTGAAATCGCCGCCCAAAAAGCGGGAAAACCCGTGGCAGAGTATTGCGCCGAACTGCATGAGGTTCAGGCCGAGATTGCCGCAGGGTTTCGTTTGTCCTTTGATCATTTCGGGCGCTCTTCCTCAGATCAAAACCGCAAACTGACACAGCATTTTGCCAAGTGCCTGTTCGACGAGGGCCTTGTAGAGGAAGTGTCCGAGACCCAAGTCTATTCCGAAACAGATGGCCGTTTTTTGCCAGACCGCTATATCGAAGGCACCTGCCCGAACTGTGGCTACGATTCCGCGCGTGGCGATCAATGTGACGACTGCACCAAACAGCTTGATCCAACAGATTTGATCAATCCACGCTCAACCATTTCCGGTGCCACGGATTTGGAAGAACGCGAGACCAAGCACTTGTACCTGCGCCAGTCAAAAATGCGCAAGGCGCTCAACACTTGGATTGACGCGAAAAAAGACTGGCCGGTCCTGACCACCTCCATTGCCAAAAAATGGCTCAATGACGGGGACGGTTTACAAGACCGCGGCATCACCCGTGATCTCAAATGGGGCGTGCCTGTGCAAAAAGGCGATGCACCATGGGAGGGCATGGAAGGCAAAGTGTTCTACGTTTGGTTCGATGCGCCAATTGAATACATCGCATGTGCAAATGAATGGACCGATGCGAACGGCTTGACGGATGCCGATTGGGAACGTTGGTGGCGCACCGACAAAGGGGCCGATGATGTGCGCTATGTACAATTCATGGGCAAAGACAATGTGCCCTTTCACACCCTATCTTTTCCTGTGACCATGCTTGGGTCCAACGAGCCATGGAAGATGGTCGATTACATCAAATCGTTCAACTACCTGAACTACGATGGAGGGCAATTCTCGACCTCTCGTGGACGTGGGGTGTTCATGGACCAAGCCTTGTCTTTGCTGCCTGCGGATTACTGGCGCTGGTGGCTCTTGTCCCATGCTCCTGAAAGCTCGGATTCTGAATTCACGTGGGAAAATTTCCAGCAATCCGTGAACAAAGACCTGTCAGATGTGCTGGGCAACTTTGTGTCGCGCATCACCAAATTCTGTCGTTCTAAATACTCTGAAGCGGTCCCTGAGGGCGGGACGTATGGCCCAATCGAGGCTGCACTTATCGCAGATTTGACAGAAAAATTAAAGACGTATGAGACCCACCTGTCAGATATGGAAGTGCGCAAATCCGCCAATGCTCTGCGCGCAATCTGGGTTGCTGGCAATGAATACCTGCAAAACACAGCCCCTTGGGCGACGTTCAAAACCGATCCTGATCAAGCCGCAGCGCAGGTGCGTTTGGGTCTGAACCTGATCGGGCTTTATGCGCGCCTGTCGGCTCCTTTCATCCCTGATACAGCCGACAAAATCAAAACGGCATTGAACATGTCCGATCTTGATTGGCCCACAGACATAGCAGCCACATTAAGCGAATTCAAAGAAGGCCATGCGTTTACCGTGCCAGAAAACCTGTTTGTCAAAATTGACGACGATCAGCGTGTAGAATGGCAAGAAAAATTCGCAGGCAAACGCGAAGACTAATCCGCGCAAAGCGTTCGATTAAGTCAAGTTAAGTCCCTCGCCTTGGCGAGGGATTTTGCGTTCACGCGTCTGGATTGAGCGCCATAATGCAAATCACATCCGCCTATCCGCGCATTATCCCTTAAGCCAGACAGCCCTAAACAAATGGCACTAAGGAGATATGGGAATACGAAGGGGGATACGCACACAACACAGCGATCTAAGCTTTTGTTGTGTTGTAGAATTAATGTGTAAAATGGTGCTGCTAGGGAGAATTGAACTCCCGACCTCGTCATTACCAATGACGCGCTCTACCACTGAGCTACAGCAGCACTGTGGGGCGCTAATTAGCTTTGAACGGGGGGCTGTGCAAGAACCTTTTCGTTAAAATCGACTTTGCCGCGCGTTTTTATCTGGCGGCATCACCAACAGCACAGAGCTGACAAAGCTCAGAAGGCCACAGCTTGAGCAGAATTCCCCTATAAAATGCGTTCTGCGGCACTGGACGCGATTGCAGACATTGGCTACACGTCAAGCATGGAAAATAAATCTGTCCCCCAAAAGCCCGCCAAAAAACCTGTATCGGCTCGTGATGCGCGCCTCAAAGCAGCGCTCAAGGCCAATTTAGGACGGCGCAAGCAATTGAGCCGCGCCAAAGCGGCCTCGGATAAGACAGAGACACAGAGCGAGTGAGGCACGAGTAATGGATTCTATTTTGGTAAGAGGCGGCGGGCCGTTGAGTGGCGACATCGAGATCGCAGGCGCAAAGAACGCTTGTTTGACTTTGATGCCCGCGACGCTGTTGTCGGACGAGCCTTTGACGCTCACCAACGCGCCGCGCCTGTCAGACATCAAAACGATGACAGCCTTACTGGAATCGCTGGGGGCCGAAATCAGCTCGATGCAAGAGGGCAAAGTGCAAACTATGTCCTGTCACGGCGATTTAAACCCGATCGCAGATTACGAAATCGTACGCAAAATGCGGGCGTCCAATTTGGTGCTTGGGCCGCTTTTGGCGCGCCTTGGTCATGCGGTTGTATCCCTGCCCGGTGGCTGCGCGATTGGTGCCCGCCCGATGGATTTGCACGTTGATGCGCTGACAGCCCTTGGCGCAGAGATTGAGTTGCGTGATGGGTATCTGCACGCCAAAACCCAAGGCGGCCTCAAAGGTGCGGTGCATAAGATGCGCTTTGCCTCAGTTGGTGCGACCGAGAACTTTGTGATGGCGGCAACGCTGGCCAAAGGGACGTCTGTGTTGGAAAACGCAGCTCGTGAGCCTGAGATCGTTGATCTTGTGTCCTGTTTGAAAAAGATGGGCGCGCAGATTGAAGGCGAAGGCACCTCGCGCATAGAAATTCAAGGCGTTGATCGTTTGCACGGCGCCACGCATCCCGTGGTTACGGATCGTATCGAGCTTGGTACTTTCATGCTGGCTCCTGCGATTTGTGGCGGCGAGGTCACCTGTTTGGGCGGCAAGATGTCTTTGGTCGAAAGCTTTGCTGAAAAACTGGACGCGGCTGGTATTTCCGTTGTGGAAAATGCCCGTGGCCTGACTGTGTCGCGCAAAGGCGACCGTGTTCAAGCCGTCGATGTTGTGACAGAACCATTCCCCGGTTTTCCGACCGATTTGCAGGCGCAAATGATGGCGCTTTTGTGCACGGCTGAGGGCAGCTCGCACTTGGAAGAGACTATTTTCGAGAACCGCTTTATGCACGCACCAGAATTGACGCGCATGGGGGCGAATATCGAAGTCCACGGCGGCAAGGCCATCGTACACGGCGTCGAGCGTCTCAAGGGCGCACAGGTCATGGCCACCGATTTGCGTGCTTCTGTATCGCTGATCCTTGCGGGACTGGCGGCTGAGGGCGAAACTCTGGTCAGCCGTGTCTATCACTTGGATCGCGGGTATGAATTTGTTGAGAAAAAACTCTCAGGCATTGGCGCACAAATAGAACGGGTTCAATCGTAAATCATGACAGAAGATGCGCGTTTCGAAGATGGCGGCGATCAACCTTTGCGCCTCAAAGCCCTCGACACCGAGGACTTAAAAATCCTATCTGCACTCTGCCAAGACGCTGTCGTGCCGATGGGGGAAATTTCCTATGACGCAGGGCAGCGCCGGTTCGCGATGTTGCTCAACCGGTTCCGCTGGGAAGACGCAGATCGTGCGGCCAAACGATCCCGACCAGTGGAACGTGTGCAGTCGGTGCTGTTGTTTGACGACGTTATGTCCGCGAAATCATCAGGCGTTTCATCTGCCGACAAAGACACCATTATTTCGGTGTTGGCCGTGACGTTTACAGCAGGCGAAGACGGTGCGGGCGCGGTTCAGATCACTTTGGCTGGGGATGGCGACATTTTGCTTAACGTCGAGGCGCTGGACGTGACGCTGAAAGACGTGACACGCCCCTATATTGCCCCATCCAAGAAACAGCCGGATCACCCCGCGTAATCGCTCCAAGTCATCACGGTCTGTCGCTTCAAGACTGCGCAGAACACTATTTCGCAACAGCACATATCGCATCGGCTCATAAATGTGCCCCTTGCCCAAGATGTATAAGTTTTGGATGATATAACACCACCAAGTGCTGCGAAAGACAGCCCGCGCTTGAGCCTCACGCCTTGCCAAGCTATGTGAAGATCAAGGAGAACGTGATGCCACATTTTTTGAACACCCAAGACGCCGATTTTGAAGCCCGCTTTGTAGAGCTGCTCGCGATGAAACGCGAAGACAGCCCGGATGTGGATCATATCGTGGCTGGCATCATTGCAGATGTGCGCGCACGCGGTGACGAAGCGGTGCTTGAACTCACGGCCAAATTCGACCGGATGCCCCTGACGGCTGAGGGCCTGCGCTTCACTGACGACGAAATTGACGCCTATTGCGCTCAGGTGTCGCCAAAAGATCGCGCAGCCCTTGAGCTGGCCGCAACGCGCATCCGTGACTATCACATTCGCCAAATGCCTGACGACAAAATGTGGACGGATATGGACGGGGCCACGCTGGGCTGGCGCTGGACGCCTGTCTCAGCGGCGGGACTTTACGTGCCTGGTGGCGTTGCGACTTACCCAAGTTCCGTTTTGATGAACGCCGTGCCCGCCAAGGTTGCGGGCGTCAAACGGCTGGCCATCACAGTGCCCACACCTGATGGCGTGGTCAATCCGCTTGTTTTGATGGCTGCACGGATTGCTGGCGTTGACGAAATCTACCGCATCGGCGGCGCGCAAGCGATTGCCGCGCTGGCTTATGGGACTGACACCATTCCGCCTGTCGATAAAATCACCGGACCAGGCAATGCCTTTGTTGCAGCCGCCAAGCGACGTGTCTTTGGCAAGGTTGGCATCGATATGATCGCTGGCCCTTCTGAGATTTTGGTAATCGCAGATGCAGATAACGACCCAGATTGGATCGCGGTTGATTTGCTATCGCAAGCCGAACATGACGAGAGCGCGCAATCTGTTTTGATCACCACTGATGCAGGCTTTGGCGCGGCTGTGGCCGCTGCGGTAAACAAACGTCTTGAAACACTCGAACGTCGTGTGATCGCGGGGAAATCTTGGGCCGATTTTGGTGCCATTATAGTGGTGAAAGATCTGGATGAAGCTGTCACCTTATCAGACCGCTTTGCGCCTGAGCACTTGGAACTGTGTGTTGCGGATCCTGATGAGTTGTCTTTGGGCATCAGCCACGCGGGTGCTATTTTCTTGGGCGCCTACACGCCTGAGGCCATCGGCGATTATGTTGGCGGCCCCAACCACGTTTTGCCAACAGCACGCTCGGCGCGATTCTCGTCAGGCCTGTCTGTTTTGGACTTCCTCAAACGAACAACATTGGCCAAGATGTCTCCATCTGCGCTGAAAGCCATTGGTCCGGCCGCCGAACGTTTGGCCAAATCTGAAAGCCTAGAGGCGCATGGTCTGTCGATACGCGCACGGCTGGACCGATTGAATGGTGAGGGTGATGAGTAAACTTGTAGCAATAGACATTGATGACCGTGGGCTTACAGCGCCCACGCCCGAAATAGAACAAGAGCGCAAGGTCGCGATTTTCGACCTATTGGAAGACAACAGCTTTACCCTGCCCCAGCGGAATGACCGCGATGTGCCCAAAGGGCCATTTAAGCTGTTGCTTTGCATCAAAGAGCGCAGGCTTGTGTTCGATTTGTCCAATGAGACAGATGTCACCCAAGCGGAATTTCATTTGTCACTCGGGCCGTTTCGCCAAGTCGTCAAAGATTATTTCCAGATTTGCGAAAGCTACTTTGACGCTGTGAAACACATGGCTCCCGGGCAGATAGAGGCCATCGACATGGCACGGCGCGGCATTCACAATGAAGGCGCGCGCGTGCTGCAAGAACGTCTTGAAGGCAAAGCCGATGTTGATCTGGACACAGCGCGGCGATTGTTTACACTGATCTGTGTATTGCATTGGGGAGCGTAAGGTTTGGCGACAAAAATGCCCAGTTCGATCCTATTTTGCTGCGATCATAATGCATTGCGATCGCCTATGGCCGAAGCCATGATGAAGCAGCTTTATGGCACCGACGCCTACGTCCAATCCGCAGGTGTCATGAACGATTTGGATATCGATGGTTTTGCCGTCTACGTGTGTCAAGAAATCGGAGTTGAATTGTCACGCCACAAAGCACGGTCGTTTCAAGATTTGCAAGAGATTGGCGAACACATGTCATCTTATGATCTGATCATCGCGCTCTCGCCCGCGTCGCATCACAAAGCGTTAAACCTGACCAAGCTGTTTCATATCGATGTCGAATACTGGCCCATCACGGACCCAACGGGTTCAGGTGAAAATCGCGAGACCAAACTCGACGCTTATCGCAGCACCCGTGATCAAATTAAAACGCGTATGATCGAACGCTTCGGCCCGCCCAAACATCCTACGCCCTAGATTCGATAGGTTTTGATGCTTCAAATGGGGGGTAAATTTCCATTTTCTGTTGCTCAGGCGACAGATTTGGTAAAAAAGCATCCTAAAATCCCCACCCTGCCCTAAATGACGCTTGAAAAGCGCAAGCCAAAGGCGCATTTACTGCACGCCCACACTATGGTGGGTGAATTTTACAGGAGTGAACATGGCCAAGGAAGAAATGCTCGAATTTCCCGGTGTCGTTAAGGAACTCTTGCCGAACGCGACATTCCTGGTCGAGCTGGAAAACGGCCATACGATCATCGCTCACACGGCAGGCAAAATGCGTAAGAACCGTATCCGCGTTCTCGCAGGTGACAAAGTTCAAGTCGAAATGACGCCATACGATCTGACCAAGGGTCGGATCAATTACCGCTTCCGTTAATCGGATCGCAGCGGTTCACATGAAACTGATCCTCGGTTCAGGCAGCCCGCGCCGGAAGGAACTTCTGGCGCAGCTCGGCCTTACCCCCGATGACATCCGGTCTCCTGACATTGATGAGACGCCCCTCAAAGGTGAATTGCCGCGCCCTTATTGCGCGCGCATGGCCCGCGAAAAGGCGCAAGCCGTGCCCCGTGCAAAAGACGAAGTTGTCTTATGCGCGGATACCACTGTTGCCCTTGGGCGTCGCGTCATGGGAAAACCACAAGACGAAAAAGAAGCCGCAGAATTTTTGCTGGCCATGTCTGGGCGTCGCCACAAGGTGATCACTGCCGTGGCCGTGGCGCGTGGTGATTTGGTCTATGAGGCCGATGTCGTCACAGTCGTGAAAATGAAGCGTCTGTCTGATGTTGAGCTCAACACCTATTTGGCTTCAAACGATTGGCAAGGCAAAGCGGGCGGCTATGGCATCCAAGGGCTTGCGGGGGCGTTTATCCCGTGGATCCAAGGCAGCTATTCCGCCGTGATGGGCCTGCCTGTGGCTGAAACAGCCACCCTGCTCACCGCAGCTGGCTACCCCGTATACGGAGATCCCTCATGATCGGTACAGTCATCGCCCTAGGCATGATCAAAGACCAAAAAGCCGCCGCCTATATCATAGACGGCCGCTTGGAAGATCTCATTGTTGACGCCTCTGGCGACGATGCTCCGCCCGCGATTGGCTCGATTTATCGTGCCCGTGGTGGACGGATGCTCAAAGGCATGGGCGGCGCGATGCTGGACATGCCAAATAATGAGAGCGCTTATTTGAAAGGCAACAAAGGCCTAAAACCCGGCGCCCCAATGCTGGTGCAGGTCACGCATATGTCCGAGGATGGCAAAGCCGTTCCGGTCACAACGCGTCTGATTTTCAAATCGAAATATGCCATCATCACGCCTGACGCGCCAGGCTTGAACATTTCGCGCGCGATTCGCGACGACGACGAGTTGCTGCGCCTGCATGATCTGGCCAATGCGGGTATGGAAGACGCGAACGATACCATGGGGCTTATTTTACGGTCAGCCTGTGATGGTGCAGACAGCGCGGAGATCGCCGATGACATCGCCAATATGCGCGGTCTGGCCGAAGCTGTGACCGCCGACGTGGCAGGCAACCCTGAATTGTTGCTTGATGGTCCTGATGCTTGGGATGCAGCTTGGCGCGACTGGGACAAGCCCGATGTATTTGACGACTCCGAGGACGCCTTTGACAATTACGGCGTTTACGAGTTGATCGATGATGTGATTTCCACACGTGTATCGCTGAAAACCGGTGGTCACGCCTATATCGAACCGACCCGCGCTTTGGTCTCGGTCGATGTGAACACAGGTGGTGAGTTTTCTGCCGCTGCGGGCCTGAAAGCCAATATGGCACTGGCCCGTGATTTGCCGCGTCAGCTACGCCTGCGCGGTCTTGCCGGCCAAATCACCATCGACTTGGCCCCTATGCCGAAAAAAGAACACCGTGCCTTTGAACAATCCCTGCGTGCGGCCTTCAAAGCCGATGGGTCTGAAGTCGTTTTGGCGGGTTTCACCCCCTTGGGTCACTACGAGATCCAAAAGAAACGCGAGCGTGTTCCTCTTCAGGACATCCTGAAATGAGTTGTCCGATCTGTCAAAAAGAGGGCGATGTCAAATATCGCCCTTTTTGCTCGAAACGTTGCGCTGATGTTGATCTTTCCCGTTGGCTAAGCGGGACTTACGCCGTGCCAAGTATGCGTGAAGAAGACCCAGAAGAGGTCATGCGCGCCTATGAGGAAAGCCAACGTGATGCTCAAAATGGTCTGTTGGATAGCTTTATAAAAAAACCCCACTAAATGTGCACTTTACCTCTGGACACCACCCGTAACGAAGACTAAACAACGCGAACCCAGAACGCGCAAGTGTTCATCCGGTGCCCGGGTAGCTCAGGGGTAGAGCAGTGGATTGAAAATCCTCGTGTCGGTGGTTCGATTCCGCCCCTGGGCACCATTTTTAAACTCTTTCATTACAGTATCTTACTATGCATTCAGCTTCGGCTGAATTTGCCAAGGTTTCATTGTACTTTAGCTCAGTGGCAAACCAGTAGCGCAAAAAGCCTTAGCTATAAATTGCAGTTTGATAATTTGACCCACCCCATTGCCGTTAGCGCAGGCGGGTCCGCTTTTGTGGTGCCCCATAGTGATGCATAGATCACGCACAGCATAGAATTTGCACAGGCCGCTCGACCAAATGCACGCCTCAGCGGAACCTTTCATCCCCTCAAGCGTTTCTCAATGGTTATCCATTATTTAAATAAGCCGCGTTGCGCGAAAGGACCCTAGCATGTCAACCGACTCAGCCCCCTGCGATACTGTCAGCGGAATCGTCGATAAAGGCATAGAGGTCGCCCATGGGCGTGACCAAGTCTGCGTATCCCAGATCGTCGAAGCCTTGGGCAAGCAAGTGCTCTTATCAATGCTCATGCTACCTGCCTTGGCCGTGGTGACCCCGCTCAGCGGCATTCCGGGTCTTTCATCTCTCTGCGGCATCATCATTGCTCTTGTTGCATTGCAACTGCTTTTAGGCCGAGACACCATTTGGTTACCAAACTGGATGCTGCGCAAGAAATTGCCAGCTGCACGATTGGAAAAATCCGTCAAATGGTTCGGCACTATGGCACGATGGTTCGATAAAGTAAGCCGAGAGCGGTTATTGTTTTTGGTTGAAAAACCCGGGGCAATTTTGCCGCAATTGATGTGCGTCTTATCTGGCGCAGCTATGCCGTTTTTAGAACTTGTGCCCTTTAGCTCATCCATGTTGGGATTGGCGGTCAGCCTGTTTGCTGTGGGCTTGGTGATGCGCGATGGTCTATTTGTTTTGGCTGGCATTTTGATGGTCACAACCGCTGGCGGACTGGTCACCTTTTTGGCGGGTCTGATATTTTAATTCAAAAATGTTGGGAACGGATTTGGATGGAGCCGCGTTATTACTTCAACCGAGCGGGACAAACCCGCCGGATGTGAAAACACCGTAAGGAGACATCAAATGCGTACTATGATTACTTCCAGCGCCATCGCACTTATGCTTGCAACACCAGCACTTGCGACATCTGTTGACACACCCAAAGACACAACGACAATGACCACAACCGCCGAAAGTCCGATCCAAGTCGAGACTTCGATCTTTTTGGAAAAAGCACAGGTGAACGATATGTTCGCCAGCGATTTGATTGGTAAATCCTTGTATGCCGCTGAACGCGATGCGACAGGAGCCAATAAAACTGCGCTTGACCAAGATTGGGATAACGTTGGTGAAATCAACGACTTGCTGCTTGGTGGTGACGGTGAAGTAAAAGCCGTACTGCTTGATATTGGCGGCTTCCTTGGCCTCGGCGAAAAAACAATTGCCGTGGATATGTCAGAACTGACTTTCATTCCTGACGAAGGTGCCGCAGGCGATTACTTTGTCACCGTGGCCTTGTCCCGCGACGCTCTTGAGGCTGCAGCTGAATTCACCCCTATCGATTTCGATGCGCCTGTAATGTCACTGGATCACCTGATGATGGGCGCGGCATGGGATCGCCCGACTTCTGAACGTGAGGGCTATGTCGAAGTGATGGATGACGACGTGATCGCAGCCGACTTGCAAGGCGCACCGATCTATGGCGCCAACGATGAACGCTTAGGCGAAGTTGAAGAATTGGTCATCAATGAGAACGGCAAAGTTGAAGCCGCATTTGTTGATATCGGCGGTTTTTTGGGGATGGGCGAGCACCGCATCGCGATGTCTTACGATGAATTGCAGATCATGAAAGATGCCGATGGTGACGATCTACATATCTTTGTCAGCGCCACACAAGAGCAATTGGAAGAACGCCCAGTGGAGACCCACATGGACGATGAAGTGACCAATTAAGAGATTACGCATTATCAGGCCGCCCAATTCGGGCGGCCTTTTATGTGTGGAGTTCTCATGTGTATGTGGAGTTCATAAAGTGGCCAACGTGTCAATCAGCCCCCCAAATGAGGTTGCGTTCAAACAGGTCTTCAGATCAAACCATCGGTTCAGGCACACCGATGACACGGCGACCAAACTTACGGGCTGGCGTCAAACGATACGGAACAATAAAGCCACGTTGATCTTTTGGGGTACAGGTTTCATTTTCTGCGGCCCACTCAGCCCAAGTCTGCTGCGCAATCCCAAGATCCCAGAAACTGTCGGGACTATTTTCGGGCAACCAATGTCCCAAAACCAGACGCCTCACCTGAGCGACATCTTGCGGATGTTCAAGTACAACCCCCGCCTCAGAATCCCAGTTTAAGCTACGGCCATTCAAATTTGCTGACGACACGATTGCAGTTGTATCATCAAAAACCGAGACCTTAGCATGGACGTAAACCAGCGGCGCACCAGACAGCTGCGCACGGTCTTCGTTTACGTCGTCGTCAGACATCGAGCGCGGCTGCACGGGCGATCCGACAAAAATCCGCGCCCCAAAGGCACGGCGCAACATAGCAATGCAACGCGCTTGTAGGCTTTCACCAAAACGCGCCTCAAGGGCGCCTGAACCGCGAAAGGCAACATCCTCTGGCGCGCCAGGCAAAATGACAATCAAGCGCAGGTCGGGATTGCTTTTGGCGGCGCGGCATAAGGCGCGCGCGATGCTGCGGTCCCGCAAAAATTGCGTTTCCAGATAGATCAGCTTCTCTGCCTGTGCGATGTGCTTTAGATGCGCAGCACGAATTTCTCGTAGCTTTGAGTAAGGTGAAATGAAAGCCCCAGCACGACGTCGCTGCGACAGACTGCGCACAAAAGCCTTTGGGGCCGCCGGCGGCTCTGCCCCAGAAACCATATCACCGAGCTGTAAAAGATAGTCCTGCCCTGCACGCGCCAACTCAGGATCGCTAAACATAAGCTGTACATCGTGCCAAGTTTGCTGAGCGGCTTGATCATGCTGCGGATTGTCATAGCGGCGATTATTGAGATCCAAACCACCGATGTACAACCGCATGCCATCAAAAACTGCGAGTTTATGGTGATGACTGACAGGGTGCTGATGCGGTATCGCACCCGCTCGTAACCTTGCTATGCCATCTGTCATTTGCACCCAAGGGCGAAGCCTTGGCGCAGTGGACAAAATATCTTCTCCAGCGTGATTAGCCTGCCGCAAAATAGCGCGTATTTTCTTGCGTGCGACAGGGGCAAAAATGAGACGCGGCACAGGGCCAATTTTAGCTGGATGTAGCAACGCGCAAAATGTAAATTTGCCAGCATGGGGTGCAAGCGTTTCCGCCAGCGCGTTCAGTTTTTTTAAGGATTCAGTCGTACCTCGATGCAAATCCGTTGCATTAATCGGATCAAAATCACCGATAAAAATCGATACATCAACACCTCTATCAAGCGTATGCCTTAAGAGATCAGACCATGTTTTCCCGATATCTCGCCCACGCTCAGATCGCAACGTTGTTTGCGGGTCAAAGACGCGAAACCCCAAAACTACCGTTTTTTGGGCGTCTAGAAATGCAGCCTCCAAAACTGGAAAAGCTTGTTGGGCGGTGATCAAAACCTCAAGGTCTTGAAGTTGTTTTGGAGGCTGTGCCATCTTCGATTTTATACGCCTCAATTGAGTGCTGAATAGTCATTATCGGTATGTGTTTCATCAAAGTTTGCAATCGGAAACTCAACGACAATTCTATAAAAGTCGCCCTCATCGTTTACCTCGAGTGTCCCACCGACCTGACGCGCGAATGCGCCAATCAAACCACGCCCAAGGCCCGTACCTTGAGCTTGTTCTGGCGGAATAATGGGCGTGCCTTTACTGTTTTCGATCGTCAAACAGGCCAGTTCAGGCGTGAGCTTTGCAAGACTCACCGTTATACAGGGCGCCCCACCGGCGGGGCGTCCAATATATTTCAAAGAGTTCGTGATACATTCAGAAGCCAGTAAAGACAAAGGCACAGCTTGATCTGGGTAGAGGATGATCGGGTCATATTTTTGCTCTGATTTCAGACGGATATCGTTAGGCAAGCCCGCCGACAGCAAGGTGCCGATGATGCTGCTTAACAATTCATCTGCACGTACGCGCCCTTCCGTGCTGGTTTCATACAGACTGCGATGCACCATCGAAATGCTCATCACGCGCCCCTGCACTTCTTTCAATGCGATGCGCGCCTCCGGACTACGCGCCTTACGCATTTTCATACTCACGATTGACGAGATCAATTGCAGGTTATTCTTAACACGGTGATGCACTTCTTTTAGCAACACGGTTTTATCGTGAATAGTACCTTCCAACTCAGCCTCATCACGCACGATTTTTTCAGCCAGATCCCGCCAAGCCTCATCAATTTCGCGCAACTCATAAGGGGCGTTTTCATCCACAAGACTTTCATTGTGACGCCGTGTTTGGGTGAAACGCCGCATATCACGGCCCAAACGACGGATGTGTTTGATCACCAACCTGTGCACAGCAAAATATGCGACGCCAAGACTGGTCAACCACATCACGATAGGAAAAATCATCGGTGTCGCCATGGACAACCCTGGTGCAACGGATAGGTTTGTACGCGACCAACTGCCAATGGCATAAATCTGGTTCGGCAAAATCGAAACGACAGCAAAAACGCGCCCTTCGCCACCACGGGTTTCCCCCGAAAAAGAGGTGCGCTTTTGCAAGGCAAGATCCGCCAACCGTTTGCCCGCCGGTAGATGTGTATTAACGTCTTTCAAACCGCCTTCTGCGCTCAACACTTCTCCGTCTTTGTTAAAGGTTACAAGCGTCACGGGGCGATCTTCGGGAAGGTTTTCACGGTTTACGCTCATTTCCCGATGCGGCAAAGAAACGGCGACATAACCTGAAAAAACATTGTCCCTATAAACTGGCGTTGACAGCACAATCACTGTGGTTTTGCTGATGGGGCCAAATCGCACAAGGTCACTGCGAACAGCCGGCTCTTTCAGCATGCCCAAATAAACTTCATTGTCAGTAAAGTCGAACCCTTCCATAGATGAGCCACATAGCAAAATACCATCAGAGCCAACAAACCCTGCGAAGGAAAAGTCTGAATTCTCGGCGATAAAGTTTGTAAAAACTTGACTACAGGTCTCAGAATCATCCACCACGGCCCCTATGACTGCGGCAAGGGCGTTTGAGCTGCCAAAGCCCGCTCGGATCAAGGATTCTTGAGTTTGAGCAGCCTGTGCCGTGAGTGCCAAAAGGGCGGCTTCGGCACGTTGATCGGCTGCCTGCCCAAATTGGTGGGTGAGGGAAACAGAAATCAATCCAATCGGAAAAAGCGCCAGAGACAAGAGCGCCGCTATGCGAAACCACAAGCGATGGATTATGCCAGTGCGGCGCACTTTTGTCATGCAACGTCTCCCCGCACAGGGCGCTCGGCCCCGAGTACAGCTTTGGTTTGTTGATCTGTTAAATCCAAAGGTTCGCCATCTTTCAGCTCTAGGATTTCGCCTAATTTTTGGCGTGCTCGGTTCACGCGACTTTTCACAGTCCCCAAGGCAACGCCACAAGTCAGCGCAGCTTCTTCGTAGGAAAACCCCATAGCCCCCACCAACATCAAGGCTTCGCGTTGTTCGGTCTTGAGTTGCACAAAGGCTTGTTCAAACTCTGCCATTGCAAGACGGCCATCGTGATCAGGTTTTTCAGATAGGGTAGCTGCAAAATTTCCGTCTGTGTCTTGGACTTCGCGTTTACGTTTACGTTGGTCGGAATAAAATGTGTTGCGCAAAATTGTAAACAGCCACGCACGCATGTTTGTTCCGGCTTGAAAACTGTTCAGATTTTCCCAAGCCTTCATGATCGCATCTTGCACCAAATCATCCGCATGACTGGAATTGCGCGTCAAACTGAGCGCAAAAGCACGCATCGCAGGCAAATGCTGGACGATTTCCTGCGATGGGTCGATCAAGGTTTGATCGGCATCCGCAATATCACCCATGACTTTCATCCTGCTGACGCAGCTTTTCAATCAGGTCCAAAAATCGATCTGGAACCTGTTCTTCGAGCGTCTTTTGATACACTTTGCGTAGATTTTCTTCGATTTGTTCTTCGAGAGAAGTTTTTGGCCCGTCTTGATCCATCATTCCGCCTAAATCCTACATCCATCAGATGTTTTTTCACATATTACGGAACCTAACGCATAAGGTCTGCGTTAGGTTCCAGAGAAAACACAAAAAGGACGAAAAAATGTCGACAGCTCCAACGGAGACCTCTTTGGCCACAGTCGTGGCAAACCTTTTGCCATACCTGCGCCGCTATGCTCGCGCCCTGACAGGAGATCAGGACACTGGAGACAAATACGCAGCTATCACGCTAGAGGCACTTTTGAGTGACCGCACTGTGTTTGAGCAAATCGAAAGCCCCAAAGTGGCGCTGTTTCACGTTTTTCACCTGATTTGGTCCAGCGCAGGCGCACCAACAGGCCAAGACGAAACGGGGATCGCCAAACGCGCGCAGGCTCATTTGCGTCGTTTGACACAAAACACCCGAGAGGCTCTCTTGCTGCGCACCATCGAAGGGTTCACTCTTGATGACATCGCGACAATCATGGCGACTGACATTGACGACGTGGACCACCTGCTGACTGTTGCGCAAAATGAAATGTCCGAAAGCGTTTGCGGTCGTGTGATGGTGATCGAAGATGAAGCCATTATCGCGCTTGATCTGCAAGGAATCGTATCTGACATGGGGCATAAAATCACTGGCGTGGCGACCACACGCACCGAAGCTCAAACACTATTCACACAAGACAAACCAGATTTGATCTTATCAGACATCCAATTGGCGGATGGGTCTAGCGGCATTGATGCGGTCAACGACATTTTGAAAACACATGCTGATGTGCCTGTGATTTTCATCACCGCCTTCCCTGAACGTTTGCTGACAGGCGACCGCCCAGAGCCCGCGTTCGTCATCACCAAACCTTATAGCGAAGACCAAGTGACCTCTGCCGTCAGCCAAGCAATGTTCTTTTCAAGCACAGAAACGCTTAACGCTTAAAAGCCAAATCAGTTTGCGCACTCAGCCAAGATTGAATGCGCAAATACTCAAGGTGCTCAGACATAAAAATACCCCGCCAGATCACTGTACGGGGTATTTTTACGTGCTCACGTATCATCACCCTATCTGGCGCAAATCTTTGGGGAGGAACTTAGATTTGCGCCAGTTAGGGCAATCGCAAAGACCCAATTAAACGGGCGGTTTACCACGCACTGCACGGGCAATCATCGCGACCACAAACAGGACAACGAATACAAAGAACAAGAACTGCGCAATCCCTGCAGAGGCACTGGCAATCCCGCCAAAGCCGAACACGCCGGCGATGAGTGCAACGATTAGAAAAGTAATGGCCCAACCTAACATAGCTATACTCCTATATGTATTTTACGCGCCGAATTGGCGCCTTCTGAGATACCAACGCAACGCGTCACGAATTGGTTCCAGCTTTTTATAATTCATTTTTTTGGGAACATTACTGGCCCACTCTGCGTTGAGTTTGCGAAACCAGATACAAAGGAGAGCCATCATGGCCCGCACTCAAACAGCTACCCCAGTTGAAAAAACAACCGCCGATTTGGAAAAACAAATAGCAACACTCAAAGCTGATGTCGCATCACTGACATCTACTTTGTCAGACTACGGACAGGCACAGACACACCAATTGAGTGAAGCCGCGTCAGAGACAATGGATGTCGCTCGTCAAAAAGGGATTGAGGCCGCAGAGCACGCGCGTCAACAAACCCGTGATGCGATCGCAACGGCAGAAAAAACCGTTCGCTCGAACCCCAGTGCCTCTGTAGGTGTCGCGGCAGCCGTAGGTTTTGTTGCGGGTATTTTGGCCACGCGTCGCTGAGGTGTAAAATGATAAACACCTTGCAAGAAAAAGCAGCCCAAGGCGCAAAACGCGCGGCTTGGGCGACGATGGGAACGGTATTGCTCTGTGTGGGGATTGCGTTTTTAACCACCGCCGCGTGGATGGTTCTAAGCACCCTGCAAGATACGTTATTTGCGGCATTGGTCATCGGCTTTGTCTACACAGGCCTCGGTGGCATTGCGGTCGCTCTAGGCGCCTCATCAAACCGCCCCCCCAAAAAAAGTGCCACTCCGCTTGCGCCCCCTGCTCGCAAGGACGACACATTTGAGCGGATGGCAGCTGCATTTTTAACAGGGTTTCAATCTGCGAAAGACTATCGTCGTTAAGCCTAACTTTGAATAGACATAGCAAACACAAAACGCCGAAGACGGAGTATTCCGACTTCGGCGTTTTGTCGTCTTTAGCCCACGTCATCAATCTTGCGATTATTCAGAAGCGACCTTTGCAATCTCATTCAGCAGCATGTCATAGGCGGATTTCCCGCCTACACCAGCCGCAGTGGTGGTCATAAGGCTCTTCGCGCCTATAGGGAGGGGCAAGAATCTGCTGCAAATTGACTGTTTATTCGGCTGTCGCGGTTTTAAAGTTCACGTTGCATCCACTATGGTCAAACCAGCAACGTCAACCGCATTCCACAAGTTACAGGTCGTTGGCTTCACGATAAGTAAAGCTCCATTGTCGGCACTCTGAGCCCTTTTGAAATGAGCTAACACTTCCGAAGGCCATCACAAAGGGGACATAAAAAGGTTCGGCACGCCAGCGTATGAGGGCGTGCCGAAAGCCAAATTACGTTTGCAAGTACACCATGTGGGTCTGTGTAAATTCTAATAGACCGTGCTTGCCATCAGCCCCACCGATGCCCGATTTGCGCACGCCTGCGTGGTAACCTTGCATCGCTTCAAAGTTGTTGCGATTGATGTAGGTCTCGCCAAATTTCAATTCATTCGCAGCCCGCATCGCGTTGCCGATATCATTCGTATAAATCGATGACGTCAAACCGTATTCACTGTCATTTGCGCGCGCAATTGCCTCATCCATACCACTGACGACATTGACAGGCAGCACTGGACCAAAGACCTCTTTTTGCATAATTTCAGCATCTTGCGCCACCCCAGTGATCACCGTTGGCTGATAATAGTTGCCGACAGGTGTATCGGCCACCGCGCCACCCGTGGTGACGGTGCCCCCCGCGGCAATGGCGCGTTCGACCATACCTGCCACTTTATCTAAGCCCTCTTTGTTGATCATTGGGCCGTAATCGACGGTACGATCTTTCATCGGGTCGCCAAATTTGGCGGCCGCCATGGCTTTGGTCAGCTTGGCCACAAATTCATCTTCGGCAGCGGCTTCGACATAGACGCGTTCGGCACAGTTACACACCTGGCCAGAATTGATCACGCGCGATGCGACAATGGCTGCGACCGCTTTGTCCATGTCAGCATCGGCCATCACAATCGCTGGCGCTTTGCCGCCCAATTCCAAATTGACCTTGGTGATATTATTCGCCGCAGCATGCATGATACGTGACCCTGTGCTAACAGAGCCTGTGAAGGTCAAAAGCCCAACATCAGGGTTGTCGCACAGTGCTGCCCCCGTCGAGCCCCCTGCCCCGTAGACAAAGTTCGCGACACCTTTGGGCAAATCGGTCTCGTCCATCAGTTTGGCGAACAAGGCCGCGTTGTTTGGGGTTTCTTCCGAGGGTTTGATGACGATGGTGTTGCCCGTCAACAGCGCTGGCGCCAATTTGCGCGCGATCAAGAAGAACGGGAAATTCCAAGGCAAAATACCGCCGACAACCCCAATCGCCTGACGGAACATAAAGATGTTTTCGCCTCGGTTGTCAGATGGCAGAATTTCGCCCTCCAAACGCCGCGCCCATTCAGCGGTGTAATCCATATAATCGGCGGTAAAATTGACCTCGACTTCGGCCAAGCCCATGGTTTTACCTTGCTCTTTCACAATCGTCTCGGCAAGCAGTGGCACGTTTTCACGCAGCTTTTGCGCGATGGCCCGCAAATGGCCAGCACGTTCAACCGCTGGCGTTGCTTCCCACGCGCGCTGTGCTGCTTTCGCAGAATCCACAGCATCGCCGACGATGCCGCCCTGCGTGTCTGGAATTTCAGACAGAGTTTCCCCCGTCGCAGGGTTTAGAACGGGGATCCATCCGCCGTCATTTGAATCAATAAAAGTGCCGTTGATGTAATTTTGATGACGCAGAGTCATAGCTATCTCTCCTTGTTATTCAATTTTCACTTCGAATACTGTTCGTTTTATTGCGCAACCCCAGTGGTATCCCTTGGGCCATGCTTCACGCGGCCTGAATGGCTTGACCGTTTGGTGCAAAAAAGAGGCATTTATTGGGGTTGATATTTAAGGTTGCAGTGGCGCCTTTGGCCAGTGGCAGGCGTTCGACAACCGACACGTTGACGATATTATCGCCAACACGCACCTCCAAAATCGTCCGCTCCCCCGTACATTCCATCGCCTCGACATCCCCTTCAGCGTTGGCAGTCTGAGCACCTTCGGCGATTGAGATATCTTCAGGGCGAATACCCATCGTCACCGGACCTGCTGCCCAAGTGTTCGGCTGCAAAGGCACCCGAATGCCATCAGCGACAAATGCGCTTTGCGAACCCGACTTGATTTCGCCTTTGATCAAATTGATCGGCGGCGACCCCACGAAGGCCGCAACAAATGTACTGCTTGGGTGATCATACAGCTCAAGCGGCGGGCCAAATTGTTCGATTTTGCCAGCGTTCATCAACATGATCCGATCCGCCATTGTCATAGCCTCGATCTGATCGTGGGTCACATAGATCGCGGTAGTGCCAAGTTCTTGCTGCAACGTGCGAATGTCAGAGCGCATTTGCACCCGTAATTTGGCGTCAAGATTGGACAGGGGTTCGTCAAACAAGAACACCTTGGGATCGCGCACAATCGCCCGCCCCATCGCAACACGCTGGCGTTGCCCGCCTGACAAGTCCTTTGGCTTGCGTTGCAGATAATCGCCCAAGTTGAGCATATCGGCTGCACGGCTCAGATGTTTCTTTTGCTCCGCGTCAGACATGCCCGCCAGTTCAAGCGGGAAACAGATGTTTTTTTCGACAGTCATATGCGGGTAGAGCGCATAGCTTTGAAACACCATGGCGATATCGCGATCCCGTGGCGAAAGATCGTTGACCACCTTGCCGCCAATTTCCACTTCGCCGGATGTGATATCTTCTAACCCTGCGATCATGCGCAGTAAGGTCGATTTCCCACAACCGCTTTCGCCCAAAATCGCCACGAACTCGCCCTCGTGGATCGAGGCATTTAAGCCATGCAGAACTGGAAACTCTCCGTAAGACTTTCGAACGTTCCTTAAAGTGACAAACGACATGTTTTCTCCTTGCAGTGTCTTTTGGATGTTTTAACGAGGGCGACCTCAGTTAAAATCCAAGTCTGGTGTACGCCTCTTGGGGCGCCGCATTCTTTTGCATTTGGTCTTTGATCTGGGCCGCAAGGCGCGCTTCTAAATCGGCATCTTGCAGAGGCGACAACTGGGCTGCATCTGTATCCAAATCAAACAGCACGCTGTTGCAATCTGCCATGCCACCCGGCCCGTGCGAATTGAACCAATGAGAGTTTTCATGCACAGGCACCCGCAACACAGGGAAACCATTGGCATAATTTAGATTCTCGCAAAACGTCGCTTGCTGCAACTCTTCTTTAGAAAAGGGCGCAAGCATATGCGCAGGCATCAACGTATATTCATTCAAATTCGTCGCCGACATATTTTCGGGATAGCGCATATAAGTGTAACGCCCATCCGTGACGTTCACAGCACCGCCGAAATAGCCGTAGATAATGACATCGCGCAGCTTTTCCTCAGGATTTTCCAATGTCGGCAATATCGACCGCGCGGTTGATCCGATGTCGCAAGGTTGCTCAAAGCAATCAAGCAAAGTCGGCATGATATCGATGGTCTGTGTCAGGGTTGCGCGGCGGGTGCCGGCCTGATCTGCATGATCGGGATGATGGACAAACAGCGGAATATGCGCGACTTCGTTGTAGCACGGCATCCGGTTTTTCGCCCACCATTCATGTTCGCCCAGCAAGAACCCGTGGTCAGTGGTCGCGATCAAAATCGTATCGTCCCACATGTTCAAGGCGTCCATCTTGTCCAATAGGCGTCCAAGCTGGGCATCGCAATGGGCGATCAAGGCTTTATAATTGTTCCGCAACAGCTCGTTTTCAGGCAAGCCATCAATGTAGCGATCATAATGCGGCCAATCGAAAATCGGTTCCTTATCGGTTTGAAATTCCGCGCGATATCCGGGAGGGGCCATGAAAGGTTCATGCGGATCAAAAGTTTCGATCTGCAACACCCAGTTGTCGGCTTTCGACTGGTCATCAAGAAATCGCTCAGCGTCGTCAAAACACTGGGTCGATGAAAAATCTTCTTCGCCTTCAATACGCTCGCGATTGGCCATGTTTTGCATTTGCAAAGACCCTGTCGTGAAGTTGTGCTGCTTTTCGTGGTACTGGCGTTTCCATTTCTCAATCGGCGGATCAAGCGTTGGCACCCATTTGTCGCCTTCTTGACCGCGCAAGAAATCATAGGAATCATAGCGTGTGTGATAGTTCCCCGCACCATCTTCAAAGTAATGATAATGGTCGGTGATCAGATGCGAATAGACGCCCTTATCACGCAGGGTTTCAAACACGGATGTGTCAAACGGCTCAAGCGGCCCCCAACTGCGATGCAGAAAACTGAGACGTCCTGTGTGAATGTCACGACGCGCAGGCATGCACGGCAGGCTGCCGACATAGTGATTGTCATAGGTCACGGTTTTTTGCGCCAAACGATCAAAGTTCGGCGTGGCAATTTCTGTGCCGCCATAACATTGCAAGGCATGGCGATTGAGGGAATCAAAGATGAGTAAAATGGCACGCATAAAGGTATTCCCCTAAGTGGTCTGCGGTTTGGTGAGGCTTATCGAAAGGTCGTAGTCTCGCTTTTGCGTCGGCTGCAAGATGATCATGTCGCCAGCCGCGCGCGCGTCTTGCCGCGTCCGACCGCCTGCGGTGCAAGGCTCGATCCCGATGCCGTAAATGCCGGGGCTTTGCATACGCAACAACTGGCAATAGGGCAGCTGATCAGATGGGTACTCGAAAAGAACGCCATGATTGGTTTGCCTGTTATCGACACGCACCTGTGCCGTTGCGGCCTTATGTTTGAAAACCGAAATCACGTTTTGCGCTTGCGGATCGGGGGCAACAAAAGGCGCCAACGCATCATGTGGCGTGGAATGCCAAATGGGGGCACTATCGCTCATCTTCAGTTCCGTACCAGATGCAACCAAAGGAAAGCCGAGGTTGAAATGATACAAAAGCATATGCGTTGCAGCCACTGTACCAATATTGCACACTTCGTCGTGGAGGGTGATGTGACGTGATCCCACGGCAATCTCGATACGTCTGCGCAACCGCAATGTGGTGCCAAAACTGATCGCTTGCACGCATTCGATTTCACAAAACACATACGGCGTCTCGACCTCATCGTTCAGGCCATAACCACGGATCACGCAGGGCTGGAATGCGCCTTTCCCATGCAACGGAAAGCTTTGCCGCGCCAGTTCGGTAGGCGTATCAGAAAGGGCATTGTCCTGATCTGGCTGACGGATATGATCGAACCCGCAGGTGTTCAAGAACCCGCCATAACCACGCAAGAACCCTTGGCCAGCGTCGCCGTCAGCATCCATAAGCCACGGCGATCTCAGCCCCCCTGCCGCATGCCACGATAGCGTTTGCCCGTCACAAGACAGCCGTCCGATGTCGCCACAGCGATCCACGATCACATCAAAGTCAAGCCCGCCGCCCGAGCGGATTTCAATCACGCGCATGCCGCGTTCTGCGCCATCTTCCAAGGTTACAAGGCGTGCTCCGGCATAGGTGCTCATCCCTGCGCTGACCTCGTGCAGCGTGCTGGGGGCGCGATCTGAGAGACTAAAGCTCATTTCACCGCCCCTGCGGTCAAGCCACGCACAATGAACCGCTGCCCGAACAACAGCACCAGCAAAGCAGGCAAAGCTGACAGGACCGAGGCCGCCGCCATTTGCGTGTATTTGATCTCTTCCTCTTGTGCGTATTTGGCAATAGCCACAGGCACAGTGCCTGTATCATTGTTGGTCAAAGCCAATGCGACTGGGAACTCGTTCCAACTGAACACGAAAATCAAAATCCCCGTCGCCATCAATCCGGGCATCATCAGCGGTGTCACCACGCGGCGCACAAGCGTCACGAATGATGCCCCATCCACATAGGCGGCATCTTCCAATTCACGTGGAATTTCGCGGAAAAACGACGCCAACAACCACAGCGCCATCGGCAAATGCAGCGTCATATGGGCAAGGATCAAAGCGATATAGTCGTTGTTCAATCCGACCGAGCGCGCCAAATCATACCAAGCACTGGCCAGCGTTACCGATGGGATCAGGTTAAAGGCCATCGACCAGATCAAAAAGATGTTCACAACATAGGTGGGCCACCGCATGCGGAACAAAGAATAGCCCGCGAAGAAGGCGATCACGACCACCAAGGACGTGCTGATCGATGTGACCACGACGCTATTGGTGAAGTTCTGCAAATAGTCAGATGTACGGTCGAACAGCACCTCGTTATAATTCATCAATGTCGGCGTAAAAGTAACATCGCCCATCAGCAGTGAAATCTGCGTCTTAAACGACGACATCGCGATATAGACAAAGGGCGCAAGGGTGGTGAACACAGCCAGCACCAAAAAGCCGATCAGATAATTGGTTGTGCGTTTGTAACGTTTAGAAACAGCTTGGTTCATTGCGACAACCCTTTGCTTTTGTTGGCATTCAAAGCGATCACGATGATGACCGAGACGACAAATATGATCGACACAGACAAGGCCGAGCCATAGCCTGCGTTGTCTTGCAAAAAGTAGCGTTGAAAGATGGTAAAGCTGACCACTTCTGTCGATGTCCCCGGCCCCCCTCCTGTCAGTAAGAACACTTCGTCAAAGATTTTTGAGGCCATGACAGCGCGGAACAAAAAGGTCATGAAAATAGCAGGGTACAACAACGGCAACGTCACTTTACGGAACTCTTGCCATGCGGTTGCACCGTCAATTTTGGCCGCTTCTGAGACATCGCGGGGCAAAGATTCCACAGCCGCCAGCAGTAGCAAAAACGCAAATGGCATCCAGTGCCATACGTCCACAACAATCACCGCCGCCAGCGCGGTGCTTGAGGAGCCGAGCCAATCATGCCCCGACAGGCCAATGGTCTCCAAAACCAAATTGAAAATCCCAAATTCGGAATTGTACATCAGTCGCCAGATCGCGCCGATAACGATACCAGGTATAAGCAGCGGCAGAATAATCAGTGCGCGAAACGGGCGGCTTTTATCCCCGACAGATGAGCAAGCCAGTGCCAAGCCAAGGCCGATAACGACCTGAGCCGTCGTGGCCACCAAAACCACAATGATCGTGTTGAACACACCTGCTTTGAACAGGGGGTCGTCGCCGATGGCCACGTAATTATCAACACCCACCCAGTCCATTTGCTTGGTGCCACCAAGCCATGAAATTTCATGAAAACTGACGATGAAAAGATTGATAACCGGTAGCAAGGCGAGAAACGCAAAGATCAACACCGCAGGGGTCAGGGATAGAACTTTCCCGAGGGAATTATGATGGGCCATGGGGTAACGGCTGCTCCGTGAAAAAGGAATGGGATGATATGATGCAAGGATCCCCCTGCATCATTTGACACACCACTGAATTGGTAAAATTGTATAGACCATCTTGGCCAAAATTATGGGGCGCAGCACTGTGTTCCACGCCCCATAGACAGTGATGAAACGTTACTTGAGATCAGGAAGGCGTCCCGTTTCATACCCTGCATCTGCAAGGATTTTCTCAAGATCGGCTGCCATAGAATTGAGCGCATCCACGACTGAGATTTCACCAGCAACGGCACGGTTCAAACCAAGCTCCATAACGGCGGCCAGTTCGGCACCCTCGGGAATGGTCCACATGCCTTTCGCCAAAGGCGAGGCCACGCGCATCGCTTGCATGTAACGGTTTTCAGGACGCTCAGCGAAATCAGATTCATAAGCTGCCGCAGACACCGGCGCACCACCAAGTTCGGCGTAGTGAACTTGTGTTTCTGGCTGCTGGAACCAATCTAGGAAAGCGAGGGCTGCCTCTTTGTTTGCGTCTGGAATGTTTTTCGGAATGCCACCTAGCCAGTGACCCAGCGCTGGAGTGGATGGATTTCCCGCCTCAGATGGCAATGTCGCATAGCCGATTTTGCCGACGACAGCGGATTTATTTGGATCATCCATTTGCGCCCAAGCCGCAGCCGGAAGAACCGTATGCGCCAGTTTGCCTGTCACCAAAAGCTGGATCAAATCGCCCTGCGTCAAGTTCGCAGAATTTTCAGGGCCCAACTCAGTTGCTAAATCAACATAGGTCTGAAGCGCCTCACGGCCCTCTTCGCTGTTGATGGTCACGAAATAATCGCCGCCATCGGAATCGCGGAAATATGATCCGCCAAACCCTTGGATATAAGGAAAGAAATCCCAAGTGATCGACACAGTCGCCCGACCAGCGCGCTGCGCAATTCCGTACATTTTATCCGTTTTCAAAGCGCGTGCATTTGCGGCAAGCTCTTCAAAACTTGATGGCGCGGACCAGCCATTTTCCTCATACAGATCAGCACGATAGAACAATAGGGTCACGTTCGGGTTCACTGGTACCGTCAACAAATCACCGGTCTGTTTACCGATGGATTTTGTCTCGGCGTTGAACCAAGGCGTGCCGCCGTACTCATAAAGCTGCGCATCAAGATCGAACTCAGGATCGATGTTTTTCAACGGCTCCAAGAAACCACCGTGGTACATTTCTGGATAGAAAATACCGTTGATAATCAACAGATCATATTCGCTTTCACTTGAGCGCACGGCGTTGCGTTGTTTTTCAAGACTGCCCGCATAAGGGTTCACATCAAGAGTGACCTCATTGCCGGTTTCCTCTTTATAAAGATCAGCGACAGCCGCGAACCCTTCAAGCCAAGGCGACTGATTGATCACCACGTTAACGGGCACTTGCGTCTCAGCTGTCAGCGCAGTTGCCCCCAGCAGTGACACCAGCATCGCAGCACCGCCGATTTTTGAAAGAGACCCCAAAGTCCCTTGTTTGAATTGAATCATCACGCGTCCTCCTCCACGGGTAATTTAGCAAAGGTTCACATGTCCCACCCCTCAAGACAATCTTCTTTTCTTTTGACTAATAAAACTTTTGGAAATACCTAAATACAGAACCAAAATGAGGATAAGATGGCAAACCCCCGTCAATACGCACATTTCATTGCCGTCTTAGAGCAAGGCACCCTTTTGGGGGCTGCGCAAATGGTTAATCTTAGCCAGCCTGCGCTGTCGAAAAGCATATTGACGTTAGAGGATGAGTACGGCGTTAAACTGTTTGATCGTCATCCCAGAGGGCTGATGCCCACGGTTTACGGCCAAGCGCTGGAACATCACGCAAGGCGTATTTTGTTCGACATTGAGCAATCCAAACATGACTTAACCGCGCTTGAAGCGGGGTCCAGTGGGCGGGTTCGCATCGGCGTTGGGCAAGCGCTGATCAAGTTTGTTGAGGATGCTTTGGTCGAGTTGGAAACCGATTTTCCCGACGCCAACCATACTGTGATCACCAGCTACGCTGAAGGTTTGCGGCTGGCATTGCAAGAAAATCGCGTCGATGTTGTTTTGGGCATGGTCAATCGCTTGGTCGAGGACGAAGAATTTATCACCACGATTGTCGCGAATGATCACATCGTTGGCCTGTGTCATCAGTCCCATCCGCTTGCGGGTCAAGAGGTGTTACTGGAACAATTGCGCGGGCAAGATTGGGTTATCCCTGAACGTGGCGAAGTTGTACGATCCGCGCTTGAGGCCTTTTACCTGCTCAATCGCGAACCCCTGCCCCGGTTTAAAGTCGTGACCAACATCCCCGACGTAGTGGGGCGGTTTGTACGCGATTTCAATCTGTTAAGCCTCTCGCCATCGGGCAGCTTTTATGAGTACCAAAACTTTGGCGTCGCCTCATTCGAAATCAAGAACTTTCAATTCGAACGTCAAATCGGCCTCGTTCGGCGTGCTGGAGTTGCCATAAACCCGCTGTCGGCAGCTTTTGAAAAACTCCTGCGCAAGACATTGAAAGACGCCTTTGAACATCCGACTGACTAGAGACGCCCCCAGCTATGAATTAGCTGGATTATGTTGCGAATCTCACTCAGGTTCGCCCGGACGCGTGACTTTGTCGCGCCGCAAGGGCTGCAAAATCATCCGATCAATCCACAGCTCGCGTCGGGTGCGAAACAGCTCGATCCCAATCAGCATATCGTCATGCCCCGCTTTGGGTTGCGCGATATATGTCCCCAGCAACCGATCCCACCACGGCACATTAAAGCCGTAGTTGCTGTTGGTCTCGACTGGAATGATCGAATGATGAACGCGGTGCATGTCCGGCGTGACAATGATCAATCGCAGCACAGCGTCGATTTGTTTCGGCAGACGAATATTAGAGTGATTGAACAAAGCGCTGGCATTCAGCACCACTTCGAAAATCAACACAGCGATGGCTGCGGGGCCCAGCACCAAGACCAGCACCAGCTTAAACGCCATCGACAGCACGATTTCGAGCGGATGAAAGCGCAAGCCGGTGGTGACATCAATCTCGATATCAGCGTGATGCATTCGATGTAAACGCCACAGCACCGGCACATGGTGAAACAGCACATGCTGCAAATAAATCGCGAAATCTAACAACACCACAGCGAGCAGCACCTCAAACCAGTTCGGCAGGTCAATCACATTGAGCAACCCCCAGCCTTTGGACTGCATCGTAACCGCAAGCCCTACAGCAGCCAGCGGAAACAGCAATCGCACGGCAATGCTATCGATCACGATCAAGGCCAGATTGTTGGACCAACGCAGCAAACGCGGTACTTCAACCCGCCTGCGCGGAGACCCAACTTCCCAAATTGCCATGACGAGCAACACCGTCAAAAACACAGACATGCGTGTCGCGGGTTCGTGGTTTAGAAAAAACTCTGTCATGGAAAACGCCTCAGCTTGTTTAGGCTTTTAATCTAAGCTCAGATTGCTCTGCATGATAGAGCACAGCGCATTGCCCACGCCTTCGTGAACACAGCAAGCGTCTTACGATATAAAAAATGCCGCGCAACCAAAGCCGCGCGGCGTTAGATTCATATCAAAAGACGCGTCAAATGGATGGGCCTTTATTTCTTTTTCATCGCATCCAACAAGGCAGCCCCAAAGGCCCCTGTGCTGGCCGCTGGCGCGTTTGATTTAGGCTTCGGGCTGGCGGATGTTTTGCCCTGATATCCTCGTGTATTTCCTTTGGCTTGCCCTTTAGAAGGTCCACCACGCCCCTGCGATGCGGGTTTTGCGCCACCGGAATTGCCACCATCCTGCGCGCTTCCACCGTCTTTGCGCATTGTCAACGCGATGCGTTTGCGCGGAGCATCCACTTCGGTCACGCGCACTTTCACCACATCGCCAGCTTTCACAACCTCATGCGGGTCTTTGACAAACCTATCCGCCAACTGACTGATATGGACCAAGCCGTCTTGATGGACCCCCACATCAACAAAAGCGCCGAATGCTGCGACATTTGTCACGGTTCCTTCCAACAGCATGCCGGGTTTCAGGTCTTTAATCTCGTTCACACCATCGGCAAAGGTGGCGGTCACAAAGCTTGGACGTGGGTCACGACCCGGTTTTTCCAGCTCGCCCAAAATATCGCGCACCGTTGGCAGGCCAAATTTATCGTCCACGAAATCTTCGGCGCGCAGGCCTTTGAGCGCCTCTGGCTGGCCCATGATAGCACGAATATCACGACCGCAAGCCGACACGATTTTGCGTGCAACACCATAGGCCTCGGGGTGAACGGATGAAGCATCAAGCGGTTCTGTCCCGCCTGTGACGCGCAAGAACCCCGCGGCTTGCTCAAACGCTTTTGGGCCAAGCCCTGCGACTTTCAACAAGGCTTTACGCGAGGCAAAGGCCCCATTGGTATCGCGGTGGTCGACAATGTTTTGCGCAATCGATGGGCCAAGGCCAGCCACATGGGACAAGAGCGCGCTTGAAGCCATGTTCAAATCAACGCCAACGCCGTTCACCGCATCCTCGACCACGGCTTCCAAAGCCTGCGCGAGTTTGCGTTGATCGACATCATGCTGATACTGCCCAACGCCAATCGCCTCGGGCGAGATTTTCACCAATTCCGCCAATGGGTCTTGTAAACGCCGCGCGATAGACACAGCGCCACGCAAGGACACATCCAAATCAGGGAATTCTTTTGCCGCCAATTCCGAGGCTGAATAAACGGATGCACCAGCCTCAGAGACGATCACCTTGGTCGGCGCTTTCACACCCCGCGGCAGGTTTTTAAGCGTATCCGCCACTAATCGATCCGTTTCGCGACTGCCCGTGCCATTACCGATGGCGATCAAGTCCACATCATGCGCTTGCACCAATCGCAATATCGCGGCCTCAGATCCGTGCAGATCGTTTTTGGGTTGGAATGGATAAATGGTTTCAGTCGCCAAAACCTTGCCTGTGGCATCCACGACGGCAATTTTGCACCCCGTGCGAATGCCCGGATCAAGCCCCAAGGTGGCACGGGGGCCAGCAGGAGCGGCCAAAAGCAAGTCTTTCAAATTGCGGGCAAACACATCGATGGCATCTTGGTGGGCACGGCGCATCAAGTCCCCCAAAAGTTCGGTGTACATGGTCATACCAAGCTTCAAACGCCACGTCCAAGAAGCAACGGTGCGCAGCCAAGCGTCGCCTTTACCGCTGCCGGTGATACCAATTTCCGCCTCGATCATCGCGATGACACGCGGCAGGCCTTCCTCTGCATCTGGTGCGATATCGACGGTCAAAATGTCTTCTTTAGAGGCGCGTAGAATCGCCAAAGCGCGGTGCGAGGCGATCTGGGACCACTTTTCTTTGTGATCAAAATAGTCTGAAAACTTAGCGCCTTTGTCTTGCATTCCATCTTTGACATGCGCAGATATCACCGCCTCGCGGCGCATGAAATCACGCAAGCGTCCGATCAAACCAGCGCGCTCTGACAATTCTTCGGTGCAGATGTCGCGCGCGCCGTTCAGCGCGTCTTTTGTGGTCTCGACGGCCTCAGTCAAATATGCTGCGGCCAAGACCTCTGGATCAGCATTGCGATCCGCCAAAATCGCACGCAGCAAAGGCTCTAACCCGTTTTCACGTGCAATCATCGCTCGGGTGCGGCGTTTGGGTTTGAACGGCAGATAGATGTCCTCAAGCGCCGCTTTGGTGTCGGCATTGGCAATGGATTTGGACAGTTCAGCCGTCAGTTTGCCTTGCTCATCAATCGAGGACACAATAGCACTGCGGCGCTTTTCCAACTCGCGCAGGTATGTCAAACGTTCTGCCAAATTGCGCAATTGCGTGTCGTCCAAGCCGCCGGTGACCTCTTTGCGATAACGGGCGATGAACGGCACCGTCGCACCGCCGTCAAGCAATTCCGTAGCAGAAGCCACCTGTGTGGCGGCGGCCCCGATTTCAGTGGCAATGGTACGGGCGATACGCTGCGCTGTTTGATCCAAACCTAGTCTCCTCATGACGCTGGAGCATTGTGATAGCGGGCTGACACCAGCGGGCCAAGCAGAATTTTCGAGCTATCCACAGGCAAATCTGCGTGGCGGAAATACTGCGCTTGCTGTCAATGCAGATCGTGCCTGCGTATCCCCTTTGCCCTCTACGATAAAGTCTGCCAAACTATGCGCAAACGGCGGCAGATAGATCGCGTCAGCTGACATCAGCGACAAGAGGATACAAGGCAGTGACCGAGATCACGAACAACACAATGATACTTGCAGTGGACCTTGATGGAACAATGCTCAACTCTGATATGCTGCTGGAAACCTTTTGGAATGCGGCATCTAAAGACTGGAGCTCTGCCATCGGTGCGGTTCGATCTTTGAGTAAGGGCAAAGCCGCGCTAAAAGCGGAATTGACGAATGCCAGTGATGTCGACGTGGCCACCCTGCCCTATAATTCGGACGTTTTAGATTATATCGCGTCTTGGAAAGCCGACGGCGGCAAAGTTGCTTTGGTCACAGCCACGAATCAAAGCCTTGCTGATCAGATAGCCAGCCATTTGGGTGTGTTTGATGCGGTGCATGGATCAAGCGATACCAGCAATCTTAAAGGGCCGAGCAAGGCTGCGTTTTTGGTCGAGACCTATGGCGCAGATGGCTTTGCCTATATGGGCGACACGGACGCGGATCTGCCAGTTTGGCAAGCTGCCACCAAGATCGTGACTGTGAATGCCCCCAAAGCCTTGCGCACCAAAGCCGAGGCTTTGGACAAAGATATCACCCATTTGGGCCAAGACGCGCCCGACATCAAACCCTATATCAAAGCCCTACGCCCGCATCAGTGGGTGAAAAATATACTTGTCTTTGTCCCGATTTTTTTGGCGCATCAATTGGATCTAGCCACCCTATTTTTGGGGATCATGGCCTTTATCGCCTTCAGCCTGACGGCCTCTTCCGTTTATGTAATCAATGATTTGCTGGATCTGGCCGCTGATCGCGCACATCCGCGCAAATGCAAACGCCCCTTTGCGGCAGGCACGGTTCCTATCCGCCACGGCACAGGCATGGCCGCGGGATTACTGGCCGCTGGCGCAGTACTGTCGCTGCTGGTCGGGCCTGTGTTTTTGCTGGTTTTGGCGCTCTATTTTGCCGCCACCACAGGGTACTCGTTCTATTTCAAACGCCGCATGGTGATTGATATATGCGTTTTATCAGGCCTTTACACGATGCGTATCATCGCAGGTGGTGTCGCAGCCGGGGTGGTCATTTCAGTTTGGCTGTTGGCATTTTCAGTGTTCTTTTTCTTTGCCTTGGCCGCAATCAAACGCCAAGCAGAACTGGTGGACAACGCGAAAGCTGGCAAACTGGCCCCATCGGGGCGCGGATACCGCGTTGACGATTTGGCCATCGTGTCGCAAATGTCCATCGCCTCTGGCTATGTCTCAGTTATGGTTTTGGCACTCTACATCAATTCGCCATCAGTATCGTTGTTATATGCAAATCCACAGGTCCTTTGGGGCATCTGTTTGGTACTACTGTTCTGGATTTCATGGGTCGCAATGATCACTCATCGTGGCGAAATGCATGACGATCCCATCGTTTATGCCGTCAAAGATCGCATCAGCCGTGTCTGTGGTTTTTTGATCATCGGCTTTGTTACACTCGCGTCTATGGCAGTTTAAATTGGGCAGATTGTACGGGAAGACAAAAATACGATGACACATCTGCAAAAAGGTATGACATCTTGCTTGACGCCCCATCGCCTTTGAAATAATCACACAAAAACAGAGCGGGCGTTGTGTAATGGTAAGACCTCAGCCTTCCAAGCTGATGACACGGGTTCGATTCCCGTCGCCCGCTCCAAGACATTTCCCAAACGACAGTTTTACAACCCACCCAAGGGATCGCCGCGTTTGGCGATGACTTTAGAGGCTAACGCGAGAACTGTTTGCGGGCGATGTCGATCTTGGCCTCCATCATCGACATCTCTTTCATGATCTCGTAGCGCCGCGTCCGGTCGCCTGTCTCGGCCAGCTCACCCCGCATATCCGCCAACTCACGCGCCAAAACCACGAACTCTGGCGCGCCGCCGTGGTCGCGTACCACGCGCGAAAACAAGACATTATCGGGATCATCACAAGGTGCAAGCGGCTTGCCCATGCCCTCAAGATTGTCAAAAGCTCCGTCGGCTTGAGCCGCAGCGATTTTGGCTTCAATCAGGTCTTCGAGGGGGTGTTTCATTGTCTCTGTCCATACAAAAAGCCCCCACAGTGTAGCGGGGGCTTTATTTGGTTTCTAGACGCAAATCAGGTGCGTTTATTTCACAGTGATACGACCATCAGTGTAGGGCGTGAATGGTGCTTTTTCAGCAAGGTATTCGGCCAGAACATCCGCAAGATCAGGTCCGAAATCGTAAGCATTGCTTGCATCTTCAAACATCGCATACCCGTCGCCGCCATTGCGCACATAGTTGTTGGTCACGGCACCGTAGGTTTTTGTCAAATCAATCGGCACACCGCCGACCATAACGTCGGAAATCCGAGCGCCCACTTCTGCGGCGGGATCAACGGTGAATGTCATACCAGCGACCTGTGGGAAACGCCCCGCGCCTTCGTCCATTTTGGACACACCATTTTCAAGTGCTGCAACCATCGCCTCGCCGGACACATGGAATGTAGACAATGTGTTCTGGAACGGAAGAACCGTAAGCACATCCCCCATAGACACATCCCCAGCAGGAATGGACGCACGCAAACCTCCACCATTTTGGATGGCAATTTCAATGCCTTGGCCTTTAACCCGCTCCAGCATGGCATCTGCGACAAGCGAGCCCATCGCACATTCCACAGCACGGCACACATCGCGACTGCCGTCGATGATATCAGTAGAGGATGAAACAATTTTCGCTTTTAGGCCCTCGATCGGTCCAGCAAGCTCAGCCACGCGAGCTTTGATTTCAGCATCTTCTGCGACGGAAGCATCCAAAAGAATTGTATCGCCGGTTGCAGAAATAACCTTGCCAGCGTCATCAAACGTCAAAACGAGGTGACCAACATATTTAGAGAAGGCATAGGCTTGCACCACAGGCACATCGCCGATCATCTCAGGGTATGGATAGGCCGCATTTTCGTCGGTGTTTGAGAACAATGTATGTGAGTGACCACTGACCACAGCATCAAGACCAGTGACCGCAGCTGCGATTTCGAAGTCTTTCTTAGCGCCAACGTGATTCAAAGCGATGATTTTGGTCACGCCAGCTTCGGTCAACGCATCTACATCATGTTGCAGGCTTTCAATCTCGTCAGAGAAAATCACTGCATCAGAGGGGCTAGATGTTTCAGGCGTATCCGACGCAAGGGCAGACACCAAACCGATTTTTTCGCCACCCACCTCAAGAACCAAATGGTTGGACAGTTTTCCAGCCAAAAGGTTAGACGAGGACACATCCAAGTTGCCCGAAATCACTGGGAAGGACACACCCTCGATCAATTTCAACAGACCTGCATCGCCATCATCGAATTCGTGGTTGCCGACCGCCATAGCGTCGAAACCAATTTTGTTCATGAACTCGATTTCAACATCGCCCTTGTATGTGGCGTACATCAACGAGCCTTGGTACTGATCGCCAGAATCGACCACGATAACGTTCTCACCGGCAAGCTGTTCGCGTAGCTCAGCGATTTTCGTTGCCACACGGGCCACACCGCCAAAACACTTGCCTTCGACGTTGTCTTCTTCGCTGCAGGTGTTGTCATATTTGCTGATGGGTTCGATACGGCTGTGCAAATCATTGATATGAATTACATTCAGCGTAAAATCCGCATAAGCGGCACTTGTTGTCAGTGCAATGGTCGCAGATGTTGTGAGGATTTTCTTGAGCATAAAACTGCCCCCCTAGTTGTTTGATTCCTTAACCTGCGGCATCTCTGACCGTTGAGTCAAAGATTCCGTTGCGCAAAGCTGTGCCACAGCCAAGCAACGCCTATATGACAGGCAGGTTTTTATGACTTAACAACGCCATAGGCCAAAGTGCGTGCAAGATCAGAGCCTTTAACATCCAGACGATTGGTCAAAAGGTGATGCCAAGCCGTTGCAATAATTGTGTCCGCAGCCAGTTTACAATCCACTGTATCACGTAATTCTCCGCGCTCCTTAGCGCGCTCGAAAACGGTCATCCAGTCGTTAATGCGCTCAGATCTGTACGCAGCCAATGCCTCAGCCACATCCAAATCGCTTTGTGCCTCGGCGATGATCAATGCAAAAACACGCCCCGCGTCCTTCTGCCAAAATTCGAACACATGCTCAAAAAAGGCAGCGATGTCGGTTTCTATGCATCCCGTGTCTGCGTGGACATGTGCCCCTTTTATGCGGGCATAGACCCCAAGCAAAAGCGCCCCTCGCGTTGGCCACCAGCGATAGATTGTTGCCTTCCCTGCCTTGGCCTCTCTCGCGACAGCATCCATCGATAAGCCTTTGCCCCCTTTGGCCAGCAAAAGCTTAAGGGCTGCATCCAAGATTGCGGCCTCTGTGTTTGGATTCTTGCGCGCACCGATAGAGCGGCGCTGATGTGTTTCACTTTGTCTGTGTTGATCCACTACCCACCTTTAACCTCGCGCTCATTTTTCCTCTTTACCTAACGAGACGAACCGTTCATATACAACGAGACACTTCGTTCCATTAAAGGTTTCTCATGACAACGGCTCCTCGTAAACCCTCCCGCTTTCGTCTCTCTTGCTTTATTTTTGTCTTCGTCTACCCCCTTGTTACACTGGTGCTCTACACCTTAATGACCGTCACCCAAGGCTGGAGCATTTGGCAGCGTAACTTGGTGATGGTTCCCATTATTGTCATCGCAATGGTCTATGGCATCATTCCGTTCATCCAAAGATCCCTCAGCCGCTGGCTCTAATTTTCATTGACGGTCTTGCGATGCGCTGGCATCACGCAGTCATGTTGATTTATAAAATATTCCGCGCCGACGAATGGGCTCTATTGCAAAGCACTGGCGAAACCGCTGGCGCACCGGTGGATTTGGCCGATGGCTTTGTGCATTTCTCAACCGCAGAACAAGCTTTTGAAACCGCAAGAAAATGGTTTGCAGGCGTTGAGGGTCTTGTTGTTTTGGCCTGTGATACTGACGGCATGACAGATGATTTGAAATGGGAGCCCTCACGCGGGGGCGCATTGTTTCCACATTTGTACCGCGCTTTACGCCTTGATGATGTGGTCTGGTCCAAACCTTTACCCGTCAACGGCGACACACATGTCTTTCCAAAGGAAATGCTATGAGCCTTCCAGAACAACTTGGCCTAAAGGTCCTGCGTAAAATCGATCCTGAAAAAGCGCATCACTTTGCGTTGACAGCTTTGCGCGCAGGCTTGGCGCCACTACCGGGCCCTGTGACATCCTCACGTCTTAAAACCAGCTTTGCAGGCATCGAAATGCCCAACCCAATCGGATTGGCCGCAGGTTTTGACAAAAATGCCGAAGCAGTCGCACAACTGTCGCGCTCAGGCTTTGGATTTATCGAGGTGGGGGCCGCAACACCGCGCGCTCAGTCTGGCAACGCAAAACCACGCTTGTTTCGCCTGACTGAAGACCGCGCTGTGATCAATCGCTTTGGGTTCAATAATGAGGGGATGGAGGCCATCGCAAGCCGTCTTGCCCGCTGCCGTCTATCCAACAATCACTCGGATGTCCCCGTTGGTCTAAATCTGGGGGCCAACAAAGACAGCACAGATCGCGCCGACGATTTCGCGCAGGTCTTGGCCCATTGTGGCAATTTCGTTGACTTCGCGACCGTCAATGTTTCGTCCCCCAACACCGAAAAACTACGAGACCTGCAAGGCCCTGAAGCACTGCAAGCGCTGCTCGCTGGCGTTATGGATGCACGCAAGGGTCTTGATCACGAGGTGCCGGTGTTTCTCAAAATCGCACCTGATCTAGATGCGAGCGAAATTGCAGAAATCGCCGAGGTCGCCAAAACATCCGGCATCGATGGCGTGATCGCGACCAACACCACGCTGTCGCGCGAAGGTTTGAAAAGTGCTCATAAAAGCGAGATGGGCGGACTTTCGGGCGCGCCATTGTTTGAAAAGTCCACAAAAGTGTTGGCGCAATTGTCGAATATTTTGCGCGACGATGTGCCTTTGATTGGCGTCGGCGGAGTATCGTCTGCCTTGGATGCCTATACAAAAATTTGTGCAGGCGCGTCCTTGGTCCAGCTTTATTCCGCGATGGTCTATTCAGGGCTGTCGCTCGCGCCCAAAGTTGCCCGTGGCTTGGATGACTTGTTGAAAGCCGATGGGTTTGGAAATGTGTCTGACGCTGTAGGGACAAAACGCGGTGACTGGCTGTAACGTCGTAGTGCTCAAATACCACCTAAAATGCGAAGCGCTTAACGCTCCGCATCCTGTTCCAGCGCAGGGTATTTCCACGCCAAAGTCAGACCACGCGCCAGATAACTGATCAACAGCGCCGCCCAAAGCCCATGCGCACCAAAAAGTGGCGTCAGTGCGTAGACGGCCCCAAGGTAAATGATCAGGCTGAGCGCACTCATGTTGCGCATATCGCGGGTACGGGTCGCACCAATAAAAATGCCATCCAACATCCATGCGCCAATGCCGGCCACTGGCACCGCTATCATCCACGGCAGAAACCTGCGCGCTTCAATTTGCACATCGGGCGCAGTGGTCATTGTATCGATGATCGCGCCCCCGAAGACCGCGAAGACGACAGTGATGACGACAGAAATACCAAGGCCCCACATGGACGATAAAATCGCCCCTTGTCGCAACGCGCTGCGCGATCGTGCCCCTAAGGCTTGGCCGACAATCACCTCAGCGGTAAAAGCAAATCCATCCATTGCGAAGGCCGAGATCGAAATGAACTGCATCAAGATATGGTTGGCAGCCAAGGTCAAATCGCCAAAGCCCGCGCCAAAAAAGGCAAAGCTGACCATGATGGACAACAGCAGGATAGACCTGATCATAATGTCGGTGTTAACGCGCGCCATATTGGTCAAGCGCGCCATATCAAACACTTTGGCCCACGACTTCCAATCGGGATGTTTCAACGCCGAACGACATAGGTATAGACCGAATATAGCCCCCGTGATTTCTGCAATAACGGTGGCGATGGCGACACCTTGCACGCCCCAACCAAGCCCCAAAACAAACCACAAATCCAATACGATATTAAGTCCGTTCATCCACAGTTGCAGCATCAAAACCGAACGGCTGCGCTCTGACGCGATCAGCCAGCCGGTAAAGCCGAAAATCGCAATGGCAAAGGGCGCTGACCAAATACGGATGGCGATGTAGTCACGCGCAAGTGTTTCCACCTCAGCCGATGCGGGTGCCAATCGAAACGCGGCCCATAGGATCGGGATTTGAAAGACGATCAAAATAAGGCCAGCCGAAAAGGCGATCATCAAAACCCGCGATAACAATGCAGAGACTTCGCCCGCATCCCCTGCCCCTCGGGCCTGCGCCACAAGCCCCGTAGTGCCCATACGCAAAAATCCAAACAGCCAAAAGATCGATGACAATATAACAGAGCCAATGGCCACAGCACCAATCGGCGCTGCTTCGCCCAATTGTCCGACGACACCTGTGTCGACAGCGCCAAGGATCGGCACGGTTGCATTGGACAAAACAATCGGAACAGCGATGGCCAAAACACGTTTATGGGTCAACGCCCCGACAGAGGCCACGGACTGGTCAGACATGATCAGGCATCATGAAATGTCCCGTCGCCATCGCGAAAGGACGATCAACGTTGTCTTGCCAAGCATGGACATGCACAGATGAAAACCGACGCCCCGCGCGGGTGATCTTTGCGCGTGCATAGGCGTCACGCGGCAACCCCGAACGCAAATAATCCACGCTGAGATCAATCGTTTTGGGCAAGACAGGCACCGTTTCAACCGCGCCGCCAGCCTCGATCAGAGGCCAAATGACGGACCAACTGAGCACGACCTGTGCTGTTATTTCCAAAAACGCGGCCGTGGCACCACCATGCAAGGCTTGCAACGCAGGATTACCAACAAGGTCGGCGCGATACGGCAATACCGTGGTCAGCTCATCACCATGTCGTTCGAATTCAACCCCAAGATAGGCCGCATAGGGCACACGTGCTTTGAGTGCCTCAAGCGCAGAATTGCGTCGGGTTTTGATGACCTGTACGGGTTCTGGCGTGGCGCGAGTCATGTGGCACGCTCCACGGCAAATGTGCCGGTTGCCGTGGCCACGGGTGTTTGCGACGTGCCGTCATGCGCAGTTGCGCGCACAAAGGCCACAGAACTGGTCATGTGAAAGCACTCAGCAACGGCCACGATTGTTGTTTTGGGCACGGCGGCACGCATGTAATCAATGCGCAAGTCAATGGTGGCCGTGGCCACACCTGCGTCTGGATGGCCCATAACGGCCGCGCCACAGCAGGTATCCATAAGCGCAGAGACGGCGCCACCATGAATGACGCCTGTTTCAAGATCGCCGATCAAAGCCGTGTCATAAGGCAGTTGAATTTCGGCATCGCCAAAACCGATACGAGAAAGTGACAACCCAAGAGCCTGCGCATGTGGCAAGGTCGAGATGAACTGCGCGGCGATATCTGTGCGAGATTGTACCATGAGAACCAATTCAAAATTAAGAGACCACTCTTGATATTGTGACGCGGGCCTGTCTCGCAATAACTTAGACAGCTCAACAAAAATGACCTAACGTAAACTTACGTCCAGCATATTCTTTCTTAGATGCGCCGATCCTATGGCTGTCGTGATATGTTTCGGTCAAAAATTGCCGAACCACATTGCATGAGGGATCAGGAGGGTTTAGATTTATTGTAAGGAGAATTCGCTTATGCCAAACGAACGCCTCACATTCAAAGAGATGTGTTCACGATTTGATGTAACGCCACGCACTTTGCGTTATTATGAATACATCGAATTGCTATCGCCCGAAAAAGAAGGCCGCACCAGATTTTATACGTCGCGCGAATTGGCTCGGATGAAGTTGATTTTACGTGGGCGAAAGTATGGGTTTTCTCTGGAAGAAATACGCCAGTGGCTTTTGATCTACAACGAAGAAGGCACCGCCGCGCAATCCGATGCCTTTATCGCATTGGCTGATCGCCAGCTGACTGAATTACAGCGTCAACACTCTGAAATCGAAACTGCAATTTCAGAGCTTGGTCAACTGCGACAAAATATGATCGACAAGCGCTAAACAACGCTGGGTGTTCCTTGTCGACCGAAAGACCACCAACATTCACCCGAAACGACGCAACGTCGTTTTCCACTGAACAGCCGTTTTGGCCCTTTTTAGCCTCGCTTTTGTGACCAAAACTCGCGCTCAATCTATGCTGTATCTGATCTCAGCCAAATCGCTTTGAGCATCAATACTTCAACGAAACAGGTCAAATTGAGCGTTTAATTCAAACCGCTTTCGGAACTTGGCGAAGAATAATGTTTCACGGGCCCTGCGCTGAATGAGTCGAATATTTTACCATCCGGAAAGTGACGCCACGTTACGTTTACATCCGCGATGACGAAGCTTGTAGTGTTGAGCGAGAGAACTATTTCGCTTCAAACCACAGCACAGACTTATTCAAGTCACTGCACATGAACTGGAGCGATATGACAATGACAAATGAGGTGATGACCATACGCCAGATGTGCGATGCATATGATGTGACTCCGCGCACCTTGCGATTTTATGAAGCGAAAGAACTTTTGTTTCCGATCCGAGAAGGCCAAAGACGACTGTTCACACGCAGAGATCGGGCACGTTTAAAGTTAATTTTGCGCGGGAAACGGTTTGGGTTCGCCCTAGAACAAATCCGTCAACTTCTAGAACTATACAGTGACGAAGACGGCGGACAGAAACAACTTAAAGGCACGCTTGACGCCTATAAAACGCGCAAGACCGAGCTTGAACACCAAGTCGAGGATCTGCAGCAGGTTCTGGCCGAGTTAGATGAACAAATGGCGTGGATGCAAAACACGCTCGACAACACACGTATACGGGAAGAGACAGACTAGGCTCTCCCCGCAATATCAGGGAGGCCGACATGCCCAACTACACAGCTCCGACCAAAGACATTCAATATGTCTTGCATGATGTTCTAAATGTCTCAAATGCAAAGACGCCTGGATATAACGATCTGGATGCAGAGTTCACCGAAGCCATTTTAGAGGCCGCAGGTGCATTGGCCTCAGATGTGCTCGCCCCTCTAAATCGTGTTGGCGATACCGAAGGCTGCAGCTTAGAAAACGGTGTGGTGATCACTCCCACAGGGTTCAAAGAGGCTTTCGCGCAAATCAAAGACGGCGGCTGGCCAGGTTTGGACATGCCGGAAGACTTTGGCGGCCAAGGCCTGCCCTATGTGATGGGCACGGCTGTGGGCGAATTGTTTTCAGCCGCGAACCAAGCCTTCACCATGTATCACGGCCTCACCCATGGTGCGGCCTCGGCGATCTTGGTGCATGGCACGGATGATCAAAAAACGACCTATTTGCCCAAAATGGTGTCCTGCGAATGGACCGGTACGATGAATTTGACCGAGCCGCATTGCGGAACCGATTTGGGTCTGATGCGCACCAAAGCCGAGCCACAAGACGATGGGTCATATAAGCTGTCGGGTCAAAAGATTTTCATCTCTTCAGGCGATCACGACATGTCGAGCAACGTCATTCACCTTGTGCTGGCTAAGGTTCCTGGTGGACCTGAGGGCATCAAAGGCGTGTCGCTGTTCATCGTACCGAAATTCAATGTCAACGCGGACGGCAGCCTTGGCGATCACAATGGCGTCTCTGTTGGCTCGTTGGAAGAAAAAATGGGCATCCACGGCAATTCGACCTGTGTGATGAATTTTGATGGTGCGACAGGGTATCTGATTGGTGAGTTGAACAAAGGCATGCGCGCCATGTTCACCATGATGAACGAAGCGCGAATTGGCGTGGCGATGCAAGGGCTGGCCCAAGCCGAAGCCGCCTATCAAAACGCTGTCCTATACGCCAAAGATCGCTTGCAAGGGCGTGCTGTCACAGGCGCGGAAAACCCAGATGGCCCAGCTGATCCTTTGATCGTTCACCCTGATATTCGCCGCAACCTGATGGACCAGAAATCCTTTATTGAGGGCGCGCGTGCGTTTATGCTTTGGGGCGCATCCTTGATTGATGCGGGCCACAAAGGCGGTGATGCAGATGCCGAAGGGTTGATCTCGCTGATGACCCCTGTGCTCAAGGGCTTTCTCACTGACAAAGGCTATGAGGCGACTGTGAATGCGCAGCAGGTCTTTGGCGGTCACGGCTATATTGAGGAATGGGGCATGTCCCAGTTCACCCGCGATGCGCGTATCGCGATGATCTATGAGGGAGCCAATGGCGTGCAAGCGCTTGATCTGGTCGGACGCAAGCTGGCCCAAGACGGCGGCAAACATGTGATGGCCTATTTCGAGATGGTCAAAAGTTTCTGCAAATCGGCCGATGCGCCTGAGATGGAAGAATTCACCACGCCGCTCAAAGCCGCCTCAAAAGATCTGCAAGCTGCGGGTATGTTCTTTATGCAAAACGGCATGAAAAACCCAAATGCGGCACTGTCTGGATCGTATGACTTCATGCATCTGTTCGGCTATGTCTCGCTGGGTTTGATGTGGGGTCGCATGGCGCAAGCATCGCTGAGCGCACTGGAAAATGGCACCGATGACCCTGATTTCCATAAAAACAAGCTGATCACAGCACGCTATTACATGGCGCGGCAATTGCCGATGACAACGACGTTGTTGAAACGCATTGAAAGCGGTGCCGATCCTGTCATGGCATTGTCTGCCGAAGCGTTCTAAGCTGACGCAACCCTGCGCAATTGGCCCTTTGCCCCTTTGTGGGCAGAGGGCTTTTTTGTGCGTCCCTTTTTGCAGCTTTTGTACAAATGACGGAGCGTAACCATGCCCAAACGATTTAGAATGACGCGGCGTTTTCCTGTTTCAATGACAGAAGACGGCTATCGTCGTCTCAAATCATTCTCGCGGGAGGCGGGGTTGAATGAAGGCGAGGCGCTGTCTTTCCTCTTCGAAAACTTCTCTTCCGTGACGCATCAGGAAAAACTTGAACATCGTTTACGGCTGTTCATGTCGGATTTGGAGGACCGAAAAAAATGAGACGCGCGACACTCTATACCATCTCCCCTTCTCATGCTCATTCGACCTGTAATGTCTTGATCTCACCTCTCACATTTCGTCAGATATTCCCTATCTATATCCAAACGGAGGGCACATCATGACAGCTCAACTTTATTGTTTCGGCGAAAGTGGCAACGCTTATAAGGCCGCACTCACTCTCACCTTATGCGGCATTGACTGGGACCCAGTCTATGTCGACTTTTTCAACGGTGGCGCACGCACGCCAGACTATCTTGCAATGAATGTAATGGGCGAAGTGCCCTATTTGATCGACGGTGATGTCAAGCTGAGCCAATCCGGCGTTATCCAACACTACGCGGTTGAGACATCCGGCAAACTGGGCGGCAAAACACCTGAGGACGCACGCGAAGTCATGCGTTGGGTGCTGTGGGACAATCAAAAGATGTCAGGAACGGCGGGCGGCTTACGATTTTTGACCAATTTCCTAGCGCCTGAAAAACGCTCACCCGATGTGATAGCCTTTACCACGGGCCGTGTGATGGCGGCGCTCAAGGTGTTAGACACAGCACTGGAGGGTCGCGATTGGTTGGTCGGCGACGATGTGACAATCGCCGACATCGCTTGCTGCGGTTACCTGTTTTACCCCGAACCCTTTGGGTTCAAACGGGCCGATTGGGCCAATATTGATCGCTGGTTGGGACATATCGAAGAACTTCCCGGCTGGAAACACCCCTACGACATGATGCCCGGATCCCCTGCGGATCGGGCCTGAGGAGGAACTCATGACTGAGGCATATATTTACGATGCAGTGCGCAGCCCCCGTGGCAAAGGCCGCAAAGACGGGAGCCTGCACGAGGTTACCGCCGCGCGTCTGTCCGCGCAGATGCTCAACGCCATCAAGACCCGCAGCGGGCTGACCGGCCACGCCGTCGAGGACGTGATCTGGGGCAATGTGACCCAAGTTGGCGAACAAGGCGGCTGTTTGGCACGCACGGCAGTTTTGGCCTCAGACCTTGACCAAAGCATCCCCGGTCTCGCGATTAACCGTTTTTGCGCCTCAGGCATGGAAGCGGTCAATCTAGCCGCGAACCAAATCAAAGGCGGCGCCGGCATGGCCTATATCGCGGGCGGCGTGGAAATGATGGGCCGCGTACCCATGGGGTCTGACGGGGCTGCGATTGCGGTTGATCCAAGCATTGCAATGGACACTTATTTTGTGCCTCAGGGCATTTCTGCCGACATTATCGCCACCGAATTTGGCTTCACCCGCGATGATGCCGACGCTTTGGCAGTTGAGTCGCAAAAGCGCGCCTCCGAGGCTTGGGCAGACAACCGATTTAAAGGCTCCATCGTGCCAGTTTTGGATCAAAACGGCCTGACTATTTTGGACCAAGATGAATACATGCGCCCCGGCACCGATGTGGGCGCCCTTGCCAAATTAAAACCTGCGTTCAAAGACATGGGCGAAGTGATGCCCGGTTTTGATAAAGTCGCCTTGATGAAATACCCGCATTTGGAAGCGATCAATCACATCCACCATGCGGGCAATTCATCGGGCATCGTTGATGGTTCTGCCGCTGTGTTGATCGGCAACAAAGAGTTTGGCGAAAAATTCGGACTTAAACCGCGTGCTCGCATTCGCGCCACCGCGAAAATCGGCACCGACCCCACCATTATGCTGACAGGTCCTGTGCCCGCGACGCAAAAAATTCTTGCCGACAATGGCATGACGATTTCAGACATCGATCTGTTTGAAGTGAACGAGGCCTTTGCCTCTGTCGTCTTGCGTTTCATGCAGGCCTTTGATGTCGACAGTTCCAAAGTCAACGTCAACGGCGGATCTATCGCTATGGGACACCCGTTGGGGGCCACTGGCGCGATGATCATCGGCACACTTTTGGACGAGCTGGAACGCACCGGCAAAGGCGTGGGCTTGGCGACATTGTGCATCGCCTCTGGCATGGGTGCTGCAACCATCATTGAACGGATGTAACAGATGACAGATTTTACATATGAGATCGATACAGACGGCGTTGCCGTTATCACATGGAACGTCAAAGCCAAAAGCATGAATGTGCTGTCCCTCGAAGGCCTTGCAGATTTGGACGCCCATATCGATGCAGCCCTCGCAGACGATAACGTCAAAGGCGTGGTCATTACTTCGGGCAAAGACACTTTCGCGGGCGGAATGGATTTGAACATCATCGCCGCGATGAAAAACAGCGCAGGCGATAATCCTGCCAAAGGCCTGTTCGAGGGCACGATGGCGATGCACGCGATATTGCGTAAAATCGAACGCGCGGGCATGGAACCCAAGACCAACAAAGGCGGCAAACCGATTGCTGCGGCTTTGACGGGCACGGCACTTGGCATCGGCTTGGAATTACCGCTGGCCTGCCACCGCATCTTTGCAGCAGACAATCCAAAAGCCAAAATCGGCCTGCCAGAAATCAAAGTCGGCATTTTCCCCGGCGCAGGCGGCACAACGCGAATTTCGCGCAAACTGGGCGCCATGGCAGCCTCACCGATCTTGTTGCAGGGCCAAATGATGGACCCGAAAAAGGCCAAGGCCAGCGGTGTCATTGATGAGGTCGTGCCCACGGATGAGTTGTTGTCTGCAGCCAAGGCTTGGGTGTTGTCCGCCAAGGATGCTGACATTTTAAAACCATGGGATGCCAAGGGCTGGAAAATGCCCGGCGGCGCGCCTTATCACCCTGCTGGTTTCATGACCTTTGTTGGGGCATCAGCCATGGTCAACGGCCAAACGCAGGGCGTCTATCCTGCGGCCAAAGCGATGTTATCGGCCATCTATGAAGGCGCAATGGTGCCCTTTGACACAGCGCTTAAGATCGAGGCGCGCTGGTTCACCAATGTATTGATGAACCCATCGTCAGGCGCGATGATCCGGTCACTGTTTATCAACAAAGAAGCACTAGAAAAAGGCGCAAACCGGCCTGATGTTACAGACCAATCTGTCAAACGCGTTGGCATCATCGGCGCTGGCATGATGGGCGCTGGCATCGCCTACGTCTCTGCCAAGGCGGGGATCGATGTTGTCTTGATCGACGCCACACAAGACAGCGCAGATAAGGGAAAATCTTATTCTGAAGGCATTTTAGACAAAGGCATCGCCCGCAAAAAAGAGACGCCTGACAGCAAAGCAGACGTGCTTGCACGCATCAACGCCACGACCGACTATGACGCGCTCAAAGGCTGCGATTTGATCGTCGAAGCGGTGTTCGAAGACCCATCAGTCAAAGCAGACGTGACCGCGAAAGTTGAGGCTGCGGTGGGCAAAGATTGCATTTTCGCCACCAATACCTCGACCCTGCCGATCACCGAATTGGCCAAGGCCTCCACGCGCCCTGAACAGTTCATTGGTATCCATTTCTTCAGCCCCGTGGACAAAATGTTGCTGGTCGAAATCATCAAGGGCCAAAAGACCGGCGACGTCGCTGTGGCCAAAGCGCTTGATTTTGTAAGACAAATTCGCAAAACGCCGATTGTCGTGAATGATGCGCGGTTCTTTTACGCCAATCGCTGTATTATCCCCTACATCAACGAAGGTGTGCGCATGGCCGCGGAAGGTGTGGAATTGCCATTGATCGAAAATGCAGCCAAGCTCTTGGGCATGCCGCTTGGGCCCTTGCAATTGATTGATGAGACCTCCGTGGATTTAGGCGTAAAAATCGCCAAAGCCACCAAAGCGGCAATGGGCGATGATTACCCTGACGCAGCAGTGGACGAGGTTGTGTTCTGGATGGCCGATCAAGCCCGTCTGGGTCGCAAAGCGAAGGCAGGGTTTTACGACTATGACGCGCGTGGCAAACGTGGTGCGCTTTGGTCAGGCTTCACCGACGAGTTCCCAACGGCAGAAAGTCAGCCCGAATTGGACGAGGTGCAACACCGCTTGATCATGGCACAGGTGCTTGAGGCTGTGCGTGCCTTGGAAGCAGGCGTGTTGACGGATATTCGCGAAGGTGATGTCGGCGCGATTTTGGGCTGGGGCTTTATGCCGTGGTCTGGTGGTCCGTTCAGTTGGCTGGACATTATCGGCGCGGCCCAAGCCGTGGATATGTGCGACAAACTGACGGCCACGCATGGCGCGCGGTTTGAAACACCGGCTTTGCTGCGTGATATGGCAAACGCAAATGAGACGTTCTACGCGCGGTTCGGTACAGGGATCGACAGCAAGGCAGCCTAGACCCTCCGCCTGTTTCTCACAAACGCGTCTCGAATTTTTAAAGAGTTCGAGGCGCGTCCTTATTGGAACTATACGTAAATTATAACACGGTTATACGGCGTGGATGGCCGTTGGAAGACGGGTATCATTCATCCACGCAGCGTCTTGATTGGCATCTGTGCGCATTGCAGTCACAAAATCTGTAGCTTGCGCCATAGACAGAACGTCATACCCAAGGGCCGCGCTCTCGTTGGCCAAATCTGCGACAAGATCGCCCTCGGCAGGCAGACAGTGGAACAAAGCCCCCACATTGGCAAAAACAATTTGTTCGCTGTCAAAATGGATCGAAATAACGTCAATGGCACCGCGTGGTTTGATACGCTCGATGCCTTTGTAGCCAATCAAAGCGCAGGCTGGCACAAGCGTGAAAGGGTCGCCAAACATCGCTTCGCCCAAATCACTTTCAATCATGACAGCCTGCTCGGGCATCAATGTCATCTCATCGTGATTGCCAAGCGCACCCTTTGGAATATGCAACGGCCAGTCTTGCAATGCCTGTCCCAGCTGATGGTCCGTGATCACTGTACGATCGATGCGTGTGATTTTTTGCACCCCATCATCAAAGGTCAAAACCAAATCACCAAGCCGCAAGCTTTCAACGTTGCGCCACCCAAGGTTTGTCGCAAGTTTGGTGCCCGCACAAAATCCGTTGGCCTGAACATTTGAGCCAGACAGAGAGCCGTCCCAAGTGCTTGAACGGCCAAAGATATCTGCAGTGCGATCTTTGGCAAATAATTGACCCAATTTCATCATCTCGTCGTTCCCTTAATTCATGTCCCGTCTGCTCAATGCCAGACGCTTCATCAATGTTGTCTCTATTGAAGCTGCTCAAAGGGTGACAGAAGGGCGAGAATGGGACGCAATTGGGACATAGTCCCCAAAATGAATAAAATATTAACAAATCACCGCGATTGTTTTCGAATTGGGTAAGGTTTTCTTAAGAAAGTAGCTCCACAAGACAAGGACCATACCAACACCGCCAAAGAAACTGGCAGCCAAAGCGCGATTCTGTTTGCTTTTTTCATGATGAAAGCGCCTTAGACTCACATATGACAACGCAATCGCGCCCTTAATCGCGCAGACCCGTTTGGGTGAAGGCATAGCCAAACCGTGCGATGTCTGTGGCACAAAGATTGGCCACGACATCCTGATCTGCCTCCGTATAATACCCTCTAAAATCCCGCCTCCGCGGTGACGCGTTTTGACGCGCAATCGGGCTAAGACAAAATCCAAGGTGATCCCATAAAGGTGCTAGATCCTGATCAAGGCTTTCAAGGCGCATGTAATGCCCCCCGCGTTCCGCGCCTAGACTGTCGGTCAAATAATGCGCATAGGGAGCCGCCAAGGATTTAAGCGTGGCAGGATCATTCAAAAAGGTCGTGAAATCGGCAGCCTTGGCCAAATGCACCGCAGGATGATCCCAGTTTTGCAATTGCAGCCAGTGATAATAGCTGACGATCCGGTCCCAAGGATTGCGCACCAGCGTGAAGATGAAATAATCCTCCAACGCGCTTTGCGGCACAACGCTTTCAATATCCGCCAACCGCGCATGTTTGTGCAAACCGCGATCAGACTTTAAGGCCAGCATCCGTTTACGTCGCTTCACAGCTTTGGGCGTATCGCCAAACAACAGATCATCGGCCATAGCGCGCCCCTCCAACGCCAAACTCAGCGCCGTCCCACCGGTTTTGGGAATATGAACGAAAATGTATTTGCGGCCGTGCGAAATGATCATGCGGCCAAACTAGCGCGGTCAGAGACCTTCGAAAACCGCCAAATCGCCATTTGCAGCGCCAAATCATACGACCGTAGATTGTTATGGCCCATGATCCACGTTAGATTGTCGCAAAGAAACAATAAATGAGCAGCCCGCGCATGACCGCGCTATCTGAATATGATCGCTTAGAGGCCACAGCGCTTTGGCGTCCTGAAGGGGAAACCCAACGGGTGGAAGTGGTCGTGTCTTTGGGCAATGCGACGTTGATCATCAGCGATCTCAACGACAAAACCCTATCGCATTGGTCCCTACCCGCCATTGAACGCGTGAACAACGCGACCGAAAGCCTTGCCATTTTCGCCCCTGCCCCAGACACACAAGAGCGGTTAGAGACCGAAGACGAGGTCATGATCGCTGCGATTTCACGCATTCAACAGGCGGTTGCGCGCGGGTCATCACATCACGGGCGTTTGCGCGGCGTTTTATTTGGCGCAGTCTGCCTTGGAGCTTTGAGCCTCGGGGTCTTTTGGTTGCCAAGTGCCTTGGTGCGCCAAGCGGTCACCATTGTTCCCGGTGTCACCCGCACGCAGATTGGCGAAGCCTTACTCACACGTATCGAGCGACTGTCTGGGCAACCTTGCGACACGGTGCATGGCGCACGGGCGTTGCAGGCGCTCAAATCACGGCTGGTGACCAATGGCGCGGGCGACATCGTGGTTTTGCGCAGCGGCGTGCAAAGCGCAAAACATTTACCCGGTGGGATCATTTTATTGGGCCGCAGCGTGATCGAAGACCATGAAGATCCCGATGTCGTGGCAGGGTTTGTTTTGGCCGAACAGCAACGCGCGGCTGATGTTGACCCGCTTGAACATCTGCTGCGCAGCGCAGGCCTGATGACCTCATTACGCCTTTTGACCAGCGGTGAAATTCCAGACGAAGCTCTGGATGCCTACGCCGAAGAGCTGATGCGCCAAGACCCTGCCCCTATAGACACCGAGCGTTTGATAGATCGCTTTGCCGCAGCAGAAGTCCGCACTGGGCCTTATGCCTATGCGCAAGACATCACTGGCGTTAGCACACTGCCATTGATCGAAGCCGACACGGTGCGAGTGCAATCTGCACGCCCCGTGCTGAGCGATGACAACTGGGTCGCACTTCAAAACATCTGTGGCGGCTAGAGACACCGTCTTTCCAGCCCTAAAACAACAAAAGCCCCTGTGAAAACAGAGGCTTTTATCATGCGCTGCGTCGCCAATGCGACGATGTTATTTACGTGCAAAAGCGTCGCTATATCCTACGGAACGCGCTTGCCCCAAGGCTTGCAAGGTTTGCTCTGGGCTGGCGAAAGGTCCGGCAAGCACCATTTTGAGTTGCTTGCCATTGCGGTTTAAGATTTGCGATGACACGGGCATCCCCATCGCGGACAAACGCGCAATGGATTTAGCAGCGTTCGACGGCACACCAAATGTACCAACTTGCACATACCGCAGACCTGAGGCGACGGCCTGACGCGCAACGGGCGTGCTGACGGGCGCGACAGATTTGGTTGAAACACGCACGTCTTGATAAGACGATGTCACTTTGGCGGATGGCTGATAAACAACTGTACGCTGCACTGTTTTTGGTCCGGTTCCAAACAGTTGCTGCCAGAACGTAAGTGGTGGGGCGCCTGTTTCAACTGGATAGGCGGGCACGGTGTTGGTCCAAACCTGAGCTTGCTGCAAATCACCTGCCAAAGTCCGAGGTCCACGATTAGGGTTCAAGCGCCCATCATCAAAGGCGCGGTGGTAACCTGTGGGCGTCTTCACGGCAACTGGCGCAGTGTAGACCACCCCAAGCTCACGCCCTCTGCGCGACACTTCGGACAAGGCCACATTCGCTTGGGCAACGCGTTGAGCGTTGCGTTGAATGTAGGCCGATGGGTGTACAGCTTGTGGCCCACACCGGACCGCCAACTTTGACGAGGTACGCATATATTGCGCGGCGTTCCCGCTTAATCCGTTGCAATGAGATGTAAAATTAGACGTAACCGGTGTTGCGGCTGCGGTCACATATTGTGGCGCGGGCGCTTTGGGAGCCGCTTGAATTGGCAAAGGCAGAACTGCAGTTGGGGCAACTGGGGCGGGCTGTAGCGCATGGATCGCAACACGTACCAAAGTGGGCTCTGTCGTGGTCAAAGTGCCGCCATCCGCTTTGCGCACTGTGATTCCAGCCGGCAAGCGTTTCAAAATATAGTCGGGGGATTGCGTCGATGTTGCAGTACAACGCAGCGCTTGGCCTGCTGCATTTGTTCCGCAAGTTTGCCCGACGATTTCAGCATCTGCAAGCGTTGCACGTTTGACTGGAGCTGTTTTGACAGGGGCCGCTTTCACTGGGGTCGGCTTGCGCGCAACACTGACAGTAGCGGCAGCCGGCGCAGCAGTTGTGGCTTGAGGCGCCAACCGAACCGGAGCAGCCGCAGGGAACAGCGTTTTCGCAGATGAGGTCGCGATTTTTGCAGGAAGCGTTGTCGTGCTGGCCACAGTCGCCAAAGGTGCTTTCACACCCGCTGGCAACACCGGATCAGGGATCACCGGCAGACTGTCTTGCGCATTGGCCAATGACGGTTTGAACCCACAAAGAACCTTACGATCACGCGACACGCGCGGCACCCAAGTGACATGACCGCTATGGCCAGAGCGCACATAAGCACAACCATCGCTGTCAACATACTGACTCGCCTTATAGCTGGCAGGCGGAAACTCTGCGGGCTCGTCTGCATTTTGCAATGATGTGCGTGCATTCAGCCCCGTCACACCGAGTGTCGCGGCCAATACAGCAAAAGAAATAAGTCTGATCGTCTTCATTATGTGCCCCCACACAAGATATAGTGTGCAGACTAACGCAGATCAGGATTCTTGCCTAGAGCCAAATCGCTTATTTAGTGCCAAACATACGGTCCCCCGCATCCCCTAGTCCAGGAATGATATATCCCTTGTCATTTAGGCTTTCGTCGACAGAGGCCGTCACGATGGGCACATCAGGATGCGCCGCCTTCATCGTCTCAACGCCTTCAGGGGATGCCAAAAGACATAAGAAGCGAATATTGGTCGCGCCCGCTTTTTTCAACAGATCGATCGCTGCAACAGATGAATTGCCTGTCGCCAGCATTGGATCGACTGCAATCACCAAGCGATCTTCCAATGATTCCGGTACCTTGAAGTAATATTGAACAGGCTCCAAGGTGTCTTCGTCACGGTACAATCCAACAAAACCAACACGCGCAGACGGGATCAATTCAAGCACCCCGTCCAGCAAACCATTGCCCGCGCGCAAGATCGAAATCAACGCCAGCTTTTTGCCCGCCAGAACCGGTGCATCCATGGGCTGCATGGGCGTATCGATCCGCTTGGTTGTCATGTCCAATTCTCGCGTGACCTCATAGGCCAAAAGTTGCGAAATCTCGCGCAGCAGTTGGCGGAATTCTGCCGTTGACGTCGCCTTATCGCGCATCAAGGTCAGTTTGTGTTGCACCAAAGGATGAGTAACGACGGTAAGGTGTTCAAGCATCATTTTGCTCCAAAGTTTTTTGTAAGGCTGCGCGGGTGTCTTTATCGCAAAAGGCCGCATCGAGGGCTGTCTGATTGAGGTCCGCGAAATCGGCGTCTCCCCATCCGAAGACCTCAGACAGATCCCCAAATTCTTTGCGCATCGTAGTATGGAAAAAGGGCGGATCGTCGGTGGACACCGTAACCTTAACACCACGCGCACGTAGTTTTTCTATCGGGTGATCGTTCAAAGACGCATAGACGCCCAGCGCCACATTTGAGCCAGGGCAGACCTCTAACACCACGTCTTTTTCCAAAATCTCGTCGATCAGCGCGCCGTCTTCAATGGCCCGCACACCATGCCCGATGCGCGTCACACCCAAGTCGCGGATCGCGTCACGCACGCTTTCAGGACCGCCCCACTCGCCCGCGTGCGACGTCAGTTGAAGCCCCGCTTCTTTTGCCATATCAAAGGCATAGGCATAGTCGCGCTGTGCGCCAAAGGCCTCGTCACCGCCCATGCCGAAGCCTGTGACAAAGCTGCCAGCCGTTTCCGCCGCGCAGATCGCGGTCTTTTTCGCTTGCTCAGGCCCGAAATGGCGCACGCAGGTGGGAATACCCTTGAGGATGATCCCAGCCTCGGCTTGCATTTCATCTGCGGCTTGTTCAATCGCGGCCAGATAGTCTTTCCACGCGAACAGATCACCACCACCACAAAAATCAGGCGCCAAGAAGGTTTCAGCGTAGATCACTTGATTGGCGACACATTCTTCCAATACGGCGCGGGTGAGCCGGTAAAAATCTTGCGGGCCTTGCAACACAGTTGTTGCAGCCTCATAGACTTTGAGAAAATCCCAGAAATCTTTGTATTTATAGGCGCCGTCTGCGTCGAAAATGCCACCAATATCGAGCTTTTTCTCTTTGGCCAAACCGCGGATAAACGCAGGGGGCGCGGCCCCTTCAAGATGCAAATGCAACTCAAGCTTTTTAAGATCCTGTACCGTCATAGAAAACTCCTTCCGGGCCCTTGCGCGGGGATACCAAGATGGTCAGCAATCGAGGCTGCGACATCGACAAAATTCACATTTCCGATGGGCTTGAGGCCAAGACCTAAACCCAGCACAGGTACGCATTCACGGGTGTGATCTGTGCCGATCCATGTGGGATCATTGCCGTGATCTGCTGTGAATATGATCAAATCGCCGTCTTTAATCCGCAGCAGTAGCCGCGCGATTTGTGCATCGAACCATTCCAGATGACGCGCATAGCCAGACACATCGCGGCGATGGCCATATTTGCTATCAAACTCGACAAAATTGGCAAAGACAAACGCGCCATCAGGGGCCTCATTCATCACGTCGTACAAATGATCAAACAAAACGTCATCTGTGCCTTTGCGCAAATCATTGATACCACGCATGGAAAAAATGTCGCCAATTTTGCCAATAGCATAAGTCTTGCGGCCCGCATCATGCGCCCAATCCAGCAAAGTGGGACTGGGCGGCGCAATCGCATAGTCGTGGCGATTTTGCGTGCGTATGAACCCTTCCGTGGCAGACCCCACAAAAGGCCGCGCGATCACCCGTCCGATTTTCATCTCATGCAACATTGGCGCAAGGTCTTGGCAAAGCTGCAACAAGCGCTCAAGCCCGAAATGCTCTTCATGGGCGGCAATCTGCATGACACTGTCAGCCGAAGTATAGATAATCGGCCAACCCGTTTCGATATGCTGCGCGCCGAACTGTTCCAACACATCTGTGCCCGACGCATGACAATTGGCCAAAGTCCCGCCAGCCCCACAGAATTGTGCCGTCGCATCCATCACCTCATCAGGAAAAGCCGGTGCGGCATCAGGGAAAAAATGCCAGTCCCACGGAACAGGCACGCCCGCCAACTCCCAATGCCCCGATGGCGTATCCTTGCCACGAGACACTTCGGTGGCGACACCGTATAGCCCCTCGGGTTTGGCACTCAAACCGGGAGAAGGGTCGGTGCTGGCGTGGGCCATCGCAGCCCCAAGGCCGATCATATCCAAATGCGGAATATTTAACGGACCAGAACGGCCTATTTCAGCACGTCCCTCGGCACAGGCCTGCGCGATATGCGCCAGCGTGTTGGCGCCCGTGTCTGGAACATCGCCGTTAAAAAACGTATCGGCATCCGGCGCACCGCCGACACCAACTGAATCCATCACAATTAAAAACGCACGCGTCATACAGACACCTTTTCTAAAATCAGCTTTTGCGGATCGGGCGCGCTATCGCCGATAGAAATGGCATTCAGCAAAGTCGCCTCAGCCGCATCCGCATCATCCAAATTACGCGCATGAATGGTCGCAATCAACACATCGCGCCCAACCGGATCGTCCAATTCGCACATATTTGTCAGGCCAACAGCTGGATCAATCCGCTCTGTACCGTTTATGCGCCCTCCGCCCAAATGAACCACAGCCATGCCCAGCGCATGCCCGTCCATCGCGCTGACAAACCCCGCATGAGGCGCCATAACATCGCGCACCACAGGGGCTGAAGGCAGACGGTCGCGCCAGTGATCCACAAAATCCGCAGGCCCGCCCAGCGCGGTGACCATCTGACCAAACCGCTCGGCGGCGGCCCCATCGGTTAAGGTGTCCCGAACAGCCCAGCTTGCGGCATCGAGATCTTCGGACAGGCCACTTAGCACCATCAGCTCCCCGCCTAAAGCGCACGTTAAGTCGCATAAATCATTGTCAACTTCGCCAGATGTCAGCGCCTTCATCACATCCATGATCTCAAGCGCATTGCCCAAAGACGGGCAACAGGGCTGGTTCATATTGGTGATCAAGGCCGAGGTTTTACACCCTGCCCCGTTCGCCGTTGTCACAAGACTTTGCGCCAAGGCCCGTGCGTCTTCGACTGTTGTCATGAACGCGCCGGAACCGCATTTGACATCCAACACCAGCGCCTCAAGCCCTGCTGCCAGTTTTTTGGATAATATCGATGCGGTGATCAAATCAATGCTTTCCACCGTACCCGACACATCGCGAATGCCGTACAATCGCTTATCCGCAGGCGCGATCGACCCAGTGGCTGAAACAATAGCACAGCCCACCTTGGTGACCACATCACGAAACCTGTCTTCAGATACTTCGGTTTTCAGGCCAGGGATGGCTTCCAATTTATCAAGTGTGCCCCCTGTGTGGCCAAGACCGCGCCCCGAAACCATAGGCACGTAAGCCCCCAAAGCGGCCAAAGCGGGCGCCAGCAACAAAGACACGCAATCGCCGATGCCGCCAGTGGAATGTTTGTCGATGGTCGGCGCGGGATAATCCCAATGCATAACGTCACCGCTGTCACGCATCGCCAAGGTCAAGGCCACGCGTTCAGGATCAGACATGCCATTGAGCAATGCGGCCATAGCAAAGGCACCGGCTTGGGCGTCGGTCACGACACCAGATGCCAAACCCGCAGCGAACCAATTCAATTCGGAATCAAAAAGCCCCTGCTTGTCGCGCAGTTTTGCAATAATATCGCGTGCGTCCATCGCCATCAGGTTGCCAACTGATCTTTCGAAAAGGCCCCCGGCAACAGCGCGCCAACGGTCATCTGCGCCTCGACGCCGTTAAGATTGGCCATTGTGACCACTACATCGTCCTCGGCAAATTCTCTCAGCTTCTGGCGGCACCCGCCGCAGGGTTGCACTGGGACCGGCGCATCGGCAATAACGGCAACCTCTGCGATCCGCGTATGCCCCGCCGCTATCATTGCGGCGATTGCACCAGCCTCAGCACAGGTCCCTTCAGGATAGGCCGCGTTTTCAACATTCACGCCGACGAAAATCTCGCCCGACGTGCTGCGCAGAGCAACCCCGACTTTAAAGTTGGAATAAGGTGCATAGGCTTTTTCGCGAATGTCGCGGGCGGCAGCTAATAAGGACATGAGGCCCCCTCATAAATTTGACTATTTGGTCCAGAGTGCGCTGCAAGATATCAGGATGCAAGAGTCTTGACGCAAATCCACGGCTCGATCCAACCAAATGACGCGCAGTCGCATAAAAACGGTTATCGTTTGCGCTAACATAGCCTAATTTTTTGTTGAGGGGCTTGAACGAAGGCCTATCACAGGCGTAGAGGCATACTCAATGGCGTCAGCTGTGGCGCGACCAAGAAAAATAGTTTAGCACTAAACTAAAGCTTTGGAGGCACAAATGGTGGACGACTCACGCAAAGAAGCGCTGCGCAAGGCAGCCCTTGATTATCACGAATTCCCGAAGCCTGGAAAATTGGAAATTCGCGCCACCAAACCACTGGCCAACGGACGCGATCTGTCTTTGGCCTATAGCCCTGGTGTGGCCGAAGCCTGCCTAGAGATCAAAGCCGACCCAAGCACATCAAGCCGCTATACCTCGCGCGGCAACCTTGTGGCTGTTATCTCAAACGGGTCTGCTGTTTTGGGTTTAGGCAATATTGGTGCCGCCGCGTCTAAACCAGTGATGGAAGGCAAAGCGGTTCTGTTCAAAAAATTCGCCAACATCGATTGTTTCGACATCGAAGTGAATGAGAGCGACCCAGAAAAACTGGCCGATATCGTCTGTTCACTTGAGCCAACATTTGGCGCAATCAATCTGGAAGACATCAAAGCGCCTGATTGCTTTATCGTCGAACAATTGTGCCGCGAACGGATGAACATCCCTGTGTTCCATGACGATCAACACGGCACAGCCATTGTTGTGGGCGCTGCTGCGACCAATGCTTTGTTGGTGCAAAAAAAGAAATTCGAAGACATCAAAGTGGTGTCAACCGGCGGCGGTGCTGCAGGGATTGCCTGCTTGAACATGCTGCTGAAACTGGGCGTAAAACGTGAAAACGTGTGGCTGTGTGACATCGCAGGTCTTGTCTATGAGGGTCGCACCGAAGAGATGACACCTCAGAAAGCGGCCTATGCGCAAAAAAGCGACCTACGCACGTTGGATGATGTGGTAGAAGGCGCCGACTTGTTCCTTGGCCTGTCTGGTCCCGGCGTTTTGAAGCCAGAGATGGTTTCAAAAATGGCCAAAGCGCCGATCATTTTCGCGTTGGCCAACCCGAACCCCGAAATCGATCCTGCCGATTTGGCCAAAGTAGCCCCAGACGCGATCATCGCCACAGGGCGTTCTGATTACCCGAACCAAGTCAACAACGTGCTGTGTTTCCCGTTCATTTTCCGCGGTGCATTGGATGTCGGCGCATCCGAGATCAACGACGAAATGAAAATCGCTTGCATCGAAGGCATCGCTGCCCTTGCTCGCGCGACTACCTCCGCCGAAGCCGCAGCAGCCTACAGCGGCGAGCGCATGACCTTTGGCCCAGACTATTTGATTCCCAAACCTTTTGATCCACGTCTGATGGGGGTTGTCGCCACCGCCGTGGCGCGCGCCGCAATGGAAAGTGGTGTCGCCACACGGCCCGTTGACGACATCGAAGCCTACAAGGCTTCACTGGATCAATCCGTGTTCAAATCCGCCATGATCATGCGCCCTGTGTTTGCCGCAGCGTCACAAGTCGAGCGCCGTATTGCCTTTGCCGAGGGCGAGAACGAAAGCGTGCTACGGGCCGCAAACGCGATGATTGAAGAAACCACTGACAAGCCGATCTTGATTGGTCGCCCCGATGTGATCGCGATGCGCGCCGAACGTGCAGGCCTGAAAATCCGCCCGGGGGTCGATTTTGAAATCGTGAACCCTGAAAGCGATAGCCGCTACAGACAATATTGGCAGGCCTATCACGGCTTGATGCAGCGCAAAGGTGTGACGCCAGACTTGGCAAAAGCCATCGTGCGCACCAACACCACAGCCATCGGCGCGATCATGGTGCAACAAGACCATGCGGACAGCTTGATCTGCGGGACTTTTGGTCAGTATTTGTGGCACCTCAACTATTTGACCCAAATTCTTGGCACTGAAAAATTGCATCCTGTCGGTGCGTTGTCATTGATGATTTTGGAAGATGGGCCATTGTTTATCGCGGACACCCATGTGCACCCTGAACCCACGCCACAACAAATCGCTGAAACTGTCATCGCGACAGCACGCCATATTCGCCGCTTTAGAACCGAACCGCAGATCGCGCTGTGTTCGCATTCTCAATTCGGGAATTTGGATTGCGACACAGGCCGCCGCATGCGGGCAGCGCTTGAGATTTTGGATTCAGAGCCCCGCGATTTCGCCTATGAGGGTGAGATGCACACAGACTCGGCTTTGGACCCAGAATTACGCAATCGCATTTTCCCCGCATCACGTCTGACAGGGCCAGCCAATGCTTTGGTCTTTGCAAATGCAGATGCGGCGTCCGGCGTACGTAACATATTGAAAACAAAAGGCGGCGGACTGGAAGTCGGCCCGATCCTGATGGGCTTGGGCAATCGTGCCCATGTGGTCACACCATCAATCACGGCCCGTGGATTGTTGAACATGTCGGCCATCGCTGGCACACCTGTTTCGGAATACGGTTAAACACAAAACGCCTTCCCGTGGGATATGATCCCGATGGGCCCGATGGGGAGGCGCCTCTTTTGAGGAAACGATACACCCCAGCCCGCGAATTGCAAAGTTTGCAAACAGGTCTGATACACAGATTTGCAGAATTTCCATCAACATTTCACGCCTCGTTTGATAACAGTGGTTACAGCGCAGTGAGCTCGTGGAACGTTTGCCTCCCCAGGAGGGCCGCAGTGACGATAGGTCACGCGGCGAGGTAGGCCTGATACGATTGCTCTTTATCCCTGTGCGCATGAGCGAGGAGATAAATCATGGGCCACACCGGCAGTTACGCGGATGTTTACGACGCTTGGAAAGCAGATCCAGAAGCCTTTTGGATGGAGGCTGCAGACAAAATCCATTGGTTTCAAAAACCAACCAAGGCGCTATTCGACGAAAACGCCCCCATTTATGAATGGTTCTCTGACGGGTTGACCAACACCTGCTACAACGCTGTGGATCGTCATGTGGCTGACGGGCGTGGCACGCAGGCGGCAATCATTTACGACAGCCCCGTGACAGGCACCAAACAAAAGATTTCATTCAACGACCTGCAAGATCGCGTCGCCAGTCTGGCTGGAGCTTTGCGCGCCAAAGGCGTCGAAAAAGGCGATCGCGTGATCATCTACATGCCCATGATCCCCGAAGCACTGGAAGCGATGCTGGCCTGTGCGCGTTTGGGGGCTGTGCATTCCGTGGTTTTTGGTGGGTTTGCCGCCAACGAATTGGCGGTGCGCATCGATGACGCCACTCCCAAGGCGATTATTGCGGCCTCTTGCGGGATCGAACCCAACCGCGTGGTCCATTATAAACCGCTGCTGGACAGTGCGATTGATCTTGCCGAACATACGCCAGATTTCACCGTTATTTTACAGCGCGACCAAGAGGTTGCCGATCTGAACCCAATGCGCGACTTTGATTGGCACGGGTTCCAATTTGGCGTTGAACCCGCCGACTGCGTGCCAGTTGAGGGCAATCATCCAGCCTATATTTTGTATACATCCGGCACCACAGGAGCGCCCAAAGGCGTCATTCGCCACACAGGCGGACAGCTTGTCGCGCTCAATTGGACAATGAAAAATATCTATAATGTGAACCCTGGTGACGTGTTTTGGGCCGCCTCTGATGTGGGGTGGGTCGTCGGGCATTCGTATATTTGTTACGGACCACTCATTCACGGCAACACCACCGTGGTGTTCGAAGGCAAGCCTGTCGGCACCCCTGACGCGGGCACGTTTTGGCGCGTGATCGAAGAGCATAAAGTCAATGTACTTTTCACAGCCCCCACAGCGTTCCGCGCCATCAAACGCGAAGACCCGACTGGCGCGCTGATTGCCAACTACGACCTCAGCAGCTTGCAATCGTTGTTTTTGGCAGGGGAACGCGCTGATCCCGACACGATTGTCTGGGCACAAAACTTACTGAAGAAACCGGTGATCGACCATTGGTGGCAAACGGAAACGGGCTGGGGCATTGCAGCAAATCCACTTGGGATAGAAGCGCTTCCCGTAAAAATTGGCTCGCCGTCCGTGGCGATGCCTGGCTACGACATTCATATCTTGGATGAAGCTGGGCATGAGGTTGCGACAGGTGAACTTGGTGCGATTGCTGTGAAGCTGCCTCTGCCCCCCGGTACATTTCCCAATCTTTGGAATGCCGAAGATCGGTTCAAGACCAGCTACTTGTCACATTTTCCGGGTTATTATGAAACGGGAGATGCAGGGATCAAGGACGATGACGGATACCTATATATTATGGCCCGTACCGACGATGTGATCAATGTGGCGGGGCATCGCTTGTCCACGGGCGCGATGGAGGAAGTTTTGGCCGCGCACCCAGACGTTGCGGAATGCGCCGTCATCGGCGTCGCTGACCCGCTGAAAGGCCAAATACCGCTTGGATTTTTGTGTTTGAACGCAGGCGTCGACCGCCCCAAAGACGAAATCATAGGCGAAGTGGTCACCGATGTGCGCGCAAAAATTGGACCTGTCGCGGCGTTCAAATTGGCCTGTGTGGTTGACCGTTTGCCCAAGACGCGGTCTGGAAAAATCCTTCGCGCCACCATGGCCAAAATCGCAGATAGCGAAGCATTCAAAATGCCAGCCACCATCGATGACCCCGAAATTTTAAATGAGATTAAGACAGCTTTGCAGGGACTCGGTTGCGCAAAACACTAAATTTTTATCTAAGATTGCCTGTTTCTAATCGGCCAGCTGGTTAAGATAAAATTAACCATAAGGTCTGCCATTACAGCGCGCCCTTATCGGGGCGCGTTTTTTCTAGGCTGGCCCCGCTGCATTGAGAGCATGGTCAAGGGACAGATAAGGGACAGATATAGAGGCGGAGCAACGTTATCGCAGCAAACCCTACCCGATGCAAAATCAGAAATCATTGCGCTTTTGGACACACTGAGCCAAGCTGCTTCATATATTATAAAGATAATTCATCTACTCAAAGATAAGAAATAGGTTGGAATGCCACACACTCCGATTTTAATCGTCGACGACAATGACATACAACTGACGCTGTTCAATTCGGCCTTGAATGATTCCGGATTGAGAACGGTCTGCGCACGCTCCAAGGCTGAAGCCATAGCTCTTGCGATCCAGCATAAGCCCAGAATCGCATTGGTAGATCTGGTTCTGCCCGATGGGAACGGCAATGATTTGATCGCGGCCCTGCAAGCACAAAATCCAAACATCAGATCAATCGTTATCACAGCTCACGCATCAGTTGATCGCGCGATTGAAGCCATGCGCTTAGGTGTTTTTGACTTTCTCATCAAACCCGTAGCCCCTCAAATTTTGCTCAACACCGTGACCAATGCACGCTCGGATTGCCACCGTTCGATCAATACAACGCATATGACGCAGGACGCTCCCCCTCTAGGCGGTTTGATCGGCTCAAGCGATGCGATGAAAACCGTTTACGCAACGATCAGAGCTGTTGCTGGATCCCTAGCCACCGTATTTATCACCGGTGAAAACGGGACAGGAAAGGCACAATGCGCTGAGGCAACACACGCCTTATCAACAGTCTCGGATGGACCATTCATACCTGTCAATTGCAGTGCAATTGCAGATAGATACCCTGGGGGTGAAATTTTCGGCCATATTGCAGGTTCTTTGCCAGGACATGACCTTGAAAAGGTTGGCGCCGCAGAGCAGGCCCACGGCGGCACATTGTTTTTAGATGAAGTCTGCGAATTGGATGCAACGGCGCAGGCGCAATTGCTACAATTGTTACAGACCTCAAGCGTCACGCCCCACGGTGCGGGGACACCGCGCAATGTGAAAGTTCGCATCATTTGCGCCTCGTCAAAAGACCCGATGGAACAGGTCAAGTTGGGCCAATTCAGAGCCGATCTTTACTATCGCCTGAACGTCGCGCCTCTTCATCTGCCACCTTTGCGTGACCGCGGGAAGGATGTCATCGAAATCGCTGAAGCGATGGTGATCCGCTATGCCGTCAAAGAAAAGCGCCCCGCCCGCTTGCTGTCTCAAGAGGTAAAGGCGCTGTTTCTAAGCTACAGTTGGCCAGGCAACATTCGCGAACTGATGAATTTGCTGTGGCATTGTGTGGTCGTCAGCAATGATCACTCCATAGATCTGCGACATATGCCCCATCATATGCAAGACATGCACTTGATGCAGGAAGGCGTCAAAGAAAAACGCCCCGCTCAGGTCGGTCTTTTAGAGTATATCCAAGGCAAGACCTTGGCCGAGATCGAGCGCGAAGTCATCGAAATCGCGATTGCACGCGCCGGCGGTTCCATTCCACTTGCATCCAAATCCTTGGGCGTATCTCCGTCAACGATCTACCGAAAGCTGGAAACATGGGGACGCCCTGCACGCGGGTCACGTAAATCCGACATCCCCTAACCCAATGGCTGTAGATGGCTGCGACACGCAGACATCCTTGTTCAACACAATCAAATCAAATCAAATCAAATCAAACGAACTGTTCTGTCAAAAGCCGCTCTTCAAGCCCATGACCCGGATCAAACAAAATACGATGTTTGACGCTGGGCACGGACGTGATTTCAACCCAATCCACATTGCTCACAGATCGACTGTCTGCATCCGCCATCACAGGGCGTTTGCTGCGCTCGAGCACATCGAAACGCACCTTAGCGGTATTGGGCAGCAAAGCCCCACGCCAACGGCGCGGACGAAACGCCGCCAAGGCTGTAAGCGCCAAAACATCAGACCCAATAGGCAAAATCGGCCCTCGCGCCGAATAGTTATACGCCGTTGATCCAGCCGGCGTGGCCAAAAGCGCCCCGTCACACACAAGTTCATCCATCCGCACCTTGCCATCGATAGAAACCCGCAGCTTGGCCGCCTGCGGTCCAGCGCGTAGCAACGACACCTCGTTGATCGCCAACATGTTGTGTTGCACGCCGTCGCCATCTTTAGCCACCATCGACAAAGGGTGGATCACTTCCTCTTCGGCGACCGTCAGACGATCTATCAAATCGTTTTCGCGAAACTCGTTCATCAAAAACCCAACAGTGCCGCAATTCATCCCGTAAACAGGCGTATCCAAATGCATCGTGCTGTGCAGGGTTTGCAACATAAACCCATCGCCGCCCAAGGCCACGATCAAATCCGCATCTTCCGCAGGGACGCTCGAATATTGCGCTGTCAGACGTTCTAAAGCGCGTTGCGCGATTTGCGCGTCACTGGCAGCAAGGGCTATTTTGACCATAATTTTATGTCCGATCTCATCGCACCTGCAAAGGATCCTGACAGGGCACAGCTGTGGGTAACAAATCACAGCATGGAATTCACGCATTTTTCGAAACGAGATCAATTTTATCGCAAGTAAGCGCAACGACACCTCGTAAAACTTTGCTCCATTCCACATCTAACTGCGCTTTCATCATCATTATGCACACGACGAGGGTTTCCCAAGTGTAACGATTTGGCTAAACACGCGGCAACACTCCCCTGCTGCCAAGGAGCACACCATGACAACCAATGTACGTGACGCCGGTTTTTTCACTGAAAGCCTGTCCTCCCGCGACCCTGAACTGTTCGGATCAATGCAAAAAGAGCTTGGCCGTCAGCGCAATGAAATTGAATTGATCGCGTCTGAGAACATCGTCTCTGCCGCCGTCATGGAAGCTCAAGGCTCAGTGCTGACCAACAAATATGCCGAAGGCTACCCAGGTCGTCGCTACTATGGCGGTTGCCAATATGTTGACATCGCAGAAAACCTCGCACGTGATCGTGCGAAAGAGCTGTTTGACGTTAAGTATGTGAATGTGCAGCCAAATTCCGGCTCACAAGCCAACCAAGGTGTGTTCACAGCGCTCTTGCAACCTGGCGATACAATCCTCGGCATGTCCTTGGACGCAGGTGGTCACTTGACCCACGGCGCCAAGCCAAACCAATCTGGCAAATGGTTCAATGCCATCCAATACGGCGTGCGTATGCAAGATCAACGCATCGATTACGACCAGATCCAAGAATTGGCCAATGAGCACAAACCAAAGCTCATCGTTGCTGGCGGCTCTGCCATCCCACGTCAGGTTGATTTCAAAAAATTCCGCGAGATCGCTGATTCTGTTGGCGCGATCCTTATGGTCGATATGGCGCACTTTGCGGGTCTCGTGGCTGGCGGCCAGCATCCGTCTCCTTTCCCATATGCGGATGTTGCGACCACAACGACACACAAGACCTTGCGTGGCCCACGTGGCGGCATGATCTTGACCAATGATGTTGAGATCGCCAAAAAGGTCAATTCTGCCATCTTCCCCGGCATCCAAGGTGGCCCCTTGATGCACGTGATCGCAGCCAAAGCAGTTGCCTTCGGTGAAGCCTTGCGTCCTGAATTTAAAGCATATGCCAAGCAGGTTATCGTCAACGCGCAAGCGCTGTCTGATCAGCTGATGAAAGGTGGCCTTGATATCGTCACTGGCGGCACAGACACCCACGTATTGCTGGTTGATCTACGCCCCAAAGGCGTGAACGGCAAGATCACTGAGGCAGCCCTAGAGCGCGCTCACATCACCTGTAATAAAAACGGTATCCCATTCGACCCAGAACCACCGATGATCACCTCTGGCGTGCGTCTTGGTACGCCTGCGGGCACGACACGCGGCTTTGGCGAAGCTGAATTCCGCTTGATCGCGGACTGGATCGTCGAAGTTGTGGACGGTTTGGCGGCCAATGGCGAAGAAGGCAATGCAGAAGTTGAGGCCGATGTACGCGCCAAAGTCGAAGCCTTGGCAGAAAAGTTCCCGCTTTACCCAAACCTGTAAAGCTTTGATTTTACGATATCAAAAGGGGCCTTCGGGCCTCTTTTTTGTGGTAAACCTACGGGGTAAGCAAAGGGCGAAACGGCCTCAAGCGCTTTAAAGCAGCCCACGCCAAACCAGAATGGCCACGATAGCGCCAAAGATCAGAATCACAATCAAGGCAATCAACGCCAGAGCATCCAAAAAACGCCCCATACGGCGTTTGAATGGATCAATACCTTCCAAATGCCCCGTAAGGTTTCGAATGGCACGGTCAACAGGTTTTACGTCAACTGTTCTGGCTAATTTTGGGTGTGTTTCCAAGGCCATAGCCTCGACAATCAACTTGCCATCCCGCCGTGCCCAACGTGGTAACGCACGCCCTGCTTTGCGCAATTTCGCCTCAAACCCGCTTCCCGCATGAATGCCCAAACGCTCTGACATAAGCGTGGCCAGCTGTTCGGATTTTTGACTGATGCTGTTTTCCATAAGCCTATTTTAAGGGGTTTTCGCCGCGCCGCCAAGCTTGTATCACTCTGTTATGTTAAACACCGTCATAACTGGCCAAGCCACTGAAAAAACGCCTCTTTTGATCGTGCATGGTCTTTTCGGCTCTGCGCGCAACTGGGGTGTTATCGCCAAACGCATGTCGCAAGATCGCCAAGTGATTTCGGTCGACATGCGCAATCACGGCACAAGTTTTCGCGCCAATTCAATGTCTTACGCGAATTTAGCCGATGATCTGGCTGAGGTTTTACGTGCACATGGCGCATCAGATGGCACCCATGTTTTGGGCCATTCCATGGGCGGCAAAGCCACTATGATGTTGGCTTTGACCCATCCCGAACTGGTTAAGTCTTTGATTGTCGCGGATATTTCACCCGTTACTTATGAGCATACCAATAAGCCATTGATCGATGCGATGCAGGCCTTGGATCTGTCCAAGGTTGAAAAGCGATCCGATGCGGATGCAATGCTGGCAGTGGATATTTTCGATGCAGGTGTGCGAGCATTTTTGCTGCAAAGCCTTGTTGTTAAAGACAAAAACTGGTTGCTGAATTTGCAGGTTTTGGAAGATGAAATGCCCAAAATCGTCGGATGGCCGGACGGTATCACCAGCGTTTTCGACAAAGACACGTTCTTTTTATCAGGCGCGGAAAGCTCTTATGTCTCACGCGACCACCGCGCCGTGACCAAATCCTTGTTTCCAAAGGCTAAATTTGCCTCCCTACCTGACACAGGACATTGGTTGCACGCCGAAAAACCACGGGAATTCGAAGCAGCATTGACCGCTTGGTTGTCGCGTTACGACGATTAGGGCCCAAGCACGCTAAGCACGCTCTGCTGAGAATTATTTTAACGTTTTGCACGACACTAAGGCGCAAGGTTGCAAAAGTTTAACGCTTTTGCCCCTGACCACTTTACATGTTTGCAAGATTTTTAAGGGTATTTTCGCTATGGAGTATATCACCGTCAAAACCACCGACTTTCGCCCACGCCTGACCGAGCTGTTGGACAAGGTGGAAACAGGCCAAGCGCAGGTCATCATCAAACGCTATGGGCGCGCACGGGCCGCCCTGATCAGCTTTGACGATCTGTTTCGCATCTGGGATGCCGTGGCCGACGAAGTGGATGGTCCAGAGGACCCAAAAACAGGTCTGCGCGCAGGCTCAACCAACCCCGACATCAAACAACAACTGGCAGCCCAAAAAGCCGACAGAGACACCTACCGCGCTTTGGGGCAAGACAAGCAATGGACGAGGTTTTGGGCTTGGGTCAGGACGCTACACAGTAGCGATTGAAGGCCGTAGGGCGGCATTCAAAAGACCCAAGCACGTTCGCACAGCTGCCAACGCTGGTTTAGGCATGGTTCGCTGATCACATACAGGTCGTGAAACCATCCCGATCACATCACATCAACGATTTTCTTAGTCACAATCCATGTCACAGGAATGGCCGCAACGAAACCGATAGCAGCAGCGATCACGATGGGATTTAGAGTGTCATTGCCCGAGACCAAAGCGATGATAATACCAACGCCCATCAGGGTGGTGGAGATAATCGAAAACATAATGCCAGCGAGTCGGGTCATTTGGGAATCCTCATATTCACGTATTTTGTGCTTCGGTGTGAGGATACGAGAGATTTTAGGGCTGCGCTTTGATCTAGCGCATGAGCGTCGACCTTTTGGCACTTAAAGTGCAGAAAGGTAAAACGCTGTGAGACAGCGTTTTAGCCGCGAACGGGTTTGCCACTGCAAACACGATACGCAGGTGTCAAGGATTGCGCATGTGTGACCTTGGCGGGCGGTTCATTAGGTATTGCAAGGACAGCGCGCGACCCTGGGTGGGTGCTTTAGCGCCCTCCCGTGGGGATGAAGAAGGGACCGTCGCCCCTGATGGGGCGGCGTAAGCCCTTCTGAACGGGCGATGGCCGACGGTGTCAGGCTGGGGAATCGGGTGGATCGCACAATAGCTTTTATTATCAGCCTCACGAGTTATCCACAGGAATACACACAAATACTATTGACTGAAGTCAATATTGAGTGGTAACAGATGGTAGCATCGCAATATGTATGCAAACTGTAGCAAGAATTGTGCTCGCAGCCCTTGACCCTACACATATGTGCCACTTATTCTATCAGCATGACTAGTTGAGCGATTCGAAAAAGCCGCCATGTGTCCAAACATGACGGCTAATAAGTTTCGAAGCTCACCGCATTTTATTGTGGGTCGCTGCGGAATCTTGGTAACCGATCTTTTATAGATTGGGAGTTATTAGTCAAGCGGCCTTCGAACTCAGATTGCCTTACGGCGGTCTAATGCCAACATAGGAGCACCCTAATGGCACGAAGACGACTTGGCGTTGCGCTAACAAGACAGCGCGCAGCTCACATCAAGCACCTGCTTGAGACAACAAACTTGAATCACGCTCAAATTGCCGCAGAAGTTGGTGGCATAAATCAAGGGCGTGTTTCCGAGGTGAAAAACGGAAAACGTTTTCCTGACGTTTCTGCGTCTGAATACGGAGGTGGCAGCTAATGGCGACCAACCCTCCCTCCGGTGACGGACATCGTAATGGCGCAGTTAAAGGGCGCTCTCAAACGCAGACACCATCTGGGCACTACGTAAAACGAGACACCAGCACAGGGCGTTTTATGGATGTGAAGACATCCAGCAAGGCACCATTCAAAGGTGTTCGCAAAGAAAAATAAGGAAAGGCCGCCCTCGGGCGGCCTTTTTTCTACTCATTAGCACACCCAAAGGTTGACACCGGTTCTTTAAAAGCGCCGTGCGTTCTCGCGTATTTTTCCTTGAAAATAAGCTGCCACGCACAGCACTTTCGTCACGTTTTGGGCTTTGCCCAAAGACGTGACTTAATCATCCATTTTCAAGGCGTTAATGAAGGCTTGCTGCGGGATCTCGACACGGCCAAATTGACGCATCTTTTTCTTACCCTTTTTCTGCTTCTCCAGCAGTTTCTTCTTACGCGTCGCGTCCCCACCGTAACATTTGGCGGTCACGTCTTTGCGCAGGGCCGCAAGCGTTTCGCGGGCGATGACCTTGCCGCCGATAGCAGCCTGAATAGGGATTTTGAACATGTGGCGCGGAATGAGTTCTTTGAGCTTTTCACACATGCCACGACCACGCGCTTCGGCGCGGTGGCGGTGGACCATGGTGGACAGGGCATCGACAGGTTCGTCGTTGACCAGAATGGACATTTTCACCAACTCGTCTTGTTGGTAGCCGGTCATGACATAATCGAAAGAGGCGTAACCTTTTGTTACGGATTTTAGACGATCATAGAAATCGAACACCACTTCATTCAGCGGGAGGTCATAGACAACCATAGCGCGGGTGCCGGCATATGTCAGATCGATTTGCACGCCACGACGATCTTGGCAAAGTTTCAGCACGTCACCCAAGTATTCATCAGGCACCATGATCGTGGCCTTAATGCGCGGCTCCTCGATATGTTCCACATGGGTAAGGTCGGGCATGTCAGCGGGGTTGTGCAGCTCGATCATAGAACCGTCACGCATGTGCACATGATAGATCACAGAAGGGGCTGTGGTGATGAGATCAATGTCATATTCGCGTTCTAGACGGTCGCGGATAACTTCGAGGTGCAACAAGCCAAGGAAGCCACAGCGAAAGCCAAAGCCAAGCGCGGCAGAGGTTTCCATTTCGGAACTGAAAGACGCGTCATTCAGTGCCAGCTTTTCGATGGCATTGCGCAAGTCTTCGAATTCGGCGCTATCCACAGGGAACAGACCACAGAACACCACAGGCTGCGCAGGTTTAAAGCCCGGCAAGGCGGCGTCACAGGGTTTCTTGTCATGGGTGATCGTATCACCCACTCGGGTGTCGCGCACCTGTTTGATCGAGGCGGTAAAGATACCGATCTCGCCGGGGCCAAGCTCGGGGATATCGACCATTTGGGGCTTGAGGACAGACAGCTTATCGACGCCATATTGCGCGCCGGTTTGCATCATCTTGATCTTGTCGCCCTTTTTGATCGTGCCATCGATCACGCGGATCATCACGACAACGCCGAGATAGCTGTCGTACCAACTGTCCACCAGCATCGCTTTGAGCGGCGCATCACGGTCGCCTTTGGGGGCGGGCAAACGGTGAACGATGGCTTCCAAAACGGCCGGAATGCCGATGCCCGTCTTGGCGGAAATTTCCAGCGCGTCAGAGGCGTCGATACCGATCACGTCTTCGATGTTTTGACGCACACGGGCGGGGTCTGCGGCGGGCAGATCGACCTTGTTGAGCACAGGCACGATTTCGTGATCCGCATCCAACGCGTGATAGACATTCGCCAAGGTTTGCGCCTCAACCCCTTGCGAGGCATCCACGACCAACAACGACCCCTCAACCGCCTGCATAGAACGCGAGACTTCGTAGGCGAAATCCACGTGACCGGGGGTGTCGATGAGGTTGAGAATATACAGTTCACCATCGTCTGCGGTGTATTCGATACGCACAGAGTTCGCCTTGATGGTGATCCCCCGCTCGCGTTCAATGTCCATACTGTCCAACATCTGCGATTTCATATCGCGGTCGGCAACCGTATGTGTGGACTGGATCAACCGATCCGCCAAGGTCGATTTACCATGGTCGATATGAGCAACAATCGAAAAGTTGCGGATGTTTTTAAGCTCGGTCATGTCAGGCCTTTAGCGCAAAATGGGGAACGTCAGATTTAGCTGATTTCTATGGGCGAAATGGGGGCGGTTGGCAAGCCCCGAGCCGGGGCTGGCATGATTTAGATATGTTGGCTTGAACGGTTTCTTGCAATCTCCGCCGAGCTGCGTGAATTATAGCGGATTGAGGCCGTGAATTGGGGTGGTGAGTATCGTGGCAGACGACGAAAAATTTGACATCAAAGAATTTGAAAAAGAAATCGAAACATGGGCCAGAGGCGTCAGCCCCGAAGTACGATCCGCCTTTGCCAGCATCTGCGCCGCACGCGCACTACCTAACATCATCGAAACAATGCGCCCAAAGGAGCGTATGGGATTTTCGCTTGACCTGAATCTACTACGCACCACGATCACATCGAAGGTTGCGGGCATCAACTTAACCGCCCATGTCGAAAACGCTGGCCGTTTCGCCGCGTCTTCCCTCCGCGCCACTCGCTCTGCACACTCTTCACCTTCCGCCCGTTCGGCCCTTTCCGCAGTATCCTCTTCCTTTTCCAGCAGTTCGACAGCGTCTGCTGCCGCCTCCTCCGCCTTTTCTGCCACTCCAGCATTTATGGCCTCTTACCCGCTTCCTTCCACCGCCTACGCAGCCCACGCCACCCATGCCGCCACAAAGCTACTCAACCAGTCTGCCCCCAAGGCTCTATTTGAGCGTCCACTCTGGCTAGATGTACCATGGCCAGACAAGATCGCAGAGAACTGGGCCACCCTGCGGGGTGAATGGTCCACCGATCCCGCTATGGCCTTTTGGATCGATTGGTACGAAGGCCTGCTTGAGGGCCGCTCCCCAGATTGGGACCTCTGGCATGACATTGTTTTGATTGACGATGAACATTGGAACGCAGGCCCAGAGGCCGTGGCGCGGGAGATTGGAATCATCCAAGCGGCCCACGACTTGGATGCCGCGATTGCTCGGTTAGAAGATGACATTCTGCTATTAAGCTTTGAAGACCAGCACCAAGGCAATCGCCCTGACGAAAACCCAGAAGTGCGTGCACAGTTTCTGATATATAAACGTGAACTTCTTGAAGCGTTGCGAGACATCAAAGAAGAACGCGAAAAGCTGCGGCTCGATCCCCTTAGTCAGCCCGATCCTGTAAAGCTAAAGGGACTTGCGCAAAAGATTCTCGATTTAGGGCGCAAGTTTCTACAGGGCTGCGCGTTGGCGGCTGGCATTGCAACATCCACTGTAGTTGGAGACATCGCGGCTGGAGTGGCCCAAAACTACGACATTCAGGACAAAGCTGTTGCGGCCATCACCCGTGGAATTGATGACGTTGTGTCGTCAATAAATCGCTTTGCTGACAAGTTAGCTACGCGCCCGAAACCCAACTCAAAACCAGTTCAAACCATGGATAGTCCAGTCATAGAACTATAATCTAAGTCGAAACTCTGTTTCGACACGCGACCGCCCGCCCCAAGGCGGGAGCGTGATACGCCCCCACCCGTGCGGTCGCGTGAGCGCAGAAACAATCGGCATCGCATTCTTGGCAAAAATCCCCCATCGGCAATTCTTAGCCTGTCGTCTTTTCCATGCGACGAAGTGGAAATTGAAATGCCCACAGCTTTCAGGCATACTGCGCTTATAGGTTAACCACACATTAGATTTCGCATAAGACGAAGCGGTGTTGGCGAAAGGCAGAGATATGAAAAAGACAGTGCTTATTCTGGCAGCATCTATCGCGGTCTCAGGTCCCGTGATGATCCCAATGACGGCCTCGGCCAGCGCGATTGAGCGGGCGTGCAATGCGTCGGATCGCAAGGCGTCCAATCGAGCTTTATGCGGTTGCATCCAGCAAGTTGCGGATTTCACGTTGAAAAATGCGGACCAACGCAAAGCGGCCAAGTTTTTCAAAGACCCCCACAAAGCCCAAGAACTGCGTCAAGCGGATGGCAGCCACAACGAAGCCTTTTGGAAACGCTACAAGAATTTCGGCGAAACGGCAGCGCAGCATTGTAGCAGCTAGGTGAGCAGCCTGTACGAGCCGCTTGGCACGCTGAAACAGATCGGACCCGAAATCTGGATCGCCGATGGTCCCCCAGTACAATTCTATGGCGTGGGTTTCCCCACCCGCATGACCGTGATTCGTGTCGGCAAAGGCACGCGCAACGTCGGTCTGTGGGTGCATTCGCCCATCGCGATTGATGCGGAACTACAGGTCGAACTGGAAGAGTTGGCCCCCGTGCGGTGGTTGATCGGGCCAAATCCGCTGCATTACGTGTCGCTTGCCACATGGAAAAAGCGCTTTCCCAATGCAGATGTTTATGCCGCCCCCGGCGTGCAAGCGCGGGCGCAAAAGTACAACATCAAGGTGCCCCCCCATGAGGTTTTGACCGACGAGGCCCCTTGGGATTGGGCCAGCGCGATCCGCCAGAGGGTGGTGCATGGGCATAAGTTTTTACACGAGGTGGTGTTTTACCACGAGCTATCAAACACGCTGATTTTAACCGATCTGATTGAAAACTTTGAGCCGCATAAAGTCGGTAAATTCAAAGCCTTGCTGTTTAAGCTTGCAGGCAATGCAGACCCAGACGGCAAAGCGCCGCTGGACATGCGCATGACGTTTAAGAACAAGGCTAAAGCCCGCGCTGTGATTGAAGAGTTGATTTCTTGGGCACCAGACCGCGTGATCATTTCGCACGGGCGCTGGTACACAGAGGATGGCACGGCGGAGCTGAAACGCGCCTTTCGCTGGTTGGGATTGCGGGGCGATGCAGCGCAGAGCGAAGGCGAAGACCTGTGAGTAGCGCGATTTTTATTTTATCGGGCGCAGGCCTGTCGGCGGAAAGCGGTTTGCGGACGTTTCGCGCCACAGATGGGCTGTGGGAAGATCACCGCGTCGAAGATGTGGCCACGCCAGAAGCGTTCAAACGCGATCCCGAACTGGTGCAGAGGTTTTACAACGAGCGGCGTAGGCAAGCGGCGGAGGCCCAACCGAACGCGGCCCATAAAGCATTGGCAAAACTACAGAAAAACCATAGCGCGCCGGTGTATTTGGTCACACAAAACGTCGACGATCTGTTGGAACGCGGCGGCGCAAAAAAGGTGATCCATATGCACGGCGCTGTGAGGGATGCGCTTTGCGCAAACTGTTCACATCGCTGGACCGCACCGCGCGACATGCAAGCAACAGACCCCTGCCCGTCTTGCGGACAGCAGCAAACGCGCCCCGATATTGTCTGGTTTGGCGAGATTCCATACCACATGGATGTGATCCAAGACGCGATTGAGGACAGCGATCTGTTTGTCTCGATTGGCACTTCTGGCACGGTCTATCCGGCGGCTGGTTTTGGCCAAATGGCGCGGCATTTGGGGATCAAAACACTTGAGCTGAACTTGGACGCCTCGAACGCGCCTTTTGATGAGCAACGCCAAGGCAAAGCCAGCGAGATTGTCCCCGCTTGGGTGGAAGACGTTTTGCGCGAGTGATCGGCGATATGGTACGCGCAGATTGATCAACTGCCAGTGGATGGAAAGACACCGCGGAGCCGAAAGGCCTATTCACCATCAGAACGCAAAACGGCACCCCAATGGGATGCCGCTGCATAGTGTTTGAAAATTTTGACGGGCTATTTCGCGTGATCCATAGTGCTGTGGTCCATGTCACCGTGATCCATCGCGCCGTGCTCAGGTGTGCGCTCCAAATCGACGGGGACAGTAACGGTGATCTCGCCGGCTTTCTCGAAGGTCAGCGTGACGTCGAATGTCTCACCTTGTGTCATCGGTCCGTTGAGCCCCATGAGCATCACGTGATCAGCGCCGCGCTCCAACGCGTGCGTGCCCATAGCTGGCACTTCGAAACCATCTTCATCTTTGCGCATTTTCATGATGCCGTCGGCTTCGATATGCGTGTGCAATTCGACCAATTTGGCCATATCAGACGTTGCGCCGATCAAACGATCCTCATCATGGCCGGTGTTTTTGATCACGAAAAACGCGGCGCCGGTTTTAGCAGAGGGGCCGGATGAACGCGCATAGGCGTCTTCAATCGTGATATCGGCAAAAGCAGGCAAAGCGAACAAAGTGGCAGCGAAACCGCCCAGAAGTGTGGATTTAAGGGACATTGCGTCCTCCCAGTATTTGAAATTATCTTTAGATATGAAGAAGATATTTAAACAAAAGGGGGATCACGCGCCGACGCCCCAAGCGCCACAAATGGCGCTGCGGCGGTAATATGAGGTGCGGCATGCACCTCTGATACGACCATAAAGGGCAGCCAGGCAGTCTCATCTGCGGCCACCACAGCCAAAGAGGCCAGCGCACAATCGGGACAAAAATGCGCAACACCTAATGGCTGTCCATCCGCGCTCATCAAAACCGTGACTGCACCTGTGCCCACGCACAACACCATCTCGCCAGAGGCATCGCGCGCCATGCCGCGTGCAGAGGCCATCGCACCAGAGGTGGCGATGATCACGGCGGCAAAAGCAAAGGCCAATATCGGTTTTAACAAACGCATGCCGCTTGATACCGCCTAAGGTGCGGGATTGAAAAGCGACATTTTGCAGCGATTTGAACGATAAGCCAATCAACGCTTGTGACAACCGAATATGAGAAAACCCCGCAGGACGCACCAGCGGGGTTTTAATCAGTCAAGACACCCCATACAGGGCCGATACAAAAGCTTAAGCGGTAGCTTGAGCTTTCGCGATGTCTTTTTTGATTTTCAATGCGTTTGCAGAGAGCTCTTCGTCTTTGGCTTTCGCCATGAACGCGTCAAAACCACCACGGTGATCGACAGAGCGCAGCGCAGCTGCAGAGATTTTCAATTTAAAAGTGCGACCGAGAGCTTCCGACATCAGCGACACGTCGTTGAGGTTCGGAAGAAAACGGCGGCGTGTACGGTTTTTAGCGTGGCTGACATTGTTGCCAGTCATTGGGCCTTTACCAGTCAATTCGCAGCGGCGTGCCATGGGCTTATCCTCGTTTGGTACCAAGACGCGGCGCGTCCTAGAAATTGTTCGTCGTCTATATCATTCGCGCCCGTATGACGGTTTGGCGACAAAGGTGCAAGACCCTGTGTTCAAAAGCCGACAAATAAGACTGATTTCAATAGCCAAGGGCCTGTTTAAAAAACGGGGCCCGAAATTCAGTTTTGGGTGAATAGGAGGAATCGAAAGAGTCGTCAAGACCCGCAAGCCCTGCCCCGCTGCATCTTTTCACACAATTGATCGAATTTGCGCGACAGAACAACACGCGACCTGCGTATATAAAAATGAATAGACAAAAGGGAACGCTTCATGACCTTCACACGCATCACGACTGCCGCCGCGATTCTAACCACTCTCACCGCATTTGGTGCAAGCGCCGAGACCTTTCGCGCCGATGTTTGGGCCGACAATTGGTTTTCCATGTCAGTGAATGGCACGCAGGTGGCCGAAGATTCGGTGTCCATCACTACAGAGCGCTCGTTCAACGCCGAACAATTTACATTCGAGGCCACACGTCCATTCGTGATCGGCGTCACGGCCAAGGACTTTAAAGAAAACGACTCGGGCTTAGAATACATCGGCACAGGGCGTCAGCAAATGGGCGATGGCGGCATCATTTTCCAGATCAAAGACGCGAGCGGCGAGATCGTCTCAGTGAGCGATGCCAGCTGGTCATGCTTGGTCACCCATGTGGCGCCGTTGGAAAAGTCCTGCGAATCCGAAGCCAATCCTGTGGCCGGATCAGGTGCATGCGCCTTTGATATCACAGACGCCCCTACAGGCTGGAACACAACCGATTTTGACGCTTCAGACTGGCAAGGTGCAACGGAGTGGTCCGAAAGAGATGTCAGCCCCAAAGACGGCTATGACCGCGTCACTTGGGATGCAAACGCACAGTTGATCTGGGGGCCTGACTTGGAAACAGACAACACCGTTTTGTGCCGTGCCGTTATCGAATAAATCCTGATTGAATGGCGTTGAGATCAAGCACCAAGGCAAGTTTCCAGCCATAAAATCTCAACGCCAGTCAGGTATGCCGTTCACGCGACATGTCCTTTGCTGGTAAACCTTTCAACGCGTTCAACACCGTTTGCGCGGCAAAGCTGGCAGAGATTTCCCCCTTGGACACCTGCGCCGCATAGCCTTGGATCGCTGATTTCAAAGGCTCGCGGTCCAGCTGCCCCAACAGCCCATTGCGGATGTCTTGCACAAACCAATATTGCGCTTGATCCGCGCGGGTCTGGGCGTAATGGCCTTGCGCTTTGCGCCAATCCACAAGATTTTGCATATCATCCCAAGCCTCGGTCAAACCCGCCTCTTCAATGGCAGACACGGTCGCCGCTTTGGGAAACCCATCAGGATCTTGCGGACGCCGGCGCAACAAATGCAACGCGCCAGCATAGTCGGCGCGGGTGCGCTGTGCGGCAGCTTTCAAATCACCATCAGCCTTATTGACCAAAATCAAATCCGCCATTTCCATGATGCCACGTTTGACGCCCTGCAATTCGTCCCCGCCCGCAGGCGCAAGCAGCAGCAAGAACAGGTCCGACATCTGCGCCACGACTGTTTCCGATTGCCCCACCCCAACGGTTTCAATCAGCACCACGTCATAGCCTGCTGCCTCGCACAACAACGTCGCCTCACGCGTGCGCCGCGCCACGCCGCCCAATTCTGTTTGCGATGGCGATGGCCGGATAAAGGCGTTTTTTTCCCGTGTCAGCAGCTCCATACGGGTCTTATCACCCAAAATGGATCCACCAGATCGCGATGACGAAGGATCAACCGCCAAAACAGCGACCTTCAACCCCTGTTTTACCAGCATCATACCAAAGCTCTCGATAAAGGTCGATTTGCCGACACCAGGCGTGCCAGACAATCCAAGACGTAAAGCCTCGCGCTTTGACTGTTGTACCAATTCCATCAGTTCAAGTGCCTGCACACGGTGATCGTCACGCCCACTTTCCACCAAGGTGATCGCCCGCGCCAAAGCACGCCTGTCCCCTGCCACAAGATTTGTCGCTAATTCTTGAATATCCATACTGAAATCCAGCATCCCTCGCGCAATTTTGCCGAGTGTGCCCCGCATAACGACCCTCTGTCCAGATAGGACTGCCCGTCTGCGGCATTTGGTAAAGTCGCTCAAGCATCCCGCGAACCTCAAGCGCCATGTCGCCCCTTTCCCTCCGCAAATCAATCCCGCATAAAGAGCCATGACCCGAACGACACTCCCCATTGATGCCGTTTTGCCCGAGCTTGTTGAAGCTGTGCAAACTCAAGGCCAAGCTGTGCTGATGGCCCCACCGGGCGCAGGTAAAACCACGCGCGTGCCGCTGGCCTTGTTGCCAGTGGTTTCAGGCAAAATAATCATGCTAGAACCGCGCCGCTTGGCCGCGCGCTCGGCTGCCGAACGCATGGCGGAAACCTTGGGCGAACCAGTGGGGCAGACCGTTGGCTACCGCATGCGCGGAGAGAACAAAACCAACAAAAACACACGTATTGAGGTCGTGACCGAGGGCATTCTAACACGCATGCTACAATCGGACCCCGAGCTTACAGGCGTGGGCGCGGTCATTTTCGATGAATTCCATGAGCGGTCTTTGAATGCCGATCTGGGCCTTGCCTTGATCGTCGAGGTGCGCGGCGCGCTGCGCGATGATCTGGCCTTGGTCGTGATGTCCGCCACCTTAGATGCAGGGCCCGTCGCCGATCTGTTGGGCGGCGCACCGATTGTTACCTCTGAAGGTCGCGCCTTTCCGGTTGAAACCCTTTGGCTGAACAAGCCCGTGCCCAAAACCACCCGTTTTGAGGCCGCCCTCGCTGATCTGGTGATCGAAGCCGTAAGCACACAAGACGGATCGGCCTTGGTGTTTTTGCCTGGTGAAGGCGAAATCCGTCGGGTTGAACAGCATCTGACAGGCCGCGTCCCCAAAGACTGTGCCATCAGACCCCTGTTTGGCGCGATGAAATTTGATGCACAGCGTGCTGCCATCGCGCCTTGCACAACAGGGCGCAAAATCGTGCTGGCGACCTCCATCGCGGAAACCTCACTGACCATCGAAGATGTGCGCATCGTGGTGGATGGCGGGCGGTCGCGGCGTGCGCGCTTTGACCCCTCAAGTGGCATGTCGCGCCTTGTCACCGAACGAGCGTCAAAAGCCGAAGCGGAACAGCGCAAAGGCCGTGCAGGACGTGTCTCGGAGGGTATCTGTTACCGGTTGTGGACGCGCGGCGAAGAAGGCGCGATGCCGATGTTTGCACCCGCAGAAATCGAGGCAGCTGACCTCAGTGGCTTGGCGATGGAGCTGGCCCTTTGGGGCGCATCTGAGGCCGATCTTGCGTTTTTAACCCCGCCACCGCAGGGCCAATTGGCCGAGGCCCGCGCATTACTGCACGGGTTAGGCGCGCTTGATGCCACACACCGTATCACCGCCCATGGTCGCAAAATCGCCGCCTTCCCGCTTCACCCCCGTCTTGCACATATGCTACAAAAAGCAGGCCAGCGGGCTGCAAACCTAGCTGCAATATTGAACGAACGCGACCCGCTGCGTGGGGTCGGCGTGGATTTAGCCTTAAGGCTCTCGGCCCTATCAAATCGCGATGCTCGTGCGGATCGTGGCACAGTGGAGCGCATCAAGCTTGAGGCAAAACGCCTACGTGCAGGTCTGCCCTCAGGCCCCGAGATGTCCTTGGGCGAAATGGCCGCTTTGGCCTATCCCGACCGCATTGGCTTGCGCCGCAAAGGCGACCAAGCGCGCTATATTATGTCAGGCGGTAAAGGCGCTGTGATGGATGACGGCGATGCACTGGCCGCCACGCGATTGGTTGTGATCACCGATACGGACGGCGCGCCGCGAGAGGCCAAAATCAGGCAAGCGGTCGCGCTCACCGACAGTGAATTACGCGGCCTGTATGGTGGCCAAATCGCATGGCAGGATGTCTGCCATTGGGACAAACGCGCAGGCCGCGTTGTGGCCCGTCAGCGTGAAATGTTTGGCGCGCTTACTTTGGATGATCGCCCGTGGAAAGATGCCCCAAGTGCGGCGATTGCCCTTGGGGCTTTGGACGGTATGCGCCAAATTGGGTTGCCTTGGACAGCTGCGGCGCGACGCTTTGCGGCCCGCGTGGCACTCATGGGCGACGGCTATCCAGATATGTCTGAACAAACACTTTTGGACACACTGGAAGACTGGTTATTGCCGCATCTCAAGGGGGCCAAAACCGAAGGCGAATTGCGCGGCTTTGACACCACAGAAGCCCTGCGCGCGATGTTGGACTGGTCCCAGATGAACCGCCTTGACACCGAAGTGCCGGGGGCCTTTACCAGTCCCATGGGGCGCAAGCTGCCTATCGATTATTCCGGCGAACATCCTGAAATCACAGCGCGAATTCAAGAGATGTTCGGCACCACGCGTCATCCCACTGTGGGACCGCGCCATGTGCCACTGAAAGTGGTTTTGACCTCGCCTGCCCATCGCCCGATACAGGTAACGATAGACATCCCGAACTTTTGGAAAACCTCTTACGCCGATGTGCGCAAAGACATGCGCGGGCAATATCCGCGCCACCCTTGGCCAGAGGACCCTACAGTTGCCGATCCAACCCTACGCGCCAAACGGCGCGGGACGTAAAGCGTGTTAAGGGTTTGATAAAGACTGTGACAGGCGCATGCGTGCAAATGTGACAACAAATTATGACCTAAGCCGAGTTTTGTGACGGGGCATTAACCTTAATCGATTAAAGGTTCATCTGATTGTTTGGGGCGTTCCAATAGCATCGCACCTAAACTCACGATCATCATAACCAGCTAAGCTGGTCGGGCACCATTCGCGGTTTATGATGCTGGCAAAGGTCGGAAGTGTCAAAAATAAAGGAATGGCATCACAATGTGTAAATTAAAATATAAAAATGTGCCATTGACACATATGTGACATTAGCATACTCATACACTCCATCGTCGCCATCACATGGATGCCCGCAATGCCTTCTGCTGCACCGCTCGCTACCCTTTCCCGTCGTCGCAGGCTTCTTATTTATGTATTTATGATGCTGGCGCTGTTCATGGCGACGCTGGACAATCAGATCGTTTCTACGGCGCTCCCCACAATTGTTGCGGAATTGGGATCGATTGAGCGCTTCGGCTGGGTCAGCGCCGCGTATCTGTTGGCGCAAAGTGCGATCATGCCCGTCTATGGCAAGCTGGGCGACTTGTTCGGGCGAAAATATGTCATGATGTTCGCGATCTCGTTGTTTGTCATCGGATCGTTAAGCTGCGGATTGGCATGGTCGATGGAAAGCCTGATCGCCGCGCGTGTTTTGCAAGGCTTGGGCGGCGGCGGCATTATGGTGTCGATTTTCTCAATCAATGCTGATCTTTTCGCCCCACGTGAACGCGCAAAGTATCAGAGTTTTTCCAGCCTGGTGTTGATGGCATCTGGTTCCATCGGGCCAACACTGGGCGGGCTTATGAGCCAATATTTAGGCTGGCGCTCAATTTTCTTAGTGAATTTGCCGATCGGGATTTTGGTGCTGACCAGCATCTTTTTTTTACTGCCCTATGTGCGTCCGAACCGCCAACCGAAAATCGATTATGCTGGGGCCACGACCTTAGCAATCACGATTGGATTGATCGTATTGTGGGCTGATGGCTCGCAGATTTTCGGTGGGATGTTTACACCAGTCACCTTTGGTATTTTGGGGCTGGCCACCGTATCTGCAATCGTTTGGGTACGTATCGAACGTCGCGCGCCAGAACCGATCATCCCGCTGAGCCTGTTCAATGATAAGAACTTTCCGCTCTTGCTGATTGTAGCGCTCACGTCGGGTGGTGTCGGCATTGGCCTTGTCAACTATCATGCGCTGTTTTTGCAAATGACCACAGGTCTGTCGCCTGCGCATGCCGGTCTGTTCTTTATCGCCATCACCGGTGGCATCGCTGTTGGTTCATTGACGGCTGGCCGTTTGATCGCGCGGACCGGTCAATACAAGCCATTTTTGATCACCGGCACCACCCTGTCTGTCCTTGCCTTAATCGCAGTGTCACAAATTCAGGTGGGAACGTCGCTTTGGGTGGTCGGAATCGTGCTGGCGGTGAGTGGGCTTGCGATTGGTCTCGCGCAGCAATCACCGATCATCGGTGTGCAATTGATTGCGCCGCAAGCCGATATTGGCGCGGCAACAAGCGCGGTGACCCTGTGCCGAATGGCGGGGGCTTCATTGGCCATTTCAACCTATGGGGCAGTTCTGTCAGCGCGGTTGATGGCAGGGGGCGATGGCGTAATAGGCGTGCCCGACCCCTCTAGCCTTTCGCCCGAGGCGCTTGCTGATCTGCCGGACACAAGCCGCATCGCAGTCAGCATTTTGTTTTCCAATGCGTTCACATGGCTTTACATGGTGGCTGCGGGGCTGTCGATGATAGGGCTGACTGCAGCGATTTTGCTGCGACCCACGACCATGCCTGTGAGCGAGCAGTCCAGCTAAACAGGCCATTTCTGGTCGCTCAGCACGGCCCAAAGGCAGGCACAGCAGCGCGCGTGAGGGAAACCAATCAGGTCACCTGTGCGGCTCGCAAGCGTGGGGTGCTGTGCGCGATTAACGCGTCTAAGTTTAGAGGCTTATAATCAGTCTGCTCAACGCTCACGCAAATATGCCGCTCTGTCGGTGCCGGTTTCGTGTGTAAATGGCCATGAATGTTCATGGCAAATCGTTCACCAAGACCACTGCGCGCGCATAGGCTGATTGGCAAATGAGTCAACACCATCTTTGTGGCCTCAAGAACTTTCCATAGAGATATAGACTGGAACACTTGCGTCAATTCGTGGTCAAGCGGGTTATCGTGATTGCCAAGGATCAAGTGCTTGCGCCCTTTCAACCGCCCCAACATTTTCCAGCCGTCTCCTCCATAGACATCCCCCAAGTGAAAAACGGTGTCATCTGTGGCAATGAGATCATTCCAGTTGTCTGCAAGGCATTCATTCATCTCGCTCACGGTCCGAAATCCGCGTGATGTTTTTCCTTGCGCCAAACCCGTGTCAATAAAGCTGCTGTCTCCGAAATGCGTGTCGGAGATAATCCATGTCGTCATATTCTAGTCCTTATGCGCAGATGTCGTGCTGGGAGGGAAAAGAGAGGCGCTGCATCAAAGCCATCCTGCGCTATCGGCATCCAAGCAGCCCCTGCGCCACTGTCGCGCCTCGCCCCTATGCATCGCTGGTTTGTTTCGCGCCGTTGCGTATTTTCTTGGCCAAATACTTGGCAAGTTTCGCTGCCGCGGGGGACAAGGTACGCCCGTGCAGTTTTACCAATCGAATATTTGCCGGTTTCATCTTTGTGATTTTAAGCAAAACTGCTTGTGCGGCGTCATCTTCGCTTTGCTCGTATAGTGAAAGGCCAAAGGTGATAAGCCCGCCACTGCGACAGGCGCTGGCGATAGAGGCATAGGTGTTGCTTTCAACTGCCGGCGACAAGAAAGCATTTTCGCGATTGGCCTGCTGATCCAGCATAAGTCGCAAGCCTGATCCCTGCGGGGGCAATACAATTTGATGTTTGGCTATTTCTGAAATAGACACCTCGCCTGCCGCCGCCAGCGGATGCTGGGCGGAAACCACGGCAAAGATCTCTTGCTCTGCCATACCCAGCACTGACAAATCCGAATGATCGGGCAAGTTTAGGCATAAGCCAATGTCGGAATGAAACTCTTGCAAATCCGCCAGTGCGCGTACGGAGGACGAATGGTTCAGCGCCACAGTCACCTTTGGGTTTTTCTGCTGGAACTTCGCCAAATGCACCGGCAGAAAGCTTTCCAAAACGGATTGGCTGGCACAAATTCGCACATGGCCGCTGGTCGCTTTTTTGATTGCCTGCAATTCGCCGCGCACTTTTTCCAGCTCGGCTAATTGCGCGCGGGCGTGGACCGCAAGATATTGCCCTGACGGATTGAGGCGGAGTCCCTTGGAAGTGCGCTCGAACAGATCCACGCCGAAATGCGCCTCAAGCGCCAGAATTTTACGGCTCAACGCAGAGGGGGTCATAGACATGTGTTCCGCAGCTTTGCGGATCGAGCGAAACTGCACAATTGCGTCGAGAATTTTCAGATCATTGAAGTTTTGCATAGGAAAATCGCCGTTTTCACGCCAGCAACGGAAAGACGTGTTCCGGCAGAATATTTAAACCCACATCCCCCATTTCCTGAGGTCTGGTTTCAGAAAAAAAGGTCAGGCTTTGCCCTTTTATTTCCACTTTCACTTCGAAACGCCCGTCGATGAACACCATGTCTTGAACTTTCGCGGCGTGCTCAGCTTGCCCCTGTACGATTTGAACAGCATTGCGCGGGACCAAAAGCCAGTCGGATTTTCCATCGGCGTTGGCATGATAGGCATCTGAAGTGAAGAAATCGCGCGGCACGATATTGCCAGCGTTGACAAACTTTGCCGTCTCTACTGTGGTGGGGCGTGTGAAAATATCCAAAGGGGTGCCCACTTGTTGGATTTGCCCCGCCGACATCACGGCAATTCGATCCGACAGAATTTGTGCTTCACGCCGATCATGGGTCACATTGATACAGGTCAGCCCGAATTGCTTGGCGAGCTTGCGGATTTCGTGCCCCAGATCGTCACGCAAATTGGAATCAAGGCTGGCCAGAGGCTCATCAAGCAAAATCACTTTGGGCGAAAGCGCCAGCGCACGCGCAATTCCCACCCTTTGTCGCTGTCCGCCAGACAACTGGCGCGGGTATTTGCCCGCATGGGCAGACATCTGCACCTGCCCCAAAACCTCGGCAACGCGCTTTGCCATATCGCTTTTGTTCCAACCGTAGCTGCGCAGCGGAAAGGCAATATTTTCATCAATCGTAAGGTGGGGCCAAAGCGCATGATCTTGAAAGACGAAACCGAATTGACGCGCTTGCGTAGGGACAAAAGTGCCGCGCGCAGGGTCGTCCAGCACGTTGTCATTATAAGACAGCTGCCCGCTTCCCGCGCGATCCAATCCTGCAATGATGCGCAGTAAGGTCGATTTCCCACAGCCCGATTGCCCCAACAGCGTGACGAATTCGCCTTCTTCAATGTCGAGGTCGATACCCTTCAAAATCTCGGTACGACCAAAGCTTTTATGCAGGTTATGTATATTAATCATGGATCAGTGGCCTTTCTCGGGGCGCAGACTGTTGAGATAGTTTGCCAACGCGATGAAGCCGCCAGAGATCAAAACTGACACAAGGCTCATGGCCATTGCGGTGTTGACCGAACCTTGGTCGAATTGGTGGAACACAAAGGTTGAAACGGTTTCGAAACCGGGAGGCGTGAGTAAGAGTGATGTCACCAATTCGCGCGAGGCAATGGAAAATACGATAAAGCCAGAGGCAACGGACACACCAAGCAAAGCTGGGCCGTTGACGCGTAAAATCACCCCGAGATCGCTGGCCCCATAAACCACAGCCGCGTCCTGCATCGACATGGGCAATTGTCGCAAGGTGCTTGTGATCATACGCACCGGATATGGCAACATGATGCAGGTATAGGCCAATAGCATCACCCACCACGTATTATATGGTGTCCATGGCCAAAACGCTTGATTCCAAACGAGAATGAGCCCCACGGCGAGCGTCATAGCCGGAAGCGCATTGGGCAGGGTCAACAGAAAATCCAAGGGATCAGAGAGGACCGAACGCCAACGCACGATGAAAAACGCGGCCAGTATGCCGATCGTCACAGTGATCAGCGCTGTGACTGTGGCCAAATGCAGACTTGTTGCGATGGCGCTGAGCGCATCTTCATGGGTGGTGAACAGGGCTATAAAGGCATTAAAGTTCAGGTTAGACCAGACCAACCCGCCTGACATTCGTTGCATCATCGCGCTTAACAGGATGGACAAAAGCGGCAATGCCACAGCGACAAAAGCAAGACCACCAAGAGCGATATGACTTATCGTGGTGCCGACAGTGCCCAGTTGCGATTTGCGCCCTTGGCTTTGTACCTCATCCACACTTGTTGTGACCTGTTTTGTCAGGCGTAAATGCAAATAGTAAGCGCAAAGGGCTATCGCGATCAGGATCAAAGACAGGACAGAGGCTCCCGGCAAATCTATCGGCCAATCGCTAAGTTTTTCATGAATATAGGTCACGACGAAATCGATATCGGCCCGACGTCCGAGAATTTCAGCTGTGCCGAATTCTTCGACGGTCATGATAAACACAAGCAAATTGCTGGACACAATCGCTGTGCCGACCAGTGGCAAAACAATGCGAAACAGGCGTCGAACGGATGTCGCGCCAAACACGCGTGCGACTTCGTCATATCGCTGTCCGACGATCTGCAAAGCACTAGAGGTGGTAAAATAAACGACAGGGAACAGGTTCAATGCCATCACGACAACGATACCGAAAAAGCTATACAGCATCGCGCTGAGATTGAAGCCCAGCAGCTGTTCGATAAAGCCGTTGCGTTGTCCCAATTGAATCCACGCGAAAGCGCCCGTAAAGGGCGGGACCAAAAAAGGCACGAGAAACAGCACATCCCAGATCGCGCCACGCCGCCCAAGTTTGATCCGCAAAAGCGCGGCCGAGACAGCCAAGGCGGTTGAAAGCGCACACACAGACAGGGCCAGCGTTACTGAGTTGAATACAGCTTGCAATAATCTGGGATCATTAAGATGCGGCCCAAGATTGCTGAAAGGGCCGATGAATGACAGTTCGTTAAGTTTGGGGAAAATTGCAAAAAGAATGACGGCCAAGATGGGCAGCGCAACCACAACAAAAGCAAAGCCCATGGTTGCGAGAAAAAGGGAGGCGCGTAGCACGCCTCCCGAAGGTTTATGTGCCGAAATGGGCATCATCGACTTACTCAGTCGCCGCTGTGAACGCATCAATGGTGGCCTCGGCTTCTGCTGCGGCCTTAACATAGTCGAAATCGATCAATGCCAGCTCGTCCCAACCCGGACGTTTTGCTTTGACGTCTGTGCGGGCTGGAAGGATCATGCGATCAGCAACCAGCGCCTGACCTTCTTCGGAGAGAACGAAATCCATAAATTGTTTCGCCTCATCAGCTTGGTCGGTGGAGGCTGGGATCATGATTGGACGCGGGGCCAGAACTGTGCCGCTTTCAGGGTAGACAACTTCGATGGCTTCGCCCGCAGCCTTTTGGCCAATCGCGATGTAGTCAACCGCGCCAAAGACAACGCCGCGTGCACCTGATAAAACAGGGTTCAAAGCGGCCGCATTCGCGCCGGGCACGATCATACCATTGGCTTTTAGGTCAGAGATCAGTTGCCACGCCGCATCGCCATCTTGGCTGGCCAGACCTTGCACCAAAGAAAGCGCCGCGCCTGAGGCTGCTGGATCAGGCATGGTCACCATATCTTTATAAGCTTCATCGGTCAGGTCGGACCACTCAGCGGGCGCAGGCATGTCCAATGTGGTGTTGTACACCATCGCAATGGCGGCGGCACCTTGGGCCACATAGTCTTCGGTTTTGAGCGAATCTGGCACAGTCATCGCATTTTCCGAGGCATAGGGCAGCAATTCACCTGCAGCACTCAACGTGATGGCATGGCCCCACGAGGCAGAGATAAGAACATCTGCTTGTGGGTTGGCTTTTTCCGCCTCATAGCGGGCCATCACTTTGCCAGACGTCGATTGAAACAGGTTTACTGCGATGCCAGTCTTGGCGGTAAAAGCTTCTGCGAGAGCGGCAGACAGAGGTTTCGGGCCTGCGCTATAGACGGTCAAGTCGTCTGCTGTAACGGCAGTTGCGGCCATCATAGCGATGAAGGATGTCGCGAGCGTACGGATCATGGGATGTTCCTTTAAGGGGGCGAAGAGACAAAAGAGAAAGTGTTCGTTACGCTTTTTTATGCGAGACGCCATCTCAGCCAGCAATACTCGGCATTCGAAAATTCCGTCAAAACCGTCCCACTAAACGGGACAAGATGATCCCCCCTACCAGATAATTGTAACAATTTTTTAAAGGATAATCGTGAAAAATAAGGGCAATATGCGGACTTTTACAAAATCCACCGCATCAAACGCCCCCACTGAGCCACCCATTCAACAAAGATAATCGTGCCGATTTTTGTAACACTTTTATGACAGGTTCAGCATGTACCCTTAAACCAAGCCTCTCGTCGCGCAGGAGATAGGTCCATCGCCTTAGCTTCTACAAAACAGAACGCGATAGCCACTCGAAGCGCTATCGCTACGACACCTCAGTCATAAGGCAAACCTCCATGCCCCATATTTTGAGCCCCCCCCCTATGACCCGCGCAGTGGTAGAACTTGAATTGAAACTTTATTGTATAATTGTCTGGCAATCTAACAAGGCTTGATTATAGTACCCGTGTTGATGAAACATATTTTGGGGGACATAATGTCGAAATCACTCACCGCTCTTCTTGCAAGCTCTATGCTTTTAACCGGAGGCGCATCCGCGCAGACCATCCTTCGCATTCAAACACACCAGTCGCCAGAATCCACCTCTGGCCAACTTGTGAAAGAATTCGTAAATCAGGTCGAAACCATGTCGGATGGATCGCTAGACATCGAAATGTATTACAGCTCGGCGGTTGTCGCCTCAGCTGAGACATTCTCAGCCGCGATCAACGGCGTTCTTGACTGCGACATGACCAACCCAAGCTATCAAACGGGCGTCAATCCAGCCTATCAATTCGCAGCAGATACCATGGGCGGCTATGATACGCCGGTAGAGTTTCTGACATGGGTTTCCTTCGGCGGTGGCCGCGAGGCCATGAACGAATTGTATCACGCCAGCGGTATGGAGTTCATTGGAGCCTATCTGGGAGGACAGGAATCAATGAGCTCATCCAAACCGTTGAATGGGATCGAGGATCTGAAAGGTTGGAAATTCCGTTCACCTCCGGGCATGGAAACAGAAATCTTCGCAGAGCTTGGCTCAGCCCCAGTGGTCATGGACTTTACCGAAATCTTCACCGCACTCGAAACGGGCATCATTGATGGGGCAGACGCGTCTACTTTGGCCAATAACGTCGGCTTGGGCATCTACGATGTGGTGAAACACACCACCTACCCCGGCTTTCATTCGATGAGTTCAGATCACCTTGCCTGTAACAAAGCCGTTTGGGACGGGCTGGACCCATCGCAACAAGCGATCCTGACAACCGCGATGGATTCACTTGCGTTGAAACTGATGATGCGGACGACCCTTGAGAATGGCGAAGCCTTGACGCAGTTGCCCGAACTTGGTGTGACCTTTTATGATTGGTCCGCAGAGGACCGCGCCGCGTTCCGCGAAGCTGCTGTCAGCCGTTGGGATATCTGGGGTGCGAAAACACCTGAGGCGCAAGCGATGGTCGATAGCCACAAGGCGTTCTTAGCGCGCATCGGTCTTGGCCCACAGGCAGACTAACCAATTTGGGGCCGTCACTACAATTGACGGCCCTCTTTACTTCTCCTCACTTTACAATTCTAGGAAAACGACCCAAATGCACGTGACGATCATTGGCGGCGGCGGCTTTATTGGCCGCAAAACAGCACAAAACCTTGCCCGCGAAGGCAGCCTGCGCGGGCAACCCATTCAATCGTTGACGCTTGCAGATATTGCCGCACCTGACACGCTTGAGGCGCCGTTTCCCGTTAAAACAACGGCCTGCGACATCACCGACCGCGCATCCATCGATCAATTGATCACCGCCGACACGGACGTGATTTTCCACTTTGCGGCTGTCGTCTCTTCGCATGCAGAGGAAGATTTTGAAGTCGGGATGAAAGTCAATCTGGACGGGACGCTCAACATACTTGAACGGTGCCGCATGCTCGGCACATGTCCCGTTGTTGTCTTTACATCATCACTTGCTGTGTTCGGTGGCGAGGTCCCTGACCCGATCACCGATCACACCATTCCCAATCCGCAAACCAGTTACGGCATGCAAAAGGCCATCGGCGAGCTGTTGCTGAATGACTATTCCCGTAAAGGCTATGTCGATGGGCGTGGGTTCCGTCTTCCGACGATTTCCGTGCGACCAGGCAAGCCCAATCGCGCGGCCTCTTCCTTTATGTCCTCCATCATCCGCGAGCCGTTGAATGGCGAACCTGCGATCTGTCCTGTTGATGAGGATCAAGAACATTTCTACCTGTCGCCACGACGCTGTGTCGAAAACCTGATCAAAGGGGCCGAACTGGGCGCCGCAGATTTGGGTCAACAGCGCTGCATGACCTTGCCTGGTCAGCGCCTGTCGATACGGCAGATGATTGACGCGCTGACAGCCGTCGCTGGACCAGAACCCGCGAAACTGATTAAATGGGAGGCACAACCAGACATTGCCACTATCGTTCGCGGCTGGCGCTTTGACTACAGGTTTGACAAGGCATTGGCTCTGGGGTTGAAAGCGGATACCAGCTTTGAAGACAATGTCCGTTACTATATGGAAGACGATCTTCCGAACACCTAAGGCACATATATGCTGAATCCTATCGTTCAAACACCCCGCTATCGCCTTGTAGCAGACGAGATCGCCGCGCGTATTCGCGCTGGCGATCTTCCACTTGATAGCAAAATGCCAGCGGATAAAGACCTTGTTGAACAACTTGGCGTCAGCCGCACCACGGTGCGCGAGGCCATGATTGCGCTAGAATTGATGGGCTATGTCGTCACCCGATACGGGGCTGGGGCTTTTGTTACGCGCACCCTACCCGACGCGCAGATCGAAACATCTGGCCTGCCAGGCTATTTTGAACTGGTCGAAGCACGCTTTGTAATCGAGCCTGAAATTGCATCAATCGCCGCAGCACTGATCACCCCGGTCGAGATCGCCCAACTTGAGCGCTGCGTCGAAGGCATGTGTGCCACAACAGCCAGCCTTGACCAGATTGAAGCTTTCGACAGCGAATTTCACCTGACCGTTGCGCGCTCGACTGGCAATACGGTCTTTGTGTCCGTCGTCAAAGACTTTTGGCGCGTGCGTCAGCGTTATCCGGAATGGACCCGGTTGAACAACCGACAAAGCCTTGATGACATTGCACAATTTTCGCGCGACGAACACATGGCCATCGTAAACGCATTGGCAGCACATGACGCCAAAGGCGCGCGCGCTGCGATGGCATTGCATTGTCGCAATTCCGGACGACCGCTGCTTGAACGCTGGCAGTTGCTTGAAGGCGAAACAAGCACTGAGGACGTTTTCAAACGCCTGAGACAACGCGCCAAAGAAGATTAAACCGCTTCGACCTTGCAACCAACAGCATTAGACTTTCCAAGCGCCAACATCGCAATGCTGGCGATTTTTTTGATTGGCATCCCAGTTTCCTGCTCACGCAATACTGCCGCCTTCAGATAGAATTCCATCAGCCCCCCCCCCTGACAAATGACCTCTCATCGATTTTAATCGCTGCCATAAGATAACTGGTTGGCCTAACGCACAGAAGAAGCGCTAGAACGATCTCCGTGCGGCGTGATTTGCGGAACGGGCAAATTGGCAAAATCGGCATAGTATCAAAAACATACAGCCCGAAACCAAAAATGGATCGGGCTGTATGTTCTTGGTTTTGATCCTAAACTATCTCTGAGAGTGCTCTCAAGTTAGGCTTTGTCTGGCACTGCGACGGTGCAACAGCCACAGAACCAACGGAATCGTCCAGATCGCGATGGAAAACAGACCAAGCCCTGCGGCAATCGGGCGTTCAAAAAAGGCAAGAAAACTGCCGTCAGATTTGATCATTGATGTGACGAAATTCTGCTCCAACATCGGTCCTAAAACCAATCCCAAAATCGCAGGCGCGATCGGGATATCATTTTCTTCCATCAAGAAGCCGATGACACCGAAGAACAACATCAAGCCGATCCCGAAGACCGAATTGTTGATGGCAAAAGACCCGACCATACAGAACATCAAAATCACAGGCATCAACACTTTTTGCGGAATAGACAAAACGTGGCGCGCGCCTTTGATCGCGATCCAGCCCAGCGGCAGCATGATCACATTGGCCAGCAAGAATACGATGAACACCGCATAGATCATTTCCGGCTGGGTGATGAACACCATCGGCCCCGGATTGATGCCTTTGATGTATAGAACACCGATCACGATTGCAGTAATGGAATCGCCAGGGATGCCGAAGACAAGCGCCGGTATCCACGCACCGCTCATGGCACCGTTGTTTGAGGCGCCCGCCTCGACCAAGCCTTCGACATGACCTTTGCCAAATTTCTCAGGGGTTTTTGAAAATTTCTTACTGATGGCGTATGAAATCCAAGCCGCGATATCAGCCCCAGCACCGGGCAGCGCACCAATGGCGGTGCCTAAAACACTGCCGCGCAACGCCTGTACAGGATAGGTCACAAGATTGGTTGCTTGCTGGCGAAAGATGCTTTTGCCCGAGGTCGAAGGCGGACGCACATCACTGGCGCGTTTAATAAAGGCGCGGATGACTTCGGACACAGCAAACAGGCCGATCATAGCGGGAATGAACTGCACCCCGCCCATCATCTCGACGGAGCCAAAGGTGTAGCGCGGTACAGCTGCAGGATTGTCTAAGCCAACCGTGGCCGCAAACAACCCGATGAAGAGCGCAATAAGCCCACGCGCAGGGGACCCGGGCGAGATGAACACAGCACAGGACAGGCCCAGAACCACCAGCCAAAAATATTCAAACGATGAAAACTTTAAAGCGATTTCAGCCAAGACGGGCGAGGCCGAAATCAGCACAAGGGTGCCAAAAATGCCACCGATTGATGAAAACACCAATGAGGCACCAAGGGCTGCTTCGGGACGACCTTGTCGCGTCATCGCATAGGCGTCTTGCACATAGGCAGCACTGGCTGGCGTGCCAGGCATACGCAGCAAAGTACCGGGGATATCCCCCGCAAAAATAGCCATAGCCGTGGCCGTAACGATAGTGGCAATGGCAGGCACGGGATCCATGAAAAAGGTCACAGGCACCAGAAGCGCTGTGGCCATGGTTGCGGTTAGGCCCGGAATGGCCCCGACAAACATACCAAAGGCGGCAGCGCCAAAGATCACCAGCAGGACATAGGGTTGGAACACAAGGTTCGCAGCTTCGATCACAATTGACATGAAAATTTCACCAAAAGAAGTTCAAGAAATCACTGCGTGGCAGCGGGACGAGCAAAAGTTTGCCAAAGCTTTGCTGGATGACAACAGACGTTATGGCAGACACAATAATCGCGGTTGGAATGCGCACCCCAAGGATCAGCATCGCCACCAGCATCACACAAAAGGCTGTGGGTAAAAAGCCAAGCAACGGCGAGACGACGATATAGGCCACAATCAGTCCCAACACTGCAAACATACGCAGCACAGCCCCACCACTGCGGGTCCATTCCGCCAGTTGCAACCCAGGCAAGCGTTCCCCCGCAATGACGGCTTTGGTGATCATGAAGATCCCCACAAGACCTGTCACAAAAGCGATGGCACGCGGCATTGTGCCTGCGCCGTAGTCCTGTCCGGGGATCGCGTGAAAATTTATCGCCGAGAGATAAATCGCGATCCCTCCCAGCAGGGTCAATAAACCCAAAGTCAGATCGGTGACGCGCATCCTGTGTCCTGTCGTTGGTCGTTATTTGAAGTACCGCCGCCGATATAACGGCGACGGCGGTGGCTTTTATGTCTGGCGAAGCCCGTTATTGGGCGGCCATTTATTCAGCCGCGAGGCCTGCTTTTGTCATGACGTCACCAAAGACAGCATCATCTGCCGCCACGATGGATGTCGCATCATCGCCTTTCGCCCAACGCAGACCGAAACCACGATCCTTCATAAAGTCCTGATAAGCGTCTGAATGATACGCCGTCTCGATTGCATCCATCAGTTTGACTTTCACGTCTTCAGGCAAGCCCGCAGGGGCGGCGACAGACCGCCAAACGGCGACATTCCAATCAGAACCTGTGGATTCCGCCAATGTAGGAACATCAGGAAAAGCATCTTGGCGATCAGCAGACATCGTCGCCAGTGGCACAACGCGCTTGGCATCAATCATAGACCGACCTTCGGCCAGTGATGACGGCACAATATCGACGCCGCCTGCAACCATGTCAGTCAAGCCCGGTGCAGCCCCTTGGCTGGGCACGAATGTCACGTGATCAGGAGCCAAACCTTCAGACAGCAACCAGCCTGCAAGTCCGACATGCCAAATGCCACCCTGCCCTGTGCCTGAGGCTTTGAATGTGCCCGCGGGTTCGCTTTTGATTTTTTCCAGCAACGCTTCGACGCTGTCATAGCCCGCATCTGCGGACACCATAACCCCACCGGGATCGGAGTTGACGATGGCCAGAACATCGAAGTCTTCATAGGTCAGATCAGTCAAGCCCTGCCAATGCATCATGTCGATTTCGATGGTCATGATGCCGATGGTATAGCCATCTGGATCAGCGTTGGCGATGGCACTGTGCCCCACAACGCCCGATCCGCCAGTGCGGTTCACCACGTTGACCGGAACACCAAGTTCTTTTTGAATTTCAGCGCCCAGCAAACGGCCCACCGCGTCGGTGCCACCCCCCGCACCCCAAGGCACGATCATCTGAATGGGACGCTCGGGGTACTCTTGTGCCCATGCGGCACCAGTCATGGCCATCAGGCCCCCAACAGCTGCGATAGTTTTGATAAATTTCATTTTAATCCTCCTCTTTTACGATACCTAGCGGTCCTTTCGCACCTACGGCACGAACGGCCGTAAAACGGTACTGAAGGACGCATAACTCGGGTGAACAGCACACCAACAGGGCGCGCAAAATGCACGGCTTATCCTGTTGTTCTAACGGTATTTACTGGTCTCCCAACCCTCTCCTCACCGTTGACAGTACCCCGCTGCGTGATAACGTCCAATGAATAAATACGTCTCTGCGATCGCGAAAGGCGATCGCTATGAAAGGTCAATAAAGCGTGAAACGAGATATAACAGCCAACCTAAAAGTGCGGCATATGGCGCTGATTGTGGCCTTGGCCGACCACGGCACCACACATCGGGCTGCAGACACGTTGAACATGACACAATCCACTGCATCCAAGATGCTGCGCGACGTCGAAGATATTTTTGAAGCTGCCCTGTTTGAACGCAAACCGCGCGGCATGGAACCGACGCCATTGGGGGCGTTTGTTATCGCAAATGTTCGGGCGCAACTGTCGCGACTGCAAAAGTTTTCCGATGAATTCCAAGAGCGTCGTGCCGGTGGATATGGCACCCTTTCAGTGGGCGCTATCACAGGCGCCGCCCCAGACATTGTGGCGCGATCCGTGGCCGAAATTAAACGCAAACGCCCGCAACTTATGGTATCCTTGCATGGTGAAACCAGCGATGACATTCTTGATCAACTTGAGACAGGCGGACTGGATCTTGCAGTGGGACGGTTTAGCACAGAGCGGCATCGTCATGTGTTTACATTCGAACTGCTCGCTGAAGAACGGCTGATCGTCGTCGCACGGACGGGCCATCCCCTTCAACGTGAGGGGGTGATGCAACTGGCAGATCTGACTGAATGTTCTTGGATATTACAACCTCTGTCAAACCCTTCACGTCAAGTGCTTGACGCCGCACTGAATGAAGCTGGATTGGGCCGCCTTACAGATACGATAGAATGTTCCTCGATCTTGCTCATCCTAAACCTTGTACAAGCCTCTGACGCCGTAGCACTGCTGCCTGAGGCTGTTGTGGATGCACATATAAAGGCCGGTCTTTTCACGACCCTTGCCATACAACCGGACATCCGGCTCACTGGATTTGGACTGGTGACACGGCGAAAAGAAACGCAAAGCGAGGCCGCCTTGGAATTTTGCAATATCTTACGGTCACGGGCCAATCTTTAAGGTCAACGCACGAGATTGCGACGCCACAGATCAGGCCACGCACGACACAAATTTCCGGCTTGTATTTGACATGCCCCGCAAGACGTATCGAAGACCCTTGGGCTTTCAACACGCTTGCGGTTTGGCGACAAGTGCGGCTATGCAGCGACCGCTGCAGTGTCATTTCCTCGCCCTTTCGACGATTTAAAGAACACATAATACAAAACCGGCGCCGCGATCATTGTCAGAACAGAGGCAAAGGCCAATCCGCCCATGATCGTCGCAGCCATCGATTGAAAGAATGCATCCCAAAGCAGTGGCAACATCCCCAAGATCGTCGTTGCTGCCGCCAGAAATACCGGTCGCAAACGTGATGTTGACGCCGAAACAATAGCGTCTTCCAGTGGCATATCAGGGTCGGCTTTTCGTATGAGGTCGATCTCTTCCACCAATACAATTCCGTTTTTGATCAACATCCCAGAAAGCGACAACAAACCAAGCAGCGCGGTGAAGGTGAATGGCAATCCCGTGCCCAATAACGCGAGGCTGACACCGTTGACTGACATAGGCACCAACAACCAGATGATGATCGGCTGACGTAAGGCGTTGAACAAAAGCACCGTGATCAGCACCATAATGATCATACTCATCGGAAGCTGTGTCCCCAAAGAGGCCTGCGCGTCGGTTGAGCTTTCGTATTCACCGCCCCATTCCATAGAATACCCATCCGGCATTTCCATGTCTTCGATGGTGGCGCGCACTTCTGCCAAGACCTCGGTTGCAGTCATGCTGCGCGGAATATCCGCACCGACAGTGATGACATTCGCACTGTCACGACGAAACACCAGCGTGTCCTGTGCCTCAAACCTGAAGCCGTCGATCACCTGCGCCATCGGCACCAGTTCGCCATTGCTTTCGGAATAGATGCTGTGATCCATCAACGACAAATCCGCATCCCGCGCGGTGCGCAGGATTATGGGAATTTGGCGATCACCCTCGCGAAATACACCCGAAGTGGTCCCCTCTGTCGCGAACTGCAACGTGCTGGTGATGTCTGAGCGTGAAATGCCGGCCTCCTGAGCGCGGTCTTCAGCATAGATCGGGCGCAGCACCAGTTCTTTCTCGCGCCAATCATAGCGTGGAGAGATGATATTGGCGGACGCGACGCGCAGACGTGTGACGGCCTCGTCTGACAAATCCCGCAGCACTTCTGGATCAGCACCGGAGAAGCGCACCTCAATCGGGGCACCGCCACCGGGACCAAAAGCCAGACGTTTGACACGAAACTCACCTTGCGGAACAGCCTCTAGCGCAAAGGCCTCTAAATCATCCATTTCGTCCTGAATGACGTCCAGCGAGGTGACGCGCACGATAAGATGGCCATAGCTTGGGTTCGGATCTTCGCTTTCATAGGTCAGCATAAAACGCGAGGCGCCCATGCCCGAATAGGACGTAACGGCAACCACATCGTCACGCTCAACCAACCAATTTTCAAGCGTTTTCATGTCGTTAGATGTCTGATCGATCCCTGCGCCTTGAGGCAGCTTGTAGTTCACAAAGTATAGCGGTGTGTTGCTGTCTGGGAAAAACTGCTGCTTGATTTGGCCAAACAGCCCATAGCAAACCACCGTTGTGCCAATCAGCGCGACAAGAACCAACCAGCGCAATTTGAGGCTGGCGCGCAAGACATTGGCATAGCCACGAAAGATGAATCCGTCATAGCCCGCGCTTGCTCCTTCTTCGCCTTGGCGGAAAAAATAGTGCCCCAACAAAGGCGTCACAGTGATCGCCAAGACCCAAGACAGCATCAATGAGATGCCGATCACAGCAAAGAGAGAAAACAGAAATTCGCCGGTTGCATCAGGACTAAGCCCGATCCCCGCAAAGGCCATGATGCCGATCACAGTGGCCCCCAGCAATGGGATTTGCGTCTTGCTGGCAGCCTCTGTCGAAGCTTCGCGAGAGGTTTGACCGCGCTGCATATTGATCTGCATGCCTTCGGCCACAACAATCGCGTTATCAACCAGCATCCCCATGGCGATGATCAACGCGCCGAGCGAAATACGTTCCATTTCAATCGACCCAAGCGCCATGAAAAACAAAGTGCCGACAACAGTCAGCAACAGCGTTGCCCCCACAACCATTGACGCACGCCAGCCCATGAAAATTGCCAGAACGACAATCACAATCGCCACCGACATGGCGAGGTTCACCAAAAAGGTGTTGGATGCGTCTTCGACGACGACGTGTTGCTGGTAAATTGGTGAAATCGTGATACCGACAGGAATAGAGCGCTTGAGCTGTTCCAGTTTTGCGTCAACGGCATGGCCAACTTCGACAATGTTTTCTGTCGAAAGCCCCGCAACGCCAAGACTGAAGGCTTCTACACCGTTGTGGCGCAAAATGAGGTCTGGGGTGTCTTCGCGTCCGCGATATACATTGGCGAAATCCGACAAGTTTACGATTTGTCCGCTGACCCCAACCGCAAGCGCCGCAATGGCGGAAACGCTATCTGACCCGTCAGGGCGTTGAATAAGGGTGCGGCCCTCATCATCTTGAATAGACCCGCCATCGACAATTTCATCCGCATTCGCAAGCGCAGCCTGTATCGTCGCAGGCGGAATGCCAAGCGACGTGGATATCGCCAAATTCGGCTCCACATAAATGCGTTCATTTGGTTGCCCTGAAATCACAGCATCCGCCACGCCATCAACGGACAGCACTTCGCGCCGTAAGTAATCGGCAAGATCATTTATTTCGCGATCACTGAATCCAGGTGCGGTTATCGCATAGTAAAGCCCGTAAACATCCCCAAAACTGTCGTTGATATAAGGCGTGGTCGCCCCGCTGGGCAACGCGGCCTCGCCCACCCTATTGCGCAGTTTTGTCCAGATCGTCGGCAGTTCACTCCCGTCGTAGTGATCTTCCATCTCAACAGTAACCCATGACAAGCCAGGCTGGTTCATGGTTTCAATCAACTTGACCTCACCCATCTTTTGAATCGCGGATTCGATGGGTTCTGACACTTCAGTCGCAACCTCTTCCGCGGAAGCACCAGGATATTGAGTGACAACAATCGCTGTTTTGATTGTAAAAGCCGGATCTTCCAGCCGACCAAGCGAGGAAAACCCCCAAGTGCCCCCCAGCAGGCACATCAGGATCACGATCCAAGTGAAAATCGGGTTGTTGATTGAGTAACGCGCGATATCCATGATTTTTCTCAATCCCCGAAACCAGTGAAGCGACGCACATCTTGGCCGTCTGTCAAGGTAGATGCGCCCACGGTGACAATGTCTTGCCCGACCTCAAGTCCAGTCACGATTTCGATCTCGCCATTCTCCGTGGCAGCGATTTCAACCGCTGTCGTTGTCACGTGCCCCTCTCTTTCGCCCGTCGGCGTGAAGACCATGACAGAGGTGCCGCCGTCGTTCCCAATGACAATGGCAGACGCAGGCACAGTTATGCGGGCCTCATCTGCCAGTGAAATCGCTGTGACCTTGGCGGACGATCCCGGCCAGACTGTCAGATCATCCCGTGGCGCCATGCCAAGGGTGATTGAATACGTCTGTCCAACGGATGCGGTTTCGGCGTTCACTTCTCTTATTTCAAGGGGGTACTGATTCGGATGCCCCGTAAATTCGGCATAAATCTCTACGTTCGGGTTCCGTCCTGCCTGCTGGAACAATGTCTCGGACACTTCGATTTCAATCCGCAAGTCGGACATATCGTGTAACCGCACAACCGGCGTTCCAGCACCCGTTGTGGAAAAATTCGGCACCAGACGTGACGCGACCAGTGCATCAAAGGGCGCGTGTAACGTGGCCTGCTCTAGCGCGCGTTCCGCATTACGCATGGCAACGTTCGCCAACTTGACATCAGTTTCTGCATCTTGCACGGCTGTTTGGCTCACCGCGCTTCCTTCCAGTCGGCGATACCGTTCCAGAGTGCGCAGAGCCTGATCCCTGTTCAGGCGAGCCTCTTCAAGGGACAGCTCGAACGGAACAAGATCAAGGCTGGCAACCAGTCCGCCTTTGGGCACATCCGCGCCTTCATCCAATGGAAAATCGACAATCTGCCCCTGAACTTGAAACGCTAAATCTACAGTTTCCCGTGCGACGACATTACCAAAGAAAGTCCGCTTAAAGCCGCCCCCCGATGCCTCAACGGCTTCAATCTTGACGATGGGCGTTTGCGCGTTACTCAGATTGGGGAATGCCAAGGTAAAAGCAATCGCGACTATCCGTACCGCAACATATAACCGTTTCATTTTGAGCCTTTCTTGATGAGGCAATACATCGGGTATGATTCCCGAAAGCCAAACTGCATTGATCGATTCAGTTACGCCTCAACACTTGAACCGTCTTGACATTTAAGGACAAAAAACTGTCTTTTAAGGACATGAACCACGTAATTCGAGCCGCCGCCCTCAGGGGATATCAAGATGTCATGCACGAATTAGGCGTTTCGCCAACCCGCTTACTGGAGCAATTCGAACTTAACGAAGCATTGTTAAGTGATGACGATGCACTCTTACCCATGGTGTCTGTCTGCGGCCTATTGGAAGCCAGCAGCATTGCAACGCAATGTGGCGATCTCGGCTTGCGCATCGCGCAACATCAAGACGTCAGTGTTTTGGGTATTCTTGGGCTCGTATTAAAGACAGCCAGCACCCCAGCGCAAGCCTGTGACATCATTTCGCGTTTCACGTTTATTCAGGGCACTGCGCTGCGGATCGAAGTGCAAGATCCAGGCAACATTATACCTGACTCCATTTCTATCAACATCTCTGTCGATGGGGTTGCGGCACCAATTCAGCGTCAGGTTCTTGAATTAATCCTCGGCATGAGTTTTCAAATTGGAAAGATGCGGAGTCCGTTTGGCCAAAACGTCGTGGCCGTTTCTGTGCCACACAGCTTAGGCGCATTGGCGACACGCCATCGGCAATTCTTTGGAATCCCAGTGTTGGAGAACCAACTCTATGCCGCGCTTCATTTCGATGTTGCGGGATGGAACACCCCAGTTGAAGATGCAGATCCACACGTGAACCAAATGCTCAAAGACCATCTTGAGCGAAACTTTCCGGTTCCAATGCAAAGCTATACAAACCGCGTGCGCGTGGCGCTACGCCCGTTGATTGGAACCCCGCAAGCCAATCGCGAAGATGTCGCGCGCATCCTCGCCATTCACCCAAGAACCCTGCACAGACGGCTTCATGCCGAAAACATCAGTTTTCAGGATATCAAAGACACAATTCGGAAAGAATTGGCTTTAAAATATCTAACAGAAACAAACGCGTCTCTTACTCAACTCTCATCGCTGCTTGGTTTTCCCGAGCAATCCGCACTCTCGCGGGCCTGTAAAAAATGGTTCGATTTATCACCCAATGCCATACGCAAGGGTCTTAGGTCGGCACTCTAGCGCATAGAGTTAAGTGAGTTTATACGTCATTTTGTGCAGACTTAATGGTCACTCAAGGTGGAAAACTTCAATCATGTCCGCCCAGCCATCATCGTCACTCGACAGGCCGATCTGCATAGGACCACAGATCGCCAACCATTTTTGCATGGCTGGAGACGCATCCAATGCCGCCTGATCAGCGGCCCAGTCTTGTCCGTGGGACTCCCAATGGCCAAACAATATGTTCTCAGGCCGACGCAGATATATCGTATACTGAAGTGGTCCGGCAAAACTGGACAGCGTGCTAAGGTGTATCCAACCATGAAGACAGGATACACAAATGACGAAGAGACGCAGTTTTTCAGACAAGTTTAAGGCCACAGTAGCGCTTGAGGCGCTTCGTGGAGATCGCACAGCGCAAGAGATTGCAGCCAAGCACAAGGTTCATCCAACACAGGTGACGACATGGAAGCGGCAGGCCATTGATGGGCTGACGGGCGTGTTTTCTGACAAGGTCCAGAGAACGGAAGACAACGAGGCTGAAGTCAAAGAGCTTCATGCGAAGATCGGCAAATTGGCGGTTGAAAATGATTTTTTGTCACAAGGGCTGAAGTATTACCGAAAGGGTATTGCGCAGCAATGTCCCGAAAGGCGATGAGCCTGACCGAACGCAAGGCGTTGATCAACGCTGACCGCACAGACCTGAGCTTGACGAAACAGTGCAAGTTGCTGAAGATCAGCCGGTTGTCGCTGTATTACACGCCGGTTGGTGTGAATGCTGAGACGCTGAAACTGATGAATGAAATTGACCGGGTGTTTACGAAGTACCCGTTCTTCCCCTTTCGGGATTATGCTGCGCATAACCCTGTCGGGCAGTGGGCAGTCGCCAGATTGCGGCCTATCTGCCCCGAAATGGGTTCCATGCGGGTCGCCACCGTGTGCGCCGACTAATGGGTCTCATGGGATTACAGGCCATATACAAAGGGCCTAACACCAGCAAGAAGCACCCGCAGCACCGCATTTATCCGTACCTTTTGAGGAAGTTGCCGATCACGCGGCCAAACCACGTTTGGTGCAGCGACATCACCTACATTCCAGTGCGCCGTGGGTTCTTGTATCTGGTCGCGATCATGGATTGGGCCACGCGCAAGGTAGTAGCATGGCGGCTCTCGAACAACGAGACCTTGTCCGCCATTGGTCTGAGGACAATGGTCGAGTGGACGCCAGCTTCTGCGTTGAGGCATTGAACGAGGCCATCGCAAAATATGGTAAGCCGGAGATCATGAATACAGATAGTCATATGAT